>NZ_JAEDOS010000004.1:0-292883 GCF_017872495.1 Ruegeria sp. HKCCE4148
CCAACTCCGTCCTATCGCAATCCTCTGAGGATGAGAACGGGTGCTGGGTGACCTCGACGCAGGGACGACCGAAAACACGCTTCAAGGGCCGTCAAGTGGCCTCTGCGCGGTTCGTGTACTGCGTGGTTAACCGGGCGGTGATCGATGAGGCGACGGTGGTTCGCCATCGCTGTCATAACGAGCGCTGCGTCCGTCCTGAGCACCTGATTGAGGGGTCGGTGGCGGATAACAAACGCGACGACTGGGATTTCTGGGCGAACGGGGTCGATCGAGACCTGCTGTAACCCGTGGCATGGGCCTCCAGCGGCTTCTGGGGGTCCACCCTCAACACCCGTAACACCCGAAACCACTGGGGCATAAACGGGGGCATTTCTTGGAGGGTTTAGCCCCAAGTGCCTAGTCTCGTTCCATGTTCTGATGAATTGGCTGGGGTGGTAGGATTCGAACCTACGATACACGGTACCAAAAACCGCTGCCTTACCACTTGGCTACACCCCAACGGTGAGCGGCTATCTACGATTGTTGTTGGCGGTGTTCAAGAGCTATTTGGCAAAAAAATGTGAGCGCCAGAAAATAATTTCGAGCACTCATTTGGTGCTGATCAAGACGGCCCCTACGCGATTTCCACCCTGAACCACGTCATGAGCAGCAGCGCAGTCCTCCAGTGCAAAGACGTTCTGGACCGGGCAGGTCAGCGCTCCTTCGACCAACGCACGATGAAGGGTTTCAACAGCGGCAGCGCGCAAGTTAGCAGGCAGCAGATAGATCAGGATCGTCTCAAGCGTTGCAGCTTTGAACATCATCGCTCCAAACGGAAAAACCGGTGCCATGTTTTGGGCAGACCCATACGCATTTATCCGGCCGTTCTCGGCGACCACAGTGGCGTTTGTTTCGATGTTTGATCCTAATTCGACATCTACGATACGATGGATCGCTTGTCCGCCGTTTGCGTCCAGAATCAGTTCCGTAAGATCTGGGCTGGCATAATCGAGTACGACATCCGCGCCTGCTGCGTGTACTCTGTCAAAGTTGCGTGGGCTTGCCGTTGTGATAACGCGCGCGCCTGCCCATTTTGCCAGTTGAACGGCAAGATACCCAACCGTGCCAGCCCCGCCATGAATCAGGATTGTTTGGTTTTTGGATAGCCCACCCGAAAACACGGCGTGGCAGGCGGTCAGTCCGGGGATGCCCAGAATCGCTCCGGTCTCAAGCGACACCGCGTCCGGCAGATCAACAGCCTGGTCGCTGGGTAAGGTGATGTAACTTGCAGCTGTTCCGAATGCGCGCTTCCATTGTCCATTCCAGACCCACACGCGCTGACCGATCCGGGATGTGGGTACGCCATCCCCGACGGCAGTGATCACACCGGATCCGTCACTGTGCGGGATGATCAGCGGAAAAGGAGGTTCCGTCACGCCTGGCCGGGTCCCAGACCGGGCCTTGATGTCCGAAGGGTTGACGCCCGAAAACGCCAACTCAACGGTGACCTCACCCGGTCCGGGAGGTATCGGAGGAAGGTCTTTCAGCTTCAGAACTTCGGCTGCGTCTCCGAAAGCGGAATAGGTCACTGCGCGCATAGGGTCCTCCGTTTGCCCTAGTTACATCGCAAACGAGTGGGGAATTCAAACCGCTTGTGCTTCGTGACCTGTGCAACAAGCGGCAGGTGCTTTATTCGCGGATTTCGGTTGGATCGACGCCCCAGAGATTCGATTTCAGCGTCCAGCCCCGATAGCCACCGGCCGTGATCCGGCACCAATCCAGCGAGCACGTGCCAAGGCGGGCCACGACGCCAGTCTCGAAATGTGCGTTCACAGGCGAATCCGGATCGGGGCGCACATATACAGGCAGCATGTCGGATTCGATCAGCACCGTGCGTACACCAGACAACAAAGCATAGTGAACCCACCCACCGGCGCCGTCGCGGTCCTGAACTTTGCGCCAGTTGCCGTATTCAGCCGTGACTTGCAGCGGCATCCCGCGCCGCTTGAATACCCAATCGATTCGATGGCTCAGCGACGGCCCGCGCCGAACGTTCCCTTCAGCGGCTTTCATTGAAACATAGCGGGGCAGGGGAAGGTTGGTAACCGATCCGCGCTTGTCCTCGGCATGCGCAGCCCAAGAGCTGAACATGACCAGAAATACGGATATCGCCGCCAGACATTGGCGTTTTACCGGTCGAATACCACTCACTGACTGCCTGCTCTTATGCCTGTTGATCCGGTTTTGAAAAAAGGTCGACTCAATGCCACTGGGGTTCTTGTGCCCCGCCTTATCCTGCGCCACGATGACATGGCGCGCGTCTGTTTGCAAAGCAGTGGGAGGGCCGAGGTGCCAAGAGAACGTCTGAGTGTTGTCGTTACGCGACGGTTGCCCGAAGCAGTTGAAACCCGGTTGAGCGAGTTGTTCGATGTGCGCCTGCGCGATGACGACACGCCCATGACAAGAGATGAGCTTGTGGCCGCGGTACAGGAAGCCGATGTGCTTGTGCCTACGGTGACCGACACGATCGACGGCGGCCTGCTGGGGCAGGCAGGTGAAAACCTTAAGCTGATCGCCAATTATGGGGCGGGCGTCGATAATATTGATGTGTCCACAGCCCGGCAGCGCGGCATTCTGGTTTCGAACACGCCGGGTGTGCTGACTGATGACACCGCCGACATGACAATGGCCCTGATCCTGGCCGTCACGCGCCGCATTCCCGAAGGGTTGAGCGTGATGCAGCAGGGTGATTGGACCGGCTGGGCTCCAACCGCCTTTCTTGGCGGGCGCATCGGGGGGCGGCGTTTGGGAATTCTGGGTATGGGTCGAATTGGACAGGCCGTTGCGCGGCGAGCAAGTGCGTTTGGAATGCAAGTGCATTATCATAACCGCCGCCGGCTGCGGCCCGAAATCGAGCAGGAGTTAGAGGCGACCTATTGGGAAAGCCTTGACCAGATGGTGGCGCGAATGGATGTGATCTCGGTCAACTGCCCATCGACCCCATCGACCTTCCACCTGATGAATGCACGCCGACTGAAGCTGATGAAGCCGTCAGCCGTGATCGTAAACACGTCACGTGGTGAAGTTGTCGACGAAAACGCCCTGACGCGGATGATCCGTGCGGGCGAAATCGCAGGGGCAGGGCTGGACGTCTACGAACAGGGTACTGATGTGAACCCGCGGCTGCGTCAGCTGCCCAATGTTGTGCTCTTGCCGCACATGGGATCGGCCACGCTGGAAGGGCGGATCGAAATGGGTGAGAAAGTTATCATCAACATCAAGACCTTCGAAGATGGCCACCGTCCGCCAGATCAGGTTGTGCCCTCAATGCTGTGAGCCGCCGGAAAGGAGCCTGAATGAACCTGTTTGAAGGGGGATGTCGCTGCGGACGTTTGCGCATTTCTGCTTCGGGCCGTCCCCTTCGGGTTGGGATTTGCCATTGCGTGGACTGTCGTAAGCATCATGGGGCTTTGTTTTATGCCGCAGCAATATTCCCTAGCGGTGCGGTCAAGATTTCCGGCCCCTCACAGGGCTATGCAGATCGGTTCTTTTGCCCAACTTGCGGCTCTCCGGTGTTTGCGCGCAGCGGTTCCGAGGTTGAGGTGCATTTGGGATGCCTCGATGAGCCTAACCAATTGACGCCGACCTATGAATGTTGGGTGTCGCGGCGCGAATGCTGGTTGCCCGAATTCATTGGAATGGATCGGTTTGAGAAGGATCGGGATGAGGCTGAAGCATAGCTACTGTCGCGAATCTCTGCCGCAACCCTGCGCTTGTGCTGCCAACTCTTGCAGTTCGGTTGCATTGCTTACAAGGCTGAAAATAAATAAAGTATTGGAGGATTTGACCAAATGAGATGTTTTTCCGCTTTATTGCTTTCGGCATTTGTTTTTTCAGCGCCAGGCTTTGCTCAGGAAGCAGCTGATGCCGTTGCGCCCGAAACCGCCACACAAGGGCAGGTGCAGGCTCTGACCGAAGAGGTCATCGCTGCGCTTGAAGCCAAGTTGGACGGCGTCCCGGTTACATCTGAGAACTGGATGGTGGCCGCCGCCAATCCACTGGCCGTTGAAGCCGGGGCCAAAGTACTGCGCGCAGGCGGGTCCGCTGCTGATGCAATGGTGGCCGTGCAGGTTGTGTTGGGTCTGGTTGAACCGCAATCCTCTGGCCTGGGCGGCGGCGCGTTCTTGGTTTGGTACGACGCAGCTACTGGTCGGATGACAACGCTGGACGGGCGCGAGACCGCACCGCAGGCAGCCAAACCAAGGCTGTTTCAGGATGAACAGGGCGAACCGCTGAAATTCTTTGATGCGGTCGTCGGAGGATTGTCCGTAGGAACGCCGGGCACGCCAGCCCTGCTTGAAGAGGCGCATCGCCGCTGGGGCCGCTCGTCCTGGCCCGGCTTGTTCGCCGATGGCATCCGGTTGGCAGATGAAGGTTTCCTGGTCTCGCCACGCTTGGCCAGCCTTGTTGAAAACGACGCCGAACGCCTGTCGCGTTTTCCCGAAACGGCCGCTTACTTTCTGCCGGGCGGAGAGCTTTTGCAGCAAGGGCAACGGCTGACCAATCCGGCCTACGCAGATACCTTGCGTGTATTGGCCAGCGACGGGGCCGCAGGGTTTTATGGCGGTGAGATTGCTGCAGATATTGTCCGCACGGTGCGGAATGCTCCGGGCAATCCGGGTGTTCTGTCCGGCATTGATCTGGCGCTGTATCAGGTGATCGAACGCGAACCGGTTTGTGCTGCATACCGCGCGTATGAAGTCTGTGGCATGGGGCCGCCATCCTCTGGTGCGCTGACCGTGGGACAGATTTTGGGGATGCTAAACAGCTATGATCTGGCAGCAATGGGCCCAGAAAGCGCGGAAGCTTGGCGGCTGATCGGAGACGCCTCGCGCCTCGCCTTTGCGGACCGAGGTCGTTACATGGCCGACAGTGATTTTGTTCCCATGCCGACAAAGGGGTTGGTTGATCCGGATTATCTTGCGCAGCGTGCGGCTTTGTTGAACACCGAAGCTGCGTTGGCGGAAACCGCGCCGGGCCAACCCGAATTCGACCATGCGCTGAACTGGGCGGATGATGTCTCGCTCGAGCTTCCCTCGACCTCGCATATCTCGATTGTGGACAGCTATGGCAACGTTCTGTCGATGACAACGACCATCGAAAACGGCTTTGGTTCGCGTCTGATGACGAACGGGTTTCTTCTGAACAACGAGCTGACGGATTTCTCGTTCAAAACCCATAGCGACGGTGTGCCGATTGCCAACCGGCTGGAACCCGGAAAACGCCCGCGTTCGTCCATGAGCCCGACCATTGTGATGCAGGACGGTGCACCGGTTCTGGCGATTGGATCGCCAGGTGGCAGCCGCATCATCGGTTATGTCGCGAAATCGATTATCGCCTGGGCCGATTGGGATATGGACGTACAGCAAGCGCTGTCCCTGCCGCATCTGGTCAATCGTTTCGGAACCTACGATGTCGAGGCGGGCACCGCAGCCGAAGGGTTCACGGATGCGCTGGTGCTGCAAGGTTTTGAGGTCAATCCGCGTGACCTGACATCGGGTTTGCATGCCATTGAAATCGGTGAAGGGCTAAGCGGCGGAGCGGACCCGCGCCGCGAAGGTATTGCGCTAGGCGAATAAGCCCCGGGTATGTATGAGGATTGCCACCGTTTGCGAGCCTTTCAGTCATGTCCTGAAAGGCAAGCCATGCGTTGGGGCAGAGAGGATGACGATGGTACAAGCAAAAGTCTTGCCAAGAAATGAAACAGGCATCGAAACGGCGATCAGCATTCTCAAACAACGTTTCGGTGACAGGCTGCAAACAAGCACCGCAATCCGCGAACAGCATGGTCACACCACGACATGGATCGAAAACCAAAGTCCGGATGCCGTGGTTTTCCCGCAGAACACGCAAGAGGTTTCAGACATCGTTAAAGCCTGTGCCGCGCATCGGGTGCCTGTGATCCCTTTTGGCACGGGCACGTCGCTGGAAGGGCACGTGAATGCGCCCGCAGGGGGCATTTCGGTCGATCTGATGCAAATGGACAGCGTGCTTGCTGTTCATGCCGAAGATCTGGACTGCGTCGTACAACCAGGCGTGACGCGCGAGGCGCTGAACACGCATCTACGGGATCAGGGTCTGTTCTTTCCGATAGACCCCGGGGCCAATGCCTCGCTGGGTGGGATGGCCGCTACCCGCGCCTCGGGCACCAATGCGGTGCGGTATGGAACAATGAAGGACAATGTTCTGAGCCTTGAGGCGGTCATGCCGGACGGTCAAATCATCCGTACCGGGCACCGGGCCAAGAAGTCGTCAGCGGGGTATGACCTGGCCCGCCTTTTGATCGGAGCTGAAGGCACGCTTGGGATCATCACTGAACTGACCTTGCGGCTGCAAGGCATCCCCGAAGCCATCAGTTCGGCCCGATGCTCGTTTCCAACGGTGGACGCGGCCTGCCGTGCTGTGATGATGACCATTCAGTATGGCATTCCGGTCGCTCGGATCGAACTTTTGGATGAGCTTTCGGTTCAGGCTGCCAATGCCTATTCGGGGCTCAGCCTTCCCGCTACGCCGCTCTTGTTGCTGGAGTTTCATGGCTCGGAAAGCGGCGCGGTTGAACAGGCTGAAACGTTTGGCCAGATCGCAGAAGAATTCGGGGGTACAGACTTTGCCGCCACATCGACCACCGAAGAGAGGAACAAGCTGTGGCAGGCGCGGCATGATATGTATTGGGCGTGTCTACAACTGCGTCCCGGTGCGCAGGGAATCTCTACGGATGTTTGTGTGCCGATCTCACGTCTGGCCGAATGTGTGACCCAGACCCAAAGAAAGGCAGCCGAACTTGGCTTGCTTGCTCCGGTTGTGGGCCATGTGGGGGACGGGAATTTCCACACGCTGTTGCTGATCGATATGGAAAATACAGAAGAGGTCGCTAAGGCCGACGCCTTTGTTGGCTGGTTGAATGATCTGGCCATTTCAATGGAAGGCACCTGCACTGGTGAACACGGCATTGGGCAGGGCAAGCAGCCTTATCTGATAAAAGAACTAGGGGGTGCAACGCGGTATATGGCAGCGATCAAGGCCGCGTTGGATCCTGACAACATAATGAACCCCGGCAAGATACTGTCTGGTCGTCCATAATAATTTTCCTGATCTGGTCCGTTTTGTGCCGTCAAAACGTCCAGTTGTTTTGGTTTTTAAAAGCCGAACGCAAACAGGTGGTCGATATGAGTGCAAAATACTTGGCAGGCTTTGTGGCAATCTGCGGATTGGCCGTCGCGGGGCTGGACTATCATCAGCAGGCCAAAGCATCGGAAAACGGTCTGAACATGAAAGGCTATCTGGATTCGGTGTCATCGCGTGTTGGTCTCGCAGACAGCGTAGATGAGGCAGAAGCCCGTGTTTCCAAACCACAGGAACCCGCAGCGCAGAAACCCAACGAGGACCGAGGCAAACTGGTCTGCATTACAGTCGGAACCAGTAAACGCTGCAGTTCAAGCGGGTGAACATTGCGGCGGAATGACCGATCTTGGACCTGCATTCGGGTTTAGGGTCGTTTTTTTCCCATCACTGGTCGGATGAATGTCGCGCGTCGCCCCTTAACTGCGCCATATGGTGTCAGCTGAATTCAAGGGGAGACGCCCGGTTATGAAAACCCAAGTCAAAGCACTGGTCGTTGGCGGTGGCGCCATTGGAACCTCGATTGCCTATCACCTGGCCAAAGCAGGCTGGGACGATGTGATGTTGATCGAACGGGACGAGCTGACCTCGGGCTCGACATGGCACGCAGCTGGCCTGTTGCCGCTGTTTAATATGTCTTACGCGACGACCCACATCCACAAGTATTCGGTCGACTTCTACAAGACGCTCGAAGAAGAAACCGGCCTGAACGCGGGCTTTGCGGTGGTCGGCAACCTGCGCATGGCACAGACGCAGGATCGTATGGACGAATACATGCTCTATGCATCCACTGCTGAGACATGCGACGTAAAATACGAATGGTTGACCCCGGATCAGATCAAAGAGCGCTGGCCGCTGATCGAAACCGGCGATTTGAAAGGTGCGATCTATCACACCGAGGACGGCTATATTAACCCCGCAGACGTCACGCAGGCCATGGCCAAAGGTGCCCGCCAACGAGGCGTTGATATCGTCCGCAAAATGCAGGCTGATGCCTTCCACTGGAACGGTACCCATTGGGAACTCACCTGCACCAAGATGGTCGAACAGGGCGGCAACCTTGTCCCATCCGACGAGCAGGTCGTCATCACGGCCGAACACGTTGTGACTGCATCGGGCAACCATGCGCAGCGCACCGCCAAGATGCTGGGCATCAAGATGCCTGCAATCCCGGTCGAGCATACCTTCATCGTCATGGACAAAGACCCCGAGCTGGTCAAATGGCGTGAAGCCGGCAACCCCGAGCACCCCGTTGTGCGCGACGCCGACAACGAATCCTACGCGCGCGAAGAGCGCGGGGGCTGGATTCTGGGTATCTACGAGCACGGGGCACCAGCGCGCTTCGAATACGGCGTGCCGGACAGCTTCCGTGCCGATCTGTTTCCATTGGACATTGATCGTATCGCAGATCAGTATATGGCGATGGCAGAACGGGTGCCTTCCTGCGCTGACTCCGGCCTGAAAGATGATTTCAACGGCCCGATCTGCTATACCCCCGACGGCAACCCGCTGGTTGGCCCGGCTCCGGGTCTGCGCAACATGTGGCTGGCCGAGGGTTTCAGCTTCGGTATCACCGCTGCTGGTGGCACCGGTTATTATCTGGCGCAGATGATGGTCGATGGAGAAGCCGAGATCGACATGGCCTCGCTGGACCCCAAACGGTATTCGTCCAACTGGATGACAACCGAGTTTGCGGCGCGCAAGAACGAAGAGTGCTACGAACACGTCTACATCCTGCACCACCCCGACGAAGAGCGTGAAGCTTGCCGTCCGCTGCGCACCGTTCCGGCCTATGACCGTCAGAAAGCACGCGGCGCACAGTTCGGCTGGGTCAATGGCTGGGAACGTCCGAACTATTTCGGCCCCGTCGATGCGTCTGACAACTTCGACAAGGAAAGCCGGTCGTTCCGTCGTGGTGGCTGGTGGCAGTACGCCGTCGAAGAAGCCAAGGCGATCCGCGAAGGCGTTGGCCTGATCGACGCTTCGGCTTTCACCAAACATGTCGTCAAAGGCCCCGGCGCGACCCAGTTCCTGGATTGGTTCACTTGCAATAAGCTGCCCAAGGTCGGTCGCATCAACCTGACCTACGCGCTGACGTCGCACGGCACCACCCGCACCGAATACACCATCGTCCGCAATGGTGAGAACAACTACTATATCGTCTCTGCCGGTGCTTGGACCGAATACGACGCCGACTATCTGCGCAAGGCGGCCGAGGACAAGATGGAGGAGTTCGGGTATATCGAAATCCAGGACGTGACCACTCAGTGGGGCGTTTTTGCCATCGCCGGACCCAAGTCCCGCGACGTTCTGAAAGAGGTCATCAAGGACGCCGATCCAGAAACCGCGCTGTCCAACAAGCGCTTCCCGTGGCTGTCGGCCCGTCAGATCGAACTGGGCATGTGCCCGGTCAACGCGATCCGCGTGGCCTATACAGGTGAACTGGGCTGGGAACTGCATCACCCGATCGAAATGCAGAACTACCTGTTCGACCTGCTGGAAAAAGCGGGTGAGAAACACGGTATGAAGCTGGTCGGCGCACGTGCCCAGAACTGGCTGCGTCAGGAGAAATCCTACCGTGCCTTCGGCACCGAACTGGGCCGTGATGCGACCCCGCTGGAAGCTGACCTGCCGCGCTTTGTCGATCTGTCCAAGGACTTCTACGGCAAGGCCAAGCTGGAAGAGACCGGTGTACGCGTTAAGTGCTGCACCCTGCTGATCGACGGCCCAGAAGATGCTGACCCGTGGGGTCGCGAAGCGCTGTACACCCCGGAAGGTGAGCGTGTGGGCCGTCTGACATCGGGCGGTTACTCGGTGGCGTTCGAGAAATCCATCGGCATGGGCTATGTGAAGCCCGATCTGGCCGTCGAGGGTACCAAGCTGAAGGTCAAAATGCAGGACAAACTTTGGGATGCAGTTGTCACCTGCGACAGCCCCTACGACCCGAAAAACGAAACCATCCGTAAGGACGGTTGATCGAAGAAAGGCCCCGGCACCCCGGGGCCTTTTTTTACGCAGAAAGCGCGTCGAAACACTCCAGCGCCTTTGCGGCGTACATCATGGCTGGCCCGCCACCCATTTGAATGGCCATAGCCAGTACGTCCGACACTTCGTCTCTTGTTGCGCCTGCTTTGATCAGGGCTTCTGTGTGTAGGGTGATGCAAGGCTCGCATCTAAGTGTGACCGACATTCCCAAAGCGATAAATTCCTTTGATTTGTAGTCGAGCGTTCCGCCTTCCTTGACGGCCTTCCCGAGCGATCCGAAGGCGCGCGTTGTTTCGGGAATTGACCCGTTGAGATTGCGAAGGCTCTTGCGAGTTTCCGAGAGTTTTTCTTGCCAGTCCATTGCTGATGCCTTTTCATATTTCGCAAATGGAATATGAAGCGGGAGGCGGGGATCTGACTTTGATCTCGATCAGGTTGCTGGTCGCGATGTGATGAATGCAAGGTTGTTGGCGGGCATGTTGACCGTGTCCAAAACCTTCAGGCCGACATCCTCAAAAAGCGCAACAATATCTGTGTCGTCTTTGTAGCCAATGTCCGGGTCTTGCTGGATCAGAGCTTCGTGAAATCTCTTGTCGCCTTCGCTTGTAAGCAGGCCTGATCGCTTGAATGGTCCGTATAAAACAAATCGACCAGAGGACCCGAGCGCCGTGGCGGCCTCAGTGATGAGCGTTCGCGTTTCTTGCCAGCTGATTAAGTGTATCAGGTTAACCAAAACGATCATGTTTCGTTCGGGAAAGCGGGCATGCCACCCCGAGGCGGTCGCGTCCAGTTCTTCGGCGGTCTCAACGTTTGGCAAATCGCGCGTGTAGGCGTCGATACTAGCGCGTCGTTCAGGATCGATTTCCGTAGGTTGCCACGTCAGACCCGGCAGCAGGGTTGCAAAAGCCGCGATATGCTGACCCGTCCCGCTGGCGATCTCTAACGCCTGTCCCCGTTGCGGAGCCCAATCACGGAGCAATGCACACAAAGCGTCGGAGTTTCGCGTGGCTGCGGGCGCGACCAGTTTGCCATCTTGGGCTACATTGGCGACGCTGGCAGAGGAGGGGAGGTTGCGTTTGATCATCGTTTCAACCTGTCTGGGGACAACATCGCAACATTCTTTGCATCAAGGGCAGGAGGAGCTCCTGTAACCAGATCGCAAAGCAATTGAGACGCCGCAGGTGCGGTTTGGAAACCATAGCCACCCTGACCTGCGCTCCAGATGAAGGAGGGTTCCAGTGGGTCTCTTCCAAGCACCAAAGTTCCGTCCGGTGCAAAACTGCGCAACCCGGCCCAATTTGTTTCGACCCGCGTGACGGCTTCGGTCATCAATGCCTCATACCGGGCCAGACCTTCTGCCAGTACCATATCGTCGGCATAGGCGTCCTGCGGGGGAACCGGGTCGGCTTCGGACGGGGACACAAGCAGTTTCCCGGCGTCGGGTTTGGCGTACCATGTTTCCCCGACACCCAGCATCATGGGCCAGCCAGAAACATCATGCCCACCGGGGGCGGGCAATCGTGCCATCGAACGACGGCGTGGGGTAATGTCGATTGGGGGAAGGCCCGCAAGATCGGCAATCTGGTCAACCCACGCCCCGGCGGCGTTGACCACATTCCGGGCTTCAAAATTCTGACCCGCGGTGACGATCCAATGCACGTCCTTGCGGATCGCTGTGACTTTGTGCCTGGTCGAAATCGTCCCGCCGTTGTTCCGAATGGTTCGGGCAAAATCCTGCAGCAAACGATCTGTATCGATATCAAAAGCGGCTTCGCTGATGGCCGCAAAGCCCACCTGGTCGGGGTTCAGGATCGGAACGCGTGCGATGGCGTCATCCACCGATATGTGCGTCATGTTCAGGTCACGGCGATCGGCGGCAAACAGGTCAGACTGATCCTGTGCGCCGATCAGCATCAGGCCGCGCGGCGTCAGATACCCACCGTTCTGCGTGTGCAGGAAGGCAGCGCCTGCCTTGTTAAGAGCCACCACCGAAGGCGGCCCATAGCTTTCTTCAAACATCGCCGCAGACCGGCCCGATGCGTGGTAGCCCAGTGCATCCTCGGCCTCGAGCACCATCACGGTTCCGTGCTGCGACAGGCGCGCACCAGCGCTGAGACCGGCGATACCACCTCCTATGATCAAGAAATCAATCATGACGTTCACGCATTCTGGAAAAAATGCGTTTGGTGCTCATTGTTTGCAAATTACCCCCTAAGCCCTTCATTCGCCTTGCGTTTTGGTTTCCAGACTATAAGCAGCCTTGAATTTACGCTTCAACCCGGTCAAAGACGTATCAAAATTTTAAGGAGGGCAAGGTGACTGCAGCAGACCTTCATCCAATGGCCACTGGGCATATTCCCCGTTACGTTGTCGCAGCTGACGGAAGCGACTACTTGTTTTCAGCTATGGTCGTCTTTTTTGTCGTCTTGGTGGTGTTGATCGGTGTCGGGTACCTGACGCTCCATTCTGTGCCGGAAAAAATGGCCCATGAAAACAACCACCCGCAATTTCAATTGGTTGGTATTTTGGCGCTGCTTGCGCTGTTTACGCATAACGGTCTTTTCTGGGTTGCCGCCATTCTGGTCGCGGGTTTCCAATTCCCGGACTTTGCCACACCACTCAAGAACATTGCTGATGCCATTCGGTCCCTTGGCCGATCGCCTGTACCGGACCCCGTGCCCGAGGCTGTTGCTCCGGCTGCACCCGTTACAGAAGCAAGCGAAGCGCAGGAGCAAAGTAAATGATCGAGACCATGCTTTGCGCCCTGATTACGGTGCTGCCCGATTATTTGTTCCGTCGGTTTGTACAGGGTAAACGTATAGGCCACGAAATCACTTTGTTTACCATGTGGTACGAACTGCGTTGGGGCCTGACGACATGTGCCATTCTGGCGCTGACTGTGATTACCACGCTGTTTTACTTCCACCCGGCCAGCAAAACGGCTGCGTCCTATTTCCGTACAGTGACGATCCTGCCGCAGCTGGGCGGGCGTGTTTCAGAGGTTTTCGTCCAGAACAACCAGTTGGTCACAGCGGGTCAGCCGATTTTCCGGATCGAAGATTTCAGCCAAACCGCACAGGTCCAGGCGGCAAATGCACAGATCGCGCAGGTCCAGGCCTCGCTTAAGGTGGCGGAAACCGATTTGGCCGAGGCCGAAGCTGGAATTGCCGGGTCCAAAGCAACTCTTGCGCAGGCGCTTGAGGATTTGGAGCGTAACACGACTTTGCGGGACGAAGGCTCAAGTGCTGTAAGACTAGCCGAGATTGAGCGCCTGGAAAACCTGGTCGCCGAGCGAGAGGCGCAGGTTGTTGCCGCTGAAGCCAAACGTGCAGCCGTTGAGCAGCAGATCGAAGAACTGATCCCAGCCCAACTGGCCAGCGCGATTGCACAACTGGACGCCGCGCAAACCGAGCTGGACAAAACAGTTATCCTCGCCGGTGTTACCGGACGGGTTGAACAGTTTAGCTTGCAAGTCGGTGACTATGTGAGCCCGTTGCTGCGACCCGCTGGTATTCTGGTGCCGTCCCATACGGGACATGACCGGTTCCAAGCTGCGTTCAGCCAACTGTCTGCCCAAGTCATCAAACCGGGCATGATCGGTGAGTTGGGTTGTATGACAAAGCCGTTCACCGTGATCCCGACGGTTGTGGTCGAAGTTCAGGATGTCATTCCTTCCGGCCAACTCCGTCCTTCGGACGAGCTGCGCGATGTGCAGACCAACAAAAATCCCGGATCGATCCTTGTTTTTATGGAGCCGCTATACAAAGGAATGGCCGATGACATTCCACCGGGCAGCAACTGCCTGGCCAATGTCTACACGGACAACCATGAGCGGTTGGAGCACGAACACCTTGGGTTTTGGGAGGCCGCCTTCCTGCATGTGGTCGACACGATCGGTGTGGTCCATGCCGCAGGTCTGCGCCTGCGATTGATCCTGATGCCGGTGAATACTCTGGTGCTGACCGGGCACTGATCCGGCCCTGGGGAACCAAATGTAAAAGGCCCGGCAGGTATTGCCGGGCCTTTCTGTTTCAAAGTGCTGCTTTGAACAATTGCGTCAGGTTTTCTTTCGTCAACTCGATCGGGTTGCCCCCGCAAGAGGGATCAATGATCGCGCCTTCAACCAGCTCGGGGATCGAAGCTTCGGTGACGCCCAGATCAGAAAGGGTGCGCGGGATGCCGAGGCTGTCGTTGAATTCCTGCACAAAAGCGCGGAAGCCGTCAAAGCCACCATCAATGCCCAGATAAGCCGCTGCCTGTTGGAACCTGTCCGCGATGGCGGGGGCGTTGAACTCCAACACAGCGGGCATACAAACCGCGTTGGTGGTTCCGTGGTGGGTATTGAACACCGCACCAATCGGGTGGCTCATTGCGTGGATCGCGCCCAACCCTTTTTGGAAGGCCGTCGCGCCCATGGCTGCTGCGCTCATCAATTGGGCGCGGGCTTCAATATCGGTGCCGTCGGCATAGGCGCGCGGCAGGTAATCCTTCACCAGCCGCATCCCTTCCAAAGCAATGCCCTGACTCATCGGGTGATAATGCGGGCTGGAGAAGGCTTCAACGCAGTGCGCAAATGCATCCAAACCGGTACCTGCAGTGATGAATTTGGGCATTCCCACGGTAAGTTCGGGGTCGCAGATCACCACGGTTGGCAGCACCTTTGGGTGGAAGATGATCTTCTTGGCATGGGTTTCTGAATTGGTGATGACGCTGGCACGTCCCACTTCCGACCCCGTACCGGCCGTAGTTGGCACCGCGATGATCGGCGCAATCACATCCGCATCGGCGCGCGTCCACCAGTCACCGATATCCTCAAAATCCCAAACAGGGCGCGTCTGGCCGGCCATGAAAGCAACCATCTTTCCCAGATCCAGCCCCGAACCTCCGCCAAAGGCGATCACCCCGTCATGCCCTCCCGCAGTATATGCGGCGACGCCCGCTTCAAGGTTCTTCTCGTTCGGGTTGGGGTCCACATCACTGAACAGTCCGCGGCCCAAACCGGCAGCGTCCATGATATCCAGCGTTGCCGAAGTAATCGGCAGATCTGCCAAGCCCTTGTCTGTAACCAGAAGGGGTTTTTTCATTCCTGCCGCAGCACAGGCTTCGGGCAGTTCCTTGATACGCCCTGCGCCGAATTTGATTGCGGTCGGATAGGACCAGTTTCCAACAAGTGACATGTCAGGTTTCCTTTAGTATTCGAGGTCTGCTCGGGGGAGGGGGTCAAACCCGAGCAGACCATCGTCCTTAGACCGTGACCTTTTTCAGGTGGTAGGATTTGGGACGGGTGAGATTGTGATAGCCAATAACCGACAGACCGCCGCCGCGCCCGGTGTTCTTGCAGCCGGTCCAGCAAAGACCGGGGTCCAGATAATCCGCACGGTTCATGAACACCGTGCCGGTTTCGATCTGGTCGCCAACTCGCGTTGCGCGATCTACATCACGGGTCCAGAGGCTGGCGGTCAGGCCAAATTCACTTTCATTCATCAGCGCGATTGCTTCGTCATCAGACGAGACCTTCATGATGCCCACAACCGGTCCAAAGCTCTCATCCCGCATCACGCGCATGTCGTGGGTCACATTGGTCAATATTTGAGGGGTCAGATAAGCGCCGCCATCATCCTCAGGGAAGGCTTCGATATGCGCAACCGCGCCTGCCTCAATGGCCTCGGCAATTTGTGCCCGCACTTCATCGGCGAAACGCGCGTTGGCCATAGGTCCGATGGTGGTCTCAGCGTCCAGCGGGTTACCCAGCTTGTATCCCTTCACGATCTCCACCGCCTTGGCGACAAAATCGTCATAAAGGCTTTCGTGCACGTAAATGCGCTCGATCCCACAGCAGCACTGGCCCGAATTGAACATCGCGCCATCAATCAACGTATCGACAGCGGCATCCACATCGGCATCCTCCATGACATAGCCCGGGTCCTTGCCGCCCAGCTCGGTCCCGACGCCGGTAAATGTTCCAGCCGCTGCGCGTTCCATCGCCTGTCCACCGCCGACCGAGCCGGTGAAGTTCACAAAGTCAAACGCATTGCCCGCAATAAGGTCATGGGTGACGTCATGGCTCAGGAATACGTTCTGGAATACCTCTTCAGGGACGCCTGCTGCATGAAAGGTTTGCGCCATCCGCTCGCCAACCAATAGGGTCTGGGTGGCATGTTTCAGGACCACAGTGTTTCCCGCAATCAATGCCGGGGCGACTGTGTTGATCGCCGTCATATACGGATAGTTCCAGGGTGCCACCACAAACACCACCCCATGCGGAATGCGTTTGATGTAACGCTTGAATGTCTCGTCTTCCCCCACCGCGATGTCTGCCAGAGATGCCTCGGCAATCTCCGCCATGTGGCTCGCGCGTTCATTGAAGCCACCAAACTCACCGCCATAACGTACGGGACGGCCCATCATACGGGCCAGTTCTGGCACGATTTCGTCATTCATCGCACCCACGGCCGTTACGCCAGCCATGACTAGATCAATCCGTTCCTGCAAGGGCCGCGCTGCCCAGGCCGCTTGCGCGCCCCGCGCCTGACTCGCTACCCCAAACGCCTCGTCCCGAGACAACACCTCTCGTTCCGCAAAAACCGATCCATCAATCGGTGAGACACATTTCAACATCTGCCCCATGTTCACTCCATGTAGTAAATAAGCAGGATCCCTGCTTCATCTGGCCAAAAATACCTCGGGGGTCTGGGGGCAGAGCCCCCAGCCAGAACCCTACGCTCGCTCAAACCCGCGGGCGACTTCCCAGTCTGTGACCACGCGCTCGAACTCCTCGATCTCAACTTCCGCTGCACGCGAGTAGTGATCGACGACCTCGTCTCCCATCGCCTCCCGCAACATGGCCGAGCTGTGCAGAGCATCCCGCGCCGCGCGCAAGTTGCCCGGGATCATACCCGTATCACCCTGATAAACGTCTCCTGTGGTAGGCGGTTGCAGATCCAATCCCTCTTCAATCCCTGCGATGCCAGCGGCCAGCATCCCGGCCAATGCCAGATAAGGGTTCATGTCTGAACCCGGAATTCGGCACTCTATCCGAACGGCCTTGGTGCCGTCGCCGCACAACCGGAATCCGGCGGTGCGATTGTCGACCGACCAGATGATCCGCGTCGGCGCAAAGGTTCCCTTCATGAATCGTTTGTAGCTGTTGATGTAGGGGGCCATGAAATAGGTATAATCGGCGGCGTATTTCAGCAGACCCGCCATATAGCTTTTCATCAGATCCGACATGCCCAGCTCATCATTCGCATCAAAGAAAGCCGGCTTTCCATCAGCCCAAAGTGACTGATGCACATGGCTGGAGCTGCCCACCTTGTCATGATGCCATTTCGGCAGGAACGTTGCCGCATGCCCGTGCTGCCAGGCGATCTCTTTCACGCCATTCTTGGCGATCGAATGATACTCGGCCGTGTCCATCGCAGGCGCGTATTTTATGTTCAGTTCTTCCTGCCCGGTCTCAGCCTCGCCCTTCGAGTTTTCGACCGGTATTCCCGCGTCCCACAGGTGATTGCGGATCGGGCGCATAACGTGTTCTTCCTTGGTCGTTTGAAGAATGTGATAGTCTTCATTGTAGCCCGAGATCGGTTCCAGATTGCGGAAGCCTTCCTTACGAATTTCATCAAAGCTCTTCTCGAACAGGAAAAACTCCAACTCGGTTGCGCACATGGCATCAAAACCCATGGCCTTCAGTCGCGCGACCTGCTTTTTCAGGATCGAACGCGGTGCGTGCGGCACTTCTTCGTGGGTGTGATGATCCAGCACATCGCACATCACCATGACCGTACCCTCAAGCCACGGAACCGGGCGCAGCGTGCTCAGATCGGGTTTCATGACATAATCACCATACCCCCGTTCCCAACTGGTCGAGGCATACCCGTCGGGTGTCGCCATCTCCAGATCGGTGGCCAGTAGGTAGTTGCAGCAATGTGTTTCTTCCCATGCGCCGGCGACGAAATGGCCTGCGTGAAAGCGCTTGCCCATCAAGCGGCCCTGCATGTCCACCAGGCAAACAAGAACAGTATCAATCTCGCCGTTGGCCACTCGTGATGTCAGGGTTTCAAAGGTCAAATTAGCGGTCATGGAGCAAACCTCATGCTTCTCAAAGGGGGCACTGGACGGCAATGCCCCCCGATTTTGATGTTAATCGAAAGTGTAAGGGGCACCGGCCTGGTTGATAACCGAGTTATACTCCCGGAATATGCCGACTATCTTCTGGTGAACTTCACCTTCCTGTGCGACCTCGTCCCAGAATTCGATGGCTGCGTTTTCGACTTCTTTCCATTCGGCGGCCGGAACCTGGCGCAGCTGCAGCTTGTCGCCATTCGCGCGCAAGGCCGCTTCACCACCCCAGTACCACTGGTTGCGATACGTGTGGCCCGCTTCGATACCCGCCATAACCACAGATTTCAGATGGTCCGGCAGTTCTGCCCAGCGTTCCTGGTTGGCGAACCACGATCCGATCCACGCGCCTGAAATGTTGTTGGTCAGGAAGTAATCTGTCACATCCGCCCAACCCACAGTGTAGTCCTCGGTAATACCGGACCATGCCATGCCGTCCAGTTCCCCGGTTTGTACCGCGACCTCGGCGTCTTCGTAAGGAATGTTTACCGGCACCACACCGAACTTGGCCAGGAAACGACCCGCGGTCGGGAAGGTGTAGAGTTTGAGACCATCCAGATCGGAAAGCGTTTTGATTTCCTTTTTGGTGTTAAAGTTGCACGGGTCCTGACCCGCAGCCGACAACCATGCCACGCCGACTTTTTCGTATTCCGAACGCCAGATATCGGCCAGACCGTACTGATTGAACAGCACAGGCACATCCAGAATGTGTTTGGTTGCAAACGGGAAATAACCACCGAACTGACGCAGGGGGGTCGGTGACGCCATCGAATCGTCATCCGAGTGTACCCCGTCAATCGTGCCGCGCTGCAGAGCCTGAAACAGTTCGCCTGTTGGGACGATCTGGTCGGCGTAGAACAGCTCGATCTCAAGCTCACCATTGGCGTTTGCGTTTATGTAGTCGATTGCGGGTTTGGTTACATGCTCTCCCAACGCGCCGCCGGCATAGGTCTGGAAGCGCCACTTGATGGCTGATTGCGCTTTGACAATTGCCGGGCTCGCCAACGTGGCAGCACCTGCCAAACCGGCGGAACTTAGAAATCTGCGTCTTGTTGTCATTGTCTTTCTCCTCTGTTTGATCTTGCAGAATTTCGCCCCTTTCCGGGGTCTTGTGACTTATTTTCCGTAAACATAATTCGGTAGCCAAAGCGCAATTTCCGGGAAGATTATGATGGTGGCCAAGGCGCAGACCATCACCAGAACAAAAGGAATGATGGAGCTGTAGATATCGCGCAGTGAAATCTCCGGAGGGGCCATCGCACGCATCAGAAAGAGGTTGTAGCCGAACGGCGGCGTCATGTACGCGATCTGCGTCGTGATGGTATAAAGAACGCCATACCAGATCAGATCGAAGCCCAGTGCCCCCACCAGCGGAACGTATAGTGGGGCGACAATGACGAGCATGGCAGTATCATCCAGGAATGTTCCCATCAGGATAAAGCTGAGTTGCATCAGGATTAGTATCATCCAAGGGGACAGGCCCAGTTTCTCGGTGAAAAGACTTTCAATGGCTTTGACCGCACCCAGCCCGTCGAAAACAGCGCCAAACGCCAGAGCCGCCAGAATGATCCACATGAACATACAGGAAATGCCCAATGTATGCCGAATGGAGTTTTCAAAGACCCTACGCGTCAGCCGACCTTTCAACGCCGCCGCTGCCATAGCCGTGATGGCTCCAATGGCGGAAGATTCCACCAGCGAGGTCCAGCCGTTCACAAACGGAACCATCATTACGGCGAAAATACCCAAAGGTAACAGACCAGACTGCAACAGGCGCAGCTTCTCCGGAAACGGAATGTCGCGCTCTTCGGCGGTTAGAACCGGACCGAGCGAAGGTGTTATGCGGCAACGGATGACAATATAGATGATGAACATCGCTGCCATCATCAGGCCCGGAAGCACGCCAGCGAGCCACAACTGGCCAACAGGTTGCCGCGCGATCATCGCGTACAGAACCAAAACCACTGACGGTGGTACAAGAATTCCCAAGGATGATCCGGCCTGTATGACACCCGTCACCATACGTTTGTCATAGTTCCGACGCAGAAGTTCCGGTAAGGCAATGGTCGCACCGATCGCCATTCCGGCTACGGACAGTCCGTTCATCGCCGAAATCAGCACCATTAGCCCGATGGTGCCAACGGCCAGCCCGCCTGACAAGCCACCCATCCAGACATGGAACATCTTGTACAAATCATCGGCGATCCGACTTTCGGACAAAATGTATCCCATGAAGATGAACATGGGCAGTGTCAGCAACGGATACCATTTCATGACCTTGATTGCGGCTGCAAACCCAAGGTCATAGCCACCCCGATCCCCCCACAGGAAGAGAGCCGAGACCACGGCGACAAAGCCGATTGCACCGAACACTCTCTGCCCGGTCAGCATCATCAGCATCATTGATGCAAACATCAGCAAGGCGATCATTTCGTAGGACATCAGATTACCTCACGCGGGATGTCGTCGCCACGCAGGCGCAAGATGTCCTTGAACAATTCAGATACGGCTTGCAGCAACATCAGGAAGATGCCGATAACCATGATCATCTTGACCGGCCACAAGTAAGGCCTCCAAATCGTCGCGCTGCGCTCGCCGCCATATTGGAACGAGTACATCAGACTGTCCCAACCACCCCACAGCAGAACGATAAGGTAGACGATCAGAAACAGGACAGTAAACGCATCGGTCCAGGCCTTGCGGCGATGAGACCATTCACCATACAGCAAGTCCATTCGTACATTCGACCCCATCTGAATCGAATACGGACCACCAAGCATGTAGTAGGCCACCATTGCGAACTGGGCCATTTCCAGTGTCCAGAGTGATGGCAGAAAGAAAGTTTTCGAGATCGAAGACCAGAGCAGAATGCCCATCATGACGAAAATGCCATACATGATCACGCGCCCGACCCAGCGGTTCGTGCGGTCGATTACCGCCACATATCCCCGCATAAACTTCATCTCGATACCTCTGTTTTCATAATTTGGCCTCCGTGCGCGAAAACGCCGTGATGACCGATTGCAGGACTGGCGTTAGCAAACCTGCCATGAGGTTCACACCTTTTGGAGTGTCGATCAGGTCGTTCCGCACTTCGATCATGACATTTGGAAGACCGCGTTTGATCGCATGTTCCCGCAAGGTGTGCGTGACGCCATCGGTGGCCGAATAAGGTTGGTTAAGCGCAACGCTCAGCCCTGATCCTTGCGCCTGTTGCAGCATGATCTGGGCTGCCCGATCATCTTCATCATGTAAAATGCCCAGCTCCACCGTCCTTTTTTGTCCCTTGTAGACTGGCGTGAAGCTGTGGATCGTGATGACAACCGGTCGTTCATGTCTTGCGTCCAGTGTTGAAGACAACAGCTGTCGGAACGGTTCGTACACCTCGTGAAGCCGTTGGGCGCGCTGGGCCGCGGTCAGGTTTATATTGCCGGGGACTGAGAACACTTCGCTGAGGCACGGCATGGAATCTTCGCGTTCCGGTGGGCGATTGCAGTCATAGACAAGGCGACTGACGCGCGAATACACCAACGGTGCATCCAGCGCCCCCATCAGCTCAATCGATAGCTCCATCGCACCGATATCCCATGCGACATGCGACCGGGCCGCATCGTCATCCAGACCCAAATTCTGCAAAGCCGCAGGTATGAAGCGACTGGCATGTTCGCACACCAACACTGCAGGCGCGCGGCCCCGTGCATTCAGCACACGGGCTGCCGGGGCTTCGGCAGATTGCAGCAGGGATGACTCGGTTTCTTGTCGCATAGGTAGCATTTGTTACAGCAACTTCGTACCTGTCAAGAAAATTACTGTAGACAAAACTACAGGCAGGAATATTCTGTAACAAATTTAAAAATCGAGGGTGTCGATGGCCGCCGTTGTAAAGCTGGTCAAACAGCGGATTCAGGACGAATTGGACGATTTGACCCGATCAGAACGTCAGTTGGCGTCTGTCCTATTGCAGGACTATCCGATGGCAGGGCTGCAATCGATCACCAAGCTGGCGGCTGCGGCTCAGGTCTCGACGCCAACTGTTATTCGCATGGCCCGCAAGCTTGGGTTCGATGGGTTTCCGGACCTGCAGGATGCCCTGCGCGAAGAAGTGGCAGCGCAGATCAAGAAACCGATCTCGAAACGAGATGCCTGGGTTGTCGATGACGATGCCGAACACCCGACAACGCGCTTTGCGCAGGCCGTCTGGACAAACATGCGCCACACGCTGGAGCGTCTGGACAAAGAGATGTTCGACACCGTCGCCCAGCTATTGGCTGAAACGGACCGGCATCTTTATGTGGTGGGTGGCCGCATCACCCGATCCAACGCGGATTATCTGTTCAATCACATGCAGATCATCCGGCCCAACGTAACTATGCTGGGCAATTCAGCGAATGTCTGGCCGCAATACCTTTTGGACATGGATGCGTCCTCGGTCCTGGTGATCTTCGACATTCGGCGATACGAAGCGCATTTGGAGAAACTTGCGCAAGTTGCTTCAAGCCGGGGCGTAACGGTTGTTTTGTTTACGGACCAGTGGGGTTCACCAATCGGTAAGACCGCCAACTACACATTCCACGCCTTGGTCGAGGCTCCCTCGAGCTGGGATTCGACGATAGCACTGCAACTGATTTCCGAGACTCTGATTGCCGAAGTACAGGAAGCACGGTGGGAGGAAAGCAAAGAGCGGATCGAAGAACTGGAGCAGTTTTTTTCTTCGACACGAATATTCCGCAACCAGGATTGAAGGGGCGAATACGACGGGGCGCTGTGGTTCTAAAACTGAGGCGCAAAATTTGCGACTTCCTGCTTGACGCGCCCGGGTGCATGACTTAACCAACGCAAACCATTTGCGGGTATAGCTTAATGGTAAAGCCCCTGCCTTCCAAGCAGGCTATGTCGGTTCGATTCCGTCTACCCGCTCCAAGATCCCAACCTTTTCTGCGTCAAATGGCCCTTTCGGGGTGCTGATCCTTGTTGTCATGCTTGACCAAAAGGGCGGCTGAGGCCAAGAAAGCGGTCACTTCCTAGAGTTCAATCCATAAGGGCCCGACATGGCAAGACAAACCGCCAGTAAACCAGCGCCAGCCGCTGCACCCGGTGCCAGTGAAGAGCGGGCCCGCTCAAAGAAAATTGGGGTGCTGGCCTCGCTCTGGCCATTCATGAAGCCCTATAAGTTTTTGATGATTGGCGCGACATTGGCGTTGATTCTGACCGCAAGCATGACGCTGACTCTGCCACTGGCGGTTCGGCGCGTGATCGACAACTTTCGCATCCAGGACGGCGAGCTGCTGGATTGGTATTTTCTGGCCGCGTTGGGCATTGCCGCTGTTTTGGCCGTGGGCACCGGCATCCGATACGCGCTGGTCACGCGCTTGGGCGAACGCGTTGTCGCCGATATTCGCAAGGCCGTGTTCGATCGCGTGATCGCGATGAGCCCGGAATTCTATGAACGCATCATGACGGGTGAGGTGCTCAGCCGGATCACAACGGACACGACCCTGATTCAGTCGGTTCTTGGGTCCTCGGTGTCGATCGCGTTGCGTAACATGTTGATGTTTTTCGGCGGGCTGGTGCTGATGCTGCTGACCTCGGCCAAATTGACGGGTTTGGTTCTGTTATTGATCCCGATTGTCATTGTTCCGATATTGGTTTTGGGTCGCCGTCTGCGTGTGATCAGCCGCGAGAATCAGGATTGGATTGCAGCCTCGTCCGGAAACGCAGGTGAAGCTCTGGGCGCTGTTCAGACGGTGCAGGCCTTTACCCACGAACAGGAAAGCCGCAAGCAATTCGGAGAGATGACCGAAACCTCGTATGTGGTCTCGCTGCGCCGCATTCAAACCCGTGCGGTACTGACGGTAATTGTGATCTTTCTGGTCTTTTCGGGCATCGTCGGCGTCTTGTGGATGGGTGCAAATGATGTGCGCAACGGCGTGATGACCGAAGGCGTGCTGGTGCAGTTCGTGATCTATTCGGTCATTATGGCCGGCTCGGTCGCGGCCCTGTCCGAAATCTGGAGCGAACTTCAACGCGCTGCCGGGGCAACAGAGCGTCTGGTCGAACTTCTCAATGCGCAAGACACCGTGACCGATCCTGCCAAGCCCATGATCCTGCCCAAGGATGTTCAAGGTGAAATCCGCTTCGAAGATGTCAGCTTCTGTTATCCGTCGCGTCCCGACACCGTTGCGCTGGATCATCTTTCGCTTCAGGTCAATCCGGGTGAAACGGTTGCCTTTGTCGGACCTTCCGGCGCGGGCAAGACGACAGTCATTCAGTTGATCCAGCGGTTCTATGACCCCAATTCGGGCCGGGTCACGTTGGATGGCCACGACCTGAGAGAACTGGATCGGGCAGATTTCCGTACGCATATGGCTCTGGTTCCTCAGGACCCTGTGATCTTTGCTGCCTCGGCCCGTGAAAACATCCGCTTCGGGCGTCTAGATGCAACCGATGCCGAAGTTGAAGCCGCGGCCCGTGCCGCTGCCGCGCATGACTTTATCGCTGCCTTGCCGGAAGGGTATGACAGCTTTGTTGGCGAACGCGGCGTGATGCTGTCAGGCGGTCAGAAGCAGCGTATCGCCATTGCGCGGGCCATTCTGCGCGACGCGCCGGTTCTGTTGCTGGACGAGGCAACTTCGGCTCTGGATGCGGAAAGCGAACGCGCGGTACAGGGCGCGGTGGACCAGATGCGGGCCGGACGCACAACCCTGATCGTTGCACACCGCTTGGCAACTGTGAAGAAAGCCGACCGCATTGTTGTGCTGGAAGAAGGCCGTATCGTGGCGCAAGGCAGCCATGACGATCTGGTTTCTCAGGACGGGCTCTATGCGCGTCTGGCCCGGTTGCAATTCACCGACGGTGTCGCCGCGGAATAAGGGTGACGCACGGGCATTTCCCTTTCCGCCGTAGCGTCATTCTACATTTTACTCACTGTCACAGCTAAGCCCTCGCTTGCGCGGGCTCGTTTTTGATCCCATCTTGGAGGCGAACAACAAGCCTGCGCAAAATGCGGGAGAAAATAACGGGAGGAACCACATGGCCTTTGTGGGATTGGAAGACAAAACGCGCATGGAACAGGAAATGCCGTGGGAGGATCGGGATCTGCCCGTCACCTTCCATCAGCTCTTGTCGCGCACGGCAGAGAAGTTTCCCAACCACAATGCCATCAGTTTTCAACTGTTGTCGGGACCAACCGACAAAGCCGAGACCCTGACCTGGTCACAATTGCAGGACAAGGTTAATCAGGCTGCGAACCTCTTCCGTTCACTGGGTGTGGGCGAAAAAGATGTGGTGGCCTATGTGCTGCCCAACTGTAACGAGACGCTGATCACCATGATGGGCGGCGCGGTAGCCGGGATCGTGAACCCAATCAATCCGCTGCTTGAGCCGGAACAGATTGCGGCCATCCTGCGCGAGACCGGCGCCAAGGTTGTGGTGACGCTGAAGTCTTTCCCAAAAACGGATGTGGCCCAGAAAGTGGAGGAAGCGGTCCGCCACGCGCCCAAGGTCAGCACCATTCTGGAAATCGACCTGAACCGCTATCTGACACCGCCCAAGTCCTGGTTGGTACCTTTCCTGCGCCCCAAGATGGGTGACAGGGAAAAACTCGCCCATGCGAATTACAAGAACTTTAATAAAGAGTTGGTCAAACAGCCGACGACGCTGACATTTGAAGACAGCAAGGAAGACCGTGTCGCGTGCTATTTCCATACGGGCGGCACGACCGGCATGCCAAAAGTGGCGCAACACAAGTATTCTGGTCTCGTCTATAACGGCTGGCTGGGACATACGCTGCTGTTTGACGAAAACGACGTCATCATGTGCCCGTTGCCCATGTTCCACGTCTTTGCTGTCCACGTGATTATGATGGCGGCCGTGTCCTCGGGCGCGCATGTGATCTTCCCCACACCAGCCGGGTATCGCGGAGACGGCGTTTTCGACAACTTCTGGAAGCTGATCGAACGCTGGAAGGTGTCTTTCATTATCACTGTACCCACTGCCATCTCGGCCAAAATGCAGCGCCCGGTTGATGCCGATATCTCAAGCGTGAAGACAGCTTTCTCTGGCTCGGCCCCGCTGCCGGTTGAGTTGTTCCGTCGCTTTGAAGAAGCCACGGGTGTGAAGATCGTCGAAGGCTATGGCCTGACCGAGGCCACGTGCCTGGTGTCGTGTAACCCTGTGGATGGTGAAAAAAAGATCGGATCGATCGGTATTCCGTTCCCCTATACGGATGTGAAAATCCTGCAAAGCGGGCCGGAGGGACCGGTCGAATGCGATACCGATCAAATCGGAGAAATCTGTATCTCGAACCCGGGTGTCTATGCGGGCAACACCTATACCGAGGCCGATAAGAACGTAGATCTCTATTATTATGACAAATACCTGCGTACAGGTGATTTGGGACGGTTTGACGAAGACGGATACCTTTGGATCACAGGCCGCGCCAAGGATCTGATCATTCGCGGTGGCCATAACATTGACCCAGCCGAAATCGAAGAAGCGCTATTGGGCCATGACGCAGTCGCGTTTGCCGGCGCTATTGGCCAGCCCGACGCGCATTCCGGTGAAGTGCCATGTGCGTTTGTCGAACTGGTCGAAGGCGCCTCGGTCACGGAAAAAGAGCTGATGGATTACTGCAAGGTTCATGTGCATGAACGTGCGGCGCAGCCCAAGCATATGACCATTCTGGACGAATTGCCCAAAACTGCGGTTGGTAAGGTCTTTAAGCCCGATCTGCGTAAACAGGCTATCACACGTATCTATAATGGTGCGCTTGAGACAGCTGAGGTATCGGCGCGTGTTGTTTCGGTGATCGATGATAAAAAGCGTGGCCTTGTCGCGCAGCTTGACGCGAATGGATCTTCGGAAGACGATGTCTCGAAAGTGCTGGGCGCATATACCCAGCCGTGGGAGTGGTCTGAGTAAGCCGGAGGGACAATGGATTATGAACGCCTGATTGACGAGGAAACCTGGGCGTTCATACGTCGCACGGCTGAAAGCTATCCTGATGATGCGGTTGATCTTTCAATCGAAGATCAGCGCCGCGTCTATGACACCATGTGTCAGGATTTCCGCCAACCGCGACCTGTCGGGGTGGAAACACAGGATCTGACAGCCGATGGAGTTCCTGTCCGCATCTACACCGCTGGTCAGCCCACCCGATCCGTCGTTTATTTCCATGGCGGTGGATTTGTGTTGGGTGGGCTGGACAGCCACGATGACGTCTGCGCTGAACTTTGCGCGCAAACAGGGTATCGTGTGGTCGCAGTTGACTACAGGCTGTGCCCTGAACATGTGCACCCCGCGCAGTTCGATGATTGTTGGACAGCAGTGATCTGGGCAGCGCGTGAATATGGTGACCCGTTGATCTTGGCGGGTGACAGTGCCGGAGGAAACCTTGCCGCTGCGGTGTCCCATCACGCGCGGGGCCGATTGGACGGCATTTTGGGCCAAGTGCTGATTTTTCCCCTGCTTGGTGGGGACCGAACCAATGGCTCCTACCTGGAACACGCCCACGCCCCGTTGCTGACTTTGGACGATATAAAGTTCTATGAATCCGTCCGATACGCCGGGGATCAGCCCGAAGGTGACCCAACCTATTTACCTTTGCAGGACAGTGATTTTTCGAACCTGCCGCCCACAGTAGTGGTGACTGCAGATTGCGATCCGCTACGGGATGATGGGCCGAACTACTGCGAGAAGATAGCGGCGACAGGAGGTAAGGCCCATTGGATCAATGAGCCCGGCCTGGTTCATGGCTATTTGCGCGCTCGTACCTCGGTGAAACGCGCAGCAGAAAGCTTTGAGCGTATCTCGGTCGCTATCGAAGCGCTGGGGCAGGGGATCTGGTCTTACTACTAAGTCCTTTACCGCCTAAAAAGCGGATGAACGTTATCGCAAGAAAACTTCGCCCTTCATCGTTTCTGCGACGGGCGCGCCCATGCGATGCAGGATCGTGGGGGCCAACTGCAATTGGTCGATTATAGTATCTGCGTCGGGGCCGTCCGCGTTGCCGAAGTAATACAGCGCCGTTTCCTGCTGCAGCGGTCCTCGCCCACCGTGATGACCGCGTTCATCCTGACCGTGATCAGCGGTCACGATAACTTCGTAGCCCAGTTGCCGCCAACGGGGAATGAAGGGCGCCAGCATCTCGTCCGCGACAAAGCATGCGTGGTCCATTTCCTCGCAATCGTGGAAGAACCGGTGACCCATGCTGTCCAACGTGCAGGCGTGCAGGATGCCATAATCCAGCCCGAAGCGCAGGCAGAGATTCGTGAGGGTTCCGTACAGATCGACATCGGACGGTGTCATCTGATTGTCTTTGCCATAGCCGGTCATGGTGTGGAAACGACCGTGGTTGATGGTCTGGCTTTCGGGTTCGTCATATTCGATGTCACGGACATAGTCGAAGGGGTGGCGGTTGAAAAACTGCGACCAATAGCTGTGGGTGACCGCTCCGGTTACACCGCCGCCTTCGCGGACCTGGCTGAACACATCCTTGTGGCTCAGCCGAAAAACATTGCCGTTGCCGGTGCAGCCATGTTCCTGCGGTGTCACACCTGTATGGATCGATGCATAGCAGCTGGCCGAAGTAGAGGGCAGCACTGCGCGCAGCTTCCAAACCCGCGCGTCGCCGCTGTCGACCCAGCCTTCCAGATTGCCAAACAGGCGGCGAAAATTACGGTAGGGGACGCCGTCCAGAATGATGAGCAGAAGTTTGCGGTCCATGCCCGAGCCTTTCAGTAATTTCTTCAGCCGAGCCTAGGAGATTCGCGGCTCAAAACACGACTGTTCACGCCCCCAATAGCAAAATCCCGACACCTGTCATTGGACAAAGCGCCGGGATTTTCAGATTTCATGGAACTGTCACAAGCGTGGATCAGTTCCCCGCGCTCTCCATCTTGCGATGGGCGACAACCTCTTCCAGCCAGCCCAGATGCATTTCGGGCACGGAACTGAGCAAAAGGTCGGTATAGTCGTCGAATGGCGGGCTGAGCACCTGCGATTTTGGACCGTACCGCACAACTCGTCCCTGATACATCACCGCAATACTGTCGCTGATTGCACGGACAGTTGCCAGATCGTGGGTGATGAACAGATAGGCCACATTCTCGATCTTCTGCAGGTCTAGAAGCAGCTTGAGAATACCATCCGCCACAAGTGGGTCGAGCGCCGATGTCACCTCATCACAGATGATCATCTTGGGTTTCGCAGCCAGGGATCGCGCGATGCAAACACGCTGTTTCTGACCACCAGACAGCTCGGCCGGATATCGGTCGATGAACTTTTCGCCCAGTTCGATTTCATCCAGCAATTCGATGATCCGCTTGCGCTTTTCCGCTCCGCGCATGTTGAAGTAGAACTCCAGCGGGCGGCCAATGATTGTACCAACCGTCTGACGCGGGTTCATCGCCACGTCGGCCATCTGATAGATCATCTGCAATTCGCGCAGGTCTTCGCGGGTTCGGCCTTTGAGGTCCGACGAGAGCTTGCGCCCGGCAAAGGTAATCTCTCCTTCGCGCGGTGGCAGCAGGCCAGTGATCACGCGCGCCAGCGTGGACTTGCCCGAGCCAGACTCGCCGACAACAGCCAATGTCTGCCCCGGATGAAGCTCGACATTGACGTTGTGCAACACGTCGAAATTCAGGCCCTTATAACGCGCAGTGATCCCATCAACGCTGAGCACGGGGTCCGCCGTTGGCTGTTTCTCTTCATGCTCGATCGAGCGTACCGAGACCAAAGCTTGCGTATACTCTTCCTGCGGATTGTTGATGATCTGATCCGTGTTCCCGTATTCAACGGTATTGCCCATTTTCAGGACCATGATGTCGTCGCTCACTTGCGCCACAACCGCAAGGTCGTGGGTGATATACAGCGCGGCAACACCAGTGTCGGCAATGGCCTCTTTAATCGCCATCAACACGTCGATCTGGGTGGTCACGTCCAGCGCGGTGGTTGGTTCGTCGAACACCACCAGATCAGGTTCGGGACACAGCGCCAGCGCCGTCATGCAGCGCTGCAACTGACCCCCAGAGACCTGGTGCGGGTAACGATCGCCGATATTGTCCGGATCGGGCAGACCCAGCTTGGCGAACAGCTCACGCGCGCGACTTTCGGCTTCTTTGCGGCTGAACTTTTTCTGTTCAACCGCAGCCTCGACCACCTGATCCATGATTTTTTTGGCAGGGTTAAAGGACGCAGCAGCGGACTGAGACACGTAAGTCACCTCGCCCCCGCGCAGCTTGCGAATATCCCGATGTGAAGTTTTTAGAATATCGCGCCCGTTGACCCAAACCTCTCCGCCTGTGATCTTCACGCCACCCCGGCCATAGGCCATGGACGCTAGACCGATCGTGGATTTACCGGCCCCGGATTCACCGATCAGACCGAGCACCTTACCAGGTGCCAGGTCGAAGCTGACCCCATGGACAATCTCAATGTCATGGGGTTTTTCACCCGGTGGGTAGACGGTTGCGCCGATTTTGAGGTCGCGGACCTTGAGAAGTGGATCACTCATCCCCGGCCTCCTTTCAGTGATGTGGTTCGGTTCAAGACCCAGTCGGCCACAAGGTTGACCGAAATCGCCAGCGTCGCGATGGCAACGGCGGGCAACAAGGCGGCGGGAATGCCATACACGATGCCTTCCTTGTTCTCCTTCACGATGCCACCCCAGTCAGCCTCGGGCGGTTGTACACCAAGACCCAGGAAGGACAGGGTTGAGACGAAAAGTACGGCAAAGATGAAACGCAAGCCCATCTCGGCAACCAGCGGTGAAAGCGCGTTGGGCAGGATTTCCCGGAAGATGATCCAACCGTTTTTCTCGCCCCGAAGACGGGCGGCTTCGACATAATCCATGACTGTAATGTCGACAGCGACAGCACGGGCCAGACGATAGACCCGCGTCGAGTCCAACAAGCCCATAACGACGATCAAAATCGGAACTGTCACAGGCATCACCGACAGTACCACAAGGGCAAAGATCAAGGTCGGTATCGACATGATCAGATCGACAAAGCGCGACAGCACCTGGTCGACCCAGCCCCCCATCACAGCCGCAAAGAAGCCCAGGACCGAGCCGGTCACGAAGGACAGGATGGTCGCAGCCGTTGCGATGAAGATTGTCGTGCGACCGCCATAGATCATGCGGCTAAGCAGATCGCGACCGATATTGTCGGTGCCCAGCCAGAAGTTTGACTCGGTGAAACCTGCGGGAGCGATCCCAAGCATGATCTCGATCTTTGAGGGTTCCCATACATCGCCGACCACTTGGGCCATGCCGTAGGGGGCGATGAGCGGCGCGAACAGCGCCATGAGAAAGTAGAGGGCCGTCAGGAACAACCCGATCAGTGCGGAAATAGGGATGTTCTTCATTTCGGGTGCCTCAGACGCGGGTTGGCCAGGATCGAGACGATGTCCGCGACCATATTGAGGCCGATGTAGACGGCCGCGAAGATCAGACCACAGGCCTGCACCACCGGAACATCACGTTTCGCAACATGATCGACCAGGTATTGGCCCATTCCAGGGTAGACAAAGACCACCTCGATCACCACGACACCGACCACAAGATAGGCCAGATTCAGCATCACGACGTTTACGATCGGGGCGATGGCGTTCGGGAAGGCATGGCGTGCAATCACCTGAAACCCGGTCAGGCCTTTAAGCTCGGCGGTTTCGATATAAGCCGATTGCATGACGTTCAAAATCGCCGCACGGGTCATACGCATCATATGCGCCAAAACCACGAGCGTCAGAACCATTACGGGCAGGGCGATAGCCTGAAGCTTTTGCAAAAGGCTCATATGGTCACCAATCATTGCGACCGATGGGAACCAGCCCAGTTTTACCGCGATGAAATACATAAGCAGGTAGCCGATCAGGAATTCCGGGATCGAGATTGAGGCCAGTGTCACTGCCGAAATCAGCTTGTCAGGCCACCGGTCCTTATAGCGTACGGCAATCAGGCCCAACATGATGGCCAGAGGCACCGAAATGATCGCAGCCCAGAAGGCCAGAAAAAGGGTGTTCGACATCCGCTGTCCGATGCTTTCAGCAATGTCACGGCCGTTGGTCAAAGCGGTCCCCAGATCGCCTTGCAGGGCCCCAAACAGCCAGTCGAAATAGCGGGTGAGCGGCGGATCATTCAGCCCGAGCTCTTCACGAAGGTTGGCCAGCGACTCCGGCGTAGCGGATTGCCCCAGGATCGATTGTGCCACATCGCCGGGCAAAATCATTGTCCCTGCAAAAATCAGTGCTGACGCCGCGATAAGGAGAAGGGTACTCAGCGCAAGGCGCTGAGCAACCAGTATTATGATGGGATGCATTGACCTGGAACCTTAGGCTTTCCAGGTGAATTTCGACGCGTACCAATACATCATGGCGCCGTTCGGGTCAGGAACATATCCTTGGACTTCGTTGCTGACTGCGTCAATGAAGTCGTTGAACATTGGCAGGATCAGGCCGCCTTCGTCACGCACCATCATGCCCATTTTCGAGTAGATTTCCTTGCGCTTCGCGTCATCCAGTTCGCTGCGTGCCGCCAGCAGCATTTCGTCAAACTCGGGGCGCTTGAAGCGTGTGTCGTTCCAGTCAGCAGTTGACAGATACGCGGTCGCGTACATCTGATCCTGAACCGGGCGCCCGCTCCAGTACGACGCGCAGAATGGTTGCACATTCCAGACTTCGGACCAGTACCCGTCATTTGGTTCGCGTTTGACCTCCAAAGGAATCCCCGCAGCCTGTGCCGTTTGCTGGAACAATGCGGCTGCGTCCACGGCACCGGGGAAGGCTCCATCGGCCGTGCGAAGGATGATCGGTGAGCCGTCATGCCCGGATTTCTTGTAATGCTCAGCAGCTTTTGCTGGGTCGTACTCACGCTGCGGAATACTATCGTCAAACAGCGGATAGGCAGCGTTGATTGGCATGTCGTTGCCGATACCGCCATACCCGCGCAGGATTTTATCAACCATTTCCTCGCGGTTGATGGCATATTTCAATGCCAACCTCAGTTCGTTTGCATCAAATGGTGCAGTATCCACATGCATGATGAACACGTAGTGGCCCCGCCCCGAGACATTCTGAACCGACAGATTTGGCGCCCGGTCCAGCAGTTGGGCAATCTTGGGCTCAACCCGGTTGATGATGTCTACCTGACCTGACTGAAGTGCGGCGGTCCGGGCTGTTGCATCGTTCAGCGTGATTACTTCGACACTGTCGTAATGGGCAAAAGCGTCGCCGCCCCAGTAATTCGGATTGCGGACAAACTGCATACGCACGCCTGGCTCGTCGCTCTCCAGAACATAAGGTCCGGTGCCGACGGCCGAGTTCGGATCATCAAAGCCACCGTCTGGCTGGATTTTCAAGTGATAGTCGGCAAGCAAGTAGGGTAGATCGGCATTGCCGATTTCCATTGTGACTTCAAAGGTGTCCCCGTCGACCCGCATCGATTCAATGCCCTGCACGATACCTAGTGCACCAGACTGAGAATCTTCATTTGTGTGGCGCTCCATCGTGCGCATGATGTCTTCTGGGGTGACTGTTTTACCATTGGAGAATTCGATACCCTGTCGGACTTTGAAGCGCCAAGTCTTTGCATCCGCAGACCCTTCCCAGCTTTCGGCAACCAACCCTTCAAGTTCGCCCTTGCCATTTACTTCGACCAGCGTCTCGCCCCACTGCTGGCCACCAGCAATCGGAACATCGGACGACCACAACGCCGGATCCTGCGTATTTGTGCTTTCGCCCCCTTGAACGCCCATTTTGAAGGTTCCACCCTTCACTGGACCCGCCGCACGAGCGGCGTCGGCAAACATAGTGCTGGCCATGGCAGCCGAAACACCCAATGCAGCTGCTTTCCCCATGAATTCGCGGCGGGTCATTTTCCCTGCTGTGACCTGACCGGCCATATGTGTGATTTGTTCGTTCATTTAATCTTCTCCCTATTGAGTGGTATTAGCCCTTTTCGGACTTTTTATTGACGCTTGAGTCAACGTTGGCTTATTTCTGCTAGTCGGGCAAGGATATTTCGTGCCGATATCAAAAACGATCGTCTGCACATGGACGACACGAAGGGATGTCACGAACGCAGTGTCCGTGATCTGTCTAAAAGAAAACTGGCAATTTTTGATATTTCCAGACGCTTGTGGATCACAATGTGGGCAAGGCGTCTAATTACCCTCGTATTGCGACGACCAGATCCATGACGTTGGTCCCGGTTGGTCCGGTCGTCAGCAACGCGTCAACTTTGTCCAGAAACGATCCACTGTCAGCATTTTGAAGATAGGTTTCGGCCCCATCGGCCCAGGTGGTGCCGCAAACGATTCCTCCGGCTTCCTTTGTCGGGCCGTCGGTTCCATCCGTGCCGCCAACAACAATTGCCAGGCCAGACTGCCCCGAGATTTCTTTGGCCAAAGCAAGCGCCAGTGCCTGATTACGACCCCCACGACCGGGTTTTTCCGGCAGGACTACAGTTGGTTCACCGCCAAAGATCATAACGCCTTTGTCCATGCCGCGCAGCATTGGCCCCAGTTTCGCGGCGACTTGCAAATAGTCGTCATGCAGGGCCTCTTCATTTGCAAAAACCGCAAGGCCCGCCACATCCGCAGCCGTGGCCGCCGCATTCCGCGCATGGGCATTGGAAGCCACGATCTGCGTGGTGGCGGTAAAGGTGTAGTTGTCCGGCAACGCGCCGATGCCCGAGCCAATGATATTCAGATCATCCCCTGGCACATCGGAAATCGCCAGCACAGTGGCACGCGCGCCTTTGAAATGAGACAGCAATCCGCCGCCTTTGATACGAGACAGCTTGCGCCGCTCGGCGTTCATGGCGCGGATGTCCAAACCTTCCGACAGCAGCTTGCGATTCAACGCCTCAAGATCACCCAAAGATGTTCCTGGCAACAGATCCTCGGCCAATGAGGATGCCCCGCCCGAAACCAGCAACAGGACATGTGACCCGGGGTGCATCTGCTCCATCGCCAAGCGCAGCGCCCGCCCACCGGCAAGGCTGCGGTCGTCTGGCACCGGGTGCGAAGCTTCGATTACCTCGACCGCGTCTGGCAGGTCGCGGCCGTGATCGTCCTTGGTCACGACAAGCGTGGGGACCGAGCCAAATTGCGCCAGCGCTGCACGCGCCATCGCAGCCGCGGGTTTGCCGACGGCCAGTATCCGGTCCGGTTTGGGAACACCAGGCAGTGCGGCTTTGGTGGCGGTATATCCGTCAACCGCATCAACCCCGGCCTGCCAAAAATCTACCGCTTGTTTTGATATGTCCATCAGTTCTCGATCCAGATCGTGACAGGGCCGTCATTCACAAGTTCAACCGCCATGTCAGCCCCAAACTGTCCGGTTTCCACCGCAACGCCCTGTGCGCCAAGGTGAGCTGCAAATTCCTTGTACAGGTGCTCGCCCTGATCCGGTGGTGCTGCGTTTGAAAACCCTGGCCGGTTGCCGCTTGTTGTATCGGCGGCCAGCGTGAACTGGCTGATCACCAACGCTGATCCGCCAACATCCAGCAACGAGCGGTTCATTTTACCCGAGTCATCCTTGAAGATACGCAGTTTCGCGGCTTTTTCTGCAAGCTTTCTGGCCTGCATCTCATCATCGCCCTGCATTGCGCAAACAAGAATCATGAGGCCCGGCCCTGACGAACCTATGGCTGCGTCATCAACCGACACTTTGGCGTATGACACCCTCTGCAATACTGCGCGCACTCAGGTTACTCCCTTTAGATGACAAAACTGCCTGAGCGACCGTTTAACCGCGCCACTCCACAAAGTCACTTGGCTCGGCGCGATCTGTTCGAAAGTTATTTGCCGGATGATCCGGATCGGCAAAGCCAAACGAAATTGCGCAGAGGATCAGGCGATCCTCAGGGATTTGAAAATACCGATGCAGAAAGGGGCCGTAAGTGGCCAGGGCCGCTTGGGGGATTGTCGCCACACCCAGTGCCTGCGCGGCCAGCGTGAAGGCCGTGACAAAACCACCGCAATCCATCGCGCCATAGGGTCCAAGTTCTGCCGGACTTGATAGGATGGCGCAGTGTGGCGCGCCGAACAGGGAAAAGTTCTGCATCATCTGCTGCGCCGACCCGGCGCGATCCCCGCGTTCCACTCCAACAGCTTCGTAAAGCGCCCAGCCACAGGCGCGGCGGCGGTCTTGGTACACGCCAGAATAAGATGTTGGAAACGGAAGATCGGGAGCGGGCGTTCCGCTGACAGCCTCGTTTTGCATCGCTTCACGGAAAGTATCCGTTTCGTCTGCGCTGGTGATTGCCAACTGCCAGGGTTGCGCATTGCACCAGCTGGGAACGCGAGATGCGCTGGCGACGATCTGCTCGATCTGCGCGCGGGGGACAGGATCAGGCAGAAACGCCCGGCAGGAATGGCGGTCTCTCAGAAGGGTATTCAGTTCAGCAAACGACACAACAGGCTCATCCCTTTGTTTTCCGAACTGAACATGGCCGCGCTTCGTCGGATGCACAAGCCTGTCTGCAGGTCTGCCTATTGCCCGGTGGCCGCCAAATAGCCGACACCCGCAGCCAGCAGCAATCCCAGCACAACAGCGATGGTTATCTTGATGGCTGACCACGGGCGTTCGCCCTGAACCCGCCCGGTTCTGCCATTGACCACAAACCGATACGTCTGGCCGCGGTATTTGTAAGCGGCCATCCAAACCGGCAGCAGGATATGCTTGAACGTGACATCGCGCACGTCTGTATCGACCGCATGAATGCGCTGCCGGTCGCCGCCGATGTCAAAACGAACATCCCGCTCGATCACGCGTGCCATATGCGCGCGCGCTTCGACGTACCCCTCCCGCAGTTCAACGCTGTAGGCTTCAGCCCGGAAGCCTGCGAGGTATTCGGGCTGATAGGGCTCCAGCGCGGGCAGATCCCAGGGTTCCAACGCGTCGGTGTAGCTTTTGGGAAGCGACTTCGATGCCAACACCAGCACGTCGTCAAAAAACCGCGCGACGCGGCCGGACTTGGGGGTCCAGCGTACCTTTGGCACTTGTTGCTGAACCCGCTTGCCGTCTCGCATCACGGTGCGGGTTTCATAATAGACAGTACCGCGTTCGCCGCGATACGAAGACTTGGTGTCGGCATCGAAAGTCCAGTAAGGCACGTAAATGCCCTGCATCTTGCGCCCTTTGCGGGCATATTCTTTCAACCCGTTTGGTGCGAACCATAGTCGCCCCAACCAATCGCCCATCGCCTTGTGGGCTGATCGTTCGTCGAACGCAAAAGGCAATACGCCCTTTGGTTTGATATGCCGGTTGATCCCGGTATCTGTCACGACCGGCGTGGCACAGAACGGGCATTCGGCGGCATGGGTGTTTGGGTCAAACTCTACCTGCGCGGCACAGTTTGGGCACGACAGAACGCGGGTTTCCTCGATCTCGCTGTCCGGCAGGCGGTCAGCGATGGCGGCGTCAAAGTCCAGCTCTCGCAGACTTGCACCGCCCCACGGTCCGGCACTGATCGGCTCGGAATGTCCACAATGATCGCAGGTTAAGGTACCATCACCCGGATTGAACCGGTAGTCCGCGCCGCATTGGTCACAGGGGAAACGATGTTCTGCAATATCAGGAGCAGTGACGTGTGTCATGATTTACCCGGTGGTCACGATGAATATGAAAGAAGACCGTGTTTGTTCACGTCCCGGGCGGCGGCGGAGGCAAGATCGTGAACAACTGCGCCAGTTCCTGCACGTCGCCTGCCTTTTTCCAGCCGTCCTGTCCCGCAGTCCAGACATATGTGTCACGTGTCAGTTCGCCTTCGCTGGCCATGCGCCCCATCTTGGCTTTGGAAAACGGCCCGCTTGTCTGACCATCCACAGCGATATGCCACACATGCTCGACAGGTGGCGGAGGAGGCGGTGCCGCGTGTGCTGCCGCTTGCGGGGCAGCGGGGGCGGGCGATCCCCAAGGGCCGCTCGGCTGGCCCGCTGCCATGTTCGACATCTGATGCGCCATTGCCATCCCCATACCCATGCCAAGACCGGCGCCCATGCCACCGCCTTGACCCGGATTACTGGCCGCGGCCGTCATCGCCTCTGCTGCCGAATATTGAGTGAACTTGCCCAGATCGCCCGCCAAACCCATCGAAGTCCGCTTATCCAGAGCTGCCTCAACCGCCGGGGGCAGCGAGATGTTCTCGATGTAAAACTCCGGCATTTCCAGCCCATAGCTGTCCAAGACTGGTGAAACTTCGGCAGCGATCAGCTTGCCCAGATCGGCGGTGTTTGCGGCCATGTCCAGAACAGGAATGCCTGAGCCCGAGATGACGCGGCTGAACTCCTGTACGATGATATTGCGCACCTGGAAACTGATTTCGTCCATGGTGAATTCGCCATCTGTTCCGACGATTTCCACGAGGAACTTCGCGGGGTCCTTAACACGCACCGTGTAGGTGCCATAGGCGCGGATACGGGTTGGCCCGAACTCGGGATCGCGCAGCATGATGGGGTTCTTGGTGCCCCATTTCAGGTCGTTGAACCGAGTTGTGTTGACGAAATAGATCTCGGACTTGAACGGCGACTGAAAACCGTGATCCCAATGCTGAAGGGTGGTCATGATCGGCATGTTGTTGGTCTCAAGCATATAGAGACCCGGCGTGAATACGTCGGCCAATTGCCCTTCATGCACAAATACTGCTGCCTGACCTTCGCGCACGGTCAGTTTGGCACCGTACTTGATTTCGTGCCCTTCACGCTCAAACCGCCAGACCATCGTGTCACGGGTGTCATCCACCCAATGAATGACATCAATGAATTCTCCGGTCAGAAAATCAAAAATTCCCATTTGGGTTCTCCTGTCCTTGGGGTCAGAGCGGCTGCCCCATCAATTCACGCGCAATAATACGTACGACAGGGCGTGCTTCATCCACGCCCACACCGGGCTGCAATCGCTGGTCATACAGCATCGTCAGCAGTTTCTCGTCATGGCTGGTCAGCAATGCAAACTCATCATCATCGTTAAAAATCGAAGGCCGCGCCGCCGGGCTGTCATTGGACAGGCCAAGCCCCTGGGCGATTTCCTCGTGAATGCAGCTACGGCGCACCAGGTCCGTCAGTTCAGCGCGGATCAATGCAACCGCGCGCACATATTTGTAGGGCGACGCCTTGGTCGCAGACGCAAAGACCAGACAGTCGAAATTGGCGCGTGGGTTGGCGACCAGATCCAGCGAAGCCTGGCTGATATTCGGGATCAATTGCTTCAGGCGGGACGCGACATAGGCGCTGTCGTCCTTGCCTGCGAAAAAGACATGGAAATTGGCGTTTCGCGATACAACCGATATCGGGTGCTGGGTCAATCCGGCCAGACGACCCGCAAACACCCGAACCTGTTCCGCATCCTGTGTTCGTGTTTCGGGCAAAACCGAGGGGCCAAACTCGGTCTGGATACGAACGGGCCCCGACCAACGGCTCAGCTGCCCGTCCGTCTGGCGTGAACCAATCGAAACACTCTGCGTCGGATATTCGCTGTAGAACGCGATTGCTTCGAAATTCCGGGCCAAATCGTCCGCATCATAAGGCGTGTCCGGTCCGCCGCCGTCTGTACGCAACAGCCCCCGAACCAGAAGGTCACGTTCAACGCGCTGGTAAAACCGCGCCAGATCCTGACTGGCTGCCGAGGGTGGTACATACGCATTCGCCGCCGTCGGTGCGGGTTCCGGGCGAGGCTGCGGCGCAACAGTAGATGTAAGGGTTTCATCGCAATTGGCCAACGCCAAAACCGAAGTCACACCCAACGCAAGTTTCAGAGAATTGAAGTGCCGCACACCGATCCTGCCTTTAGCCGGGAACTGCAGTGCCGGCATTGTCACCAACACCGTCCTGGCGCGCTTTGGCAGAGGCCAAAGTGTCGCGTAGTTCGGCTTCCATCTTTTGCAGTTCAACTTCGGCCGCAGCGCGTTTGGCCTTGCCTTCATCTGCAATTGCAAGACTTTCGTTGATGGTCCCGATCAGGTCAGCATTGGCCTGCTTGACGGCTTCAATGTCGAACACGCCGCGCTCCATTTCCTCGCGGATCATCTTGTTGGATTCGCGAAGATTCGCCGCGTTCGAGGTCAGCAGTTCGTTTGTCAGATCGTTGGCGTCACGCACGGCGGCGGCAGCTTCGGCGCTGCGCTGGATGGTGACAGCTTGCGCCAGCTGGGTTTCCCACAGAGGAACTGTGTTGACCAGGGTCGAGTTGATCTTGGTCACCAGCGACTTGTCGTTTTCCTGTACCAAACGGATCGATGGCAGCGACTGCATCGTAACCTGGCGGGTCAGTTTCAGATCATGAACACGGCGTTCCAGATCGTCCCGTGCGGCGCGCATGTCGCGCAGCTCTTGCGCTTTCATGACCTGTTGATCTTCGGGCGCGGCCTCTACCTCGGCCTCTTTTTCCGGAATGTCGTGGCTGTCCAGTTCGGTCAGCTTTTCCTCGCCTGCAGCGATGTAAAGCGCCAGTTCGTCGTAGAAGTCCAACGTCTTTTCATACAGCAGATCAAGCGATTTGATGTCTTTCAGCAGGGTATGCTCATGGCCCAGAAGATCGTCGGTGATACGGTCGATCTGGCCCTGAACTTCTTCGTACTGAGCGGTGAATTTGGCAAAAGGCGCGGCCTTGCCCAGCAGTTTTTCCCACCAGCTGCGTTCGCGGCGCACGTCCAGTTCACTGACCGAGAAGCCACGGATCGTGGTGACGATATTGCGCAGGCTGTCTCCGGCGGGGCCCACATCCTTGTTGCGCACATCCGCCAGCATCGCCTGACTGATTTCCTGCAACTCGGCCTGTGCAGATGACCCAAAAGACACGATCGAGTTGGTATTGCCAATGTCGATTTCATCCATCCGCTTGCGGATTTCTGCACTGACGGGTTCGTCGGCGTCTTCCAGCGACACGACCTCGGCCTGCGGTTCAGGCAAGGCAACGGCGGTGACTTCCTGCACCAGAGTTTCAGCCTGAACTGCCTTGTTCTTGATCTCATCGGACATGGGTATGTTCCTCGCTCAGATAATGGCCGGTCAGTCCAACCGGACGCCTTCGCGCTGCAGTCTTTCGCGCAACACGTCAATTTCAACCGTCAGATCACTGCGGTCATCCAATAGCATTTTGCGCGTACGCGCGGCGAAATTCTGTTCCAGATCGTCCAGCAAAGCAGAGTAATCCGCAAGCGCCTGCGCATCGCGGGTTCGGGCGTAGACGTCCGCAAACTTGACGGTCGCGTCCCGTGCGCCCTGCAAATACACGGTCAGGTACTTTCTGGCACCGGCCAGATCGCGGGGGTCTTCTTCGACTGTGCGGAACAAGTCCCGCGCAGTGTCCTGAAACCGTTCGACGCGGGCTTCGACCCTGCGGTCACCCGCGCGTTTGATGGCGTCCGTCATCTCAGACAGATGTTTCTCGGCATCGTCGACGACGCGGGCCACGCGATCCTGCTGAAAGGTGTCGATCCCTTCCATGCCCTTATCCTTCATCGGATCAATGCCGAATGAGACCGAGTGCAAAACGGTAGCCGCCACTCCAAAAAGCACCGGGGCCAACAAGCTGGCTTGTGCCGCAGTTTCTGCATCCAGAAACTCGGTCCTGTATGTGGCTAGCCCTGCACCCAGGCCCGTTAGAATGCTGGCAAATATCTTGCGCGGAAAAGCAGGCCGTCGGGCGGTCTTTCGGGCGTTATACGCGGCTTCGGCCCGCAAACCTTCGCGCAGCAGGAACGCGGCAGCTGTCAGGATACCAGCTGCGATCAGACCGATGGTCATGCCGATCGCGCCATCGTTCAGCGACAAAAACACCAAAGGAATGGCCGGAAGAAACAGAAGATTGGCACGGGCACCAGCGGGCTCGACCCGTGCACCGTCAAACTGTCCACGTGGCACAGGTGTATCGTCTGAGGTATCGCCCTGCGGGCTGTACTTGCCGCCAAACCGCTTTGCCATGGACTACAGCCCCCCGAGCAGGCCGGTGCAGACACCAAGCAATAGCAGCAACAAAACAGCGTAGGCGAGTTTTTGCACTCCGCTTCCGGACATCACGCCCCCCAAACAGCACCATTCCCTGAAAATTTAGGGGATGCGCGGGCTTAGCGCTAGGGGGAAGGTTGACGAACCTGCATCACTTGCGAGGTTTCTTGCCGATCGGTGCCCGTTTTCTTTGCGGTCGCGCCGGGCGCTTGGGTGCAGCATCTGGTTTCGCGTCTGCGTCCAGCCCAAGTTGTTCACGCATCACTCGGCGACGCACCTCTTCCACTTCACCCTGTTTCAGATCGCCCAACTGGAACGGACCGTAAGACACGCGCAAAAGGCGGTTTACTGTGAACCCGATATCTTCCATCGCACGGCGGATTTCGCGGTTCTTGCCTTCCCGAAGGCCAATGGTCAGCCAGGCATTAGCCCCTTGCTGGCGGTCAAGTGTAACGGTCATCGGCTGAAACCGCTCTCCTTCGATCACCAGCCCTTTGCGCAGTGGCTCGAAATCTTCATCTTTCGGTCGGCCATTCACCCGCACGCGATATTTGCGCAGCCAACCGGTCGAGGGCAGTTCAAGCTTGCGCTTGATCCCGCCATCATTGGTCAGCAACAGCAAGCCTTCGGAGTTCAGGTCCAGTCGCCCGACGCTCATCACCCGTGGCATGTCTTCGGGTAGCTTGTCGAAAATCGTTTCGCGGCCTTTTTCGTCGCGCGTGGTTGTCACCAATCCCGCAGGCTTGTGATACAGCCACAGGCGCGAGGGTTCCGGTTCCGAGACGGGCTTGCCATCAACAACGATCTTGTCTTTTGCCGTGACGTTCAGGGCAGGGCTGTTGATGGTCTTGCCATTCACGGCCACACGACCTGCTTCGATCATGCGCTCAGCCTCACGCCGCGATGCGATGCCAGCACGGGCCAGGACTTTGGCGATCCGGTCGCCGGGAGGAGGGGTCTTGTTCATGTCAGGCCCATAACCCATCCGGCGCGCTTGCGAAAGGCAGGTTTCTGATGCAGTCAGGGGCATGGTGTTCAAATCGCATATGGAGCAAGCCCTGGCCGAGGCGCGCGCAGCAGCAGATCGCGGCGAGGTGCCCGTGGGGGCAGTTCTGGTTGGTCCAGACGGAAAGGTCGTGGCTGCGGCTGGGAACCGGACGCGCGAGTTGAATGATCCAACGGCCCATGCAGAAATCTTGGCTCTGCGCGAGGCCTGTGCAAAGGCGGGGTCTGAGCGGCTGCCAGAACATGATCTATACGTGACGCTGGAACCCTGTGCGATGTGCGCCGCGGCCTTGGCGGCCGCGCGCATCCGGCGAATCTACTACGGCGCGGCTGACCCCAAGTCGGGCGGAGTGGCCCACGGCGCGCGCGTGTTTTCGCACCCGCAGGCGCATCATGTGCCCGAAGTCTATGACGGGATCGCCAGTGAAGACGCAGCGGCGCTTTTGAAAGACTTCTTTGCATCCCGCCGCAAGGACGTGCCGGACTGAAGCCCAGCCTACAGTTTGATGGGCTGCATCACCTCTGGCTCGATCACATCGACACCCGGAAGCTCGTCGACCAGCACCTGTGCAGACTGTTCGAGGATCGGGAAGGTCTTGTAGTGGCACGGAATAACCGTCTTGAAATTGAAGTATCGCTTGGCGGCATAGGCGGTGGCCTTCATGTCCATGGTAAAATGCCCGCCAGCTGAAAGGATCCCGATATCGGGTTTGTAGTAATCCCCCATCCAATCCATGTCAGCCATGATGTCTGTGTCGCCGGAGGCATAGAGCATTTTTTCCTCAGCAGCGATCATAAAGCCGACCTCACTACCGCCGGTGCGCAAACCGTCGGGCGTTGAAAAGGTAGAACTATGAGAGGCCGGGACCATTGTCACCATGACCCCGTTCAGGTTGACTGTGCCGCCCTTGTTGAAGCCTATCGTTTCTATTCCTTCGGCTTCGCTCCAATACCCCATCAGGTCATATTGCCCGACAACGGGGATTTTCAGATGTTTGGCCAGGGGCAGTACATCAGCCACATGATCAAAATGTGTATGAGTCAGAAGGATATGAGTCGCACCGTCCAGCGCGGCATCGTGCTGATCTTCGGGCAAGACCGGATTGCCGGTCAGCCAGGGATCGATCAATAGAACCTGCCCCTGCGTTTCAATGCGAAAACTGCCATGTCCCAGCCAAACAATATTCATTCCCAATTTCCTCCCAAATGGTGTCTTGGCAGTAGCCTAGCATCGGCTATGTAAAATTCCATGGACTGGATTCGAGAAATTGATGGCTATTGTGAACGTTTGTCACCGGAGTATTGGGCCGAGCCAATCAATGCGATTACAAACGCCGCCTTTCTGATTTCTGCTTGGCTTATGGGGCGGCGGGTGCGCAATCAGGACATGCCGCTGGCCATGATTCTGGTCGCGCTTTTGGCGATGATCGGAATCGGCAGCTATCTGTTTCACACGCATGCGCAGGCCTGGGCAGCGTTGGCAGATATAGTGCCGATCCTTCTGTTCATTCTGGTCTATATCTTTGCAGTGAACAGGGACATCTGGCGGATGTCTTCGCCGTTCGCGCTTGGGGGAACAATGCTCTTTTTTCCCTATGCTGCCGCGACCGTTCCACTGTTTCAGCTTTTTCCAGGGCTCGGCGGATCGGCGGCCTATGCGCCGGTCCCGTTGTTGATTCTGATCTATGCGATCCTGTTGCGGGGCCGTGATCCAATCCTGGCCAAAGGGTTGGCAATCGGAGCGTTGATCTTGATCCTGTCGATCACGTTCCGCGCACTTGATTTGCCGGTTTGCGGGCACTGGCCACTGGGTACGCATTTCATGTGGCACATCCTGAACGCCATCATGCTGGGCTGGATGATCGAAGTATATCGCGCGGCCCTGATACGGGGCCGCTTTTCAGCAGGTCTTAAAGCCTGAGAGCCGGGCGGGGCGATCCCTTTTAACTATCCTCTAATCAAGGAGTATCAGCCCCCGTATTTAGGTCGGTCCTGACTCAATCCTGAAAGGCGGCGGCCAGATGGTCGGGCAGGTCGAACTCAGCCAAAACCCGCGCACGGCCGTCGGATGACATCTTACGGGCAGTCTTTTCAACGATGCTCTGGATTTTCTCAGCCGAGCGTTTTGCGGCAAAGGGTTGGAAATACCATTTCAGGAACACAAAGCAGATTACATCTTCCAGCGCCTGCACCTCTTCATCGCGCTTGATGCCTTGCTTGCGCAACATGCGTCCTGCGGCCTCGACCTGTTCAGCGTCATAACCTTCACGCGTCATCAAACCCATGACCACCTCGGCGTGGTGCACAGCCTGCGCCTTGCGCCAGGCCAGATAACCTGCGCGGCCTTCTGGGTATTCGCTGCGGGCGAGTTTCCACCTCTCTACATGTTGGCCACGCGCCGCAATCCGTAAGGCGTCAGAGGCGTTCGGAAACAAACGGTCCAGCTCGGCGGTCATGCGTTCGCCGTAAAGCTGCGCTTCGGGCCGGCCGTCGTCGAGGTTGGGGTCATGTGCATTGGCTGCATCGATTGCGTCCAGAACCGCTTGTTTTTGCGCGCTCATTTCTAGCTCCATTGGCTTAGCTGCGCCACGAGAGTCCCGCGGCCGTTTTGGTCGTGTCGCTCATGCTAACGGCTCGCCATGGGAGATGCATCCTCGAAAATGCAAAGGGCCGGGTCAGAGAGGGGAAATCTGACCCGGCCGAGACCTGCGCTTTATTTGGCAGGTTTAACCTGATCCTGTGTGACGGGTTCCGCGACGGGGGACGGGAAGGTCAACGTGCGTGTCAGGTTGCTTGTGTCGATACCCAAAGCCATGGCCGGTGCGGCCAAAAACGTGGCGGACAAGACTGCGGCTGTGATCAGGGATTTCATTTTGTTTCTCCGGTTTGCGTTGTGTCGCATAATTCAAAATGAACAGAATAGTTTAGTTTTCAAGGTCGAAAATGAACTAAACAGTTTACTTATTTGTATATCCCTCATTCAGTTTTGAATGGCAGGTGAAAGACCGGGAATTTGAAACTCTGACCTGCCCGTGGCGCAGCGGTCTTGCGACTGCCGCAACAGACGGGTAAACGCCCCATAACGTAGATGAGGGAAGCCGATGTCGATTGACCAAAGCACCGCCGCCAAAGTGGCCAAACTGGCCCGGATCAAGGTCGAGGATGACGCGCTGCCGGCGCTGGCATCCGAATTCAACACCATCCTGGGTTTCATCGAGCAACTGAACGAAGTGGATGTCGAAGGGGTCGAGCCGATGGTTTCGGTCACGCCGATGCGCCTTAAGCGCCGTCAGGACGAAGTGACTGATGGCAACCAGCAAGACAAGGTTCTGGCCAATGCCCCCGACGCGCGCGAAGGGTTCTTCGCAGTCCCCAAAGTGGTGGAGTAAGACATGAGCGATCTGAACAAACTGGGCCTGGCCGAGGCCCGCGACGCGCTGCGCAAAGGTGACGTAACCTCGGTCGAGCTGACCGAATCCTGTCTGAAGGCCATTGATGAGGCCGACGCGCTGAACGCTTTTGTCCATAAGACGCCCGAAATCGCGCTGGAGCGTGCCAAAGCAGCGGACCAGCGGATCAAGGGTGGCGATGCGCCGTCCATCTGCGGCCTGCCGATTGGTATCAAGGATCTGTTCTGCACCAAGGGCGTGCCGTCACAAGCCGCGTCGGGTATTCTTGAAGGCTTCAAGCCTGAATACGAATCTACCGTGTCGCAGCAATTGGCTGATGCTGGTGCGGTGATGCTGGGTAAGCTGAACATGGACGAATTCGCCATGGGCTCGTCCAACGAAACCTCTGTCTATGGCAATGCGGTCAGCCCGTGGCGCCGTGGCAATGATGATGCACAACTGACACCCGGTGGTTCGTCGGGCGGGTCAGCCTCTGCCGTTGCGGCAGATCTGTGTCTGGCCGCGACCGGCACCGACACGGGCGGTTCGATCCGCCAGCCTGCCGCGTTTGTGGGCATCACGGGTATCAAACCCACCTATGGCCGTTGTTCGCGCTGGGGCATCGTTGCGTTTGCATCCTCGCTGGATCAGGCAGGTCCGATGACCAAAGATGTGCGCGATGCGGCCATCATGCTTGAGGCGATGTGCGGACATGATCCCAAGGATTCCACCAGCGCCGAGTTGGCCGTGCCGAATTTCGAGGCGATGCTGACTGGCGATATCAAAGGAAAGAAGATCGGTATCCCCAAGGAATACCGCATGGACGGCATGCCGACCGAGATTGAAAAGCTCTGGGCCGAAGGGGCTGAGATGCTGAAAGCTGCTGGGGCCGAGATCGTCGATATCTCGCTGCCGCACACCAAATACGCACTGCCTGCGTATTATGTGATTGCCCCGGCCGAGGCGTCCTCGAACCTGGCCCGCTATGACGGTGTTCGCTATGGTCACCGCGCGCAGCTGGCACAGGGCGACGGCATCACCGAGATGTACGAAAAAACCCGCGCCGAAGGTTTCGGTCACGAGGTGCAGCGTCGTGTGATGGTCGGTACCTATGTGTTGTCGGCAGGTTTCTACGATGCTTACTACAACCGTGCGCGTCGCGTACGCACCCTGATCAAAAAGGACTTCGAGGATGTATTCGCCGCAGGCGTTGATGCCATCCTGACCCCGGCAACCCCCTCGGCGGCCTTTGGCCTGGGAGAAATGACCGAGGCGGATCCCGTTCAAATGTATTTGAACGACGTCTTTACAGTGACCGTGAACCTGGCCGGTTTGCCCGGTATTTCAGTGCCTGCAGGGCTCGACAAACAAGGTCTTCCGTTGGGTCTGCAGCTGATCGGACGCCCGTGGGAAGAGGGTGATCTGCTCAACACCGCCTATGCGCTGGAAAACGCGGTTGGTTTTGTGGCCAAGCCCGGGAAATGGTGGTAAGCCTCGGGCATCTAAAGCACGAGATACGGAGCCAAGTGATGCGCGTTTTGCTTTTGGTCCCCGCCCTGACACTGGCTGCGGCCTGTACGGATGTCGCGCCGCTGACCAGCACTGGGTTCAATACGCCCGAATACCAGGCACAGCGCGAGGCGCAGTTGGCTGGGCAAGGCGCAGCAGGCAACCCGCTGCTGGCTCCTGTCGATGTGTCCCAGCAGCCGCTGGGCGCGCCCGGTTCGGCAGGCTTCGCAACCGGTGAAAACGCTGATATTGCCAATCAGGCCGCTGCAGCCTTGGCCAGCACGTCAGGGCAGGGCTCTGGCGTTGTGCCTGCGGCACCAGCGTCAAACAACAGCGCAATTTCCGACGAGCAGGACTTTGCGGCGGTGTCCGAACGGCGCAGCATCGAATCCGACGCCGCGCGGATCGAGCAAAACCGCCAGACCTACGAAGTTGTGGCCCCGACCGCCGTGCCAGAGCGCAGCGCAAGCGGTCAGCCCAACATCGTACAATACGCCCTTAGCACCTCGAACCCGGTCGGTACGCAGCTCTACAGCCGCGCAGGCTTTAACCTGCAGGCAAAAGCTCAAAGGAACTGCGCGCAATTCCCATCCCCCGATCAGGCACAGATCGAGTTCCTGTCAAATGGCGGGCCACAGCGTGATCGCAAAGGGCTGGATCCCGACGGGGACGGCTACGCCTGCGGTTGGGACCCAAGCCCGTTCCGCAGTGCCGTCAACAACTGAACTCTCACCCATTTGGCACCCGTCGCCTAACTTCGGCGAACGCCGAGACGGTCTAACGCCGTCTTTGATCGTGATTCATTACACAGCCATGGGCAGCGCGCAGGCAGCTCTGGAGCGTCTCTGTGACCCGAAGGCCGAGGTTTCAGCCCATTACCTGATCGGCAATGATGGAACGCTTTGGCAGATGGTGCGCGAAGAGCACCGCGCGTGGCACGCCGGGGCAGGGGAGTGGGATGGCAAGGACGACATAAATTCGCGATCGATCGGGATCGAATTGGACAACACAGGATCACATCCCTTTTCCGAACCACAAATGACGACGCTCGAAGCCCTGCTGCCTCGGATTATGAAAAATTGGTCGATCACTGCATCGGGTGTGATCGGCCATTCCGACATGGCTCCGGGCCGCAAATCAGACCCCGGTCCACATTTTGATTGGCAACGGCTAGAGCGGCAAGCTTTGGCAAAGCCACGCGGTCCAGACATCGCGTCAGCCTCACCAAGTCCGGGGGAATTCCGCGCCGCCGCGCGACGGGCAGGTTTCACTGCCCCGGTGGATGATGTTGAACTATTGGCGGCAGTTCGGCTGCGATTTCGCCCCTGGGCAAGTGGCTCGCTTGAAACCGCGGATATGAAGGTGCTCGCCCCGCCGGACACAGTAACCTGATCCGCTCTTCATCTGGCTAAAAATACCTCGGGGTTGAATTGGCCATAGGCCAAGAAGGGGCTGGCCCCTTTGCCCGCTTTCCACTCTTGACGTCGCAGGGCGCAAAGCCTACCCATCCCCGGCGCGGAGGGCCGGATGGCCGCTGGGGTCGCAAGGCCCGAGAGGAAAGTCCGGACTCCACAAGACAACGGTGCCGGGTAACGCCCGGGCGGGGCAACCCGACGGAAAGCGCCACAGAAATCAGACCGCCACACGTGTGTGGTAAGGGTGAAACGGTGGGGTAAGAGCCCACCGCGCCACTGGCAACAGGGGCGGCACGGCAAGCCCCACCGGGAGCAATGCCAAATAGGGTCCCCGCGCGGGATGGTCGGCGTCTGCCGATACCACCGCTAAGCGCGTCTTGGCCGAGAGGGACCGGGTTGGCAGCTTGAGCCGCGCAGCAATGCACGGCCTAGAGGAATGGTCATCGAAGGGGGCAACCCTGGAACAAGATCCGGCTTACAGGCCCTCCGCGCGTATTCCTTTACCCTCCGGGCGGTGTGTACGCTCCGGTCAGCCTGGCCGCTTTTTCAGTAATTGAAACAAACTCGTCAGCTGTCCAGGCGCGGACCGTTTCGACATTTGTCACCGCACCCGACGCCGCAACAGCCATGCCTACGGCCACAGCGTCGGTTCCGTCGGGGGCTTCGCTGATCACAACAACGTCGTTGCCGCCCGTTGTCATGTAAAAAGACAACAGCCTGCCGCCGACTTTCTCGAGCAAGGTTTTTACTGGGCCGGTGCGGTTCTCGGGCTTCTGCAACATGCCTTTGACGCCAGCTTGCGAGTAAGATGCATAAGTAATGAAAATTGGCATTGAAACCTCCGTGTTGTGACAATCAATTGGGGCCATTGCATCGGCTGGCCCCAGGGGCCGATTGGTGTCAGCTGCCGCTAAGAAACGTGGAAGTGATCAACCAAACACCTGCGCCAATCAGCGCCACACCCGAGACCGGAACCAGCCAGCGGGCAGTGGGCAGCAATTTTTCAAGCGCCACATAAGCGGCGATCCCGGCGATCCAGTAGAGGTTCATGATACCGCCGACGAACAGAAGCAGCATCAGCGCCCAGCAGCATCCCAAGCAATAGGTTCCGTGCAGGCCGCCTGTTCTGAACGCCCCCAAAAGACCGGGATGGTTGTGGTCAGCCAAAAATCGGGCAGGGCTTTGGCAATGACGCAGACACGCGGTCTTCAATTCTGAAAACTGGTAGATGCCTGAGGCCAGCAGAACGGTCCCCGCAAAAATGCAGGATCGGATTGTCATCATCGGTCCGTCAGACAGGCCGATGAGTTCTAAACCCCATTGCAAAGCGGTAGCGGCAAGACTGAAAGCCCCCCACGCCACGAGATAGCCCGACAGAAAGCTTAGGCCGTAAGTCGCGGTGCGCTCTTTGTCTGGACCAACGCGTTTGAGCGCGGTGAACAAAAGCACTGCAGGGGCAGCGCTTGGGGTCATCATCGCGATCATCATGACCCACCACATGAGAAAGATCAGCAGGGCATAACCGGTGCTCCAAGGCGTGGCAGAGCCCATGGTCATGGGCTCACCTATCGGGCCAGCCATCCGCGTCATCTCGATTGCGGACATGTTCATCCCAACCCCGGCGACCGTGTACCATGCGGCACACAGAATGATCAGAAAAACACTGCTCAAAACGATCACAGTGTCCTGCCGCAACAGCCGCTCAACTGCCCCGGCTTGGCCTGACGATTTCTGCTTGGTCATGAGACATCCAAAGCTATGCGCCCAATACGCCGTGACCCGAGATGTTCAGATGTGCCAGGTGGGCATGGGTGGCATCTAAAGTCAGGCTGATCTCGCTGCCGGTGGTTTTTGCCGTGCCCGAGGCAGCCTCGGCGTGGCGGTACTCAAATCCGTTTGGCAATTGGATCGATGCCCGATGGGGCGCCCCAGAGACGATGTGGGGTATCGGGTTGACCTCGACGTCGAAAACACCGGTGACTTTTGCATATCCAGTGCGATCTTCCCGGCTCCAGTCCAGTTCGATCGGTACGAATAAGGTTTCATGCTTGGTCGGAGCCATCGCGCTGAAGACGTACCAGAACGTGGCCATTTCGTCGGTGTCTTCTCCGGTCATGATCGCCTGCAACGCGGCCCGCTGACCGGCTGAGGCGCTTTCATCAATGATCAGTTGCATCTGACCGTTGCCTTCATGAATCGGGCCTGGCCAATGATAAACACCTGCCGCCCGAAGGCCGCCCAGATCGGTGTCACCATAGTGGCCGCTATGGATGTCAAAGACCACAACCGCTTCGCAATTGCCATGAGACGGCAGAACGCTGAACTGGCAAGGACAGCCGAAGTTGCAATTGCAATTGGCCAGTTCCTCGGCCTGGATAACCCATTCTGTCATGATAGCCCCCCAAGAAAAGTCGCATTAAAGAACTCTGCTCAACACAGGCCGGTCCTGTTGATGCTGCCTCGGCTATGAGCCTGAATTCGGCTTCTTGGATGCGAGACCGTATCACGAATCCGTGATATGGACAAACTTGATGGCGGTTTAGTCGTGCATTTTAGGCTTTATCGCAGGCCTTAGTCGCGTTGGGGTTGAACACTGTATTCGTCACTACATTCAAATGTTAGATTTGAGGTGCAGTTTTTTGATCCGGGAGGTTGGTTATGAGCTTTATGAAAACGCTGGCGTCTGTGGCCATTGGGTTTGCTGCGGCCAAGGGTATGGACAAGTATCAGAAGATGGGCGGCATGGCGGGCTTGCAAGACATGATGCAGGGCTCTGGTGGAGGATTTGGCATGGACCAGCTGGGCAAAATGGCCGAGCAGTTTGGCTTGCCCGGGGGGGCAGCGGGACTTCAGGACATGATGGGCAAGATGGGACTTGGTGGCAGTGCCGCCGGAGCCGCCGGTTTGGGCGGCTTGTTGAACGCCATGCAAGGGGCTGCCAAAACCGCCAACCAGCAGGCCGGTGATATGATGGAAACGGTGTTCAGCGGCACACCTGCAGGCGCAGCGATGGAAGCACAAGCCAAACTGATGCTGCGCGCCATGATTCAGGCGGCCAAGGCAGATGGCGAGCTGGATGATCACGAAAAAGAAATCATTCTGGGTGAATTGGGCGACGACATCAGCGACGAGGAACGGGCGTTTGTACAAGAGCAGTTGAACGCACCGATTGATGTCATGGGATTGGCGGCTGATTCTGGCGCGCCGCTGAGAGCGCAGATTTACGCCACGTCTTTGGCGGCTATTCGTCTGGATAACGCGCGTGAAGCGTCATACCTGCGGCAATTGTCCACTGCGCTGGGTCTTTCAGACGCGGAACGGGACCAGATTCACACCTTTATGGGCGCACCAACTCTGCCGGACTAACGCCGAGTGGGATTCCTGTGACTGCATCGGCCGATTGGCCTTGACATAGACGGTGCAGCGCGTAAAAGCGCACGCTCATAGGAATTCAACCGAAAGGCCCCTGCCTTTTCGGACGCAGGAGACAACCATGGCGAAGCCGACGACAATCAAGATCCGCCTGAACTCGACCGCGGGCACGGGCCACTTCTACGTGACCAAGAAAAACGCGCGTACCATGACCGAGAAAATGACCATTCGTAAATACGATCCGGTCGTTCGCAAGCATGTCGAGTACAAGGAAGGCAAGATCAAGTAATCTGCCGTTCCACGTGGACATTTTTTAAAAGGGCTCTGTCAGGCAGAGCCCTTTTTCTATTCTGCATCGCCGTCTTCTGCTGAGTAGATTGGACCAGATCGATCTGGGTCCGTTGCAGAGGCGCATCAGCGCGTGATGCAATCGCATCGGCTGCGGCTTGCTTTTTTAGGCGACCTGCAAGTACGCTTCAGCAAACCGCCACAAAATGTTGAGCGCCATGAAAAAAATCTTGTTGTCCACAATCGCCGTCCTGACCCTAGCGGCTTGTGAAGATCCGTTTAACCGCGAAGGTGTCGGATTTACCGGAATCGATGGGGAGCCACGCACGATCTCCGATGTACCGGGCGCCGTTGCCTTTCTTCCAGATGCGACCAACGTGCCTGCAGAGCTGGCGAAACTTCCAACTGTAACGCTGCGGGTCGATGAGACCGACCCATCCAAAGTCGCGTCAGTGGCAATCGACAACGGTGGGCAGACGCCAAATACAGCTGTTCAGCTAGAGGGCAGCGACACAGACCTGTTCCTCAGTACAGTCAATGTCAACGGCACTTTGTTCGGCGTTTTGCGTACATCTACGAACAGCGTAAAAGTCGATAACTCGATAGGGGTCGGCTTTGCGGAAGAGACTGAACGATTCACCGGATGCCTTCCCTCTGGCAATGTATTCCGCAAAGGAACTTCCGAGCGGAGTTCAGGTTTCGCCGTTCCGCTGAACTGTAGCTGATCACGTTTCGACTCGACTAATAAAACCCCGCCGGTCCGGCGGGGTTTTTCGTTTTCTTGCGACCCGAAGTTGTTTGTTGAAGCAAAGAAAAGGGCCGGTGAAAACCGGCCCTGTAATCATTGTCTTTTCGCAGCTGTTATTCCTGTTGGCCCATGAACATGAGCAGGAACTGGAACATGTTCAGGAACGAGATGTACAAGCTCAGCGCGCCGTCAAAGGCCGCCTTGTCCAGCCACTCCTGGTCGCCATGCGCAGCATGTGCGACGTAGGTGTTCTTGATGTCCTGCGTGTAGAACGCGGTCAGACCAGCAAAAATCAGGATGCCGATGGCGGAAATAGCCAGCATCATGACGCCAGACTGCAGGAACAAGTTGATGATCATTGCAACCAGCAGACCGATCACACCCATCATCAGGAAGGTGCCCATACCGCTGAGGTTACGCTTCGTGGTGTAACCGTAAAGGCTGAGGCCGGCAAAGGCGATTGCAGTCACCAGGAAGGTCTGCGCAATCGAGTAGGGCGTGAAGACCATGAAGATCGAGCTCATGGATACGCCCATGACCGCTGCGAAGGCGAAGAAGCCCAGCTGTACGGTTGCGGCCGAGCCACGACGCATCAAAGCGCCCCAGCCAAAGAAGATGAAGGCCAGAGGGGCGAACATTACAACCCACTTTAGTGGCGACAGGAACAGCGCACCACCGAGGCTGGTCAGATATCGATCAGCGCCGATCTGTGCTACGGCATTGGACGGATCGCTGGTTACTGCCAGACCTGCAATCGCCCAGGCCGCCAGTGCTGTAATCAGCATGCCTACGGACATTGTGCCGTAGACTTTGTTCATGTGGGCGCGCAGGCCCTCGTCAATCTCGGCGGCGCGCGCGCCGGATACCGTCCGGATCGTGTCGAATTGTGCCATCAAAGGGTCTCCCTTGTCGAATATCTTAGTCGCCCCGAGAGTGCGGGGCGGTTTCCCAGTAAATATCGGCAACTAGAGGCTATGTTTCAAGAGATTCCGGATGAAAACCGACTAAAACACGCAACAAATTTGGCGACGGGAGATGAAACACCACCCATCGCCTTCAAAATATGAGTTTTGAAGTTATCTTTTCCAAAAATCAGGTGCGTCCCAGAAGAACCGGCGCGCCTCAGCAGAGGCTTCAGCGCGGGTCACTCCGATATCCTCAAGCGCGGCATCGTCCAGGTGCGCCAGAGCGCGGCGTTGCCGGGTCAGTTCGATTGCCTGAAAGATTCCCACCATCAGGGACCGGTTGGCTGGCTTGCAAGTCGTGTGAAGTGCAACTTGGGTCATGGTCTTTGTCCTTTCCTGGTTTCGCGATGCTTTTTGTTTTCAACATCAATTTCCTTGATAGATATGGATGCATGTGTCATATTTTCAAAACGAATATTTTTGATGTCATCCATAAGGAATCGTGAAGATGCGAAATCTGGACATTACGACCCTGCGATCCTTCGTGGCCGTTGCAGATCAGGGCGGTGTGACACGTGCTGCCGGATTTCTGCACCTGACCCAATCTGCCGTATCCATGCAATTGAAGCGTTTGGAAGAGCTTTTAGGTCTGGAGTTGTTGGATCGAAGCGGCCGTACCATTGCGTTGACTGCATCCGGCGAGCAGCTGCTGGCTTACGCCCGCCGAATGATTGCCCTGAATGATGAGGTGATCGGTCGTCTGACGGATCAAGCTTTTGAAGGCGAGGTTGTTCTCGGTGTGCCCCATGACATTGTCTATCCTGCGATCCCAAGGGTCTTGCAGCGGTTCAACGTAGATTTTCCACGCGTGCGCGTGCAATTGGTGTCATCGTATTCGCTGCAGCTGAAAGATATGTACAAGCGTGGTGAATGCGATTTGATCCTGACAACTGAACCATCTGCGGCTGAGGCGGCAGAGACAATAGCAGAGCTTCCTTTACGCTGGATTGGTGCGCCGGGTGGGTCTGCGTGGCGCAAACAACCGCTGCCGCTGGCACTTGGGCGTAGGTGCCTGTTCCGGCCACAGGTGATTTCGGCATTGGATGCGGCGGGAATTCCTTGGGAGCTGTCAGTTGAAACCGAAAATGACCGGACGATCGAAGCCACGGTCAGTGCTGACCTTGCAGTTAACGCCATGTTAGACGGAACCGAAGCTTCGCATCTCGAGCAAATCGATTCCGGTGGCGCGCTGCCTGATCTGCCAGCCCACATGATCAACCTTTATGGCGGCGAGCCAGGCAGGGGCGCAGTTGTTGAGGCGCTGGCGCAGCTAGTGCGCCAGAATTTTCGGATGCTTGGAAGCACCCCATTGCGTGCGGTCGCGGGGTAAACGCGATCAGGGCGTGATTACAATCTTGCCCGTCGACTTCCGCTCTTTGAGCAGTTGCATCCCCTGCGCGACGTCCTCAAGTTGCAGTGTATGGCTGATATGCGGCTTTATGCGCCCTTCTGCGTGCCACCGGAAAAGGGTTTCGAAGCTGTTGCGTACGGCCTCGGGGCGGAATTTTAAGTATCCGCCGATGTAAAAACCGATGACGGTCAGGTTCTTGACCAACAAGTGGTTTGCAGGGATTTGCGGCACCTCGCCCCCCGCGAAGCCAATTGGAAGCAAGCGGCCTTCGGGGTTGGTGGCACGAAACGCAGCTTTGAACACGTCGCCGCCGATGGCATCATAGACGACATCCGCGCCGCCCAGTGCTTTGACCCGCTCTCTCAGGTCTTCTGAGGCGTCGATCAGATGATCGGCCCCTGCGGCCTGGGCCACGGCAAGTTTGTCTTCGCCCCGCGCCTGCGCGATAACTGTCGCGCCCATGAGCTTGCCGATCTCGACTGCAGTCAAGCCAACGCCGCCCGCAGCGCCAGTCACTAAAAGTGTCTCGCCCGGTTGCAATCTCGCTCGATGATCCAGCGCCATGTGACTGGTGCCATAGGCGATCTGGATTGCGGCGGCCTCTTCAAAGCTAATGCAATCAGGCAATGGGATCGCGCGTTCGGCATCAAACACGCCGTATTCAGCCAACCCGTCCTGTCCGGAGTAGACCGCAATTCGATCGCCCGGTTTCAAACCCGACACGTCGGGCCCGATTTCATCCACAACGCCCGCGATTTCCATGCCCAGGGTAAAAGGGGCTGGGGGCGTGTCCTGATAAGTGCCTTTTTGCATCAGCAGGTCGGCGAAGTTCAGACCGCACGCCTTGATCGCAACCCGCACTTGACCCTTCGTTGGTGTTGGTACTTCAAGATCGCACAGCTCAGCCGGTACTCCGGTAGATTGAACGCTATAGGCCCGCATTTGTCCCCTCGCAATTTTGGGTCATAGGCACGCGTGAGGTGGCGAAAGTCAATTGGTTTGGTACATCAGAGGCAACGCGAAACCAGCAGGTTTCTTGCAACCAAGGCAACCGGGCACGTAGGGCGCAACGCAATACAACCACAACCCTTCAAAAAGGGGTATGACTCAACCGTCTTGAAAAAAATTCAAAAACCGGCATTATAAACGCCTAGTGCTGTTTAGGGGGGCGGCACAGTCCGTATTAGGGGTGCATTAAGGGGAACCCTCTAATTTTGCGATAGCGGACGTCGCGACCTCCAACGCAGATGTTTGTGTAGTATAGGAGAATACCAATGACTCATCACGTCGATGTCCATGTGGGCAAGCGCGTTCGGCATCGCCGCTGGCTGATTGGCATGACCCAACAGCAGTTGGCGCAGCAAGTTGGTATCAAGTTTCAGCAAATTCAAAAATATGAAACCGGAGCCAACCGAATCAGCGCTTCTCGCCTGTGGGATATTGCCGAGGCATTGGAAGTGCCGGTCAGCTTTTTCTTTGAAGGTTTGGAAGAAACCCAGAAAAGCGAATCGGACAAAAAATCCGTTCCTGCCGACCTGATGGGCGACAAGGAAGCATTGGATCTGGTGCGTTCATACTATGCGATTCCGGAAAATCAGCGTCGCCGTCTGTTCGAGTTGGCGCGAGTTCTCAGCGACGTCGCCTGAGTGACTTGACTTTGTTGGACATTGCTCGCACCTGTGAGCGATGCAACCAACGATCCAAAGCGACATCGAAATTGCCGAAGAAATGGCCGAAGCAGCACGTTCGGCCATTCTTCCGTTTTTTCGTCAAACAAATCTTGAAACGTCAAACAAGCTTACCGACGGGTTTGACCCTGTAACGGTGGCTGACCGCGCCGCCGAGCAAGCGATGCGAGAGGTTCTGTCCCGGCAGCGCCCAGAAGACGGTATTCTGGGCGAAGAGTTTGGTGCGCATAAAGGCTCCAGTGGCCGCACTTGGGTATTGGACCCTATCGATGGGACCCGCGGCTTTATCAGCGGAACGCCAACCTGGGGTGTTCTGATTGCGCTGAGCGATCACGATGGGCCATTTATGGGGGTCATCGATCAACCCTATATCGGAGAGCGTTTCATAGGATCGCCATCCGGCGCTCATTTGACCGGGCCTTTGGGCACCAGTAAAATGCAAACGCGCGATACCAGAACACTGGATCAGGCTACTTTGTTCACCACATTTCCCGAGGTCGGCACCTCAAAAGACCAGGCCGGGTTTCAGGCCGTATCCGAGCAGGTGCAACTAACGCGGTATGGAATGGATTGTTACGCCTATGCGCTTCTGGCCGCAGGACAGGCGGATCTGGTGATTGAGGCTGGCCTGAACTCTTACGACATTCAAGCACCTATCGCTGTAATTCAAGCGGCAGGGGGGATCGTGACAGATTGGCAAGGTGGCCCAGCGCATGATGGTGGTCGTGCCTTGGCTGCCGCGAACGCAGAGCTTCACGCCGCAGCCCTTGAGATACTGCGCCGATTCTGAACACTGTTGCCGCGCACACGAATGGCGGTTAAACCGTAAATAGCCGGTTCTTGAGCCCGTTTTCCGCCGGCCAACGCACTCCTTGCATGAAACGGGCAGATGCAGGAGAGCGATATGACCGAAATCCTACTCAAGAACGCTGACCTTATCCTGACGATGGACGACACCCGGCGGGAATTGTCTGGGGCTGACATTCTGATCCGCGAGGGGCAGATTGCCCAGATCGGGAAGGGCTTGCAGGCGCAGGGCGAAGTTCACGATGCCTCGGGCTGTCTGGTGACACCCGGTCTGGTGAACACCCATCACCACCTTTACCAAACCCTGACCCGTGCCGTTCCGGGCGGTCAGGATGCGTTGCTGTTTGGGTGGCTGCAAACGCTTTACCCGATCTGGGCAAGGTTCGGACCGGATGAGATGTTCACCTCTGCCCAGATTGGCTTGGCTGAACTGGCGCTTTCGGGCTGTACGCTCAGCTCCGATCACCTTTATCTCTACCCCAACGGCGCGCGGCTCGAAGACACGATTTCTGCTGCGTCCGAGCTGGGGATGCGGTTCCACCCAACGCGTGGCGCGATGAGCATCGGCGAGAGCGATGGTGGACTGCCGCCGGACAGCCTTGTTGAACAGGAAGCCGCCATTCTGGACGATATGATCCGGGTTGTTGACGCGTTTCATGACCCGTTAGAAGGGTCGATGTGCCGCGTTGGCCTTGCCCCGTGTTCGCCGTTCTCTGTCAGCCGTGAGCTGATGCGCGATGCAGCTTTGCTGGCGCGAGACAAAGGTGTGATGCTTCATACGCATTTGGCTGAAAATGATGAGGACATTGCTTATTCGCAGGCGCAGTTCGGGTGCCGCCCCGGTCAGTATGCCGAAGATTTAGGCTGGACCGGCCCCGATGTCTGGCACGCCCATTGTGTCAAACTGGATGGGGCCGAAATTGATCTGTTCTCGCGCACCAAAACAGGTGTGGCCCACTGCCCCTGTTCGAATTGCCGCCTTGGATCTGGCATCGCGCCAGTTCGGGCGATGCGTGACGCAGGCGTCAAGGTTGGTCTTGGCGCGGACGGCTCGGCCAGCAATGACAATGGCAACCTGATGTTGGAAGCGCGGCAGGCGATGCTGCTGCAGCGAGTGGCCAGCGGCGCAGACGCCATGTCGGCGCGAGAAGCGTTGGAGATCGCGACACGTGGCGGGGCTGATGTGCTGGGCCGCACCGATTGCGGCCGGCTTATGCCCGGTAAACGTGCGGATATCGCAGTGTGGGACACACGTTGCATCGAAAGCGCAGGCAGTTGGGATCCTGCAGCGTTGCTGTTGGCGGGGCCAATGACCGTGAAACATCTGTTTGTTGAAGGCCGTCAGATTGTGCGGGATGGGCATATCACTACGATTGATCTGCCCCGTGTGATCGAGCGTCAGAATGCGCTTGCGCGGGCGTTGCAGGCTTAAGCAGCCTGTTGCCCGCCGATCCAAACCTCGGCCACGGCCCGATCATCACCCATCATGATGGTCGGGAAGACTGCCTCCCACACATCGTTTGCATGGGCCTCGCGCTGGGCAATGGCTGGGGTCGAGGCGAGGTCGAGCACAACCAGATCCGCCTCCATCCCCGGTGCGACATTGCCGATGCAGTCATCCATGCGCAGGCTCCGCGCGGACCCGACGGTGCCCAGCCACAGCAATTGCGCCGGATGCAGCGGGCGGCCACGCAGTTGGCCGATTTCATAGGCTGCCGCCATTGTGCGCAGCATCGAGAAACTGGACCCGCCGCCTGTATCCGTGGCCAGACCGACGCGGTGGCCATCATGGATTAGCCCATTCATGTCAAACAGACCCGAACCGATGAAGGTGTTCGAAGTGGGGCAGTGGATCAGTGAGGCATCAACTTCGCGCAGCCGATCCCGCTCCCGGTCCTCCAGATGGATGACGTGTCCATAAAGACCGTTCTGGCCCAACAGACCGAACTTTTCGTAGGTATCAAGATAATCCCGCGCGTCGGGGAACAGGGATTGAACCCATTCGATTTCATCCGTTTGCTCGCTCAGATGGGTTTGCATCAGGCAATGTGGATGTTCGGCCCACAGCGCGCCCATCGCTTCCAGCTGTTCCGGGGTTGAGGTCGGCGAAAAGCGCGGGGTGATGGCATAGGACAGCCGGTCGATACGATGCCACTTTTCCAGCAGGGCTGCTGATTGATCGTAAGCAGTCTGCGCTGTGTCTCGCAGACCTTCGGGCGCATTGCGGTCCATGCATGTCTTGCCCGCCACCACCCGCTGCCCACGCTGCTGCGCTGCGGTAAAGAACGCATCCACACTTTCGGGGTGGATTGTGCAAAAGCTGCACATCGTAGTGGTGCCATGTGCGGTGGTCAGGTCCAGGTAACGATTGGCGATCTCGGTTGCATAGTCCGGATCGCCAAACTTCATCTCTTCCGGGAAGGTGTAGGTGTTCAGCCAGTCAATCAGCCGCTTCCCCCAACTGGCGATCATAGCCGTCTGGGGGTAATGCACATGCGGGTCAACAAACCCTGCCATGATCAGATGGTTGCCATGGTCCTTGGTGGCTGCATCGGGGTGAGCCTGCGTCAACGTATCGGCGGTGCCAACATCGGCGATGCGCCCGTCTTCGATCACAACCGCTTCGTGCAGTCGTGTGGCGTCGGTCGGCTCTCCTTCAAAAGGTGAACCTGTGAAACTCAGAACGCGCCCCTTCAAAAGCGTCTTTTGTGCCATTTGCCCTGTTCTCCACCTCATTTGAACCGCACATCAGCATAGGCGGACGAAAGAAGTGGGTAAATTGGCGCATTGTCATTGTTTTCCTGTAGCTGCTTCTTCTATTTAGGGGCCAATCGCCGAGACAAGGGGGCAGCGCATGACGACAGGCAGTGACGAAGCCGGACACGATCTGCCCCGGGACGAGGACGCCTATGCGCTGGACCCCAAGGTTGTGGCGGGAATCCTCTATGCGGTGGATATCGACGACCGCGACAAGCTGATTGAGCTGATGGAGCCGCTGCACGCGGCGGACATCGCGGACCTTCTTGAGCAGATCAACCCGTTTGACCGGTCCCGCCTGATCCGCCTGTATGACAAGGAATTTGACGGCGACATCCTGTCCGAACTGGATGAATCGGTCCGCGAAGAGGTGATATCGGTCCTGAACCCGGATGTTCTGGCTGAAGCCGTGCGCGAGATGGAAAGCGACGATGTCGTCGACCTGCTTGAGGACCTTGAGGAGCCTCAGCAGGAAACCATCCTGGATGCGCTGGAGGATTCCGAACGGATCGCCGCCGAACAGGCGCTGTCCTACCCTGAAAATTCGGCCGGCCGTCTCATGCAGCGCGAGGTCGTCATGGCGCCCGAGCATTGGACCGTCGGGCAAACGATTGATTTCATGCGCGCCAATGATGATCTGCCCGAGCAGTTTTATCACGTGGTGCTGGTCGATCCGCGCCTGAAGCCAGTGGCGCAGGTGACTTTGGGTAAGCTGATGGCGACGCGGCGCGAAGTACCGCTAACCGATCTGGCGGAAGAAGAATTTCACATCATCCCCGTCGATCAGGACGAAGAAGACGTGGCGTATGCCTTCAACCAGTACCATCTGATCTCGTCACCGGTGGTGGATTCTGATGGTCGTCTGGTTGGTGTTATCACCATCGACGACGCAATGGTTGTTTTGGATGAGGAACACGAAGAAGACATCCTGCGCCTCGCTGGCGTGAGCGACGAAAGCTCCATTTCCGACAGTGTGGCGGCGACAAGCCGACGGCGGCTGCCTTGGTTGGCGGTGAACCTATGTACGGCGATCTGTGCTTCGCTGGTGATTTCACAGTTTGAGGCCGCGATTGATCAACTGGTCGCGCTGGCCATCCTGATGCCCATTGTCGCGTCAATGGGTGGTAACGCGGGCACACAATCGCTGACGGTGGCCGTACGTGCTCTGGCGACGCGAGACCTGACCAATGCAAACGTAATGCGTGTTATCCGGCGCGAATTGTTGGTCGGCATGCTCAACGGGCTATGCTTTGCCATCGTGTTGGGTACCGTGGGGATGTTGTGGTTTGACTCTCCGCTATTGGGTGTCGTGATCGGCTCTGCCTTGGTCGTGAACATGATCATCGCCGGGTTCGCGGGTACGGTAGTACCTGTCGTGCTGGACCGTTTGGGTGTTGACCCGGCGCTGGCGTCCGGAACCTTTGTGACAACCACAACGGATGTCATGGGGTTCTTCATCTTTCTTGGCCTTGCCAGCGTGGTGCTCTTGTGACCGATCTGACCGAAATCAAGGCCGCAGCCCGCAAAGCGGCCTTTGCCCGCCGCAAGGCTGCATTTGATACGCGTTTGCCCGGTGCGGCCGGACGGCTATCCGAGGTTCTGGCGGGGCACCGGGGCGTACCCATGTCAGGCTATATGCCGATCCGGACCGAGATCGACCCTCTGCCCGCGATGGCCGAGGCATCGGCTTACGGGCCGGTTGGCGTGCCGGTCATTCAGGCCGCTGGTCAACCTTTGAAATTCTCTCGCTGGACGCCCGAAGGTGTACTAAAAGATGGCCCGTTCGGAGCCAAAGTGCCCGAGGTGGATGACTATTTCGACCCCGAGATTCTGATCGTGCCGCTGGTCGCGTTTGATGCAAATGGTGGTCGGCTGGGCTATGGCGGCGGGTTCTATGACCGCACGCTGGAAGGTTTGCGCGCCAAGCGCCCGACGCTGGCCATCGGTTTTGCCTTTGATGCGCAGGAAACAGAGGGCCTGCCGTTGGAGCCAACAGACCAACCGTTGGATATGGTCATCACGGAAAGCCGGGTGCTGACCTTCTAGCTGTTATTGCTCGAAATGGCTGCGCAAGTAATCCCAGGCATCAATTTCGGTGCCGTCTGTCAGAATGCAGACACCAAAAACGCTGCCGTCTTCGTTTTTCCGAAGTTGATAAGTCCCGTCGTTTTCGATGCAAAATGTTGCTGCGGGGTTGGGCATGGAGGTTTTGGTGCCTTCGGCAACGGCAGCCGAAGCAAACAAGACGCTGGCCGTCAGTAAAACTAAAGATTTCACGAAGAATTCCTTCTATTTTCAAACGCTCTTCAAAAATATTGCCACAGGTGAATGTGAATTCAACCCTCAACTCTGCGGCAAATTTCATGCTTCCGCCTTGTTATTGCCCTGCACAGCCCCTACGACCCGGATCATGAGGATTTTGTTTCTTGGTGACGTCATGGGGCGCGCGGGCCGCGCCGCCGTTCAGCAGCACTTGCCGCGCCTGCGCGATGAATGGCGGCTGGATTTTGTTGTGGTCAACGGCGAAAACGCGTCGAACGGTATGGGCCTGAGCGGCGATCACGCCAAGCTGCTTCTGGATGCGGGTGCGGATTGCCTGACGCTGGGTGATCATGCCTTCGATCAGAAGGACATGTTGCAATATATCGAGAAAGAGCAGCGCATCGTGCGCCCGGTGAACTTTGCCAAAGGCGCACCGGGGCGGGGGCATCGGCTGTTCAATGCACCGGGTGGGCGCAAGGTTCTGGTCGCGCAGGTGCTTGGGCAGGTTTTCATGAAACGGCCCTTTGACGATCCGTTCTCGGCCATCGAACCGATCCTGAAGTCGCATCCTCGCGGGGGGCAGGCGCAAGCCATCATCGTGGACATGCATTGCGAGGCGACGTCCGAGAAAATGGCGATGGGCCATTATTGCGATAAACGTGCCAGCCTCGTTGTAGGAACGCACACTCATGTGCCGACCGCAGATTCTCAGATATTGCCGGGTGGTACAGGCTATCTGACAGATGCAGGCATGTGCGGAGACTACGACTCGGTCATCGGGATGGACAAGCAGGAACCGATGCGCCGCTTCATCACCGGTATGCCCAAGGCGAGGTTCACCCCTGCAAATGGTGAAGCAACGCTAAGCGGCGTTTTCGTGGAAACCGATGATCGCGACGGGCGGGCAAAATCTGTGCATATGGTGCGCGTCGGGGGGCGTTTGGAACAAGCTGGGCCTGAATAACAAACGTCAGGCTTGCTCTGCCGTGCGCAATGCGTGAAACTGCATGTCATCAGGCGCTTGGGCCCGGGTTCGGACAGAATACCACGAATGAATTTCCTTTCACTGACAGACACGGGCAGCGCAATTCTGGCGTTGCTTATCGTTGCGGGCATGTTCGTCATGTTCCTGCGCGAGGTTTATCCGACCGAGGTTGTGGCCATCGGAGGCGTCTCGCTGATGCTTGTTACGGGCATTCTGCCCTATCAAAGCGCGTTGGCGGTTTTGTCCAATCCCGCGCCTTGGACGATCGCAGCAATGTTCATCATCATGGGGGCCCTGGTGCGAACGGGGGCATTGGATTCGTTCACCTCAACCGCGCAGAAACAGGCTCAGGTCAACCCGCGCATCGCGATTGGGCTGCTCATGGCGTTTGTCGTTCTGGCCTCGGCTGTGGTGTCGAATACCCCGGTGGTTGTGGTCATGATCCCGGTCTTTGTACAAATTGCGCGAACCTTGAATGTGCCCGCGTCCAAGTTGCTGATTCCTTTGAGTTATGCGGCCATTCTGGGCGGCACGCTGACATTGATTGGCACATCGACCAACCTGCTGGTTGATGGTGTTGCGCGCGCTCAGGGGATGACACCCTTTACAATCTTCGAGGTCACGCCGCTGGGGATCGTCCTTGTGATCTACGGGATGATTTATTTGCGCTTCATCGCGCCCAAGCTTTTGCCCGAGCGTGACAGTATGGCGTCATTGCTCAGCGACCGGTCGAAGATGAAGTTCTTTACCGAAGCCGTCATTCCACCCGACAGCAACCTGATCGGGCGCGAAGTGACCGGTGTTCAATTGTTCAAACGACCCGGAGTCCGTCTGATCGACGTGGTTCGCGGGGATGAATCACTGCGGCGCAATCTGAAAGGCGTTGAGCTGAGGGTTGGCGACCGTGTGGTTTTACGGACCGAGATGACCGAGTTGTTGAGTTTGCAAAGCAACAAGGAACTCAAGCGTGTGGATCAGGTTTCTGCCGTTGAAACCAAGACGGTCGAAGTGCTGATCACACCCGGATGCCGCATGGTAGGGCGGACCTTGGGAATGCTGCGTCTGCGGCGGCGATATGGTGTCTATGTCTTGGCGGTTCACCGTCGCAACCAGAATATCGGTCGCCAACTTGACGATCTTGTGGTCCGTGTGGGTGACACGTTGCTGCTGGAAGGTGCGCCCGCCGACATACAACGGCTTGCGGCTGAAATGGATATGGTGGACGTCACCCAACCGTCGGCGCGCGCTTTCCGACGCAGCCATGCGCCCATTGCAATAGGCGCACTGATTGGGATTGTTGCGCTTGCTGCGCTGGGCATCGCACCGATCCTGCTGCTTTCGATTGTGGCGGTGGCAGTAGTCTTGGTGACCCGCTGTATCGATGCGGATGAGGCATTTTCCTTTGTCGAAGGTCGGCTATTGGCTTTGATATTTGCGATGCTCGCCATTGGCGCAGCATTGGACAGTTCTGGCGCCGTGTCGTTGATTGTCGAGGCTGTTGCGCCTGGGCTTAGCGCTTTGCCGCCCTTCCTGATCATCTGGGCGGTCTATCTGCTGACCTCCGTCCTGACTGAACTGGTCTCGAACAACGCTGTTGCTGTTGTTGTTACGCCAATCGCCATTGGTTTGGCGCAGGCCGTGGGAATGGACCCGCGTCCGCTTGTGGTCGCGGTCATGGTGGCGGCTTCGGCCTCATTTGCAACGCCGATCGGCTATCAGACGAATATGATGGTCTATGGCCCCGGAGGTTATCGGTTTACCGATTTCATGAAGGTGGGCATCCCGCTGAACTTGACAGTTGGGTTGCTGGCGTCGCTGCTGATCCCGTTGATCTGGCCCCTTTAGGATCGGCTTAGAATTGCCACCTGTTTCAGGAAGCCCTTGTAAACGTGCAAAGACACACGATCTTTTTGAAATGTGATTTGTAAAAGGGGATTTGCCATGCTGACGACCGGAAAAGCCATATTGGCAGGTGCAGTGTTTGCCGCCATGATCAGTAGTGTCGCGATGGCGGGCACGGTTGAAGGTACCGCGACGTATCGAGAGCGTATCGCCCTTCCGCCCAATGCAACCCTGTTTGTTGAGCTTCAGGATATTTCGCTGGCCGATGCACCAGCCGTGACACTCTCGGCGCAACGATACGCTTTGACAGGTGTGCCTGCGCAGTTTGAACTGACCTATGATGATGCGTTGATCAAAGAAGGGCACAGCTACGCGGTGCGAGCGACGGTCACGCAGGGGCAAAAGCTGTTGTTCACTACAGACACGGTTTATCCGGTCCTGACAAACGAAGCGGGGAACTCGGCTGACTTGTTGCTGGTCCAAGCCCAAAGTCAGGGAAGTGTGACGATTGAGAACACCGAATGGGTTGCCGCAACCCTGAATGGCGCGCCTCTTGAGACGGAAAAACGCCCAGAGCTGAGTTTTGGGCAAGGCGGGTCCTTTGGTGGCAGCGGCGGCTGTAACCGGTTCAGCGGTCAGGCCGAGATTTCAGGCAACCGGCTCACATTTCCCGACAACATGGCCGCAACCCTCATGGCTTGTCCGCCCGAGTTGGATGAAGTTGAGCGCGCCTTCCTCAAGACGATGCAAAGCGTCACGTCCTTTGCGATGGAAGGCGACGCGCTGGCTCTTCTGAACGGCGACGGAGAGCCGGTGATCAAGCTGGTCCGCAAATAAAGCAGAGGGGCCATCAGGCGACAGCCCTAGACCGCCCTGCGTTGCGCCCCGAAAATATGCAACCGCCCAAGAACGTACCCTCGAGCGCGTTGTAGCCGTGGTAGCCTCCACCGCCGAACCCGGCGACTTCGCCAGCGGCGAACAGGCCAGGCACCACATTTCCATCGCCTCCGATCATCTGGCTGTCCAGGTTGGTTTGCAACCCGCCCAACGTTTTACGCGTCAGAACGTGCAGCTTGACCGCGATCAGCGGGCCGTTGGTCGGATCGAGGAACTTATGCGGTTTTGCTGTGCGGATCAGCTTGTCGCCGCGATAGTTTCGGGCGGCCAGAATCGCCATCATCTGGGCGTCTTTTGAGAATGGATTGTCGACCTGCGAGTCGCGCGCTTCGATCTGCCCGCGCAAGTGCGCCTCGTCAATCAACCCACCGCCCAGATGGTTCATCCGGTTGACCAGTTCGGTCAACGTGTTGGCGACGACGAAATCCTCGCCATGTTCTTTGAACGCTTCCACCGGTGCGGTTGCTTTGGAGCCTGACAGGATGCGCTGACGGATGACCTCTTTCCAACTGCCGGAGGTAAAGTCCGGGTTCTGTTCAGACCCGGATAGGGCGAATTCCTTCTTGATGACCTTTTGGGTCAGAACAAACCAGCTGTATTCGTATCCTGTTTTCAGGATTTCCTTCAGCGTCCCCAGCGTATCGAACCCCGGCAGGCAGGGCGGTTCCAGACGGTTTCCTTTGGCGTCGAACCACATAGAGCTGGGGCCGGGCAGAATGCGTATACCATGGGCAGGCCAGATCGGATCCCAGTTGCGGACGCCTTCGGTGTAATGCCACATGCGGTCGCCGTTGATCACATGTCCGCCGGCTTTTTCGCTGATCGCGATCATGCGGCCATCGACATGAAAGGGCACGCCAGCCACCATGTCTTTTGGAGGTTCGCCCAGACGATCCTTGGGCCAGTTCTGCCGAACCATTTCAAAGTTGCCGCCAATACCACCCGAGGTAACGATGACCGACGGCGCATAGGCCTCGAACTCTCCCACTTCGTCCCGGTTGGTCTTTCCGCCACGTTGGGCGGTGTCGTTGGCCAAAACCTCGCCTGATACGCCTTTGGCCGTGCCGTTCTGCATGATGATATGGCTGACCTGATGGCGGAACTTCAGCTGGATCAGACCGGCGCTGGCATGTTCGCGGACCCGACGGATGAAATGCTCCAGAACGCCGGGGCCAGTGCCCCAAGTGATGTGAAAACGCGGAACAGAGTTGCCATGCCCGTTCGCATAGGATCCACCGCGTTCTGCCCAACCTACGACCGGAAACCAGCGCAAACCCATCTGATGCAACCAGGGGCGCATTTCACCAGCCGCAAACTCGACATAACTCTCGGCCCATTTGCGGGGCCAAGCGTCTTCCGCGCGGTCGAACTGTGCGCTGCCCATCCAGTCACGAAGGGCAAGCTCTTGGCTGTCGTGTATGCCCATCCGCCGTTGTTCCGGAGTGTCGACCATGAACAAACCACCGAGGCTCCAGAACGCCTGACCACCCAGAAAGCTCTCGGGCTCCTGATCGACAATGATGACCTTTTTGCCCCGGTCGCCCAGTTCAGCTGCGGCGGCCAGTCCGGCTAGGCCTGCGCCGACGACAATCGCATCTGCTGTGTTCTTGGTCATGAACTGTCCTTTCAGCGTCGTCGAAACCAAACGAGGAACGGCAGCACGACGGCATACATCGTGATCCCGTAGACTGCGGACGGCAGGGCCAGAGGGCTAAATCCGCTCTCTGTGCCTGTGATTAGGGCCGCCAGTGTAATGCCCAGTGTCGAGTTCTGGATGCCAGTGTCAATTGATATGCTTTTACACTCGGCCCATGACAGATTTGCCGCACGTGCGATCCCCAGCCCAATAAGCAAAAGGGCCACGTTAAGCGAGATCAGACCGGTGCCCATGATGCCCAGGTTATCAATGAAAATCTGCCAGTTTCCAGCCAGGGCGGCCACGACAATCATGACAAACAAAACGGTTGCGAGCGTCGAAAGTCCGCCCTCGATGCGGTTTGCAAACCCGGTTGCAAACCTGCGAACTCCGACCCCAATGGCAACGGGAAGGGTGGTGATCAGAAACATGGCAATCGCCAGGCCGCTGATCGACACATCTGGCGCGTTTTCCCCCATGAAATAGGTAATGGACCACGCCGCCAGAAACGGCACTGTCAGGATTGAAAAGATGCTGATCACCGCAGTCAGGCTGACGGAAAGCGCCACGTCGCCCTTGGCTAGCTTGGTCAGTATGTTGCTGGTCACACCGCCCGGGCAAAAGCTGAGCAGCATGAAGCCAACTGCGATTTCAGGGGGCAGTCCAAACAGTGTGACGGTGAAGAACGCAGCAATGGGCAGAAGTACGACCTGACATACCGCACCAATTGCAAAAGGATATTTCCGGTTCAGCACACGCCGGAAATCCGCGATCTCTAGCCCGATGCCTAGGGACAGCATTATGGTGGCAAGCGAGATCGGCAGGCCGACATTGATGAGCAAATCCAAGAACAACTCCTCCCAAAGTCGTTTCGGATCAGCCTATGCGAGCATGAAAGGCGCAGGCAACCGCGCCGTTAGGTCACTTGTAGCGTTCGACGAAGCGGCGCAGGATTTCGCCGGGTTGGGTGACGTCTGCGGCGTTGCAGATGTCGATCAGGCGCTGGGCGTCTTCGGGCGGGAAATAGCCGTGATGTTTGTAGATGTTGATGCGCTGCTCAAAGTCTCTTGCATCCGCTTCGGGGTGAAACTGTGTGGCATAGACGTTCTGACCAAAGCGGATCATCTGAAACGGGCAGGGGTCTGAGGCAACAAGATGTACGCAGCCTTCGGGCAAAGCCTGAACAGCTTCTTTGTGGCCAACGAAGGCGTCGAACTCCAGGTTCAGCCCGGCTGTCAGTGGATCATTGGCACCATCGTCCGTCAGGCGGCAGGCTGACGGTCCGACCGGTTCGCCATAGCGGGCTTTGCTGACTTCACCGCCCAGATGTGCGGCCAGAACGCCCAAACCATAGCAGCAGCCCATGAAGGGGTGATCCTGCGCCGTGATCTGCGGCATGAGCCCCATGACCGCACCTTCGATCTTTGCATCCAGTTCAGATTTCGTCGCGGGATCATCGCTGACACAGCCGGGACCACCGCCAACGATGACACCTGCATAGTCTGTTACATCCAAACTTTCAGGCAGGTCCTCACAATCCAGCCGGATACGGTGGGTTTGCTCGGGCGCAAGGCCAGTCTTGTCCAGAATCGAAGCATATTCGGCGTCGGATGCATCCGTTTCCGGGCGCAGTTGCAGGATCAAAAAGCGTTTCATATGCTGCCTTTACCCGTCAAAGCGGCCAGAAGACAAGGATGGCAGGTATGGAAACCGCGATGATCAGCACCTCAAGCGGCAGACCCATGCGCCAGTAATCGCCGAACCGATAGCCTCCGGGGCCCAGAACCAGCGTATTGTTCTTGTGTCCAATTGGCGTGAGGAACGCGGCCGAGGCAGCTACCGCAACCGTCATCAGGAATGGGTCGGGTGAAACCTCGAGCGTGCGGGCCATTTGGATACCAACAGGGGCGGCGACAATGGCGGTGGCAGTGTTGTTCAGCACATCCGACAATGTCATGGTCACGATCATCAACACAGTCAGGATCGCCCAAGCGGGCAGACCATCGGTCAGTTGGATCAGCGCATTTGCAATGAGTTCAGTCCCGCCAGAGGTCTCCAAAGCACTGCCAAGTGGGATCATCGACCCCAGAAGGACAACCACCGGCCATTCGATGTGATTATAGATGTCGGCAATTGGCATGATCTTGGTCAGCACATAAGCGATGACAACCAGACCCAAAGCTATCGGCAGGTAGATCAACCCAATACTTGCGGCCAAAACGGCGGCAGCAAACAGGCCGATGGCCAGCCACGCTTTATCGTTTGCGGTAACATTCAGGCCGCGTCCGGCAAGGGGCAGGCAACCCAGCCACTCCGTCACATCCGCAGCGCGGTCGCGCGGGCAAAGCAGCAGCAGGATATCGCCGGGTTCCACCTCGGTTTTGCGAACCTGTTGGGTGATTTGTCGCCCCTGACGTGAGATGCCCATCAGCACTGTACTCTGCCGCCAGGCCAGTCCAAGACCCTGTGCGGTGCGCCCGGTGATGCGGGCGCTTTCCGGCACAACCACCTCGATGACTTCAAGCCCGTCGCCCTCAGCCGTCAGTAACTCCTGCCGTCGCGTGTCCGAAAAGTCGAGATTCAGCGCGGCGCGAAATTCGTCCAACGCCTCGGGTCGGGCCTCCAAAACCAGTGCGTCGCCTTCCTTCAGCGTGGCATGGGCGGATCGGCCATAACGCCTCTTGCCATCGCGGATCAGACCAATGATGGCGACATCAGATTTTTCAGCTGCCTCATAGAGCTCACTCACGCGTTTTCCGATATGGATCGAACCCGGCGGGATGGTTAGTTCGGCGATATACTCGGCCAGTGCTTCTGAGGTTTCAGTTTGCGGCCCGCGGTTAGGGATCAGACGCCAGCCGACCAGAGCGACAAAGGCAAGACCCGCAATTGCGGCTATCCCGCCCACGGGCGCAAAATCAAACATGTGAAACGGCTCGCCCAGCGTCTCGGCCCGGATCGACGCGATGATGATGTTCGGAGGGGTGCCGATCAGGGTCGCCATCCCCCCCAGAATGGTTGCAAAGCTCAGCGGCATCAGTGACAGACCCACAGACCGCCCGGCTTTGCGTGCGGTCTGGATGTCTACAGGCATCAACAGCGCCAGCGCCGCCACGTTGTTCATGAAGGCTGACAGGACCGCGCCGATCCCGCCCATCAGCGCAATATGCGCGCCCAGCCCCCGTGAGGCATCGACCAAAGTGCGGGTAATCATGAAAACCGCCCCCGAACGGACCAGCCCGGCCGAGACGACCAGCACAAGTGCCACGATGATGGTGGCCGGGTGGCCGAACCCTGCAAAAGCGTCATCCACTGGCACAACACCCAGCATGACGCCGATCATCAGCGCGGCGAAGGCCACAAGATCGTACCGAAACCGACCCCAAAGCAACATTCCAAAGACTGTGATGAAAAGCGAAAAAAGAATGATCTGATCAGTCGTCATGCCGTCACCATACAAGCCAGTGGTACTGTCGCAAGCCGCTCTCTTGATCCTGCCCCCCGCAAACGTCTATATGAGCGCCGAACACGTAATCACGATGACGAGGACGCATTATGGCAGGCCACTCCAAATGGGCCAACATCCAGCACCGCAAGGGACGTCAGGACGCCGCGCGGTCCAAACTGTTTTCCAAACTGTCGAAAGAGATCACCGTTGCCGCCAAGATGGGCGACCCTGATCCCGACAAGAATCCGCGCCTGCGTCTGGCCGTAAAAGAAGCCAAGTCGAACTCGGTCCCGAAGGACGTGATCGACCGCGCAATCAAGAAATCGGTCGCCGGTGAGGGCGACGATTATGAAGAAATCCGCTACGAGGGTTACGGCCCGAACGGTGTCGCGGTGATCGTCGAGACCATGACCGACAACCGTAACCGCACCGCCTCGACCGTGCGTTCGACCTTTTCCAAGAATGGCGGCAATCTGGGTGAGACGGGCTCGGTCGGGTTTATGTTCGACCGTAAGGGCGAGGTTGTCTATCAGGCGGATGCCGGCGATGCGGATACGATTTTCGAAGCCGCGATCGAGGCCGGGGCCGAGGATGTCGAAAGCTCGGAGGATGGTCACATCATCTGGTGCGCCGATACCGACCTGAACGATGTATCGAGCGCGCTGGAAGAAGCGTTGGGTGAATCGGAATCGACCAAGCTGGTATGGAAGCCCACCACCACGACCGAGCTGGGGCTGGAAGATATGCAAAAGCTGATGAAGCTGGTGGATGCGCTGGAAGACGATGACGACGTGCAACGCGTTACGACCAATTTCGAAGCCACTGACGAAGTGATGGCGCAGCTCTGAAAAAGCGCAAGATGCGGTTTGGAAACCCGGCCAACCTGGCCGGGTTTTTTCGTTTCCGGGCGATTTCCAATGGTTGTTGGCGGAATCCGTGGATGCGCTTAGGTTGGGCGGGTATTGATCTATGGAAAGATGCGACCGCAAGACCCATGACGCCCGAGACACCCGATGCTGCCAAACGCAATGTGCCTGTTCTGACTGGGCAGAGTATTATGTCTCAGGTTGCGTGGACCCTTGGCAGCCCATCGGTGGTATTGCCGTTTCTGGCGGTGTCTTTTGAGCTGCCAATGTTCGTGGCGGGTGCTTTGGTTTCGGTCCGGATGGTCGGCAGCATGATATCTGACTTCTTTCTGGCGCAATCCGTAGCGGCAAAATCCCAGAAGAAGCGGGCCATTGCCCTGACCGAAGCTGTTATCGGCGCTTGCCTGGTGACGGCCATGGCCGCCGCCGCGACCGGGATCGTTCCGCTGATTGCTGTGATCTTCGTTTCGGTTTTCTTTGTGATCGGCTTGGTGGACGAGGTCCAGAACCTCATGTTCACCGACCTGCTAGGCGATCATCTCCATTCACGCTCGCGCATGGTGATGCAATATTTGCAGCTTGGGGGTGGCGGCCTGTGTGCCATTGGCCTTGCTCTGCTAGTGCATCAGATCACCAAGGAAAACCCACCGTTTTCAAGACATTCCACCATGATCGGCGTGTCTGTTGCATTCTTTATGTTTTCGGGGCTTCTGATGTTGGCAATGACCGAGAACGCAGGCACTGCTGAACCGGCAAAGAAAGCTGAAACCAAACCAAAACTGTCATTTAGGGCCAATGTTCAGGGTATTCTGAGCATGTTCGAATTCCCTTGGTTTCGGCGCTTCATGATCATGCGTATGCCGTTGGTGGCGGTCACGCTCTCTGTTCCGTTCTTCGCGTTGATCGCGGCAGAGGCGCATCACAGTTCGGCACAAGGTCTGACTGCGATGATCGTGTCTTCTGCTTCGGGTTATCTTGTTTCGGGGCCATTATGGCAATTCGTGAATATGAAGTCCCATCGCGCTGTTATGATGGTTGGAACCTTGATGGTGGCTGCCACCGGAAGCGTCCTTTTGGCGTTCCACTACTTGGGCATCGATCACGATGTGCATCTGCATGCCATCGCTTTGTTTGTTGTCACCGTGGCGGTGACGGGGATCAGCAGTGCGCGCAAGCTGTATTTTCTGGATATCGCTCCCAAAGATCTGCGCGTGCAGGGGACGGCTGCGGTCAAATCAATTACTCGTTTGTCAGCTGTGCTGCTTTCGGCAGCCCTGGCCGCAGTGGCCCATATGCATGAGGTCGCATTGGCGGTCGCCTTCATTGTCGCCGCCAGCCTGGTGTCCTGCGTCACATGCTATCGAATGATGGAGCCTGTCCGGGAAGACGTATCCCAGCCGCAGGAGTAAAGCGCTTGTTCTCAAAAAAACGAAGAGATCTCGTTCAGGGGTTTCTTCAACTTTGCCACGGCTGGCACCGTGGCGGTTTCCGAAGGATGTCCCACTGCAATGATCATCGTCGGTTTCTCTGACGCGGGCCGGTCCAGCGCGTCGTTCAAAAACCGCATCGGGTTCGGGGTATGGGTCAAAGTGCTGAGACCGGCATGGTGCAGTGCAGCCAGCAAAAAGCCGGTGGCAATGTTCACGCTTTCCGGCACGTAGTAGTTCTTGTATCGCGTCCCATCTTCGAATTGTCCCCAGCGCTGGGCGAACACCACGAGCAGCCAGGGTGCAAAAGTCAGATGCTCTTTGACTGCGTTGGTGCCGATGGGCTCAAGCGCTTTGATCCACTCGTCGCCCGCGCCGCCCGCATAGAACCGGCGTTCTTCCTCTTCGGCCTCTTCGCGGATGCGTTGCTTCAGGTCAGGGGCGGAGATCGCAGCAAAGTGCCACGGTTGGTGATTGGCGCCAGAAGGCGCAGTGCCCGCTGTGCGCAAACACGTTTCGATTACAGAGCGGTCCACGGGGCGGGGGCTGAAATCCCGCACCGTATGGCGCTGGCGCATCTTGTCGTAGAACTGTTGTGCGGCACCTTGCATGTCCGCGTCGCTGATCTCGGATCGGTCCGGCAGGGGAATGGGATTATAGCTGAGGGCATCGCGTGAGAACATCGGTTCCTCCGAAACTGTGGTGTGCGATCAGTTCGCGCTGGGCGGTAACAGGACCTGCTTGGCGGCACGTCGAACGGCATGTGTAAGCGGTTTGAGGGCGGGTGCAAGTACGCGACCGACCTGCCAGTTGAGGGCAACATCCAGCGGAGCATTAGCGAGGAGGGGTTGCAACCGCCCGTCTTCCAAGGCGTCTTTGGAAAGGACTGCTGGGTTCATGCCCCATCCCAGACCGGCAATCGCGGCATCCACGAACCCGTTCGAGGACGGCAGGAAATGAAACGGGGGCGACAGGTTAGGCGCGGCATATTTCGAAAGCCATGCCTTCTGCAGACTGTCCTTTTGGTTGAAAACCAGGCAAGGCGCTTTGCCGAGCGTGCCCTTGTTCACACCGTCCTTGAACCACGTTTCGATGAAGGCAGGGCTGGCTGTGGGCAGGTATCGCAGGACACCCAGCGGCGTCACATCACACCCTGTAACAGGACGCCCGCCTACTGTGACGGCGGCGCTGACCTCGCCGCGTTTCAGCCACTCGGCCGAATGATCCTGATCGTCGATGACAAGATCAAACAGCATATCGGGTACTTGCGCCATTGCATCGATAAACCAAGTGGCCAGTACATCAGCAGGCACAGCAATGCGAACCCGCGCCGACACCGGATCCTGTTCCAATGCCAGTTCGCGGGCCAATTGCGACTCAAGCAGTCCAACATCCTCGGCATAGCGGGCAATGCGCAGCCCTGCGGGTGTTCCAGTGCAAGGTGTACCCCGGCGGATCAGCGCCGCACCTACACGATCCTCCAGCGCCTTGATCCGCTGGGAAATTGCCGAAGGCGTGACAGCCAATTCCACGGCTGCAGCCTCAAAGCTGCCAAGCCGCAGAATGGTTGACAATGCGGAAAGTTGATTGGGGTCTAGCAACATTAGCTTTGCTTAATTCGGAATAGAATCTTTAATTTGATAGATTCCCCGATGGGGCTTAGTCAACGCTGCCAAAGCGCAGGAGGTTCCATGCCCACATCCACGATCGCCGGTTTTGCACTGGGTTTCAGCCTGATCCTCGCGATCGGTGCGCAAAACGCCTTTATTCTGCGGCAGGGGTTGCGGCGCGAGCATGTATTTGTTCTGTGCCTGACCTGCGCGATATCTGATGCGTTGCTGATCGGGGCAGGTGTCGCGGGATTTGGTACGCTCGCGCAGGCGGTGCCGTGGTTCGAAACCGTGATGCGTTATGGCGGAGCCGCGTTCCTAACTTGGTATGGGCTGCGCAGCTTGCATTCGGCATGGCGGGGCGGCGCGGTGATGGAGATCGGCAATGGCCAGCGCACCAGCCTGAAGGCCGCGTTGCTTACGGTACTCGCGTTCACCTGGCTGAATCCGCATGTCTATTTGGACACAGTGGTCTTGATCGGTTCAATCTCGGCGCAGTATGACGACCGTCTGGGGTTTGCGCTGGGCGCGATGACCTCCAGCTTTGTGTTCTTCTTCTCGCTTGGATACGGCGCGGGTATTTTGTCGCCTGTTTTTACGAGACCCCGGGCGTGGCAAGTACTGGATGCCGGAATTGGCGTCGTCATGCTGGGTATCGCACTGAAACTTGTTGTCATGTGAAGGGTTGTTCCTGGCTCGGTTTCGGTGTTCAACCTAGGCCATGACCTCACACACCGTTTCGTCCCGTCCTCTTGCAGGCATGTTCTGGATGTTTGCCGCCGGGCTGTCTTTTGTTGTAATGACAGCTTTGGTGAAGTCGCTGGGCACGACCATCAACCCGATTCAGGCTGCGTTCCTGCGATACGCCCTGGGCTTGGCGTTCCTTCTTCCGGCACTGCGGTCGATCATGGCGACCAAACTGACACCCCGGCTGTTGACCCTGTTCGGGGTGCGCGGGGTGGTTCATGCGGTTGCTGTTATGCTGTGGTTCTTTGCCATGACACAGATCCCCTTGGCAGAAGTCACGGCCATGAATTACATGACGCCCGTTTACGTGACTTTGGGCGCGGCCCTGTTTTTGGGGGAAAAGCTGGCCTTTCGGCGGATCGCGGCAATTCTGGTTGCTTTGGTTGGTGTGCTGATCATCCTACGGCCAGGGTTTCGAGAGGTGTCAGCGGGCCATCTGGCTATGCTGGGGACGGCGCTGACACTGGGCGGTTCTTATTTGCTGGCAAAACTGTTGGTGCGGGATGTGCCACCTTCTGTCGTCGTGGCGCATTTGTCGATTTGGGTGACGCTTGCGCTGATCCCATTTGCTGTGGCCGTCTGGACGCAACCCAGCTTGCGCGATCTCGGGGTTCTGTTTCTGGTGGCCTGTTTTGCCACCGCCGGTCATTATTTCATGACGCTGGCCTTGCAGGCTGCACCTGTGGCCGTCACGCAGCCGATCACGTTTCTTCAACTCATCTGGGCCACATTGCTGGGCGCAGTCGTGTTCCATGAAAGCGTTGATATCTGGGTCGTCGCCGGAGGCACATTGATCCTGTGCGCCGTCAGCTTCATCTCATGGCGCGAAGCAGTCCTGAATCGTCGAGACTTGACGCCCCCGAGTATTGCTCCGAAGCTGTGATACCGGCACCATCGAGACCTTCATTGATTGACGAGTCAATAAAAAACTCCTAGTTTGGAGTCATAACGCCTGTTCAGGGGGTCATGATGCCAAAAGTTGGAATGGAGCCAATCCGCCGCGATGCTATTGTCCGCGCGACAATTGCCGAGCTGGGTGTGCAGAAATCCCTTGATGTTACAGTTAGCCAAATTGCGAAACGGGCAGGTATGTCCAGCGCGCTGGCGCATCATTATTTCGGCGGCAAGGATCAGATTTTTCTGGCGGCGATGCGTCAGATCCTTTCGGATTTCGGTGATGAGGCGCGGGCCAAACTGAAGGCATCTGCTCCGGAAGGCCGGGCGCAGGCGATCATTGAGGCGTGTTTCGCCCCCTCGTGTTTCACACCTGACGTGATCGCTGCGTGGATGACCTTCTATGTTCTGGCGCAAACCAATGATGATGCACTGCGCTTGTGGCAGATCTATCAGGCACGCATCCGTTCAAACCTGATCCACGCTTTGCGCGCCAGGATGCAGGACCCGGTTGAAGCTGCTGAAAACATGATTGCTCTTATTGACGGGTTGTACATCCGCGCGGCGCTCAGCGCGCCGGAAGAACCGCAACTGGCCGTGTCACACGCGAAACGCGTGCTCAACACTCTGCTCGAGGCTGAAAAATGACAAAACCGAACGTTCTGATCCTGATGGTGGATCAGCTGAACGGAACCCTCTTTCCCGACGGTCCCGCAGACTGGCTTCATGCCCCGAACTTGAAGAAGTTGGCCGAACGTTCGACCCGGTTTGCAAACGCATACACGGCGTCGCCGCTCTGCGCGCCGGGGCGGGCCAGCTTTATGTCCGGTCAATTGCCTTCGCGCACAGGCGTCTATGACAACGCAGCTGAGTTCCGCAGCGACATCCCCACTTACGCACACCATTTGCGCCGGGCCGGGTACTATACCTGCTTGTCTGGCAAGATGCATTTTGTCGGTCCTGATCAGATGCACGGGTTCGAAGATCGTCTGACCACCGACATCTATCCGGCCGATTTTGGCTGGACCCCGGATTATCGAAAACCGGGCGAGCGGATCGACTGGTGGTACCACAATATGGGTTCTGTCACCGGTGCGGGTGTGGCCGAGATATCAAACCAGATGGAGTATGACGACGAGGTTGCCTATAACGCCAAGGCCAAGCTCTATGATCTGGCGCGCGGTAAGGATAATCGTCCGTGGTGCGTGACCGTCAGCTTCACGCATCCCCACGATCCATACGTCGCCCGCCGCAAGTACTGGGATCTGTACGAGGATTGTGAGCATCTGCTGCCCGAGGTCGCTGATATCGGCTACGACAATCAGGACCCACACGCCAAGCGTATCTTCGACGCCAATGACTGGCGCAGTTTTGACATCACCGAAGAAGACATCCGCAAATCCCGCCGCGCCTATTTTGCCAATATCTCCTATCTGGATGACAAGATCGGTGAGATCCTCGAAGTGCTGGAAACCACCCGGCAAGAGGCGATCATTCTCTTCGTCTCGGATCACGGCGATATGCTGGGCGAACGCGGCTTGTGGTTCAAAATGAACTTCTATGAAGGTTCAGCGCGTGTTCCCTTGATGATTTCATCCCCCGATCTGCCTTCAGGCCGGATCGACACTCCGGTGTCTACTATCGACGTAACGCCAACCCTTGGGGCATTGGCAGGGGTCGATATGGATGAAATTGCACCGTGGTCGGATGGTGAAAACCTTGTGCCTCTTGCGCAGGGGGGCGAGCGCACCGCGCCGGTAGCGATGGAATACGCGGCAGAGGCATCTTATGCGCCGCTGGTCTCGTTGCGCTATGGCAAGTGGAAATACAACCGCTGCGCGTTGGACCCTGATCAGTTGTTTGATCTTGAGGCCGACCCTCACGAAATGACCAATCTGGCAGACAGCCCCGAACATGCAGGTACGCTTCAAACCTTGCGCGCAAAATCCGAAGCCCGCTGGGATCTGGATCGTTTTGACGCCGAAGTCCGAGCCAGCCAGGCAAGGCGCTGGGTCGTCTATGAGGCGCTGCGCCAGGGTGGATATTACCCGTGGGATTACCAGCCGCTGCAAAAAGCATCGGAACGCTACATGCGCAATCACATGGATCTGAACGTCGTCGAGGAAAACGCCCGCTTCCCGCGCGGCGAATAACCTCGTCATCTTTTCGAAAATACTCCCGCCGGAGGCATCCAGCCTTCTCGGCGGGGCAGGAGTTATGGAAATGGAAGCAGATTTTGTCATCGTTGGCGCCGGCTCTGCCGGATGCGCAATGGCATATCGTCTGAGCGAGGCAGGGGCCTCGGTTCTGGTGATCGAACATGGCGGCACCGATGCGGGGCCGTTCATCCAGATGCCAGCGGCGCTGAGCTATCCGATGAACATGTCGCGCTATGACTGGGGCTATCAATCCGAGCCTGAGCCGCAACTGAACAATCGCCGTCTGGCCTGTCCGCGCGGCAAGGTGATAGGCGGTTCGTCCTCGATCAACGGAATGGTTTATGTGCGCGGCCATGCGCGCGATTTCGACACCTGGGCCGAGATGGGTGCAGACGGGTGGTCCTATGCTGACGTACTGCCCTATTACAAGAGAATGGAAAGCTGGCATGATGGCGGCCATGGCGGGGATCCGTCGTGGCGCGGTACAGATGGCCCGCTGCATGTTTCACGCGGTCCACGTGAAAACCCCCTGTTTAAGGCGTTTGTGGATGCCGGCCGGCAAGCCGGATACCAGGTTACGGGCGACTATAACGGCGAAAAGCAGGAAGGTTTTGGCCCGATGGAGCAGACCGTCTGGAAAGGACGGCGTTGGTCCGCAGCAAATGCCTATCTGAGACCTGCACTAAAACGCGACAATTGCGATATCGTTCGGGGTCTTGCTTCTAAAGTCGTGATGGAAAACGGTCGCGCCACAGGGGTGGAATTGATCCGTGGCGGCAAGAAAGAGGTCATTAAGGCTCGGCGTGAGGTCGTTCTGGCGGCGTCGTCGATCAACTCGCCCAAGCTGTTGATGTTGTCCGGAATCGGCCCGGCAGCGCATCTGGCTGACCATGGAATCGATATTGTGGCGGATCGTCCGGGGGTTGGCGCAAACCTGCAGGACCATCTGGAACTTTATATCCAACAAGCCTCTTTGCAGCCGATTACATTGTACAAACACTGGAACCTATTCAGTAAAGGTCTGATCGGTGCGCAATGGCTGTTTACCAAGACGGGTTTGGGGGCGTCGAACCAGTTCGAAAGTGCAGCCTTTATCCGATCGAAACCTGGTGTTGAGTACCCTGACATTCAGTATCATTTCCTGCCCATGGCAGTGCGTTATGACGGGCAGGCAGCAGCGGAAGGCCACGGGTTCCAGGCGCATGTCGGTCCGATGCGGTCTCCGTCGCGTGGATCTGTGACGCTGCGATCCGCTGAAGCTGCGGATGCGCCAGTCATAAAGTTCAATTACATGAGCCACGAAAAGGATTGGGAAGATTTCCGGACCTGTATCCGTTTAACGCGCGAAATCTTTGGTCAGGACGCGTTCGAACCCTATGCCGGCAAGGAAATCCAACCGGGCGCTTCTGTGCAATCAGACGAAGAACTGAACGGCTTTATCGCGGAGCATGCGGAAAGCGCCTATCATCCTTGCGGTACCTGCCGAATGGGGCGAGCGGATGACAAAAACGCAGTGGTCGATCCCGAAGGTCGTGTGATTGGGGTAGAGGGGCTGCGCGTTGCCGACAGTTCTATCTTCCCGCAAATTACCAACGGCAATCTTAACGCGCCGTCGATCATGGTGGGAGAGAAAGTGTCGGATTCCCTGTTGGGCAAAGACCCGTTGCCCAAAGCCAATGACCGGCCTTGGATCCACCCGAACTGGGCAACGGCACAGCGTTAACCTTTTGACATGCCCCCGCTTGAATACGCGTGATTTCAGGCGCATATCGGGGACATGTTAAGAATTTGTTTAGCTTTTGTTCTCTTTCTGCCATCTGTCGCGTTGGCCGCAGAACGATTTATGGGGCAGATTCACGTGATCGACGCCGATACATGGGGTGTGGGCGGAGTCCGGGTTCGGTTGCATGGCATTGATGCCCCCGAGATAGATCAATCCTGTCATGACACCGAAGGTTCTCGCTGGCCATGTGGTGCGTGGGTTACGCAGGTCGTTCGGCAGAGGTATCAGGGTAAAACAGCGACTTGTGTGCCATTGGACCGGGATCGCTATGGCCGGGTTGTCGCAAAATGCACGTCGGGTGGGCAGGATGCAGCAGATCAACTGGTGCGGCAGGGCCTAGCCTTTGCCTGCCTCAAATATTCCAGTGCCTACGCCAGCGTTGAGAGGGACGCAAAAAGCCGAAAATTGGGGCTTCATCAGCAGTATATTCAAGTGCCTTGGGTGCACAGGGCGGCGGGAAAGTCACGATCGACAGTGAGTTGTCGGATCAAAGGGAATATCTCTGCGAAAGGGGACCGAATTTTTCACGTACCGGGCCAAAATTTTTATGCCAAAACTGAGATTGATATGTCCAGGGGCGAACACTGGTTTTGTTCTGCCGCTGAGGCTCGCGCTGCGGGATGGCGCGCGTCTCAGCGATGAAATTTGCGTCAAATTGATCCGCGTCAAAGCGAGCGCCGCCGGACGCATCTACGACTCATTTGCAACAACTAATTATGGAGCGAACAGGTATGTCCCACACCCCGCATGAACTGGCAGAAGAGTTCCCGGACAAAGTAGAACTGATGAGCCAGCTCAAACAGTCGGACGCGCATTTTGCCCGGCTTGCTGATGAGTATCACGAAATCAATCGCGTGGTGCATCGGGCAGAAACCAATGTTGAACCGATGGAGGAATTGGCCGAAGTGGATTTGCGCAAGAAGCGGGCAGCGTTGAAAGACGAAATCTGGGCGATCTTGTCCAAAGCCTAAGCCAAAAGGCGGGGGCTCTGCCCCCGTCGCGGCCTTGGCCGCGATTCCCCCGAGGTATTTCTGGCCAGATGAAGATCAGGTGACTTCGTAGGGCAGAGTGCCGCGTAAATCGGTGTCGATGCTGAGGCGACGTTCCAGGGGCGGGACCGAGCGCTGGTGGCAGGTTTGCCGTTCGCAGATGCGGCAAGATATGCCAATCGGTTCGTAAGAACTGGCATTGTTGATATCGAGGTTGTCGGCGTAGACAAGCGCCGGAGCATGCCGAACCTCGCACCCCAAGGCAATCGCATAGCGCCGGACAGGCGCGCCGAATGACCCGCCGGATTTCGATACATCTCGCGCAAGCGAAATATAGCGAACTCCATCTGGCGTTTCCGCCAATTGCCGAAGAAAATGCCCTGGTGTTTCAAAGGCCCGATGCACGTTCCACAAGGGGCATGCGCCGCCAAATCGCGCGAATTGAAGACGGGTGGCCGAGTGCCGCTTGGTGATCGTGCCAGCCTGATCCACGCGAACGAAAAAGAATGGGATACCTTTTGCTCCGGGGCGTTGGAGCGTCGATAGCCTATGGGCAATCTGCTCGATAGAAGCGCCAAATCGATTGCTCAGCAGTTCCAGATCGTGGCGCTCCTCTTGCGCGGCGGTCAGGAAGGTCGAATAAGGCATCAAAGACGCGCCGGCGAAATAATTGGCCAGTCCAATCTTTGCAATTGACCGGGCCTCTTCGCTTTGAAACTTTGCAAAATCCAACGTTGCTTCCAGCAGCTTGTCCTGGCTGATCAAAGCAACTTGTAACAGCAATTGAAACACTTGGGTTTGCGGAGCAGCGCGCGAGGACAGGCGGAGAATCTTGCTTTCAGAATCGTATCTGCGCAGGGGGTCCATGTCTGAAAAAACGACCTGAATACCGCGTTCTGAAAGGCTGTTCAGGGCGGCCTGCCGAATCCCACCAGGCCCGTCTGCCCGGTTGGAAAACAATTCTGCTGCCCTGTCCACGGCGTCGATATAGTTGTCGCAATAATGAAAGAAATCCCGCACCTCTTCCCACGGGCTGGCCTGAATGCGGGCATCTTCCCGACCCAGTGCTTCGTCCAGTGAGGCCAGGCGCTCGTGAGTTTGGCGGTAGGTTTTGTGTAATTCGATGAATGCGCGGGCCAAAGCGGGGGCGTTCGAGGCGGTCAGGCGCAAATCGGCCAGCGGAGGTTGAATGTCGGCAAACACCGGGTCGGCCAATGCCTCGCGCATGTCGGAGACAAGGCGTTCGCTATCGCCTGTGCTGAGTTCGGTCACGTCCATGCCGAATTCTTGCGCCAGAGCCAAAACAACCGTTGTTGAAATCGGTCTGTTGTTGTTCTCCATCTGGTTCAGGTAAGGCAGGGAGACACCCAGCTTGGCTGCGAATTCCCGCTGGGTCAGGGTCAGTCGTGTGCGCATCTCGCGCAGCTTTGCACCCGCATAGAGTTTTTGAGTCGCCATTGAGGGCCTTTGCAAGTTTTCTAAACTCGAAGTCTAACTTTGCAAACCTATCCATGCAAGCTGTCAGAGCCCCAATTGCCGTTCGCGTCGGATGACGGCCGCTATGGCGCAAATGGCCAGCAGGGCGGTTGTCAACATCAGCCACAACAGTGGCATTGCGCCGGTTTCGTGGGTCAGCAATGCGCCTGCCAGTGCGCTGAGTCCCGCACCACCGCCCAACATGATAGCACCACTCAGACCCGACGCGGTCGCCGCCAGATGTGGGCGAACAGATAGGGCGCCCGATGTTGCATTGGGAATAACCATGCCGTTGCCCACACCTACAAAGGTCATAAGTCCAAAAAAACTGAGTGCCGTACCGCTACCTGCCAGAAAAAGCAGGGCTGACAGCGCGACGCCGAAGGCGTTCAACAGGCTGCCCCAAAGCACCATGCGATTGACACCAATCCGTACGGAGTATCGCCCGCTGATGAAGTTCCCCGCAAAATATCCGACGGCCGGCGCGCCAAAATAGATACCGACCTGAGCAGCGCTCAACCCAAATAATTCCGTTCCGATGAACGGAGCGCCGCCCAGATAGGCAAAGAAGGCCCCTGACGAGAAGGCGCAGGCCAGTGAATACCCCCAGAAGCGAGGTGAGGTTAGCAACTCGGGGTATTCTTTGAATTGCTGTACAAGCGATTTCCCGCTTTTCGCTGCAGTTTCGCCGAAATCCGTGAATGTAAGGAACAAGGTTAAAGTGCCGATGGCAAATGGCAGCCAGAAATTGGCCTTCCAGCCGAGCGTCTCTTCCAGAATGCCGCCTATGGCAGGGCCGATCATGGGGACCACAGCCATACCCATGGTCACATACCCGATCATCGACGCAGCCTGATCCTGATCGTACATGTCGCGTACTGCGGCGCGGCTGAGTACCATACCCACCACCACAACCGCCTGGCACATCCTGAAAACCAGAAAGATCTCGGCGTTGGGCGCGTAAATGCATCCCAGGGTCGCCAGTAGGAACAGCGCAAGACCCCAAAGCAGAACGGGTCTGCGACCTGCCTTGTCAGCGAGCGGTCCGATCACAATTTGCAGAATGGCGTTAATCAGCAGGTACAAAGCAATCGATAGCTGCATAACTTTGTAATCGGTTTCGAAATACAGCGCCATGTTGGGCAGGCTTGGCAGGAAAAGGTTCATGCTCAGGGCGGACAAGCCCGAAAGCAAGACAAGCGTTGCCAATGTAGGTGGTGTGCGCGGCACGGCGCCAGAGCTGAACTGCATGGTTCACATGTATAGCCACGGAATTTCGGAATGCCAGTCGTTGCCAAAAATCAATGCGATACTTAGCTAATTTGCAGTTATCCAGATTGGTATTGCTAGTGTTTTGCAAATTTGCGGAAAAGGTCTTTGGTTGAGCAAGTCGAGCGGGTAGTGTCGCGCCAAATTTAATAGGGGATACTCGTCATGAAAGACATCCTTTCTGAGTTGGAAGACCGCCGCGGCAACGCACGACTGGGCGGTGGGCAGAGACGGATCGATGCCCAACATTCACGTGGCAAGTTGACGGCGCGTGAGCGGATCGAGTTGTTGCTGGATGAAGGCAGTTTTGAAGAATTCGATATGTTCGTCAGCCATCGCTGCACCGAATTTGGGATGGAAAACCAAAAGCCTGCAGGTGACGGGGTTGTCACCGGCTGGGGCACGATCAATGGCCGTATGGTCTATGTGTTCAGTCAGGATTTCACCGTCTTTGGTGGATCGCTTTCGGAAACCCACGCACAGAAGATTTGCAAGATCATGGATATGGCGGTGCAGAATGGAGCACCTATCATCGGGATCAACGACTCGGGTGGGGCGCGAATCCAGGAGGGCGTTGCCTCGCTGGCAGGGTATGCCGAAGTGTTCCAGCGCAATATCACGGCGTCCGGCGTCGTTCCGCAGATCAGCGTAATCATGGGCCCATGTGCCGGTGGCGCGGTTTACAGCCCGGCGATGACCGACTTCATCTTCATGGTCAAAGATTCGTCTTACATGTTTGTGACCGGTCCCGACGTTGTCAAAACCGTCACCAACGAGGTCGTAACCGCCGAGGAACTGGGTGGTGCTTCGACACATACCAAGAAGTCTTCGGTTGCGGATGCGGCGTTTGAGAACGATGTCGAGGCTTTGGCAGAAGTCCGTCGACTGGTGGATTTCCTACCTCTAAACAATCGCGAGAAGCCCCCGGTCCGCCCCTTCTTTGACGAGCCTGGCCGGCTTGAGCCGTCGCTGGACACGCTTGTTCCTGACAATCCCAACACGCCCTACGACATGAAGGAGCTCATTACCAAGATTGCGGATGAGGGCGACTTTTACGAAATCCAGGAAGACTTTGCCAAAAACATCATCACCGGCTTTATCCGTCTAGAGGGTCAGACCGTTGGGGTCGTTGCCAACCAGCCGATGGTATTGGCGGGATGTCTAGACATTGACAGCTCGCGCAAGGCGGCGCGCTTTGTGCGTTTCTGCGATTGTTTTGAAATTCCGATCCTGACATTCGTGGATGTTCCGGGCTTCCTGCCGGGCACGCAGCAGGAATATAGTGGTGTGATCAAACATGGCGCGAAGCTGCTTTATGCCTATGGCGAGGCCACAGTGCCCAAAGTGACCGTGATCACGCGAAAAGCCTATGGCGGTGCTTATGTGGTTATGGCGTCCAAGCACCTGCGCGGTGATTTCAACTATGCCTGGCCTACAGCCGAGATCGCTGTGATGGGTGCAAAAGGCGCAACTGAAATCATCCACCGTGCTGACCTCGGAAATGCGGAAAAGACAGCACAGCACGTCGCGGATTACGAAGATCGGTTTGCGAATCCCTTTGTTGCGGCCGAGCGCGGCTTTGTCGATGAGGTGATCATGCCTCAATCGACCCGCCGCCGCGTGTCCCGGGCATTTGCCAGTCTGCGAGGTAAGCAGCTGAAGAACCCTTGGAAAAAGCACGACAATATCCCGCTGTGATCAATCCGGGGCAGCGCAGCCTGCCCTGGTGTTCCTTCACGCCGTCCGGCTGAAGTTTGGGCGAATATTGCCCAAAATTGAGGCGGAATTGACAAGAATCGGCAAATAGTTGAATGATCCGACCCTTTAGACATAGATCAGCGCAGTTCAAAAGCACTGCGCGCGCGATCCCGGAAGGAGGAGCTTGCCCTTGGCGAGTCCGGGGTCGCGCCATTTGTCTGATGTTCAGTGCGCTCTGTTCTCCGGGTCTTGCTCAATCAGATGCGCCGTTGCCGGTACCCTCGGGCCAACCTGTGCATTTGGATGACGTTCTGCTTGATAACAATCCGGGCGAGTTGTGGGTGCGCTTTCGTTTCATTGCGCCAAGGATCGGCGGGACGGTAGGGCGGATCACTTATGATGTGGCGTCCAAGGATATGGAGCACTTGTGCCAAATTCTGGCGGTTCCCTATGTGGCCAAACATGAGCTGCAGCCTGCGCGGGTTGTCATTTCGTTGTCGGACAGACCGCTGGAATTTGGCGATGTCGCCCCGGACGCGACGCAATTTTTTGAAGCCTACCGGCTGGAGCAGTCCCGGTGTATCTGGGAGGGGCTTTGATCATGAACTTTTCCCGTCATGACGTCAGAGCATCTCAGACCAACGGTGCGGCTTTGGAGGTGCGCAACATGATTCCATCCCTTTTCGGGCATGATTTGTGCTTGTCTGTACGTGTTAAGCCGGGGGTGCTGACATGTTGAAGCATCGTGGCTTCCCCGGTCGCCTGACCGGTACGGATTTTCAGTTCACCATTCGTCGCGCCAATCCAAAAGGTGTGACGCCTCTGACCCGTCGGGAACGGTTTCGCGATCGCAGGCCTGCTGACAAGCGCGCAGATACCGCGTTCATGGAAGCGCTTTGGGTTCATTTCGGTGATCAGCCGTTCGAACGGGGCAACCTGGATGCAGGTCGCCTGAGCTGGTTGTTCGGGCGCGAGGTGGTTCCTGCAGAGGATCCGTTTGATCCGGCCAGTTATGATGCACTTTTGGTCATTGATGTGGATGCGGCTCGCGCATCCTTTCCTGATGTCATCGACGAGTTGGGCTGATTTTGACATTGGCTACCGCATATCAGAGAGCCGAACCCGGTGTTGCGGCGATCCTGCCCAAAGCCGGGCAGGATCTATGTGCGGTGTCAGAAGTTCAGCTGAGCGGCAAGCTGAACGCGATTGCCATCAAAGGTACGGCCGGTGGACGCGTCGTTCCGCTCACCATAGATGTACTCGGCGCTGAGGGTCAGATTGTCGGTCGCCTTGTAGAACGCGTTGACGTGGATCGTTTCCAGCTCGGTGAAGGACAATGTGCCGGTCGAGGTGGGAAGGTCATAATCTTCGCGACCATATGCAATGCCGACATTCCACTTCGGACTCAGGTCTTGTCTGAACTCGATAGTGTAGCCGTCAACATCATTCGCCTGACCTCCGACAATCGCATCTCCAATGCCGACGAGGTATGGGCCAAGGGCCTCACCCGTTACATAGTTGACCTGGAACAGCCCGCCTTGCCACGGGCGTACCGAGGCAGAGGCAGTAAAGCCTGTTTGGTCAACTTCAACACTGCCGGAATTGGCTTTGCCGTAAAGCACCGCACCGCGTGCGATGTAGGTGCCGTCGTTGTATTCCGCCGAGGCCGTGAGGACCGGATCGTCAGAGTTCGAACCGCTGACATTTTCTTCGACCGAAACGGCAAACTGAGCATTGCTTCCAAGCTGTCCAGTGTAACGCAGCTGCGGAACACGGGCGAAGGCGACGCCGACCGGGCCGTTGAATTCGACCGAGGTAGGATAGGAATCAAGCGGTTGGAAGTTGGTCCAGTACTGACCGATCAGGTACTGGTCCCCGATCGTGATGTTTGCGTGACGCACACGCAGCTCAGCGGTACCACCCGAGCCAAACAAGTCAAGTTCCAACTGCCCGCCGATGTCTCCGATTCCGCTTGGCGTGGAGGTGCGCAATCCGATCCGCGATTGGCGCACCGTGGCGCCAAAGGTGCCATCAGTCGCGGCAGAAGGTTCACCGATAACATTCACGAAGGCAGTGTCGCCCTGATCGAATTCGAAGTCATAGAAGAAATCGGCCTTGACGTAACCGTAAACGTCCAAAGTGGTGTTACCGATCCGAAAATCTCCGTCGGCGGTGCTGTTATTCGCGGATTCCAGCGCCTCGACCCTCGCGCGCAGTGCGTCGAGCTCGGCTTGGGTCTGGGCTTCCTGAGCATAAGCAAGGGTGCTGGTCACACTGAGTGCAGAGGCAGCAAGCAGGAGTGCCTTCAGTCTTGTAGTCGTCATGTGGGTATTTCCTTGTGTGCGAGTGTGCAAACCCAACGTTTCACGCGTTCAGTAGCGACGGAAATCACAAGGGTGAGACGAAAAACTATAATTTTCTCATGGAATTGTGTGGCTGAAGCTAAGAAAAATCACGACTGGGTGAACCGATCTGTCAACCATATGAATCCAAATACGATTTTGCTTATCAAACAAGTGTCATGCCGTGATGCCGCGTGTGTAAAGCTTCTGTGCGAGGAGCCGGTTTGTAACAGAAATGTGACGGGCAAGATGGCTTCGCTATCCGTGGGTCGTAAAAGAGGTTTCGGCGCAAACTTGCGCGAGGTCTCGCTGCATGGGCAGATTCCAGCCGAGACAACGCGCAGAAACAATGCTGTGTTTTCTGGTGAGATTGTGGCGTGCAAGGTGAACGAGCCGTGCGGCTCTACTTTGCCTGCGCCGCACGTGCACCTACTATTCCGTACCCCTTCCTCACGCGGGCAGGCTTGTGTTCCCCACAAAGACCTGTCCGCGTTTTTCTTTTTGCGAGAACGCGGCGAACAAAGGCAAAAACCTGCACAAATTCTGCCTGTACACTCTTTGATATTGAATAACAGTCTGCGTTTCGCGCATCTGACGCCCAACAAACCAAGAAACCAAAAAGGGCAGATATCATGCGAATCTCACGGCTCATCTTTGTTGCGACGATCTGCGCGGGCTTGGCTGCGTGCGGCGACACCACAGGCGAACAGGCTATCCTGGGTGGTGGGGCCGGCGCTGTCGGCGCAGCCGTCCTCAATGCCGACCCGCTTTTCGGCGCGGCCGTCGGCGCAGCGGGCAACGTGCTTTACTGCAAAACGCAGAACACCTGTAACTAACGCATCATTTTGGGGGCGCCTTTCGTCCCGTCCGTCATCGCGCATCACGCCGTCGCGGGGATCGTTCCCTGCGGCGGCGTTTTGCGTTTCCAGAACACCAAGCCAAAGGACGTTCCATGTTCAATAAGATCCTGATCGCCAACCGGGGCGAGATCGCCTGCCGGGTCATCAAAACCGCCCGCAAAATGGGTATCGGCACAGTTGCCATTTATTCGGACGCGGACAAGAACGCGCTTCATGTGTCGATGGCAGATGAAGCCGTGCACATTGGGCCGCCGCCAGCCAATCAGTCTTACATCGTGATCGACAAGGTCATGGACGCTATCCGCCAAAGCGGTGCACAGGCCGTTCACCCTGGTTATGGCTTCCTGTCGGAAAACGCCAAATTCGCCGAAGCGCTGGAAGCCGAAGGCGTGGCCTTTGTCGGCCCCCCGAAAGGCGCGATCGAAGCGATGGGCGACAAGATCACCTCGAAGAAAATTGCTCAGGACGCAAATGTTTCGACGGTTCCAGGCTACATGGGCTTGATCGAAGATGCGGATGAGGCGGTCAAAATCTCGAATGAGATAGGTTATCCGGTCATGATCAAGGCCAGCGCCGGGGGCGGTGGTAAAGGCATGCGGATCGCGTGGAACGACGAAGAAGCGCGCGAGGGCTTCCAGTCGTCCAAGAACGAGGCCGCGAACTCGTTCGGGGATGACCGGATTTTTATCGAGAAATTCGTCACCCAGCCGCGCCACATCGAAATTCAGGTTTTGTGTGACAGCCACGGAAACGGGATCTATTTGGGCGAGCGCGAATGCTCGATCCAGCGCCGGAATCAGAAAGTAGTGGAAGAGGCACCGTCGCCATTTCTTGATGAAGCAACCCGTAAGGCGATGGGCGAACAAGCTGTGGCCTTGGCCAAGGCCGTGGGTTATTCCAGCGCAGGTACGGTGGAATTCATCGTCGATGGGGAAAAGAACTTCTACTTCCTCGAAATGAACACCCGCCTGCAGGTGGAACACCCGGTCACTGAGCTGATCACAGGCGTTGATCTGGTGGAACAAATGATCCGCGTGGCCGCTGGTGAGCCATTGTCGATCACGCAAGACGACGTGACGCTGACTGGCTGGGCGATTGAAAACCGCCTGTATGCGGAAGATCCCTATCGCAACTTCCTGCCCTCGATTGGCCGTCTGACCCGTTATCGCCCACCGCAAGAGGTTGCGGCTGGTCCGATGCTGGTCAACGGCAAATGGCAGGGCGACGCGCACGAAGGTGAAGCGGCAGTGCGCAACGATACCGGCGTCTACGAGGGCGGCGAGATCAGCATGTATTACGACCCGATGATTGCAAAACTCTGCACCTGGGCACCGACCCGCGAAGCCGCGATTGAGGCGATGCGCGTTGCCCTGGACAGTTTCGAGGTTGAAGGCATTGGTCACAACTTGCCGTTCCTGTCTGCTGTGATGGACCACCCGAAGTTCATCAGTGGTGACATGACCACGGCTTTCATTGCCGAAGAATATCCCGATGGGTTTGAGGGCGTATCCTTGCCCGAAGATGACCTGCGCCGGATCGCGGCGTCCTGTGCGGCCATGCACCGTGTGGCCGAAATCCGCCGCACCCGCGTGTCGGGTCGGATGGACAATCATGAACGCAAAGTTGGCAAACGCTGGGTTGTATCGCTGGAAGGTCACGAATTGCCGGTTCAGGTGAACGCTGACAAAGAAGGTGCAACCGTCAAGTTCGAAGATGGCTCGACCCTGCGTGTGGCCTCGGATTGGACGCCGGGTGATCAACTGGCCGTATTAGATGTCGATGGCAGCCCGTTGGTTCTGAAGGTGGGCAAGGTTTCGGGCGGGTTCCGCATTCGCAACCGGGGGGCCGATTTGAAGGTTCTGGTGCGCCGTCCGCGTCAGGCAGAGCTGGCCAAACTGATGCCAGAAAAACTGCCGCCGGATACCTCGAAAATGCTGCTGTGCCCGATGCCAGGCCTGGTCGTGAAGATCGACGTGGAAGTCGGGCAAGAGGTACAGGAAGGTCAGGCGTTGTGCACGATTGAGGCGATGAAGATGGAGAACATCCTGCGCGCCGAGAAGAAGGGCACTGTTGCCAAGATCAATGCTGGTCCCGGCGACAGCCTTGCCGTAGACGAAGTGATCATCGAGTTCGAATGATCATGAAGACGCTTTCGACACATCTTACAAAGGCTCCGGCGTGCCACGCCGGAGGCCGTGGAGGTGTCGAAAGTGTTCAGCCACCCTCGCGCCGTTCGCGGATTTCGCGCTCACGCAGGGGTGTCTTGTCGATTGATCGGCCGATCTCGCGAACGCTCCAAGGGGAGGGTTTGCGTAGTTTCACCACGCCGTCTTTGTCGACAAACACCATCTGGAACCCGCGCGGGCGCAGTTGCGCCCTGATCGGGGATTTCGCTGACGGGTCGGTATCAGTCAAGACCACGACGTCCCGGTCACGCATGGCCTGTTCGCCATCCAATAGCATGTCGATCTGTTGTTGGAATCGCGGGTCGGCTGGCGTGTCTGCAAAGACAACGATAGGGCGGTTGACCCATAGAAAATCGCTGAGTTCGCTGTCGCCTGCCGGGCGAACAAAGCTGTCATCTGATGGTGCCGTGCCGTCCGCCGCCCAAGCGGCCAGCGGGATTAGTGCCGAGAAAACAAAGGCAAGCGTGCGAGTCATGTGGCCTCCTGTTCTTTCGAATATAGCCCCTGTCTCCGCGATTGCGACTGACGATTTACGCAGAACACTCAAAATTTTGCGCTTGCGCCCCGACGCAATTGTCAAGCGCATGACCTAAATGCGGACGTTTTGCGACGGCCGCCACCCGAATTGACGAGAGGAAATCGAAATGACCGACACGAAGGACTGGAAAGCGCTGGCCGAGAAAGAGCTGCGCGGACGTCCGTTGGACGATCTGACCAAGGAAACGCTGGAAGGCATCGCCGTCAAACCACTTTATACGCAAGAAGATACAGCAGATCTGCCGCATATGGGCTCGCTGCCGGGCTTTGGCCCGTTTACGCGCGGGGTGAAGGCGACGATGTATGCCGGTCGTCCGTGGACGATCCGCCAGTATGCGGGCTTTTCGACAGCCGAGGAGTCAAACGCCTTCTACCGCCGCAACCTGGCAGCAGGTCAGCAGGGTGTCTCAGTCGCTTTCGATCTGGCCACGCACCGTGGTTATGACAGTGATCACCCGCGTGTTGTAGGCGATGTGGGCAAGGCCGGTGTGGCCATCGACAGCGTGGAAGACATGAAGATCCTGTTCGATGGTATTCCGCTGGATAAGGTCTCGGTCTCGATGACCATGAACGGTGCGGTGGTTCCGATCCTGGCCAGTTTCATCGTTGCGGGGGAAGAGCAGGGCCATGACAAATCGGTGCTGTCCGGCACTATTCAGAACGACATTCTGAAAGAGTTCATGGTGCGCAACACCTATATCTATCCGCCCGAGCCGTCGATGCGGATCATTTCGGACATCATCGAATACACCTCGAACGAGATGCCGAAATTCAATTCAATTTCGATCTCGGGCTATCACATGCAAGAGGCCGGGGCGAACCTGGTGCAGGAATTGGCCTATACGTTGGCGGACGGACGCGAATACGTGCGCGCCGCGACCGAGGCCGGGATGGACGTGGACAAGTTTGCAGGCCGTCTGTCCTTCTTCTTTGCCATCGGCATGAACTTCTTCATGGAGATCGCCAAACTGCGCGCGGCGCGGACCCTATGGCATCGCGTGATGACCGAATTCGGTGCAAAATCCGAGCGGTCAAAGATGCTGCGTACCCATTGCCAGACCTCGGGCGTGTCGTTGCAGGAGCAAGATCCCTATAACAACGTGATCCGCACAGCCTATGAAGCGATGAGCGCGGTTTTGGGTGGCACCCAGTCGCTGCACACCAATGCGTTGGACGAGGCGATTGCACTGCCAACTGACTTCTCAGCGCGCATTGCTCGGAATACCCAGCTGGTGTTGCAGGAAGAGACCGGTGTGACTGATGTGGTCGATCCCTTGGCGGGCTCCTACTATGTCGAAAGCCTGACCAATGAACTGGTCGAAAAAGCCTGGGCCCTGATGGAAGAAGTCGAGGAAATGGGCGGCATGACCAAAGCCGTTGCCTCGGGCATGCCCAAGCTGCGCATTGAAGAAAGCGCCGCTCGTCGTCAGGCCATGATCGACCGGGGCGAAGAGGTGATCGTTGGCGTCAACAAATACCGCAAGGAACAGGAAGATCCGATCGACATTCTGGATGTCGACAACGTTGCGGTGCGCGAAGCACAGGTCGCGCGACTGGAACGTATCCGCGCAACCCGCGATGAGGCCGCGTGTCAGGCTGCGCTGGACGCGCTGACCAAGACCGCTCAAGAGGGTGGAAACTTGCTGGCCGCCGCGGTTGAGGCCGCCCGCGCCCGCGCATCCGTAGGAGAGATCAGCATGGCAATGGAAAAAGAGTTCGGTCGCCACCGCGCTGAAGTGAAAACCCTGGCCGGTGTGTATGGGGCGGCTTACGAAGGTGACGAGGGCTTTGCCGCGATCCAGAAGTCCATTGAAGAGTTTGCCGAAGCTGAAGGGCGACGCCCCCGTTTGCTGGTGGTCAAGATGGGGCAGGATGGTCACGACCGGGGTGCCAAGGTCATTGCGACCGCATTTGCGGACATTGGGTTTGACGTCGACGTTGGGCCTTTGTTCCAGACACCTGCCGAGGCCGCGCAGGACGCGGTGGACAATGACGTGCATGTGGTCGGGATTTCCTCGCAAGCCGCCGGGCACAAGACGCTGGCCCCGCAGTTGGTCGAAGAGCTCAAGAAAGCCGGGGCAGAGGATATTATCGTCATCTGCGGTGGCGTGATTCCGCAGCAGGATTACCAGTTCCTCTACGATCACGGCGTAAAAGCGATCTTTGGGCCGGGCACCAATGTTCCCGAAGCCGCGCAGGACATCCTGCGTCTGATCAACGAAGCGCGGGGCTAAACAGTGGCCAAGATTTTTCGTCGAAAAATCTTGTGATCTCGCGCCGATGGCGGAAACATTCGACCAGACCTGATTGGGTCTGGTCGAATTGTTTTTAGGAGGGGCGCATGTTGCTCGATCATCTGGCCGTTGCAGGCGAAACGCTGGAAGAAGCATCCGCACATGTCGAACAGGCTTTGGGCGTTGCGTTGCAGGCGGGCGGCAAGCACGAGAAGTTTGGTACCTATAATCGACTGCTGGGGCTCAAGGATGGTCTGTATCTTGAGGCGATTTCCATCGATCCTGACGCCCCCCAACCAGAACGAACCCGCTGGTTCGATCTAGACCGGTTTACGGGCAAACCCCGCTTGAGCAACTGGATTTGTCGCGTGCCAGACATCGAAGCCTCGCTGTCGGTGTTTCCCGATGGTATCGGGACACCGATTGATCTGACTCGTGGTGCCCTGCGTTGGCGTATGGCCGTGCCGCCGACCGGCCGACTTCCGTTTGACAACCTTTTTCCCGCGTTGATCCAGTGGCAGGGCGATCTGCACCCGGCGCAGATGTTGCAAGACAGCGGTTGCCGCCTGCGCAGGCTGGTCGTGTTCCACCCGGATGCGCTGACACTGGCCAAACATCTTGGCGCGTTGGACTGGGTGGTGTTCGACACTGGGCCAGCTGCCTTGCGGGCCGAGGTTGATACCCCGCACGGTCTGCGCGTGTTGGAATGAAGGTTCGCCCCGCACAGCCAGCAGATGCGCTTGCGATTGCCGAGATCGCCAATCAGATCATTCGCGAGACGCTGGTCACGTTCACCACCGATACTCGCAGCGCTGAGAGTATCGCCGAAGATATCCACGCCCGAGGTCCCGGGTTTCTGGTTGCAGAAATTGAAGGCCGCGTGGTCGGGTTTGCGACCTTTGGACCTTTCCGCTCGGGCCCGGGTTATGCGCATAGTTGCGAACACTCCATCCAATTGGCGCCTGAAGCGCGCGGCCAAGGCGTGGGCCGCGCCCTGATGGTCGCACTGGAGAAAGCTGCGCGAGCCAAGGGGGTCCACGTCTTGGTTGCTGGTATCTCATCCGCAAACCCGTCTGCTGTTGCATTCCACGCAGCGTTGGGGTTCGAACAGGTCGGGGTTATGCCTCAAATCGGTTACAAATGGGGGCAGTGGCTGGATCTTGTGCTGATGCAGAAAATTCTTTCCCCGGATTGATCTATCGCACCTGACAGTCCCGAATTGTGGCGCTAGGGTACGCCCATGTCGATTTGGACTCGCATATCAGACGCTCTTAGCGCACTTGCACAGGGCGAAAGCCTGACCGCTGTTTTTGAAAAGCTTCGCTCACCGCCTGAACGCTCGGTGGCGTTTACGATTGCCGTCATTGCGCTGGGCGCAAAAATGGCTAAGGCAGACGGGCAGGTGACGCGGGACGAGGTCACAGCCTTCCGCGACGTGTTCCAGATTGCACGCGAGGATGAGGAGGGCGCGGCGCGGGTTTTCAACATGGCGCGCACGGATGTGGCCGGGTATCAGGATTATGCCCGCAAGATCGCCCGGATGTTTTCCGAAGACAGCACCACACTGTGCGACCTGATGGAAGGGCTGTTTCACATTGCGATGGCCGACGGGTTCTATCATCCCAATGAGAATGAGTTTTTAGAAGAGGTCAGCCGCATCTTTGGCCAAACAGATGCGCAGTTTTTGGCCTTGCGTGCGCGGTTTGTGCCGGACGCACCCAACGACCCATATGTGGTTCTGGGAGTATCCCGGGATATGCCCGTGGCCGAGATCCGCAAGGTCTGGCGTCAGCTGGTGCGCGAGACACACCCGGACGCCATGATGGCACGCGGGGTCCCCGAAGAAGCGATCCGGTTGGCTGAAAAGAAGATGATCGACATTAATCGCGCCTGGGACGAGATCAACGGCGCGGCGGCCTGAGGGGATGCGGTTGGCGACCTATAATATCGAATGGTTCGCCAATCTTTTCGACAAGAATGACGCCCTTATTGTCGATGACAGCTGGTCCGGCAGGCACGATGTCACCAAAGCGCAGCAAGTTGAGGCAATTGCCAAGGTTCTAACCGCGATGGATGCCGATGCAGTGCTGATTGTCGAGGCACCGAACACCGGCAAACGACAAAATACAGTGCGTGCTTTGCAAGGCTTTGCCGAGGCATTCGAACTGCGCACCGCCGATGCGGTGATGGGCTTTGCCAATGACACACATCAGGAATTGGCACTGCTGTTTGACAGAACTGTTCTGAGCGCACGTCACGATCCAAAAGGGGGCATTGAAGACGGGTCGGCTCCTCGGTTCGACGGTGAATTCAGAATTGATCTGGATGTTGACGCGACCGAAGACATTGTTGAGTTTTCCAAACCGCCAATGGAACTGGCGCTGACGACTAAGGCAGGCAATGAAGTCAGGCTTATTGGAGCACATCTGAAATCAAAGGCGCCGCATGGGGCAGAGTCCAGGGACGAAGCGATCCGAATCTCGATTGCCAATCGTCGCAAGCAGCTAGCGCAGGCAGTTTGGTTGGCCCGAAGGGTTGAGACGCATTTAGAACAGGACGAGTCTGTCATTTTGCTGGGGGATCTGAATGACGGGCCGGGGCTGGATGAATTTGAACACCTCTTTGGGCATTCATCTGTTGAGATTTTGCTGCAGTCCGGGCTGTATGATCCGCACGCGGTCAGGGCACATGAATTTCGGCCAGGTTCGATCCCGTCCACTGCGCGCTTTGCGCGCCCCGAAGAGGGCCGATTTCTGGAGGCGCTTCTGGATTACATCATGATTTCCCAAGATTTGCGTGCCTTTGATCCCGTCTGGCGTATTTGGCACCCATTTCGGGATACTGTTTGTTGGTCTGAACCCGAAATGCGGCAAGCGCTGTTGACAGCTTCGGATCATTTTCCGGTCACTCTGGATATTGACCTGTGATCTTTGCAGCCTCTGCCCAAAGGTTTATATCAAGGCTATGAAACGGATTGTTCTGATCAGCATCGTGTTGGCATCATTTGCAATGCCAGCTTCGGCCCAAGAAGACACTGGAAAATCCCTGATGGAGCAGGGAGCCGAGTTATTTTTCGAAGGGCTGCGCAAGGAAATGGAACCGGCGCTGGATGACTTGCTTGGATTGGCGGATGAGTTCGGCCCAGCCATGCAGTCGTTCTTGCAAGAGATGGGCCCGGCGCTGGCGGAACTGGCAGCTCAGGTCAAGGATTGGAGCGCTTATGAGGCACCCGAGATCCTGCCCAATGGCGACATCATCATCCGCAAAAAGCCGGTTGAAGACCTGCCTGAACATGAAAACAAGGACGAAGAGAACCCCGAGGGCACAACTGATATCTGAGTTTGCCTCAGCCCTTGATGATCACCTGCGTTTCAGATTTCAGGGCGCTTGCCAGCGAGTTCAGGCGTGCCTCGGCCACTTCGCTGAACAAAGGTGCCGCAGCCTCGGGTAAATACAGTTCTAACTCGCGCTTTTTCGGATAGAATTTCAGGCGCCCCATATTGGCTTCGTTGTGCATCCAGAGCATTGCGCCAAATCGCATGGCTTTTCCCAGAATTTCGGCCTGCTTCTGGTCTTTCTCGTCTAGCAACTCATACAGGGGCGTAAACCGGTTGCCTTCGCGTTTGTTCTTGTAACGATGTTGCAGGGCCAACCCGATAAAGACACGCTCGGAATGTTTCAAACCCCCAAGATTGGCGCGAGTGACATTGTCAAAGCAAACCTCGGCCCGATAATCGGGATGAGCGCGCCAACTGACATCGTGCAGCAGGCACGCGGCCTGAATCAGGCGTACGCGGCTGGGCGGGGCAGATTTGAACAGCGGCATGACAAAGTCATACAAGTTGCGGCCAAAACCAGGCAGACGCGCATCCTTTGCTTCGGAAAAGCGGCTGGCTTCGATCAGGGGGTCGCGGTCCCGCAGTTCCTGCGGCATCTGTTCATACAGCAACCCTTCGCGGATGCCATAGCTCGAAATCGCGATATCCTTGGGTTTGAAGGTTCGGATCAGCCGGGCCAGAACATCCATTGCATAAGGAATCAGCGACATACGAGAGCTTGAGACCCCAGCCTCGCCACGCAGTTTTTCGTAGTCGCTTTTTTCTATGAACTTGATGGTATCGCGCACTTGTTTGGTGGTCATTCGGTATTCGTGCAGCACGTTCAGCGGATAGCCCCGCCGCAGCATGTCCAGTCGCGCAAAAGCTCGCCAACTGCCTCCGACCAGAAACAGGCGATCTCGCTGCGGACCCATCTGATCGCGCAACTCTTCCATTGTTGACTTGATATGCGCCTTTCGGGCTCGTCGCCCGCCTTTGATGTCGCGCAGCTTTAGAGGGCCTAGGGCAGAGGTCACGCGACGACCAACCTGACCATCGCCGATTTCGGCTAATTCCATGGACGAGCCGCCAATGTCGCAGATCAGGCCGTACGCACCGGGCCAGCCTAGCAACACGCCTTGTGCAGACAGACGTGCCTCTTCCGCGCCGTCGATTACGGCCACATGCAACCCGGTTTCTGCCTCGACCTGTGCGCAGAAATCCGGGCCGTCTTCGGCCTCACGCACCGCAGCCGTGGCCACCACATGCAGCCCGGGCAGATCCAGATCCATCGCCAGATGCTGGAATCGCCGCAGCGCCGCCAGTGCACGGTCACGCCCGCGTGGGTTTAACCGGCCCGTCTCGGACAGGCCCGCGCCCAGTTCGCACATCACCTTTTCGTTGTAAAAATAAGCCGGCGACCGGGCTGCGCCGTCGAAGATCACCATCCGAACCGAGTTCGACCCCACATCGACCACTCCGACCCGCGACAGGGCACGTGTGCCAGGGTCGTCGAACAAAGGTTTTCCGAAAGGTCCCCAGTCCGGGATGTCGGTTTCGACGGTCTGATCCATGTGTCTTCCAGATAGTGCAGTCAGAGGATGCGAAATTGGAGCTTGCGGGTCAATCACCCGTGTCGACCTCGTCCGGGCTTGTGTTCAAAATCCGAACGGCCAATGCGCGTGTGATGTCACGCTTTTCCGCTAATGCCAGATGGTCGAGTTGCGCAACAACGTTTGCAGCGGTTTCAAACCGTCGATCCATATGTTTCACGAGATAAGCGATGACTTCGGGGCCAGGATTCAACTGACGATCCACAAACAGTTTGGCCAGCACCGCGCCCAGAAGCGCGTCGTCAGGCGGGTCCAATGCGACGTGATGGGCCCCTTCAACGCGGCTTTGAAGATCCGCCAGGGGCAGTTCCCAAAATTTCGGTGCAAGCCTGCCGGTCATTAACAAGGCATGCCCTTCGGCCAGCACCAGATTGTGCAGGTGAAACAGTGTTTTCTGCTGTTCCAAATCCCCGGCGACCATGGGTACATCTTCGACGGCGATCGGTCCTCGCGCCAGATCAGGTACGTCGTCATAGCGCAGGTCTGCTGCCTGAACGATCCGACCGCCGGTTTCAGCGGCCCAGACATGCGCCAGATGAGTTTTGCCCGCGCCCGCCGGTCCGCTCAGTACCAGCTTGTTTCCGGGCCAAGACGTGGCCGAAATCATCGCAACCGCCAGAGCATTGGAAGGCGAGACAAAGAAATCCTCACGCCCAAGCGCAGTTTTGGCGGGCAGGTCAAAGCTGAGTTGTCGGGCCATTTACTCGGTTTCCTGATCCTGACTTTCAAGACCGGTGTAAAGTCTGCTGTCCAGATACAGCGAAGTTGCAAACCGCGCCAGCACGCCAAGCGCTGCTGCGACGGGGACTGCGATCAGCATACCGACAAAGCCAAACAATGCGCCAAAGACCGAAAGCGCCAGCAGCAGCCAGACCGGGTGTAACCCTACAGAGTTGCCGACCAATTTGGGTGTCAGGAAATTCCCTTCGGTGACCTGGCCAATGGCAAATATGCCCGCTATCAAACCGATATGTGCCCAATCGCCCCAGAACTGAAACAGCGCGAGCCCAATGGCCAGCGTTCCACCAATCAAGGCGCCCAGATAAGGAATGAACGTGACCAACCCCGCAATAAAGCCTACGATCAGGCCGAATTGCAGACCCGCGAGCATCAGAGCGACCGCGTAATATGTGCCAAGGATAAGGCAAACGGTACCCATCCCGCGCACGAAAGAGGCCAAAACGGCGTCAATCTCGACCGCCAGCCGCTTGATGGTTGGGGCGTGGTCGCGTGGCAAAAGCTCTCCGATGCGAGCGATCATGCGGTCCCAGTCCAACAGCATATAGACCGCGACAACCGGTACGATGACCAGCAGAACCACAATGTTGATTGCGGACCCCAGAGAGGTCAGCACCGTCTGCAGAACATCCCCTGTCTTGGACTTCAAAGTATCGCCAAAAGATACCAACATCTGGTGCGTGCTTGATTCCCGATCCAAAAGGGACGGAAACTGTCTTTCGATAAAGCCGCGCAACTCTTTGAACAGGGCCGGCAAGACATCAACCAGGTCCAATAGCTGTGTGATCAAGGCGGGTACGACCATCAGGATTGCCAACACGAACCCCAATACGCCCACAACCGTGATGATAGCTGTGGCCGCCATGCGCGAAAGGCCAAGCCGCTCAAGCCTATCCGCGACAGGATCAAGGAAGTAGGCAATGGCCCCGCCGATCACAAACGGCAGCAGGACGTCTCCCAAGGCCCAGAGGATCAACGCAAAAACCGCAGCGGCGAAGCCCCAGTATCTTAGTTGATCCTTAACCGGCAATGCCATCGCGATCCCCTTTTGGCAGGTCATTGACGGTGTTCTTGGCGTATCAAGCCCCGTGATGCAAGCGCTTCATGTGGCCTGAAATTGCGGCGGTTAGTCCTGTAGCGTCCCCAGTTCCGGCGTGTCCTCGTCTGCGGCTTCATCAGGCCAATTGGTACGCCAGATTTCTGCAGACCAATGTCCGCAATGGACAGCAGGTCGGTCGAAACCAGGTAGCGTGGGCAGCAACGGCTGGACAATAACATCGTGGCGGGGGACGGCGAAGTAAGGGAAAGAGTATCGCTCTTTGCCTGACCGGTTTACCACCCGATGTGGTGTGGATTTCAATCGCCCGCCTGACCATAGCTCTAGCATATCGCCAATGTTGACCACAAAGCCGCCGGGTGGGCAATCCGGTGTGATCCATCCACCGTCACGCGTTTGAACCTCAAGTCCACCCACCGGATCAGGGGCGATGATGGTCAGTGCGTCCGTGTCTTTGTGCGGATGGATGCCATAGCCCGTTTCATCGTCTGCCTGCGGCGGGTAGTGCAGAAGGGTCATGTTGGTCATAGGGTTCTGAAACGCACTGCGCAGAGCGTCGGGCTTCAAACCCAGACCGTTTTCTAATGCGCCGAGCAACAGATCGGTAACGCGATCCAGTTGGGCCCAATAGTCCAGAATGGTCGCCTTGGCACTTGGCACCTCATCCGGCCAGAGGTTTGGTCCGTACAGAGCACAATCCGCACGTATCGGCGCGTCTTCTGCAACCTCGTGGTGCAGCTTGTACCCTTCATATTTGTCGGCCTTGCCCGAGCCATCGTTGGGAGTGAAGAACCCCATGGGAATATAGCCGCGATAGTTTTCGCGGGTGATGGCCTGATCCCATTTGCGCGACTCATCGATGGCAAAGATGTCTCGGGTCGTTCGTCTGACTTGATCAACGGTTTCCCGAGTCACGCCTGTCCCGGTGATGGACAGGAACCCGATCCCGGTACAAGCCTCAAGGATGTGTTGCACCGTTGCTTCGTATGCATCGGTTTTCGGTTCGGTCAGAGGCGAGATGTCGATTGTTGGAATGCTGTCCATCAGTGAATCCTGACCCCTTGGCGTTCCAGTTCCGTATGGACAGGTGCCAAATTCAACTGGTCCAGGTCCTGATTGCTTTTGAGTGAAAGTGCGGCCGCAATGCCTGCACCCTGACCCATGACGGCGCAACAGGCCATGTTGCGCGTGGCGGCATGAGCCACTCGGTCCGCGCCATGCGACCGGCCCGCGACCAGCAGGCCCTTGACCCCTTTGGGCAACATCGAGCGATAGGGAACCTGCATGTACCGCCCCGTGGTGGGCAGGATCAAAATGCCATAGCCGTCTATGAATTCGGGATAAATGCCAATGGTATCTTCAAACCGACCCTGATGGCGGGCGTCGTTTTCTGTCATGTTGTACAGGGCATCGATCTTGCGGGTGTCGCGGATGCCAATAGTCATTCCGAAGTTCCGAAGCCGCGCGTTTTCGCATCCGGGCATGAACCTTCGTAGGGCATCGATGGCTAACATCGACTGTCGGCGGCCTTCGATCTCACCGCGTGTCAGGCTGTCAGGGTCGGTCCCGTCGATCTCGGCCAGATGGATGAGGTTCATATACGTCAGCTCACCCGTGTCATGCATTGCGCCCCAGGTGCCCGCGATGGTGTTGAGATGCGGGGGGATCAGACCTTGATCAATCGCCTGCTGGAACGGTTTGTGAACAAAGGGCGAGAACATGTCGTCCTCTTTGCCGCTGGTCTCAATATTCCACTCACCGCCGCCGCCCCAGTCCTTATAGGTTTGCGGGTCGGCTTTCACGCCCTCCATGAAGGCGCGCTTGTCGACACCGGCCAGATGGAACATGACCGAGGCGGCCATCATGTCTTCGCGTGGGGTCTTGTGGGTCGGTGCGCCTGCGCGGTGCGCCACATCTGCGTCGCCGGTGGCGTCGATTACCACTTTGGCCAGGATCGCCTCGCGCCCCGCCTTGGATTCGGTGATGATGCCGGTGATCCGGTCGCCATCCATGATGGGGGCGACGAACTGGCGATGAAGCATTGGGTGCACGCCTGCCTCTTCGACCAGCTTGTCGGCCACCAGTTTGAACCCTTCGCTGTCCAGTTCATAACTGAGCGACTGGCTTTCAGGCACCGCCGCGCCCATGTCCTTGGCGCGGGTTTCGAATTCCATCCCGATTCCGCCAGCCTCAATGGTTTGCTCATGGCGATACCATGCGAAACCCTCGACACCCACAGCAGTGATGTTGCCGCCCATGCAACCAAAGCGGTCGACCAGAGATACTTCGGCCCCGGCCCGCGCCGCCGCCAGTGCTGCGGCCAGCCCTGCGGGACCAGAGCCAACAACCAACACGTCGGTCTGATGGATGACAGGGATTTGGCGGGCGGGTTCCTGAATTGTTTGCATCGGCGCCTCGTGGAATTAGCAGTTCCGTTACAATTGAAATTCTCAATTGGCGGGTCAATCAAAAAACCGACTGACGCGAAGTCGCAAAAACGCCAATGTCCGATTGCCCCCGGCGGGGCTTTGGAATAATCACCTGTGCAGTCGATTTCTTACCTTTGAAGGTCCACCTATGCGCCTGAGCCGTTACTTTCTGCCCGTTCTCAAGGAAAACCCGTCTGAGGCTCAGATTGTCAGCCACCGGCTGATGCTACGTGCCGGGATGATCAAGCAGGCTGCGGCCGGGATTTATTCGTGGTTGCCGATGGGTTTCAAAGTGCTGCGCAAGCTGGAAAACATCGTGCACGAAGAACAGGCGCGCGCGGGCCATATCGCGATACAGATGCCGGTTTTGCAATCGGCCGATCTGTGGCGCGAATCCGGGCGCTATGACGATTACGGTCAGGAAATGCTGCGGATGAAGGACCGGCATGACCGGGACATGTTGTTTACGCCCACGGCGGAAGAACTGGTGACAGATATTTTCCGCGGTCACGTAAGCAGCTACAAAGATCTGCCGCTGACGCTGTATCAAATCCAGTGGAAGTTCCGCGATGAAATCCGCCCGCGTTTTGGCGTGATGCGGGGCCGCGAGTTCTATATGAAAGACGGCTACAATTTTGACCTGACCAAGGAAGATGCGCTGCACGCATATAACCGCCATCTGGTCAGCTATCTGCGCACTTACGAACGCATGGGTCTGCAGGCGATCCCGATGCGCGCCGATTCAGGCCCCATTGGTGGCGATGACACGCACGAATTCCTTGTGCTGGCTGATACCGGTGAATCCGAGGTCTTCTATGACAGTGCCGTCACCGACCTGACATTCGGAGACCGCGAGATCGACTATGACAGCCGTGAACAGTGCCAGGCCATACTGGAAGAGTTCACTTCGAAATACGCGCGTACCGACGAAACGCATGACGCGGCGCTGTTCAACCAGATCCCCGAGGAGCGCCGTCGCGTTGCACGAGGTATTGAGGTCGGGCAGATTTTCTATTTCGGCACCAAATACTCCGAACCTCTAGGCGCGACCGTACAGGGCCCTGATGGCAAACCGGTTCCGGTACACATGGGCAGCCACGGTATCGGCGTCAGCCGCTTGGTAGGTGCGATCATCGAAGCAAGCCATGACGATAAGGGCATCATTTGGCCCGAGGGAGTAACGCCGTTCCACTGCGGTATCGTGAATCTGAAACAGGGTGATGAACAAGCAGATGCGGCCTGTGACAAGATATATTCGGCGCTGACCGCTTTGGGTCTGGAGCCGTTGTATGATGATCGAAAAGAACGGGCTGGGGGCAAGTTTGCAACCATGGACCTTATCGGTCTGCCTTGGCGCATCACCGTGGGTCCACGTGGTCTGAAGAATGGTGTGGTTGAACTGACTTGCCGCCGCACTGGTGAAAGCGAAGAGCTAAGCCCCGAAGCGGCTGTCACCAAAGTTGCAGAAATCTATCAGCAGATCGCCTGATCGCGATCATCGGATGCTGCGCTGACAGTCACGGCGAGTACATCAGATCTGGCCGCTAACTGAGGCCAAAGCAAAGCGACCGGCCCGGGCCTTAATTTTGGTCTGGTGTCGGACGCTCTGCCAGAACGTCGCCATCGGCGTCGTCGCCTCGAGCGACCACAATGGGACGACCCAGACGGCTGACCAGTTCACGAAACTCGAGGCCCAGAAACCGTAGCCCACAAACGCGTGCGTCGGTTGTTCGATCCGTGATGCACAAACGGCCCTGGCGAAACACCAGTCGATATCCTTTTTCTTTTAGGATGTCTGCCAAATTGCTCCAGCTTGCCGCGCTGACAAAGATCGGCCGAATGGCCGCGCGCAGCAGTGCTGCTGTTTCACAATCCAGTTCTGTTGATGCCCTGCGAGTCGGAATTGAGCCCGCGCCATTGGTAGAAATTTGAAAATTCATTGAGCGACCCCCGCTCGTTAAATGTGTTCCCCCGTAGTTAGGGTGACAAAGTTTCCAAAAATAATCAAAATGAGTAATAAAATTTCACCATCATTGTTGCCTTTTCGATTCACAGACTCACGAAGCGCGATGATTAACTTCATAACTGAAACAATCCGGTCGTGTCTGTGAAGGTCTTCACAACTCATGGTATAACGCTACGTTTCGAAGTCATCCATTTTGCGGCGACTTATCTGTGGTGACCCGAATCAATGCGGCTCATTCGGGCCGAGGTATGGGGTCTTTGCGACTACCGGCTTGACCATCGGGAGAAATGCCGAAACTGTCGCCGCAAACAAGAAACACCCCGGAGCAGGCATGGCCAAGACACCCCCGCCCTTTGCCCCTTTTGAATGGAAGATCGCCTGGCGTTACCTTCGGGCCCGCAGGGCTGAAGGTGGTGTAAGTGTGATGACGTGGATTTCTCTGATCGGTATCACGCTTGCAGTGTTCGCACTGATTGCGACGTTGGCGGTTCGGTCGGGCTTCCGTGCGGAATTTGTGGGCACAATTCTGGGTGCCAACGCACATGTGACAGTCTATTCGTCCGGGGAAATTGATGATCAGGGTCAGGTCGACCGAACGATAGCCGATTACGAAGATCGCGCAGCCCGGATCGCGCAGGTCGCCGGAGTTGAACGGGCTGCGCCTTTGGTAAAAGGGCAGGTGTTGATCACCAATCGCGACCGCAGCAGTGGGGTTGAGGTGTTTGGCATCCGACCCGACGATCTGTTCGATTTGCCGGGTATCGCCCAGGCAGAGCAGGCCGCAGGCGATCTGACAGAGTTTCAAACAGGTGAAGATGTCATCGCCATTGGATCCGGTGTTGCGCGCAGTATCGGAGCCACCGTGGGGGATGTCGTCAAGCTGACCTCGCCAAATGGGGTCAAGACCGCCTTTGGCACTTCACCGCGTGTAAACGCGTATCGCGTTGTCTATGTGTTTTCAGCTGGTCGCTACGACATCGACCGCACCCGCGTGTATATGCCGTTTTCGCAAGCTCAGAGTTTCTTCAACCGTGAAGGTGTTGCGGATGAGATCGAAGTGATGGTGCAGCAGCCGGAAAGTCTGGGTCCAATTCTGATTTCGATCATTGAGGCCTCGGGCGAACGCAGTCAGATATGGACATGGCAGGATGCGTCCGGCGGCTTTCTTCGCGCGCTGGAAGTTGAAGACAACGTGATGTTCATCATCCTTTCGATTCTGGTTCTGATTGCCGCGATGAATATCGTTTCGGGCCTGATCATGCTGGTTAAAAACAAGGGTCGAGACATCGGCATCCTGCGGACCATCGGTCTGAGCGAAGGGTCCGTTCTGCGGGTCTTTTTCATCTGCGGTGCATTCACCGGCCTGATAGGAACGGCGATGGGTGTTATTCTGGGATGCCTATTCGCAATCTACATCGATCCGATCTTTTCTTTTGTGAATTACGTGATGGGCGGTGGTGTCTGGGACCCGTCGATCCGCGGCATTTACGCTTTACCGGCCGAGTTGCACCTGAGTGACGTGCTCAAGGCCATCGGCCTGTCGCTTGGCCTGTCTTTCATCGTCACCTTTTTCCCAGCCCGTCGTGCGGCACGGCTGAACCCGGTCGAGGCGTTGCGTTATGAGTGATGTCACATTGCGTCTGAGCGGGCTGACCAAAACCTACCTAAAGGGCACACCGGGCGAGGTGCAGGTACTACGTGGGGTCGATCTGGACTTACGCGCGGGGGAGGCCGTTGCGATGGTTGCTCCGTCAGGTGCGGGCAAATCAACGCTTCTTCACATCGCGGGCCTGTTGGATAGGCCCGATGAAGGCTCGGTCGAGATTGCCGGTCAGAGCGTGACCGGCAAGGGTGATCGTACCAGAACTGCACTACGTCGGCGGGACGTCGGGTTCGTGTATCAGTTTCACCACCTTCTGCCCGAATTCACAGCTTTGGAAAACGTCACCCTGCCACAACTGGCGAATGGCGTTTCTGAAAAAGCTGCGCAGGCACGGGCTATGGACCTTCTGGATCGGGTTGGCGTCGCCCCACGTGCCAGCCACCGCCCTGCGGCGTTGTCGGGCGGGGAACAACAGCGTGTGGCCTTTTGCCGGGCGCTGGCCAACGCACCGCGTGTTTTGTTGGCGGATGAGCCGACCGGCAATCTGGACCCGGAAACCTCGGATCAGGTTTTTGACGCGCTGATGGCACTGGTGCGCGACGAAGGGCTTTCGGCCTTGATTGCGACCCACAACCTGGATCTGGCGGCTCGTATGGACCGAATGGTCAAGCTTGAGGGCGGGGTGCTCAGGCCAGTTGCGTGATTGCAACGCCTATGGCCATTACGGCGATTCCGCCGGCTCGTATCCATGTCAGTGGCGTGATCTGAGCGCCAAATAGGCCAAAATGGTCAATCGCCGCTGTGCTGATCAATTGCCCCAGCAATACAAAGAAAACCGCGTTACCGACACCGAAGTGCGGGGCCACGTGGGTGATCGACAGAACATAGAACGAGATCAGAACACCGGCCAGCAACAAGTGTTTCGGGGTCGCAGCCACCTTGGAAAGCGCTTCGAGACCCGGAAATAGAAGCATCACTAAGGCCGACGCGATAAAGGCGATCGCAAACAGGATCACGGCGGCGGTGGTTGGGGAGCCAATCAGCTTGCCTAGGGCCGCGTTCAACGCCGCAAGAATAGGGACGCCGATCCCGGCTGCCAGCATAATCGCTGCGTATTGTGTCATGGCCCGTGCCCTCCGCCTGCGTTGATCTGGATCATTGCGCCAAGACATCCGCCGGGCAACCCTTCAATTGTCAATCTTGACAGGAGGATAGGATGTTCAAGGCAACCCTTGGTGCGCTGGTATTGTCGGTTTCAGTCGTATCGTCTCAGGCCGCTTTGGCGCAGGACGCCAAGATCGGACAAGAACTTTACATGCACTATTGTGCAACCTGTCATGGGATTGATGCGACCGGGCAGGGGCCTATGGCCAGTGTGTTGGTCGTGCAGCCGACTGATTTGACCGATTTATCCGGCCAGGATGGTCTTTTCCCAACCGCCCGCGTAGTTGGCCGGATCGATGGACGGGACCCTTTGGTCAGCCACGGCAGCCCGATGCCGGTGTATGGCCCGTATTTTGATGGGCAGGACACATCGATGAAAACGCCGCAGGGACAGCCGATCCTGACAAGCCAGCCTATTGTGGATCTGGTGGCCTATCTGGAAACGCTTCAGGACTGACTGCAAATCCCGTCTACTTCGGCTTCGCTCCACGGCAAAAGAACCGCTCGTTCACGCCCTTTTTCCGGCAACGGAGACAGGTCGAAATGTGCGCCCAACATAGTGTGGAGCCTTGCTGTGCGTTCGGCCTGAGGGTCCAGCGCACGGCAGCAAACGTATTCTTCGACGATCGCGCCCTGCTGTTCGAAGCCGTAGGACAAAAAGTCAGGCGAGGTGTCCAGATCGAACAGATACGGATCCCGCCGCCCGCCATGCTCCGCCGCGGCCCGTAAAGGGTGATAGCCGGTGGTTGCGCGATTTTGCCATTGCCAGACATGGGTCAGTTCATGGGCCAGCAGCATCGCGGCAATCAGGTTCATCTGATCGGGGAAGTCGGTCATATAATCTTCCAGATACCAGTCGCGCGCAAAGTAGACCTTGTTGAAAAGGGCGACGGCAGCTGGTTTGCCTGTCACAAGCCCAGCTTCGACCGGCGGCAGAATAAGCTCGCGGCAAGCCTGACGTGGGCGTTCCTCTCGGAAATACGTCACCGGGGCGACCGGAGCCCCTTCGACCAGACGCACACTATCCAGGTTCAGTGTTTCTCCTTGGATGCTTTCTGCAAACACGCGCTCTGGCTCTGTCAGCGGACGACCGCAGGACGATAGAAACAAGAGAGAAACTAGAAATACGCGCAGAACCATACGTAGAATCCTAGTCTGCCGCGCCGGTTCCGCAAACCGTTTTCACAGGCTCATGGCCAGCACCCGGCTGATTTCGGTCAAGGACCGCCCGGATTGGTCCATCCATGTATTAAAAGCTTTCTGGACGGCCAACATCGCTTTCTTGGACGTGGCAGGTTTGTCGATCACGCCTTCGGCGATCAGCCGGGCGGTAACGTCCTGGGACAGAATAAAACTGTCACGTCCTATGAAACGCATCGCGTATTGCGCAGACGCACCGCCCAGTCGCGACCCGCGCTTGGCCAGCAGTGCCAGCAAGTTGATGTAATCTGCCGAGGGCCAGCCCCCCAGTACTTTGCCCGCACCGCCTTCTTCGCGCAGTTCCATCAGAAACGCGGCATTGTCACGAACGGCTGCGATCTTGGTGCCGTTGCGAACGATTCGTTTGTCTTGCAGCAACGCATCGAATTTTTCGTCATCCATAAACGCGCATCGACCCACGTCGAACCCGTCAAATGCCACCTCGAAACCATCCCATTTGTTCTCGATGACCTTCCAGTTGAACCCGGCCTGAAAAACACATTTGGTTAACATGGCAAGCCAACGATCTTCGGGTATTGCTGCCAGTTCCTCAGGGCTTTTGGGTTTGTGCAGCATGGCTTGCAATGCATCCGGCCCGCCGTGCCGTGATGCTGAGATGTCGAAGATTTCGTCAAAGGTGCGCATTTGTTCAATCTCAAGGTTATGCTGAAAATGTTTATCGTTTGTTCCGGTTTTGCAATGGGGAATCAGTTCTTGCGCGTTGAATCGGTGGATAACGGGCTTTGACCTTGACGATGAAAAAACGGGCTTTTGCAAAGTATTTCTCGACAAACGGTCGAAATTTGGTTTTGATTGACTCGTCAGTCAATGTCCCGTGTGAAAAACAGGGGCATGGGACAGGTCGGGTTGAGCGCCGCAAGTGCGCTTAAGTGGAGCGAAAAAGAAAGAGTAGGGCGAAAGACTTTGCTTTTCACAATCGCCACACTTTCCTTTTCCGACAAAGTTTGTGCATGTTGCGACATGATGGTGTCGTCAAACAAGAGACCCGGCAGGAAGGTCATAACCGGGTTCAGGAAAACAATTAAGACTGGGAGAAAGTCCATGAAGAAACTGAGTGTAAGCCTAATGGCTCTGAGTGTTGCAGGTGCGGCGCAGGCGGCGGACATGGGCGCTGTGGATGAACCGATCAAACTGGCGATCAATGAATGGACCGGTCAGCACGTGACCACACATGTGGCGGGTGAGATGCTCAAGGCAGCTGGGTACAACGTCGAATATGTGACAGCGGGTATGATGAACCAGTTCCAGGCGCTGGCCGATGGCGACATCGACGCGACACTGGAAATCTGGTCGTCCAACGTGTCAGACGAATACGCCAAGAAGATCGACGAAGGCACCGTGGTTGAAATCGGTGATTTGGGCTTGGATGCCAAAGAGGGCATTGCGTACCCGGCACACGTGGCGGATCTGTGCCCGGGCCTGCCCGCGTGGGAGGCACTGAAGGATTGTGCGCAGGTTTTCGCAACCGCTGAAACTCTGCCCGGTGGCCGTCTTGTCGACTATCCGGCCGATTGGGGCACACCCGGCGCAGACCGCATGACCGGCCTGGAACTGCCGTTCAAAGCAGTTCCGGCGGGGTCCGAGGGTGCCCTGATCGCCGAACTGCGCGCCTCGACCGAGCGTAAATCACCGCTGCTGATCACCTTCTGGCAGCCGCATTGGGCGATGTCGGCCTACGACGTTCAGTTCGTCGACCTGCCTGCGGGAGAAGAGGCGTGCTTTAATGATCCGGCATGGGGCCCGAACCCCAATGCAGTGAATGACTGCGATTTCTCGCCGTCTCGCATCTTCAAGGCCAGCTGGAGCGGTATGGAAGACAAGTGGCCCGCCGCTTATGAAATCCTGTCAAACTATCAACTGGCGGTCGAAGACCAGCAACCGATGATGGGTGCGATCGACGTTGATGGCGGTCAGGTCGAAGAAGTTGTTGCTGCGTGGATGGCCGAAAACGAAGGCAAGTGGCGTCCGGTTGTTGACGCAGCGACGCAGTGAGCACGTAAGTGACTGACGCGACTATGCCAGCCATTGCCTGCCAGAACCTCTGGCAGGTCTTTGGCCCCGGCGCTGAAAAGGCCCTGACCGACGCGCTGTCTCGGTCAGGGAATGACGCTGATAAGGCCGCCTCCGATCTGCGGGAAAACGGATTCATCCCGGCGGTGCAGGATGCCAATTTCGAGGTCAAAGAAGGCGAACTGTTCGTCATCATGGGCCTGTCAGGCTCGGGTAAATCCACGTTGATCCGTTGTATCTCGCAACTGTTGCCCGGCACGGGAGGCGAGATTCGGGTCGACGGCGCAAATGTCATCGGAGCCTCAAAGAAGGCCTTGACCGAGTTGCGCCGCAAAAAGCTGGGTATGGTGTTCCAGCACTTTGGCCTGTTCCCGCACATGACCGTTGCCGAAAACGTCGCTTATCCGCTGCGCGTGCAAGGCGTGAGCAAAAAGGAACGTCTGGCAAGGGCGCAGGAAGTTATCTCACTCGTCGGTCTGGAAGGGCGCGAAGACAGCTTTCCTCGCCAGCTTTCAGGTGGTCAGCGTCAGCGAGTAGGCATCGCGCGGTCCTTGGCCGTGAACCCCGATATCTGGTTTCTGGACGAGCCATTTTCGGCCCTCGACCCGTTGATCCGTCGCCAGTTGCAGGACGAATTTCTGCGCATTCAGGCGACATTGAAGAAGTCTATCGTCTTCATCACCCACGATATTCAAGAGGCGCTGAAACTCGCTGACCGCATCGCGATCATGCGCGACGGCAAGATCGTTCAGATCGGTACCCCAACTGATATCGTGCTGCGACCGGTTGATGATTATGTGCGCGAGTTTTCCAAGGACGTGGCCAAGGGTCAGCACGCCAAGGTCGCTTCGGTCATGCGGAGCGAGGCGGAATGTGGTCCGGACGATCCCGGCCTGACCACTTCGATGACGCTGGATGCCGCCCTTGCGCATTGCATGGAACTGTACGAGCCCGTGCCGGTGCGGGATGCCAGCGGCAATGTCGTCGGCACGGTTCATCCCTCGGATCTGGCCTCCGCATTGCAGGTGGACGAAGCATGACCGCTGTCACTGATCTTCCGACGCAACACAGCGCGTACCTGACGGCGGGTGCGAAGGCTGCTTTGATCACGGTCATCGTCGGTGCGGTTTGCCTTGCGTTTGAGGGCATCGCCCCGTGGCTGGCCAAATGGCCTGCCGCATGGGAACTGCCTGCAACCCAATGGGTTGGGGCATTTCTTGACTGGTTTCTCAACCTGATCAAACCGGCGATGCGGCTGTTCTCGGACATGATGACCTATCCAATGAACTGGGCGAATTTCGTGTTAGGCAATACGCCATGGCCCATTCTGATCGGGATTGTGACCGCGCTGGGCTGGTATCTGGGCGGAATGCCCATGGCCGCGTTGGGTTTTCTGGGGCTCAGTTTTGTACTGGCGTCCGGCTATTGGGCTGAGAGCATGAATACGCTGGCCCTTGTTGCCGTGTCGGTCCCGGTGGCACTTATTTTGGGGGGTGGTATCGGCATCCTTGCCAATGAAGTGCCGAAGGTTAAAACCTTTGTTCAAGCCGTTCTGGATGTGATGCAGACGGTGCCGACCTTTGCGTATCTGACACCGCTTTTGCTGCTGTTCGGCTTTGGGCCTGTTGTTGGCCTGATCGCCTCGGCCATCTACGCTGCGCCGCCTATGGCGCGCAATGTGATGCTGGGGTTGGAGCGGGTCGAGCCCGAGATCAAAGAAGCCGCCATCATGTCTGGTGGCACTCGGTTCCAGCAATTGTTTCAGGTCGAAATCCCTGCTGCCACAACGCAGATCATGGTCGGTGTGAACCAATGTCTGATGGCCGCCTTGTCGATGGTCATCATTGCCGCCGTTATCGGAGGTTTCAACGATATCGGCTGGGAGGTTCTGCTGACCATGCGCAAGGCGCAGTTCGGTGAATCGCTGATGGCTGGTCTGGTCATCGTGGTCTTTGCCGTGGTGATCGACCGGATGAGCGGCACGCTGGCAACCGAGCGCAAGCGCTATGACAGCCGCGTTGTCTGGGCCATGCTGGGCTTTGCTATTATCTTCACGGCCGCCTTCTGGGCGTGGCTGCCGAACCCGTCCGAACTGACCCTTCTGGACCCCATGGCCGAAGCCGTAGACAGCGGCCTGACGGCGTTTACGCAAAACAATGGCCCCTGGCTGGATGCGCTGAAGAACAATTCGCTGTTCTATGTGCTGCTGCCTTTGCGGATCGGGCTGGATCAGGCAGTTCTGCCTTTCACCTGGGGCTTTCAGTGGACAGCGGGCATGAGCTACGGCCTGTTCACCGTTGGTGCTGTGATTACGCTGCTGATGGCATGGCGTGGGCGGCTGACGGGTGGCTTGATTGTTTTGATCCTGATCGGAATGCTGGAAACCGGCATCGCGAACCTGCCATGGCCTTTTGTCTTGACCGGAGCGGCTGCTCTGGGCTGGGTTGCGGGCGGTTGGCGTCTTGCCGCGCTATGCGTGGGTCTGCTGTGCACCATTCTTGTTTCAGGTCTTTGGGAAAGGGCGCTTCTGTCGCTCTACCTCAGTGGTGCAGCAGTGTTTTCCTGCGCAGTTGTCGGCGGTCTGATCGGCCTTGCCAGCGCGGTATGGGAGCCTGTGTGGAAAGTGGTCCGCCCGATCTGCGATATGCTGCAGACGATTCCATTGTTTGTGTTCCTGATCCCCGTGCTGATGGTGTTCCAGATCGGTGAGTTCTCGGCCTTTCTCGCAATCTGTGCCTACGCCATCGTCCCCATGATCCGCTATACGCGGCATGGGCTGGTCAACACGCCAGAAGAAATGATGGAGGCCGCTGTCTCCAGCGGTGCGACCGAGTGGCAGATCATGCGGGATGTACGTGCACCTTATGCTGCACCGACCATACTGCTGGGGCTGAACCAAACCATCCTTTATGCCTTTGCGATGCTGGTCATCGCGGCGTTGATCGGGACCACCGGCTTGGGTCAGTCGATCTATCTGGCGCTGGGTCAGGCGGATGTCGGGCTGGGAATTTCGGCCGGGGCCGCGATGGCGATTCTGGCACTGATCGCAGACCGCATCGTGCAGGGCTTTGCCGAAGAACGCCGCGCGGCACTTGGCTTGTAACACAGGGCAGGGGCGGCATGTCTGCCCCTGCGCAAAACTTGATTTCGGACAAGGAAGTCGCCGCCATCCTGATCTAGACCGATCCCAATACGTTCGGAGATCACCATGACCGGTTGGGTTCTATTTCTCGCAGCGCTTGTCACGTTCCTTCTCAGCCACGCAATTCCCGTGCGGCCGGCGGTGCGCGGGTGGCTAATCGGAACGCTGGGGCATCGCGGGTATTTTGCAGGGTATTCGATCCTGTCGCTGGCTGTGTTGGTCTGGCTGATCATTGCAGCCGCAAACGCACCTTATGTGGAGGTCATTCCACCGTTTCCAGTATTACGTTGGGTGCCAGTTCTGATCATGCCGGTCGTCTGTTGGCTGGCCCTTGCGGGGCTTGCCATTCAAAATCCGTTCTCGTTTGGCGGGTTAGGCAACCGGACCTTTGACCCAGAGCAGCCCGGTATCCTGCGCACCACCCGCCACCCGGTCCTTGCCGCGTTGATGTTGTGGGCATTGGCACATTTGCTGGCCAATGGCAGCCTGTCACATGTCATCCTGTTTGGCCTGTTTGCCGGTTTCGCAGCCATGGGCATGTCTTTGATCGACCGTCGCAAACTTAGCGAAATGGGGATTGAATGGGTCCGGTTGTCTCGAAATACTGCGCGCTTTTCACTCCGTGCGCCGCGCTCTTGGCCACGTCCCTGGGTATGGATGACCGCACTTGCCGCCTATGCGGTTCTTCTTCACCTGCACGCTCCTGTGATCGGTCTGTCTCCGTTTCCGTAGCTGGGGGAGTGGTCGGATACGCCTGAGCGTGCTATTTGAAATGTCGAAATGAAAAACAAGAGGTCCAAGATGAATCTGGCCTATGTCACCACTACCGATCGCGGCGCCACTGATCGCCTGTTAAGCGCTGTTGCAGAACACCTGCTGGCTTCGGGCGCGAAACTGGCGGGCGTTGTTCAGACCAACACCGAATGCGCGGACAGCAGCAAATGCGATATGGATGTGCGCGTGCTGCCAAAGGGTGAGACCATCCGCATTTCGCAATCTCTAGGAACACAGTCGCGCGGTTGCCGCCTGGACCCCGCAGCGCTGGAACAGGCGGTTGGGTATGTGACTGCTTCGCTTGAAAAAGCACCCCAGTTGCTGATCATCAACAAATTCGGCAAGCACGAATCGGATGGCCGAGGATTCCGCCCTGTGATCGGCGAAGCATTGGCGATGGACATCCCGGTGCTGGTCGGCGTGAACGGGTTGAACGAAGAAAAGTTTCAGGCGTTCGCGGACGGCGCTGCGGAAGCCCTCCCGGCGGACCTAGATGCAATCGAGGCGTGGTTCAACAAGGTTTCAGAACTGCGCACGGCGGCAGAGTAAGGTAGTAAACCCCTAAAAACAGGGTAAAAAAGGCGCCGAAGCGCATTCAGCGCCTTTTTTCGATATTGCAGGGGCTTCAGCCCGGAAAAAACCAGACAGACTTGGACTGCGTCTTACAGGCGGTGATGCTGTCGCGGCTTCAATACCCCTCTGGAAACGAAAATGATCAAGGGCACCGGGAAGTGCTTCGCAACAGTGTAATCAGATCAAACGGTTGGTTCTTAAACCTTGGTTTTTTTCAACCGCGCACAACGCCAACCAACCCGATCACAGCGTGCCAAAAACACACTCTGCACATCTTCACGCTCAGTTGGAAAGATGGTGGGCGACCCTGGAATCGAACCAGGCGTGCGTCTCCGCGAGGGAGTTACAGTCCCCTGCCACACCTTGCGGCCTGTCGCCCACTGTCAGGCGTTGCACCTGACGTGGAGGCGTGATTACTAGCGCACCAAAGGAGCGTCAACAGGAAAATTTCGCTTTGGCGCAGGAAACCGAATTCTCGGCCCGGAGGCCCATAAAATGAAGAAACCCAAATGGGTCGTCGAAAAGGAACAGGCGCGTAAAGCCGCTGCGGCCGAAACCGTCTGGCTGTTCGGCTTGCATGCGGTGCGGGATGCTTTGATGAACCCAAATCGTCAGAAATTGCGCCTGATCGTGACACGTAACGCCCGTGACAAGCTGGCGGAAGCCATTGAGTTTGCTGGGATTGAAGCCGAGATGGTTGATCCACGCAAGTTCACCGCGCCTATTGATGCTGGTTCGGTTCACCAGGGTGCTGCGCTTGAGGTCAAGCCTTTGGATTGGGGCGGTCTGGCCGAAAACTGTATCGGTCGGGAAAACCCGCGCGTCATCCTGCTGGATCGCGTGACCGATCCGCATAACGTCGGGGCGATTCTGCGCTCAGCCGAAGTTTTGGGGGCCAGCGCTGTGATAGGTACGCGGCATCACTCTGCACCTGAAACAGGGGCGCTGGCCAAAACCGCCAGCGGTGCGCTGGAACGCCAACCATATTTGCGGGTGCGCAACCTTGCAGACGCGATCATCGAGCTTCAGGGCATGGGGTTTCTGGTTCTTGGACTGGACGGCGAAGCCGATATGACGATCGAAGGTGCGTTGGTCGAGGGGCATGATCGCCCCGTGGCGCTTGTGCTTGGTGCCGAAGGCCCGGGCTTGCGGCAGAAGACCAAAGAAACCGTCGATCAGTTGGTGAAAATTGACGCAGCAGGCGGGTTTGGGTCACTGAATGTCTCAAACGCGGCGGCAATCGCCTTATATGCATCTCGTTCCTGAGCAAAGGAGAGCGCCATTTCCGGTCCATCCAAAATCGCCACCTGCTGTTATTGCGGCACTCGTGCGGCCCTGGTCCTGAAGGGAAAAGAGCGGCATGAGCTTAGCTGTTCAAGCTGCGGTGCTCCGCTACATGATCTCAAGATGATTCCAAAGCGTAAGGCCGTGAAAGAAAAACAGGCGCGACCTGCCGTGTCTCATATGGTGCATTCAAGGGCAAAACGTAAAAAGAAGAAAAAGAGCGTGTTCTCACGTGTGTTTGACGAAGCCTGGGACGTGATTGAGGATATTTTCGACTAGGCGCCCTTGCGTTGAAACTCGATCACATCCTTGTCAACGGGGCTTCCGTTACCGCCGAAAACTTGCATGTTGATACCTCAAGGCTCCAGATTCTGACGTGGCGATGCTGATCCAACGTTCCATCCTTGGCGCGCTAAGCGCTGTATTCCTTTCTTCTGCCGTTTCCGCGCAGGACAATCCCGTCTATTTCGCCACCGAAGGTGTGGCGATGGCCGGGTATGATCCCGTGACCTACTTCGAAGGCGCGACGCCCGTTATGGGTGCCCCGGAAAACGCTGTGATGTGGAAAGGGGCAAAATGGCATTTTTCATCTGCGGAAAACCGAGAGCGCTTTGAAAGCAACCCCCGGGCCTTTGCTCCGCAGTTTGGCGGGTATTGTTCTTACGCGATGGCCAAAGGGGTTCTGAAAAGCACCGATCCCAATGCGTGGCAGGTGGTCGATGGCCGCCTGTATCTGACGCACTCAAAGCAGATTGAGATGATGTGGCAGCAGGATAGGGCGGAATTCATTGAAATGGCAGAAGAAAACTGGCCGGTGATCTTGTACCACAACTAGGCAAGAATCAGCTAATTGTGAAAAGTCATCACAAAAATGCGCGCCCCCTCTTTTTTTTCACCAACTCATGCCTAAATGTCACAGTGACCGCGGAACGGAACTGCCGCGGGTCATTTCACTGTCCCTCGTTCCAACAACTGGCGCCCAAGCTGTCTTGGGCGCTTTTTTCTTTTGATAACCCTGTTAAGGATAGGGCATGTCAAATTATCCCGATCAGCACCTCAAGACCATTCTGCAACGCACCAAGACGGTTGCCGTTGTAGGAGTGTCGTTGAACCCTGTGCGACCCAGTTTCTACGTGGCGCGCTATCTAACCTTGAAGGGATTTGATGTGATCCCGGTCAATCCAGGCCATGCAGGCAAAGACCTATTCGGTCAGACAGTGCGAGGTAGTCTTTCGGACATAACCGAGCCTGTGGATATGGTGGATATTTTTCGGCGGTCCGAAGCTGTGCCGCCTATCGTTGACGAAGCTCTGGACGTTTTTCCCTCTCTCAGCACGATTTGGATGCAGATCGGGGTTGAACATGCCGAAGCGGAGGCAAAGGCCGAAGCACGGGGCGTTGACGTAGTGATGAACCGCTGTCCCAAGATCGAGTATCAGCGCCTGTTTGGCGAGCTGCGCATGGGCGGATTTTCGACCGGAATCATCTCGTCCAAACTTTAGGGCGTTGCTGGCTGATAGGGTTTCAGCCGGGCCACCTGTTCCTGTCGCCGCTTCTCTAGCACCACGTCGCGCGGCACCCATTCGTAACGGGTGTCCTCGACCAGCGGAGACCAGAACAACACCCCGCCATAGCGCCACGGGTCCAGTACGACACCGTCATACAACGATTCCCCCTTGCGGCTGATGATCGCTGTGGAGTGGTCGATTCTCAGCGGATTATCGGCATTGGCTATGGCGCGATGCATCTCAAGCGTTTGGAAATTTTCCTGCTTCAGACGACGCTCAATGTCCTCGGCCCAGTGCCAGCAGAGCCCGCGTGGGCGCACGCCTTTGTTGACCTTTGCGTTGTGGATCAATGGCGGGTCAGTGATCTGGTATTCATCGACCAGCTGTGCGGTGTAGGCGTAGGCAACCTGCGCCGCTCGTTGGGCTTCTTCGGGATCTATGTCAGGACCCAAACTTTGAATTTCAGTTGCCAGGCGTTGAACCTGGTCCCCGGTCGAGGGCGGTGGCGCAGAGCAGCCCGCGACGATGGCAAGCGTTGCCACAAGCATCAAAACTCGGATCATGTCGCGCCCTCGGCTGCCAATCTGACGTCCAAGTATAGCGGTCCAAACAGCGACGCGGAACCCAGGTGTTACCTCTTAGGGCGGGAAGCCTTTTCCGCGATACCGCTGACGCCCTGACGACGTGCCAGTTCGGTCAGGACATCATCCAGTGCCACGTTCCGCGAGGCCAGCATGACCAGAAGGTGATACAGAACATCAGCCGCCTCAGAGGTCAGCCTGGTTTTGTCATCCTTGACGGCCTCGATGATCGCCTCAACAGCTTCTTCGCCAAACTTCTCTGCACATTTCTCGGGACCTTTGGCCAGCAGCTTGGCTGTCCAACTGGAGTCCGGGTCTGCGTCTTTGCGGGCCTCAATCGTGAAGGCCAGATCGTGCAGGATGCTCATGTTAGCCTCATCGGAATGCGCGCAGCGGCCATGTGTTCCTTGGCTTCGCGGATGGTGTATTCGCCGAAATGAAAGATCGAGGCCGCCAGCACGGCGCTTGCGCCGCCTTTGGTGACACCTTCCACCAGATGGTCCAGATTGCCGACACCTCCGCTGGCGATCACCGGTACATTCACCGCGTCGGAAATGGCGCGGGTCAGGGGCAAGTTGAACCCGGCTTTTGTGCCGTCACGATCCATCGAGGTCAGAAGGATTTCTCCGGCCCCTTTGGCAACAACTGTTTTGGCAAAATCGACCGCATCAATACCGGTAGGCTTTCGCCCACCATGGGTGAAAATTTCCCACTTTCCGGGGCTGACGGTCTTGGCGTCTATGGCGCAAACGATGCATTGACTGCCAAACTGGTCAGCCGCTTCCGCGATCACGTTCGGGTTGGCGACGGCGGCCGAGTTGAAACTGACCTTGTCCGCCCCAGCCAGCAGCAGGGCGCGCACATCTTCCTTGGTGCGTACACCGCCACCCACTGTCAGTGGGACAAAGCACTGCTCAGCCGTGCGCTGCACCACATCAAACATCGTTCCGCGGTTTTCGTGGGTCGCATGGATGTCCAGAAAACATATCTCGTCAGCGCCGGCGGCGTCATAGGCCTTGGCCGATTCCACCGGGTCGCCCGCGTCGCGCAGGCCAACGAAATTCACGCCTTTGACCACGCGGCCATCGGCGACATCAAGACAGGGAATGATCCGGGTTTTCAGCATCTGGGTGTCCTTCGTTGCCGGACCTTTACCGGCAAAGCACCGCTGATGCCAGACTTGTGATTGTGATCCATCGTGAAGCCATGGAAATTAGGGGTGAAATTCATGAAAAGGATTATCGAGATGAAACATCTTCTTCTGGCTTCAATTCTAACATTCGGGGGCGCACTATCCGCCATGGCTGACGACATCATCAAAGTTCAAACAAGTAAATCCGTGGCTGAGGCGCTGGATGCGTTGGAAGCAGCAGTTGGCAATGCCGGGGCCACCGTGTTTGCGCGAATCGACCATGCGGCCGGAGCGGAAAAGGTCGGTACACCCATTCCTGCCAATCAGGTGCTGATTTTCGGTAACCCTGCGCTGGGCACGCCAGCCATGCAGATCGACCCGCGTGCTGGGTTGTTCCTGCCGCTCAAGGTGCAAGCCTATGAGGACGCCAGCGGTCAGGTCTGGCTGGCCTATGAAGACCCCAAGGAAACGATGGATGAGCTGGATGAGGTCGAAAAGTCACCCGTCATCGAAAAGATGCGCGGCGCTTTGGCGAAACTGACTGCCGCTGCCGCGCAGTAGCTCAGTTAAGGGCGCGAATGGCCTCGGCCAGGTCAATCGCGCCATCATACAGCGCCCGACCCGAGATCGCGCCGTCCAGTTCGACACCACAGTCGCGCAGGGCGATCAGGTCTTCCAAAGAGCTGACGCCACCCGACGCAATCACGGGGATAGAAACCGCCTGAGCGAGGGCTGCTGTCGCCTCGATGTTCGGGCCCTGCATCGCGCCATCACGGTTGATGTCAGTATAGATGATTGCGGCCACGCCTGCGTCTTCGAAACTGCGGGCCAGATCGGTGACCTGCACGTCAGTCTCTTCGGCCCAGCCTTTAGTCGCCACCATACCGTTGCGCGCATCAATGCCCACAGCGACTTTGCCGGGAAAAGCTTTCGCCGCTTCGCGCACCAGATCAGGGTTTTCGACCGCAACTGTGCCCAAAATGACCCGCGCCAAACCCTTGCCGATCCATGTTTCGATCGTGGCCATGTCGCGGATACCGCCACCCAACTGAGCGGGCACGTCGCAGGCTTTCAGTATCGCCTCGACCGGGGCGGCGTTAACCGGTTCACCCGCAAACGCGCCGTTCAGATCGACCAGATGAAGCCACTCGCATCCCGCCTCGACAAAGGCGCGGGCCTGTGCGGCAGGGTCTTCATTGAACACGGTGGCCTTGTCCATTTCACCGCGCAGCAGGCGTACGGCATTGCCGTCTTTGAGGTCGATGGCGGGGTAGAGGATCATGTCGGGCGGCCCTATATCTTTGTTACACGCGCGGGATATCGCACAGGCAGGGCAGGGGATGCAACGCGACGCTGGGTCATTCTTGCCCGTCGGTCCTTGGCGGGTCAGACTGCCCTCAAAACAGGGAGAAAATCATGAAGAAATTTACGTTTGCAGCGGGTTTGTCGCTTCTTGCGACCAGTGCTTTGGCAGCAGATCCTGTTGACGGGCTATGGAAGACTGCGCCGGGTGACACGGGTGGTTACCTGCATGTCACGATTTCCGAATGCGGGAGCGCGATTTGCGGCACAATCGACAGCGCCTTTGATGCGGATGGGAACCAGCAGCTGGAATACGAAAATCTGGGTAAACAGATCATCTGGGACATGGTGCCCGAAGGTAGCGGCAGCTATGACAGCGGCAAGATCTGGGCCCCGGACCGCGACAAGACCTACAATTCGAAAATGTCGCTGGACGGGCAGAACAAGCTGACCGTCAAGGGTTGTGTGGCGGGTGGTTTGATCTGTCGCGGCCAAACCTGGACGCGCGTCCAGTAACCCTCAGGGGTTCCAGGTCAGGAAGTTGCCCAGCATACGCAGCCCAACGTCCTGACTTTTCTCGGGGTGGAACTGCATCCCAACCATCGTGTCGCGGCCAATCACGGCCGTGACCTCTTGCCCATAATCAACGTAAGCCAGCCGCTGTGCTGGGTCGCTCACACGAAAATGGTAGGAGTGGACGAAATACGTGTGATCACCGGATTTCACCCCATCGAACACTGGATGATCGCTTTCCAGGACCAGATCATTCCAGCCCATATGGGGGACTTTTAGGGCTGCATCCGAAGGCTCAATTCGGACAACATCACCTGCAACCCAGCCCAAACCATCGGTTTCGCTGTATTCATGGCCCTTGGTGGCCATCAGTTGCATCCCAACGCAGATGCCCAGAAACGGTCGTCCCTTTTGCTCGACTGCCTCGACCATCGCATCATAGATACCTCTGTGTCCCCGCAGCTCGGCGGCACAGGCCGGAAAGGCCCCATCACCCGGCAACACCAAACGATCCGCACGCGCCACGACGTCTGCGTCCGAGGTCACAACAACCTCACCGGCATCCAATTCACGCGCCATGCGCTGAAAAGCCTTCTCGGCCGAGTGCAGATTGCCCGACTCATAATCAATGATCGCAGTCAACATGATACGGACCTGTTCTTCTTCTTGTTCCAAATACGGCGGGGTGAATTGGCCAAAGGCCAAGAGGGGCGGCGCCCCTTACCACCGCCTACAAAGCACCCTTGGTCGATGGAATCGCATCCGCCTTGCGTGGATCGGTTTCGACTGCATCACGCAAAGCGCGCGCGACAGCTTTGAAAGCCGCCTCGGCAATGTGATGGCTGTTGAAGCCGTGCAACTGGTCGATGTGCAGGGTGATGCCGCCATGTGTGCTGAGCGCCTGAAAAAACTCTCGCACAAGCTCTGTGTCGAACGTGCCGATCTTCTGCGTGGGCAAGTCTACATTCCAGATCAGGAACGGACGGCCCGACAAGTCCAGCGCGCAGCGCACTTGTGCGTCGTCCATAGGCAGATGACATTCGCCATAACGGCGGATGCCTTTCTTATCGCCCAGAGCCTGCGTCAGTGCCTGACCCAGCGCGATGCCGGTATCTTCGACCGTGTGATGGTCGTCGATGTGATAATCACCCTTGGCACTGATCGTCATGTCGATCAGCGAGTGGCGCGCCAGCTGATCCAGCATGTGGTCAAAGAAGCCAACACCGGTCTGGTTGTCATAGGTGCCGGTGCCATCCAGATTGACCTGAACCGTGATCTCGGTCTCGGCGGTCTTGCGGCTGATCGAAGCGCTGCGCATGGGCGAATTCCTTTTGCTACAGGCGCGCTTATAGACGGGGTTGGGCTGCCTTATCCAGACCATAGGTGGCATTCAGGCCAAACTGTTGCAGGGGATTGCACCCGGCTGTGCCCCGTGTCAGCTTGCAAGCAACACGAACCGATAGGGTCACACTATGTCCACCTGCGTTTTTATCCAGATCCGCTGCAAACCCGGCACCACTTATAAGGTGGCCGAAGAAATCGCCCTGCGCGAAATTCATTCCGAACTGTATTCCACCAGCGGCGAATATGACCTGCTTCTGAAGCTATATATCCCCGAGACCGAGGATGTGGGCCACTTCATCAACGAACACTTGCTAGTGATCCCTAACATCGAACGCTCGCTGACCACCATGACATTCAAGGCGTTCTAGCCCAGTTCGAACGTCGTCACGCCAAAGATTCGGTCCAGATCGATATCCGGCTGATGGCTGGAATACATCCGGGCGGTTTCAAACACTTTGTCCAGTCCAAGCGCGTCGGCCAAAGCGAAGGCTGATGTGTTGGGCTGTGGCATGTCCACAAAAACCTCATGCTCGTTGTGGTCTTCGGGAATCGCCGTCAGCAGAGCTGCTAACAGAGCCCTTGCAATGTCGGTATTGTCTGCAAACAGCGGACCAACCTTGTATCCGGTGATGCAAGGGCGCAGCGTTGCGTAGCCTTGGATTCTGCCATTGTCGGAATAGACCTTTGATACGTGATTGTAAGCGCTGAGCCAGCTTTCAAGGAACAGATCGCGTGCAGCGGGAAACATGTCGCGGTCATAGGCTTTCAATTCATCTGACGCACTGCTCAGATCCGCTACGCAATCATTCGAAGATGTACCCAGCTTCGCCAGCATCCGCGTTTTTGTTCCGGCAAATCGGTAGTTGTTATACGCGAAGGTAAAGCCGGATTTGCGATAATTTTCCTGCTGCTCGACAACGCCATCCAGACCCATGTTACGACTGCCGCAATGAGCAAGCGCATGTTGCGCTATCTCAAGCCCATGACCATGGTGCCGGAACTCGGGTTTAACGATGTAAAAGCCCAGAAACGCGAAATCGGCGTTGTAATTCACCGCCGAGACCGAGGAAATCATCTCTCCATCCAGAAATCCGCCCAGAAACCCGTCCGGGTCCGTTGGGCGAAAGCACTCGGCGTCGTGTACGCCGGGGTTCCATCCTTCGCGACCGGCCCAATCCACAGCGTGCTGGACTTCGGCAGCAGTGAGTGGGCGAATGATATAATCAGACATCGGGTAATCCTGCATTGCGTAATGCGACCAGAATGGCGCAACGCGCTGCAAAGAACCAGCATGTTCGGATCGGTTGGTATCTGGAGCGGGCGAGGCGATTCGAACGCCCGACCCTAACCTTGGCAAGGTTATGCTCTACCCCTGAGCTACGCCCGCATCAGATACATATGTGGTCCAAAGACCTCTCAATGGAGCGGGCGAGGCGATTCGAACGCCCGACCCTAACCTTGGCAAGGTTATGCTCTACCCCTGAGCTACGCCCGCGCCGTTGAGTGAGGAGGGATGTATAAATTCCCACGCGAGGCTGCAAGCGGAAAAACGCAAAAAAGAGGAAAAATCTTTCGACGGAAATCCGAGCCCAGCTCGTTGAAAATCTAGAGCGTGAAAAAATAAGAGGGGCTGAAGAATGAAAATGGCACGTATAGCTGATATGAAAATGGCGCTGTTGGCCGCGCTGATCATATTGACCACGATGCTATGCGCACGGGTTGAGGACAAGGTGGTCGAGGTCGACCCAGTCCTGATGCGCGCGCCACTGGTCGAAACGCTGGTGTTGGCGGGATAAACCCCGCCTACAGTCAGAGGGCCAGGACCAGATTCGCGATCGCGGTTACCAATATTGCTGTGAACGTCAGCCCCATTCCAAGCTGTCGCAGAATGACGATCTGCGGCGTTCTGCCAAAACCGTATGCGTGCAACAGACGCCCGGCCAACAGCATCAGGCCCAACACGTGTAACGTCAGGCTACCTGCGCCTTGCAACTCTACCATTGCGATCAGCAAAAGGCCGATGGGTGCGTATTCGGCGCAATTGGAATGCGTGCGTATCGCCTTGATCATAAGTTTGCTGCCGCCATCGCCGACCGAAATTTTGTCGCTACGGCGCTGTAGAATCACTTTGACGCTGAGCGCTACGTACAGGATTGCGATCAGGGCCGCGTAGATCGGTGTGATTGCAAGCATGGTCTGTCTCCGTTCCAGCATTGAAAAGGGCCGCACGGTTTCCCGCACGGCCCTTTGAACTTTAGCTGGTTCGACGGCTTATTCCAGTTCGACGAGCAGGTCTTTTGCGTCGATCTGGCCGCCTGGTTGCACGTGAACAGCTTTGACGGTTGCGTCGCGTTCGGCGTGGATGCCGGTTTCCATTTTCATCGCCTCGATGGTCAACAGCATGTCGCCTTCCTTGACCTCTTGTCCCGCAGTTACGGCAACCGTTGCCACGACCCCCGGCATTGGTGCGCCGACGTGATCGGGGTTGCCGGTTTCAGCCTTGGGCCGGGCCTGAGTGCTTGATGTGACCATCCGGTTCGGTACCCGGATGACACGGGGTTGGCCGTTCAGTTCAAAGAACACGCGGACTTCGCCGTTTTCATCGGTCTCGCCAATCGCCTGACAGCGGATCTCCAGCGTCTTGCCCGGGTCAATCTCGGCCGTGATCTCTTCGCTCGGCTCCATGCCGTAGAAGAAGGTGCGTGTAGGCAGAGTTCGGACAGGGCCATAGATCCGATGACGTCCCATGTAGTCCAGGAACACCTTGGGATACATCAGGTAGCCGTTCAGGTCCTCGTCATCGACGTCTTTGCCTTCCAGCTGCTTGGACAGTTCGGCGCGGGTGGCTTCCAGATCAACCGCAGGCACGTCCTTGCCGGGGCGTTCTGTGTTGGGGGCCTCGTCCTTCAGCACCTTCTTGATGATGGTGTCGGGGAACCCACCCGGAGGCTGACCCAGATTGCCACGCATCATGTCCACGACCGAGTCGGGGAAGGCGACGTCAGTTGCCGGGTCCTCGACCTGTTCGCGGGTCATGTTTTGGCTGACCATCATCAGCGCCATGTCGCCAACAACCTTCGACGACGGCGTCACTTTCACGATGTCACCGAACATCTGGTTTACGTCGGCATACATCTGGGCGACCTCGTGCCAGCGCTCTTCCAGACCCAGGCTACGCGCCTGCGCCTTGAGGTTGGTGAACTGACCCCCGGGCATCTCGTGCAGATAGACCTCGGACGCCGGGGCCTGCAGGCTGGATTCGAAGGCCGCATACTGACCGCGAACCGCTTCGAAGTAGTCGCTGATCTCGCGGATTGCCTTGATGTCCAGCCCGGTGTCGCGGTCGGTGTGGCGCAGGGCCTCGACCACGGTGCCCAGCGTTGCCTGTGACGTGTTGCCCGAGAAGCTGTCCATCGCGCAGTCCACGGCGTCCACACCCGCATCGGACGCGGCCAGAATGGTCGCGCTGGCGATACCGGCGGTGTCATGGGTGTGGAAATGGATCGGCAGGCCGACCTCTTCTTTCAGCGCGCGGATCAGGATCTTAGCCGAGGCTGGTTTCAACAGACCCGCCATGTCTTTCAGGCCAAGGATATGCGCACCTGCGTCGCGCAGCTCTTTCGCCATGCCGACATAATACTTCAGGTCGTACTTGGCCCGATCCGGGTCAAGGATGTCGCCCGTGTAGCAAACCGTGCCTTCGCAGATCTTGCCGTTCTCGACGACAGCGTCCATCGCCACACGCATGTTCTCAACCCAGTTCAGCGAGTCGAACACGCGGAAGACATCAATGTTCTTGGACGCCTGGCGTACGAATTCCTGCACCACGTTGTCGGGGTAGTTGGTGTAGCCGACCCCGTTTGCTCCACGCAGAAGCATCTGGGTCATCAGGTTCGGCATCGCTTCGCGCAGGTCGCGCAAACGCTGCCACGGGCATTCCTGCAGGAACCGATAGGCGACGTCGAACGTTGCGCCGCCCCAACATTCTACACTGAACAACTGCGGCAGGTTGGCCGCATAAGTCGGAGCAACCTTGATCATGTCGATCGACCGCATCCGGGTCGCCAGCAGTGACTGATGCCCGTCGCGCATGGTGGTGTCGGTGATCAGCAGTTGACGCTGCGCCTTCATCCAGTCGGCCACAGCCTGCGGGCCCTTTTGCTCCAGCAGGTTGCGGGTGCCCATTTGTGGTTCGGCCTTTTGCGCGGGGGGTTTGGCCTCTTTCAAGTCGGCGCGCGGTTCGGGGCGATCCTTGGTCTCGGGGTGCCCGTTCACCGTAATGTCCGCGATATAGGTCAGAACCTTGGTGCCCCGGTCGCGGCGGCGCTTGAACGCGAACAGATCGGGTGTCGTGTCGATGAACTTGGTGGTGTATTCATTCGACAGGAAAGTTGGGTGTTTCAGCAGGTTGATGACAAAGTCGATATTGGTGCTGACACCGCGAATGCGGAATTCACGCAGGGCGCGGTCCATGCGGGCAATTGCGGCCTCAGGCGTCGGGGCCTTGGCCGTCACCTTGGTCAGCAGCGAGTCGTAATACCGCGTGATCACCCCGCCCGCATAGGCGGTGCCGCCATCCAGACGAATGCCCATGCCGGTGGCCGAGCGATAGGCGGTGATGCGGCCATAGTCGGGGATGAAGTTGTTCTGTGGGTCTTCGGTCGTAATCCGGGTCTGCAGCGCATGGCCGTTCAGATGCACATCCGCCTGGCTGGCAGCGCCGGTGGCTTCGGCCAGGGTCTTGCCTTCAGCGATCAGAATCTGTGCTTGAACGATGTCGATACCGGTGACTTCCTCGGTGACAGTGTGTTCCACCTGCACGCGCGGGTTCACTTCGATGAAGTAGAACTTGCCGGTTTCCATATCCATCAGGAACTCGACAGTGCCCGCGCACTCATAGTTCACATGGGCGCAGATTTTGCGCCCCAGTTCACAGATCTCAGCGCGCTGCTCTTCGGACAGGTATGGGGCAGGGGCGCGTTCGACCACCTTCTGGTTGCGGCGCTGGACCGAGCAGTCACGCTCATAAAGGTGATAAATCTCACCATGCTTGTCGCCCAGTATCTGAACCTCGACGTGGCGGGCGCGGGTGATCATCTTTTCCAGATAGCCCTCACCATTGCCAAAGGCGGCTTCGGCCTCGCGACGGCCTTCCAGCACCTTTTCTTCCAATTCGTCCTCGGACTCAATCGGGCGCATACCCCGACCACCACCGCCCCAGCTGGCCTTGAGCATCAGCGGATAACCGATCTCGGCGGCCTCGGCCCGGATCGCGTCCATGTCATCACCTAACACTTCGGTTGCGGGGATGACCGGAACGCCAGCCTCAATCGCCACACGCCGCGCACTGGCTTTATCGCCCAGAGCGCGCATGGTTTCGGCTTTGGGGCCAATAAAGGTGATCCCGTTCTGCACACAGGCATCCACGAAATCCGGGTTCTCGGACAGCAGGCCATAGCCCGGATGGATCGCGTCCGCGCCACACTCCTTGGCCACGCGGATAATCTCGTCAATGCTCAGATATGCAGCAACCGGGCCCATGCCTTCGCCAATGCGATAGGCCTCATCGGCCTTGAAACGATGCAGGCCAAGCTTGTCCTCTTCGGCAAAGACAGCAACAGTGCGTTTGCCCATCTCGTTCGCTGCGCGCATAACGCGAATGGCAATCTCGCCGCGGTTGGCGATCAGGATCTTGGTGAAGTCTGTCATATTAAGTCCCGGTCTTTATGTGTTTGGGCGTGTTATTGGGCGAACAATACGCGCAGGTATATCCGTTCTTCTGGGTAGAACCGGCATGTTACCGCTCGCAAACGCCCTTTGGCCGCTGTAGCCTTATACGCATGCCGCGCTGCAGCATCAAATTATTAACATCATCTCTCAATTTGAGACAGTGCCGCCAGACCCATCTGACCCATATTTGCGTGCAGATCCTGTCTCAGAACATCGATGACATGCGCGGGGCCGCAAGGGCCAAGTGCCGCCAACCCGTACAAAAAAGCGCGCCCAAGCATGACAAAATCGGCGCCTAGGGAAAGCGCGCGCAGTACATCCAGGCCACTTTCGATACCGCTGTCAAATATTAGCGGTAAATTGGTGGCGTCGCGAATAGCTGGAAGAGCTTCAATGCTGGCCGGGGCTGCGTCAAATTGGCGACCTCCGTGATTCGAGACCCACAGGGCGTCCACACCCACCCGTTCCAGTCTGTCAGAATCTTCGGGACGCAAGATGCCTTTGACCACAAAGCCTCCGTCCCAATGATCGCGCAGCCACGATACATAGTCCAACCCCGGTGATGTCCTCAACAGGTACCCAATATGGGCCGTCGGCGGCAGATCGCCCGGATCTTCGATATACTTGTCCAGAGTGCGCATATGCGGCACGCCATTGCGCAGCATACCCATGGCCCAGGCGGGCTTTGTCGCAATCTGTGCCAGCAAACGCGGCGTCAGCTTTGGTGGCTGCCTCAGGCCCGAGCGGGTTTGTCGTTCCCTGCGTGAGGCTACTGGGACATCCACAGTCAGCACAAGGGTTCGAAACCCGGCCTGATGCGCCCGACCCAACATATCCTTGCGAATGTCTGGGTCGCGCGGCGGGTAAAGCTGAAACCAGGCGTTTGGTCCCAGGTGTGGTGCCAGGTCCTCAGGGCTTTGGCTGGCCACGGTGGACAGGGAATACGGAATCCCTTCCCGCGCGGCTGCCTGAGCCAACAGGCGCTCCGCGTCGGGCCAGACCAACCCCGACATCCCGATCGGCGCGATCCCAAAGGGCAAAGGGTAATCACGGCCCAGTAAGGTCCTCGATGTATCAAATTCCAGTTCGCCGTGCAGGATCGAGGGCGAAAGGCGGACGTCATCCAGCGCCTTTCGATTTCGTATCAGAGTCGTTTCTGCCCCTGTACCGCTTTCGACATATTCCCATACGAAATGCGGCAGGCGGCGGCGCGCGTGACGTTTCAAATCCGGTATGCCGGGAAAGGTGCTGTGCAGGTCCATGCACATTGATCCGACCCGCTGCGTGATTCGGCAAGGGTATTAGGCCGCGTCCGGGTGGGTCTGCTTGCCTTTGGCGAGGGGTCGCTTGACCTGATTCTGGGTTTCGCTGGCTACCTCAACCTGGTTGCGCCCTTTGTCCTTGGCCACATAAAGCGCATCGTCGGCCGCGCGCATCAGATCCTGTGGCATGGTTCCGTGCTTCGGGTAATGCGCCACCCCGACCGAGATGGTGATGCGGGGCAAGGCCTTTTCGCCATAGCGGACGGTGACGGCTTCGACTGCCTGTCTCAGCTGCTCTGCGCGGGTCACAGCGTCTTCGGGGGTGTTGTCGGGTAGGATCAACATAAATTCTTCACCGCCGATGCGGCAGGCCACCTCGTCGCGGTCGCAGCCCTGTTCCAGCGCGGCCCCAACCGCACGCAAGACCATGTCACCTGCGTCGTGCCCATGCGTGTCGTTGAACTTTTTGAAATGATCCACGTCCACGGCGATCAGACTCAGCGCCGCTCCGGTCTTTTGGCTGCGGCTGATCGACTTGCGTAGCGTTTCCGTCAAGTGACGACGATTGAATAGGCCAGTCAGAGGGTCGCGTACCGATTGGTCATGCAATTGATCGCGCATTCTGACGTTGGCAATGGCCATGCTGATCTGCTCGGCGCACAGCTGCGCGAGTTTACGACTTTTGTGAAAACATGCGTCACGCCCGGCAAGCGCCCTAAGATGCAGCAGGCCGACGGTTTCGCCATGCGCGAGGATGGGAAAACAGAAATAGGGTCGCCCATCATGCGGTTCGGCGTGTTCACAGACAAAGTCGATCTCGGATGCGCCGAATTCATAGGTGCGTCCACGCCGCAATCCCCAGCAGCCTTCGGGGTGAATATGCGACTTGTGCGTGCCGCCATTCCAGCTGGCGCAACCGTCCAGAACATCGCGAGAGTTGGAATAGACATAAACGCTGCCCTCTGCCTCGGGCAGGATGTGGGTCATGAAGCGTGACACCATATCGAACAGCTCATCCAGCGATCGACTGGATTGCAGCCATTCATTCAACTCACCCAGCAAGCGTACTTCGCGGGCCAAGCGCAGCTGTTCGTCCATCAATTCCCGCTCTTTCACGGCTCGTTTGCGAAGGTCGCGCACTTGACGCAGGTTGGTGCGGTGGACAATCAGGATCACAGTTGTCAGGGCCAGCAACGCCACTCCGCTGAGGATAGCCAGAGACAAGCGCACCCGAGTGATGAACAGATTCCTTAGGTCCGTGATGTCCGAATAGAATTCGATTGCCCCCAGAAACGTCGCATCTTTGATAATCGGTGTATAGACCTCGGCGACATGACGGCTGTTCAGCCCCTTATTCCCGCGGGGATCGGGGTCAAAGGAGTCAATTTCCGTGATAGGTTTCTCTTCGTGTTTGTAATAAAGGCCGCCGGCGGCAACGACAGACTTAAAGTAAGGTTTTGTGTTCACCGAGCCAACGTCACTGCTGCGGGTCGACCAAAATACGTTGCCTGATGCATCGAACAGTTTGAACCGGTAGATGTCCGAGGTTTCTGGCAACAGATTCAGAAAATCCTGGTCATGCGGGCTGAGCGAATGATCGCGGAATGTCGCCTCCAGACTGCTTAAATTGCTTTCGACCTGACGGCTCAGCCGCACGGCGCTTTTGCGCAGGTCTGCTTCCAGCATGCGATCCACCACCGGTGCCGGGACCGCGTAGATGCCCCAACCGGCTGCTACCGTCAGAACGACCAGCATCAGGCCCGCACCCACCATTTTCAAACGCGATGATCCTGTCGTCGGATTCGTCTGTTCCATCTTTCCCGCTCCCACAGCAATGGGATCAGCATCCGGCCCTGAGTTTGACAGTGGGTTAACTTTTGAGCGGCGATGGTCGTTTCTTTGTTTCGAATTAATGCAAAAAGAAGTGTTAAAAGCCTGTGAACAAGCCGTGAACAAACTCTTTCCCTTCGGGCTGATCCAGCGTAGTTTGGATCCATGAGCAGTTTTGACGAAATGGACGCCTTCGAGGGCGCATCGCTGTCGGCGCGGGCTATGGCTCGGTTTTCAGAGCCGAAAGGCGAGTACAAGAAGGGTCTTAACCCTGCACAGGGAGATGCGGTCGAAAAAGTCGACGGCCCCCTTTTGATATTGGCCGGTGCGGGTACAGGAAAAACAAGGACGTTGATGGCACGTGTTGCGCATCTGATAGAGCAACACGGGGTCAGGGCGAACGAGATTTTAGCAGTGACCTTCACCAACAAGGCCGCGAAAGAGATGCAAGTTCGTTTGGAGAATACTCCTTATTCGGTCCAAGAACCTGTGCGTTGGCTTGGTACTTTTCATTCAATTAGCGCTAAATTGCTTCGACGTCACGCAGAGTTGGTCGATCTTAAATCAAACTTCACTATTTTGGATGCGGACGACCAACTGCGGCTTATAAAGCAGTTGCTGAAAGTGAATAACATTGATGAGAAGCGTTGGCCGCCGCGGCACTTGCTGGGGATTATTGACGATTGGAAGAACCGCGCGCTGACACCGGACAAGGTGCCTTCTGCCGATGCTGGGGCCTACAACAATAAGGGTATCGAGCTTTACGCTCAGTACCAGACGCGCCTGCGACAGTTGAATGCGGTAGATTTCGGCGACCTTCTGCTGCATATGGTCACGATCTTCCAAACCCATCCGGACGTTTTGGAGCAATACCAACGCTGGTTCCGCTACATTCTGGTGGACGAGTATCAGGATACCAACGTCGCCCAATACCTTTGGCTGCGATTGCTGGCCGGTGGGCACAAAAATATATGTTGTGTGGGGGACGACGATCAGTCGATTTACGGCTGGCGCGGGGCCGAAGTGGGCAACATCTTGCGGTTCGAAAAGGATTTCCCGGGCGCTTATGTGGTGCGGCTGGAGCAGAACTACCGCTCGACCCCGCATATTCTAGCAGCTGCATCGAACGTCATTCGAGGCAACGAAAACCGGCTGGGCAAAGAGCTCTGGACCGATGCTGAGGAAGGTCACAAGGTCAACCTGATCGGCCATTGGGATGGCGAGGAAGAGGCCCGCTGGATTGGCGAGGAAATCGACGCAATGCAAGGCGGTACGCGCGGTATCCGCCCGGTGAACCTGGATGAAATCTCCATCCTCGTCCGCGCCTCGCACCAGATGCGCGCGTTCGAAGACCGCTTCCTGACCATTGGTCTGCCTTACAAAGTGATCGGCGGCCCGCGATTCTATGAACGGATGGAGATTCGCGATGCCATGGCCTATTTCCGGCTGGTGATCAGCCCCGAAGACGATCTGGCCTTTGAGCGTATAGTGAACACTCCAAAACGCGGCCTTGGCGACAAGGCGCAGCAGACCATTCAGATGACTGCACGTGAAAACGGTGTTTCTCTGGTTGATGGGGCACGGATCGCCGTCGACAATGGGCTGATCAAGGGGAAGGGTGGCAAAGCCCTGCGCGAGTTGATTGATGGGCTGGCGCGGTGGAACGCGATGACGCGCGGCCCGCGGATCGAGGTAGACGACGACTCGGTGATTGATGACGGATCACCCCTGCGGTTCGGTGCGCCCGAGCATACGCATATCGAACTGGCCCAGATCATCCTCGACGAATCCGGCTACACTGCTCATTGGCAGAACGACAAGACCCCTGAAGCGCCGGGGCGTTTGGAAAACCTTAAGGAACTGGTCAACCAACTGGACAATTTCGAAAACCTTCAGGGGTTTTTGGAACATGTCAGCCTTGTCATGGACAACGAACAGGATTCGGATGGGGCCAAGGTTTCGATCATGACCCTGCACGCCGCCAAGGGGCTCGAATTCCCGGTTGTTTTCCTGCCAGGATGGGAGGACGGGTTGTTCCCCTCACAGCGGTCGATGGACGAATCCGGGCTCAAGGGGCTCGAGGAAGAGCGTCGCCTGGCCTATGTCGGCATCACCCGCGCGGAAGAGGTTTGTACGATTTCCTTTGCCGCCAACCGGCGGGTTTTTGGGCAATGGCAGAACTCCATGCCTTCGCGTTTCATCGACGAATTGCCGGAAGAGCATGTAGAGGTTCTGACTCCTCCCGGCCTCTATGGCGGCGGGCACCAGACAGCGGGAATCGAATCCCGCGCAGCCGAAGCCAATGTCTATAACTCACCGGGCTGGAAACGGATGCAAGCGCGGCAGGGGCAATATGGCACGTCACAACCCCGCGAAAGTCGGAACACGGTGATCGACGCCACCGCCCTGGCCAGCTTTACGCTGGGTGAGCGCGTTTTCCACCAGAAATTCGGCTATGGCGCGATCATCGGTATCGAGGGCGATAAGGTCGAGGTCGATTTCGATAAGGCGGGCACCAAGAAAGTGGTGTCACGATTCCTGACCAACAAAGATGACGTTCCGTTCTAAGGCATCATAATCCTTCAACAAGAACCAGATTGGTCGATGCCGTGGCCTGTCGGATCGTTGCCAGTGCGATGTAGTCGGGGTCATCTTTCCAGGCTTTCGCTGCGGCAAGGTCCGGAAACTCCATCAGCACAATTCCACCTTCCGGCCAATCGCCTTCGATACGTTCGACCGGTTTGGAAGAAACGGTGAGCAAACGGCCGCCGTGGCGATCAAAGATCGGCATGAACCCCGCCAGATAATCCTGATACCCATCCGGGTCGTGGATGTCGATCTGCGCGATGAAATAGGCGGCCATGGCGTCCTCCGGATCAGAAATCAGAGGGCCATCTTACACCAGTGTCAGAAAAACAAAAAACGGCGGTTCCCAGGGAGGAGGAGGGAACCGCCGTCTTGTCAACATCAGAGCAGGGAGGAAGAGAGCCCTGATGTATACGAACCCGGGTTTGAGCCCGGTATGGGGAAGACGCGGCGACGTCAGGGAGGAGGACGACGTCGCCGCGCGCTTTCAACATCAAGGCAGGGAGGAGGAGAGCCTCGATGTATCACGTTCCGGCATCTTGAGGCCGGTATAGGGTGCGGCAACGTCAGGGAGGAGGAAAGACGTTGCCGCTGATTACAGACCCTAATGGGAGGAGGAAGGGCCTGATCTCGGTATCTCTGGTGCGCTTAACGCGCGGTGTTGTCTTCTGCCGCCTGCATTGCGACCCGGCGGATAATCGAACGGTGCAGGCCCAGGTCGGCCAGTTCGCGGTTCGACAGGCTGGACAGTTCATTCACAGTCTGACGGTACATGCGATAGCGTGCAAAGCGGGTCTTGGCGGTTTCGACCAGTGTGCTCAATCCGAACGCCGGTGCGCTCTTGGGGGCTGTATGTGTGCTTGCGATTGCCATTTTCATCATCCGTCTGTCTTGCGTTACCGATGTCATTCGGCGTTTGCTTGAGCCTGAAGATAGGCAAATGCTGCAATTGCACAATGGGTCACTTCATCAATGCTGCTATGCAGCAAATGCATAGATTGGTTTGGTTTTTCCCGACACAGAGATATACACCTTTAAAATATAGGTTTTACCATGGGGTGCCTTTGAAGGCCTGAAAAAGGCGCTGCTGTGGCCTGCCTTTGAATTGAGCGCATTCGGCGCGAATTTGTGCGACTTATATCGTGGACAGCCAGTGCCTGACGTTTCGGTGGATCCCTGGAATGACATTTAGCGAGGTGGCGACGTCTTGATGATTCCGGGTTTCTGGGGTGGAGCGGAACCCAAGCCCCGCTTCCTTGCTTGAGCTGGGTCAGCTTACGGGAATTTATGGGCGGTTCTGGTTTGAGCGGGGAATCGCGGCCTAAATCTCTAGTTTTTTTGAGTTACGATTCGATGTGACGACTGTCCGCAGCGAGCCAAAAAATCCAGCCTAAGCGAAAACTTCAGAAAAAACGGGAAAACGTGGGAAATTTTTTCCATCGAGCATTTGTCTATATATTGATGTTCAAAATTAAAATTTTCTATTTGTAGTGCCTTGGTGGCGAATCTTCCACATTTGGTCATGTCGAAGCCGTGTTTCATGCAACACGGTTGGAAAAATTCCTGTTGATTTCCATGAATTCCCATGGCATCCCTTGTACATCCGATGAGGACGAGGCAGCAGGGGCACCAAACGACCCCGAACCAAAAATACTAATCAGGTTTCATACAGGCATCTCGCTTTCATCAACCAAGAGATCCGGCGCGCGGGCGAGCAGACATCCCCCCAGGTGGCGCGTGCAGCTGGACATCCCGCAAAGCGGGTCAATGCGGCGGGTTGATCAGTGGCAGCAGATCAACTCGCCGTTTTTCATCGGGGGGAACGTGAATTTTGAGGTGGGGCGCAAGCGAAAGGGACAGTCGTCTTGGCGCGCAGGTTTAGAGGTGAAAGCCACCATAAGGTGGATACGAAGGGCAGGGTCTCGATCCCGGCCTCGTTTCGCCGTGTGCTTGAAGCGTCCGATCCCAACTGGCAGCCCGGTGACAATCCAGAGCTTGTGATCGTCTACGGCGACCACCGCCGCAAATACCTTGAATGTTATACGATGCAGGCGATTGACGAGGTTGACGCCAAAATCGACGCTCTGCCACGTGGGTCGATGGAGCGTAAGATGCTGCAACGCATGTTCCACGGTCAGTCCTTCCCGACAAACGTGGATGAAACCGGACGTCTGGTCTTGCCTGCCAAGCTGCGCAACAAGATTGACCTTGAGAATGAGGCCTTCTTTATCGCCGCGGGTGACACCTTCCAGATCTGGAAGCCCGAAACCTACAATGTTGAAGAACTGGCCAAGGCTGAAGAGTGGATGGACGATCTGCCCGACGATTTCGACCCGATGGTCTACCTCGATGGCATCGGGGACGCGTGACGGCATGTCCGGCGCTGTCCCTCCCTCCGATAAACCCCATATCCCTGTTCTGCTGCGCCCACTGCTGGCCGCAGTGTCTCCGGTATCGGGTGTTTGGCTGGATGGCACCTTTGGGGCAGGCGGATATACGCGCGGGTTGCTGGATGCAGGGGCAGACAAGGTGATTGGCGTCGACCGTGATCCGCTGGCCTTTGAAATGGCCGCTGATTGGGCAGGAGAGTATGGCGACCGGTTGGTGATGCAGCCCGGTGTGTTCTCGCGGATGGACGAATACGCGCAGGATCTGGATGGTGTGGTGCTGGATCTTGGTGTGTCTTCGATGCAGCTGGATCAGGCCGAGCGTGGGTTTTCTTTCATGAAAGACGGCCCCTTGGACATGCGCATGAGTCAGGAAGGCGAAAGCGCCGCCGATCTGGTGAATGAGGCGACCGAGGCGCAATTGGCGGATATTCTGTTCCATTTCGGTGAGGAACGCGCGAGCCGTCGGATCGCCAAGGCCATCGTGAAGGCGCGAAGCGAAGAACCAATCACTACGACCCTGCGTTTGGCCGAGATCATCGAGTCCTGCCTGCCGCGCCCCAAGCCCGGGCAATCGCACCCGGCGACACGCAGCTTTCAAGGGCTGCGGATCGCGGTCAATGCCGAATATGAAGAGCTGTTTCAGGGATTGATGGCCGCGGAAAGGGCATTAAAGCCTGGCGGGCAACTGGCCGTTGTGACCTTCCATTCCATCGAGGATCGGATGGTCAAGCGGTTCTTTCAATCCCGCGCGGGTAAGACAGGGCGTGCGAACCGTTACGCGCCTGAAATCGAGCAGGATCAGCCGCAATTCACGCTGAAGACCCGTAAGGCCGTAGGCCCGGATGAGCTGGAATTGCAGGAAAACCCGCGTGCGCGCTCGGCCAAACTGCGCGTGGCAATCCGAACTGAGGCACCGGCAGGGGAAATTGAGGCCCGCGCCATAGGGATGCCGCAACTGGGGGGAAGGGCAAAATGAAGAGTATTTTGTATGTGTTGACCGCTCTGTCCGTTTTTGGATTGGCGCTGTGGGCCTATCAGGAAAACTACCGCACCCAGCAGGTGGTTAAAGAAACGCAGAAACTCCAGCGCGAGATTGGCATGGCACAGGTTCGGCTGGCCGTTTTGAACGCGGAATGGGCCTATCTGAACCGTCCTGACCGACTGCGCGAATTGGCAGATTTGAACTTTGAGCGTCTGGGACTGTTGCCGCTGCGGGCGGAGCAGTTTGGGCGTGCCGATCAGATTGCCTATGCCGAAGACCCCGATCTGCCCATCGTTGATCCGATTGAGTTGCAGGCCATCACTGACATTAAGGCGTTGGGCGAGGTGCAGATTCCATGACACGCACGCCTCTGCGCCCCCTGGCCCGAATTCTTGATGCTCGCGCCCGAGGTGAAAATCCAAAGGCGATTGAACGGGAAAACATCCGCAAACGCCACGAGGATATGAAAGACCGCGCCCGCGCCCGCGCCGAAGGGCGCCTGTTGGTGCTGGGCTTCTTCTTCTTCTGCGCTTTCTCGGTTGTTGGTGCCCGCATGGGTATGCTGGCCACGTCCGAGGCGCAGGAGCCAGTAGCAAGTGCGCCGGGTGCGACCATTGCCATGCAGCGCGCCAATATCGTTGACCGCGAAGGGCGCATCCTGGCAACAAATCTGGACACCTATTCGGTATACGCGCAGCCGCCCCTGATGATCGACCCGATTGCCGCCGCAGATCAGTTGGTGGCAATCTTCCCGGATCTGGACAAAGAGCGTCTGGTCAAGGACTTCACGGGCAAGCGTAAGTTTCTGTGGATTAAAAAACGCATCTCACCCGAACAGAAGCAAGCCGTACACGACATCGGCGATCCGGGCATTCTGTTTGGCCCACGCGAAATGCGCCTTTATCCCAACGGCAAGCTTGCCGCGCATATTCTGGGCGGGTCCGGCTTTGGTCGTGAGGGCGTCAGTGCCGCCGAAGTAATTGGTGTTGCAGGTGTCGAGAAACAGTTCGACGACTATCTGCGTGACCCGGCCAACGGCAACAAGCCGCTGCAATTGTCGCTGGACCTGACCATTCAGGCGGCTGTGGAACAGGTGCTCTATGGCGGTATGAAGATCATGAACGCCAAGGGGGCCTCGGCCGTTCTGATGAACGCACACACGGGTGAGGTTGTCTCAGCCGCGTCGCTGCCCTCGTTTGATCCAAATGACCGCCCGCGCCCGCCGACCTCGGGGTTTGATCCATCAGACAGCCCACTGTTCAACCGCTATGTACAAGGTGTCTATGAACTGGGCTCGGTCTTCAAGATTTTCACTGCAGCGCAGGCCGTGCAACTGGGGCTTGTGAATTCCAATACCATCATCGACACGTCGGGCCCTATGAAGATCGGTCGTTTTCCGATCGGAGAGTTCAACGGCAAGAATTACGGCAAGATCAGCGTTGCGGACGTGATCGTACACAGCTCGAACCGGGGTACGGGCCGTTTGGCGTTGCAGATCGGTGCGCAGCGACAGCAGGATTTCCTGAACACGTTGGGCATGTTCGATCCAACACCGTTTGAAATTGTCGAGGCCAAAGGTGGCGTACCGCTCAAGCCCAAAAAATGGGGTGAACTGAGCACTGTAACCATTTCCTACGGTCATGGTCTGTCGACCAGCCCGATGCATCTGGCGGCCGGTTATGCGGCCATTGCCAATGGCGGGCATTATGTCAGCCCGACCATTCTGCGGAAAAACGGCCCGCAATACGGCCCTCGGGTCATGTCGGAAAACACCGCAAGCCAGGCCCAGAAAATGTTGCGTAAAGTGGTGACAGACGGCACCGCCAGCTTTGCTGAGGTCAAAGGCTATGACGTGGCTGGCAAAACCGGCACAGCGGACAAGCCAAAGCCGCGTGGCGGGTATTACGATGACAAGGTCATAGCGACCTTCGCGACGATCTTTCCGGCCTATGATCCGAAATACGTTCTGATCGTCACATTGGACGAACCTTCGATCCTGGCATATGGCGAAAAGCGCCGCACTGCGGGCTGGACCGCCGTGCCTGTTGCCGCCGAACTTATTGGTCGCGTCGCACCCTTGCTGGGCCTGCGTCCTCGGCTTGAGCCTGAGGCGGGCGCTGCTATAACGCTGACCTCAAACTAGGCTGTCCGGCAAGAGGTGGGTCATGGGCACAAGGACAAAGAAACTCAACCAACTGGCCCTGACCGCGCGCGGGGGCGCAAACCCCGACATCACAGGTTTGGCTGTTGACAGCCGTGAAGTGAAAGACGGCTTCCTGTTCGCGGCCCTTCCCGGCACGCGGGTGCATGGAGGGGAGTTCACCCAATACGCCCTTCGAATGGGAGCATCCGCGATCCTGACAGATGCCGAAGGGGCCCAGATCGCCGAAGCCGAGCTTTCTGAATCAGGCGCGGCACTTATTGTGGTCGAAGACCCGCGTCAGGCGCTGGCCGGTGCAGCCGCGTTGTGGTTTGGAGCACAACCGCAGACCATCGTCGCCGTCACCGGTACCAACGGCAAAACATCTGTTGCCACCTTTGTGCGCCAGATCTGGACTGAGCTGGGCCACGCCGCTGTCAACCTCGGTACGACCGGGGTCGAGGGTGCATGGACCGCACCGCTGGCCCACACCACCCCTGAACCAATCACCCTGCATCGCTGTCTGGCAGAGGCAGCTGAAAATAGTGTGACCCATGCCGCGATGGAAGCATCGTCCCACGGCCTGGAGCAACGCCGCCTGGATGGCGTGCACCTGACAGCCGCAGGGTTTTCAAACTTCACTCAGGACCATCTGGACTATCACGAAACCTTCGAGGCGTATTTTGCCGCCAAGGCTGGGCTGTTCGACCGCGTGTTGCCGCAAGACGGTACAGCGGTGATCAATCTGAGTGACCCTAAGGGCGCGCAGGTCCAGCGGATCGCAAAGTCGCGAGGCCAATCGGTGCTGACCGTTGGTCTTGGCGATGCCGATTTATGCCTAATCAATCAGCGGTTTGACGCCACAGGACAGGACCTGCGCTTTTCCTGGCGAGGCCGAACTTTCCAGACGCGTCTGAATCTGATCGGCGGGTTTCAGGCTGAAAATATCTTGCTGGCCTGCGGATTGGTCATCGCCGCCGGCGACAGCCCTGAGCGGGTTTTTGAAACTCTGCCGCATCTGACGACGGTACGGGGACGGATGCAACTGGCCGCAACACGCGACAACGGCGCAACGGTTTTTGTGGACTACGCGCATACGCCCGATGCGGTGGCTACTGCCCTCAAAGCGCTGCGCCCGCACGTGATGGGGCGTCTGATCGCCATCGTTGGAGCAGGCGGTGATCGCGACGCCACGAAACGCCCTCTGATGGGCAAGGCGGCGGCGAACCATGCTGATGTGGTGTTTATCACCGACGACAACCCACGCAGCGAAGACCCGGCCACTATCCGTGCGGCCGTCATGGCAGGTGCGCTTGAGGCCGCAGGTCAGGCCAGTGTGACCGAAGTCGGCGACCGTGCCGAAGCCATCCTGCGTGGCATCGACGCGTTGCAACCGGGCGATGCGCTGCTGATTGCTGGCAAGGGACACGAAACCGGCCAGATCGTCGGGGATCAGGTTCTGCCTTTTGATGACGTTGAACAGGCCAGTATTTCTGTGGCCGCGCTTGACGGGAGGGTTGCATGACACTCTGGACAGCATCCGAGGCCGTTGAAGCGACAGGCGGTCAGGTCACGCGTGACTGGATCGCAAATGGTGTATCGATCGACACTCGCACCCTTCAGCCCGGCGATCTGTTCGTGGCGCTTAAAGCCGCGCGGGACGGTCATGATTTTGTCGCGCAGGCGTTGGAAAAAGGCGCCGGGGCTGCGCTGGTTTCTCACATTCCCGAAGGTGTCCCCGAAGGAGCACCGTTGCTGGTCGTTGACGACGTGCAGGCAGGTCTCGAAGCCTTGGGGCAGGCGGCCCGTGCGCGAACGGATGCGCGCATAGTGGGTGTCACGGGCAGCGTCGGCAAGACCTCGACCAAAGAAATGCTGGCGAAAATTCTTGAAGCCCAAGGCAAGACCCATGCCAGCGTGGCCAGCTACAACAACCATTGGGGTGTACCGCTGACTTTGGCGCGGATGCCGCGCGATACTGAGTATGCCGTGATTGAGATCGGCATGAACCACCCGGGCGAGATTGCCCCTCTGGCCAAACAGGCCCGTCCGCACGTGGCGTTGGTCACGACTGTCGCGGCGGTGCATCTGGAAGCTTTTGCTTCGGTCGCAGGCATCGCCCATGAAAAAGCGGCGATCTTCGAAGGGTTGGAGCCCGGCGGGGCCGCGATTGTCAATGCAGACATCGAGCACGCTGAAATTCTGCGTCAAAGTGCACGGGACTGCGGGGCGGGGATCGTCGATTTTGGCCGCAAGGCTTCGGATTATCGTTTGACCGATGTGCAGCAAGCGTCCAACGCCGTGAACGCTCAGGCCACTGTTGGTGATCAACTCATCCGCTTTGAGATCAACTCTGCCGGCACCCATTTTGCCATGAACGCGCTTGGGGCTCTGGCGGCCTGCGTGGAGCTGGGTGTCGATCTGGATCAGGCGGTCGCGGGACTGCGAGCGTGGTCGCCGGTCAAGGGGCGCGGCGTACGCGAAAACTTGCCGTTGTCTGGTGGTGGCCAAATCGAACTATTGGACGACAGCTACAACGCCAATCCGACCTCGATGGAGGCCGCGCTGGACGTGTTGGCCGCCTCGCAAGGTACCCGCCGCATCGCGTTTTTGGGCGACATGAAGGAACTGGGCTCGCAGGAAGTGGCGATGCACGCCGAAATGGCGAATGTTGCAGCCATGGAGAAAATAAATCAGGTGCATTGCATCGGCCCCTTGATGCAAGCCCTGCACAAGGCGCTACCCGATGACAAGCGCGGGCTCTGGTTCGAAACCAGTGCTGAGATGGCCGAACACTTGCCCTCATTGATCTGCGATGGCGACACGGTGTTGGCAAAGGGCTCTCTCAGCATGGCGCTGGCTACGATTGTTGACGGTCTGCGCAAAATGGGGCAAGGGAGCGCGCTTGATGGGTGATCGCGCCCAGACGTCGCGTGTGAGAAAGGTATTGTCATGCTGTATTGGTTGACCGCCCTGTCGGACGGAGGGGATTTCTGGAACCTCTTCCGCTATATCACCTTCCGCGCGGGCGGTGCCTTTATGACGGCGCTGATCTTTGGGTTTCTGTTCGGAAAACCCCTGATCAATGTTCTGCGCAAGCGACAGGGCAAAGGTCAACCGATCCGCGATGACGGCCCCGAGGGACATTTTTCCAAGGCAGGCACGCCCACCATGGGTGGGTTGCTGATTGTAGGTGCCCTTGTGACGTCGACCCTGATCTGGGCACGGTGGGACAATCCCTATGTCTGGATGGTGTTGTTTGTGACTTTGGCCTATGCGGCCATCGGGTTCGCGGATGACTACGCCAAGGTGTCGAAGCAGAACACCAAGGGTGTTTCGGGCAAGATGCGTCTGGCGCTGGGCATTATCATTGCGGTTCTGGCCTCGCTCTGGGCATCTTTGCACCATCCCGAGGCGTTGCAGAACCAACTGGCGGTGCCAGTTTTCAAGGACACTCTGGTCAATCTTGGCCTGTTCTATATTCCGTTCGCGGTCGTTGTGATCGTTGGTGCTGCCAATGCAGTAAACCTGACAGACGGCCTGGATGGGCTGGCCATCATGCCCGCAATGATTGCCGCCACGACCCTTGGAATCATTGCCTATGCGGTCGGACGTGTGGACTTTACCGAGTATCTGGACGTGCACTACGTGCCCGGAACCGGTGAGATATTGATCTTTACGGCTGCTTTGTTCGGCGGCGGTTTGGGCTTTTTGTGGTACAACGCACCACCCGCGGCGGTCTTCATGGGTGACACCGGTTCATTGGCTCTAGGTGGTGCACTGGGTGCGATTGCCGTCGCCACCAAGCACGAGCTTGTTCTGGCCGTGGTTGGCGGTCTGTTCGTGGTCGAGGCGTTGAGCGTCATCATTCAGGTCCTCTACTTCAAACGCACCGGCAAGCGGGTTTTCCTCATGGCCCCAATCCATCACCACTATGAGAAAAAAGGCTGGGCTGAACCGACCATCGTCATCCGTTTCTGGATCATCTCGCTGATCCTGGCGATGATCGGACTGGCAACGCTGAAGGTACGGTGAGCAAACGTCGCATTGTGCTGTCAGGCTGTTCAGGAGGCGGTAAATCCACCCTCCTGCAAGAGATGGCGCGGCGCGGCTATGCGACTGTCATAGAATCCGGCCGCCGAGTCGTAATCGCGGAACAGCAGGTCGGTGGAACCGCCTTGCCCTGGTCAAATACCGAAGCGTTTTGCCGGAAAGTCATCGAGACGGCTTTCAACGACATGACCCAAGCCCCGGACGGTTTGGTTCTATTCGACCGATCGGCACTGGACGCCTTGATCTGGTTTGAGCGTACTGACACTGATCTGGACAAAGCCTTGAAAGATCGGATTGTCCGGCTTGACTATGACCGTCAGATTTTTCTGTTCCCGCCATGGCCTGAAATCTATGTGAAAGACAGTCAGCGTAAGCACGATCTGTTTGACGCTCTTGCGGAATATGAGGGTTTGTGCGACCGCTTGCCCAAACTTGGTTTCAAGACCACCCTTGTTCCAAAGCGGCCTGTCGAAGAACGGGCGGATTGGCTTGAGGCACAGCTAGACGAAGGAAATAAGACATGATCCCGGTCAAAGGCTTTTCAGGGCAGAAAGTTGCAGTTCTGGGGCTGGGCCGGTCGGGCTTGGCGACAGCACGCGCCTTGCGTGCTGGCAAGGCTGAGCCTGTGTGCTGGGACGACAACCCGGCAGCTCGTGAAACTGCCGAAGGCGAAGGGTTCACTTGCGCCGATCTGCATAAACACGGCGCGTTTGACGGCATTGCGTCGCTGATCGTCTCACCGGGGATTCCGCATCTTTATCCTGAACCGAACCCTGTGGTGGCCGCAGCTCTGGACGCTGGTGTGCCGGTGGACAACGATATCGGCCTGTTCTTCCGTTCCTTCGCGGGGTCGGAATGGAACAACTACGACACGCCGCCGCGCGTGATTGCGGTGACGGGATCGAACGGGAAATCCACCACAGCGGCGTTGATCCACCACATTCTGACCGAAGCCGGGCGCGAGGCGCAATTGGCAGGCAATATCGGGCGCGGGGTTCTGGATATCGATCCGGGTGGTGACGGTTCGGTCGTGGTGCTGGAACTCAGCAGCTATCAGACCGAGTTGGCCCGTGCGTTGACTCCCGACGTTGCTGTGTTCACCAACCTTTCGCCCGATCATCTGGACCGCCACGGCGGCATGGGCGGCTATTTCGCGGCCAAACGACGCCTGTTTGCCGAAGGCGGGCCAGACCGCGCAATCATTGGCATTGATGAGATCGAAGGTGCGTTTCTGGCCGGGCAACTGGCCGAAGGGCCAACGGATGACCGGGTGATCCGTATCTCGGTTGCGCGCAAACTGACAGGTCCGGGGTGGCAGGTGTTTGCTCGCAAAGGTTTCTTGTCGGAATACCGCAAGGGGCGTCAGGCAGGTTCCATCGACCTGCGCGCGATCAAAGGTCTGCCCGGTGCGCATAACCATCAAAACGCCTGCGCGGCCTACGCCGCCTGCCGGTCGCTGGGACTTGCCCCGCGCGTGATCGAGGATGCGCTGCAGTCCTATCCGGGCCTGCCGCACCGCAGCCAGATCATTGCCGAAGCGGGTGGGGTTACTTACGTCAACGATTCGAAGGCGACCAATATCGACAGTGCCTTGAAGGCGTTGAGCGCGTTCAAGAATATCCGCTGGATTTGCGGTGGACTTGAGAAAGAGGGCGGTATCGCAGCTCTGAACACGGCAGCGGATCAGGTGCGCAAAGCTTACGTGATCGGTCGCGAAGCGGCTGGTTTTGCGATGCAACTGGAAGCGGACGCCCTGGTTTGTACCACGATGGAGGCCGCCGTAGCGCAAGCTATCGAAGACGCGGAAGAGGGTGACACGGTGTTGTTGGCACCGGCGGCTGCCAGTTTCGATCAATATGACAATTTCGAGCGACGCGGCGATGACTTTACCGAACAAGTGCGTAAGCGGCTGACGTAAGGCGACGCTCTGCCGGTTGATCTGGACTTTTCCCAATCAGATTGACACTTTGTGGGAAGTAAGGTTGCGTCACCTTCAGTTCACAAAGAGGTAGAGGATATGTCTGCACGCAAAATTTTCTTCGCCCTTCCTGTCGTTGCGCTGGCCGGAGCCTGCGCCAATAGCGGGGCGAACTATGTCCCGATCATCGACGGGGCGGTAGGGCCTAATTATCAGTCCGATCTGGCCAATTGTCAGGCGCTGGCGCGATCTCAGCCGACGCTCGACAGCAACACTGCAGGCGCCGCTGCCATCGGCGCGGCCGGTGCTGCGGCAACCACTGCAATCATTGACAACAGCGCCAGTGATCTGGGTCGGGCAGCAGCAGCCGGTGCGCTGATCGGTGCTGGTGCAAGCGCGATCAACAACACTCAGAATCAGGAAGTGATCGTGCGAAACTGTATGCGCGGGCGCGGGTATAACGTCGTCGGTTAATCCTTGGCGGCAATGGCAACACCAGCGGCATGGCCTGACGACCATGCCCACTGGAAATTGTAGCCACCCAACCAGCCGGTGACATCCACCGCTTCGCCAATCGCGTAGAGGCCAGGGACATCCTTGGCCTCCATGGTTTTAGAAGACAAATCGTCGGTGTCGATCCCGCCCAGCGTGACTTCGGCTGTGCGATACCCTTCGGTTCCCGATGGCACCAGCAACCACTCGGATAAGGCTGTGGTCAGCTCAGAAAGTTTCGCATCTGACTGATCCGCAAGGTTCCCGGACATCGGAATGACCTTGCTCAGATAGTCTACCAACCGGGCCGGCAGATGGCGCGCCAGTTCGGTTGTTAAAGCCTTTCGCCCACCGCTCTGACGCTGTGTCCGCAACAGATCGAACAGCGGCAAATCGGGGATAAGGTTTACCCGGATCGCCTCTCCCTCGGACCAGTAGGATGATAACTGCAACACCGACGGCCCGCTAATCCCGCGATGCGTGAACAGCAGCGCCTCGTCAAAGCTGGTGCGGTCGTTCGACAGCCGAGCGGGCAGGGAAACACCGGACAAGTCCTTGAATCGACCATCCGAGAAGGTGAACGGTACCAGCGCGGCGCGCGTGTCGGTCACGCGCAAGCCGAATTGCCCGGCGATGTCATAGGCCAATCCGGTCGCACCCATTTTCGGGATCGACTTGCCGCCGGTGGCCAGCACCAGTTTGGCGCAGGTCAGGTGCTGACGCTGCCCGTCGTGTTCGACCTCCAGTGCAAACCCGCTTTCGGTCTTGCGCAGATCGCGCAGAGACGTTTGCACCCACAGCTCTGCTCCTGCATCGCGCATCTCGTCCAGCAGCATCTGTATGATCTGTTTCGATGACCCATCACAAAACAGCTGCCCCAGTGTTTTCTCGTGCCACGCGATGCCGTGCCGACCGACCAAATCGATGAAATCCCACTGGGTATAGCGCGCCAGTGCGGATTTGCAGAAATGCGGGTTCTGCGACAGAAAGTTACCCGGTCCTGCATACATGTTGGTGAAGTTGCAGCGCCCGCCGCCCGAAATGCGGATCTTTTCGCCCGCTGCCTTGGCGTGATCGATCACCAATACGCGCCCGCCGCAATGGGCTGCGCACATCATACCGGCCGCACCGGCCCCAAGGATGATCGTATCGAAGGTCATGGGCGGGGGATGGCGTTGTTTGGATAGGATAGCAAGTGGCGGAACAATCAATCGCTAAATTATTCTTAAGCTCCATCGTCTTTCCACTCTTGCCTGTGCGTGCCAACAGCTCATCAAATCGTGTTCCTTCTGGTTCTCTATTTCACGATTGGGCGCAGCCCAGGACCACGGAACCATTATTTGCTGCACAGATTTTCAAAGCTGCTCTTCATCCTACTAGCCCAAACGCCAAAATCCCTGTAGACTCTCAAACAGATCCCGAAAACGGGACGTGAACGAGGCAGAGAGTGGCGGTATCTCATGACTGAGATGGTGTATGGCGCGGTCCAGGACCAGCGCGGAGAACCGATTCTACCGAAGTGGTGGCGTACAATTGATCGCTGGACGATGTCCTGCGTTCTGATCCTTTTTACCATTGGGTTGCTGCTGGGCTTGGCCTCATCGCCGCCGCTGGCCGGACGCAACGGGTTCGATCCTTTCCATTATGTCGAACGTCAGGCCATCTTCGGCGGATTGGCGCTGATTGCGATGCTGCTGACATCGATGATGTCACCGACCTTGGTGCGGCGTCTGGCCGTTCTTGGGTTTTTGGTGTCATTTGTGGCGCTGGTTTTTCTGCCGGTCTTCGGAACCGATTTTGGCAAAGGTGCTGTCCGCTGGTATTCGTTGGGCTTTGCCTCTCTGCAACCGTCCGAATTCTTGAAGCCCGGTTTCATTGTCGTGGCCGCATGGTTGCTGGCGGCCTCGCAAGAGATCAATGGCCCTCCGGGGCGTATCTGGTCCTTTGCGCTGTGCATGTCGATCGTAGGGATGTTGGTGATGCAGCCCGATTTCGGTCAGGCCTGCCTGATCCTGTTCGGCTGGGGCGTGATGTATTTCGTGGCCGGTGCCCCGATGCTTTTACTGGTCGGAATGGCTGGCGCGGTGGTGTTGGCAGGTATGTTTGCCTATTCAAATTCCGAACACTTTGCCCGCCGCATCGATGGCTTTCTGAACCAAGAGGTCGATCCGACCACCCAGCTGGGCTATGCCACCAACGCCATTCGCGAAGGCGGGTTGTTCGGCGTTGGTGTCGGGGAAGGGCAGGTGAAATGGTCGCTTCCCGATGCCCATACCGATTTCATCATTGCTGTCGCGGCTGAGGAATACGGCCTGATCCTGGTGCTGATCATCATCGCGCTCTATGCGTTGATTGTCGTGCGCTCGTTGCTGCGGCTGATGCGCGAGCGGGACATGTTCATACGTCTGGCAGGAACCGGATTGGCCTGCATGTTTGGCGTTCAGGCGATGATCAACATGGGCGTCGCCGTGCGCCTGTTGCCCGCCAAGGGCATGACGTTGCCTTTCGTCAGCTATGGCGGGTCGTCCCTTATCGCGGGCGGTATTGCCATCGGCATGTTGCTGGCCTTTACCCGAACCCGTCCACAGGGCGAGCTTGGCGATATTCTGCGCGGAAGAGGATAATGGGGAACCCTTACCTGTTGATTGCGGCTGGCGGAACCGGGGGCCACATGTTCCCCGCTCAGGCCCTGGCCGAGGCATTGCTGCACAAGGGCTGGCGCGTGCGCCTGTCCACCGATGCACGCGGTGCGCGCTATACCGGCGCCTTCCCGGATGCGACCGAGATTACCGAGGTGTCCTCGGCCACCTTTGCGCGCGGCGGTTTAGCAGCCAAGGCGCTGGTCGGCCCCAAGATCGTGGGCGGCGTGACCAGCATGGCGTTCCAGATGATGCGTGATAAGCCCGACGTGGTTGTCGGGTTTGGTGGCTATCCGTCGATCCCGGCGCTGGGCGCGGCAACGCTGCTGAAAATCCCGCGCATGATCCATGAACAGAACGGTGTGTTGGGCCGTGTGAACAAGCTGTTCGCCACTCGCGTTGCACAGGTTGCATGCGGTGTCTGGCCAACCGATCTTCCCCAGGGCGCACAGGGCGTCCACACCGGCAATCCGGTACGCGCCGCCGTTCTGGACCGCGCCGCCGCGGGATACATTCCACCCGGCGATTATCCTATGTCGATTTTGGTCATGGGCGGCTCACAAGGCGCGCGTATCCTGAGCGATGTGGTGCCCGAGGCCCTTGCCGCCTTGCCTGAAAACATCCGTAACCACATCCGCGTTTCACATCAGGCCCGGGATGAGGACAGCGCGCGTGTGACAGCGTTCTACAATGATTATGGCATCCGCGCCGAAGTTCAGACCTTTTTTGCAGACGTGCCCCGTCGCATGTCGGACGCCCAATTGGTCATTTCGCGTTCGGGTGCATCCAGCGTGGCCGATATCTCGGTTATTGGGCGACCCTCGATCCTGGTCCCGTTTGCCGCCGCTGCCGGAGACCACCAAACCGCCAATGCGCGTGGATTGGTGCAGGCGGGCGGTGCGATCATGATCCCCGAAAATGCGCTTGACGTTCGCGCCTTGACGCAGCAAATCACCACGGTTCTGACCAACCCCGAAGCCGCACAGAAAATGGCCCATGCCGCCCTTTCGACCGGTGCCCCCGACGCGACCGAGCGTCTGGTGCACCTTGTCGAACAACTGGCGCAGAAGGAGACCGCATGAATCCTGCAACCAAACTGCCGCAAGACGTAGGACCGATCCACTTTGTAGGGATCGGAGGGATCGGGATGTCCGGGATCGCCGAGGTGCTTTTAAATCTCGGGTATCGGGTGCAGGGCTCGGACCTGAAGGCATCGAAGATCACTGATCGGCTGGCGGGTTTGGGGGCTGAAATCTTCGTCGAGCAGCGGGCTGAAAACCTTGAAAACGCTGCGGTTGTGGTTGTTTCGACTGCAATTAAACCCGGCAATCCGGAATTGGATGAGGCACGCGCAAAAGGGCTGCCCGTTGTCCGACGTGCTGACATGCTGGCCGAGTTGATGCGCCTGCGCTCGAACATCGCGATTGCGGGCACACATGGCAAGACCACCACGACCACGATGATGGCTGAGCTAATGGTGGCGGGTGATTTCGACCCGACCGTGATCAATGGCGGCATCATCCACGCCTATGGTTCGAATGCGCGCATGGGGCAGGGCGAATGGATGGTGGTTGAGGCGGATGAATCCGATGGCTCGTTCAATCGTCTGCCCGCGACCATCGCCATCGTTACCAATATCGACCCCGAGCATATGGAGCATTGGGGGGATTTCGACAAATTGCGTGATGGCTTTCACGAATTCGTCTCGAACCTGCCTTTCTATGGTCTGGCCGTTTGCTGCACGGATCATGCCGAGGTGCAGGCTTTGGTCGGGCGCATCACGGATCGCCGTGTGCGCACCTATGGCTTCAATGCTCAGGCAGACGTGCGGGCCGAGAATCTGACCTACAAAAGCGGCGTTGCGCATTTCGACATTCACCTGCAATACGAAGACAAAGTGATCGAAGGTTGCACCCTGCCGATGCCTGGCGACCATAACGTCTCGAACGCATTGTCCGCTGTGGCTGTTGCCCGCCATCTGGGTATGAAAGCGACTGAGATTCGCGACGCGCTTGCCAATTTTGGCGGCGTCAACCGCCGCTTCACCAAGGTCGGAGAAGTCGACGGTGTCACCATAATCGACGATTACGGCCATCACCCGGTCGAAATCGCTGCTGTCCTCAAGGCTGCGCGCCAAGCGACTGAAGGCCGCGTCATCGCTGTACACCAACCTCACCGCTACTCACGTCTGTCCAACCTGTTCGACGACTTCTGCACCTGCTTCAACGATGCGGATGTCGTGGCCATCGCCGAGGTTTTTGCCGCCGGTGAAGATCCGATTGAAGGGGCCAGCCGCGATGATCTGGTGCAGGGGCTGATCCGCCACGGCCACCGCCATGCCCGCGCGCTTTTTGACGAAAACGATTTGGAACGTCTGGTGCGCGAGCAGGCCCGCCCCGGCGACATGGTCGTCTGCCTTGGGGCAGGGACAATCAGTGCCTGGGCTAACGGGCTTCCAGAGCGGTTGCAGAGGAAACAAGCTGTTTGACATCTCAGCGTGTTAATGCGCAACCATAAGGTGTGTTGACGTAGTTGTTTCTATCGCCTGCCCTCGGAGGGGGAAATGGATTATTCCGTGATCATGGCTGCCTTATGGGTGATCTGCGCCACCGTTGTGGCGATGCTGCCGATGCGCCTGCAATTTCCGCCGGGGATCCTTTTGCTGATCTGTGCGCCGGGTTTGATCATATGGTTGGGCTATGTTCATGGTTGGGTTTGGTCGGTTTTGGCGTTGGGTGGGTTCGCTTCAATGTTTCGTAATCCGATCCGGTATTACTGGCGCAAATGGGTGCGTGGTGAGGTGATGGAATGAGTCTTTCTCTTGCCCTCGCGGCCCTCTGGGGGCTTACCGCCAATATTCTGGCAATGCTGCCCAGCAAGGACAACCATTGGACCCGCGCCTATTATCTAATCGCAGTGGGCATCCCCATTTTGGGTTTTGTCACATATGAAAACGGCCCCTGGATCGGGTTGCTTGTTCTTGTTGCAGGCATGTCGATGCTGCGCTGGCCGGTGATTTACCTCACCCGTTGGACAAAGGCGAAAATGCAGGGCATGAAGGCGGCCAACAAGTAACGGCCATTTTCAGGAGGCCCCATGGTCGACATCGCCACTTTTGCCTACTTACCGCTTATCTCGCTGGTCCTGGGCGCGGTTGCCGGATTCGTTGCCGGGCTCTGGATTGGGATTAAAGGGTTGCTCTGGCTCATCGGTCTGACTTCAGCTGTTGCGTTGGTCCTGATCGTGATGTTGGCAGGCGTCGGAACAGGTGAAGAAGAACAGGCATTCGGCCCGTTCATCTGGCTGACCGGCTCGGTTCTGCCCTTCCTTTTTGCTGTTATCGTAGGGGGTGTCGGCGGGCGTGGGCTGGCGGCAAAGTCGAACGCATGAGTGGTCTGCCCGAAGTTCGGGGCCGTCTGACCCCGGCACGCCCGCTGAACGACCTGACCTGGCTGCGTGTCGGCGGTCCGGCGGACCACCTGTTTCAACCCGCCGACCTCGAAGACCTGCAAGCGTTTTTGCGCGATCTTCCGTCAGATGTGCCAGTCTTCCCAATGGGAGTCGGTTCGAACTTGATCGTGCGGGATGGTGGCTTGCGCGCGGTGGTGATCCGTTTGGGGCGGGGGTTCAACGGTATCGAAGTCGCCGGCACCACTGTGATCGCCGGGGCTGCAGCGCTGGATGCTCATGTAGCACGAAAGGCGGCGGATGCTGGGGTTGACCTGACGTTTTTGCGAACCATTCCTGGTTCAATCGGCGGGGCTGTGCGGATGAACGCAGGGTGCTATGGCAGTTATACGGCGGATGTTTTGCGCAAAGCCACAATCGTCACGCGGCAAGGCCAGGTGCAGCACCTGACACCCGAAGACTTGAACTTTCGCTATCGTCAGTCCGATTTGCCCGAAGGCGCAGTTCTGGTTTCGGCGACGTTCCAAGGGCCTTCTGGCGACCCCGCAGAGCTTCACGCCCGCATGGAAGCGCAGCTTAAGAAGCGCGATGAAACTCAGCCGACCAAAGATCGCAGCGCCGGGTCGACTTTCCGCAACCCGGCAGGGTTTTCTTCGACAGGGCAGGCGGATGATGTGCATGACCTCAAGGCGTGGAAAGTGATCGATGACGCCGGAATGCGTGGCGCGACGCTGGGGGGTGCACAGATGAGCCCCAAGCACTCGAATTTCCTGATCAATACCGGTGCGGCCACCGCTGCTGACCTTGAAGGGTTGGGCGAAGAGGTGCGAAAAAAGGTTTACGAAACAAGCGGCATCACGTTAGAGTGGGAAATCATGCGGGTCGGTGATCCGCTGAAAGAATAAAGCCCCAACCGTCAGACCAATAACAGGCTAATTCAGGCGACGGATCAAAGGCATAAACGCAGTACGGACCACCACATAAGGTCCGGGGACATTGAGGCGCACGTTGGGAATGTCGAGCAGGACAAACCCCAAAGTGGCGGTATTGATGGGTGGACCCTCGGCGGAACGCGAGGTGTCTCTCAGCTCTGGGCGCGAATGCGCAGCCGCCCTTGTGGGAGAAGGCTTTGAAGTGGTCGAACTGGACGCAGGTCCCGACCTTTATGCGCGCCTTTTGGATGTTAAGCCGGATGTGGTTTTCAACGCCCTGCATGGCCGCTGGGGTGAAGATGGCTGTGTGCAGGGCCTGCTGGAATGGATGCGGATTCCGTACACGCATTCCGGCGTTCTGGCCTCGGCCCTTGCGATGGACAAACAACGCAGCAAAGAGATTTACCAGTCCGAAGGCCTGCCTGTTGTGCCCAGCGTGATCGCACCCAAGGTCGAGGTGATTGAGGTTCACGTGATGGAGCCGCCTTACGTTGCCAAGCCCAACAACGAAGGCTCCAGTGTTGGTATCTATATCGTCCATGAAGACGCAAATGGTCCGCCGCAGCTGGACGAGGCGATGCCCGACCATGTGATGATCGAGAAATATGTGCCAGGGCGCGAGTTGACGGTAACGGTGATGGGCGACCGCGCCCTGACTGTGACCGAGATCATGACCGACGATGGCTGGTACGACTATGACGCCAAGTACAAGCCGGGCGGATCGTGGCACGTGCTACCTGCTGACATCCCGCAGGACATCTTTGACCGCTGCATGGATCACGCTCTGCGCGCGCATGATGTTTTGGGTTGCAAGGGCGTCAGCCGTACGGATTTTCGCTGGGATGATAGCAAGGGACCGGACGGGCTGTTTCTGTTGGAAACCAACACCCAGCCTGGCATGACGCCAACCTCGCTGGCCCCCGAACAGGCCGCCCATCTAGGCATGACATTCGGCCAGCTTTGTGCCTGGATGGTGGAGGACGCCTCATGCGACCGTTGACCGCCAGCCGTTCGCTGGAAATCCATCGCAGTAAACCCCTTGCGGGGCCTGATGCTGATTTCGCATCGGCTGACACCGAAACACATGAAGCAGAGCCGCTTTTGCGGCTGCGTGGGGCGCGGGTGTTTTCCCGCACCGCGCGCCGCAGCGATCCTGCACCGTCGCGCCTGAGCTACCGACTTCAGCGCTGGATGCTTACGCCGGGCATTCGCATGGGCGTCAAGGTAGGTCTGCCAATCTGCGCCGCGGCAGCAGCTGTTGGGCTTTACTTCGCCTCGGAAGATCGGCGCGAGGCTGTCACTGCCTTTGTCGCTGACATTCGAACTTCTATTCAGGAACGCCCCGAGTTCATGGTCAACCTGATGGCCATTGATGGAGCGGGCACCAGTTTGTCCGAGGATATTCGCGAGGTCGCACCTTTGGATTTCCCGATCAGTTCCTGGGATCTGGATGTCGAACACATGCGCGACACGATTACCGGATTGGACCCGGTGAAATCCGCAACCGTGCGTATCCGACCGGGCGGCATTTTGCAGGTGGATGTGGTCGAACGACAACCCGTGATCGTTTGGCGCACCCGTGATGGGCTGGAGCTGCTTGATGAGACCGGCGCTCATGTCAAGGAAACGCCATCGCGCAAGGACCATATCGGTCTTCCGCTGATCGCGGGCAAGGGCGCTGATGTCCATGTGGCGGAAGCGCTTGAGCTTTTCCAAACCTCGCGCAGTCTGGGCAATCGCGTGCGCGGGCTTGTGCGCGTGGGCGAGCGGCGCTGGGATCTGGTTCTGGACCGCGGCCAGCGCATCATGCTGCCGACCGACCGGCCGGTGCGTGCGCTGGAACGCGTGCTGGCTGTCAACGAAGTGCAGGACCTTCTGGAGCGCGACGTGGCTGTGGTCGATATGCGCCTTGGCCAGCGTCCGACCATACGAATGAGCAAAGCCGCCAGTGAAGACTGGTGGAATACAAAAGTGAACGTGAGTAACGGGCAGTAACGACCATGATGACCGATCTTTATCAGTCCCAACGCGCCATGCGTCAGATGCGGCGGCAGGCATTGCAACGCGGTGTCATCGCAATTCTGGATGTAGGCAGCTCCAAGATTGCTTGCCTTGTTTTGCGTTTTGATGGCACGGGTCGGCTGAGTGAAGACAACACTATCGGCTCGATGGCCGGTCAAACCGGGTTCCGCGTCATTGGCGCGGCGACCACGCGCTCTCGCGGTGTGCAATTCGGTGAAGTCACCGCCATGCAGGAAACTGAACGCGCCATCCGTACCGCACTGCAGGCAGCGCAGAAGATGGCGGATATTCGTGTCGATCACGTCATTGCGTGTTTCTCGGGGGCCAACCCACGGTCTTACGGGTTGGACGCGCAGGTAGACCTTGACGGTCAGCTTGTGACCGAAGCCGAGGTCGGCCGCGTTTTGAATGCCTGTGACGTGCCCGATTACGGCGAAGGGCGCGAGGTGCTGCACGCGCAACCGGTGAACTTTGCGCTGGACAACCGTTCGGGCCTGATTGATCCGCGTGGGCAACTGGGCCAGAGCCTTGCGGTCGATATGCATATGCTGACCGTCGACGCGATGGCGATCCAGAACATTGTGCGTTGTATCAAGCGCTGTGATTTGGAGCTGGCGGGTATTGCCAACTCAGCCTATGTCTCGGGCATCTCGGCATTGGTTGAGGATGAGCAGGAACTGGGCGCGGCTTGTATCGACATGGGCGGTGGTACAACCAGCGTGTCGATCTTCATGAAGAAGCACATGATCTACGCGGATTGCGTCCGTATGGGTGGAGATCATGTAACCAGCGATATCTCGATGGGTCTGGGCGTTCCAGCAGCCGTGGCTGAACGGATCAAGACCTTTAATGGGGGCGTGCATGCAACCGGGGCCGATGACCGTGATATGATTGATATCGGTGGCGATACGGGCGACTGGGAACATGACCGTCGCACTGTCAGCCGGGCCGAACTGATCGGTATCATGCGCCCGCGCGTCGAAGAGATTCTGGAAGAGGTCCGCGTTCGTCTAGACGCCGCCGGGTTCGATCATATGCCAAGCCAACAGATTGTTCTGACCGGGGGCGGTAGCCAGATCATGGGGCTGGACGGGCTTGCCACCCGCATTCTTGGGCAGCGCGTGCGCCTGGGACGGCCTTTGCGTGTGCATGGCTTGCCGCAATCAGCGACAGGCCCTGCTTTCTCTTCTGCTGTGGGTCTCAGCCTGTTTGCGGCCCATCCTCAGGATGAGTGGTGGGATTTCGAGATCCCTGTCGACACCTATGCCGCGCGCCCGTTCAAACGCGCAGTGCGGTGGTTCCGTGACAACTGGTAAGCACTTGCGAAGGGCCGCGCTGTGCGCTGCCCTGCTGCCCGGTGGGGTCATGGCCCAAAACATCATCACACCGGACGCGTTTCTGGACGCTGCAGTCGGCAAAACGCTTACATTCTACGAGATTCGCAGCGGTGATCTTGTCGGGACCGAGCAATTTCTGAACCGCCGCGTCTCGGTCTGGCGTGAAGAAGGGCAGGGCTGTGTCTATGGACAGATTACCACGCCACACGGTCAAATCTGTTTTCTCTATGACAACGACCCGGATGGGATTCCTGTGTGTTGGTGGCCCTTTTTGCACGAAGGTCGCCTGATGGTCAGGCTCGCCTCGTTCGCTGACGGAGAAATCCAAGAGGTGGGCAGCATCACGGAAAGCAGCCTGAACTGTCCAAATGCCCCGACCAGTTGAAAAATCCGGTTGCGGTGCGCTGATTTATCCCTCAAGATATCCACAGGGCCCGTCAGAGGTCTCGCGGCAGGACCTGAGCAGTTTTCCGCAGTGTAATTGACGGCTAGTCAGAGCGTGAAGGGGGAATAAACCTTCGCGGCCTGCTGGGTGTCTTGTGATGGTCGCCAACGTTTTCGCTATATCTGGCACAGCCTGCGAAATGCCGCCGGTTGATGCCTTATTTCCTCCATATTTTGTGGCAAAACGCGATTTTTGACGTGACCTTTTCGCATCATCCGGCTAGAATCGACAAAGGATAGGTAAGAAAAACACCGCTTTGGCGGGACATAAATACAGGCGGACAGAGCATGACATTGAATCTTTCGATGCCCGGGCACGACGAACTGAAGCCTCGGATTACAGTATTTGGCGTTGGCGGCGCAGGCGGGAACGCCGTAAATAACATGATTGAGAAACAGCTGGACGGTGTCGACTTTGTGGTAGCCAACACCGACGCGCAAGCGCTGCAGCAAAGCCAATCGTCGGCACGCGTACAATTGGGCGTAAAGGTCACCGAAGGTCTGGGGGCAGGGGCTCGACCGACTGTAGGGGCCGCAGCCGCCGAAGAAAGCATCGAACAAATCGTCGATCATCTGGCGGGCGCGCATATGTGCTTTATCACCGCCGGCATGGGCGGGGGCACTGGCACCGGCGCCGCACCGATCATCGCACAAGCCGCCCGAGAGCTGGGCGTGCTGACGGTGGGTGTTGTCACCAAACCCTTCCAGTTCGAAGGGGCGAAGCGGATGCGTCAGGCCGAAGACGGTGTTGAAGCGCTGCAGCAGGTTGTCGACACGCTGATCATTATCCCCAACCAGAACCTGTTTCGCCTGGCCAATGAGAAAACCACCTTTACCGAGGCTTTCTCGATGGCAGACGACGTACTGTATCAAGGTGTTAAGGGCGTGACGGACCTGATGGTTCGTCCCGGCCTAATCAACCTCGATTTTGCCGACGTTCGCGCCGTGATGGACGAAATGGGCAAGGCGATGATGGGAACCGGCGAGGCAACCGGCGAAGATCGTGCGGTTCAAGCGGCAGAAAAAGCCATTGCAAACCCGCTGCTGGACGAAATCAGCCTCAAAGGTGCAAAGGGCGTGCTGATCAACATTACCGGCAGCCACGACCTGACCCTCTTCGAACTGGACGAAGCGGCCAACCGCATTCGCGAAGAGGTGGACCCCGAAGCGAACATCATCGTCGGGTCGACTTTGGACACTGCGATGGAAGGTGGAATGCGCGTATCGGTTGTTGCCACCGGCATCGACGCCAGCGAAAAGTCCGCAGATGTCCCGGTTGCGCGCCGCTCTATGTCCGAGCCGCTGACCCGCACCGTTTCGGCGGAAGAGCACGTTCAGGAAGAAGCGCCTGTTGCAGCCGAAGTAGCGGACGCCGCACCTCAGATGGAAGAAACCCGCGAACCTTCGCTGTTCGAGGCCGCAGAAGAGCCTGCGCAACCTCAGTTCCAACCGCGTGACGAACGCGAGGAGGACGACTTGCCGCCGCCAGCCTACCAGCCGCGCGTCGCTGAGTTCGAGCCGCAGCCCGAACATGTCGAACCCGCACCCGAAAGCTTTGTCGCCCCGCGTGGCCATGCCGCTGGTACTCCGTCGCCCGAGGCGCTGCAGCGTCTACAGGCGGCTGTACAAAAGGTTCCATCCGCACCGCAGCGTCCGGCTGCACCGCGTCAGCCCGAGGCTGTTTCGCAGCCTGAAACTGAAGAACGCTCGCGTTTTGGCTTCAATCGCCTGATCGACCGAATGACTGGCCATGCCTCGGATACACCGGCGCAAGCAGCGCGTCAGCAGCCCGTTATGCGTCAGTCCGAAGCCACCGCACCGGCCCAGGATGAGGCCGACCCGGAACAGGATCGCATTGAAATTCCTGCCTTCCTGCGCCGTCAAGCCAACTGATCGCGGTAACAAAATCCACTCACAGGGCCGCTTCTTAGCGGCCCTTTATCGTTTAAAAATAGTGGTTTACGAATATGTAAGCAGGGTTTTGCCGATCTGTTACATACATGTTTCATTCGGTTGCAAAGAGTGAGTTGAGCCTTGACGCAGGCTTCCTTAACTGAGTGTCCAACACAGCCCTCGCAGGCTGGACACTGCTCACTGAGGCCCATTTTGCAACATACGCTCAAATCTCCGGTCACGTTCAAAGGCGTTGGACTGCATGGCGGCCAACCTGCAACCATGGTTCTCAAACCTGCTGCGGCGGGGCATGGAATTTGGTTCAAGCGGACGGATATTCATCTGGGCGATGCAATGATCCCTGCAATCTACCATGCAGTCGAGCGTTCCCCGCTTTGCACTCGCCTTGTGAATGACTCAGGCGTATCAGTCTCGACTATCGAACATATCATGGCCGCATTGGCCGGATGTGGTGTTCATAACGCGTTGATCGAGATTGACGGTCCCGAAGTGCCGATCATGGACGGGTCTTCGATCGACTTCGTGCGCGGCATAATGGCAAAAGGCGTGCGCCGTCAGGCCAGCCCGGTTCTGGCCTATGAGGTTCTAAAGCCCGTGACCGCGTCGCGCGAAGGCGCGGATGCCAGCATCGTACCTGCGGACGGCCTGATCATCGACTTCCATATCGATTTTGAAGACACCGCTATCGGAAGCCAGACAAAAACGCTGGATATGCGCAACGGTTCTTTTGCACGCGAGCTCAGCGATTGCCGTACATTCTGCCGCCGCACGGATGTCGAAGCCATGCGTGCCAACGGGCTGGCCTTGGGCGGTACGCTGGACAATGCCGTTGTAGTTCAGGGCGACGAAGTTCTGACCCCGGGTGGTTTCCGCCGCGCCGACGAAGCTGTGCGTCACAAGATGCTGGATGCTCTGGGCGATCTCTATCTGGCAGGTGGTCCGATTCTGGGCCACTTCACTGGTAACAAGTCAGGCCATTCTTTGACCAACACCTTGCTGCGCAACCTGTTCGAAACGCCGGGTGCGGTGCGTCCGGTGCTGTGTACACCGCAACAAGCCGCGCGTTTGCCAGGGCAGGGGTTGATCGTAAACGAAATTCCCGAAGTCGCCTAGGCTGATCAACTCTGACGACATTTGCGCCAGATGTTGCATAAGGCGTTTTGCACCGGAATTTTCTGTGCTAGACCATGGCTCAATTCGGGGCGATCCCCATTAAGTAAGACGACAAGGATGGGCGGTATGGTTGGCAGCAAAGCGGCAGTCAGATTCGCAGGCGCGATTCTTCTGACAGCAGTTTTGGCGGCGTGTGGTAACGGGGGCGGCCTTTTCGGCAACAGGGGCGCTGACCGGAGCCAGAACCTTGAAGGGTTCACGCCGGAACAGATCTACACCCGTGGTGAATATGAACTGTCGCAGAATCGCTCGGACGATGCCGCGTGGTATTTCTCGGAAGTCGAACGCCTGTATCCTTATTCCGATTGGGCCAAACGCGCGCTGATCATGCAGGCGTTTTCCTTCCATACGGATAAGAACTATGAAGAAAGCCGGGCCGCTGCGCAGCGATATATCGACTTCTACCCCACGGATGAAGATGCAGCCTACGCGCAATACCTGCTGGCGCTCAGCTATTATGACCAAATCGATGAGGTTGGCCGCGATCAGGGTTTGACGTTCCAGGCGCTGCAATCCTTGCGCACTGTGATCGAGGTTTATCCTGACAGCGAATACGCCACATCGGCCGTTCTGAAGTTTGACCTTGCCTTCGACCATCTGGCAGGCAAAGAAATGGAGATCGGACGCTATTACCTGCGTCAGGATCATTACATCGCGGCAATCAACCGATTCCGTGTGGTCGTTGAAGACTTCCAGACCACCTCTCACACTGCCGAAGCACTCTATCGTCTAGTCGAAGCCTACCTGTCCCTTGGTCTGTTGGACGAAGCGCAGACGGCTGGTGCCATTCTTGGATACAACTACCAGTCTTCGGAATGGTATGACGACGCATATAAGCTGCTGACGTCTCGCGGTCTCGATCTCAAGAGCCGTGGTAACAACTGGCTCAGCACGATCTATCGTCAAACCATCAAGGGTGAGTGGTTGTAATCGCCATGGCTTCTGGCGTGGGATGTTAAAGACCCGATGCTGCGCGCCCTAGATATCCGCGACATGCTGATCATTGAACGGTTGGAACTGACATTCCAGCCGGGCCTGAATGCATTGACGGGGGAAACCGGGGCGGGCAAGTCGATCCTTCTGGACTCGTTGGGTTTCGTGTTGGGCTGGCGCGGACGGGCCGAATTGGTGCGGCAGGGTGCGGCACAGGGCGAGGTCGTCGCCGAGTTTGAACTATCCGCCGACCATCCCGCTCATGCGATTCTGGCCGAAGCTGGTTTGCCGGGCGGCGAAGACCTGATCTTGCGCCGGGTAAACACTGCTGAAGGGCGCAAGACAGCTTGGGTCAATGATCGGCGATGTTCAGGCGAAGTACTGCGCGCATTGTCCGAAACCCTGATCGAATTGCACGGCCAGCATGACGATCGTGGGTTGCTGAATCCGCGCGGCCATCGGGCGATGCTGGACGACTTCGCAGGGGTTTCGGTTCAACTGGCCAAAGTGCGTGCGGCCTGGACCGAGATGTCACGCACACGCAAGGCACTAGCCGAAACCGAGGCCGCACTGGCCGCTGTCCGCAGCGAAGAAGAATTCCTCCGCCATGCCGTGGCCGAATTGGACCAGCTTGATCCGCAACCGGGCGAGGACGCCGAACTGGATGCCCGTCGACGGATGATGCAAGGGGCCGAGCGTATCCGTGATGATGTCGCCCGCGCCTTTGAATTGCTGTCCAGCGATGGGGCCGAAGGGGCGATGTCCGACGCTATCCGCTGGCTGGAGGGCGTTTCCGACAACGCGGGTGGTCAATTGGAGAATCCGATTGCGGCACTGGGGCGGGCAATGATCGAACTGGGCGAGGCTCAGGATGGTGTGAATGCCTGCCTTCAGGCGCTGGATTTCAACCCGGCGGAACTGGAGCGGGCTGAAGAACGCCTGTTCGCCATCCGCGCACAGGCGCGAAAGCATGATGTATCGCCGGATGATCTTGGAACATTTGCCGACACTTTGCGCGACCGGTTGAATCGGCTGGAGGCGGGTGACGCCGATCTGGCGGACAAACGTGTAGCCGTGAACGCGGCGCAGGACGCTTATGACACCGCCGCTGCCGAGCTGAGCGCAGCCCGCAAGGCGGCTGCCGGGCGGCTTGATGCTGCCGTCATGACTGAGCTGGCCCCGCTCAAGATGGAACGCGCCGTGTTCCAAACCGAGCTCACTTTGGCAGAGCCGGGCCCCGAAGGAACTGACGCAGTGGCGTTCACTGTGGCCACCAATCCCGGCGCTCCGGCCGGTCCTTTGAACAAGATTGCATCGGGCGGTGAACTCAGCCGCTTTTTGCTGGCGCTCAAGGTTTGTCTAACTGGCGATGACAGCGCGCGCACGATGATCTTTGACGAGATTGACAGGGGTGTTGGCGGCGCCACAGCCGATGCGGTCGGGCGCAGGCTGGCGTCCTTGGCGCAGGGCGGGCAGGTGCTGGTTGTCACCCATTCCCCCCAAGTCGCCGCCCGTGCCGCGCATCATTGGCGCGTGCAGAAACAGGTGACAGAGGGACAAACACTATCCACTGTTATTCCCTTGGCCGAACCGGACCGAGTGGATGAGATCGCGCGCATGGTGGCAGGCGATACAATCACCGAGGAAGCCCGCGCCGCTGCCCGGGCTTTGCTGCAGGCTTAACACGCCTATGGCGCGAAACGGTGCTCACACTGTCGCTATCTCACTTTTATATGGACGCTCCGTGGCTTACTAAGGGTTAAGAGATGATCCCCGAGGGCCAATGACCCAATCGACCCGCACCGTTCTGCGCAACCAGTTCAATCAGGCTCTGGCCGCGATCAAGGATGCGTGGCGGGTGATGCTGCGCCGGGGGCCAAGCCAGATCCAGTTTTGGTTCATCGCACTGGCCATCGGTATCGCGGCAGGGTTCATGGCGCTTGGCTTCCGTAAAGCCATCCGGGCTTTGCAGGCTTACCTCTATGACACCGATGACATTCTGCTGCTGCACAGTCATGCCGAGAAACTTCCGTGGTTCATGGTTCTGATTATTCCCATCATCGGTGGTCTGGTTGTGGGTGTCATCCTGAACCGGTTCACCAATGACGGGCGTGTAAGGTCGGTGGCCGATGTGATCGAAGGCTCTGCGGTCACCGACGGACGGGTCGAGGTCAAGGCGGGCATCGCCTCGTTCTTCGCGTCGCTGATCACGCTCAGCTCGGGCGGATCAACGGGTCGCGAAGGTCCGGTGGTGCATATGGCCGGGGTGATTTCCACGTGGGTCAGCAATCGCATCCACGCCGATGGGATCACGGGTCGCGACCTGTTGGGCTGTGCCGTTGCCGCCGCTGTTTCAGCCAGCTTTAACGCCCCCATCGCCGGTGCTTTGTTCGCGCTTGAGGTTGTGTTGCGCCATTTCGCCGTGCACGCGTTTGCTCCGATCGTCATCGCCTCGGTCGCGGGGACTGTGATCAACCGGTTGGAATATGGCGATGTTACAGAGTTCACTCTGGATACGCCGGGGTCGCTGCAATTTTATGTCGAGCTTCCGGCTTTCCTGATCCTGGGCCTTATCTGCGGCTTTGTCGCATTGTTGCTGATGCGGTCGATCTTTTTTGCCGAGGATATCGGCAGCCATATTCAGAACCGTCTTTCCATTCCCGGTTGGCTGCGCCCAGCAGTATCTGGTGCGATGCTGGGTCTTTTGGCGATTTGGTTTCCGCACATCATCGGCGTGGGGTACGAAACCACGATCCGCGCGCTGACTGGTGATTTGGTTCTGACCACCGCGATACTGTTCGCCGTCCTGAAAACGGTGGCCGTCGCGATCACGATGGGTGGTCGTATGGGTGGGGGCGTGTTCTCACCTTCGTTGATGATTGGGGCGCTGACCGGGCTGGCTTTTGGTCTGATTGCCACCGGGTTGCTGCCGGATGTGTCTGGTACACACACGCTTTATGCCTTTGCGGGAATGGGGGCCGTGGCCGCGGCGGTATTGGGCGCGCCGATCTCGACCACCTTGATCGTCTTTGAACTGACCGGGGACTGGCAGATTGGTCTTGCAGTTATGGTAACTGTGTCCATGTCCACGGCATTGGCCTCGCGTCTGGTGGACCGGTCTTTCTTCCTTACACAGTTAGAGCGCCGTGATGTCCACCTTGCCGCCGGACCGCAGGCGTATCTTTTGGCAATGTTACGCGCCGGGGTCGTGATGCGCCCCATAGGCGACCCGCGCTCGATCACCAAGGAAGAGGCCCAAGGGCTGATTGAACAAGGCTTGTGCGTTCAGGCAAGCGCAACGCTGGAAGCTGCAATGCCTTATTTCGACCGCGACGACATCCCCTGCATTCCAGTCATTGTTCTGGAAGACGATGGCACTGAAACACCCGTCGGGGCGCTGTATCACGTTGACGCGCTCAAGGCTTACAACAGAGCGCTTGCCGCCACGGCCGCCGAGGAGCACTCCTAGGCGTTACCCGCCATAAATACTGGCAGCATCGCCCAGGTAGTTGTCCCATGCAAACCAGTACGAGATATGGCCTGCAACACGAGACAGGCGCTTGCCATCTGGTCCGATCAACGCGTCTTCAGTCACGGTCCAGCTTTGTCCTGCGCTATCCTGCAAACCGCTTTGTGTAGCTTTGAATGAATGGCTTTTTCGCTCATAGGCGCGCACGCTGCGTTCCTTTGGATCTCCGATCAGAACCAGCGGCGTTTGGGCGATGGCGTCGTTGATCACCGGTTTGCTCTTGAACGCACTCAGCGGCCAGGCCCGCGCTGCCCCGAACTGACGGACGGCAAAAATGTAGTCCTTTTGCCGATGTCTGGACTGGTCCACCACAGCCGGGAACATCAACTCGCTTGAGGCGAAGTAGTCTCGATAGACAACGCCCGACCCATAGTTGCGCCGATGCCCGGTGTTCAGCGAAAGGACGCGCGTTTTAGGGTGCGAGGTCTTCCAGCTGTCCCACGTAGTGATCACAACCGGGCGCTGTTTCAATGTGATCCCGCTATTTACCAAGGAACCCACAACAGGTTTGCCGGTATATTGGTTCCACAGCGAATGTGTCTCGCGGTCAAACATCAGCTTGTTCGACCGATAGAGGAACCCTGACGAACCGAAAATGAACGGCTTTCGCCGTCCCGCCACTTGCGTTTCAAAAAGAATGCCGGACCCGCAGAGCGTGCAATATGCCAGCGCTACGGGTACGCCACCGATCACTTCGTTAAACATCTCGTGCCAGCCCATGATCCGCAACGGATATGCGCGTTCATCCCCGTTGATGGCCACGCCAAACACAAGATCGTCGCCTTTCAGATACCCGGCATTCGATGCCGAGATCAGGGTAGGGTTGTCCAAAGATGGTATGCCATCCTTATGCACCCCGCCCCATGCGATTTCTTCCAACCGGATCTTCATCCGGTCGCGTTGCAGGTATTCTGGCTGTAGGAACACATCGAAATTCGGATCGATCCGCAGCAGCACCTCGCGTTTGAATGGGATCAGCGAAGGGTGGGGGACAATCTGCGGGTTCCGTTCTTGCCACAGCATCCACTCGAACCAGTCATTCCCAAATCTCTGCCCGGTCAGGGCCTCCATCACCTCGATAATCTCGTCCCGTCGGCGATCTGCATAGCGCATCGCGGTCAACAACCCAGGAACAACGTCCAGTTGGCCGCGATCCCTGAGGTAAGCCATCTGCGCCTCAAACGCGGTGCGGCGCCCATCTAGCGTGCTGCGCAATGCCTCAAGCACAGGATCCTCTTGCGCCCACACTGCAATGGGGGCGAACGCACCAGCCCCGATCATCCCTGCAAAACTGCGACGTGAAATCGACATGAAAGCCTCCGGCGATATCCGGTGGCCAGTGTGCCCGTTCTGCAGCTCACATGCATTCCACAGATGTGTGAGGTGGATCCAGTTGCAAGCCTCCTGGCTAAGTTCAAGCTGGTACCATCTTCTTTGATTGATGAGTTTTTTCATATTAAGCCACCGGGCAAATTGGCTTTAGTGCAACAACAGGTGCTGTTTTGTATTTAGGCAAATAGCCGTCAGGCTTTGGTGCCAACGTGTCATTCGCTGCTCAGTTAGATTGATTTTCGTTGACGCGGAGAATGCGGACAAGCGAGGTTTAAGGAGCAGTTCGGATCATCTGAGTGTGAGAATTCATGCGCGTACTCATCTTTGTTCTTCTTCCCATTCTGTTTGTTGGGTTGATTGCGTTTTTGATTCTTGGATTGAAACCACCCAGTAGCATTAGGCTTGCGGCCGGAGTTAACGGAGGGGGCTATTGGCAGATTGGGCAACTATATAAAGCAGAACTTGCACGCGACGACATTCAAATCGATTTGGTTGAGACCGCAGGTTCTGTAGAAAACATCGAAAAACTTGTTTCCGGTGAAGTCGACGTCGCGTTTGTTCAAGGTGGTCTGGATCTTCCTCAGGAAAGCGGCTTGCAATCATTGGGTGCCATTTTTCTTGAACCAATGGTGGTGTTTCAAGGAAAACCCGGCCCAATTGGCGGCAATGCAGGGGAATGGGACGGCATCCGACTTGCAGCAGGAACAGAGGGGTCCGGAACCCGTGCGGCTGCGATCGCCCTGATAGAAGCGGCGGGGCATAAAGATACCGGCATCACGCTAGTGGATGCAGGTGGCTTGGATGCCATCGATGCGCTCTACACCGGCAAAGCCGATGCCGCATTGTTTGTCGCGCCTCTTGATGCGCCTTATCTCATGGACGCGATTTTTGACCCCAATATAGAATTCGTCCCTATGACTTTAGTCGATGCGCTTGCACTGAAGCTAGAAGGGGCAAGTTCGGTGACCGTGCCTGCCGGGTCGATCACTCTTGACCCGCCAAGACCCCCAGAAGACGTAAAGATTTTGGCATTGAGAGCGTCAATGATTGGCGGCCCTGATCTGCATCCGGCAGTTGCAGATCGTTTGGTTGCTGCTGCAAAGATCATCCATGGTCAGCCCGGCATTCTGCAAGGTGCAAGCGAATACCCAAAAACCGAGTCTCCGCCCGCTCCGTTAAACAAAGTTGCTGAAGAATTGATAAATACCGGCCCAAATTTTTTGCATGCCGTTTTACCTTATTGGATTGCTGCTCAGTTTGGCCGTGTTCTTCTATTACTATTGCCCTTGCTTTTCCTTGCACCGCTTTTGCGGATCGTTCCATCTGGATATGTGTGGTTTCAGAAACGTCGTGTCTGGCGGTTTTATCAGCGGATTGCAGCGCTGGAAGAAGAATTGGCACAAGCCCGGACGCAAAGCGATTTAGACGCGGTGGCGAAAAGTATCGAGGAACTGGATGCAAACATTGCCAATCTCAACTTGCCGCTTGCTTACCGTCAAGGTGCGTATGACGCGCGACTGCATATAGGCTTAATTCGACAAGAGATCACGCGCCGCAGCGCTGCTGAACAAGAATCCGATCCGGTCGCGCGAAGCGAAAGCCCTTGATCGTTTGATTTGTCGCACAGGTTCAGATTTCTCGGCGTTAACAAAGGATTCTGAAAGTATCGTCGGTTGATTTTGCGTGATATAGTCTGCTTTCCGGATGCCAGAATCTGTTCAAAGTCAGCTAGTCTCCCGCCGAAGTCATCCCTAAAGCCAGCATTCGACCGCTGGCACCTCGCAACGCTCAGCGGGCTCTTCTAAATCTGTTCAACCTTCACGGAATCGACCGGATAAAACGCCAAATGGCCCTTGATTTCGGCCACGTCCGGGATCGGGTCCTCATAGCTCCAGACCGCGTTTTCAGTCACAGATGACTTGTTGACGATTGAGAAATGCGTCGCGTCGCCCTTGAGGGGGCAATGGGTCACCTTGTCGGTCTTATCCAAGAACGCCATCGCGATATCGCCACGCGGGAAGTAAATCACCGGATCCTTGTCGCCTTCGTGCAGTTCCAGAGCGTTATTCGTCTCGCCCAGAATCGCACCGCCCGAACGGACGCTCCATTTGCCCGGCGCTTTTTGGATCGTGATCTTAGTCATTCCTATTCCTTCCCTCGTCGTATTTGGGCCTCTCCTCTGCCCGTTCTATGTAACAGTCCTGTGTCAGACCGGTGCTGTTGCGGCATCCAACCACAGTTGCGCGTCATGTCCCAGCCTTGGGCGGATCTTTTCCGCCACGTCGCGGTGATAGGCATTCAGCCAGTCGCGTTCATCAGGCGTCAACATATCCACCAGGATCAACCTGCGGTCAATCGGCACAAAGGTCAGGGTGCGCCAGTTCAGCATTGCGCGCTCTGCGTCGCTGCCGGGCAGGGCTGGTGCCTCTTCTACCACGACAAGGTTTTCAATGCGGATGCCAAAGGCACCTTCGCGATAATATCCGGGCTCGTTCGATAGGATCATACCGGGCTTGAGCGGTACATGGCTTACTTTTGAAAGGCGTTGGGGTCCCTCGTGCACACTCAGATACGCACCGACCCCATGGCCGACCCCATGATTGAAGTCTTGACCCGCAGCCCATAGCGGTGTGCGGGCCACGCATTCTATGTCCCGGCCCGCAAGCCCAGCGGGCCAGCGCAGCATCGACATGGCGATCATGCCTTTCAGCACACGTGTGAAACAGATTTTCTCGTCTGCGCCGACGTTACCGATGGCAATGGTTCGCGTGATATCGGTGGTGCCGTCAAGATATTGTCCGCCGCTGTCCAACACCAGAATATGACCGTTTTCCAAACGGCTATCAGTTTCTTCGGTCACACGGTAATGCATGATCGCACCGTTCGGCCCGGTCCCTGCGATGGTGTCGAACGAGATATCCTGAAGCGCATTGTCCTTACGCCGGTTCTCTTCCAGACGCGTGACCACTTGCGCTTCGGTCACGCTGCCAGGGGACTGTCCGTCCAACCAGCACAAGGTCTCAATCACAGCCACCGCATCGCGCAAATGCGCCTCGGCGCTGCCAGCGATTTCGGCAGGGTTTTTGCAAGCCTTGGGCAGGGCGCAAGGATCGCCACCCTCTGTCATCGCGTCGCCCAACGTATCCGCCACGATCTGAGGCAGCGTGGCGTCATCCACCTGCACCGGTCCTTTCAATGCCGCTACAGCATCCAGGAAGGTGCGCGGGTCATGGATAGCGACGTTTGATCCCAGGTGATCGCGAACCTCCGCCAGCTTTTCCTCTGCCATGAACAGATCAACCCTGCCAACTGCGTGCAGCACAGCAAACCCATGGGCCACGGGGTTATAGGCAATGTCCGACCCGCGAATGTTCAGCAGCCACATGATCGAGTCTGGCAGAGTGGTCACTGACGCTAGGCTCCCGTCCCGATGCAACCCCGCGGCCAGACGAGAAATCTTGCTGTCGGCCGATTCCCCGGCGAACTCAATCGGATGCAACTTGACAGGGTTCATCGGCGGGGTGGGCTGATCTGCCCAGATCCGGTCCACAAGGTTGTCACACCGTACCAGTTCGATACCTGTGCCGTCTAATTCGCGCATCGTGCTAGAAATCTGCCCTACCGCGTGCAGCCAGGGGTCAAACCCAACTTTGCCGCCATCTGGCAGTTGCTCTTTCAACCAAGTGCTCAGACTGATCTCGGGCCAGGGCACCGGCGTGAAATCCTCGGCCACTTGCGCCTTGACCTGTGTACGATACCGACCGTCAATAAACACTCCCGCGACATCGCGCAGGGCGACGCAAAAACCGGCCGAGCCCGTAAAGCCTGTCAACCAAGCCAAACGTTCATCATGTGGCGCTACGTACTCCCCCTGATGTGCGTCCGCGCGCGGGATAAGAAACCCGTCCAAACCTGTCTGTGCGATCTCATCCCGCAGAGCTGCAAGTCGCGGAGGGCCCTGTTCCGGGCGAGCAGTCACTTGAAAGGATTGGAACATGAAGGGCCTCATTCGCTGCGTTTCCGGCAGACCCTGAGGGGCAATTGGAAAAATGTCCAGATCAGCGTCCCGGTACCTGATGGCCCATTGGCGCTTCATCTTTTGGAAAAACACGCCCGCCGGAGGCAAAGCCAGCCTCAGCTGGCCTTTCGCATCCCCATCACACGCGCCCGTGCACGCGGATCACTGTCGAACAGGGCCGCCAGTTGTTCGGTCATCGCACCTGCCAACTGCTCCACATCGGTGATTGTCACGGCGCGGTCATAATAGCGGGTCACGTCATGACCGATCCCGATTGCCAACAGCTCGACCATCTTGCGCTTTTCGACCATGGCGATCACGTCGCGCAGATGCTTTTCAAGATAGTTGGCCGGATTCACGCTCAGCGTGGAATCATCGACCGGAGCACCATCCGAAATGACCATAAGGATCTTGCGCGCCTCGCGCCGCGCCAGCATCCTACGATGCGCCCATTCCAAGGCCTCACCATCGATGTTTTCCTTCAGAAGCCCCTCTTTCATCATCAGGCCCAGATTTGGTCGTGCGCGCCGCCAGGGCGCATCCGCGCCCTTGTAGATGATGTGTCGAAGGTCATTCAGGCGTCCGGGTTGCTGCGGTCGACCATCGTTCAACCACGCTTCACGCGCCTGACCACCTTTCCACGCCCGCGTGGTAAAGCCCAGAATCTCGACTTTTACGTTGCAGCGCTCCAGCGTCCGCGCCAGTACATCCGCGCAGATTGCCGCTATGGAAATAGGACGCCCGCGCATTGATCCCGAGTTGTCCAACAGCAGCGTCACCACGGTGTCACGGAATTCGGTATCTTTCTCGACCTTGAAACTCAGCGGCGTGGTCGGGTTCGCCACAACACGCGCCAGGCGACCGGCATCCAGAATGCCTTCTTCGCGGTCGAACTCCCAAGATCGGTTCTGTTGTGCCTGAAGGCGGCGCTGCAGTTTGTTAGCCAGACGTGAAACCGCCCCTTTCAAAGGTTCGAGCTGCTGATCCAGATAGGCCCGCAACCGTTCCAATTCCGCTGGTTCTGCCAGATCCTCGGCTGCGATCTCTTCATCATGAGTGTCCAGATATACGCGGTAATCCGGGTCAGCTTCAGATGCAGGAGGCGGTGCAGGCGGCTCCAGCGGCGCTTCCCCTTCAGGCATCTCCGCCTCATCGCCCAACTCATCCTCGGCCATCTCGTCCATCGAGACCTGAGCCTGAGATTGATCCTGCTGCTCTTCCTGGCTTTGCTCAGGGGTCGCATCGGCGTCCTGCTCGTCCTGGGCATCCTGACCGGTACTGTCGGGATCGGGCTGTTCCTCGGCGTCTTCCTCGGCCTGATCTTCCTGTTCTTCATCCAGCTCATCGGGGTCATCCCCAAGCTGATCGCCATAGCCCAGATCCTTGATCACCTGACGGGCAAATTTGGCAAACTCGGCTTGGTCCGAAAGAATCTCGTCCAGATTCTCCAACGTGCCTCCGGCCTGTTCCTCGATGAAACCGCGCCAAAGGTTCATGATGTTCTCGGCCGCAGGCGGCAGATCGCGCCCGGTGGCCAAGTGCCGGATCAGATAGCCTGCTGCCACAGCCAGAGGTGCATCGGCAGGCTGCTTGCATTGGTCATAGCCGCGCCGGATCGCCTCATGTCCGATCTTGACGTCAATATTGCTGGCGGTGCCGGGCATATCCCGTGCGCCCATCGCTTCGCAGCGGGCGGTCTCCATCGCCTCATAGAGGTCACGCGCCATATCCCCCGGAGGCGCATAGCGCGCATGAGTGGCATCGTCGTGATATTTGCGCTGCAAGGCCAGAGCGTCGGCTGTGCCGCGTGCCAGAAGCACCTCTTCGCGCGTCATCCGGCGCGAAACCTGAGGCAAACGCATCGCCTCGCCGGACATGCCCGAAGGATCAACCGTATAGGTTACGGACAGCTCGGGGTCATCGGCCATGACCTTGGTTGCCTCGGCCAAAGCCTTCTTGAACGGATCAGCAGGGTTGTCGTTCTTCTGTGCCATGTCCCCAAGCCTTTCACATTGCAGATCCGATTTCTACCGACAGAGAAACCGGATCCGCCTTCATCTGGCTAAAAATACCTCCGCCGGAGGCATTGCGCCCGTTAACGGGCGAACTCCAGCGGATTACCCCAAGCTTACGCTTGCCGCGCTTTCCGGCAGCTCTTCGTCGAAGCAGCGCTGATAGAACTCGGCTACGGTCTGACGCTCCAGCTCGTCACACTTGTTCAGGAAGGACAGGCGGAAAGCATAGCCGACATCGCGGAAAATCTCGGCGTTCTGTGCCCAGTTGATTACCGTACGGGGGCTCATGACAGTCGACAGATCGCCATTCATAAACGCAGTCCGGGTCAGGTCGGCCACAGTGACCATCTGACTAACGGTTTTGCGACCTTCAGCCGTGTTATAGTGCGGCGCTTTCGACAGCACGATCATCGTTTCGGCATCGTGGCTGAGGTAGTTCAGTGTCGAGACCAGTGACCAACGGTCCATCTGGGCTTGGTTGATCTGCTGTGTGCCGTGATAGAGGCCCGTAGTATCGCCCAGACCAACGGTGTTGGCGGTGGCAAACAGGCGGAAGTTCGGGTTCGGCGTGATGATCTCGTTCTGGTCCAGCAAGGTCAGCTTGCCGTCATGCTCCAGAACACGCTGGATTACGAACATCACGTCCGCGCGACCCGCATCATATTCGTCGAACACGATGGCGACCGGATTGCGCAGCGCCCAGGGCAGGATACCTTCGTGGAATTCAGTCACCTGCTTGCCGTCACGCAGCTTGATTGCGTCTTTGCCGATTAGGTCGATCCGGCTGATATGGCTATCCAGGTTCACACGCACAGCAGGCCAGTTCAAACGCGCTGCAACCTGTTCGATATGGGTCGATTTGCCAGTGCCGTGATAGCCCTGGATCATTACACGACGGTTGTGGGAAAAGCCCGCCAAGATCGCCAAGGTCGTTTCAGGATCAAACTTATAGGTAGGGTCGATGGCCGGGACGCGGTCTGTGGCCTCGGCAAAGCCTTTGACCTTCATTTCCGTATCAATGCCGAATACGTCGCGGACCGAGATATCTTCGGTGGGTTTCGCGTTTACGTCGATCGATCCGTCAGCCATTCGTCTTGTCCTTATCCTGTGGCCCGTCTTGCTGGGTCTGAACCCGTGTGTGGTGCAACATATTGCGGGCAAGGGCAAGGGAAAGAGGCAGCGCGGAAACGCTGAGGGGATGTTTCTTTGAAACTGGCCTTATCGGCATAGCGCGCCGAGGCTCGTGACTTACGGCTCAAACCAAAAAAAGGGACGTTTTGCCTTTGAGGCGCGCAGCCGTAAAGCCACGAAACATATCAACATTGCAATAATAAAATATAATGGGTTAAATCGACGATATGTTGATGCATAATCGGCTCTCGGTGTTGGCTAACGGAAAAAAGCTCCAATGGCGCTAACAATTCTAGGCCCCTCTTCGATCGCAATCCCCACTGGGTCGTCTTCGGTTATGCAACAATACACCGCGACCAAGGCCGGAGCTTCATGGAATGTTGTTGTTACGGGGACAGGGGGATTGAACCCTTCAGATTATTCTGTTTCGATTTCGTCGAGCGGGGTTTTAACTGTTGACCTCACCCCCGGTGTCGTCATTCCTCCCAACACGCAGCTGACCGTCGAAATATTCGCGTCTACGGGTCCTGGTAATGGGAATAACGACTCTCTTATAGCGACCGTCGCGCTTCCGGCTGGAACTGTGCCGTGTTTCGTGAAGGGCACTATGATAGCGACCGAAAAAGGGTATTGCGCTGTCGAGGAACTGTCAGTTGGGGATAAAGTGCGCCTTTCCAGTGGTGATCTGCTGCCCATTGAGTGGATTGGAGAAAAGACCCTGAGCGCGGAGGATTTGAGGCGCAACCCTCAATTGCACCCCGTTTGTATCCAAAAGGGAGCGTTGGGAGAAGGCATTCCTCACCGCGATTTGTACGTATCTCCGCAACACAGAATTGTTCTGGAAGGATGGCGCGCAGAACTTCTGTACGGAGAGCCTAGAGTCTTTGCCGCAGCAATCCATCTGGTGAACGACAAAACCATTCGTCAGGTTCATTTCAATGAGCCGGTCACGTACTACCACATTGCTTGCTGTCGCCACGCAATACTGATGTCCAACGGTTTGCCAACTGAAAGTTTATTTCTGGGTGATATAGCGCTGAAATCCTTCCACCGCGAAGACGTAAAAGAGTTGCTAACGCTATTTTCGGAATTAAGTGATCGCTCGACAGTGCCCTCACAAACTCGCCTGAGTTGCTTGAAGCGTTGGGAAGCACTTGTAATAATAAGTTAAGCTTGCGGAGAAAGCCCTGCCATTTACTGATCTACACCGCGGTCAAGCAAGTTAGTGCAAAGTTTGCTTCTCTAGATCGACTACCATCAATTTGAAATGAGGGCGCCACATAAAGTACGTCACAGCACCGCGCGCAAACTTTAGCTTTGAAACGACGGTCACCTACTCATAGCGAAAACCAAAGCTCATCGTTACGAAAGCCGCCTTTCACGAGGCGATCCGCTTTCAAAACATCCGGAAACTCGTCCACCCAATCCCGAAACCGGTCATTTGTGATAATGCGTGCCTTGCTGTCCCGCGACGCTTGTAAAATCAAAGGATCCGCCGGCGTTCCTTTGGGTGCGATCATGACCTGCTTGGTACGCAGACCCAAAGCGCGGCTCAGCGCCCGGTCGTTCATGTATTCGCCGTCGAGCTTATAGCCGACATTTGCATCGAATACGACACCCGGTTTGAACCCGGCCGTCTTCAGCGCCGACAGCACCAGCCGCAATGTGCCCAGATCCGGCTTACCCTCTTTCCAATGGATCACGTTGGACCCGTCCACGATGATCCATGTGTTTGCTTTGCGCCACCTGAGCCACGCGCGGAGCCCCCAAATCAGGCTGATGACAATGAATAGCAGGCTCAGTTCTCGGGCGAACGCGAATTTAGGCGGAAGAAACGGGGCCGCGAAATAAACGCCCAGCGAAAAAAGCAAAAGGAGGTATGGCATACGCACAGCGGCTGCTCCGTTAATACCCGTGTTCAAACTCCACCACTATTGCGGGAATTGAACAAGGTTTCCAGTGAGCTTGATCGCAATCGGGCCGGGCAGTGTACACACAAAGCCACAGCTGTCGGGTCGCAGATTTATTTGAAGTTCCGGCTGTCCTTGATCTGGTCCCAGGCCCAGACGACCTCTTGCAGCTGTTCTTCTTGCGAGCGATCACCGCCATTCATGTCCGGGTGCAAAACCTTGATCAACTTCTTGTAGGCCTTGCGCACCTCTGCCTTGGACCAGCTGTCATTGGCTTCCAGAATCTCGATTGCTCGGCGTTCGGTGGGGGGCAGGCGCCGGCCACCACCACCCGAAGTGCGGCCTTTGTTCTGCGTGCTGTTGGCACCCAGCACCTGATGCGGGTCCTCAATGCCCAGACGGGCCCAGGCACGGGCCTCGGGGTCGCCCATCGGCTTGGTCTCACGTTCCCACACTTTGTCCTTTGATCGCTGCGCGTTCAGTTCGGCCTCGGTGGTACCGTCGAAGAAGTTCCACTTTTGGTTATATTCGCGCACATGCTGCTGGCAGAACCAGAAGAAATCATCCAGCACATCCGGTGCCTTGGGTGCGCGGAACTTGCCCGGCTCGTTGCAGCCCTCATGATCACAGATCCGGACTGACGTCTCGGACGCGCCTGACATGCCCCGGCGCCCGCGCGGGTTCTTTTTCTTGGCGCTGGAAACGGACATATCAAATCCGAAGGGGTCTGACTTCGCCATGCTCTCAATCCTCACGAACGCATCTTTTCGACTCGGAGGCAGCAGTTTAATCTAAGCAGCCGAAAGTAGAAGAGGGGGGCGGTAAAATTTTTACCGCTGAGCGAAAAAATGAGCGTGACTGACGAGATCCGAACCTGCCTGCAAGCTGCCTTTGACCCGCGCGAGCTTGAGGTGATCGATGACAGCGAAAGCCACCGCGGCCACGCGGGCTATCAGGATGGTGGTGAAAGCCACTTCAACGTCCGCATTCGCGCCGCCGCCTTCGAAGGGCAAAATCGTGTCGCCCGTCATCGTGCGGTTCACAAAGCCTTGGGCGATATCGTGCCCCGCATTCACGCGCTGGCACTGGATATCGATACCTGAACGCGCAGAACGTCAGTCTGCGCTCATCTGCGCTGAGGGCGTTGACGCCGAAATCGCATATTCTTCTTCTGTCATGTCGTCTTCGATGCCTTCGAACAAAGGGGTCGACAAATAACGCTCGCCAGTGTCCGGCAGCATGACCAGAAAAACGGATCCCTCTGGCGCGGATTCGGCCATCTTCATTGCGACGGCAAAGGTCGACCCGCCCGAGATTCCGGTAAAAATACCTTCTTCCGAGGCAAGTCGGCGTGACCACGCGATCCCTTCGGGTCCGGGCACAGGGGTCAGTTCGTCGTAATATTCGTTGTCTATGGCTTCCTGCAGGACCCAGGGAATGAAGTCCGGCGTCCATCCCTGAATCGGGTGCGGTTCGAAATTCGGGTGGCTCTCGGTCGGCTGATGATCCTCGTTGCGGGTGTTGGTGTACCCCGATGACACAATTGCGGCGTTGGCTGGTTCGGTCAGGATGATCTTTGTCTCCGGCCGTTCCTTCCGCAGGACGCGAGATACACCGGAAACCGTACCGCCGGTTCCGTATCCGGTCACCCAGTAATCCAGTCGCTGCCCTTCGAAATCTGCAAGAACTTCCCGCGCGGTCGTGTTCTCATGGATATCGGCATTGGCAGAGGTTTCGAACTGGCTGGCCAGAAACCACCCGTTTTCCTCGGCCAGTTCCTTGGCCTTGGTGTACATACCAAACCCTTTCTGCGCCTTGGGGGTCAGAACCACCTTGGCCCCCAGAAAGCGCATCAGCTTGCGCCGCTCGACCGAGAAACTTTCTGCCATCGTTACAACCAGCGGATAGCCCTTGGCCGCGCAAACCATGGCAAGGCCGATGCCGGTATTGCCCGAGGTTGCCTCGACAACTGTCTGACCCGGTTTCAATCGCCCGTCGCGTTCCGCTGCTTCGATGATATTCAGCGCTAGCCTGTCCTTGACCGAACCGGCGGGATTGAACGCTTCGAACTTCACATAGACGGTTACATGTTCTGGCACGATCCGATTGACCCGGATGCAAGGCGTGTCGCCCACGGTATCGAGAATGCTGTCATAAAGGCGTGCCCGCCCTTGCGTTTGCCGAATAGCCATTTTGATGTCCCTCCCGGTTATTCAGTTAACATGCCATATATTTTCGGGGGGCGTATCCCTTTTTCAAATGGCGTGTACCGCTTGTGTTCAAGTCGCTGCCATTTTTTAGTACTTCCGTTCTTTTTCGGGCGAGAATACGCGTTGAAAAGCGTCTGTTCTGATCATTCGCGATCGAAGCGGGCTGGATCCATCAAGGGATAAATCTAGACGCTGGTTGCGAAAAAAAATCCTTATTGAAGGGGTGGTAAATTTAAAAGACTTAGAGGTTTCTCAATATAGCAGGCAGTCAAGGGGCCTGATAAAGACACCAATCCCTGCTACAAAGATTAGGTTTTTGAGATTTCACCGGCCTCGGGTGTTTCATCAGACCGTTTCAAAGACAAGGGCGGTTCATCCGCTTCCGCCGCAATCGGTTTCGGCGCTTGAACCTCGTCAGGGCCCTGTACTGGCTGGGCCAACGGGGTGCTGTCCATATCTAGTGCTGTGCCGATTTCAGGTGCGTCAACGTCTTCTTCCACCACGCGCCGGAACACCAGCACGTTGCGCCAGTTTGTGGTCGATCCGGTCAGGCCCGCGCGTTCCTCGCTGGGCAGCAATTCGGCGCGTTGGTATTCCCAGCCGTCCTGACCCATTTGGTTCAGGACCTGTTCAACCGAGACCGCAAAGCGACCCTCAGCCGTTTTGACGCCCTTGGCTTTGACACCTTTTTGTGGGGCGGGGATCACCTTGTATTCGTAGCGCTGCATCAACTGTTCCTAAACACCTGTTCGCGATAAACTAACACGCTGATCCCCGAGGGAAAGAGCCGTTGCCCAACCGGCGGATTTCAGCCCTGATGATTGCCACCAGTCTGTGCTGCCTTGGTCACAACCGACAGGCACAGTTCGGTCGCCAGCGCCATGTCCTGCACCGAAATCCATTCCATCGGCCCGTGAATACACTGCATCCCAGTGAACAGATTGGGGCAGGGGGTGCCGAACTCGGTCAGGCGCGACCCGTCGGTGCCGCCACGGATCGGGACGGACAGAGGTTCGATCCCCAACTCGCGACAGGCATCCCGGGCCAGATCGACTGGCGTCATGTCGTTTTCCAGCCAATAGCGCATATTGCGATACTGATGGCTGATCTCGCAGGTGATGGTCGCGCGTGGTTCGGTGGCCTGTACGGCGGCACACACCTGACGCACGATGTTGCGCTGGGCTTCCAGTGCGTCCAGCTCGAAATCACGCAGGATCAGTTTGATCTCCATCTCGGAAGAGCCGCCATTCATGTCGGTGACATGGATGAACCCTTCGCGCCCATCGGTGGTTTCCGGGGTCATGGTGGCCTGAGGCAGCGTTTGAACGATCTTTGCAGCCAGATGTGCAGCGTTCACCATTTTGCCTTTCGCTAAACCGGGATGGATCGAAACGCCTTCGATCTTGATCACCGCACGGTCGGCTGAGAAGCTTTCATATTCGATCTCACCCACTTCCTGACCGTCCAGAGTATAGGCGAAATCCGCGCCCAGATCCTTGGGCAGCTGTTCGGTTACACCGCGCCCGATCTCTTCATCCGGGGTAAAGGCGATGCGGATCGGTCCGTGCGGAATATCCGGGTTTTCGATCAGGTGCCGCGCCATGGTCATCAGGATCGACACGCCCGCCTTGTCATCCGCACCCAGCAGGGTCGTGCCTGAAGCGGTGATCAGGTCATGCCCAATTTTCTCGGCCAGATAGGGGTTTTCTTCCGGCGACAGAACCAGATCAGGATCGTCGGGGAATGAGATGTCACCGCCATTGTATCCCTTGATGACACGCGGCTTGACGCCTGTGGCGTTGAACTGTGGGGCCGTATCCACATGCGCCAAAAAGCCCACTGTCGGCCCCTGAGCGTTTCCGGGAATGGTTGCAACCACCACGCTATCGCCTGTGATCTCGATATCCTGCGCGCCGATCTGGGCCAGCTCGTCGCGCAACAGGTTCAGCATGTCGAACTGGATTTGCGTGCTTGGGGTTGTAGGGGAAGTCTCGTCACTCTGACTGTCAATGGCCGCGTATCGCACCAGCCGGTCTTCGAGTTCCTGATCAAATCTGTTCTGCATGATACCTAACCTCTCTGGAGGCGAAGAAAGAGCGCGAACAGGGGGAAGTCAAGCCGATGGCTTGCCCCCCCCAGTCTTAAGATTTCGTGAGAATACGATGTGTACAAATCCACGCGTTGCCGCTGGCAGACCTGTACACATAAAACGGGTTACGACCCAAGCTTTTTGCTGACCAGTTCGTTCACGGCCTTCGGGTTCGCCTTGCCTCCGGTCGCCTTCATGACCTGACCGACAAACCAGCCCGCCAGCTTCGGGTTCACTTTGGCCTTTTCAACCTGCGCCGGGTTGGCGGCAATGATTTCATCCAGAGCAGCTTCGATGGCGCCGGTATCGGTCACCTGCTTCATGCCGCGGTCTTCGACGATCTGCGCCGGATCACCGCCTTCGGTATAGACGATCTCGAAAAGGTCCTTGGCGATCTTGCCCGAAATGGCATCCGACGAAATCAGATCGATGATCCCACCCAACTGCGCCGGAGAAACCGGCGAGTCGGTGATGTCGTGGTCTTCTTTTTTCAACCGGCCGAACAGTTCGTTGATGACCCAGTTCGCAGCCAGTTTCCCGTTACGGCCCTTGGCGACCTCTTCGAAATACGCAGCCGATTCCACTTCGGCGGTCAGAACCGATGCGTCATAGTCGGTCAGGCCGAATTCGCTGATAAAACGTGCCTTCTTCTCGTCGGGCAGTTCGGGCAGCTTCGCGGCGATGTCGTCGACCCACGCTTGTTCGATTTCCAGCGGCAGCAGATCAGGGTCGGGGAAGTAACGATAATCGTGCGCCTCTTCCTTGGACCGCATCGAGCGGGTCTCGCCCTTGTCCGGGTCATACAGGCGGGTTTCCTGTTCGACCTCACCGCCCCCTTCGACGATGGCGATCTGGCGGCGGGCTTCGACCTCGATCGCTTGCTGGATAAAGCGCATCGAGTTCATGTTCTTGATCTCACACCGCGTGCCAAGATGCGAGAAATCCTGCGTTTCCTGATACTTCTCATAGGCACCCGGCAAACAGATCGATACGTTCACGTCGGCGCGCAGGTTGCCGTTCTGCATGTTGCCATCGCAGGTGCCCAAGTAACGCATGATCTGGCGCAGTTTGGCGATATAGGCGGCGGCCTCTTCCGGCCCGCGAATATCGGGGCGGCTGACAATCTCCATCAGGCAAACGCCGGTCCGGTTCAGGTCAACAAAGGACATATGCGGGTCCATGTCGTGGATTGATTTGCCCGCGTCCTGCTCCATGTGGATGCGTTCGATGCGAACCATGCGCGCGGTGCCGTCACCCATCTCAACCAGCACTTCGCCTTCGCCCACGATGGGGTGGTACAGCTGCGAAATCTGATAGCCCTGCGGTAGGTCGGGGTAGAAATAGTTCTTGCGGTCGAACGCCGATTTCAAGTTGATGTCCGCCTTCAGGCCCAGCCCGGTGCGCACAGCCTGTTCAACGCAATATTCGTTGATCACAGGCAGCATTCCCGGCATCGCCGCGTCGACGAAGGCCACGTTCGAGTTCGGTTCGGCCCCGAATTGGGTCGACGCACCAGAAAACAGCTTGGCATTGGACGAGACCTGAGCGTGCACCTCCATCCCGATCACCAGTTCCCAGTCGTGCTTGGCCCCGGCAATGGTCTTGGGTTTGGGCATTTCGTATGTCAGATCGAGCATGGCGCGCCTCATTTCCGCAGAAGTCTAAGCCTGCGTATTAGGCCCGGCAGGGCCTAGGGGCAAGGGGGAATCCTGACGCGTTCAGTTCTGGGAAAACTGTAGGCCCGTTGGTGTGAAGGTCACATCCATACCGCTACGCAATTCGTCCCGGAACAGATCCGAGATTGCCCGCAATGCATCCCGCTGACCCCGCGCGGCAAACCGCTCGGGCGAGTTGATGCGGACAGAGTTGTTGAACCCTGCGGTCGCGTGGGCCCAGATCATGGGATGCAACTCGGTCAAGTGGTCGCGGATCAACCAGTTGGCGGTCTCGCGCATCTGTGCGCGGAACTGGTCGGCTTGTTCGTTCACTCCACGTCCGTTCTGGATGGTGATTGCACAATAGGCCGACAGCATATTGATCATTTGCTGGTCGGGCCGCAGCCGCACGATGTCGCGCAAACCGTCCAGGAAATACTCGGTATCGACACGCGCACAGGCTTCTTCATCCAATGCAATGGCGTCGAATTGGACCCAAGTGTAGCCGCCAGCACCCCATACGCCCTGGGTCCGAGCCGCAGTGCGCATCGCTTGCAATTCCAATTCATCGTAGCTTCCGAACCAACGGGGCAACAGATGGCTGCCCATGGCACGCATGTGCCGTTGGTTGCGCGGATCCAGCGTGATCAGACGCTCGTATTCGTCTGACACACGCGCATTGGATCTGCGCTGACCGGCCAAAAGCGCGCAGCTTGCCGCAGCAATCAGCGGGCTGTCCGGGGCATCAGCCCGGCATTTGGGCAAGATCGACGCGGCCCGGTCGAAATGCGCCGCACAGCGCGATCGGTGCAACGGCGGCAGTGCCGCGTCCGAGGCGGTTCCGCGCCACGCCCAGGCCAGATCGATATGGGCAAGGGCCACGACAGTAGCGATCATCGGATCATTGGGAAAGTCTGCCATTTCGCCTTCAAGCTCAGATATACCTCCCAACAGGTCATAGTCCGAAATGGCCTTTCCATCCGTCAGCGCATGTTCCGCAGCCAGCACCACATCCGATCTGGCCCCAAATGCCAGAAGGTCGGCAATCGGCATTCCGTCCGACACCGCAGCACGATCCTGATCCGCCGCGCGCATCTCCTTGGAAAGATCTTCCCAACGATCTTGTCTGGCAAGGTGACGGCCGTGCTCGATTGTGGAATGTCCGATCAGGTTTTCATCACCTGTTCGCGCAACAGGAATGTTGAGTTGCCCTTGATCCGGCAATGCAGCAGCCAAAGCAGACTGCGTTGCGCACAAATCTGGTGCGGTTGGGGCAGATGAGGCTGATTTCTGGGCAAACAACGCCCTAAACGACCGAAACATGGCAAAACTCGAAAACTGTAAAAACACTGAACTGCTTATAAATCTGGCGAGATATTGGGCTCAGATCAAGTCAAATGCTTAACAGTTTTCGACTTTAGTGTCCAATCCGGCGATCAAGGGGCCAGTGTTTCAGAAAACAGTGAAATGATGGCGCTCTACGCGAAAACCAGCCTGTGTCAGAACGGGTTCCAGTTCTCGGTGCGGCGGGAGCGACTCGTCCGGTAAACGGATTCGCTTGCCCGATTCCAAGACGATCGAGACGCGCACGGAAAAGTCCCAGCGGGTGTCAAAACGAAAGAAATCAATGTCGTTCAGCATGATTTCACCCTGGCGCTTGCCAGTGAACCAGCGAATGGCGGTCTGGTCGATCTGAACGCCTGCGCGCGTGTTCTGAACCACATCCCAAACTGCGGGCAGGGTGGCCAGTGCCAGCAGCCACACGATCCACCACGCTGCGTCAAACAACAGGACCAGAGTCATCAAACCTGCATAAACGCTGGCCAGGATGACCAAGGTGCGTGTGCTCCGGTTCTGTCGGGCAAAAGAGTAGTCAGTCATGCGCCAAGGATGCGCGACACCATTTCGCTGGTGTCACGCGACAGGTTTGGGGTTTCGGCAACGCGAGAAAGCTGCGCGCGCATTAGTTCCTGTCGATCTGCGTCATACCGTTTCCACGTTTGAAATGCAGAACACATCCGTGCAGTGGTTTGTGGGTTCACCGGATCCAGTCGGATCAGCCAATCGGCCAGCAGGGCATAGCCTGCCCCGTCAGGCTGATGGAACCCGGCGTGGTTCATGGCCAGTGCGCCCACTACTGCGCGGAAGCGATTGGGGTTCTTCCAGTTGAAGTCAGCGTGCTGCGTCAGAGATTGTGCCACACCGGGTGTTGCCTCGGGCCCGGCCATTGCCACCTGCAAACCAAACCACTTGTCCATGACAAGACGGTCATGCTGCCACTGTCTGTAGAACGCGGCCAATTCGGCCTCACCTTTGCGTGCGCGCAGCAGGCAGGACAAGGCGGTCAGTTGCAGGGTCATGTTATCTGCATTGCCATACGCCTCAGCCGCCATTGCTCCGCCATCCAGTCGGGTGGTCAGCGCCAGCGCGGCGCTGCCAAGGGCGCGCTTGCCGGATTGCGCAGCGTCCGGCGCATAGGGGCCATCCACCAAGGCTTCGCTGTGTAGCCGGGGCAACAGATCCTGTACATGCTGGGCTGTTGCCTGCCGCAGCGTCTCAATTGCCGTCCAGATCATCATCGGATCGGGGGTATGGCCGCGTTCAAAAAGGCTTGCCGCCAGTTCCGATTGCGTCGGTAGCCCCAGCATCAAGGCCCGGTACGCTGGATCCAAATCCACGTCGCGCAGCACAGCCAGCAACCCATCAAGGTAATCGGCATCTGGTGCGGCATCATCCAGGATCATTCGCAGCAAAGTATCTTGCGCCAAAGACCGCCCAGCCTGCCAGCGGTTAAACGGATCTGTATCGTGAGCCAGCAGAAAAGCGCGCTCGGCGTTGCTGACATCATGCTCAAGAATAACCGGCGCTGAGAAATCACGCAGGATCGACGGTGTGGGTTTTGCGGCGAGCCCGGTGAATTGAAAGCTTTGCTCAGCTTCAGTCAGTTCCAACACTTCGGTTTGGCGGACCTCATCCCCGTTGGCCCCCAACAGGCCCACGGCAACCGGGATTACCTGAGGCTGCTTTTCATTCTGTCCCGGCGTCGGCTCGGTGCGCTGATTCAACGTCAGGGTATAAATGCCGTCCGCCCAGTTTTCTGAAACGGTGACGCGTGGCGTGCCCGATTGGCTGTACCAGCGCTGGAATTGAGTCAGATCGCGGCCGGTGGTGTCTTCAAAGACCTTGATCCAGTCCTCGATGGTGCAGGCTTGGCCGTCATGGCGCTCAAAATACAGATCCAGCGCTTTGGCATAGGCGTCATCCCCGACCAAGCGTTTCAGCATTCCGATTACTTCGGCACCTTTCTCATAGACGGTCGCGGTGTAGAAGTTGTTGATCTCCTGAAAGCTCTCGGGGCGAACCGGGTGTGATAGGGGGCCGTTGTCTTCGGGGAACTGGCGCGCGCGCAGGTCTATGGCGTCGTGAATGCGTTTCACCGGCGCCGAGCGCATGTCGGATGTGAACTGCGCATCGCGGAATACTGTCAGCCCTTCTTTCAGACACAGCTGAAACCAGTCGCGGCAGGTGATGCGGTTTCCGGTCCAGTTGTGGAAATATTCATGCGCGATGATTGCTTCGATGCGTTCGAAGTTCGCATCGGTCGAGGTTTCGGGGCTGGCCAGAACAGCCGACGAGTTAAAGATGTTCAGACCCTTGTTTTCCATCGCGCCCATGTTGAAATCGTCCACGGCGACAATGTTGAATACGTCTAGATCGTATTCGCGGCCATAGACGTCTTCGTCCCATTTCATCGATTTTTTCAAGGCTTCCATGCCAAACGCGCATTTGCCTTCATCGCCGGGACGAACCCACAGGTTCAATTCCACGTCGCGGCCCGACTTGGTGGTGAATTGGCCGGGGTGGGCGATCAGGTCTCCTGCGACCAGTGCAAACAGATAGGCCGGTTTGGGCCATGGGTCGGTCCATTCGGCCCAGCCTTCACCCTTGCCCGACGGGTTGCCGTTGGACAACAATACCGGAAGGTCGCCGTTGATACGCACGGTAAAGGTGGACATCACGTCCGGGCGGTCGGGGTAATAGGTGATTTTGCGAAACCCCTCTGCCTCGCATTGCGTGCAGTACATGCCGTTCGACATGTAAAGCCCTTCCAGCGCGGTGTTATTGCCGGGATCGATCTCGACTTCGGCCTCCCAGATGAAGGGTTCATCCGGTACGTCGACTGTCAGGCCCTTGTCTGTCACATCCGGCGTGACTTCAGCGCCGTTGATCGAGGCGCTGATCAGCGCGAGGTCTTCCCCGTGCAGAAAGAAGGTCCGCTCCGTGGCATCGGGGTTTGGGCGGAAAGCGATGCGGGATGTGACGCGGGTGGCGTGGTCTGCAAGGTCAAAAGTCAGGTGCACGCTGTCCACCAGATAGCCAAACGGCGTGTAGTCTTTCAGGTAAATTGTTGTGGGTGCAGCGTCGCGCATCTGGGGCCTCGTATCCGTACGGGTTTGGCGCGACGTTAGGGGCTTCGGTCAGGGGCTGCAACTGGCCCGCTTCATTCGCTTGGTGATTTTGAAGCAGCCTCCGGGAAAACCAAACATTGCAAACCGCGCGTCAAAAGTTGCCTATCGGAAACTTTCCGCCTAAATGCATCAAAGCATACAGTGGCACACAATTGTGGGAGAGCGGTAACATGACTGGCAGACAGACTCTGAGCGGGCTGCAGATCGATCCGATATTGGCAGAGTTTATAGAGACGCAGGCGCTTCCAGGTACGGATGTGTCTCCTCAGCAGTTCTGGGCAGGTCTGGCACGGATGGTGAATGAGCTTGGGCCGAAGAACCGCGACCTTCTGGCGAAACGGTCCGAGATTCAAAGCCGTGTCGATGGCTGGCATATGGCCCGCAGGGGGCAGGAAATCGACCCGGCCGAATATCAGGCTTTCCTGAAAGAGATCGGTTATCTGGTTCCAGAAAAGGATCGCTTCCAGATCGAAACGGAAAATGTCGACCCCGAGATCGCCCTGACCCCAGGACCGCAGCTTGTGGTGCCGATCACAAATGCCCGTTTTGCCTTGAATGCTGCCAATGCCCGTTGGGGCAGTCTGTACGACGCGCTTTATGGAACCGACGCTATGGGTGATTTGCCGACAGGAGGTAGCTATGACGCCGCGCGTGGCGCGCGTGTGATCGCGTGGGCCAAAGCCTTTCTGGACGATGTTGTGCCGTTGGCATCTGGGTCTTGGGCGGATGTGTCCAGCCTGACTGTAAAGGACAAAGGGATTGTGCCGGCCCTGGCCAACCCCACGCAATTTGCCGGATTCGGTGGTGCGGCGGACACGCCGGAATTCGTACTGCTGATAAACAATGGTCTGCACATTCAGATCATGGTTGACCCTTCAAGCACCATTGGTGCAACCGACCCCGCCGGAATCGCAGACGTCCGGCTTGAATCAGCGTTGTCGACGATCATGGATTGCGAGGACTCGGTCGCCTGTGTCGATGCCGCCGACAAGGTGGTGGCCTATGGCAATTGGCTGGGTCTGATGAAAGGCGACCTGACCGAAGAGGTGACAAAAGGCGGCACCACGTTCACCCGCAAGCTGGCTGACGACCTGAGCTTCACTACACCGTCAGGCGGTCAGGCTACGCTGAAAGGACGGTCGCTGATGCTGGTGCGCAATGTAGGCCACCTGATGACCAACCCGGCTGTGCTGGACGCAGAGGGGCGCGAGATCGGTGAAGGGCTGATGGATGCACTGTGCACCACTTTGATCGCCATGCACGATCTGAAGCGCGAAGGCGGTAACTCGGTCGAAGGTTCGGTCTACGTCGTAAAGCCCAAGATGCACGGGCCCAAGGAAGTTGCGTTCTCGGTCGAGATTTTCGACATGGTCGAAGACATTCTTGGCTTGCCCCGCAATACCGTAAAACTGGGTATTATGGATGAGGAACGGCGCACATCAGTCAACCTGATGGAGTGCATTCGGGCGGCTAAATCACGTGTGGCTTTTATCAACACCGGGTTTTTGGACCGGACCGGGGATGAGATTCATACCTCGATGGAAGCCGGTCCGATGCTGCCCAAAGGCGATATCAAGAACACGCCTTGGATTGCGTCTTACGAGGACCGCAATGTCGACATCGGTCTGGCCTGCGGCTTGAAAGGCAAGGCACAGATTGGCAAGGGCATGTGGGCAATGCCGGATCGCATGGGCGACATGCTGGACGCCAAGATCGGGCACCCGATGTCTGGCGCAACCTGCGCCTGGGTGCCGTCGCCAACCGCCGCGACGCTGCACGCGACGCATTATCACAAGGTTGATGTGCTTGCGCGCCAGGATGAACTGGCTGCCGGAGGTGCGCGCGGTACGCTGGATGACCTGCTGACCATTCCACTGCTGGATGGTCGGAATTTAGGCGACGATGAAATCACTCGTGAGGTCGAAAACAACGCTCAGGGCATTCTCGGCTATGTGGTGCGCTGGGTCGATCAGGGCGTGGGCTGCTCCAAGGTGCCGGACATCAACGACATCGGCCTCATGGAAGACCGCGCAACCTGCCGGATTTCGTCTCAGGCGCTGGCCAATTGGCTGCACCATGGCATCGTGGACGAAGCACAGGTAATGGCCGCGATGCAGAAAATGGCCGCTGTTGTGGATCGTCAGAACGACAGCGACCCCAGCTATACGCCTATGGCACCAAGCTTTGACGGCATCGCCTTTCAGGCAGCCTGCGATCTGGTGTTCAAGGGGCGGGTGCAGCCTTCGGGCTATACTGAGCCGGTTCTGCACGCCCGTCGTCTGGAGTTGAAGGCAAGCCAGGCGTAAACGGTTTGGGTCGGGGCAAGGGGTAGTATCTACGCCTTGTTTTCCAAAGAAGATTTTATCCAAATGAAAGGGATCAGAGATGGCTATTTCTTTGCGCAAAGCGCGCACCATCATTCGTAAGGCTCTTGAGAAGGGGCGCGAGATGGAGTTGAAACCTCTGTCTGCCGTGGTTCTCGATGCGGGTGGTCATGTCATCGCCTTCGAACGTGAAGACGGTGCCGCCCCGGGTCGTTTCGCGATTGCGCATGGCAAGGCCTATGGCTCGGTCATGTTGGGCATGGCCGGGACTGCGCAGATGCAGCGCGCCGAGGCGCAGGCCTATTTCATGGCCGCAGTGAATGGCGTCTATGGCGGGCAGGTCGTGCCGGTTCCAGGTGGTGTTCTGCTGCGCGACCGGAAAGGCGCTGTGATCGGCGCTGTCGGAGTAACAGGTGACACTTCGGACAATGATGCGATTGCCGCAATGGCCGGAATTGAGGCAGCCGGTTTGGTCGGTGAGATTTAAGTCTCCGCTTGGTTTGTCCTGCCAATGCCAAAACTTTTGAATAATTTCCCGATTGAGGGAAATTATTGGGAAATAATTCTGTCTAAAGTATCTTTTGAGGGATTGTATTGTGCACCCCTGAACACGTCCCTGCGCTGTCATGCAGGGCGTGTATTCTTGCACGTCTGAGAGGCTGCCGCTAGCTTCCCTGTTAAGCGCTGAAAAAACAAGGAAAGCGGAATGTCTCGTCCTGTCGTCGGTATCATCGGCAACTCGTACCTCATGAATGACCAATACCCGACCCATGCCGGCGGGACGATGAACTCGGACGCGGTTGCCAATGTGTCAGGATGTCTGCCGCTGCTGATCCCGGCGGATCCGCGCTATGTGACGGTCGATGAGTTGCTGGAGGTCTGCGACGGCTTTCTGCTGACCGGCGGTCGCCCTAATGTGCATCCGGAAGAATACGGCGAACCTGAAACCGAAGCGCATGGAGAGTTCGACCGGGCACGCGACGCCATCACTCTGCCGCTGGTTCGCGCCTGTGTGGAACGTGGACAACCGTTTCTGGGCATCTGCCGCGGGTTTCAAGAGGTCAATGTGGCGATGGGTGGAACGCTTTATCCCGAGATCCGGGATTTGCCGGGGCGCATGAACCATCGAATGCCGCCCGACGGTACGCTGGAAGAGAAATTTGCGCTGCGGCATGTTGTGACACTGGATGAGGGCGGCGTGTTCCATGACCTGTTTGGTGCGGTCGAGGTCATGACCAACACGCTACACGGGCAGGGCATCAAGACCATTGGCGAACGCGTCGTCATTGACGGTCACGCGCCCGACGGCACGCCCGAGGCGATCTATATCCAGGACGCGCCTGGCTTTACGCTGTCCGTTCAGTGGCACCCCGAATGGGATGCCATAAACGACCCGGTGTCGCGCCCTCTGTTCGAGGCTTTTGGTGCAGCAGTGCAAGCCTGGTCCAAGGGTGCGCAGGTGTTCCAGAAAACCGCGTAGTTTTACGCCGGCGCGCCGAGGGGGCGGCGAGCCGACGTTTTCTGATCAAACCAGCAGGTTGAACTGATTGATCAGCGGCAGGCTGCGGGCGCGTTCTCCGGTCAGATCAAACAGGGCATTTCCGAGCGCGGGCATCGAGGGGGGCGTGCCGGGCTCTCCTGCGCCACCCATGTGGCGGTTGGTTTCGAGAACGCGCACCTCGACCTGCGGGGCCGTGTGCATGCGAATGGCGTCATAGTCAGGGAAATTGAACTGTTCCGCTTCGCCATCTGCAAAGGTGATTTCGCCATAGCACGCGGCGGACAGGCCATAGATCATGCCGCCGAACATCTGCGCCTTGACGTTGTCAGGATCCAGCGCAAGCCCCATGTCGCAGGCGATCCAAGCCTTGTTGATGCGGATGGTGCCGTCCTCGTCGACGACCTCGATCACTTGTGCTACGGGTGTGCCAAAGCTGTAGGTAAAGGCGACGCCGCGGCCTACGCCATCAGGCGTTTTGCCGGTCCAGCCCGACATCTCTTTCACCGCTTCAAGACACCCGGCAGAGGGGGCGTGTTCGGACTTCATCAACTCAAGTCGAAACTCCAGCGGGTCGCGCCCTGCGGCATGGGCCATTTCATCCATGAATGTCTCATGGAAAAAGCCATTGTGGCTGTTACCGACCGAGCGCCAAAAACCCACCGGGACGGCCAGATCCGCGATATGACCACTCATGCGATAGTTTGGCACTGCATAGGGCTGGTTGAAGAATCCTTCGACCAGCACCTTGTCGGGGCCGCCACCGGGGAAGCCGGTGTAGCGCTCGACTGCCTGCTGGGTCGGGGATTGCGAAGAAGCCTTGCCGTCGATCATAACGGCTTTGCCGTCGTGCACTGCACCACGCATCCGAGCGATTGCGCCGGGGCGGTAATAATCATGGCGCATGTCTTCTTCGCGGCTCCAGGTCGTCTGAACCGGCGTGCCGGGCATGGCCATGGCAACCTTGGTGGCGATCTCGCCAAAATCCAACTCGCCCCGGCGGCCAAATCCGCCCCCCAGATAGGTGGTGTGAATCTGCACCGCGTCCGTGTCCAGATTGGCGGTGTTCGCGACACGGAACTGAATCAGGGTCGGGGCCTGATTGCCACACCACAGCTCCAAAGCGTTTCCGGTATACAGTGCGGTGGCATTCATCGGCTCCATCGTGGCGTGGGCCAGATAGGGCACTTGGTATTCAGCGGTGATTTCCGTCGCGCCCTCGGGCGTCACGCTGACATCGCCGTCGTCGCGCATGGTCGAATTCGGCGCGTCGTCAAACGCCTCGGCTATCTTGGCAAAGATACCGTCGGTTTCCGGTGGATAGGGCGCGTCGCCCCAGTCAACGTCGATGGCCTCAACCGCTTGGTTTGCCAACCAGGTGTTGTTGGCGATCACGGCCACACCTGTACCCAGATCGACAATCTTCTCGACCCCTGGCATGGATTGGGCGGCACCGTCATCAAAGCCATTCATCGCGCCGCCCAATTTGGGGTTCATGCGTACGGCCGCGAATTTCATGCCCGGCAGGCGGACATCAACGCCGAACTCGGCCGTGCCGGTCACCTTGCCAACCATGTCCAGACGCGGTTGGGTCCGGCCCAGATAGCGCCACTCGGACGGATCGCGCAAAGGCACTTCGACCGGTTCCAATCCAGCTGCATCCTCGGCAAGCTCGGAATAGGCAATCTTGTCGCCGTTGGGCGCAATAACGTGGCCCGAGGCTGTTTGCAGCTCTAAAGGATCAACGCCTAACCGATCTGCGGCTGCGCGTTTCAGCGTTTCGCGCGCCGAAGCACCAGCTTGCCGCATCCGCTCGAACCCGTCTTTCATCGAGGTCGAACCACCAGTGACCTGCAGGCTCAGCGTCTTGCCCAAAACGCCCAGTGCTTCACCCAAATTGTGCTGGAAATTCGAGATGTCATAACCCTTGTTGGGCAGTCCTTCGCCCACCAGGGCCGAGTTGTAATAGGCCGCTGCCGCCGGGCCATGCAGAACGGTGATCTGATCCAGGTCGACGTCCAGTTCCTCGGCAATCAGCGCGGTCCAAGTGGTTTTCACGCCCTGACCCATTTCCGCGCGGGGGGCGAACAGGGTGACGCCATTTTGATCGATCAATACGAACGGGTTCAGCGCGGCCTGACCTTCACCGGGTTTTAGCGGGTTGGCGGCTGGGCGGGTGACGTAATATGCGCCAAAGGCCACACCGCCAACAATTGCAGCCGAACCGATCAGGAACGTGCGACGGAGGATTTTGACAACTTTACCCATAGCTTATGCCTCCTTCAGCTTGGACGCTGCGTCGTGGATTGCGGCCCGGATGCGGGGGTAGGTGCCACAGCGGCAAAGGTTGCCCTGCATTGCTTCATCGATGTCTGCATCGGTAGGTGCCGGGTTTTCTGCCAGCAAGGCAGTGGCCTGCATGATCTGTCCAGACTGGCAATATCCGCATTGCGCAACCTGATGATCGACCCAAGCTTGCTGGATGGCGGCTAGGGTGTCTGGTGCTCCGATGCCTTCAATTGTGGTCACGTCACCCCAAACATCCGACAACGCGACCTGACAGGACCGCACGGCCTCGCCGTCGATATGAACGGTGCATGCTCCGCAGGCGGCAACGCCGCAGCCGAATTTAGTGCCGGTCAATCCGACCTCATCCCGCAGAACCCAGAGCAGGGGGACGTCATCAGGCAGGTCTACCTGATGTTGCTTTCCATTGATCTTAAGGGCCGTCGCCATGGCGCACCTCTTCTTGCTGTGGCTGGTTTCTGACATATTTAGCGAAAAGTGTCATGCTGTCAATTGACAATTTAAACAAAAAATGTCAGTGCTTCGGTTATGAAAGACACGAATGACGATTCACGGCAAAAGGCGATCCTGAACTCGGCGTTTCAAGCCTTTTCCACCTACGGGTATCGAAAGACTTCGATGGACGATATTGCGCGTGGGGCGGGGATGTCGCGGCCAGCGGTCTATCTGCACTACAAGAACAAAGAGGCGATCGTCAGCAAGCTGACCGAATTGTACTACGCCGAAAAAAGCGTTGCGGTCGCCGAAGCACTGGCGACGCAAGGGTCGGTGCCCGAGGTTTTGACGCGTGCGGTGCAGGCGCAGACGGACGGGATGGCTAAAATCCTGGCCTCTCCACACGGGCTCGAGATGCTGGACAACACCAAATCCCTGTCTTCTGAAATCATCGCTGCGGGTGAGGCTAAACTGGCAGGGCTTTATGCGGTTTGGCTGACGCAACAGGAGCAGGAGGGACGGGTTCGCCTTCAGACGGACGCGGCAGAGACCGGTCGGACGATCACCACCACGCTCAAGGGGCTAAAGCTGATCGGCGCCGGGGCCGAAGTCTATGAACAGCAGGTGGCGCAGGTTGCCGCCCTTTTCGGTGCTGGGCTTGAGGTCAGGTAACGCGCTGGCGGATCTTGTATTCCGGCGCGTCCCACAACTTGTTCTGCATCACATCGGCCATAATCTCGGTTGCTCGGATTACGTCGGCCTCGTCGATGTAAAGCGGCGTAAAACCAAAGCGCATGATATCTGGCGCACGGAAATCGCCAATTACACCCCGTGCGATCAGGGCCTGCATCGCAGCGTAGCCTTCTGTGAAGCGGAATGAGACCTGGCTGCCACGCACCTCTGGCGTTCTTGGGCTGGCCAGTTGCAGTTCGGGGCAGGCGGCTTCGACGCGGGTTATGAAGAGCTCAGTCAATTCAATGGACTTTGCTCGGACATCTGCCATTTCGGCCATGTCCCAGATGTCCATGGCCGCGGCTAAAGCCGTCATTTGGATCACGGGTGGCGTGCCCACGCGCATCCGTTCGATCCCGCTGCCGGGGCGATAATCCAGATCAAACGCAAAGGGGGCTTCGTGCCCCAGCCAACCAGACAGGGCCGGACGCACCGTTTCAGCCAGTCGAGGTGCGACATAGATAAAGGCCGGTGCGCCAGGGCCGCCGTTGAGGTATTTATATGTGCAGCCTACAGCAAAGTCGGCATTGCAACCTTCCAGATCAACGGGAATTGCACCGGCGGAATGCGCAAGATCCCAGACCGTTATCACGCCGTTTGCATGTGCAAGTTCGGTCAGCGCTTTCATGTCATGCATCCGGCCCGAGCGGTAATCGACTTCGGTCAGCATCAAAACCGCGACCTCTTCTGTGATTGCTTCTGCCACATCCTCTGGGTCTACAATGCGCAGCTCATAGTCTTCGCCCAGCGAGCGTAGCAGGCCATCCGCCATGTACAGGTCTGACGGGAAGTTGCCGTTATCTGACAGCACAACCTTTCGGGACGGATTGAGTTCAAGCGCGGCAGCCACAGCCTGATACACCTTGATCGACAGGGTGTCGCCTGTGACGACGCTGCCTTGTTCGGCACCGATCAAGCGGCCGATGCGATCGCCCAGCCCAGTGGGCAGCCCCATCCAGCCCGCCTTGTTCCACCCGGTGATCAACATCTGACCCCATTCATCTGTCAGCATATCCTGCACACGCGAGGTCGCTGATTTAGGCAGGGGGCCCAGAGAGTTGCCATCCAGATAGATCACACCCTCGGGCAGGTCGAACATGGCTTTGGTTGCTGCGAAATCGGTCATGAAAGCTCGTTTTTTGTGTTTATCTGTCGCTGTTTACCCACCGGCGTATCTGATCCGCAGCAGCCTGTCCACTGATGCGACATCGTGGGTTTTGCTATTCTGACCTGAAAACGGTAGGACAGCGCCCAGAAACGACACGTATCCTTACGTGGCGTCACCCACGAAGGACAGACTATGCGCTGGATCGATGTTCCCCCTGTGTGGCTTGCGGGCTTTGTCCTGCTGGCTTGGCTACAGGGCCGATACATGGGGCTTGGCCTGTCGTTGGACGGTGGGCTGACCGACCTAATCAGCGGTGTCTTGATCGGCGGCGGCGTTCTTCTTGCGGTTCTTGCGGTTTTTGAGTTTCGCCGGCATCAGACCACTGTGATTCCACATGAAACGCCCAGTGCCATGGTACAGTCGGGCATTTACAGGCGCAGCCGCAATCCGATCTATCTGGGTGACGTTCTGATCCTAACCGGTCTGATCCTTCGGTTTGATGCAATCTTCTCGCTGGTGCTGGTGCCCATCTTTGTCTGGGTACTGGAGCGTCGGTTCATTGTGCCAGAAGAGGACCGGTTGCGCCGCACCTTCCGCGCGGATTTCGCCCGATATGAACGCAAAACGCGTCGCTGGGTTTAGGAGTGGGCACCTCCATGACACTACGTAACGGATGCTGCGCTTGCGAAATAAAGTTGCGCAAGATACATCTTTTCTTAACGAATCATACCCGAGGACCTGCTCGGCCTTAGAAATAGGGGGATTGCCAGTGAAAATAGGCACACCGAAGGAAATATTGGATGGCGAGAACCGGGTCGCGATGACGCCGGACTCCGCTGTGCAGTTGCAGAAACTGGGCTATGACTGCGCCATCGAGAAAGGCGCGGGTGCCGCTGCCGGGTTCTCGGATGCGGCTTATGAGGCGGTCGGTGTCGAGGTCGTCAAAACCGCCGCGTCTTTGTGGAAGAACTCGGACATCGTCGCAAAGGTTCGCATCCCAACCGAGACCGAGATGAAGCGTCTGACCAAAGGCAAGACGCTGATTTCATTCTTCAACCCAGCCGGGAACGAAGAGGGGATGGAGCTGGCCAAATCCAAAGGTGCCAACGTCATCGCGATGGAGATGGTTCCGCGTATCTCGCGCGCGCAGAAGATGGATGCGCTGTCTTCGATGGCCAATATCGCGGGCTACCGCGCGGTGATCGAGGCAGGCAACAACTTTGGACGTTTCTTCACCGGTCAGGTAACGGCTGCCGGTAAAGTGCCGCCTGCCAAGGTTTTGATCGTGGGCGCGGGCGTGGCGGGTCTGGCGGCCATCGGGACCTCGACCTCACTTGGCGCGATCACCTATGCGTTCGACGTGCGCCCGGAAGTGGCCGAACAGGTCGAATCCATGGGGGCTGAATTCGTCTATCTGGACTTCGAGGAAGAACAGCAGGACGGTGCGGCGACCGGTGGTTATGCCTCAGTTCAATCAGAGGAATTCCGCAACGCGCAGCTTGCCAAGTTCCGTGAGCTTGCGCCGGAAATGGACATCGTCATCACCACCGCCTTGATCCCGAACCGCCCGGCGCCGAAGCTGTGGCTGGAGGATATGGTCAAAGCGATGAAGCCGGGTTCGGTCATCGTTGACCTAGCAGCCGAGCGTGGCGGCAACGTCGAAGGCACCGTGCCGGACGAGAAGGTCGTGACCGACAATGGCGTGACCATCATCGGCTATACCGACTTCCCCAGCCGGATGGCGGCGCAGTCTTCGTCTCTGTACGCCACCAACATCCGCCACATGATGACCGACCTGACGCCTGAGAAGGACGGTCAGATCAATCACGACATGGAAGATGACGTGATCCGCGGCGCGACCGTGACCCATGAGGGTGAGATCACGTTCCCGCCGCCGCCGCCCAAGGTGCAGGCGATTGCGGCGCAGAAGAAGCCGGAAGTCAAAGAACTGACCCCGGAAGAGAAAAAAGCGCAAGAGATCGCGGCCTTCAAGGCACAGACCAAACAGCAGTTCACCCTGCTGGGTGTTGGCGGCGCACTGATGCTGCTGGTGGGGCTGGTGGCCCCGGCCAGCTTCATGCAGCACTTTATCGTGTTCGTGTTGGCCGTATTTGTAGGTTTCCAGGTAATCTGGGGCGTAGCACACAGCTTGCACACTCCGCTGATGGCGATCACAAACGCAATCTCGTCGATTATCATCGTCGGAGCCTTGATGCAGATCGGGTCGGGGTCGTTCCTGGTCATCCTGCTGGCGGCGCTGTCTGTCTTCATGGCCGGGATCAACATCTTCGGCGGCTTCCTCGTAACCCGGCGCATGCTCGCCATGTTCCAGAAATCTTAAGGAGGCCGGGTAGATGATTGGCTTCACTACTGCCGCTTACGTTGTTGCGGCTGTTCTGTTCATCCTGTCGCTGGGTGGTCTGTCGAACCAAGAAAGCGCTAAGCGCGCGGTCTGGTACGGCATCGTCGGTATGGCGCTGGCGGTCTTTGCCACTCTGGTTGGCCCTGGTTCCGGCCTGTGGCTGCTGTCGATCCTTCTGATCATTGGCGGCGGTCTGATCGGTCAATACGTGGCGCAACGCGTCCAGATGACCGAAATGCCCCAACTGGTGGCAGCAATGCACTCGCTGGTTGGTCTGGCAGCGGTCTTTGTGGGCTTCAATGCGCATTTTGAAATCGGCAACGTGGCGCAGGTCATGGCCATCGTTGACAGCGCCAAAGATGCGGACCTGTCCGATCTGGGGGCATTCGCCAAGCTGATTGCCAAGAAAACCCCGGCGGAACTTGCAATCCTGCACGTGGAACTGTTCCTGGGTATCTTCATCGGTGCGATCACCTTTACCGGCTCGGTTGTGGCCTATGGCAAACTGGCAGGTAAGGTAACGTCGGCGGCGACCAAACTGCCCGGCGGTCATGCATTGAACGCAGCGGCTGCGGGTCTCTCGCTGATCTGCCTGTTCTGGTATACCAGCACCGGTGGCTTCCTCCCGCTGTTTTTGATGACCCTGGCGGCGCTGTTCATCGGCTATCACCTGATCATGGGCATCGGCGGGGCCGACATGCCGGTGGTTGTGTCAATGCTGAACAGCTATTCGGGCTGGGCGGCTGCCGCGATCGGCTTCAGCCTGGGCAACGACCTTCTGATCGTCGTCGGTGCGCTGGTGGGCTCGTCCGGTGCGATCCTGTCTTACATCATGTGTAAGGCGATGAACCGGCATTTCGTCAGCGTGATCTTGGGCGGCTTTGGCGGCAGCTCGGGCCCGCAGATGGAGGTCGAAGGCGAGCAGGTGGCTATCGAGGCTGATGGTGTGGCTGCGGCTTTGAACGATGCGGACAGCGTTATCATCATCCCGGGTTACGGTATGGCCGTGGCGCAGGCGCAGCAGTCAGTCAGCGAGCTTGTTCGCAAGCTGCGTGCCAAGGGCAAGAATGTGCGCTTTGCGATCCACCCTGTTGCGGGTCGTCTGCCGGGTCACATGAACGTTCTACTGGCCGAGGCTAAGGTGCCATATGACATCGTGCTTGAGATGGACGAGATCAACGACGATTTCCCTGAAACGGATGTGGCCATCGTCATCGGTTCGAACGACATCGTGAACCCGGCCGCACAAGAAGATCCAAACAGCCCCATTGCTGGCATGCCGGTTCTGGAATGCTGGAAGGCCAAGCAGGTGTTTGTGTCGAAACGTGGTCAGGGCACCGGGTATTCGGGCATCGAAAACCCGCTGTTCTTCAAAGAAAACACCCGCATGTTCTACGGTGACGCAAAACAGTCGCTCGACAAGCTGCTGCCCATGATCGACTGATCAAAAGGCTTAATCCAATTGCAAAGGGCGCCTTTGGGCGCCCTTTTCTTTTTTGTATTGCAGGAGGCTTTGCCTCCTGACCTCCAAGGTATTTTTAGCCAGATGAAGCAGCGGATTGTGATAAAATGGCTTGGTCAGGAGGTTTGTGATGCAGAAGGTGAATGGCATAGGGGGCGTGTTCTTTCGGGCACGCGATCCAGAAGCTTTGAGTGCGTGGTACGCGGAACACCTGGGCGTCGATCATTACAATCCCGTGCCTTGGAAACAACGCGAAGGCTATACTGTCTTTGCTCCGTTTGCGCAGGACACCGAGTATTTCGGGCGGGAAGATCAGCAATGGATGATCAACTTCCGTGTCGATGATCTGGCGGCCATGACTCGGCAACTGGAGGCGGCTGGAATCGCCGTTGAAACGCATCCGGATTGGGACAGCGAGGTTGGGAAATTCGCACGCATCCACGATCCCGAGGGCAACTCGATCGAGCTGTGGCAACCAAATCAATGAGATAGCCGGCTTGTATACCTTTGTATCCCTGTAAGTATATGAAACAAAAAGAGAATTGAAGAAAGTCATATGTATCGTATAGTGCGCGTGACGAGGCGGAGCCCTGAATGACACCGATAGACGACCATCCCCTTCGATATGCGTTGGCGAATGAATTGCATGCGCGACCGTTTCCTGTCGCTTCGATGCCGTGTACGGTGGCCTTTCTGGCGATCAAAAAACCGGAGGCTGCCGTCGCCCGTGATCGGCGCGAGGATTTGGCCCATTTGATCAATCTTCTGGATCGCCATGGCGCGCAGCACCCTCAGCCTGATGCCACGCATTACGCCGGACAGATCGGTCGACATTGGCTGAAATGGGAGCAACACACAGAGTTTGTCACCTACACGGCAATCGCTCAGAACGTGAGCGACCGTGCGTTCAATCCGGCCGATTTCGAAGTCTTTCCACCCGATTGGCTGATGGCCAGTCCGGGCCAAAGGGTCACATCTGCGATGGTTCGTGTCGTAGAGCGCGAAAGTGACGATGTGATTAAGTCCAAATTGCTGGATTGGTTCGAGCCTGAAAGCCTGGCCGTGGCCAGGGTGTTGGACGATGCCGCTGTTTGCGCCAGCGATTTTCGCATCGATCCGGCAGGTCACATGCGTTTTGCTTTGTTTGTGGCTGAAGGTACCGGTCGGCGCCGTACGGGACGAATTGTCCAACGCCTCTGCGAAATTGAGACCTACAAGGCGATGTCCATGTTGGGCTTCGCGCGTGTCAAGCAGTTGATGCCGCGTATCGGAGAGTTGGATGGACAGTTGACACAATTGCTGGGACAGATGACCGATAACTCGGCTCAGCCTGACGCGCTGCTGCAGGATCTTTTGTCGACGTCGATTGAACTCGAAACACTGTCCGCCCGGTGTTCGTTCAGGTTCGGAGCCACGGGTGCTTACGAAGCTATTGTCAATCAGCGGATCGAAGTGTTGCGAGAAGAGCGGTTCCAGGGCGGTCAGAACTTTGCCGATTTTATGATGCGGCGCTATGATCCTGCGATCCGGACAGTTAAGTCCACCGAACGCCGCCTTCAGGCATTGTCCGACAGGGCCATCCGAGCTGGCGAGTTGTTGCGGACCAGGGTGGATGTGGAACGCAGTGCGCAGAACCAAGCGTTGTTGGAAAGCATGGACCGTCGGGCGGATCTGGCGTTACGGCTGCAACACACTGTCGAAGGCCTGTCCGTTGTTGCAATCAGCTACTACGCGGTTTCTTTGGTAAGCTATCTTTTGTATCCGCTAACGGCGTCGGGGATCAGCAAGGGTATGCTGACGGCGGCGGTAACGGTCCCGGTGGTGGCCGGAGTCTGGTTCGCAATTCGACGGATCCGCAAGCGGCTTGGTTGAGCGTCAATTGCCAAATTCGGCCGGACCTGTAGAACAGGGGACGTTTGGCGAGCGACGCGAGGGTTTTCGGTGATTACCATAATTGCAGCATGGCGAGCGGTTGCCGCCATGTTTATCCTGAATGGGGCACTGTTCGGAATATGGGCCTCGCGCATCCCTGCTGTGCGCGACAGGTTGGGTCTGTCGCATGAGGAACTGGGTTATGGGCTGCTGTTCATGGCGGCTGGTGCTGTTTGTTCTTTCCCCATCACCGGGCGGCTCACGGATCGGTTCGGGGCTGTTGCCATTACCCGTGTCATTGCGGTGCTTTATACTCTGTCGCTAATCCTGCTAGCCATGGCCGGTGGATTTTGGGGGTTGGCGGTCTTCCTGTTCATCTTTGGTGCCTTCCACGGCTCTATGGACGTGGCAATGAACGCTTGGGCGGCTGAGGTTGAACAGACCTTTGACAAACCTGTAATGTCCTCTTTCCATGCGATGTGGAGTCTGGGCGCGGGCCTTGGCGCGCTGAGCGGATATGTTGCTGTTCAGATGGGGCTGAGTGTTCTTGCGCACTTCCTGCTGGCGGGAGGACTCGTCGTGGCCTTTGCGCTCGCCTCTTCCTGGGTGCATTGGACTTCAAAACGTTCAGAGCGCGGCCAGGGATCCGTGTTTGCTCTGCCGTCCGGTATATTGGTTTTGGTTGGGTTTACCGCATTGTGCGGGGCCCTGGGGGAAGGCGCTGTCGCGGATTGGAGCGCGATCTATTTGCGCGACATCACAGATGCGACCGAAAGCGTTGCGGCCTTGGGTTACGCCGTTTTCTCAGTGACAATGGTGGCCTTTCGCCTAGCGGGCGCAGTTGTCATTACTCGCTTCGGCCCGGTTGCCACGGCGCGATTTGGCGGGTTGTGCGCTGCAGTTGGCGTGTTTGCCGTGGTATCAGCAGTGACACCTCTGCCCGTATTGGCCGGTTTTGCACTGATGGGTGTAGGCTATGCCGTGATTATGCCGCTGGCGTTCAGCCGGGCTGCAAGTGACCCGGAAGTGCCGCCGGGGCAGGCCATCGCCAGTGTTGCCACTTTGGGATATGGGGGGCTGTTGATCGGACCGCCATTGATCGGGTTTTTGGCCGAACTGTTTGGCTTGCGTTTGGCGTTTTCAGTGTTGCTGCCGCTGGCGGCCCTGATCATAGTTTTGGCCGGCGCGCTCAGGCGCGCCGACTGAGTTTGCTTAACGTCCGCGAATTCGCGGATCCAGCGCGTCGCGTAGGCCATCGCCCAGGTAATTCACGCTGAGCACGGTCAACGAGATTGCCAGTCCGGGCCAGAACACACGCTCAGGGTATTGCTGCAGATAGTCTACCCCGTCGAACAGTAGGCGGCCCCAGGTTGGAAAGTCGGGCGGGAAGCCCAATCCAAGGAAGGACAGCGCGCTTTCGGTAATGATCGCCGTGGCAATCCCAAGCGTCGCAGACACCATGATCGGTGACAGCACGTTCGGCAGGATATGCCGCGTGATGATTTGGCTGTTGCTGGTGCCGATAGAGCGCGCCGCCAGAACGAATTCTCGTTCCTTGATGGCCAGTACATCCCCCCGCACGATCCTCGCCGTGGGCATCCACGAGGTGATGCCGATGGCGCAGACGATCAGGATGAAGATGCCGCGCTCCAGTCCGAAGGCAGCCGATAAAGGCTCTCGGAACAGCAGCATCATGACCAGCAGCAAGGGCAGCAGGGGCAGGGCCAGGAAGAGATCGGTCAGGCGCATCAGCGGGCCGTCGAGCCGCCTGAAGAACCCGGCGAGAACACCAATGAAGGAGCCCAGGAAAAGGGCCAGCAACATCGCGGTGATGCCCACCGAGACCGAGGTCTGCCCGCCTGACATCATCCGCGCCAGAATATCCCGGCCCAACTGGTCGGTTCCAAACGGATGTGCCCAGCTTGGTCCCTGATTGCGCGAACGGATGTCTATCTGCGTTGGATCAATGCTCCACAGGTACGGTCCCAGATAGACGCCTGCAACGATGAAGAGGAACAGGATCGCACCAACCATCGCGCCCTTGTGGGTCTTGAACTGATCCCACACATCGCGCCATTGGCTGCGCGGAGGGGTTGCCAGTTCCTCCATAGCGCCTGCGCCCGGCACGGCGGTCGATGCGGCTGCCAGTCCTTCATCCGGGATCAGCGTGTCTGATTTGTCGGTATCAGTCATAGCGAATCCTCGGATCCAGAATGCCGTAAAGAACATCGGCGATCAGGTTGAACAGCACGATCAGCACGGCGAAGATGAAGGTCAGGGTTTGCACCATCGGCAGGTCGTTGGCCTGAATGGCACCGATCAGCAATTGGCCGATGCCGTTCACTTTGAACACCTGCTCGGTGATGATGGCGCCGCCGAATATGGCCGGAATACCCAGCGCAATCACGGTAACCACGGGGATCATCGAGTTGCGCAGGACGTGGACCATAACCACGGTGTATTCGCTAAGCCCCTTGGCGCGGGCGGTGCGGACGTAATCCTGATTGAGGTTGTCCAGCATCGAGGCGCGCATGAACCGGCTGAGCTGTGCGGTAATCTGCAAGGCCAGAACCATGACCGGCATGATCATCTGCTTCAGCTGTACGACAAAGCTGTCCCAGCTGTTGACCACATGAGTTGTGTCATAGATCGACGGGAACCAACCCAGCTGGACCGAGAAGATCACGATCACCAGAACGCCCGAGAAGAAGGGCGGGACCGAGAAACCAACCATCGACACGAATGTGCCCATCTGATCGAACCACGAATACTGGCGGTAGGCCGAATAGATGCCGATGGGCAGAGCGATCAGGATGGCGACCACATAGGCGGTGCCGACAACCCACAGGGTCTGGGGGATACGCTGAACGACGATGTCCATGACCGGCGAGCGGGTCTGCCACGAAATCACACGCAGGTCACCTTCGGAAAAGGTGGTGCCAAACATGTGGTCGATCAGAACCTGTGGTTCGATCCAGAAGAATTGCACGATCCATTTCCAGAACCGGATATGCATCGGCTGGCCTAGGCCAAGCGCTTCGCGCATTTTTTCTTTGACTTCAGGCGGAACGGTGAGCGGAACCTGCGCCATCGGATCGCCGGGGGCAAGCTCGAGCAGCAGGAAAATGACGAGGCTGATGAACAGCAGCGTGGGTACGGCCAGCACCAGTCGTCTGATTGTGAAATTGAGCATTAAGAGGCGCCTTTATATGCGTCTTCTTGTTGGGGTGGTGTGCAAATGACCGCGCCCCGATAACGATCGGGGCGCGGCTTTGCAAGATCAGTGCTTAGGAGCCGGTTTTGCGGTACCAGTCCGCAATGTTCCACAGCTCGCTGTCCCAAACGTTCAGGACAACGCCACCCAAGGTGTTCGCGTGCGCCGACAGACGACCACGGTGGACCAGCGGGATCATACCACCATTCTGAACCATGATGTCGTTCAGCTGCTTCGCGATCTCGGCGCGAGCTTCCAGACCAGCGGTCTCGGCCAGTTTGGCGTGCAGCGCGTCAAACTCTTCGTTGCAGAAGCGGGAGATGTTTTCACCCTGCCACTGGCTTTCCGGCTTCGGTGCTTTGTCGCACAGGCCGTTGCCCAGGTAAGACTGAGGGTCAGTGCCGTTGAAGGTGTTGGCGTACATCTCAACGTCAGCATAGAATTTCTGGAAGGTGTCAGGCGAACCCGGGTCACCACCAAAGAAGACCGACGCGTTGATGTTGCGCAGCTCGGTTTCGATGCCGATTTGGCTCCACCATTCTTTAATCAGCGCCTGGAAGTCCTGACGGACAGCGTTGGTCGAGGTTTGGTAAACCACTTTCAGCGCAACGCCGTCTTTCTCGCGAATGCCGTCGCCGTTGGTGTCAACGATTCCGGCCTCGTCCAGCAGCGCATTTGCACCTGCGATATCCTGCGTGTCACAGGTCATCGAAGTCGAGTTGAAGGCCGCAGGGGCGGGAACCCAGTTACATGTCACCTTACCGGCCTGACCATATCCGATCTCAACCAGAAGCGGACGGTCGATGGCCATGGACATGGCTTTGTAGACCGCCGGATCTTGCAGGAACGGGTGCGGATGAGCAGCCGTTGAACGCTCGCCTTCTGGCAGGTCGGGCGATGGGTTGGTCTGGTTCAGCATGATACGCTCGACCAGCGGGCCAAAGCCTGCAACCGGGGTACCTTTGCCGCCTTCCTGCATCTGCGCGATCACTTCGGGCGCCAGCTGAAGGTTCCAAGCGTAGTCGAATTCACCCGTTTCCATGACAGCACGACCCGCGGCCGTTGCATCGCCACCGCCCTTGAAGGTCACGCTCGCAAAGGCAGGTTTTGCCGGGTCACGATAATTGTCGTTGGCTGCGAAAGTGATGACGTCGTTCGGTTTGAACTCGGTTACAACAAACGGGCCGGTTCCGATCGGGTTAAAGTTCTGGTCGGTGCATTCGGGGGCTTTCGCGCCAAGGCAGTCCGCGAACTGAGCCGCCTGAATGATCGGGCTTTCACCACCCACGAACGGGCCATAGGGGAAGGGGGTCGGCTTGTCGAATGTGACTTTGACGGTCAGGTCATCCACCGCCTCGACCGAGGTGACGCCCTCGAACTTGGTGACCTGCGCGCAGCCGCCTTCGGGATGCATGCAGTAGTCAGCAGTGAATTTCACGTCAGCCGAGGTGAATGGAGAACCGTCCGACCAAGTGATTCCGGGCGCGATCTTCCATGTGATCGATGTCAGGTCTTCGCTGACGCCACCATTTTCCACGGTCGGGATTTCCGATGCCAGATAAGGCACCATGTTGCCGTCTTGGTCGTAACGCGCGAGCGGCTCAATCACCAATGAGGCTGATTCCACATCTTTCGTACCACCGGATAGAAACGGGTTCAGGATCGACGGCGCTTGCCAATAAATGATGCTGACATTGCCGTCCGATCCGCGCTCGGCAAAGGCCATCGGAGCCATTGCCGTGCTCGCAATCGCACCAAGCAAAAGGGTTTTGATTTTCATAATTTACTCCCGAATTGGACACGTTTGTGTCTCGATTTTTTCCGCAATGCCTGCGGACTTGGCGTTGCTGCCTTGGGACAAGGTTTTGATCGGTAACGATAATAGCGCTAACGTTTTGCAGCGCGCGCTCTCCCCAAAGCAGTTACGTGGGGTATCGAAACAGAACTTAAGAAAAATGCAAGTGGTGCCGTCGCGAAAATGTGTATTGCGTTTGACTTTTCCCGGTAGCCCGCCGTAGCGTTCGGCACTCAGAACAAAAATGACAACGTCAGGGGAGCGTGCGCGTGCTGGATCAGCCTATTGCACAGATCAAAAAACTGCGGGTGGAATTTCAGACCAAGGATGGCCCTGTCGTCGGCGTCGAGGACGTCTCGTTCGAGGTCAATCCGGGCGAAACCGTTTGTATCGTTGGCGAATCGGGCTCTGGAAAGTCGGTATCATCGCTGTCTCTGATGCGGTTGGTTGAATTCGGCGGGGGCGAGATTGCAGGCGGCCAGCTGCTGTTTGATCGGCGTGATGGCGAAGAGATGGACCTGTCCAAAGCCGACCAGGATCTGATGAAACAGATTCGCGGAAACGAGATCGGGATGATCTTTCAGGAGCCGATGACCGCCCTGAACCCCGTTTTCACTGTCGGTCGCCAGTTGACTGAAGGGTTGCGAATCCACAAGGACATGTCGAAATCCCAGGCCGAAGAACGGGCCTTGGAACTGTTGCGCCAGGTACGGATCCCTGAACCCGAGCGCCGTTTGCAGCAGTATCCGCACGAGCTGTCGGGAGGTATGCGTCAGCGTGTTGTCATTGCGATGGCCATGGCGTGCGAACCGCGTCTGTTGATCGCGGATGAACCAACGACGGCCTTGGACGTGACCATTCAGGCCGAGATTTTGGCTTTGATGGACCGTCTCAAGCGGGAAACCGGCACAGCAGTGATGTTCATCACCCATGACATGGCAGTCGTTGCCCAGATGGCCGACCGAGTGGTGGTCATGTTCCGCGGCAACAAGGTCGAAGAGGGCACTGTTAAAGAGATTTTCGAAAACCCGCAGCATGACTATACCAAGGCCCTTCTGGCCGCGGTCCCAAAGCTGGGTGAGATGCGCGGGAAATCCGCGCCTGAACCTATGAAACTGTTGGGTGTGGAAGGACAAAACATTGCCCCCATCCCCGGCACGGAAGATGTACTGCTGACCGTCAAGAATCTGACGACGCGTTTTCCGGTCAAGGGTGGGTTGTTGCGGCGCACGATTTCGAACGTCCACGCAGTTGAAGACGTCTCATTCACGCTGAACAAAGGTCAAACACTCAGCCTTGTGGGCGAATCCGGTTGTGGCAAGTCCTCGGCTGGGCGCTCGATCCTGCGACTGGTTGAGCCGATGGCGGGTGAGGTCAATCTGGATGGCGTGGACATCATGAAACTGGATCAGTCCGGGCTGCGCAAGGCGCGGTTGGACATGCAGATGATCTTTCAGGATCCCTTCGCGTCGCTGAACCCGCAAATGCAGTTGCTGGATCAGGTGGCTGAACCAATGCGCAACTATGGGGTTGCATCTGGATCAGAACTGCAAGACCGCGTCGCACAGCTGTTCGATAAGGTTCAACTGCCTCGCAGTTTCATGCGTCGTTTCCCGCATGAAATGTCAGGCGGTCAGCGTCAGCGGATCGCCATTGCACGGGCTCTTGCCCTCAACCCAAAGCTGATTATTGCGGATGAAGCCGTTTCGGCCCTCGACGTGTCGGTGCAGGCACAGGTACTGAACCTAATGATGGAACTGCAATCCGAGCTGGGCCTGTCCTATTTGTTCATCAGTCACGATATGGCTGTGGTTGAACGGGTCAGCCACTATGTTGGGGTCATGTATCTGGGCCGCATTGTCGAGCTTGGCCCGCGCGCTCGGGTCTTCGAGAACCCGCAACACGCCTATACGCAGGCGCTGATGAAGGCGGTTCCAATTGCGGATCCGAACAAGCGGAAGTCCGAAAAAGATCTGAACTTCAAACCGATTCCGTCTCCTATTCATCCGGTTGGCCACAAGCCTGAACCTTCGCATTATCAAGAGGTTGAGCCGGGTCACTTCATCCTAACGACGGATAGCGGATATTAATACCAATGGCAAAACGCCTGACGCCGCTTGAGATCATGACCAAGCTGATCTCTTTCCCGACCGTAAGCCGTGAAACCAATCTGCCGCTGGTGGATTGGGTTGAGGAATATCTTCAAAGCCACGGAATCGAACCGCATTGTTGGCCCGACCCGGATCAACCGCACAAGGCCGCGATCTTCGCGCATGTTGGTCCGAACGAAGAAGGCGCGGTGGTTTTATCCGGTCACACCGATGTTGTGCCAGTGGATGGGCAACCGTGGGATACGGACCCTTTCACCGTGATCGAGAAAGACGGTAAGTATTTCGGCCGGGGCACCTGCGACATGAAGGGCTTCGATGCGCTGGCCATTTGGGCCCTTGTCGAGGCACATCACGCTGGGGTCAAGAGGCCATTGCAGCTTGCCCTCAGCTTTGATGAAGAGGTCGGCTGCACTGGTGCGCCGCCCATGATCGAAGCGATGCAGGAAGTTCTGCCCAAAGGATCCGCCGTGATCGTGGGTGAACCATCCATGATGCAGGCCGTGACGGGGCACAAAGGTGGTTTCGGCTTTGACACCCACATCACGGGATTCGAAGTTCATAGCTCGATCATGCACACAGGCGTCAACGCGATCATGGAGGCCGCGCCTCTGATCGATTGGGCGAACCAACAGAATGCTAAGAACACGGCTGCAGAACCCACCCCGGTTGCCGCGGTGTTTGATCCGCCGTGGACAACATGTCATGTCGGGATGATCGAAGGTGGCACAGCCCACAACATTACGGCCAAGGATTGCCGGTTTATGATGGATTTCCGAACCGTGCCGGATGAATCCAAGGCGCAATGGCAGGATGCGTATTTTCAACAGGTCCGCGCGATTGAGGCCAGGATGCAAGCAGTGCACCCGGACGCCCGTATTGAGCTGTCTGAAAACTTCTCGATTCCAGGGCTTGTGCCTGAACAGGACGGTGAGGCAGAAACTCTGGTGCGTGCCTTGACCGGCGACAATGCCAGCCATGTTGTCAGCTACGGAACCGAGGCGGGCCAGTTTCAGGAAGCTGGTTATTCGGCAGTTATTTGTGGCCCCGGCGATATTGCGCAGGCGCATCAGCCGAACGAGTTCATCTCGGTTGCGCAGTTCGAAGCCGGTCACAAATTCATGCAGCGCTTGGTTGAAAAGCTGAGCACTTGATCAGACGTAAAGCGGCGACGGCAGCCGAGAGGGAGATCTTAAGATGCCCGTTAAAAACAGACTTGCGGAAATGCATGGCGAGATTACCAAGTGGCGCCGACACCTGCACGCCCATCCCGAGCTGATGTATGACGTCCACGAAACTGCAGCATTTGTTGCGGACCGCCTGAAAGAGTTTGGCGTTGACGAAATTACACCCGGCATCGGCAAAACCGGTGTTGTAGGGGTGATCAAGGGGCGTTCGGACACACATGGGCGCGTCATCGGATTGCGGGCTGACATGGATGCGCTCCCGATTGAAGAGGCAACGGGGCTGGAGTATGCCTCAACTGTTTCGGGCAAGATGCATGCTTGCGGGCACGACGGGCATACGTCAATGCTGCTGGGGGCGGCGCAATATCTGGCCGAGACGCGCAATTTCGACGGCACCGTGGTTCTGATCTTTCAGCCAGCCGAAGAAGGCGGTGCAGGTGGATTGGCCATGTGTCAGGACGGGCTGATGGACCGCTGGGGTATTCAGGAAGTTTACGGAATGCACAACATGCCCGGTCTTCCTGTGGGTGAGTTTGCCATTCGGCCCGGTGCGCTGCTGGCCTCATCCGATGAGTTCAAAATTACCGTAACCGGCAAAGGCGGGCACGCTGCCGCACCTCATGACGCTGTGGATACGACGCTTGTGGCTTCACATATCGTTGTTGCCTTGCAATCCGTGGTCTCGCGCACGGTTGACCCGATCAAACGCGTTGTGTTGACAGTTGGAACCTTTGAAACGGACAGTGTAGCGTCAAACGTGATTGCGCATACCGTGCGTCTACAGGGAACCGTCCGGACGCTGGATCCTGAATACCGCGCAATCGCGGAAGAGCGGGTGCGCCGGATTGCCGTGGATACGGCGTCGGCCTTTGGAGCCAAGGCCGAGGTCGATTGGAAGCCGGGATACCCTGTGACAGTGAACTCTGAGGCCGAAACAACATACGCGGCCGAAGCGGCGGCGGCTGTCGCGGGCAAAATCAATGACGGAACGGATCCGATCATGCCGTCCGAAGATTTCGCCTATATGCTTGAAGAACGGCCAGGAGCCTACATCTTTATCGGGAACGGGGACACGGCCATGTGCCATCACCCCGAGTATAATTTTGATGACGACGCAATTCCCGCCGGCTGCAGTTGGTTTGCCGAGCTTGTGGAACGACGATTGCCCGTCGCTTAAATCTGGGAGAATGACATGCCGATCAAAAACCGCCTTGCAGAGATGCACGATGAAATCACAGGTTGGCGGCGTGACATTCACCAACATCCGGAAATTCTGTATGACACCCACCGCACCAGCGCGTTGGTCGCCGAAAAGCTGAAGGAATTCGGCTGCGACGAGGTTGTAACCGGCATCGGCCGTACCGGAGTGGTCGGCGTTATTCGCGGCAAAAGCGACACGCAGGGCCGCGTGATCGGGCTGCGTGCGGACATGGATGCCCTGCCGATGCAGGAACAAACCGGGCTGGAATATGCCTCGAATACCCCGGGCGCGATGCATGCCTGCGGCCACGATGGGCATACTGCTATGGTCTTGGGGGCAGCGAAATACCTGTCTGAGACGCGCAATTTTGATGGAACGGCGGTCGTAATCTTCCAGCCTGCCGAGGAAGGCGGTAATGGGGCTGAAGCCATGTGTAAGGACGGTCTGATGGACCGGTTCGGCATTCAAGAAGTCTATGCGATGCACAACGTGCCTGGTGTTCCAACCGGGCAGTTTGCCATTCGTTCTGGCCCGTTGCTGGCTGCGGCGGACGAGTTTGACATCCACCTCGAAGGGCGCGGTGGTCACGCGGCAAAACCGCATGAGACAGTTGATACCACTGTGATGTTGTCGCAATTGATCGTGGCGTTGCAAACGATTGTGTCGCGCAACGCGGACCCGATCCTGCAAGCCGTGCTGTCTGTTACTTCGGTCGAGACGTCGTCAAAAGCGTTCAACGTGATTCCGCAATCGGCACAGATACGCGGCACGGTCCGGACACATTCCAATGAGATGCGGGACCTGATCGAACAGCGCCTGAAAGAGGTCGCGAAGGGGATCGCCGCGACATTCGGCGGATCTGTGAATGTCGAGTATACGCGCGGTGTACCCGTGACGATCAATGCTGAAACACAGACCGGATATGCCGAGGAAGCCGCCGTTTCGGTGGGAGGCAGCTGTATCGAAGCGCCGATGGTGATGGGCGGTGAGGATTTCTCGTTCATGCTTGAAGAACGACCCGGAGCCTTCATTGTGCTGGGCAACGGTGACAGCGCCGGGTTGCACCACCCCGAATACAACTTCAACGACGAGATTATCCCAATCGGATGCTCGTGGTTTGCAGAAATGGTCGAGCGCCGGATGCCGGCTGCTTGAATTAGGAGAGAGAAGATATGCCAGTTAAAAACCGCTTTGCCGAATTGCAGGATGAGATCACAGCATGGCGACGGGATCTGCACGAGAACCCGGAAATCCTGTTTGAAACCCACCGCACCAGCGCAGTTGTGGCCGAAAAGTTGAAAGAGTTCGGTTGTGATGACGTCGTCACAGGAATTGGGCGCACAGGTGTTGTGGGCGTAATCAAGGGGAAGTCGGACAGCAAAGGCAAAGTGATTGGCTTGCGCGCGGATATGGATGCGCTGCCGATCCACGAGGCGACCGGGCTGGATTATGCCTCAAAGACGCCGGGGGCCATGCATGCCTGTGGCCACGATGGACATACAGCGATGTTGCTGGGCGCGGCGAAATACCTGTCTGAAACCCGTAATTTCGATGGCACCGTTGTTGTGATTTTCCAGCCCGCCGAAGAAGGCGGCGGCGGTGGTCGTGAGATGTGCGAAGACGGCATGATGGATCGCTGGAACATTCAGGAAGTCTATGGAATGCATAACTGGCCGGGGCAGCCTGTCGGCAAGTTCGCGATCCGTCCGGGCTCGTTCTTTGCTGCGACCGACCAGTTCGACATCACCTTTGAAGGACGTGGTGGTCACGCGGCCAAGCCACATGAGACGGTCGATACGACCGTCCTGGCCGCGCAGGCGGTTTTGGCGCTGCAAACTATTTCCTCGCGCAATGCGGACCCGATTGATCAGGTGGTTGTGTCTGTGACGTCGTTTGAAACCTCGTCAAAAGCCTTCAACGTGATTCCGCAGACGGTGCAGATCAAAGGAACCGTGCGGACGATGAGCAAGGATATGCGCGATCTGGCAGAAATGCGGATCAACGAGATTTGCAGCGGAGTTGCCGCGACCTTCGGAGGCACCGCAGACGTGACCTATATCCGCGGTTATCCGGTAATGGTGAACAGCGACGAACAGACGGAGTTTGCCGCAGATGTCGCCCGTTCGGTTTCCGGGGATTGCGACGATGCGCCTTTGGTCATGGGGGGCGAGGATTTTGCGTTCATGCTGGAAGAACGTCCTGGCGCATATATCCTGGTGGGTAATGGCGACACGGCCATGGTTCATCACCCGGAATACAATTTCAACGACGAAGCCATTCCGGCTGGATGCAGCTGGTGGGCTGAGATTGTTGAACAAAGAATGCCGGCGGCTTGATGGAGGCGGTGGGGGCTCTGCCCCCACACCCCCGAGGTATTTCTAGCCAGATGAAGAAGGATCCTGTGTGTACAGATTAAGTTCTGAACACAAGGTATTGATGACCGATTCCAAAGCATCTGACTGCGTGTTTACACAAGATTGTGCAGCTTCCTGTGCGACTTGCAGAGCGTTTTGATCTGACAACCAGTGCGCCACGATCTTGGAAAGGTCAGTGGAGTTTTGAACTTCGACAGCGCCACCGGTTGCGATCAGCGGGGAAAATGTTTCGCCAAAGTTGAAATACCCCGGACCAGTAATCACGGCGGCCCCGGCCTGAGCTGGTTCAAAGGGATTGTGACCTCCGATTTCTTTTAGCGAACCGCCAAGAAAAACAATGGGACAAAGCGCGTACCAAGTTCCGGTCTCTCCCAATGTATCTGCCACATAGATCTGGGTGTTTTCCCCGATCGTTTCGTTATTGGAGCGGAAAGATGCCGTCATCCCAGCGTCATTGATCAGCGTGGCGATATCGCCTCGGCGTTCGGGGTGGCGGGGTATCAAGAGTAAGAGCAGGTCGGGCCACCGCTCGAGCAAGGTCTTGTGTGCGGCAAGAACGATTTCTTCTTCGCCTTCGTGGGTCGAGCTTGCGATCCAGACGGGGCGGTTCGCGATCTGTGCTTGGATGTCTTGCAAAGTGGCTTGATCCACGGGCAACGGATCAGACATTGCTTTGAGGTTGGTGCCCGGTAGTACGCGGTCCGGCGCTGCGCCAATGTTGACCAGATTGGTTGCCGTTTTGTCATTCTGGGTCAGGAACAGGCTGAATCTGGACAAGATGAAGCGTGCGGTGTCCGGGCGTTTTTTCCAGCCTTTGACGGATTTTTCAGACAATCGTGCGTTCAAGAGCGCGAGTGGTATATTCCGCTGATGACTCTCCACGATCAGACGGGGCCAGATTTCGCTTTCGACAAATACGCCCGCATCTGGACTCCAATGATCGAGGAAGCGTTTCACCGGACCTGCAGTATCCAGCGGCGGATATTGATGACGTGTTCGTGGAGGCAGGCGTTTGGCAATCAGGGCAGCTGATGTGGGTGTGCCAGAGGTGATGAGGAACGCGGCATCCGGCAGACTTTCTGCCAGCCGATTGATCAAGCTGAGAACTGAAAGGCTTTCGCCAACGCTGGCGGCGTGAAACCAGATCAGGCGACCGCTGGGTCGGGGAAGGCTGGCGTAGCCAAGTCTTTCCCTCTGACGGTTTTCGGGTACATCTGCGGCGCGCAGCTTCTTGCGCACGGTAAGCCAAGCCAAGGGTTGGGCCATAGCAGTGAAGCCGCAGTACAACCGGTACAGCAGCGTCGGGCGGTCGTTTGCGCCGGGCATGTCAGCCGCCTGTGTGGCTCATGTGGCGGGTCATCTGGCCATCAACAGCCTGACGGGAATAGTCGAAATCGTGACCTTTGGGCTTTAGGTTGATCGCGGCGCGGATCGCGTCTTCCAGAGATTCTTCGCTGTCCGGGTGATCGCGCAGCGGGGCGCGCAGATCAGCCATATCTTCCTGTCCCAGGCACATATAAAGCTCACCGGTGCAGGTCAGGCGCACGCGGTTGCAGCTTTCGCAAAAGTTATGAGACAGCGGTGTGATGAACCCGATCTTTTGGCCTGTTTCCTCAAGGCGCACATAGCGGGCGGGGCCACCGGTGCGTTCGGCCAGATCGGTGACGGTATAGTGGTTTTCGTATTCCTTACGCACGTCCTTGAGCGACCAATATTGATCCAGACGGTCTTCGTTGCCGATGTCGCCCATGGGCATGACCTCGATCCAGGTCAGGTCCATGTCGCGTTCGGCGCACCACTCGGTGATTTTTGGCAGTTCGGGTTCGTTGAAACCTTTCAACGCGACCGCGTTGATCTTGATCCGCAAGCCTGCTTTTTGCGCGGCGTCGATACCGTTCAGGACTTGTTTCAAGCGCCCCCAGCGCGTGACTTTGGCGAATTTGTCATCGTCCAACGTATCCAGAGAGACATTCACCCGCCGCACACCTGCGGCATAGAGGTCCTCTGAGAAGCGATGCAATTGCGAACCGTTTGTGGTCAGTGTGAGTTCTTTCAGCGCGCCGCTGTCCAAGTGACGGGTCATTGCGTTGAAAAAGGTCATGATATTGCGGCGGACCAAGGGCTCTCCGCCCGTGATGCGCAGTTTCTCCACACCCATCTTCACAAAGGTCGAACACATCCGATCCAGCTCTTCCAGCGTTAGCAGGTCTTTCTTGGGCAGAAAGGTCATGTTCTCGGACATGCAATACACGCAGCGAAAATCGCAGCGGTCCGTGACTGAAACGCGGAGATATGTGATGGCGCGGGCAAACGGGTCGATAAGCGGAGCTGTCATGGCGTAATAGGTAAAGCCGGAACCGGGTCCCGACAAGGGTGAACTGTGCTTTGCGCTGGTACAGATGCGCGCAGGGCTGTAGGATTTGGGCATGAAGAAAATGCTTTTGTTACTGTGCGTGCTGGTCGCTGGCTGCGACGCGGTCCGGTCCACGACTGACCGCGTTTTCGGAAGAGACGATGCGCCTGCGCAGACCGTTACCGAAACGGAGTCCACGACATCGGTTTCAGAAGAAGTGTTGGAGCCCGAGCCTGTATCTGCGCGCCCCACCTGGGCCGGGGCAAAAACCAGTATCGCCGGGCTGGGTGATCCAACCACGCCCGGGCGATGGATGCAGACACCTTTGGTCAAAAGCGAGGTAACGGCGCGCGTTGTGGTGCCAAGAACCGGGGCGCAGGCTTACATCACTCTGGTTCCGATCCCGGGCCCAGCCAGCGGTGGCAGCCGGTTGTCGCTGGACGCCATGCGGGCTTTGTTGGTGCCGCTGGATGAACTGGTCGAGGTCGAGGTCTACGCCAACTGATCCTTCAGGTATTTGCCAGCTTCACGGCGGGCAAATGGCTTCATCGCGTTGCCGTATTCTTCCAGAAATGCAATCACGCGATCTGGGTCATGTTTGGACAGCTCACGCAGCCACCAAGCTATGGACTTCTGAATGAACCAGTCGCGATCCGGGACATATCCGGCAGCCCAGCTTAGAATACGGTCGCGGCGCAGTATGTCTTCGGGCTTGGGGTGGTTCTGCTTGGTCCAAGGCAGGGTCGCAACCATCGCCGCGCGGCGGGTCCACATGTGGTTGGATTGGGTCCAGCCTTCAACCTCTTCCAACCGTTCGGGGCTGGCCGTCAGGCGCTTTTGCATCGCCACGCTGGCATGATCGGCAATGGCCCAGGCGTCGAAATCCGGCAACCAACTTTGCAGCAAGGCCCAAACTTCTTGGTCGGGGCGGATACGGGCTTGGGTCAGCAGTTTGGCCGCTGCAATCCGGCCTTCGTGAATATTGGTTTGCCACAGTGCGCCAGCGAGGTCGACGCGTTTGAATACGTCCAGCTCTTGCCGCCACGCTTTGGTCAAGTCGTTGAGCACTGGGTTTCCAACGCCCAGATATGGGCGGTCGGTCTTGTGATAGGCCGCCATCTGCTGGGCGCGTTCGGGGTCGGCATGGGCCTGCAGCGCGGCCAGCGCTTCGTCCATTGTCATTGTTCCAGCTTATGGAGCAGATGCGCGTGCACTGTAGGCCATTCCGCGGCAACGATCGAATATACTGCCGTGTCGCGCAGCGTGCCGTTGGACATCACCATATGGGCCCGAAGGATGCCATCCAGCTGCGCGCCGAGCCGCACTATGGCCCGTCGCGACTGAAAGTTCATCCGATGGGTTCGGAACTCGACCGCATTGCAAGAAAGATCCTCGAAGGCGTGGCGCAGCATCAAGAACTTCGCTTCGGTGTTCAGCGGGGTGCGCTGGACAGCGCGCCCGATCCAGGTCGACCCGATTTCGACACGCCGGTTGACCTCATCCGTGTTCATGAAGGTGGTCATGCCCACCGGAGTGCGGTCGGGGGTCATCACGGTAAAGGGCTGCATGTCGTGCAACCCGATGCGGCGGGTAATTTCAGCCTCCATCCCTTTGACAGTAGGAATAGAGGTATACCAAAGTTGTCCCAAATCTGCCGCCGAAGCCTTCAGCGCTTCGGCATGTGCAATATTCAGCGGCTCCAGCCGAACGTGATCTCCGGCAAGGGTGACAGGGGCAGGCCAGGTCATTCCACTGTGACCGACTTGGCCAGATTGCGAGGTTGATCCACGTCTGTGCCTTTGGCAACGGCCGTGTGATAGGCAAGCAGTTGCGCGGGAACGGAATACAGAATAGGCGCAAGGCTGCTGTGAACGTGGGGCATTCGGATGGTGCTCCAAACACCGTCACCAGCTTCCGTTATACCGTCATCATCTGACACCAGGATCACTTTGCCTTTTCGGGCCATCACTTCCTGCATGTTCGACACGGTCTTGTCGAAGACAGTGTCACGCGGGGCCATGACCACCACGGGCATATGTTTGTCGATCAGGGCAATGGGCCCATGTTTCAGCTCACCCGATGCATAACCTTCGGCGTGGATATAGCTGATTTCCTTGAGCTTCAGCGCGCCTTCCATTGCAAGCGGATACATCAGGCCACGGCCCAGAAACAGCACATCGCGGGCTTCAGACAACCTTTGGGCGGCTTTACGGATCGCCCGGTTCTGATCCAGCGCCGCGTTCAAAATAGTCGGTAATCCACGCAGTGCCGCGGCATGATCGGCGATTTCTTCATCGGTCAACGTGCCCCGGTCAGCAGCAGCCTTGAGTGCCAGCATCAGCAGTACACTGAGCTGACAGGTAAAGGCCTTTGTCGAGGCAACGCCGATTTCAACACCTGCATGAATCGGCAGGGCAATATCGCTTTCGCGGGCAATCGAGCTTTCCGGCACGTTTACAACCGAAACAATCTTGTCAGCTTTACCTTCGCAATAGCGCAATGCGGCCAGCGTATCGGCGGTTTCTCCTGACTGGCTGACGAACAGCGCCAGGGTGCGCCCGGTGATCGGAGGCTCGCGGTAACGGAACTCGCTGGCGATATCGACCTCGACCGGCATCTTGGCCAGTTGTTCGAACCAGTATTTCGCGGTCAGACAGGCGTAAAACGCCGTGCCGCAGGCCACCATGGTCAGACGGTCCAGCTTGGTGAAATCCAGCTCGGTGTCCGGCAGCACAACGCGGTCACCGCCGGTGGGCAAGTAAGATCGGATAGCCTCGGCCACGACGATGGGCTGTTCGGCAATTTCCTTGGCCATGAAGTGCTTGTGCTCGCCCTTGTCAGCGCGTGCGTGATCCAGCTTGATCTTGCGCTTTTCACGGTTGGCTAGCTCACCGGCCTCATTGCGGATTTCCAAAGAGGTGCGGGTCAGAACCGCGCGGTCTCCTTCTTCAAGATACGTGATCTGATTGGTCAATGGCGCTAAGGCAATGGCGTCAGACCCGACATACATCTCACCATCCCCGTGGCCGATGGCCAGCGGCGACCCCTTGCGGGCAGCAACGATCAGGTCGTCCTCTCCGTCGAACAAAAACGCCAACGCAAAAGCGCCTTCGAGTTGATCGATCGTTTTGAATGCGGCTTCAACCGGCGACATGCCCGAGTTGAGGTGATGCTCGGTCATCAAGGCAACGGTTTCGGTATCCGTTTCGGTCTGAAAATCGACGCCATGCTGGGCCAGTTCGGCCCTTAGGTCGCGGTAGTTTTCGACGATGCCGTTATGAACCACGGCCACAGGACCTGCTTTGTGCGGATGCGCGTTGTTGACCGAGGGCGCGCCGTGTGTGGCCCAACGGGTATGACCGATACCGGACTTTCCGGGCAGCGGCTCGTGCACCAACAGGTCGCTGAGGTTGACCAGCTTGCCGACCGCGCGCCTGCGGCCCAGCGCGCCATCATTCACAGTAGCAATTCCGGCACTGTCATAGCCGCGATATTCCAGCCGTTTCAGGGCCTCTACCAGAATAGGGGCCGCCTCGTGCTGCCCCAAAACACCTACTATTCCACACATATCTCAGGCCTCTTTATCGCGGCGAGCCTTCTTCGCCTTTAACATATCAAACAATTTACGCGCATATCCGGGCTTGTTTTCCTGCTTGGCGCGAGCCACAGCCAACGCGTCAGGTTCCACATTCTTGGTCACGACAGTGCCCGTTGCTGTCATTCCGCCGTCGCCTACGGTTACGGGGGCGACAAGCATGGTGTTCGACCCGATAAACACGTTCTCACCAATGGTGGTCTTGTGCTTCATCACGCCGTCATAGTTGCAGGTGATTGTTCCTGCGCCGATATTTGTTGCAGCACCCACAGTCGCATCGCCGATATAGCTGAGGTGGTTGACCTTGGCACCTTCGGCGATTTCAGCGTTCTTGATTTCGACGAAGTTTCCAACCCGCGTGTTTTCGGCCAACTCGGCGCCGGGGCGCAAACGGGCATAGGGCCCAATGATCGCGCCGCGACTGACATGGCACCCTTCCAGATGCGAAAACGCCCGGATCGTCGCGCCGCTTTCAACCGTGACGCCGGGACCAAACACCACATTGGGTTCGATCACTGTATCGCGCCCGATCACAGTGTCAGCGGCCAGATAAACCGTCTCAGGGGCCATCAAGGTGACACCCATGTCTAAAAGCTCAGCACGTGCGCGGGCCTGGTACACGGCATCCGCGGCGGCAAGATCCGTGCGCGAGTTCACCCCCAGTGTCTGGGACTCGTCACAGGCGACGGCGGTCACGTCCAAACCACGGTTGCGGGCAATTTCCACCACGTCAGTCAGGTAGTATTCATCGGAAGCGTTGTCGTTTCCGACAGCATCGATCAGCGAAAACAATAGTTTTGCGCTACAGGCAAGAAGTCCGGAATTACAGAAGGTTACAGCACGCTCTTCATCAGTGGCGTCCTTGAATTCGACGATGCGTTCCAGGCTGTCGCCCTTCATCACCAACCGGCCATAACGTGCTGGGTCGGCGGCTTCGAACCCCAGAATGACCAGATCGTTTGTCGACCGTGCCTCGATCATCCGTTCCAGCGTGTCGGGTTGCAGAAACGGGGTGTCGCCATAAAGGACGACAACATCGCCATCGAACCCCTCTAGCGCTTGTCGGGCCTGCGCGACTGCGTGGGCAGTGCCCTGCTGTTCTTCCTGAACTGCGATCTGCGCCTCTTCGTCTTCGCCCTGTGCCGCCTTAGCCACAGCTTCCGACCCGTGGCCGGTGACGATCACGGTGCGGTCGGGCGACAGAACGGACCCGGCGCGCATCGCGTGGACAAGCATCGGCACTTGGGCGATGGGGTGCAGGACTTTGGGAATATCCGAATTCATCCTGGTGCCTTTTCCGGCGGCAAGGATGACAAGGGCAATGCTCATGAAATCGTTTTCTCTTTGTGTTTTGTTGCCGACCGTTTTATCCGCTGAGGGCAAAGGCGCAAGCCGTTCGGCCATCAAACAAGATTGCCGATTGAAACAGGACACGGCGAAAACCTGCCGAATAAGGAGGCGATATGCGCACCGTCATATTCGATTTGGACGGCACATTGGCGGACACGTCAGGCGATTTGCTGGCCGCAGCGAACCATTGTTTTCGCGAAATGGGGCACGGCGATGTGCTGGTCCATGGACAGGATGCTGGTATAGCGCTGCGCGGTGGCCGCATGATGTTGACCCACGGTTTAAAACGCGTGGGTGCCTTTGATGAGAATACGGTCCACGCCTATTACCCGGTTCTGCTTGAAGCCTATGCGCAGGACATCGACACCCACACCAGTTTTTATCCCGGCGCGTTGCAAGCGGTCGAGATGCTGAGCAAGGCGGGGTACGGTGTTGGCATTTGCACCAACAAACCTGAACATCTGGCCGAATTGTTGCTGAACCGCATGGGTGTACGAGACCGCTTTGCCTCATTGGTCGGTGCCGACACGCTGCCGGTGCGCAAACCTGATCCGGCGCCACTCCGCGAAGCTGCGCGTCGCGCCGGGGGCGACCCTGATTGGTGCGTGCTGATCGGAGACTCGGATACAGACCGCAACACCGCCAAAGCCGCAGGGGTTCCATCTGTTTTGGTGACATTCGGACCGTCAGGGGATGACATGGCGGCATTGGAACCCGAAGCCCTGTTGCACCACTTCGACGATTTGCCGGACCTCGTGCCCGATCTGATAGGTGCGGCAGCCTGAAACCTTGACCGGACTCACTCGGAGCCCCAGAAAAAGACCATGACCGAAACATTTACTGGCAATTTCACGCAGCAGGAACCCCTTCCCGAGGACGCGATAGAGGCGGCTCTGGCCGTTCTGCGCCACGGGCGTCTGCATCGCTATAACGTGGCGGCGGGCGAATTGGGGGAAACGGCTCTGCTGGAGCAGGAATTTGCGGCGCAGATGGGGGCGAAATACTGTCTGGCTGTGTCATCTGGCGGATATGCTCTGGCCACCGCCCTTCGCGCGGTTGGAGTTCAGCCCGGTGATCCTGTCCTGACCAACGCCTTCACGTTGGCCCCGGTGCCGGGGTCGATTGCTTCGGTTGGGGGGCGGGCCATCTTTGTGGGCGTGACCGAAAATCTTACCATCGATTTGGATGATCTTGAGCGCAAACTGGATCAGGCGCGCGTGCTCATGCTCAGCCATATGCGGGGCCACCTGTGCGACATGGACCGACTGATGCAGATGTGCGATGCCGCCGGGGTGATCGTGATCGAAGACTGCGCGCATACTATGGGTGCAGCCTGGCGGGGCCAGTTGTCAGGGCGGCAGGGCGTGATCGGCTGTTATTCGTGCCAGACTTACAAGCACGTGAATTCGGGCGAGGGCGGTTTGCTTGTCACCGATGACGAGGAGTTGGCGGCCAAAGCCACAATGCTGTCGGGATCCTACATGCTGTATGAGCGCCATCTGGCCGCACCGGGGCCCGAGGTGTTCGAGCGGATCAAATACACGACGCCGAATGTCTCTGGCCGGATGGACAATTTGCGTGCTGCAATTCTTCGCCCGCAATTGCGCGATCTGGACCGTCAGGTGGAGCGTTGGAATGAGCGCTATCGCGAGATCGAAACCGGTTTGCGCGGAACGCCGGGCCTGACCATAGTTGAGCGGCCCGAGGAGGAAACCTATGTCGGATCTTCGATCCAGTTTCTGCTGCTGGACTGGTCGTCCGAGGGGGTTGCCGACGTGATCAGCCGTTGTGCGGCGCGAGGGGTCGAGTTGAAATGGTTCGGAGGGGCCGAGCCAACCGGGTTCACATCACGCTATGACAGTTGGCGTTATTTCGACAGTGAGCGTATGCCAGAAAGCGATCGTGTTCTGGCTGGCGTCATGGACATGCGTGTACCCCTGACGTTTTCACTGGAAGATTGCCAGATGATTGCGCGGATAATCCGGACCGAGGTGGGCGCGGTCTATCTGTCGTAACCATGCGGAGTGCGCCTGCGGCGCACGCTCAATCTTTTGCAACGCCGCCCTTGTTGGGCGGCGTTTTGCTTTGGGGTGCTCACAAAGATTGACCGGGCACGAATTCGCTGATAAGGATTTATTGAACACTTGTTCATTAACGCGGAGGGAGGACGCAGATGTTCATGGCCACGATGAAGTTCGATCTGGGTGAGGATGTGAATGCCCTGCGCGAAATGGTGCATCGCTGGGCGCAGGAACGGGTCAAGCCCATGGCGGCTGAGATTGACCTGAACAACGCTTTTCCGAATGAGTTGTGGAAAGAGATGGGCGAACTTGGCCTTTTGGGCGTCACCGTGCCCGAAGAATATGGCGGTGCAGGTATGTCCTATCTGGCGCATACGATCGCGGTCGAAGAAGTCGCGCGTGCCTCGGCATCGGTTTCCCTGTCATACGGGGCGCATTCGAACCTCTGCGTGAACCAGATCAAGCTGAACGGCAGTGAGGAGCAGAAGCAGAAATACCTGCCGCGCCTGATCTCGGGTGAGCATGTCGGCGCGCTGGCCATGTCGGAACCGTCAGCTGGATCGGACGTTGTGTCGATGAAGTTGCGGGCGGAGAAGCGGAACGATCATTACCGTTTGAATGGCAATAAATACTGGATCACCAACGGACCGGACGCGGATACACTGGTGGTCTATGCGAAGACAGATCCGGATGCCGGGTCAAAGGGGATCACGGCCTTTCTGATCGAGAAGGAAATGAAAGGGTTCTCGACCTCACCTCATTTCGACAAGCTAGGGATGCGCGGGTCGAACACGGCTGAACTAATCTTTGAAGACGTTGAAGTGCCGTTCGAGAACGTGTTGGGCGAAGAGGGTAAAGGCGTGGCCGTGCTCATGTCGGGGCTGGACTATGAACGTGTGGTTCTAGCCGGGATCGGCACCGGCATCATGGCCGCCTGTCTGGACGAAGTGATGCCCTATCTGGCCGAGCGCAAACAGTTCGGCAAACCCATCGGAAGCTTCCAGTTGATGCAGGGCAAGATCGCCGACATGTACACGGCGATGAACTCGGCTCGGGCTTATGTTTATGAGGTCGCCAAGGCCTGTGATCGGGGCGACGTGACGCGTCAGGACGCGGCGGCGTGCTGTCTGTATGCCTCGGAACAGGCGATGGTGCAGGCGCATCAGGCGGTTCAGGCGCTGGGCGGGGCCGGGTTCTTGTCGGATTCGCCGGTCAGCCGGATTTTCCGGGATGCCAAGCTGATGGAGATCGGCGCTGGCACTAGCGAGATTCGCCGGATGCTGATCGGCCGTGAAATGATGAGCGAAATGCTCTGAGAAAAGACGCCCCGCAGACGAGGTCACTGCGGGGCGCTTTTGAGATGGGATTAGAATTTATGGACGTAGGAAATGCCGACCAGGAACGGATCGATTTCTGCGGTGCCGATATTGGTACCGTTCAGCGATACGTCCGAGTCGATGTCGAACCAGCGTACGTTCAAACGGACTGCGCCGTTATCGCTGACCATGTAGTCCAAACCGGCCTGCAGCGAGACACCGAAGGAGTCATCGACCTTGAGATTGCCCAAAGCGGTCTGTTCATCGAAGAAGATGGTATAGTTCAGACCGGCACCCACATAGGGTTTCCAAGCGCTGTTGGTCGGGAAGTGGTAGTTCAACGACAGTGTGGGCGGCAGGTGCTTGACTGTGGCCGCATCAACACCGCCAAGGGCGATGGTGTGTTTGAACGGAGTTGCGGCCAGCAGTTCGATGCCCAGGTTGTCACGGATGAAATATTCAGCGGTGAAGATCGGGCGTGTATCTGCGTCAATCGTCGCAGGTGCGCCAGCGATCGTGCCGTTGTCGGATTTCGGGTCCAAATAACCCACACCGATGCCGACGGTCCAATCTCCTTGCGATTGGGCGAATGCAGGGGCGGCCATCGCCACAAGGGCGGTGGACAGGGTCAATGCGGCGAGTTTCTTGGTCATATTCTTGCCTTTGGTTCTGTTGATGGGACTGGAGTCGCAGACTGGCGTCCGGGTCGCCCTGATCTGCATCAAATTCCGGTGACTGCGGGACCGGATGAAATCTGGTTAAGTGCAAGAGAAACAAGGGAGTTTCACGGTGCTAAACGCTGAGCGCATACCGGGTTTGCGCCCAGGGGGTGGCTGGGACGTGCCTGCGCAATTGAACATGGCGTGGCAATGCCTGCGCCATGCTGATGATCAGGTGGCGTTGATTGATTTGACCGGTACGGATGCACGCCAAGTCACCTGCGGACAGCTGGCTAATATGTCGGATGATCTGTCCCGCGCCCTGCTGCGCCGTGTGCAGCCCGGAGACCGCGTCGGCGTGCTGCTGAGCCAGTCCGCCTGGTGCGCCGCAGCCCATCTGGCCATCTGGAAGATCGGAGCGATCTCTGTCCCGCTGTTTAAATTGTTCAAGCAGGATGCCCTGAGGTCGCGGGTCGGAGATGCGGGCGCCAAAATTGTGCTGACCGATGCCGAAGGGGCTGCACTGCTGGGCGATTTGGCCGAAGCTCTGATTGCATCAGAAATTGGTGAGGCTGGCGCACCCGTTCCATTCGCCGACACCGGTCCCGAGGACCCAGCGGTGCTGATCTATACCTCAGGTACCACAGGAAGCCCAAAGGGCGCGCTGCATGGGCATCGTGTGCTGACCGGGCATTTGCCGGGTGTCTCGATCAGTCATAACCATTTGCGTGAGGGCGATTGCCTGTGGACACCGGCGGATTGGGCATGGATCGGCGGTTTGTTCGATGTGCTAATGCCGGGCCTGGCGCTTGGTATTCCCGTGGTCGCGGCGCGGCTTGAGAAATTCACGCCCGAAGCCTGCGCCGATATTGTCGCGCGCGGCGGAGTGCGTAACGTGTTCTTCCCACCCACGGCCTTGCGAATGCTGAAAGCGGCAGATCAGAGTATTCCCGGCCTGCGCTCGGTCGCGTCCGGGGGCGAGCCCTTGGGGGTCGAGATGCTGGCCTGGGGGCAAAAAGCGTTTGGTCTGACGATCAACGAGTTCTACGGCCAGACCGAATGCAATATGGTGGTGTCCTCTTGCGCCGAGGATTTCCCAGTGCAGCCCGGTTGTATCGGCAAACCCGTGCCGGGGCATGACGTGGCGGTGATCGACGAAGACGGCAATCCGACGACCGAGGAAGGCGACGTGGCGATCCGGCGCGGGTCCGCCTCGATGCTGCTGGAATATTGGAAACGGCCCGAGGCGACGGCTGAGAAATTCCGGGGCGATTGGTTGATCACCGGAGATCGAGGCGTTTGGGAGGGTGAGTTCCTGCGCTTTGTTGGTCGCGACGACGACGTGATTACCTCAGCCGGATACCGCATCGGCCCTGCCGAGATCGAGGATTGCCTGCTGACCCATCCCGCGGTGGCGACAGTAGGTGTGGTCGGCAAGCCCGACCCGCTGCGGACCGAGATCGTCAAGGCGTATGTGGTGCTGAAACCGGGGGCTCAGGCTGCAGAGCGTGAGTTGCAGGATTGGGTCAAAGACCGTTTGGCGCATTACTCTTATCCGCGCGAAGTGGCGTTTCTGGAGGAATTGCCGATGACGGTGACGGGGAAGGTGATCCGGAAAGAGTTGAAGGCTCGGGCGGCGGGGGAGACCGACAATGAATAAGATTTTGCGGCGTCTGTCAGGGTTAAAGTACCCCAAATATGGGGTGCCGCAGCCCTTAAGTGTTTTGAACACTAGGGTTGGCAGTGAGGAGTACGAGCCAGCTGTAAGGTGTGGCAACTGCGAAGCTTGGCTGCGCGTTAAGTCCAAGAATGGGGTTTTTCATTTCTTACTATTGTTTTTTCTGATGACGCTGCCTTTGCCTTTCTTGGCACTGGATGAGATTAGAATCAATTTGAACAACCCTGAAGGGCTGTTCAATTGGCCCCTCTCGTCTTCTGCAAAGAGCGTAACCTTCTACATAATTTACTTCGCAGTGGTGGTCTTGCCCATAAGTAATCGGGCATTGAAGGTGGATATCTAAAAATGAAACTCACATCAAAAGCCATGCCCGCCTCCGAGGGCTTCAAAGCAAACCGCGCCGCTCATCTCGACGCGCTGGCCCAAATCTCAGCTGCTGCCGAAACGGCCCGGATGGGCGGGGGCGAGAAATCCCGCGCGCGGCATGAATCACGGGGCAAAATGCTGCCGCGGCGCAGGGTCGCGAACCTGTTGGACGCGGGCTCTCCGTTTCTGGAAATCGGCGCGACGGCGGCGCATGGGATGTATGGCGATGCCGCACCTTGTGCCGGGGTGATTGCCGGGATCGGTCGTGTGCAGGGCCGGGAGGTTATGGTGGTCTGCAACGACGCTACCGTAAAGGGCGGCACATATTACCCGCTGTCAGTCAAGAAACATCTGCGCGCTCAGGAGATTGCCGAGGAAAACCATCTGCCCTGCATCTATCTGGTCGATAGCGGCGGTGCGAACCTGCCCAATCAGGATGAGGTTTTTCCCGACCGCGACCATTTTGGCCGCATTTTCTATAATCAGGCGCGGATGAGCGCGAAGGGGATCGCTCAGATCGCGGTGGTGATGGGGTCGTGTACGGCGGGCGGGGCTTATGTGCCCGCGATGTCTGATGTGACGATCATCGTGAAAGAGCAGGGCACCATTTTTTTGGCCGGGCCACCTCTGGTTAAGGCCGCGACGGGCGAGGTCGTCAGTGCCGAGGAATTGGGTGGGGGAGACGTCCACACCCGCTTGTCCGGCGTGGCGGATTATCTGGCCGAGGATGACGCCCACGCGCTTGCCTTGGCCCGGCGCGCGGTTGGGTCGTTGGGCGGTGCCGAACTTAAGCGTGGCCTACAGTTTGAAACGTCGGAGGAACCTGCGTACGACCCTGAGGAAATTCTTGGCGTCGTCCCTGCTGATCTGCGCACGCCCTATGATATCCGCGAGGTGATTGCACGTTTGGTTGATGGCTCGCGGTTTGATGAGTTCAAGCCCCGGTTCGGTGAGACACTGGTGACTGGATTTGCTCATGTCAAAGGCTGTCCGGTCGGGATCATTGCCAACAACGGCGTTTTGTTTTCCGAAGCTGCACAGAAGGGTGCGCATTTTGTGGAACTGTGTTCGCAGCGCAAGACGCCGCTTGTGTTCCTGCAGAACATCACCGGCTTCATGGTGGGACGGAAATATGAAAACGAAGGTATCGCCCGGCACGGGGCCAAGATGGTGACGGCGGTGGCGACGACCTCGGTGCCGAAGGTTACGATGCTGGTGGGCGGCTCGTTCGGGGCCGGGAACTATGGCATGGCCGGTCGGGCCTATCAGCCAAGGTTCTTGTGGACCTGGCCAAACTCGCGCATTTCCGTGATGGGCGGTGAGCAGGCGGCGGGCGTTCTGGCCACCGTGAAACGCGACGGCATCGAACGGCAGGGCGGCACTTGGTCGGCTGAGGAAGAGGCCGAGTTCAAACGCCCAACGCTGGAGATGTTCGAAGAGCAGTCCCACCCGCTCTATGCCTCGGCGAGGCTATGGGATGACGGCATCATCGATCCGCGCAAGTCGCGCGACGTTCTGGCCCTGTCGCTGAGCGCGGCGCTGAATGCACCCATTGAGGAGACACGTTTCGGCGTGTTCAGGATGTAAGATGAGCGTTTGTGTGAATGATGTCGTGGCGCGCTATCCAGGTTCGCAAACCTTCAAGTTTGGCGACAATGCTGAATTGAGCGCTGAGCTGTTGTCTCTGGTGCGAACGGGTCGGAAAACGGCGACTTGCGGAGCTTTGCGTGACTATCCCGAAGACAGCCCGGCGAAGCCTGTCGTGGGGCGGCGTGATATCGCACTGGAATGGGATGATCGCCCGGCATTGGTGATCGAAACGGTCGACGTGGCGATCTGTCGGTATTGCGACGTGACCGAAGATTTTGCGTTGGCCGAAGGCGAAAATGAAACCCTTGAAGGGTGGCGTGAGCACCACCGCCAGTATTTTGAGCGCAATGGCGGGTTTGATCCCAAGATGGAATTGCTCTGTGAACGGTTCCGCCTCATCGAAGATCTAGCGGCTGAGGAGTAAACTATGTTCAACAAAATCCTGATTGCCAACCGGGGTGAGATCGCCTGCCGCGTTATGGAAACTGCTCAGAAGATGGGCGTGTCCTGCGTTGCGGTGTATTCGGACGCGGACGCCTCGGCCAAGCATGTGCAGATGGCGGATCAAGCTGTTCATATCGGTGGTGCGGCCCCTGCCGAGAGTTATCTGAAGGGCGATGTAATCATTCAGGCCGCGTTGGATGCGGGCGCGCAGGCGATCCATCCCGGCTATGGGTTTCTGTCCGAAAACCCTGATTTCGTGGATGCGGTTGAGGCTGCGGGGTTGGTTTTCATTGGCCCGTCAGCGGATGCGATCCGCAAGATGGGCCTGAAAGATGCCGCTAAGGTTCTGATGGAGCAGGCCGGTGTTCCGGTGGTCCCAGGCTATCACGGTGACAATCAGGATGCCGAGCATCTGGCGGGCGCAGCGGATACCATAGGCTATCCGGTTCTTATCAAGGCCGTGGCAGGCGGTGGCGGCAAGGGCATGCGGCTTGTCGAACGGCCCGAGGATTTTGCCGCAGCGCTGGACAGTGCCCGCGGTGAGGCCAAGACCGCTTTCGGCAATGATGCGGTGCTGGTCGAGAAGTTCGTCGCCAAGCCGCGCCATATTGAGGTGCAGGTTTTTGGCGATGGCACCCATGCGGTGCATTTGTTCGAACGCGATTGCTCGTTGCAGCGGCGACATCAGAAGGTGATCGAAGAGGCTCCGGCCCCCGGCATGACGCCTGAGATGCGCGCGGCTATGGGGCAGGCGGGCGTTCGTGCCGCCGAGGCGATTGGCTACAAAGGCGCGGGCACGGTTGAGTTCATTGTGGACGCCTCGGACGGGCTGCGCCCAGACAGGTTCTGGTTCATGGAGATGAACACACGCTTGCAGGTGGAACACCCTGTGACCGAAGCGATTACGGGTGTTGATCTTGTCGAATGGCAATTGCGCGTCGCGGCGGGTGAAAGCTTGCCGAAGCAGCAGGAAGACCTGTCGATCCAGGGCCATGCGTTTGAGGCACGGCTTTATGCGGAAGATGTTCCGAAAGGGTTCCTGCCTGCGACGGGTACGCTGACGCATCTGGATTTCCCTGCCAATTGCCGCGCCGACAGTGGCGTGCGGGCAGGGGATACGATCAGCCCATGGTATGACCCGATGATTGCCAAAGTGGTTGTGCACGGGCCGACCCGCTCTGTCGCACTTGAGACGTTGCACCGGGTTTTACAAACAACCAAAGTGGCGGGCACCGTAACAAACCTGGCTTTCCTGGGGGCGTTGACCCGTCATACGGGGTTTGCCTCGGGCGATGTGGATACGGGTTTGATCGGGCAGGACCTTGAGACATTGGTTCAGGAGCCAGAACCTTCGGTCGAGGCAGTTGTTGCTGCTGCGATGACAGCTTTGGAGCTGGTGAATGTCGCGCCTGAAACCGGGTTCTCTCTTTGGGCTCCGTTGCATCGCGCCGTGCAACTCTCCGCTGAGGGCGAAACCCTGGATCTGGATGTGCAAGTCGACGGACCGGATCGTCAGATTTGGCAAATGGGAGAGGATCGCGTCTTGGCCGAGCGGACCTCGGATCGCTGGACACTGAACGGTGCGCCGATGCCAGACGTTTCTGTAAGTGGGTCGACCCTGACCGTGTTTACGGATTATGGCCGCAGCTTTGATCTGATCGACCCACTTGATCGGGATGCCAGTGCTACGGGCGATACCAATGTGATCGAGGCGCCGATGCCAGGTCTGGTCAAAGCGGTCTTTGCGACAGCGGGTCAGGCCGTGCAAGAGGGTGATCGCTTGGCCATTCTTGAGGCGATGAAGATGGAGCATTCCCTGCTGGCGGCGCGTGATGGCGTTGTGGCCGAGGTGCTGGTCGAAGATGGTGCTCAGGTCGAAGCCGGAGCAGCCTTGGTGCGGTTGGAGGAAGAGTGATCTGTACCCGCGTCGCTACACGTGGCACGGTCAGATCATCCGTTTTGAAAACAAAAAGCAGCCAGAAGGGGCACAGACATGGGTGATCAGGTCGAGATTTATGAAGTTGGGCCGCGCGATGGGCTGCAGAACGAAAAGCGTGAGATACCTGTTGCCGACAAAGTGGCACTGATCGACTGCCTCAGCCGTGCCGGGTTCCGTCGGATTGAAGTCGCAAGTTTTGTGTCACCAAAATGGGTGCCGCAGATGGCCGGGACAGCACAAGTTCTGGCCGGGATCAACCGCGCGGATGGTGTCCGCTACGCGGCGCTAACGCCCAATATGCGTGGGTATGAGGATGCGCTGGCGGCCAAGGCAGACGAGATTGCCGTGTTTGCCTCGGCGTCCGAGGGGTTTTCCAAGGCCAATGTCAACGCGTCAATCGCGGAATCGATTGAGCGGTTCGTTCCGATTCTGGAAGCAGCGCGCCATATCGACCTGCCGGTACGCGGTTATGTCTCATGTGTGACCGATTGCCCGTATGACGGCCCAACCCCGCCCGAGAAAGTGGCCGAGGTTGCAGACCGGTTGTTTGCGCTGGGCTGCTACGAGGTCTCGTTAGGTGATACGATCGGGCAGGGAACGCCAGACAAGGTCGCACATATGCTTTTGGCGGTGCGCGAAAGGGTTCCCGTGACGCGGCTGGCGGGGCATTTCCACGACACCAATGGACGCGCAATTGACAATATCGATGCGGCGCTGGCGCTGGGCGTGCGTGTGTTCGACGCAGCCGTCGGTGGGTTGGGCGGTTGCCCCTATGCGCCGGGGGCCGAAGGCAATGTAGCCACCGAAGCCGTCGCCGAGCATTTGCAACGACTAGGATATGAAACGGGGCTGGACCTCGATGTGATTGAAGAAGCCGCGCGGATGGCAAAGGCACTAAGGGGCTGAAATGTTTGAAACACTCGCGATCTCGACCGATTCACGAGGGATAGCCACTCTGACCCTGAGTCGGGCAGAAAAGCACAACGCTTTGTCGGGTCAGATGATCACCGAGCTGACCCAAGCCGCAGAGCAATTGGGGCAGGACGATACTGTCCGGGTCGTTGTTCTGGCCGCAGCCGGAAAGAGCTTTTGCGCAGGTGGCGATCTGGGTTGGATGCAGGATCAGATGGCGGCGGATAAAGCGACCCGTTTCACCGAGGCCCGCAAGCTGGCTGAGATGCTGCAAGCTTTGAACACACTACCCAAGCCTTTGATCGGCGCACTGCAGGGTAACGCCTTTGGCGGCGGTGTTGGGATGGCTGCTGTCTGCGACATCGCAATAGGGGTGGACAGCCTCAAGATGGGTCTGACTGAAACCCGGCTGGGCCTGATCCCTGCCACCATCGGGCCTTACGTCATCGCCCGTATGGGCGAAGCGCGTGCGCGCAGAGTGTTTATGTCGGCCCGATTGTTCGATGCTGCAGAGGCTGTTGAGCTGGGCTTGCTGGCAAAGACGGTGTCCGTAGACCAGCTTGCGGATGCAATAGAGGATGAAATTCGACCCTATCTGTCATGCGCGCCCGGCGCGGTTGCCTCGGCCAAAGAGCTGATCAGAACTCTGGGCCCGCACATTGATGACGCTGTGATAGACCAGACCATTGGGGAACTGGTTGAACGCTGGGAAACGGAAGAGGCGCGTGAAGGAATTGCGGCGTTCTTCGAAAAACGAAAACCTGCATGGAATAAGTAGGTTTAACAAAGAACCGCTTGGCCTTGGCAAGAAACCCCGCTGCGATTCTATGCCGCGCTGTCAAGCGCATGTTTGATGTCGTGGGGCACTGTGTTCGGTTGACCACCTGACCCCGCAGGGATAGAGAATGTCCAGTCAACACGCCAATTGACGGCGCACCCTTTTGGGATATGCGCAGGAAAGGAGCTATTCGTGGAAGACCTGCTGCGGGAGTACCTCCCGATTCTGGTGTTTCTGGCCGTTGCCGTTGGCCTTGGGATCGTCCTGATTCTGGCTGCTGTGGTTCTGGCCGTCCGCAATCCAGACCCCGAAAAGGTCAGCGCATATGAATGTGGTTTCAATGCCTTCGACGATGCGCGGATGAAATTCGATGTCCGGTTCTATCTGGTGTCGATTCTTTTCATCATCTTCGATCTTGAAATCGCCTTCCTGTTCCCTTGGGCCGTCGGCTTCAAGGACATCAGCGATGTCGGATTTTGGTCGATGATGGTGTTCCTTGGTGTTCTGACCATCGGCTTTGCCTATGAGTGGAAGAAGGGGGCCTTGGAATGGGAGTGATGACGGGTGCAAACATTGCTGGCGTCGACAAAGAAGTCGCCACCCAGGCCCTGAACGCTGAGCTGCAGGATAAGGGCTTCTTGCTGACCTCGACCGAGGACATCATCAACTGGGCGCGCACCGGGTCGCTGCATTGGATGACCTTTGGTCTGGCCTGCTGCGCGGTTGAAATGATGCATACCTCGATGCCCCGTTATGATGCGGAACGGTTTGGTATCGCGCCGCGTGCGTCCCCACGCCAGTCAGACGTGATGATCGTGGCAGGCACGCTGACCAACAAGATGGCCCCGGCGCTTCGTAAAGTTTACGACCAGATGCCCGAGCCGCGTTATGTGATCTCGATGGGATCCTGCGCCAATGGCGGTGGCTATTATCACTACTCTTACTCGGTCGTACGTGGCTGTGACCGGGTTGTGCCTGTGGACATTTACGTGCCGGGTTGCCCTCCGACCGCTGAGGCGTTGCTGTATGGTCTGATGCAACTGCAACGCAAAATCCGCCGTACCGGCACCATCGTCCGCTGAGGAGAGAGTTGATGAGCGAAGCACTCAAAGAACTCGGCGCACAGCTGGAGCTGAAGCGGGCCGATTGCGTCTTGTCCTGGGATGTCACCCATGGAGAGCTGAATGTCGATGTGGCGCCGTCAAACCTGGTTGAATTTATCGAATTTCTGAAAAGCGACCGGTCTTGCCAGTTTTCAACCCTGGTGGACATCACCGGTGTCGATTATCCCGAACGCGCCAAGCGGTTCGATGTGGTCTATCACTTCCTGTCGATGTACCAGAATCAACGCATCCGCCTGCGGGTTTCGATCCGCGAGGAGGACATGGTGCCCTCGATCGTCGATGTTCACCCCTCGGCCAATTGGTTCGAGCGTGAGGTGTTCGACATGTTTGGCATCCTGTTCTCGGGTCACCCGGATCTGCGGCGTATCCTGACAGACTATGGTTTCCGCGGCTATCCGCTGCGAAAGGACTTTCCGACCACCGGATATACCGAGGTTCGCTATGACGAGGCGCAAAAACGCGTGGTCTACGAACCCGTCAGTCTGGTGCAGGAATACCGACAATTCGATTTCATGTCCCCATGGGAAGGTGCCAACTACATTCTGCCAGGGGATGAGAAACAGGAGACCTAATCATGTTCGAGTTCCTGATCTGGATTGTTTTGGTGGTTGCAACGGTTGTACCGATGATCAAGCTGCTGCCGCATTTCGGGATCAACAAGAACTGGGCGTTTGCGTGCATCATCTCTCCGGTCGTGATTGTCCTCCTTTGGATGATGGCCATGAAATTGCAAGAGATGGAGCGGCGTTGACATGATAGGTGAACTGATCGTTTTGGGCGCTTTGGGCGTCTTGCTTGCAGGGGCCGCTGCCAAAGCGGCCGAAGCCGAAAAGGTCCGGGTGCGGGCTGAGGCGAAAAAGAAGAAACGAGGGCGTTGATGGACGGCTCAAGATACGATGATGGCAGCACGGACGCGCTGAGCGGAGAACAGAAGATCCGCAACTTCAACATCAACTTCGGCCCGCAACACCCTGCGGCGCACGGGGTTCTGCGTCTGGTTCTCGAGCTCGACGGCGAGATCGTCGAGCGATGCGATCCGCATATCGGCCTGCTGCACCGTGGCACCGAAAAGCTGATGGAAAGTCGGACATATCTGCAGAACCTGCCGTATTTCGACCGTCTGGATTATGTGGCGCCGATGAACCAGGAACATGCCTGGTGTTTGGCCATCGAAAAGCTGACCGGTGTCGAAGTACCGCGTCGGGGTTCGCTGATCCGGGTTTTGTATTCCGAAATCGGGCGCATCCTGAATCACCTGCTGAATGTGACCACGCAGGCAATGGATGTAGGTGCTCTGACCCCGCCGCTCTGGGGCTTTGAAGAGCGCGAAAAGCTGATGGTGTTCTATGAGCGCGCCTGTGGAGCCCGCCTGCACGCCGCCTATTTCCGCCCTGGCGGTGTCCATCAGGACCTGCCGCCGGAACTGCTGGACGATATCGAGGCGTGGAGCCACGAGTTCCCCGCCGTTCTGGACGACATTGACGGATTGCTGACCGAAAACCGCATCTTCAAACAGCGCAACGCTGATATTGGCGTTGTGACCGAGGATGACATCCAGAAATACGGCTTCTCGGGCGTGATGGTCCGTGGGTCCGGTCTGGCTTGGGACTTGCGCCGTGCGCAGCCCTACGAATGCTATGACGAATTCGAATTCCAGATCCCAGTCGGTAAAAATGGCGACTGCTATGACCGTTATCTCTGCCGCATGGAAGAGATGCGCCAGTCGCTGCTGATCATTCGACAGGCCATAGCCAAGATCCGTGAATGCCCGGGTGACGTTCTGGCCCGTGGCAAGATCACCCCGCCGAAACGGTCAGACATGAAGACCTCGATGGAGAGCCTGATCCATCACTTCAAACTGTATACCGAAGGCTTCCATGTCCCCGCAGGCGAGGTCTATGCCGCGGTCGAGGCCCCCAAGGGCGAATTCGGCGTCTATCTGGTCGCCGACGGCACCAATAAGCCTTACAGGGCCAAGCTGCGCGCGCCGGGCTTCCTGCACCTGCAAGCCATGGACCACGTTGCCGGAGGTCACCAATTAGCTGACGTCGCCGCCATCATCGGCACCATGGATGTAGTGTTTGGGGAGATTGATCGCTAATGGATTGGCTTACAAATAATGCCGAAGAAATCAGGTTAATCTCAACTGTTCTCGGTATCGTAGCGGCACTTTTTGGGTTCTATAAGTTCTACCTGCAAAGGGTTGAACAATCCCAGAAATTAGATGCGGAACGGCGTCAGCAGACGGTAAGCAGTTGGCGCAAGGCAAAACTCCAAGAGATTATGACTCAATCGGATAATTTACTTTCGATAGGTCAACTCACCGAAAAGCTTAAAGCATCAGCATTTGATGTTGAATTCGATATTGAGAAAGATGACTTGAAAGAACAGACTGTGCGTTTGCTGGTCTTGGAACTGGTCCGAGATGGTATTCTGGTCCAATTCCTAAAGGATATCTATGGACTCAAATTGCTACCATACAATCCAGCCGCGCAGTTGACCGCAGATCAAGTCAAGGGAAACCAGGCTTTGCGCGCAGCGTTTGCGAAAATAGTTGACTTTCCAGGCAGATATGACAGTGCCCGATTGTTCGACGAAGTCGGCGTGGAGGCGGGGTTGTCCAAAGCGGACTTTTTGCTGGCGATAAGCGACTTTGAGAGAATGAATCTAGCTAGCAAAAATGCTGAGGGTTTTTGGTCACCCAATTCAAGCTCTTCGGTACCGAATTAGTGCATAGCGAAGTTACAGAGAGAACATGAGATAGCCGAGATGCTCCGTCGCCTCCATTCAGATCAACCCGAAAGCTTCGCTTTTACCGCTGCCAACCAGCAATGGGCCGAAGCTCAGATCACCAAATACCCCGAAGGCCGTCAGGCCAGCGCGGTCATCCCGCTGCTTTGGCGCGCGCAAGAGCAGGAGGGCTGGCTAAGCCGTCCGGCGATTGAATCTGTTGCCGACATGCTGGGCATGGCCTATATCCGCGTGCTCGAGGTCGCTTCGTTCTATTTCATGTTCCAACTGCAACCGGTTGGGTCTGTTGCACATATTCAGGTCTGCGGCACGACCTCCTGCATGATATGCGGGGCCGAGGATCTGATTGCGGTGTGCAAGGAAAAGATCGCAGCCAAGCCGCATGAGCTGTCTGCCGATGGCAAGTTGAGTTGGGAAGAGGTCGAATGCCTCGGCTCCTGCACCAACGCTCCGATGGCGCAGATTGGTAAGGATTACTACGAAGACCTGACGGCTGAGAGTTTTGGCAGGATCATCGACGATCTGGTCGCTGGCAAGGTGCCGACGCCTGGACCGCAGAATGGGCGCTATGCGGCTGAGCCGTTGAAGGGGCTGAGCAGCTTGTCGGAATATGAAGCTGGAAAGCCGGAACACAACGCAAGCGTTGAGCTGGCGACGGATCTGGGCGACACGGTCAAGCGCATCGACGGAACCGAAGTGCCGATCCTGACGCCGTGGTTGGGCAAGGATGGCAAGCAGGCTGGGGCCTCGGCTGCGGCGAAGCCTCCCAAAGCACCAGAACCCGCGAAACCGGCGGTGAAGCAAGCGGAAGAAGCAAAAGCCAAGGCCGAGCCGGAAGCTGTCAAAGAAGACGCGCCCAGAACGCTGAACGAGGCCCGAGGCGGATTGCCGGACGACCTCAAGCTGCTGAAAGGCGTTGGTCCCAAGCTGGAAGAAACGCTGAATGAGCTGGGTTTCTATCACTACGACCAGATCGCATCCTGGACACCCGAACATGTGGCCTGGGTTGATGCACGCCTGAAGTTCAAGGGCCGGATCGAACGCGACGGTTGGATCGAACAGGCGGCTAAGCTTGGGGCGGGTGAGGAAACCGAATTCGCCAAACGTGCCAAGGAAGACGGCACCTACGAAGACTAAGCGGATGCCCACCCGGGGCATCAGGGAAAGATGGACAAAGATAAGGAACAGGCCATAGCCCGCAAGGGTCGACACATCGGGGTGGTCATCGCCGTGACCATGCTGATCTGGCTTGCCATGAACCTGTTCATCGGCCCCGCGCTGGGTTTGACCACCCGGCACGCTCTGCTGTTTGATCTCGCTGCTTTGGCGGGTTTCATCTATGCGGGCATCAACATTTTTCAACTCTGGCGCATGCGTCAGGACAGCTGAAGGTAACACGCGATGCTGAAGGATCAGGACCGGATCTTTACCAACATCTACGGGATGCATGAGCGCACGCTGAAGGGCGCGCAGGCCCGCGGGCATTGGGACGGCACTGCTGGCCTGATCGAAAAGGGCCGCGACTGGATCATCCAGACGATGAAAGACTCGGGTTTGCGCGGTCGCGGCGGTGCGGGCTTTCCGACGGGCCTGAAATGGTCGTTCATGCCCAAGGAAAGCGACGGTCGTCCGGCTTATCTGGTGGTGAACGCGGATGAATCCGAGCCCGGCACCTGCAAAGACCGCGAAATCATGCGCCATGACCCGCATACGCTGATCGAAGGCTGTCTGATCGCGTCTTTCGCTATGAACGCGCATACCTGCTACATCTACCTGCGCGGCGAATACATCCGCGAGCGCGAGGCGCTACAGGCCGCGATTGATGAGGCTTATGACGCCGGTCTGCTGGGTAAAAACGCGGCGGGTTCAGGCTGGGATTTCGATCTGTTCCTGCATCACGGTGCGGGCGCCTATATCTGCGGTGAGGAAACCGCGCTGATCGAAAGCCTTGAGGGCAAAAAGGGCATGCCGCGGATGAAACCTCCGTTCCCGGCAGGGGCTGGCCTCTATGGCTGCCCGACCACGGTGAACAACGTGGAATCAATCGCCGTCGTGCCGACCATCCTGCGCCGGGGTGCGGACTGGTTCGCAGGCTTTGGCCGTCAGAACAACGCGGGCACAAAGCTGTTTGCGATCTCGGGCCATGTGAACAACCCTTGCGTCGTGGAAGAGGCGATGTCGATTTCCTTCGAGGACCTGATCGAAACCCATTGCGGCGGCATTCGCGGTGGGTGGGACAACCTGTTGGCGGTTATCCCGGGTGGCTCGTCTGTTCCGTGCGTGCGCGGTGAAAACATGCGCGACGCGATCATGGATTTTGACTACTTGCGCAATGATCTGGGCTCGGGCCTTGGTACGGCTGCGGTGATCGTGATGGACAAGTCGACGGACATCATCAAGGCGATCTGGCGGCTGTCGAAATTCTACAAGCACGAAAGCTGCGGCCAGTGTACGCCATGCCGGGAAGGCACCGGCTGGATGATGCGCGTTATGGATCGTCTGGTGCGCGGCGAGGCCGAATTGGAAGAGATCGACATGCTGTTTGATGTGACCAAACAGGTCGAAGGCCATACCATCTGTGCCTTGGGTGACGCGGCCGCCTGGCCGATCCAGGGCCTGATCCGCAACTTCCGGGAAGAGATCGAGGACCGCATCAAGGCCCAGAAATCGGGCCGCATGGGTGCGATGGCAGCGGAGTAAACCGAATGGAAGCCTTTGCTGAATATTCACACGCCATAGCATCCGTTGTGTTCTTCACATTGGTCGTTTTGTTTCTGGCCCCGTTTTCCGCGTTGGCCAAGCAGGGCAAGGGCTTGGCACCCGGTGCCACGCCCGAGCAGGATTATGGCGATCAAGCCTATCGTCTGAACCGGGCCTATCTGAACGGGACCGAAACGCTCCCGGCGTTTCTAACCGTTGTTGTGGCGGCAATTTTGCTGGGGGTCAGCCCATTCTGGGTCAACCTTCTGGCGTCGGTCGCATTGGTTGCACGGCTACTTATGCTGGTGGTGCATCTCAGAGGGATCGGCAAGCCGAACAGCGGTCTGCGCTCCGTGCTGTATGTGCTGGGCTGGGCCTGCATGTTTGTGATCGGGCTTATGGCATTGGTGGCGGCGTTTTGATGGCGACATGGCGGAACAAAAAACAATGAGGGAATGTATGAAGGCCCCTAAAACTCTTGTTGTTGTGCTGGCTTTGGCAAGTGTGTCTGCCTGTGGTCTGATCAGACCGTCAGAGGACCGTATTCTGTTCGATGGCAAGGCGTTTCGGACCAAAGCCAAAGCGGTCGACAAAAAGAACTCACCTGCTGAGTTTACTGTTGTCGTCAAAGGTGTATCGGCGTCATTGGACGGTGCGCGCGAAGCTGGACGGCACGAGGGCACAAAGTTCTGCGTCCAGAATTTCGGGTCGTCGCGGATCAATTGGAAAGTGGGGCCAGACACAGAACCGCAGCAGCTTACCATTGCCGACGACCAACTCACATTTGCAGGAACTTGCCAACGGCCATGATGACCGGTGTTTTTGCATATCGTGACGTGTCGCGCATGGCGTTATTGCCTAGCAGACGCACATTCCTTCGTCTTGGACAGTCCAAGACGAAAGGAAAACCCATGTCATTTGCAAAAACAGTCGCTCTGGCCGCTTTGATGGCTTTCCCTGCCGCAGCAGATGCAAAGCCGCCCTTGAGGGAAGTCAAAGAGATCGACAACGAACTCTACTACATCGCCATCGCAAACGAGATTTCGGAATTCTGCCCTTCGATCAGCGGGCGGCGACTGAAGGCGATCAGCGTGATGTGGGGGCTGCGGTCCAAGGCAAACGAATTGGGGTATTCGGATACGGAAATCCGGTCTTACGTGGAATCGGATGCGGAAAAAGACCGGATGCGCGCCAAGGGCGAGGCGTATCTGGCCTCAAACGGCGTGACGTATGAAAACCCCACCACATTCTGCACCCTGGGGCAGAAGGAAATCCAAAGAAACAGCGCAATTGGCGTTTATTTGAGGGCGAACTAGACCATGTCTGACCTCCGCAAGATCAATATCGACGGGCAGGAAATCGAAGTCGAAGGCGCGATGACCCTGATCCAGGCTTGTGAGCAAGCCGGGGTAGAAGTGCCGCGCTTCTGTTACCACGAACGTTTGTCGATCGCCGGGAACTGCCGGATGTGTCTGGTCGAGGTTGTTGGCGGCCCACCGAAGCCTGCGGCCTCGTGCGCGATGCAGGTTCGGGACCTGCGTCCCGGGCCAGAAGGGCAGCCGCCTGTGGTCAAGACCAACTCGCCTATGGTCAAAAAGGCCCGCGAAGGGGTGATGGAGTTCCTGCTGATCAACCACCCGCTGGATTGCCCGATTTGCGACCAGGGCGGTGAGTGCGACCTGCAGGATCAGGCGATGGCTTATGGTGTCTCGGGTTCACGCTTCAAAGAGGCGAAGCGCGCGGTCGATGATCTGGATCTTGGTCCGCTGGTTGGCACGGCGATGACCCGTTGCATCAGCTGCACCCGCTGCGTGCGTTTCACGACCGAGGTCGCTGGGATCGCTCAGATGGGTCAGACCGGGCGGGGTGAGGATGCCGAGATCACCTCGTACTTGAATCAGACTCTGGATTCGAACCTGCAGGGCAATATCATCGATCTGTGCCCGGTCGGGGCGCTGACGTCGAAACCTTACGCCTTTACTGCCCGCCCATGGGAGTTGACCAAGACAGAAAGCATCGACGTTATGGATGCCCTTGGATCGAACATCCGCGTAGATACTAAAGGGCGCGAAGTGATGCGCTTTTTGCCACGCAACCATGATGGCGTGAATGAAGAGTGGATCAGCGACAAGACCCGCTTCGTCTGGGATGGCTTGCGCCGCCAGCGATTGGATCGGCCGTATATCCGAGAGAACGGCAAGTTGCGCCCGGCTACATGGCCCGAGGCGCTGACCAAAGCTGCTGAGGCACTGAAAGGGGCTGAAAAGCTTGCGGGGATCGTAGGTGATCTGACCTCGGTCGAAGCAACCTTTGCCCTGAAGCAGATGATCGAAGGGCAGGGCGGTGTTGTCGAATGCCGCACCGATGGGGCCAAGTTGCCTGCGGGCAATCGGGGTGCCTATGCCGGAACTGCTGCAATCGAAGATATCGATACGGCGGAACGTATTCTGTTGATCGGTACCAACCCGCGTGATGAAGCCCCTGTTCTGAACGCGCGAATCCGCAAAGCCTGGACGCACGGGGCCGAGGTGGCTCTGGTCGGTCCGGCGGTCGATCTGACCTATGACTATCATCACATGGGCGATGATCGTGCGGCCTTGCAGAAGGTCGTCGACATGGGGGGCAATGAGGCCATCAAAGGTAAGCCTTCGCTGGTCATCGTAGGGCAAGGCGCGTTGCAAGAGGCAGATGGCGAGGCCGTTCTGGCGGCGGCGCAAATCATTGCAACCAATACAGAAAGCGGGTTGATCGTACTGCATACGGCGGCCTCACGCGTGGGCGCGATGGATGTAGATGCAACCAACGAAGGTGGCATGGATCCAATCAGCGCAGCGGACGTAATCTATAACCTCGGCGCGGATGAGGTCGAGATCGGTGAAGGTGCGTTTGTCATATATCAAGGCAGCCATGGGGACCGGGGTGCGCACCGCGCCGACGTGATCCTGCCGGGCGCGGCTTATACCGAGGAAAACGGTCTGTTCGTGAACACCGAAGGTCGCCCGCAACTGGCCATGCGCGCTGGTTTTGCACCGGGCGGCGCCAAAGAAAACTGGGCGATTCTGCGTGCGCTTTCGGCCGAGCTGGGTGCAACACTACCCTTCGACACGCTGGCGCAATTGCGGACCCTGCTGATCGAGGCCGTGCCACATCTGGCGCAGATCGATGAGGTCATCGAAAACGAAGTCCAGCCGCTCGACACAGCGCCGCTGGGTCAGGCCACGTTCCGCAACGCGGTCAAGGATTTCTACCTGACCAACCCGATTGCCCGTGCGTCTCAACTTATGGCCGAGCTTTCGGCACAGGCCCAGGCGCGTCAGGCCGAAAAGATCGCGGCGGAATGAACCAGAACCGTTTCATATCGCTTGCAAAAGCGGCTGCCGGGTGGCAGTTCGCCGCGCTGGATTTGTGTGTGAAACTTAAGATTAAGGGTAGCGCAGAAGCAGCAGATGCTGTTTACACCAACGCGCCGACCCAGTCGCTCTTTGCGCAGGCATCTGGCCTTTGCATCGCGGGCGGAAAACGGAATACCCACGGTGTGAGGACCAATGGCTGAATTCTTTAACACCCCAGGCGGAATAGCCATCATCATTCTAGCGCAAGTGCTTGCCGTTGTAGCGTTCGTGATGATCTCGCTTTTGTTCCTTGTTTACGGCGACCGCAAGATCTGGGCCGCTGTCCAGATGCGCCGAGGTCCGAACGTTGTAGGCGCTTACGGCCTGCTGCAATCGGTGGCCGACGCGCTGAAATACGTGGTGAAAGAGGTCGTCATCCCTGCTGGGGCAGACCGGACCGTCTTTATCCTTGCGCCGCTGACCAGCTTTGTTCTGGCGATGATCGCCTGGGCTGTAATTCCGTTCAACGATGGCTGGGTGCTGTCGGATATCAACGTTGCCATTCTCTATGTTTTCGCTGTGTCTTCTTTGGAAGTTTATGGCGTGATTATGGGTGGTTGGGCGTCGAACTCAAAGTACCCGTTCCTTGGCTCGCTGCGCTCTGCCGCGCAGATGATTTCTTACGAAGTCTCCATCGGTCTGATTATCATCGGTGTGATCATCTCGACCGGGTCGATGAACTTTGGCGACATCGTGCGTGCGCAGGACGGCTCGTTTGGGTTCTTCAGCTGGTATTGGCTGCCGCACTTCCCGATGGTGTTCCTGTTCTTCATCTCGGCATTGGCAGAAACTAACCGCCCGCCGTTCGACCTGCCCGAGGCGGAATCGGAACTGGTGGCCGGTTATCAGGTCGAATACTCGGCCACGCCATTCCTGCTGTTCATGGCGGGCGAATATATCGCCATCTTCCTGATGTGCGCCCTGACCACGCTGCTGTTCTTTGGCGGCTGGCTGTCGCCGATCCCGGGACTGCCGGATGGCGTGCTGTGGATGGTCGCCAAGATGGCGTTCTTCTTCTTCATCTTCGCGATGGTGAAGGCGATCACGCCTCGATACCGGTATGACCAGCTGATGCGCTTGGGCTGGAAAGTGTTCCTGCCGTTCTCGCTGGCTTGGGTGGTCTTCGTGGCTTTTGCTGCAAAATTCGACTGGTTCTGGGGCGCGTTTGCCCGTTGGAGCGTGGGAGGCTGATATGACGCAAATCGATTACACCCGCGCTGCCAAGTATTTCCTGCTTCAGGACTTCTGGGTCGGTATGAAATTGGGGCTGAAGTACTTTTTTGCCCCGAAAGCCACCGTGAACTATCCACACGAAAAGGGCCCTCTCAGCCCGCGCTTCCGTGGCGAACACGCCCTGCGCCGTTATCCCAACGGTGAAGAACGCTGTATCGCTTGCAAACTGTGCGAAGCGGTTTGTCCGGCGCAGGCCATCACCATCGACGCCGAACCGCGCGAGGACGGCAGCCGCCGCACCACGCGCTATGACATCGACATGACCAAGTGCATCTATTGCGGTTTCTGCCAAGAGGCCTGCCCGGTCGATGCCATCGTCGAAGGCCCGAATTTCGAATTCGCCACCGAGACCCGTGAAGAGCTGTTCTACGACAAGGAAAAACTGCTGGATAACGGCGAACGCTGGGAAGCCGAGATCGCCCGCAACTTGGAACTGGACGCACCGTACCGATGAGTGACAGCCCGAAAAATCCGTTCGAGCTGATGATGAAGCAGGCTCAGGACATGGCCAAGGCGATGAACCCGGCGATGGAGAATTTCTCGCCCAAGGGGTTCGAGGCGCTGTGGCCGACCATGCCCAAAGAGGTCATGGAGATGATGTTCGGTAACACCGTCAATAAAGACGGGCTGGATGCCAAAACCCGCCTGCTGCTGACGCTGGCCGGGCTGACCTGTCAGGGCGCGCAAGCGGATAGTGCCGTGCGCCAAACTGTGCGCCACGCGCTGGAAGCGGGTGCCAAGAAACAAGAGATCGTGGAAACGATCGGTCAGATGTCGGTCTTTGCCGGCATCCCGGCCATGACCCGTGCGCTGGATCTGGCGCAAGAGGCCATGGGCGACAACGAGGATGAGGATCAATGACCGTCTTTGCCTTCTATCTGTTTGCCATCAGCGCCATCACCGGCGGACTGTTCACGGTGATCAGCCGCCAGCCGGTGCACTCGGTGCTGTGGCTGATCCTGTCCTTCCTGTCGGCGGCGGGGCTGTTCGTGCTGCTGGGGGCCGAGTTCGTGGCTATGCTGCTGATCATCGTCTATGTTGGCGCGGTTGCGGTTCTTTTCCTGTTCGTGGTGATGATGCTGGACGTTGACTTTGCCGAGCTCAAGGCCGAGATGGCGCGCTATATGCCGCTGGCCTTGCTGATCGGTCTGGTCATCCTGATGCAGTTCGTCATGGCCTTTGGCGCATGGGACAGCGCGCAGGGTGCTGCGGCCAATCTGGCCCAGCCGGTTCCAGCAGACCGCCATAACACCGAGGCGCTCGGCGTCATCCTTTACGATCAATACTTCCTTCTGTTCCAACTGGCGGGCCTGATCCTGCTGGTGGCGATGATCGGTGCTATCGTGCTGACCCTGCGCCACCGTCAGGACATCAAGCGTCAGGACATCGTCGGCCAGATGATGCGCGACCCGGCCAAGGCGATGGAGTTGAAGGACGTGAAACCGGGGCAGGGACTTTGAGACGATGATCGGACTTGAACACTATCTTACGGTCGCGGCGACGCTGTTCGTCATCGGCATCTTCGGTCTCTTCCTGAACCGCAAGAACGTCATCATCCTGCTGATGAGCATCGAACTGATGCTGTTGGCGGTGAATATCAACCTCGTGGCGTTTTCCAGTTTCCTCGGCGATCTGGTTGGGCAGGTGTTTACGCTGTTCGTGCTGACCGTTGCGGCAGCCGAGGCGGCGATTGGTCTGGCCATTCTGGTCTGCTTCTTCCGCAACCGTGGCACCATCGCGGTTGAAGACGTCAATATGATGAAGGGCTAAGAGAACTATGGAAACCACCATCCTCTTTGCCCCGCTCGTGGGCGCGCTGATCTGCGGCTTTGGCTGGAAGTTCATTGGCGAGAAAGCCGCCATGTGGACGTCCACGGGTCTGCTGTTTCTGGCCTGTCTGCTGTCGTGGATCGTTTTCTTCACATTTGATGGGGTGACCCAGCAGATCGAGATCATGCGCTGGATCGAAAGCGGCTCGCTGTCGACAAGCTGGGCTATTCGACTGGACCGTCTGACTGCGATCATGCTGATCGTGGTGACGACCGTTTCGGCGCTCGTGCATCTCTATTCCTTCGGGTACATGGATCATGATCCGCAGTGGCGTGAGGGCGAAAGCTATAAACCGCGTTTCTTTGCCTATCTGTCCTTCTTCACCTTCGCCATGCTGATGCTGGTGACAGCGGACAATCTGGTGCAGATGTTCTTTGGCTGGGAAGGCGTAGGCGTCGCTTCGTACCTGTTGATCGGCTTCTACTATCGCAAATCTTCGGCCAATGCGGCGGCGATGAAAGCGTTCATCGTGAACCGGGTGGGTGACTTCGGCTTTGCGCTTGGGATCTTCGCAATCTTCTTCCTGACCGACAGCATCAATTTCTCGGACATCTTTGCATCCGCCCCTGCGCTGGCCGAAGAAAAGCTGCACTTCCTGTGGGGTGAGTGGACTGCGATTGAAGTCATCTGTGTGCTGCTGTTCATCGGCGCCATGGGTAAATCGGCTCAGTTGATCCTGCACACCTGGTTGCCGGACGCGATGGAAGGCCCGACTCCTGTGTCTGCCCTGATCCACGCCGCGACCATGGTGACGGCGGGTGTCTTCCTGGTCTGCCGCATGTCGCCGCTGATGGAGTTTGCTCCGGGCGCAACCGGCTTCATCACGGTACTGGGCGCGTCCACCGCGTTCTTTGCGGCCACCGTGGGTCTGGTGCAAACCGACATCAAGCGCGTGATTGCGTATTCGACCTGTTCTCAGCTTGGATACATGTTCGTGGCTGCAGGCGTGGGCATGTACTCGGCGGCGATGTTCCACCTGTTCACACACGCCTTCTTCAAAGCTTTGTTGTTCCTTGGCGCCGGGTCAGTGATCCATGCGATGCATCACGAGCAGGAGATGACTGAATACGGCGGTCTGCGTAAGAAAATCCCCTATACCTTCTGGGCGATGATGATCGGCACGCTGGCCATCACCGGCGTTGGTATTCCGCTGACCACATTTGGCTTTGCCGGGTTCCTGTCCAAGGACGCCATCATCGAGAGCGCTTATGCGGGCGGCTCGGGCTATGGCTTCTGGTTGCTGGTTGTGGCGGCTGCGTTCACCTCGTTCTACAGCTGGCGTTTGATCTTCCTGACCTTCTACGGTGAGCCGCGTGGCGACAAACATACGCATGATCACGCGCATGAAAGCCCGATGGTCATGCTGGTGCCGCTGGGCGTTCTGTCACTGGGCGCGGTTTTTGCCGGGATGATCTGGTACGGCAACTTCTTTGGCCACGCCGACAAGGTTGGTAAGTTCTACGGCATCCCTGTTGCTGAAGCGTCAGAACACGCAGAGGCCGGCGATCACGGCAAAGCCGAAGAGCATGACGATGCCGCACATTCGGATGACGGTCATGCGGATGATGGTCATGGCGCTGAATCACATGCGGATGAGGGCCATGCAGACGACGGCCACGGTGACAAAGCTGCTCATGGTGGTGATCACCACTATGCCTTTGTCGGCGAACCGGGCGAGGGCGCGCTGTATATGGCACCGGACAACCACGTGTTGGACGATGCGCACGCCGCTCCGAAATGGGTTAAGGTCTCGCCCTTTGTCGCGATGGTGCTGGGCTTTATCGTGGCCTATTGGTTCTACATCGTGAACACGACGCTGCCCGCGCGGTTGGCCGACAACCAGCGCCCTCTGTACCTGTTCCTCAAGAACAAGTGGTATTTTGACGAGATCTACAACGTGATCTTTGTCAAACCCACCATCGCCCTTGGTCGCTTCCTGTGGAAACGCGGCGATGGAAATACAATTGATGGCTTCCTGAACGGAGTAGCAATGGGCGTTGTTCCCTTCTTTACCCGCCTCGCAGGCAAGGCGCAGACCGGGTACATCTTTACCTATGCCTTCTGGATGGTGCTGGGCATCGCAGCCCTTGTGACCTGGATGTCTATCGGCGGAGGGGCCAACTAATGGACAATATCCTCTCTATCGTTACGTTCATCCCGGCGATTGCAGCAGGTATTCTGGCGCTGTTCCTGCATGGGGATGACGCTGCGGCCCAACGCAATGCCAAGTGGATCGCGCTGTTGGCGACGACCGTGACCTTCCTGGTATCGATTGGCATCTACACCGGCTTTGATCCCTCGAACCCCGGCTTCCAAATGGTGGAAGAGGGTGAGTGGCTGATGGGTCTCAAGTACAAGATGGGCGTTGATGGCATCAGCGTGCTGTTCGTGCTGCTAACCACCTTCATCATGCCATTGACCATTCTGGCCAGCTGGAATGTGACCGACCGCGTCAAGGAATACATGGTGGCTTTCCTGCTGCTGGAAACCCTGATGCTAGGCGTGTTCATGGCGCTGGATCTGGTGCTGTTCTACCTGTTCTTCGAAGCGGGCCTGATCCCGATGTTCCTGATCATCGGCATTTGGGGCGGTAAGGACCGCATCTACGCCAGCTTCAAGTTCTTCCTCTACACCTTCCTCGGCTCGGTGCTGATGCTGGTGGCGATGGTGGCGATGTACGCGGATGCGGGCACCACGGATATTGAGGCACTGATGACCCATCAGTTCTCGTCCGAAAGCTTCAGCGTGCTGGGCATCTATGTTGTCGGCGGTATGCAGACTTTGATGTTCTTGGCCTTCTTTGCGTCGTTTGCGGTGAAAATGCCGATGTGGCCGGTGCACACCTGGTTGCCGGACGCGCACGTTCAGGCCCCAACTGCAGGGTCGGTCGTTCTGGCGGCGATCCTGTTGAAAATGGGTGGCTATGGCTTCCTGCGATTCAGCCTGCCGATGTTCCCTGTGGGTTCCGCGGTGATGACCGATCTGGTGCTTTGGATGTCTGCGATTGCGGTTGTCTACACTTCGCTGGTGGCGCTGGTGCAAGAGGACATGAAAAAGCTGATCGCTTACTCGTCGGTCGCGCATATGGGCTTTGTGACTATGGGCATCTTTGCGGCAAACCAGCAGGGCATCGACGGCGCGATCTTCCAGATGCTGAGCCACGGGTTTATCTCGGCCGCGTTGTTCCTGTGTGTCGGCGTGATCTACGACCGGATGCATACTCGGGATATCGAGGCTTATGGCGGTCTGGTCATTCGGATGCCTGCCTACGCGCTGGTCTTCATGCTCTTCACCATGGCCAATGTCGGCTTGCCGGGCACATCCGGTTTCATCGGTGAATTCCTGACCCTGATGGGGGCCTTCCAGGTCAACACTTGGGTGACGGCTGTGGCCGCGACCGGTGTGATCTTTTCGGCCGGTTATGCGCTGTGGCTGTACCGTCGCGTGGTCTTTGGCGATCTGATCAAGGAAAGCCTGAAGGCAATGACCGACATGAGCTCACGCGAACGTCTGATCTTTGCCCCACTGATTGTGATGACCATCCTATTGGGCGTCTACCCGTCGCTGGTAACGGATGTGATCGGGCAATCCACTGCCGCACTGATTTCGAACTATGACACGGCTCTGGCCGCAGCTGAGGCTGCGAACCAGACGGCCGCTTCGCACTAAGGGAGCTTTGGAGACATGATCCAGGCTGATCTGACAATTATCCTGCCGGAAATCATTCTGGCGCTTTATGCGATGGCGGCGCTGCTGGGGGCTGTCTACACGACGAAAGACGGCATGGCACCTCTGCTGGTCTGGACCACGGCCGGTTTGATGGCCCTTTTGGCGATTTGGATTGCCACCCAGGGTGAAGGCACCAATGTGGCGTTCAACGGTATGTTCGTCGATGATGGGTTCGCCCGCTTTGCAAAAGTTGCCATTCTGCTTTCGGCAGGTGCCGTACTGGTCATGAGCCAGGAATACATGGCGCGCCGCGATCTGCTGCGTTTTGAGTATCCGCTGCTGGTTGCACTTGCCGCCGTTGGCATGATGATGATGGTCAGCGCGGGCGATCTGATGTCGCTGTATATGGGGCTCGAGCTGCAATCGCTATCGCTTTATGTAATTGCTGCACTGCGTCGTGACAGCGCCAAGTCGACCGAAGCGGGTCTGAAGTATTTCGTGCTGGGTGCGCTCAGCTCGGGCTTGCTGCTTTATGGTGCGTCGCTGGTTTATGGCTTTACCGGAACCACGCTCTTTTCGGGCATCATCACGACCGTTCAGGCCAGAGACGTTTCGATTGGTCTGCTATTTGGTCTGATCTTCCTGATCTCAGGACTCGCCTTCAAGGTCTCGGCCGTTCCGTTCCACATGTGGACACCGGACGTGTACGAAGGCTCTCCAACGCCAATTACAGCCTTTTTTGCGACCGCACCGAAAGTGGCGGCCATGGCCCTTTTTGCCCGGCTGATGCATGACGCGTTCGGAGGCATTGTGAAAGATTGGCAGCAGGTGATCGTTCTGCTTTCGGCGCTGTCGATGTTGCTGGGTGCTGTCGCCGCGATTGGCCAGCGCGACATCAAACGTCTGATGGCATTCTCGTCAATTGCCCATATGGGCTATGCGCTGATCGGTCTTGCTGCAGGTACTGAGTTGGGCATCAAAGCGATGCTGATGTATCTGGCCATATACGTGACCATGAACATCGGAAACTTTGCCTTCATCCTGATGATGGAACGTGACGGAAAACCGATAACCGATATTGACGCATTGCGCCAGTATTCCAAGCGCGATCCGGGCAAGGCCCTTGCCGTTTTGATCCTGATGTTCTCGCTGGCCGGTGTGCCGCCGATGCTGGGCTTTTTTGCCAAGTTTGGGGTGTGGCAAGCGGGTGTAAGCGCAGGGTTGACCGGCCTTGTGATCGTCTCGGCCATCGCGTCCGTCATTGGTGCGTTCTACTACCTGCGGATCGTGTTCTACATGTATTTCGGGGCTGAAAACGAAGAGCCAATCGAGACCCGATCGACGCCCGTTCTGTGGGTGGCTTTGATGGGATCTGCGGCGTTGATGCTGGTCGGCATCTTCTATCAGTTCGGTGTCGAGGGCGCAGCAGCAGCTGCTGCGGCGACGCTTGTCAACTGAACGTCTTGAACATTCGAAAGGAGGGGCTCGGTCACGTGACCGAGCCTTTTTGATATGAGTAAATGGCCCCAAGGCTACGGTCTGCACGAGGTGCAGGAAGTCGATAGCACCCTGAACGAGGCGGCGCGGATCGCGCCCAATGCCCGTGGTCCTGTCTGGATCATGGCACATCATCAGACAGCAGCCCGCGGACGGCGTGGACGGGCCTGGGCTAATCCTATGGGCAATCTGGCCTCGACGTTGCTGATGCGTCCGCAAGGCGCGCCGGAACAGGCGGCATTGCGCAGCTTTGTGGCCGCGCTGGCCCTGTTCGACGCCTGTGTCGCCGTAACCGGAAGAACGGCCGGGTTGTCGCTGAAGTGGCCCAATGATGTCCTGCTGAATGGCGGCAAGCTTGCCGGTATCTTGCTGGAAAGCACCGGGCAGGGGCACGGTGTGGCGCATCTGGCGATCGGTATCGGGGTAAACCTGGCCAATGCACCGGATGCGGATGCGGTCGAACCTGGTGCGATGCGGCCTGTTTCACTGCTGTCAGAAACCGGGACGCACGTCTCGCCAGAGGATTTTCTGACCGAGCTTGCAGGCGCCTTTGCCACTTACGAAACCCAATTTACCACTTATGGGTTCGAACCGATCCGTACTGCTTGGTTGGCCCGCGCGGCCCGGTTGGGAGAGGTTATCACCGCACGTACCGGAACGTCAGAGACGGTAGGAACATTCGAAACAGTGGACGCAAGCGGCAACCTTGTCTTAAACACCGCCAAAGGCCGCGTGAGCATTCCCGCGGCAGACGTGTATTTCTGAAAGGGGCGTTAAATGCTTCTGGCCATTGATTGCGGCAACACCAACACCGTTTTCTCGATCTGGGACGGCGAGAAGTTTCTGTGCACCCTGCGCACCTCGACCCACCATGCGCGTACGGCGGATGCATATTTCACATGGTATTCGACGCTGGTGAAACACTATGGCATTGAGGCAGTCATAACAGATGTCGTCATTGCCTCGACCGTGCCACGTGTGGTGTTCAATCTGCGCATTTTTGCGGATCGCTTCTTTGGGTGCCGCCCGCTGGTGGTTGGCAAGCCTGACTGCCTATTGCCTGTGCCGCCGCGTGTCGACGAAGGAACTGTCCCAGGTCCTGACCGGCTGGCCAATGCAGTGGGCGCGTTTGACCGGCACGGCGGAAACGTGGTCGTGGTGGATTTTGGCACTGCAACGAACTTTGATGTGGTTGCCGCCGATGGGGCCTATGTCGGGGGAATTATTGCGCCCGGTGTGAACCTGAGCCTTGAAGCTCTGCATCAAGGGGCGGCTGCGCTTCCGCATATCGACATTACCCGACCGGATAAAGTGATCGGGACGAATACGGTTGGATGTATCCAATCGGGCGTGTATTGGGGCTATTCCGGCCTGATCGAAGGCCTGATCGCCCGGATCAAAAACGAATACGGAATGCCGATGAAAGTTGTCGGAACAGGAGGGCTAGCCCCTTTGTTCGATCAGGCCGACGTAGGGTTTGACGCAATCGAAGATGATCTGACGATGCACGGATTGACCGTGATCCATCGCTATAACAAGGATAATAGCTCCGCATGAGCAGTGAAAGATTGATCTACCTGCCGCTGGGTGGCGCGGGTGAAATTGGCATGAATGCCTATGTGTACGGTTATGGTAAACCGGGACAGGAGCGCCTGATCCTTGTCGATCTGGGCGTCACCTTTCCGGACATGGACACAACACCCGGTGTTGACCTGATTTATGCAGATATTTCTTGGTTGAAAGAGCGTGCGGATCAGCTGGACGGCGTCTTTATCACTCACGCGCATGAGGACCATGTTGGCGCGGTGGCGCATTGCTATGAAGCCTTGGGTGCCCCGATTTATGCCCGCGCGTTCACGGCCAACATTGCACGCCGCAAGATGGAAGAACACGCGCACCCAACCGAGGCGGTGACGACCGTATCTGCCTGGCCTGAACAGGTCTCGGTTGGTCCTTTCACAATTGGGTTTCTGCCTGTATCGCACTCGATCCCTGAAAGCGCGGCTTTGGTCATCGACACGCCTGCAGGACGAGTGGTGCATTCCGGTGACTTCAAGCTGGACGAGAATCCGGTCGTGGGCGAGGCTTTCGACCCAGACCTTTGGACCGAAGTGGCCAAACCCGGTGTCAAAGCCCTGATCTGCGACAGTACAAACGTGTTTTCGGCCCATCCCGGCCGTTCGGAATCCGAAGTTGGGCCGGAAATCACCAAACTGGTTGAAAACGCCGAAGGCATGGTCGTGGCGACCACGTTTGCCTCAAATGTTGCGCGGGTCAAAACACTGGCCGAAGCGGGTCAGCGGGCAGGGCGATCGGTTGTTCTGTTGGGCCGCGCCATGCGCCGGATGATCGAGGCCGCAACCGAAACTGGCATCCTGTCGGATTTCCCAAAGGTGATCAGCGCGGAAGAGGCGTTGGATCTTCCGCGTCAGAATCTGATGCTGATCGTAACCGGCAGCCAAGGCGAGCGCCGTGCCGCCAGCGCCCAGCTGGCCCGTGGTAAATACCGAGGTCTGGAACTGGCCGAGGGCGACCTGTTTCTGTTTTCTTCTAAAACCATTCCGGGCAATGAGCGGGGCGTGATCTTCATCATGAACCAGCTCAGCGAAAAGGGCGTGGATGTGGTGGATGACAGCTCGGGTCTTTATCACGTGTCAGGCCACGCCAACCGGCCTGATCTTGAGAAGGTCCATGCGCTGATTGACCCGCAGGTCATTATTCCCATGCACGGTGAACACCGTCACCTGCGCGAACATGTCAAACTTGCCGAGAATGGCGGCAGAACCGGTGTGCTGGCGGTGAATGGCACCATGCTGGATCTCAGTGGCAACGCCCCGGCTGTTGTCGACTATGTCGAAACCGGGCGCACATATCTGGACGGGTCGGTCAAGATCGGTGCGTTGGACGGCGTGGTGCGGGATCGTATCCGCATGGCATTGAACGGCCATGTCACGGTCACCGTGGTTTTGGACGAGGAAGACGAACCGCTGGGTGAACCTTGGTGCGATACCATGGGCCTGCCCGAGATCGGAACTTCGCGCGCGGCTGTGGTGGAGGTTCTGGAGGAGGACCTGAATCAATTCCTGATGCGGGCTGCGGCCAAAACCCTGCGCGACGACGACAAACTGGAAGACGAGATGCGCCGGATTGTTCGTCAGACCGCGAAAGCGGAAATCGGTAAGAAGCCCGAAGTGACGGTGGTTGTCAGCCGGATGCGGTGACCCGGTACCGTCAGTCGTGTTCCGGCATCGGGTAACCCCTGAGGCGCAGGAACAGGTTGGCTTCTTCGTCATTCTTGTAAAACGGAACGGACACTGGAGGCTCGGGGGATGTAACCCGGGCCGCTACTTCGGCAAGAACAACCTCGGTTATGAAGGGCAGGTCCAAATCTCGCGCGCGGTCCAGTTGCACCCATTGCAGGTGCGACAGCTCGTCTGAGGCGCGACTGAAATCGTCCAGATCACCTTGCAAGGCTTCCGCGTCGACCAAAAAGAACCGTGCGTCAAACCGGCGAGGGCGACCGGGTGGTGTCACCGCGCGGAAAACGAACTGCAATGCAGCTGCAGATGGCACGTATCCCATGTCGGAAAAGCTTTGCCAGTCGTCAGGTGCGTGCCCCGGCCATGCGCCCGGCTGGCCCAGAACAAGGCCCGTTTCCTCCCAGAGCTCGCGAATGGCAGCGGCGGCCAGCGCGTGTTGCAATCCGGACTCGGCCTGTTCAGCCAAACGGTCACGGCACAGATCGGGCAGCTTGGTCGCCAGGGGCACTGCTGAATCCGCCGGATCAACGGCACCGCCAGGGAACACAAACTTGTTCGGCATGAACACGGCTTTGGACCCGCGTTGCCCCATAAGGATCGACGGATTGGTCCATCTGTCCCGCAAAACGATGACAGTTGCGGCGTCACGGATGGCGGTCTTGTCTGCTGTCATGTCTACGCCACCTGGCCCGGCAGGTTCAATTCGATGTTCCGAAACCGTGCATACGGCGGGCCCACTGATACGCGACAACGGCGCCTTTCAAACGGGGCAGCAGGTACAGCGACAGAGCAACGCAACCGATTGAGAAACCGATGGCCATGGTCCAGGGGTCTGGCCGCCAATGGACGTAGGACACGTGCAGGGCAGGCGCCAGCAGGTGACCAACAAGTAGAATCGTCAGATAGGCTGGCCCGTCATCGGCGCGATGATGAAACAGCTCCTGCCCGCATTTCGCGCAGCTATCATTGACCTTGAGATAGCTGTGCAACAGCTTGCCTTCGCCACAGTTGGGGCATTTGCACCGAAACCCTTTAACAAGGGCGGGCCATGTTTCACGCTCTGTCTCGGTCGCGGTGTTGATCGTCTGATCCGTCATAATATAACTCGCGCATTAATCTTTGCCGGATAATGCGCCTGAACGGGCAGATTTGAAAGGGGGGTGCGTCGCTTTGCAACGCCCGATACCCAATGCGCAGAAATCGCTTCTGAATTCACTTTCAAAAAAATGCATTTTTCTGCGACGGAATTTTCGATGCCCCGCGTTTGAATTGGTATGAGCAGCGGCACTGGGGCCGCTTCAACACGGGAAAAACGAAATGAAAAACGCGACATTCATCACGGCTATTGTTTTGTCCGCAGTTGCTGTCACAGGCACATCGGTTCTGGCTGCCGGAAAAGGCGGACGCGAGCCTGTGTCCTTTCAGGAACTCGACGCCGATGGCGACGGTCAGGTGACACAGCAAGAGATGGAGGCCCACCGCACCGCGCGTTTCACGCAAGCGGATACCGACGGTGATGGCCAGCTGAGCCTTGACGAGATGCAAGCTGCTGCACAGAAAAAGGCAAGTGACCGCGTCGCCAAGATGTTCGAAAAAAATGATGCGAACAAAGACGGGTTTCTCAGCCAGGACGAGTTGCCGAAACCCCGCCGGGCTGACAAGATGTTTGATCGGATGGACGCTGATAACAGCGGCGGGATCTCGGAACAGGAATTTGCCGATGCCAAAGACAAGATGGGACGGCACCACAAGAAAAAGCATCAAAACTCGGACGCAGACGATAGCTGATGCAGGATGGAGGATCTGACCTCCTACCCACAAGACGCCCGCGGTGCGATGTGCAGCGCGGGCACCCTCAGCGACGATGAGTTGCTGGGGCGCTTCGCCGATGGCAATGCCGAAGCCGCACGGGTTCTTACTGACCGTCTGGGGCCACGGTGTTACTCGGTCGCGTTACGAATGTTGGGCAATCGGGCCGAGGCGGAAGATGTGACGCAAGAGGCGATGATGCGGCTGTGGCAAATGGCACCGGATTGGGTGTCGGGCCAGGCTAAAGTCTCGACCTGGCTGTACCGGGTGACTTTGAATCTGTGCGTGGACATACGGCGCAAGAAGACACCGGACAGGCTGTCGGACGTTCCTGAGCCTGAAGATGGTGAAGCCAGCGTAGTTGACCGGATGCAGGATGAGGCGCGCAAGGACGCGTTGCAGATCGCTTTGGCCGAGTTGCCCGAACGGCAGCGGCAAGCAGTGGTGTTGCGCCATATTGAAGAGTTGCCCAACCCCGAAATTGCCGGGATCATGGGCATTTCCGTGGAAGCGGTTGAAAGCCTGACGGCGCGGGGCAAACGCAGTCTGGCCGCTATTCTGGCGGGACGGCGCGAAGAACTGGGGTATGACAATGGCGGATGACGATCTGGAACTGGATCATTTGTTTGCACAAGCGCGGCGACAACGGCCGGCTTTGCCAGACGATCTGGCCGTGCGCATCCAAACGGATGCAGAGGCGGTGCGCTTGGGCCGCATGAAACCCGCGCCACAACCGGGGCCTGCGTTGTGGGACAGGCTGGTGCGCAATCTGGGTGGCTGGCAGGGGTTGAGTGGCCTTGTTGCGGCCAGCGCGGCCGGTGTCTGGATCGGGTTTTCCGCGCCTGCCTTTTTGCCCGATCCCGCCAACCTGCTGACAACGCAAGATACGGCCTTTCTTGTGGCCGACCTTGGCTATGACACGAGTTTTCTGGAGACCACGGAATGAACGCTGATTCCAAACCCAAACGCCGGTGGATGCCCATTGTCCTGGTTGTGTCTCTGGCTCTGAACCTGTTGATCATTGGCGTCGCTGTAGGAACTGTGTTGCGCCTGAAAGGGGGGGATCACGCCAAGGCGCCGCCGGGATTTGGCCCGGCCTTGTACCGGGCGTTGCCAAAAGACGACCGCAAGGCGATGCGGAGTGAATTGGGGGACTTGCACAAGAAAGGTTCTAAGGGCCGCACGCAAGATTTTGAGGCGATGAGCCAGGCATTGCGCGCCGTGCCTTTTGACCCGAATGCCGTCGAAACTCTGCTGCAGCAGCAGGCGCAGGCCACGGCCAACCTGCAAGGGGCACTGCAAGCGCAATGGCTGATCCGCGTCACCGCCATGAGCGATGAGGAAAGGCAGGCCTATGCAGATCGATTGCAAGATGTCGTCAAGCGTGGCCCGCATAAACACAAGAAAAAGGACTGACCGGCGTCAGGCTGCGCTTTGCCGGATGCTCACCTGATTGCGTCCGGCTTTTTTCGCCGAATACAACGCTTTGTCAGCGGATTGAATCAGGGTCTCTACATGCGGAGTGAGGCTGTCCCGACCAGGGAACGCGTCCAGAGACATTTTTAGCCCGATACTGACTGTCACGTTGACCTCTGGTCCCTGTTCAGAAAGTTGAAACGGCGCGCTACAGATACTGCCGCAGAGAGTTTCAGCGAGCCGCACCGCTTGTTTGGGTGACACATCCGGCACTCCAATCATGAACTCCTCTCCACCTATGCGGGCGACAAACCCCCTTGGACCAAGAGCGCTGCGCAAGCGCTCTGCGGCCTGCGTAAGAACGTGATCCCCGCTGGCGTGACCGTGGTCGTCATTAATCGTCTTGAAGTGATCGAGGTCAGCCAGCATGACCGCAAAGCCGCGTTTGGTTCGAGCGGATTCACGTGCGATCTGGTCCAGCGCGCGCATGGCAAACCGGCGATTGTGCAGCCCCGTCAGCGGGTCGACCCAGGAATCGGCAAGCCCCTTTTTTAGCGATATTCGCATGTGGTCCAGACGGGCCTTGCGCGCGATCTGGTTGTCCAATCGAAGCTGGATTTCCTGCGCACAGAACCCACCCAGGCACACGGCATCCGCACCCCGATCCAAGGCTTCGGATGCCTGAACAGCGTCGTTGTCTTTTAGCACTCCGATCAACACGGTATTACGCGTGACGCCCCGCGATCTGAGATCCGCCAGAATATTCAGATCGGAGGGATGCGGGCCCAGTTCGACCACGATAGCATCTGGGACAGCTCCGGACAGGAAGCCTTGAAGGTTCGACTGCAAGTGCCAGGACAATGTGTGTTGGCGCTGATCGCTCAACGCCTTTTGCCACAGCACGCCAGTTTGCACGGCGTGTGTCAAAACACTCACCTTTGCGGATTTGGGCGGGCGGATAATCGCTGGTGCGGGCTCACCGAACCCAATGGGTTGCGCGCCAGTGCCAACCTGCAGGTCCTGTCTGATTGCGTGTGCGCGCAGCAAGCTTCGGATACGCGCCAGCAGCAAGGCATCCTTGAAGGGATGGGTCAATACATCGTCCAGCCCATCTTTCAGGGCACGCAACCGTGCGTCCCTGTCGTTTTGCGCGGCAATTGCAACAACCGGCACATCCTCCAGCCCGGGAACTGTTGCTATGACCTTTTTGACATCCGCAGCCGTTCCGTCCGGCAAGGTCTGCGCTGTCAGTACCAGATCAGGTTGCGTTCGACGCACAAGCGACAGCAATCCATCTATTTTTTCCCCCTGTACCACGTGGTACCAAGCCGCAGTCAGTTGAACTTTCAACATGATGCGATTGGTTGATACCCCGTCGAGGACAAGGATGGTTCCCTGCACAGACATAGTCGTTCACCGTTGATTGCATGCGTGAACAAAGTGTTTATGAGTCTGGTTAATAAACCCTTTCCATGACTGGATCTGAGCACAGTTTATGCCAATATCATCTGATTCCGCGGAAACACTCGCCCTGACGGCTCTGGGCTGGCTGGTTGGAAATGACGAGCTTTTGCCGGTGTTTCTGGGTTCGACGGGTGCATCAATCGAAGATGTGCGCGATCGCGCCGGGGACCCGGATTTTCTGGCGTCGGTAATGGACTTTCTGGTGCTTGACGATTCGTGGGTCATGGCGTTTTGTGACGCCAATGCGATCGCCTATGATCTGCCTGCCCAGGCAAGAGCGGTTTTATCCGGCGGTGCTGACATTCATTGGACCTGAAATCCTCTTCCGCTGGAGCACCTGATGCCGATAGATGCAATCGTCTTCGATAAAGATGGTACGCTGTTTGATTTTGCCAACACATGGGGTGGCTTTGGCCGCAGTTTACTGCTGCGCTTGACAGATGGTGACAAAGAACGAGCCGCCGGGCTTGGGCGCCTTATCGGTTATGATCTTGAGCAAGAGCGATATGCCGAAGACAGTATTGTGATCGCCGCGACTGTCGAAGAAATCGCCGATGTGTTGGCTGCACATGTGGATACCATGACCGTTCAAGAGATCGTGGATGTGATGAATGCCGAAGCCGCCGCAGCCCCTCAGTCCCCGGCTGTTCCGCTGGTCCCGTTTCTAGAGGGCTTGCATAAGGCAGGGCTGAAGCTGGGGGTTGCAACCAATGACAGTGAACATCCTGCGATGCAGCATCTGGAATCGGCAGGGATCAGCGAACATTTCGATTTCATAGCTGGATATGACAGCGGCCATGGATTTAAGCCGGGGCCCGGACAGCTATTGGCCTTTGCTGCGCATGTCGGCGTTGACCCTTCGCGGGTTGCGATGGTGGGGGACAGCCTCCATGACCTACAAGCCGGGCGTGCCGCGGGGATGACAACCATAGGGGTTTTGACAGGTCTGGCCGAGGCAGAAGTGCTGGCCCCAATGGCAGATGTGGTCTTGCCGGACATTGGACATATACCCGAATGGCTAGCGAAAAACCAATTGGGTTAAGTTGGCAATCGACCATCCGAGATAAAAAACCGACATTTCCTGTCGCAGACGGAGCGGCGAGAATCGTGTCTCATGGGCTTGCTTGTTTAACGCAGGAACGGAGGCAACGATGGGCGAGACACCAACACGCAAGCGTCGCGGCGGAGGACGCGCAGGGGCTGCCGCACGCAGAGGAAGTGCGGTGATTGACCAGATGCCTTGGAATCCGCCGGTCAATATCGACCGTCCGACAGAACCGTTGGACCAGGCCGGGATCGAAGCGATCCATGAAGGGGCCATGCGTATCCTTGAAGAGATCGGGATCGAATTTTACAACGAAGAGGCAATAGGCATCCTGCGTAAGGCGGGTTGCACCATCGAAGGTGACAATGTGCGCATGGGGCGCGACTTTGTCATGGAGATGATTGCGAAAGCCCCGAGTCAATTTTCCATCACGCCACGTAATCCGGATCGCAAGATCGAGATCGGTGGAAAGAACATGCTGTTCGGCAATGTCTCGTCGCCGCCGAATTATTGGGACATGGAAATCGGAAAGAAGGTGCCCGGAAACCGCGAGATGTGCCGGAATCTTCTGAAACTGACGCAGTACTTCAACTGCATCCATTTCGCGGGTGGATACCCGGTTGAACCAGTCGATATCCACGCCAGCATACGGCATCTGGACGTGCTTTATGACAAGCTGACGCTGACCGACAAAGCCATGCATGCCTATTCTTTGGGTAAGGAACGTGTCGAGGACGTGATGGAAATGGTGCGCATCGCTGGCGGCCTGAGCCACGAAGAGTTCGAGGCCACCCCGCGCGTGTACACCAACATCAACTCGACTTCGCCGCTAAAGCATGATCATCCGATGATCGATGGCTGCCTTCGGCTGGCACGGCGCGGGCAGGCGATTGTGGTGACACCCTTTACTCTGGCCGGGGCGATGGCACCGGTGACAATGGCAGGTGCTGTGGCCCAGTCATTGGCCGAAGCGCTGTGTGCGATCGCCTTGTTCCAATATGTGCGCCCGGGGATTCCCTGCGTCATCGGAACTTTTACGTCGAATGTGGATATGAAATCCGGCGCGCCGGCTTTTGGAACACCAGAGTACATGCGCTCGACCCAGATGACCGGACAGATGGCGCGCTTCTATGGCTTGCCGATGCGGTCTTCGGGCGTTTGTGCCGCAAACGTGCCCGATGGACAGTCTATTTGGGAAACCTCGAACTCGCTTTGGGCGTCCGTTCAATCGGGCACCAATATGGTCTATCATGCGGCTGGATGGCTGGAAGGCGGCCTGATAGCAAGCCCGGAAAAGTTCATCATGGATTGTGAAATCCTGCAACAAATTCAACGCTATATGAACCCAGAATTGACGGCTACCGGTCCCGACGAGATCGCGCTTGATGCGATCCGCGCAGTTGGCAATGACGGTCATTTCTTCGGCATTCAGCACACGCAGGACCGTTATACCACTGCATTCTATCAACCCTTTCTGAGTGATTGGAAAAACTATGAAGGGTGGGAGGTCGCTGGCGGCATCTGGACGGCTGAACGCGCCCATCACATGTTCAAGGAGATCATCTCGAGCTTTGAGGCACCGCCGATGGATGAAGCCATTCGCGAGGAATTGGCTGCCTTTGTTGAGCGTCGCAAAGCTGAGGGCGGCGCGCCGACAGATTTCTGATCAGGCAGCAAGTGTCGAAGTGATACCCGATTGAATTCGCTACAACTTAGGGTGGATTTTGGCTATTTGTTAAGACTTTTCAGCCCAGAGTGCAGGGAACACCAAATTGGGGTTTCCAATGCATGGTCTGATCAATCGGGCGATACAGTCTTTTGTCTGCGCAACCTATGGGCAACCCTATTGGGTGCGCGTGGCCGAGACTGCGCAGCTTGGATTTGTCGAATTCGAAGCCATGCTTGTCTATGACGATGACGTAACGGCTAGAGTATTGGACGCGCTCAGCGGTGAACTGAACCGACCTAGGGCGGAAATTCTTGAGGATGTGGGGACTTACCTTGTGTCCCACCCGAATATGGAAGGGTTGCGCCGTCTGCTTAGATTTGGTGGCGTCAGTTATGTGGAGTTTCTTCATTCCCTTGACGATCTAGCTGACCGGGTGAGGTTGGCAGTGTCCGATTTGACCCTACCGGCCCTAGAATTGAGAGAGCTTTCGACAACAGAATACCAACTGTTTTGCTTCCCGGGTTTGTCTGGTTATTCCAGCGTGATGGTCGGTGTTCTGCGTGCCATGGCCGACGACTACGGAGCGTTGGTTATGTTGTCTCATGAGGGACAACAGCAAGACAGCGAAGTCATTTCCATAATGCTGGTTGAAAGCGCTTTTGCAGAAGGGCGGCATTTTGATTTGGGGGCTCGGACCGGATGACAGATCCTCGCGAGCTTGTCAGTCTGCTGGAAACGCTTTGCCCGATGTTTCTGTTGGTGGACCAAAACGGGTGTATTCAACAAGCCGGTCCAACCCTGCAAAAACTGAGACCAGACTTGCAGCTGGTGGGCCAAGGGTTTCTGGACGTTTTTGAACTGATCCGTCCCAGAACAGTCACAACCATTCCGGCATTGATGTCGATGGCCAGGGCGAAACTGCACCTGAAATTCCATGATGAGCCCCGAACTGCACTCAAGGGGTTGGTCGCCCCATTGCCGCATTCTGGTGGCGCTGTCATCAACCTGTCATTCGGAATTTCAATTCTGGATGCGGTGCGGGACTACGCGCTGACAAGTGCGGATTTCTCAGGTACCGACCTTGCGATTGAATTACTTTATCTGGTCGAGGCCAAATCTGCCGCAATGGAGGCGTCGAGGTCGCTAAACCTGAGGCTTCAAGGCGCCATGCTGGCGGCTGAAGAGCAGGCTTACACCGACACACTAACCGGATTAAAAAACCGTAGGGCCATGGATCACGTGCTGGCACATATGATCTCTGCAAATTCGGCTTTTGCTCTGATGCATCTGGATCTTGATTTCTTCAAATCCGTGAATGACAGGCTGGGCCATGCGGCAGGTGATTTCGTCTTACAGCAAGCGGCCCGCATCATGCTTGAAGAAACGCGCGATGACGATACGGTTGCCCGTGTCGGAGGAGACGAATTTGTTATCGTTTTCAAAGGCCTGACGCGGGAAGACACGTTGGAGGCAATTGCAGGCCGCCTCATCCAGCGTTTGAACGAACCGATGCTTTTTCAAAACCAGAAATGCAGTGTGTCGGCCAGTATTGGCACAGCTTTGTCCACTCAGTTCCAAGTGCTTAAAGCGGCGGATATTCTGCATGCCGCTGATTTAGCGTTGTACCAAGCGAAACGCGACGGTCGGTCCTGTCATCGTTTGTATTCGACACTGACCAACGCGCGACCCTGAGCGTTAGACTGACGCGAACGCCTCAGTCACCTTCTTTGCAATTTGGTGCTGGATGGGTGCAAGCTCCCCGACGACGGGCATAACGGTTCCGTTAAACTTGGCGCGCGCCAGCTCATCGGGGACGTCCTCTAGGACATGCCCGCCGGTACAGGCGAAGAACGGCAGGCAAATCGCCTGATCTGACGCATCGTGTGCTGCCTCGGCAATCGAGGGCGGTTCTTCGACAAAACCAACGCGGATGGATTGGAAGGCAACTTGCGTGCCAAGCTGTCTTGCAAATTCGTTGGCCACCGCCGAAGGGTTGCGGCTGCGGCCTGACCCGTGCGCCGCGATCACCAGGTCAGTTGTCGAAGCTTTCCAATTCCGTTCCCGCAGTTTTGCATGCAACGCCTGCGCAGTAAGCGTGGGCAGATCGGGATCAATGCCCAAAGGGTCAAGAATTCGCGCGGCGTGGTCCCCGACCCGTTTCGGCAAGGCACTGGTCACAAACCAACCCTTTGCCATGAAAAGCGGATAGATCACTGTGTTTTCGGGTAGGCCGTCCAGTTGCGCCTCTAGCGCGCCGGGTTTAGCAAGTGTTGCCGAATGCACGGTCACAGAGCTTGTCAACGCGTCGACCTTGGCTGCAAAAGCAGCCAGTGCCGCTTCTGCCGGGTCCGGTTCGGAAGGCTGGCCATGGGCGACAATAATGGCGTGTGACATTCGGTACTCCCGCTGTTTTCTGCGATAAGTGTTACGGCACGACCTGAAGTCAACACCACAGTTAACCCAGAAGGGTCAGCCAAAGCCAGACGGTCAGAATGGACGTCGCTGTTCCGATCAGGACGGATGAAGCGGCAACACGTTTGGCGCGGCCATACATATTGGCAAAGATATAGGCGTTAAAGCCCGGCGCCATTGCAGCATTCAACACACCCGATCGGAACAGATCCTGTGGCAGGCCGGTAGATGCTCCGAATAACCACACTAGGCTGGGGTGGACCATCAGCGAGATGCAGCAAACGAAACCAATGGTACGCAGATCGCCTTCCGGTTTGTATTTGACCAAGACCCCGCCCAAAGCAAACAACGCGCCCGGTAAAGCCGCGCGGGTGACAAGCCCAAGGGCCTCGTCGACCACCGCAGGGATGACCAAACCTGTCAGGTTGACCAGAAAACCAAGCGCAATTCCCAGGATCAATGCGTTCTTGAACATCGCGGACAGAACCGAGCGTGCCATATGTACACCGCCGTTGCCGCGATTGCGCACGACCTCCATCACCGTGATCCCAACGCCGTAACAAAACGGGGAATGGAAGGCGATAATCGCGTAGTTGCCTGTCAGGTTCTCGGGGCCATAGGCGCGCTCGGTAATCGGCAGGCCCAGCAGGACCGAGTTGGAGAACAAGCAACAAAAGCCAATGGCGACGCAGTCTTCCCAGTCTCGGCCAAAAATGATCCGTGCTCCAAAGAGGCCCACGGTGAAGCACAACGCTGCAGCGGAATAGAAACTCGCCAGCAGCCGGGGGTCGAAACTGGCGCTAAGGTCCAGGTGTGCGATGGCCAGAAAAAGCAGGCAGGGGATCGCAAAGCCTTGGGTGAATTTCATCAACCCATCGACATGCTCTTGTTTGAAATAGCCTGTCCGAGTTGCCGTGTACCCGGCACCGATCACCAGAAAGACCGGAAGAATGACATCGATCAGGCTCTGAAGCATATGGCCCCCATGCGGCGCGCGTATTGCGGTATTGCGATGGCGCGGGGCAGGGGTCTACTGCGCCTGATGGATCACCATCCCATCAAAAGCGGGGGTGATGTAGTCCGGAGTTTCAGCGTCAACCGTGGCATAGTCGAGGTCGATATGCATGTTGGTTAACACCGCGCGTTTCGGTTGCAGCTTGTCGATCCAACCCAGTGTCTTGTCCAGATGCGCGTGGGTAGGGTGCGGGGAGCGGCGAAGGGCGTCGATGATCAGGCAGTCCAGCCCTTCCATCTCGGGCCAGGCGTCGTCGTAAATCTCTGCGACATCCGGAAGATAGGCAAGCTGGCCGATGCGGAAGCCAAGAGAGTCGATCGAACCGTGGTTCACTTTGAACGGGCGCAGTGAAATGGGTCCTCCGGGGCCGTCGATGTCGAACGGGCCATCAATGGATTTGAGGTCCAGGATCGGAGGATAAGGGGATCCTTCAGGCTGAATGAAGGCGTATCCGAAACGGCCCAGCAACGCGTTCTGTGTGTCACCGTCTGCCCAGACCGGCACGCGCGTTTTCATGTTGAACACGATCATGCGCAGGTCGTCGATTCCATGCACATGGTCCGCGTGTGAATGGGTATAGACCACACCGTCCAACCGCCCGGTGCCGGTGTCCAGCAACTGGCTGCGCATATCCGGCGTGGTATCGACCAGAACCGAGGTCGTCCCATCCGGCCCCTCGCGTTCAATAAGCAGCGAGCAGCGACGGCGTACGTTCTTCGGATTCTCGGGGTCACAATCACCCCATTGTCCGCCCAGCCGTGGAACGCCGCCCGAGGAACCGCAGCCCAGAATAGTAAAGCGCGTCCCGGTCATGCAGCGGCCTTATACAGCGCGGCCTTGGTGAACAAGCGGTCAAAATTGGCCTGTGTCTGAGCTGCAAAAGCGGCATAGTCCATGCCGAAAACCTCAGCCCCTTTCCGGGCAGTGTGGGCGGTGTAGGCGGGTTCGTTACGTTTGCCGCGATAGGGTGGGGGGGCCAGATAGGGCGCGTCTGTTTCCACCAGAATGCGGTCTACCGGTGCAGTTGCGAAAATATCGCGCAACTCCTGGCTTTTGGGGAAGGCGGTGATGCCGGACATGGACAGGTAAAAGCCCAGATCCAGCGCGGCCTTGGCCAATTCGGCAGAAGAAGAGAAGCAGTGCATAACGCAGGAATAGGGTGCGTTGCGATACTCCTCTGCCAGAATTCGGGCCATGTCATCGTCCGCTGCGCGGGCGTGAATGATCAGGGGCAGGCCAGTGCGCTGGGCCGCTTCGATATGGATGCGCAAGGATTGTTTCTGCACTTCCGCACTGTCAGCGGTATAGTGGTAGTCCAGACCAGACTCTCCAATACCGACGAATTTCGGATGCTGGGCCAAGGCAACCAGTTCGTCGACCGACGCTATCGGCTCATCCGCCGCACTCATCGGGTGCGTGCCTGCGGCATAGAAGACGGGCGCAAAGGCCTCGGCAATCGCGCGTACGCTGGGTTCGTTGCGTAGCTTGGTACAAATCGTGACCATACGGGTCACGCCAGCCTCGGCTGCGCGCGTGATGATCTCGTCCAACTGGCCGTCGAAATCCGGGAAGTCCAGATGGCAGTGGCTGTCGGTAATCTGGGGGGTGTCGCTCATCTGTTCTGACCGGCGGTTTCCTGTATCTTGAACACCGTATCTAGGACCAGAGCGGCAGGGTCAAGGTTCACCGCCTGACCATGCCGTGCGCGTGCTGTGATTGTCGCGGCGACTTCTGCCCAGCGGCGGGCTTGATCGGGGGAAGCCGAAAGACGCATCAGCGTTTCACCTTCGTTTGGGGCCGCTTCGGGTACGGGTGGTGTGCCGGTCGCCCCAGTTAGGGCCAGCCGTGACAAGGCGACATCGATGAGCGTTAGCAACAACTCGAAACGATCAGCGGCACCGCGTTGTGCTGCGGCTTCGGCCAACGCCAGTGCGCGTTGCCGGTTCATACGGGGCAGGGTGCCCAGAATGGCGATCAGCTCGGCATAAATGTCCAGACCGCCAAGATTGATTAACCGCACAGCATCCCCAACTGATCCTGCCGCAAGTGCGGCCAGGTGTTCAGTCTGGGCGGGAACTTCTGTTCCGGTTTGCGACAGGGCGGTTTGCATGTCCTGCGGACTCAGTGGGCCAAGGCGCAGCGTGCGGCAGCGCGACCGGATGGTTGGCAGCAGGCGCGAAGGTTGGTGCGATACGAGCAAAAGTGTGGTGTGCGCAGGCGGCTCTTCCAGCATCTTCAACAGCGCGTTGGCAGCACTGATGTTCATTTCATCCGCAGAGTCGACGATGACCACGCGGCGGCCTCCATCGGCAGAAGACAGACCAAAGAATTTTCCTAGCTTGCGGATATCATCCACGACAATCTCGCCGCGTAATCGCCCCTGCTCGTTGAGTGACCGGGTGATAGTGGCCAGCCCGGGCTCAGCCCCGGACTGTATTCGGTGCGCCACGGGGTGATCGGGATCAATGCCGAGCGTTTCGGGCGGAGGAGGTGCTCCGAACAAGCCGCCGTCATCTGCCGGGGGTGTGGCCAGCAAAAATCGCGCGATCCGCCACGCCAGCGTTGCTTTGCCGACGCCGCGCGGCCCGGTCAGCAACCAACCGTGATGCAGCCTGTCGGAATTGTAGGCCGTCAGAAACGCCTGTTCGGCTGCGTCCTGGCCAAAAAGCCGCGCGGTTTCGCGCGGATGCGGTGCACCCGGCACCTGATCCGGGGAAGGGGTGTCGTCACTCATCGTTTACCGCAAAGCTGCTTGAACGATATCTGTCACATCCTGCGCAACGCTGTCCATGTCTCTGTTGCCATCCACTATGCGAAACCGGCCCGAGAATTCGTCAGCCAGCGCCAGAAAGCCAGCGCGCATTTTCTTTTGCAGATCGGGGCCGAAATCTTCAAACCGCTCTTCGGTGCCTTGCCTGCCTTTTGCGCGTGACAAGCCCGTTTCGGGGTCCATATCAATCAGCAAAGTCATGTCCGGTTCCCGGCCGATCATCAGGTTGTGCAACTGATCCACCAGACCGCGCAGGTTGCCACGTGACAAGCCCTGATACATGCGCGTGCTGTCTGCGAAACGGTCGCAAATCACCACTTTACCTGCCGCAAGGGCGGGTTCGATGGTGCGCTCCAGATGGTCGCGGCGGGCTGCGGTGAACAACAGCAACTCTGTCTCGGCCGACCACCGATCCGGGTCGCCTTCCAAAACAAGCCGGCGAATTTCCTCGGCCCCCGGAGAGCCGCCGGGTTCGCGCGTCAACACGACTTCATGGCCCTGCAGGCGTAATTGATCCGCCAGCATCCGCGCTTGGGTCGACTTGCCTGATCCGTCAATGCCTTCGAAGGTCAGAAATAACCCCGTTTTCGTCACATCGACTCCAGCGGGTTGTTGATCATGTCTTTCAATACGATGCCGCCAACCGTCAACATCCGCACGACAAAGCCACCGACGGCCACGTCCTCGGCTGCCACCAGTGGGCGCCGGATCTCGGGCAGTCCTTCGGGCTTGATCACAAGTTCAGCCAGTTGCTGTCCTTTTTGGACTGGCGCGTTGATTGGGCCGTCATACACAACTTCGGCCTCGACATTTTGGGTGCCCAGAACCGGGAAGAGCACGTTCAGATCACCTTCGGCCACAAGCCCGACGGTCTTTTTCTCACCCATCCACAGTTGGGCTTCGGCTATCGGCGTTTCCGCGTTGGCAACTGTCCTCTCGACAAAATTTCGAAACGACCAGTTAACCACGGCCTCAGCCTCCTCTGCACGCTGGCCGGTGGTGTCGAGGCCGGTTAGCACGAAGATAACGCGCCGATCACCCTGTTTGGCAGAACCGACAAGGCCATAGCCGGCCTCTTGCGTGTGGCCGGTTTTCAAACCATCCGCGCCGATATCCAGCTTCAGCAGCGGGTTGCGATTGCGGGCATTTGACGGCGCGCGGCCGTCGAATTCAAAAACTTCCTCGGCGAAAAGAGGGTAATATTCGGGGAAGTCCGAAATCAAGCGATCCGCAAGAACGGCCAGATCATGCACTGACATCATATGACCGGCGGCAGGCCAGCCGTTTGAGTTGGCAAAATTGGAATTGTTCATGCCCATCTGCTGCGCGCGTTGGGTCATGTACCGCGCAAACCCGGCCTCGGTTCCGTCGGGGCTAAGTGCTTCGGCGATAACGACGCAGGCATCGTTGCCCGACAAAACGATGATGCCGCGCAGCAGGTCTTCGACCGTGACCCGATCCTGAGTGTTCAGGAACATGGTCGAGCCGCCATAGCTCATCGCGTGTTCAGACACAGGCAGGGTTTCGTTTAGCGTCAAGCGCCCGTCCCGCAGGGCTTCAAACGCCACATAGAGCGTCATCAGCTTAGACATCGACGCGGGCGGCAGGGGCTGGTCGGCGTCTTTTGACAGAAGAACAGTGCCGGTGGTCTGATCAATCACATAAGCCGCGCGGGCTGTAGTATCAAAAGCGTGTGCGGGCAGGCCCATGAGGGCAATCCCCATGGCCAGAACGGATGTGCGCATCGAGGCTAACATGCTGCGTCTCCCTGTTTCAGTCGGATACGGTGAAAGCGTCTTTGAAGCCAAGGTCTTTTACGTCCTTCTGAATGGCTTTGCGTTCGGCCCGGGTTGCGGCAGGTCCAACCAGCACCCGCCAGACGGTGTTATTTGCTGTTTTCAGTTCCCGAACAACTGCGGACATGCCGTTCCTGCGCACTTTTTGAGCAGCGGAGTTCGCGTTCTCCTCGACGCTGAAGGTTCCAATCTGAACAAATGGTTTGCTCAGGTGTGTAGTCGCGGTTGTGGTGGCTGCCGCTGCTGCTGGGGTCGCTTCGGTCGCATCAATAGCGGCGGCTGCGCCATCAATCGGATCCAGTGGTGTTTCAGTTATCGCGGCTGGATCTTTCTTTTGCCACCATTTCCGCTTGGCGGGTTTCTCTGCCGGGGCTTCGACCGGCGCATCCGACAAGGCCGGAGAGGACACAGAAGCTGCGGCTTCGGCTGTTACTTCTGCGCCATCCGTGGCTGCATCTGCCGCTGCCACAGCGGTTCCCGCAGCGGCTGCGGCTGGTGCTTTCTTCTGCCACCATTTCCGTTTGGCAGGTTTCTCAGCCGGGGTTTCTGTCTGTTCACTCGCTGATGTTGAAGCCTCAGCGGAGTCGCTGGTGGTATCTGCGTCTGCCGGGGCGTCATCTTCTGTGCCGGCGGCACTCGCGACAACAGCCGTTGTACCTGCCGCGGCCACAGCGGTTTCTTTCTTCTGCCACCACTTGCGTTTAGCAGGCTTTTCAGGATCACCTGTGCTTTGGCCATCGGTTGCCGTATCGGCCGAGGCTGTGACGGTTTCTTCTGCGGAATCTTCGGCCTGTGGGGTCTCGTCAGCTGGGGGTTCTTCTATCTTTTCACGACGCAAAGCCACAACACTAAGTTTTGTGGGGGCACCGGCCAACAATCCAAGCTGTTCAGCTGCCGCGGACGAAACCTGAAGCGCCGGGCCAGGCAAGTTGCGTTCGCGACGGAACAGGGCTCCAGTTACCGATTTGTTGTTGGCCGTGTTTTTGATCACCACGCGCTCGGGTTGGGTCACGTCTGGATGCGCAACCCAAATCCCACCCAGCGAGGGCCGCCCGTCCCAAAGCCCTGCTTCGGTCACACCGAACACGTTTGGCGCTTCGACATCGCGTTGAGACTCACTGGTCGTTTGGGGAAAAAGCTCGATTTTGCCCTCATTCTCGTCGGGCTTTTCCGCTGTTTCCGCGGTTCCCAAGGCCTCTTCACATCCGGCCAAAATCGTTAAAGATAACGCTAGAAACGCCAGCCTCTTGGGCCCCGGGCGTGTCTCGATCGCTCGCTTCATCTGCTTATCCCTTGCCTGAAGGGGTTTCGTTTTCCGAACCCCGCTGCCGATCTGCTGGTTCTGGATGCCAGCCTGTTGCGGTCTTTCACGCCGATCATAACGTGGCTGAAGTGTCATGGAAAGACCGCTGAAAAGTCTTCGGCAAGATTTCCCGTTTTCGACTTGCCTCTGATCAAACTTGGCCTTAGACCCTGCCTTCAACGGGGAGGTGGCAGAGTGGTCGAATGCGGCGGTCTTGAAAACCGTTGGGCGTGAGAGCGTCCCCAGGGTTCGAATCCCTGTCTCCCCGCCACTCATACCTGTCTCACTTCAGTTGTATTTTCTGATCCGGAATTGTTACGCAATTCCCGCGCGTTGGCGCATGCGCTTTCAATCAGAGACGAAGCAAACCGTACATTCAGAGGACAATTCAGGCGCGAGTCTCAGTGTCGCATTTTAGCGGGGTCGCTTTGGGCTGGATTTCCCTGATAACCTGCAATTTACAGGGAATATTCGCAAACCGGGACTGACTTCCGTCATTTCTTCTATCAGAACTGTATGTTTCTCAGAGGTTTATGTTGCAAATTCCCTAAAAGGTGGAACAGGGAATTTCCTCGTGCGAACAGGGAATTGTTCCGCCGGATCAGGGAGGGCGAAGTCTGTATCAGGGACGCAGGAGCTGGAGATGTCAGAAGCCGAACAGGCGTTCCTGTTCGGACCATTCAAGTGGGTGGGTCACGCTGACCAGACGCTTGAGTGTGAGTTCGGGCGGCTGGCTCCCGTCGAGAATCGCCGTTTGAATCTTTGGTGAGAGAAAGGCGAGCTGAGCACGGGTGCGGATGAAGGCGTCAGGGACGCTTTCGCGGCGGGCAATCTCCATCAGTTGAACTCCGGCCTTCAGATCACGGGCCCAGCCATGGGCGCGGATCAGCATGGACCGGAGGTGGGGATCAGGTTGGGGTGCCATGTCTCCGGCGATGACCTTGGCCTCGACGCCGCGGCGGCACAGATCGAAAGATGCGGTGACGTGGGTGAGATCCGGGTGCAGATGATCGGCCGCGATGCCAAGTGCGCTTGCCAGAGTTTTGGGGTTAAATTCGAGGTCGATCTGTCCTCGTGCAAGTTTGCCTTTGGCCAGAAGAGCAGCGCCGATCTGACAGCCATGGCCTAGAAGCCGGGTTACTAAATCCGCAACTGAAGTCTGAACTGCCTCGGCTGACCCGGCCTCCGGCTGCGCCAGTACTTGGTGCGCCGCGGCGGCGTCTTGCAAATGTCTGACGATGACATCAATGACCGCGTTTTCCAGCGCTGGGCCGGGCAGTCGCCAGCCAGAGATATCCTTGCCGCCTGAGATCAGTCGATTGGAGATATAGTAGCGCAACCGTCGGCCTTTGCGCGTGGTGTGGGTCGGCGTCAACCGATCACCAGTTTCGTCATACAGCAGACCGGTGAGCCAGGCCCCGGGGTCAGTGGAGTGTTGGCGCGCATCGGAGTCGCCGCGTGCCCGCGAGCGGTTGGAGGCCTGTCGCATTTTTTCCTGCACCCGGTCCCAGATGTCCTGATCGATGATCGCCGGATGTTGTCCGTCCCAGATCTTATCCTTGTGGCGGATTTTTCCGAGATAGACCGGATTGCGCAGCAGGTAATAGATTTGACCCCGTGACAGCGGACAATCCCCCTTCACACTGCCATCTGTCCGAACAACCCGTTTTGACCGCAGGTCTTCTGCCGTTGCCCGTTCTTCTACTTTGCGCAGGCAACCAAGCTCGTCATAAAGCCCAAAGAGATGCCGGACCGTTCTGGCCTCCTCTTCATTCACCACCAGCGTTCTTGCCTTCGGATCGGGGTGGCGATCATAGCCCAGAGGCAGGTTGCCACCCATCCAAAGCCCCTTCTTCTTCGACGCTGCAATCTTGTCGCGAATACGTTCGGCGGTGACTTCCCGTTCAAACTGAGCAAAGGACAACAGCACATTCAGCGTTAACCGGCCCATGGAAGATGAGGTATTGAAGGCCTGCGTGACGGACACAAAAGAACAGTTTGCCTGTTCCAGCCGGTCGACCAGCTTAGAGAAGTCGGCAAGCGACCGGGTCAGCCGGTCAATCTTGTAGACCACCACCATGTCAATACGCCCGGCATCGATCTCTTCAAGAAGGCGCTGAAGGGCGGGTCGCTCTAGGGTGCCGCCCGACAGGCCACCGTCATCGTAGCGCCCGGACAACAGGGTCCAGCCTTCATGTCGCTGGCTTGCGACATAGGCCGCGCAGGCCTCATATTGCGCATCCAGCGAATTGAAGTCCTGATCCAGACCATCTTCTGAGGACTTGCGCGTGTAGATGGCGCATCGGATTTTACGGCGCGGGCTCATTTGGCCGCCTTGCCGGTGAGCCCAAAGAAACGCGGCCCTGACCAATGCGCGCCGGTAATCTCTCGGGCGATGGCCGAGAGTGAGCGATAGGACCGACCGTTCCAAGTGAAGCCGTCTTCTGTAACGTCGACTACATGGGTCACACTATTCCACTCGCGTAGCAGGCGCCCGCCGGGTTTTAGGGCAGGGCATGTAGGCCGGGGTTTCTTCCCAGAGCCCTTTTCCAGCGTGGCTTTGACCTGGCGGGGTAGCCTGCCATGACGGCGGGACTGCATCTCAAAGGCGATAAAGCGGCGCAGAAAGGGTTGGCTGAGCATGGCGGGGGCGGGTTGATCAAACAGTTGCTGCCAAAGCGTGACCAGATCCGATCGACCCATGGCGGCGAGATCGGCGACATCGCTCGTCTTGGTCATGACGCTTCTCCAGTTCCCGCCGCCAGATGATATGTGGATGGTCCATTTGGTTTGTCGGATGTCCGCCGTTCAATTGTGACGCCTTTTTTCCGCAGACCGCTTAGAGCTGCTCGGACCGAATGAGGCTGCCATCCCGTTGCTTTGCAGAGCGCCTCAAGGCTGGCGCCGCTCGGGCGGCGCAACAAGTGTTGCACTTTGTCAATTTTGGTTTGCTTCCGCTTGGACATGTATTGTCTCCTCTGATTTGGGGCTGGCTAGATGCCGAACCCCGGTACCGAGGAGCGCCCGAATGGCTCGGGCGTGGGTTCAGTGATGCGTGGTTGACGGCAACAGTCCAGCTCTTTCTGAAGCGATTACTTGAGGCGTGTGTTTTGAAGGGCGTTGCTGGCGTACCCCCGATTATTCGTCAACAATCTTAATTGGTTACTTTTAGTTTGGGGGGTTGCGTCTCGTATTGATGGCACCTACATTCGACCTAATCGCCCGGACTATCAGGGCGGGAAACTGCTCCCGCAGGCAGCACTCATTGGAAACACAGGTTTCCGCAGAGAGCATTCAAAGGAGCAACGTCTCGGATCGATTGGTCCGGGGAGTTGCGATTTGTGCTCTCTCCGATTTTCCAGCGCGATCCCTCCATCTCGACGTCCGCGCGGCGTCACGCAAAAGGAGGCGGTTATGCCTGCCAAAAACACACACAGCGACGTTCGGGCGTCCAATACGCCTATCTGGATGGCCGAAAAAGTTATCCAATCCCAGATCAGCCAGATCAAGCCCTACGCCAACAACAACCGCGTGCACGCGGCCAAGAATGTCGACAAACTGAAAGCATCGGTGGCCCAGTTTGGCTTTGTCACTCCGATCCTGTTGGATGGTTCGGGCACAATCATCGCGGGTCATGGCCGCTATGAGGCCGCTAAGGCCCTGGGGTTGAATTCCGTACCGACTGTTGTCGCGGATCATTTGTCAGAAGCGGAAGTGCGCGCTCTGCGCATTGCGGACAATAAGCTGGCGGAATTGTCGGACTGGAATGAAGCGGCGTTGCAGATCGAATTTGCCGAGCTGATGGACCTCAGCCTTGATGGCGAGTTGAACTTTGATCTGGACATCACAGGGTTCGAAACACCGGAGATCGACATCATTATCGACAGCGTCGGTGAGGTGACGGTATCTGTAGCGGAAACTGTTGAGACGCCGGACCCTGCGGCACCCGTAGTCACGGAGCCGGGCGACCTCTGGGTTCTCGGAGATCATCGCATTTTCTGCGGGGACGCCCTTCAAGCCCAGAGCTACGACACCTTGCTGGAAGGCGAGACCCCGCAGATAGTCTTCACCGATCCGCCTTACAACGTGCCTGTCAATGGGCATGTGCGGTCCGGCAATAGCGCCGAACACCGCGAGTTTGCCATGGCGTCGGGAGAAATGACGGATAGCGAGTTCCGCGGCTTTCTTTCAGGCGCGATCACGCAGTTGTTTGACTGCCTGCCGAACGGAGGCATCGCGATGATCTGCATGGACTGGCGTCATATCGAAGAACTGATTACGGCGGGCAAAGCAGCTGGATTGGACCTCATCAATCTCTGCGTCTGGAACAAGACGAACGGAGGCATGGGCAGCCTTTATCGCTCAAAGCATGAGCTGATTTGCATTTTCAAGAAGCCTGGTGCGCCGCACATCAACAACGTCGAGCTGGGCAAACACGGGCGCAACCGGACCAACGTCTGGGATTACGCCGGTGTGAACAGCTTTGGGGCAGGGCGCGAGGCGGATCTCGCGGATCATCCCACGGTGAAGCCGACAGCTCTGGTTGCAGATGCCATCATGGATGTGAGCCACCGCGGCGATGTCGTGCTGGACGCCTTTGGCGGGTCCGGCGCGACTCTGCTGGCAGCTGAGAAAACCGGGCGCCAAGCGCGGCTTATTGAGCTCGACCCGGCTTATGTCGATGTGGCCATCCGCCGTTGGCAGGAGATGACCGGTGATAGCGCCGTGCACGCGGTAACAGGCCAGACGTTCGATGCGCGTTTTGCGGCCAACGATACCACTTCAGAACAGGAGGTGGGTCATGTCTGACGATACGAAAGAGTATGAGGTCGGCTACGGCAAACCGCCCAAAGCGACCCAATTCAAAAAAGGCCGATCCGGCAATCCGAAAGGGCGGCCGAAAGGTGCCAAGGGGGTGAATGCCAGCTTGAAACGTGAATTGGAAACCAAGATTACGGTTCGCGAAGGCAGCCACGAAATCCGGATTTCCAAGGCTGAGGCAATTGCCAAGCGGTTCACGGCAGGCGCGTTGAAGGGCGACACGAAATTGTTGATGGCGCTGCTTAAGCTGGACACAGATCTGTTCAACGCAAGTGAATTGGACGCGCAAGAAAGCGTCCGTACGGTTGAGCCCGACGCTGTCGACTACGACATCCTCCGGGATTTCTTTTCCAGCCAACTGGACGGTGACGGTGATCTGGAAAACGAGGAGGCGGAAGATGACGACTCCTGATCCAAAAATCGTCGTGCAAGCCGCTCGCGAGGTTTGCCGGGACAATTTCTTTCCCTTCGTTTGGCGTGTGTTTGGCACGCTGCACCAGGGAACTGACCGCAGCTTTGATCCGGCCTGGCATGTGCGGGCCATGTGCCATGAGTTGGACAATGTCCGTCGAGGCGAAAACAAGCGACTGATCATCAACATCCCGCCACGTTGCCTGAAATCGGTCACCGTGGCCGTTGCATATGTCGCTTATCTTCTCGGTCATAACCCCAGCGCCAAGATCATCGTTGCCAGCTATGGGTTGGATCTGGCGCGCAAACATTCCGAAGATTGTCGTCGGATCATGTCTGCGCGCTGGTACCGGGAAATGTTCCCTGAAACGGTCTTGGCTAAAAAGTGCAACACCTCAGAAGAAATCCGCACCACAAAGGGAGGCAGCCGTAAGGCTGTCTCCATTGGAAGTTCTGTCACCGGTCATGGCGCCGATTACATCATCATCGATGACCTGCTGAAAGCCGGAGATGCCGGCTCCGAAGCCGAGCTGGTCAAGGCGCAGGAGTTCATTGAGGGGACCTTGTTGTCGCGCTTCGACAATCCGGCCGAAGGGCGTGTGGTTATGGTTGCGCAACGGTTGCACGAGATGGATCCGCCGGGTTATCTGCTCGAACGCGGGACCTACCGGCATCTGAATCTGCCTGCCATCGCAGAAGGCCATGAGGTGGTTCCTCTTGGGCGTGGAAGGGTCATGCGCCGCAAACCGGGTGATCTCCTGTGCCCGTCCCGTTTGGATCAGCAAACGCTGGATACCAAGCGTCGCGAAATGGGCGCGGCCGTGTTCAATTGCCAGTATCAGCAGAACCCCATTGCTCCCGACGGGTCGCCCTTGCGCTGGGAGTGGTTTGGCACCTACGAGACCATCGAAGATCGCCGCTGGTTCCAACTGGTGGTTCAGAGCTGGGATACGGGCATGTCGGCAGACCCCCGGTCTGATTTCTCTGTCTGTACAACCTGGGGGTTCCGCGAAAATGCGTGGCATCTTATCGACGTCTGGCGCGGGCAGGTAGACTACCCAGACCTGAAAGCCAAGGCACTGCAACTTGTCGGCCGTTGGGATCCCGATCGTGTCCTGATCGAAGATGCGGCCTCCGGCAAACCTCTTTTGGACGAATTGTTTCGTGATGACCGTCGGCGCTACGAACGCATTAAACCCGACAAGGACAAGGAAACCCGGTTCCAGTCCGCTTGCGGTCCTGTCGAAGAGGGCAAGGTTTATCTGCCTGCAGATGCACCCTGGCTGCCGGTATTCAAACGGGAGCTTCAGTCCTTTCCACGCGGACGCAACGACGATCAGGTCGACAGCTTTGCCCACTTTCTGAACTGGTCCAAGGGACCGGGCTTCTACCGGGCATTGGGCCGCGACCACCGGATCAACATCGAACGTCGGGAGCGTAATCGAGAGAGGGTCAGGCGACGGTAGGATCTCGGAGTTGAGCTTGAAAACTCGTTGAATAGTACTGGGAGGGCCGATGTCGGACCAATCCTGAGAGCGGCCCCAATGACCGCTCGCAACCACAAACCGGTCTAATCGCTAATGCCGTCGGATGACGGCTTTGAGCCCTTCCCGACCGATGCAGCTTTTGTCACGAACGGGCAGAATGCCGACCTTACGGACCTTCGCTGCGGGCACGAGAAGTCAGAGTTCGCAGAAACCAAGGCGGTCAAGATGGGCGGGAAGCAGACCTTCGCTGCCCCTGCCAAATGAATAGTTGGTATTTCAGGAACCGGACGTTCAGATCAACCAAGTATGAGTAAGATTTCAATCAACGTCTGACAGGATTGGCAATTGCATTACGAAAGAAAGATCAACTGCCTTAACTTGTGCGATTACCCAATGAAGCAGTTTCAGCGCAGTTCGAAATCTTAGGCTGTCACTCAATTGGAGCGAGTTTGGTTTGGATGACGAACCGCGTGACCGGATCAACGTCTTCGTTTTCGAGCAAAGGTGCAAACTGGCTGTCCAGACGAACTTCATTCCAATTGCGCATGGCAATCGCAATCTCCAAAGCCGACGAGTGATCCTGTTCCAACTCACGAGAAAAGATCCTGATGATCTGATCTCTGATCGCCGGCGAGACCGTACCTGAGTCAGCCAAGGCGCGAATGAGGGATCGTTTATGGTCCTGCTTGAGGTTTGCCGACCCTAACGCGGCGTCGACAGCCGCGATCGCGTCTGGTCCATCGACAGAAATCCCAGCCAGAGCCCAATCATACGCATACCCCGAGCCTTGAAGAACCGACCTGGGATATCGTGATCGGACAATTTGCGTGGCCTTGTCATCGTCGACCTGCAGGCCCAGCAATCGGATCGCGACCGGAACGAAGCTCATACGAGAGAGGCTGTCGAACTCGCGCAACAACTCGTCTGCAGCAACCCTATTGCGCAACAATTGGATACTTCCATACGGCGCTCGGTCGATTTCGATCAGGGCGGTGTCTCTGAGCATCCGATCTTCGTGCGCAAGGTATCGGGCAAAAAACACAACGCGCGCATCTGATGCCGTTGTGCGGTCATGCCATGGCTCTGCTTCGGCCCAAAGCGCATCCAAGAAGCTTTTGCGCTTTGGGGTAAGCGTGAAAATCCTTGTCCATTTCCGTGACATACCGCGTCCGGCACCATCCTTGGCAACGGTTCCGTAGGTCAGCAGAACTGTCATCTCGGGATCAGCGCGGAAGGCAGCGCGGGTTGTGCTGTCGATTAGAAAGGGGATTTCGGGAAGTCTTTCAAGATCGTCCTGTGTGCCTCTAATGATTTGAAGTGGAGTAAATTTGAACGCGTTGTCCGGCGCCGGTACCGCCAAAACGACGACATCTGCCGTGATCAAATGATCCGCAAGTGAAGTCTCGGGCAACGTGACGCAAATTTGGCATGCCAAAGCCGAACGTGGGTCGAACACCCCAAAACAGAAGATCAGAACGATCGTTAAAACCCGAGAAAAAGTCAGGAAGGGTCGTTCCCAAAATCGGTTGTGCATATTATGAGCCCCAGCAAGCATAGCTCTATTCCTCGACCACGCGACGCAACCCGTCCAAATCGAGCAAGACGGTGCGACCATATTCCAAGCGTATCAGGCCTTCGGTCGCCATTTCTCCTAAATACACCGAGATCTTGGACAGGGCGATATTCGACAGGTCCGCAAGTTCCTGCTGGCTGGCTACAACGGTGTCTGTCGGTTCGGCACCCTGCAAAGCGCCACGCCATCCGCCCAATCGCAAAAGCGCGGCCGTGATGCGTTTGCGTGTGTTTCGTTGCGCAAGGTCATTGGCCGCTGACATAGCCAGCAGCTGATTCATCGAGGCAAGGCGGGCAAATGCCTCCCACAGATCAGGGCGTTCGTTGGCCAGTGGCCGAAACCGGGAATAGGCGATCCTGACCAATCTGACACCGCCTGCGGCCTTCATTTCCACCAGACCGTCAACGCCAAGCAACAACTCTGATTCACCGAACCAGGCACCGGGGTGGTGGATATGACCCAAGACCGGCTCTATTTCGGTCAGGGCGAGGCGAACCTGAACCTTTCCCGAGACGGTGCCATAGAGAAAGCTTTGCGGCCCACCAATAGCGTAAATCGTTTCCTTGTCCTTGTACGTGACGATTTCGGAAATCTGTTTGAGTTTTTCTAAGCTTTCTTGAGATACGCCTCTTAGCCATGCTGAAGAAAAGATAGGGAAAAATGTATCTTTAGATTCCTTCTTCATCGCAATTACCCCATTTGGGAAAGTATTTGACAAACCGTTCTGTTAGCTTTGCCCAATAACGTTTACGTTACAATAGTATAAATACCTGATAATAAACAATATTATGGGGACATTAGGGATGCATTCCGCTCAGAATTCTCGTGAGTTTCTGTTCTCCACTTCTGCTGTCAGCTGCGCTGCAATTACTTGCATTGCAGGTATAATAGCACATTCGGCAGTAGCGCAGGATGCGCCCAATGTTGCACCAGATCGGGCTGAATACTCCCCATACCCGGAACAAAGTTTTCCTAATCAGGTCTTTTTCGGGGATACGCATCTGCACACATCCTATTCGTGGGATGCCGGATTGGTCTTTAACAAACTGTCCCCAGCAGATGCCTATAAATTTGCCAAGGGCGAAACGGTAGTTGCGTCTACGGGCATTCCGGCAAAACTGCAGAGGCCGCTGGATTGGCTGGTAGTTTCCGACCACTCTGACGGTCTTGGCATCGCCCCGCTACTGACGCGCGCTGATCCTACTTTACTGGAAGACCCTCTGGGCGCAGAGCTGTATGAGCTGGTCAGCCAGAAGACGATCGAAAGCACGCAGGCCGCTTATAACTTGTGGCTTGGCCGCGCCTATGAAGGCACGAACCATCTGGCATCGGATCAAAATATTCCCAAAGTTCCGTGGGAAGAGATCATCGATGCCGCTGAAGAGGCCAATGTGCCCGGCAGCTTTACCGCCTTCATCGGATATGAATGGAGCTCGGCCCCGGACGGCAATAACCTGCACCGTGTCGTCGTCTATCGGGATGGTAAGGAAGAGGCGAATACCCGTATTCCTCTGTCCAATGAGCTTAGCAATGATCCCGAGGCACTGTGGGACTGGATGGAGGACTATCAGTCCGAAACCGGAGGCCAGCTTCTGGCTATCCCACATAATGGGAATCTGTCAAACGGGCTGATGTTCGACGACAAACGCTTCTCGGGGGAACCTCTGTCTGCGGAATATGCCGAGCGACGGCAACGTCTGGAGCCTCTTTACGAGGTGACCCAGATGAAAGGGGATGGTGAGACGCACCCAGCCTTGTCCCCGGATGACGCCTTCGCGGATTTCGAAACATGGGATAAAGGCAGCTTCGGAACTGAGGTCAAAACACCTGAAATGTTGCCGCGTGAATATGCGCGATATGCTTATCGTCTGGGGCTGCAACATGAGGCCGCGCTCGGCACCAATCCGTTCAAGTTCGGGATGATAGGATCGACGGATGCACATACGTCCTTGTCCACCTCTCGCGAAGAGAACTTTTTTGGCAAGATCACGGCCCTTGAACCTTCGGCCCATGAGATGCGCTTCAATGAAGCCATAACCGGTCGGCTTGGCGACGAGGCGAACCAGATCAAGGCATGGGAGACGTCAGCCTCGGGGTTGGCAGCCGTTTGGGCACGAGAAAACACCCGCGAAGCCATCTTTGACGCCATGATGCGGCGCGAGGTTTTTGCGACGACCGGTACGCGTCTGCGGGTTCGGGTTTTTGCTGGTTATGACTTTGAAGAGACCGATCTGCCGCGTTCGGACTTCGACGCCCATGGTTATGCGAACGGCGTGCCGATGGGCGCGGATCTCGCCATCAGCGATGGTCGTGCGCCGCGTTTCATGGTGCGGGCCCTGCGTGATCCCGATGGCGCTAACTTGGACCGTATCCAGATCGTAAAAGGGTGGATGAACGCGGACGGCACCACCACGGAACGGGTGATCGACGTCGCCTGTGGTGGACGTGACCTGATTGACGGAGCATGTGACGGTCCGGTGGGCGATACAGTGGATCAGGAAACCGCCACTTGGACCAACGATATCGGGCAGGCCATTCTGGCTGGTTTCTGGGAAGACCCGGATTTCGACCCAGCGCAATCGGCTTTCTATTACGTCCGCGTACTGGAAATTCCGTCCCCGCGTTGGACCACCTTTGATGCCAAGTTCTTTGGCACTGAACTGCCTGAGGGCGCTCCAATCTGGATCCAGGAACGCGCCTATACCTCACCCATCTGGTACACGCCGTCCTGAGGATTTCACCATGTATTTGAAAGCACTTACAGTATCAGCCATTGCACTATCTTCGGCGGCCTCCGCGCAGGACGCGCCACCGTGGAACCCGGGGGAGCGCGAATACTCACCATATCCACAAGAGGATTTCCCAAACCAAGTCCTGTTTGGCGATACCCATTTGCACACGTCCTACTCTCCGGATGCAGGGATGATCGGAAACAACCTTGGACCCGAAGAGGCGTTTCGCTTCGCAAAAGGCGAAGCGGTTGTGTCTTCGATGGGTGTTCCGGTTCGCCTCATTCGTCCGTTAGACTGGCTGGTGATCTCAGATCACGCCGAAGGGCTTGGCGTCGCGCCTATGCTCAAGCGGGACGACCCCGCAGTATTGGATACCGAATTCGGTCAAACGTTGCATGGTTATGTCAAGGATGGTTCAGCCGAGGCGGCTGGAGAGGCGTGGAACCTGTGGGCCGGCTCCCGGTTTGAAGGTAAGAACCCATACTCGAACAACCCCGATTTCTCGCGTGGTCCATGGGAAGAAACAATTGACGCAGCGGAATCCGCAAACGAACCGGGTTTGTTCTCGGCGATTATTGGGTTCGAATGGTCTTCAACTCCAAATGGAAACAACATGCACCGCGTGGTGGTTTACCGCGACGGCAAGGACGTCGCGAACGCCCGTGTTCCGCTTTCGTCGGATGCAGGCGTAAACCCCGAGGACCTTTGGGATTGGATGGAGGCGCTTGAGGAAGAAACGGGTGGGCGCGTGCTTGCCATTCCGCACAACGGCAACCTGTCAAACGGGCTGATGTTCGACGACACCCGGTATGGCTCGGATGAAAAAATTGATCAGGCCTTTGCCGAGCGTCGCGCGCGATGGGAACCGATCTACGAGGTCACCCAGATGAAAGGGGACGGTGAAGCGCATCCGATGCTGTCACCGGGCGACGAATTCGCGGATTTCGAAACATGGGACACGGCCAATTTTGGCTCCGATGCGAAAACACCGGATATGTTGCCGAACGAATACGCTCGACCAGCATTGCGAAGGGGTCTGGTTTACGAAGCTGAATTGGGTGCAAACCCTTTCAAATTCGGCATGATCGGATCAACAGACGCGCATACCTCGCTGCCCACAACGCGTGAAGAAAGTTTCTTTGGAAAGGTTGCGCAGCTTGAACCCACTGCTGACCCCGTTCGGTTCGAAGAAACCATCGCCGGAAGACTGGGTGCGCCTGAAAATGCGATCCATGCGTGGCAAACATCAGCTTCCGGTCTGGCGGCAGTCTGGGCGCGCGAGAATACGCGCGAGGCGATCTTTGACGCGATGATGCGTAAAGAGGTTTATGCAACCACCGGAACGCGGCTCCGCGTTCGGGTCTTTGGCGGGTATGAATTTGAAGCATCCGACCTCCCTCGGTCGGACTTCGCGGCGCATGGCTACGCCAATGGCGTACCCATGGGGGGTGACCTGAGAAAGAGTGAAGGCCGTGCGCCGCGATTCCTAATTCGGGCGTTGCGAGACCCGGACGGGGCCAATCTGGATCGTGTTCAAGTCATAAAGGGTTGGCGGAATGCGGATGGCTCCACCAGCGAGAAGGTCTATGACATTTCCTGCGGCGGGCGCGAGGTGATTGACGCTGCCTGCGATGGTCTGGTGGGCAATACCGTCAACGCGCAAGAGGCGACCTATACCAATGATATCGGCCAAGCGATCCTCGCCGGCTATTGGGAAGACCCCGATTTCGATCCCGCACAAAGCGCATTCTACTACGTCCGGGTTCTGGAAATCCCGACGCCGCGCTGGACGACCTATGACCGCAAGTTCTTTGGTGTCGAACTGCCGGAAGGCGCGCCTGAGACCATTCAGGAACGGGCCTATACATCGCCCATCTGGTACACGCCCTGATCCTGAACCCCCCAAAAAAGAGCGGCAAACGCGTGAAGTGATTTGAACGAGGTGACTAATGAAGATGTTTTTGCGTGACAAGCGCCCGATGATGGGCGCGGCCATCATTGCTGCCCTTACAGTTCTGCCGGTAAAACCTGCGATTGCGGTTGAAGGAGGGTTGGGCGCCTATTTTCTGGGAACCAGAGATACGTTTGCCGGTTTTGTCCCCGAGCCGGGAACTTACACAAGCCTGACATTCGACCATCTTGATGGCAGCGTGGACGGCGTTTCGCTTGCAGGTCTTCCGATCGCAGCTGACGCAGACCTTGAACTTAATCTCTGGCGACTCGGTGTAACTCAGGTTTTCGACGCGCAGCTCTTTGGCGGTACACCCGCATTCAACCTTACGGTTCCCTTTCCTGTTGCCGAACTCACGTTCACGGCAATCCGCCCCCCTTTGCAGGGTGCGAACATTGACGACACGCTCTCCAGCTTCGGGGACCTCAGTCTGACCGGTTTGGTGGGGTGGCACCGCGGTAATCTGCATTACAGCACGGGCCTGACCGTTTACGCCCCGACTGGCGAATTCAATACCGCAACTATTAACGTTCAGGAGCGCACCGTCCAAGTTTTGAATGCAGGCAAGAATGTCTGGTCGTTCCAGCCCTTCTTTGCCGCGACGTGGTTCGTTCCGGAACGTGGTTTTGAGGTTTCAGGCGCGGCCAGCCTGTTGTTCAGCGAGGAAAACGATGCGACCGACTACCAGACGGCTCCTGCGTTTCAATTAGAGGGCGCGGTTGTGCAGCGCTTCCGCTCGGGCTGGGGCGTTGGCCTTGCTGGCTATACTTACCATCAGCTTGAGGATGACAGTGGCGCGGGTGCTGAGCTTACCCGCATCGCCCTGGGGGCCAGCAGCCTGCGGGCTCAGGTCAGCGGCATCGGACCTCTCGTGACTTACGAGGGCGGAACGCTGTTGGGTGCCGATGCATCCCTCAAGCTCAAATACACACATGAGTTTGCGGCAAAGCGGCGGTTCGAAAGCAATATCCTGACGGCCGTGGTTTCATTGGCGTTCTGACCCGCGAGATTATTAACATGAAGCCGACACTGTCATGGGTGATTGCAGGAGTTCTGGTCCCTTGTGTTGTCCAGGCACAGGAGACTTCTGAGTCTTTGCAATCTGCCGCGAACGACCCGACGGCGTCGATCATGTCGTTTCAGCTGCAAGGGTTTCATTCGTTCAATCTGCATAACTCGCCAGAGGACAGCAGCTTGCTGCAGTTCCGCGCCGCGATCCCGTTTACATTGGGGTCAACCAACCACATTGCGCGGCTAACTCTACCTTATGTGACGGACAGCGCCACCGGGCAGTCGGGGCTGAGCGACACCACCCTGTTTGACCTCGTAACCTTTGATCGGCGCTGGGGTCGTTTCGGAGTGGGGGCTGTAGCTCTGTTGCCCACCGGTGAGGATGGATTGAGCGCGGAAAAATGGGCTCTGGGACCAGCGGCAGGATTTGCGAAACAGGAAAAATGGGGACTTTGGGGGCTTTTCAACCAAAACCTGTTCACCATCGCCGGGGATGACGACCGGCCGGATGTCAACCTGTCCACAATCCAGCCTGTGTTCAATTACAACCTTGGCAATGGCTGGTCCGCCGGAACGTCCGAAATGGTGTTCGTTTATGATTGGGAGGCCGGCGGATTTAGCAGCCTACCACTGGGGGTCAAAGTGTCCAAGCTCGTCAAAGGCGGAGGTCTGCCCTGGCAGTGGTCTTTGTCCTACGAACACAACTTTGACGATGACACGATCTCGGCCGCCGACACGGTGAGCTTTACGTTGAAACTGCTGGTGCCCAAGGGCGTCTGAAGAGATGGATAATGATCTGATGAATGTAAGCTGGCAAACAACGAACCCTCCATCTGGGGCTCTGCCGTCGATACGCAAGCAAAGCCTGATCCGGCGGATTGTGACGGAACCTTTTGTCCATTTTGCGCTTCTCAGCCTTGCGATCTTTGGCTGGTTCAAACTTGCGCAACCGGGCGAATGGTCTGCGGGTTCGGATCCACGGGTCATCATCATTGATCAGCGGCAGATCGATGTTCTGGCCGGCCAGTTCGAAGACACGTGGCGGCGCTCTCCGACGGCGGAGGAGTTGGCCAATCTGAAAGAGGATTGGCTGAACCGCGAGGTTCTGTACCGCGAGGCGCTGGCGCTGGGGCTGGATGGCAATGATGAGATCATCCGCAATAGGCTGGTCCAGAAGATGAACTTTCTTCTGACCTCCGAGGCAAGTGCGGCCCGCCCCGAGGATGAGGTGCTGCAGACCTACCTGACGGACAATGCCGAGGCGTTCACGACCCCCGCGCGGCTTGCAGCCAGCCTTGTTTATCTGGGGCAAACCCCCAACACCACGTTCGTAGACCAGACCCGGTCGCGTTTGGATGCTGGCGAAGATCATCGCCAGTTGGGTCAGGCCTCCCTGCTTCCGACAGGGTTTGATCTGAGCGCCCGCACTTCGGTCGATGGCAACTTCGGCGCGGGTTTCTTTGATCAGCTGCAGCCCCTGCCATTGGGGGAATGGAGCGGCCCCGTTCAATCGTCCTTCGGTCTGCACATGGTTCGGCTCGACGACAGATGGGACGCCACTCTGCCGCCTTTTGGCGCGATCCGGGATCGCGTCCTGGCGGATTGGCGCGAGAAGCAAGCCGAACGCGCGACGGAGGTGTTCATAGAAAACCTGCGATCCACCTATGTGATCGAGGACCTTGCAGAAGCTAACCACTCTGCGGGTGAATCATGATGTATCTTCTGGCTTTGATTGCGCTGTTGACGGGGTTTCTGGCACCCGTCTTTGCCCATGCCCATGCGCTGGAACCGGGTTATCTGGAAATCTCGCAGGAAACCGACAGCGATTGGTATGTCTTCTGGCGCAAGCCGGATGTTCAGGGCGCACCGATGGATATCGACGTTGCGCTTCCTGATAGCTGTACCGCGCCCACATTCGATGCACCGGTCTTTGACGGTCGTGCTTGGACGCAGGTCTGGCGCATGACCTGCACCGAAGACCTGCGTGGCAACGCGATACGGATCGACAAGCTTGAGGCGCAAAGAACAGATGTCCTGCTTCGAGTGGGATATCTGGACACGGTGAATATGGCGACCTTCCGCCTGACCCCCGATGCACCTGCTGTGACACTACCCGCGCAACAGGGGCTTATACAGACGCTATGGCAATATGGCGTGTTGGGCTTCGAACATATCCTTGAAGGCTGGGATCACCTGCTGTTTGTCTTTGCACTGCTGGTATTGATCCGCAACCTGCGCCAGCTGATCTGGGCGGTGACCGCCTTCACCGTCGCGCATTCGATCACGCTGGGGCTGGCCACTTTCGGCGTGCTGAACGTCCCAGGTCCGCCGGTTGAGGCCGTGATAGCCCTGTCGATTGTCTTTCTCGCGACCGAAGTGCTGCGGTCAGAGGACAAACCCAAGACATTGGCCAGTCGCTTCCCCTGGGTGATTTCCTTTGGGTTCGGCCTGCTACACGGTCTGGGCTTTGCCGGGGCGCTGGCCGAGATTGGCCTACCAGAACAAGACATCCCGGCGGCCTTGCTGGCCTTTAACCTCGGCGTTGAAGCGGGACAGCTGGCCTTCATCTTTGCGGTGCTGGGCGTGTTCCTGACGATCAGGAAAGTGGCTCAAGTGGTTTGGGGCTGGTCTTTGGCGCAAGGCCCGTCGCGTCAGATGCTTGGATATCCCATCGGATGCATTGCCGCGTTTTGGCTGGCCGAACGGCTGGCCGGATTTTGAGTGAACCATGAAAAGGAGAATGGAAAGTGAGTAAGATACTGGGGGGTGCGATGGTTGTCGCAATACTCGCGATCAGCGGCTGCGATATCGCAGACCCGGACTGCACGCCGGAAAAAGCCGCGAAGCGCCAGGTCCAGCAAGCGACGATTGGCGTCAGTACCAACCGATGCACACCGGCTGAGACCGCTCGTGATACCGCAGGTGTCGACGGTTGAGGAATTCGGATGCCCCAAAACACTGAGCGCAATTTGAGTGGTGGCGAAGTGACACCCGATATCGTCCTTATGTAACGGTTGTCACTGCCTCAGGTTTTGAAAGTCCGGATCGGTTCCCCGTTCAAACCTCGTAGATCGGGGAACCGTCAGAAACTGTGTTAGACTACCCGAATTGTTCGGAGGCCACATGCGCTGGAAAGGACGACGTACAAGCAAAAACATCGACGACCGACGCCATGGGTCCCGTGGCGTATCTCGCGCCGGTATGGGCGGTGCAGGATTGATTGTGGTCCTCGTGATCGGCCTGCTTTTTGGCGTTGATATCACACCGTTTCTGAGTGGCGGGGGGCAGGTCGCCCCTCCGCAGGCAAATGCGCCGGTGCAGATTGATGATGAAACAGAGGAGTTTGTGGCCGTCATCCTCGCAGATACCGAAGTGGTCTGGGGTGAGATATTCAGGGACTCGGGCATTCAATACACACCACCGGTGCTGGTCCTGTTTGCAGGCAGAACCCAATCGGCCTGCGGGCGGGCTATGTCCGCGACCGGCCCGTTCTACTGCCCGGTCGATCAGCGTGTCTATCTGGATACGTCCTTCTTTCAGGTGATGGAACAGCGCCTCGGCGCGCATGGTGACTTTGCCAAAGCCTATGTCATTGCCCACGAAGTGGCCCATCACGTTCAGCATAGCCTGGGACTTTTGGAGCAGGTGAACAGCGCCAAAAGTCAGGCCAGCCAGGCCGATGCGAATGCCTTGTCCGTGCGCGTGGAACTTCAGGCCGACTGCTACTCCGGTGTCTGGGCGCGGGCTATGGATCAACGGTTTGGAGTGCTGGAACCCGGCGACATTGAAGAAGCACTCAATACAGCCGCAGCGATCGGGGATGACGCACTGCAACGCGCGCAACGGGGCGTGGTCGTCCCGGACAGTTTTACCCACGGCACCAGCGCACAACGGCAAAACTGGTTTTACCGCGGCTACAAATCCGGAAACCCCAACAGCTGCGATACCTTCGCAGCAAGACAACTCTGACCTTGAAGGAAAACGAATGAAATACAGACTGATAGCAGCCGTCCGGGCGACTATTGCGCCTGTTCTGGGATATACTTCAGCGCTCTCTATTTCCGCTGTCCAGCAATGTCGATCGTCCACCGTGCCCGATCTGGTCGACTCGTTTGGGCCTGCATGCAAGAATGGGCAAGGCCATTTTTGCCGAAGCCTCTTTCGGTTGCCCGAGTTTGTTTGAAGATAATGTGAATGCAACAGACGCATTTGTTTTCCGTCCGTGAGTTTTTAGCCCAGATGCCAAAAGGATATGACATTTAGCCGTTTTGTGATTGTGCCCACGATCCTGATGATCCTCGCAGCGCTTGCTCCCGTGTCGTCGCAGGCGCAAGAGCGTTCTGGACCCGTGCCCGTCGCCGCTGCGCTGTGCCCGCCTTTTGTGATTGGAGAGGCAGACAAGCTGGATGGTCTGGCCATCTTCCTGTGGGATCGGGTGGCCCGGGAGCTTGCGCTGGATTACGACATCACGCTGATGAACTTCGGAGACATGATCGACAGCGTTGCTGCGGGGCAATCGGCCGTTGGGATTTCCTGCCTGTCGATCACACCCGAGCGCGAAGAACGGGTGGATTTCTCGCATTCGTTTTTCGAGACCCACAAGGCCATCGGGGTCAAGAAACCCAGCTACCTCAGCTCTATTCGGCAATTCCTGCTAAGCCCACGCATTCTGACCGCGATCATCATCGTGCTGGGTGCAGCCGCGCTGGTGGGTGGGGTGTTCTATCTACTCGAACATAAAATAAACGCAAAGCTCTATGCGATGAAAACGCGCGGTGGCAAGGTGATGGAGGCGCTGGTCATCGGCCTGCTGTTCGTGACGCGCGGTCCCATTCGGTACTACGAGTTCAAGACGCCAACCGCACGTATTCTGTCCGCTGTTCTCGCGGTCGGGAGCACTATCATGGTTGCCAGCATCACAGCTATCTTGGCCAGCGCATTCACGCTGGAACAAATCCGATCCGAAATTCGCTCGCCGGAAGATCTGGCGAAAGTGCGGGTTGCGACACTCGCCGATTCAACCTCGGCGGAATATCTGCAACGGTCAGGCATTGCCGCGCGCAGCTTTGCTACCTTGTCAGAAGTGGTGACCAGCCTGGATGCGGACCGGGTCGACGCGGTTGTTATGGATGCACCCGCCCTGAAATACGAAATCTTGCGTGGCCGAGAGCAAGGACGTTTCCAGAACCTCGAAGTACTGCCTTATGAGTTTGAAGAACAGAACTATGCCTTCGCCTTGCAGGATGAGAGCGAATATGTCGAAGTTCTCAATCGCGCTTTGCTTTCGGTGCGGAAAAGCCCTGCATGGGACACTGAAGTGCTCCGTTACGTCGGAAAGTGATCGGTTAAGCTGCTGAAATTCTATCGGAGTTGGATATTGGTTGAGGTTTGTTGATGGGTTTCTTTGTTGATGGTCTGAACGGCATTCTCTGGAACTATGTTCTTGTTTACGGCCTGTTGGGGGCAGGGCTCTACTTTACGATCCGGCTGGGCGCCCCGCAGTTCCGACATTTTGGCGAGATGCTGCGCGTCATCACGGCAGCCCCCAGCACCGACAAACGCGGGATCACACCCTTTCAGGCACTGACCGTCAGCCTTGCGTCGCGCGTTGGCACCGGGAATTTGGCAGGTGTCGCCGTTGCCCTGACACTGGGTGGTCCGGGGGCAATCTTCTGGATGTGGATGGTGGCGCTGGTTGGCATGGCAACCGCCTATTCCGAAAGTACCCTGGCGCAGCTTTACAAGGTAACGACCAAGAACGGAGATTTTCGCGGGGGACCGGCCTTTTACATCTCGAAAGGTCTGAACGCTCCTTGGGCTGGGGCCTTGTTCTCTGTCTGCCTGATCCTGAGTTTTGGTCTGATCTTTGTCGCAGTTCAGTCCAACTCGATTGCCGAAGCGCTGAATGGCGCGTTTGGGATCGAAAAACTGTGGGTGGGTGTCGCCGTCGCAGTGGGCGCGGCAATTGTGATATTTGGTGGGATCAAGGCCATTGCCCGCGTCGCCGAGATTCTGGTGCCGTTCATGGCGGGTGGGTATCTTTTGATCGCGATAATCGTGATGATCCTCAACATAACCGAAGTGCCGGGCCTGCTGTGGCTGATTGTGTCGAGCGCGCTTGGTCTGCAAGAGGCCGCGGGCGGTGTCGCTGGTGGTGTGATGGCCGCGATGTTGAACGGGATCAAGCGCGGGTTGTTTTCCAACGAAGCGGGCATGGGATCGGCCCCCAACATCGCCGCTGTTGCCACCCCGTCTCCGCATCATCCCTCAAGCCAAGGTTTGGTGCAGGCGTTCGGGTGCTTTGTCGACACGATCCTTGTTTGCACGGCAACCGCGCTTTTGATTTTGTTGTCTGGCGTGATAGACGGTGAAATTACGGGTATGCAACTGACACAAAGTGCATTGGATGTTCATCTGGGGCCGGCCGGCACGTATTTCATCGCCATTGCAATCATCTTTTTCGCCTTCACATCCATCCTCGGGAACTACTCCTACGCTGAAAACGCCATGGTTTTTCTTGGGCTGGAGGGCAAGGCCCCGATGACTGCACTGCGAGCGGCCTGTCTGGCGATGGTTGTGTGGGGCGCATTGCAAACCGTCGCGACAGTATTCAACTTCGCGGACGCTGCGATGGGTCTGATGGCTGTCATAAACCTGACCGCAATCCTGTTGTTGTCCGGGACCGTATATCGACTGACCAAGGACTACTTTGGTCAGAGACGGGCAGGGCAGGAACCGACTTTTGTTCTGGAGGATTTCGAAGGGGCAACCGAAGGTGTTTCGCATAAAATCTGGAACGAAGATGCCCAATCCAATTGATACCGAAGAAATCCAGACGGTCCTGAACGATATCGCCACCCGGATGACGAGTGAGACTGATCGAGGCGAGGTCGCCAGTTATATCCCGGAACTGGCGCGCGTCCCGTTGAACCGTTTTGGCATAGCGTTTGCACCATTGAACGGAGAACCGATCATTGCGGGTGACGCCGAGGTGCCGTTTTCCATCCAAAGCATCTCTAAAGTGTTCGCTCTGGTCGTGGCGCTTGGGCATGTTGGGGCGACGCTGTGGCGGCGCGTAGGGCGCGAGCCGTCGGGTGATCCGTTCAACTCGATCGTTCAGCTTGAATTTGAGCGCGGCAAACCCCGCAACCCGTTCATCAACCCCGGCGCAATTGTCGTCTCGGACGTGATTCTGGAGCATCAATCCTGCCAGGCTGCATCCCATCCGGTTCTTGAGATTTGCCAACGTCTGGCAGACGCACCGGATATGGCGGTCGACGAAGAGGTCTTTGCCTCAGAGGTTGCGACGGGAGATCGCAACCGAGCCTTGGCTTACTTCATGCTTGCCGAGGGCAACATTCGTGGCGACGTAACCGAGGTTACCGAAAGTTATTTCCGCCAATGCAGCATTGAGATGAGCTGCTATCAGCTCGCGATGGCCACACGGTTTCTGGCAACCGGGGGGAAAGGGGCTGACGCCGAAATCGCGAGCGTGACGCCGGAACGTGTCCGACGCCTGAACGCCCTGATGATGACTTGTGGCTGCTATGATGCCTCTGGTGAGGTGGCTTTTCGGATTGGATTGCCCTGCAAAAGCGGGGTCGGCGGAGGGCTTGTCGCCATTGTCCCCGGCATTGGAACCATTGCCGCATGGAGCCCTGGGCTGGACAAGAAAGGCAATTCTGTTCTGGCCATAAACGCCGTCGAAGAATTGGCACATCGGCTTGGCTGGTCGGTGTTCTGAGCCTAATCAATCGACTTAGTAACCGACAAAACAAGGTGGAACAAATGAACCTCATCAAGGCGATCTCAGTTACGCTCCTGTTTGTCTCAAACGTCGCGCATGGTGCCGAGTATGAAGAGCCGCCCGTATTGGGTGCGCAGAACACCGTTCAGGACGTTCCGCTGTCGACCGAGATTTATAGCATCGAAGAACAGGTCCCGACTGATGGGTTCATGGCGACCTACCGCATCGAGACGCAGTTCGGACAATTTTTGGCGTTGGGTCCCGGTATGTTGCAGGCACGGCTGACCGAAATCCGCGCTTTGGCCGCGCTTGATCATATCCAGAACGACCAGCAATTCATTGATGCCGCCGAGGAAACAGCCGGAGAAACCTTCGAAAACCTGCGTCAGTTTGCCAAACAGCCGAAAGAAACTTTGAAAGGCGTGCCCGAAGGCATAGGGCGTTTTTTCAAACGCACCGGGCGGTCGGCCAAGACGGGCCTGCAAAAACTGGGGGGGTCTTGTCAGAAGAAGTTGTCTTGAGGCAGGAAGGACGGTCGCATAGTTTTTGT
>NZ_JAEDOS010000005.1:0-222622 GCF_017872495.1 Ruegeria sp. HKCCE4148
TCTGCAATCGCGCTCGCCGCACTCGTTATCTTTTGGCTATGAGTCCTGAGCCTAGTTTCTGAGAGTTCCGATAGAGTCAGCGCTATGATAACCAAAACGAGCATCAGAGCTGCTAGTCCAATTGGCCCGTAAGTAAGAAATCTCTCTAATGCCGAAATCTGATCAACTGGCACGATAATCTCCTTTAAAAAAAGAAAAAGTTTATCACAGACTGAATTTATTTCCAAATTGTGGAGCAAGCTTAAACTTAGGACTCAATAAATTCCACCAATTACGTATATGGGAGCACCAAGGGTAGGGTAGGTTTCCAAACCATTGCTCCGAAGCGACCCAAACGCATGATGTGTTAAAACCCCATTCTGCACTACACAAAAAAATGGGCGGGTAACTCCCCGCCCTAACCTTTACCCCTTATCCCAATGGGCAATCACATCGTATCCGACCGGTGAGGGCGGGCCTTCCATGAATTCGGCGAAATGGCCCCACAGCTCGGCCACTTTGGGCGCGTTTGCGTTCGAGGTCTCTTCGCTTTCCACCACTGAGATCACATAGCCCGATCCGTCCTCGTTCATCACGTTGGTAAAGCAATGCATGCCGGGCATGCCCATGATCTCGGATTTCAATTCGTTCATTTTTGCCGTGGCGGCCTCGCGCGTGCCAGGCTTCATTTTGAATTGGGTAATACGTGCAAACATTACTTTCCTCCCTCACGTGACAGAACTGTCATGCGGCGCACCCAGAACGGCCACGCCGCGCGCATCCTAGCACAGGGGACTGGAATCTCAGATTGATACGTGGGATTTTCGGCCATTTTCAACCAAGCGCCTCACTGCGCGCAAGCATCTGACACTTCAGGGTTGCAACCTAGAGCCCCGCGGAACTTGCCTTGCCCTGTTCGGCGGCTATGTCCCCTCTCATGCGTGCAATCCTGACCTCTCTGATCTTTGCCACCCCAGCCTTGGCATGGGAGGCGACGGTGGGCGATATCTGCACGCTTTCGCATGACACAGGTGCCGCGACGATTTTCCTGACCTATGACCCGTCTGCGCCGCTCTACACGCTGACGGTCACTCGGAAAGATCAGGTCTGGGCCCAATCCCCGTGGTTTGCCATGCGGTTCGAAGGACGAAACCCCATCGAAATCGCCACCCCACGCCATGTCTTGTCCGACGGAGGGTCCGCGTTGACGGTGACAGATACCGGCTTTGGCAATGTGCTGGATGGGCTGGAGTACAATCAGGTCGCCTATGCGTTCACGCAAGACGGGATCGCAGAGTTTCCCCTGAACGATGCAGCGCCGCAGGTACGTATCTTTCGCACCTGTGCAGGCGCACAATTGTCCTGAATGCGTTGAGTAAATCCACTAAGGACGCACAAACTTGGCATTGCCGACCGCACGTTGTTGCGGCTCTGGGCGGCTTTCTGATTGCGCGGCCTGAGGTGCAGGCGTCTCGGTAAACCCACAGGCAACGCCGTCTCCGTCCGGGTCATTGCGCGTGTGGTACCCCGGCTGGCCTTCACGGAACGGCCCGATTCCCATGGCCTGCGTCGCGTCGCACCCCGCCAGCGCGATCAGGTGTATCACGGCCTCGTCCCTATTATACTCGGACACCCGTATGAAAACGCCCACCGCGATCAGTACAGTCGTAAGGGGCAGCAATAGTACCATAACCAGAATGCGCACCGGGGACAGTGCCTGTCGGCGCGCGGCCTCGGCCCGCTGGTGCCGACGGGTTGATCTTGGGTTGAGGTCAGGCGCGCCCTGCGTGGGTTTCTTGAACAGCATGACTGGGTCTTACGATGGATATGTGGCAAAGCCGAGGCAATCGGATCGAAAGGTTGGCGGGCCGCCGACTTACGCTCTAGTGTCACTGCGAAACCCTGACTGTGAGGTCTAGCCAAACCGTGACCAGTCCCTACCAAACCCCAGACGAAACGGTCCGCGCGCAGGCCAGAGAGCTTTTGGAGCAGGCGCGGTTTGCTGCGTTGGCGGTTTTGCACCCTCAGACGGGTTTGCCAACACTGTCCCGTATCGCGCTGGCTACGGATACGGATGGCCGCCCAGTCACGCTGATCTCGTCACTGGCCGAACATACTCAAGCCCTGAATGCCAATCCAAACTGCGCCCTTCTGGTCGGAGAGCCCGAAGAAAAGGGTGACCCGCTGACACACCCCCGCCTGACACTTCACGCGGTGGCGCTTTGGGTACACCGGGACATGCCAGAGTATGCTCCGCTGCGTGAGCGGTATCTAAGCCTGCGGCCCAAGGCAAAGCTGTATATCGATTTCGCCGATTTCAGTTTTGTCAGGTTCACCATCAAGGATGGTTTGCTGAACGGCGGTTTTGGCAAAGCCTATCGCCTAACAACGGTCGATTTCTGATGGTCAACGAACCACGTGGACAGCGCAACTTGCATGTCGCACGACGTGGGAAGCCGTCGAGCCCAGCAAAAGATCCTGCATCCCCGGACGGTGCGACGCCATGATGATCAGGTCGGGTTTATTGGCTTCGGCCCAGTCCAGAATGGTCCGACCAGAATGCCCTTCGATCACCAATCCGCGTGCATTCGGAACCTGCGACGCCAATTCATCCAGCTCTGCCTGAATCGCCTTTCGCGCTTCGGTCAGGTATTCGGGTGGCATGTAGGAAATCGCATAGTTCGGAATATGCTCAACCACATGCAACAACGTCACCTGGGCGTCTGGCGTGGCCAACAGCTGAGCCAGTTTCAAAGGCCCGGATGTGTCTCTTTCAGCGTCGAATGAGATCGGGACAAGAATGTTGTGATACATAGCGTGAGCCTCCGTTTTGCAGGCTCACTTTGAAACATATTGTTGTTGCAGGCTTTGATTCAGGTCAGGAATCTCAGAATGTCTCGGCCACGTCATACATGACCGGCTCAAAGCTTTTGCACAATTCGTTGATCTTGCGATTGCGGTCGCGCATCTCCGGCGTCCTCAACATGGCAAGGAAATCGTCACGACGCTCCCATTGCGAGTAATTGGCGATACGGGTTTGAGCATCGTTCACATGCAACCCTGCAGACACAAAGCCCGGCTGTTTTGAGATGAAATCGGCATAGGCTTCAGTGAGGGCTTCCAACAGATCCTGACAGGTGCCTGGCGTCATTTCAAAGGTTGTGATTACGGTTTGAACACTGGCGTTTTTGGCGATTTTCGGCATTGGGATTCTCCGTTTGTTTTCCTCAGACTAGCACACCCAACAAAAAGGTCGCCTATTTCCTGCCAGCGCAGTAAAGCAACGCCAGTTGTGCCTGGCATAGCACTAAGAATTGACCGCCCTATTCAGGGCGGCCACTGATGTCTTTATTTGTCCATCCGAATCAAAGCAGTGACTTCGCCCTTAACTTGCTCAGGCCATTTAAGGGTCAAATTAACACCAAGAGACCCCTGCTCGGGTAAAACGTGAGGTGCCGCAAAAACCTGGTTATTGAAAACCCCTGTAAGCCCACCGAGCACTGTAACACTATCGCAACTGCGCGCTTTGCCGTTGAACGGCAGTTCGCCATTTGACAAAACCGGCCAAAAACTTGCGGCCGAGTTTTGCTGACGCCGGACTCTCAGAGGATGCGCGGTCTTTTTTGTGACACCGTGATAGGTGTTGTTCTGGAACGTCACATTCGCGTGCTTGTTGTTGTTCAAATCCGCTAAAGACGTGTCGATCCTTTCCGCCCGATCTATTGAACCGCTTGTGGCCCTAAACTTGTTTCCAGTCACAGCCAAACCATTCAGGAAATGCCCGGCCCCATAGGGACGCACAATGAAAAAACTGAACCAGGACGGCGCTTGACTTGAATAAAAGATATTATCGGTGATGCTCATTGCGCTGAACGAGAATCCGCTGGTGAAAGCGGGTGAGGCATCCCGTTCGTTGGTCCATTCGATGAAACAATTGTCGACATAGTTTTCGGCAATAGTGGAACTGTTATACGTGCCGATCATGATCAACCCAGCCGTGCGAACGCCCTGCGGTATGCCATCGCCCTGGAAAAAATGGTTGCCCAAAACCATGTTGTTGTCGCCGCCCAGAACGGCAAAGTGCTTGAAACGCACTGCCTGGTTGTGACGCAGTTTTACGTCATTTGAATTGGTGTTCAGCCCAATCGAAGAACGATCCGTCACATCGAAGGATTCTTCCGCTGACAGGAACTGACAATTGTCGATCAACATCCCCTTGCACCCTGTCGCAATCGAGGTGATCCCCCGGTCTTTGGGGCGACTGACAAAACAATCCTTCAACTGAAATGTGCTGCCCGACGCCGCAAGACGGATGGCGCTGCACCTGCTGTTGCACTGGAATTCAATCTGCTCCATGCCGAACTTGCGCAACGTGTTAAATCCGCTGAAGTCCAGTAGGTATTTGAACGCGTGGAACGTGAAGGTTTGCGTACCCGACGCATCATAGATTGGTGCGTTCAGGATGATCTCACCAGCACCAACGTTTTTTGACCGCACGTAGATTTCGCGGCCAACACCACTGCCCTGCACCAAAGAGCCCACAGGAATATTCGCAACATTGGCGACATTGGTCAGTCGTGTTTTGTCCTTAGGATCATAGGTTGCCACCGATGTGAATGTCTCGGTATCCCAAGCGCTACTGCTTTTGACATCGAACTGACCGTTGCGGATCACGCGGCGTGTGGAAAACCCGCCTTGTTTGTTCGGAACCGTTGCAGCCATGTCAATCGGAGCTGTCACCGAAATTTTGCGACCGCCCAGATCCAGTGATTCATGATCGGTGTTATTCAGCAGCGCCTGAAACGCCTTTTTGAAAGCCAATTCTTCATCGCCAAAGGCCGCTATATAGCTTGGCAGATGGAAGTCTTTGGTCAGCAACAGCATCTTGTCATCTGGCATCGTGACTGTGCCTTCAAATTCCATCTCAGAGGCCATGCTGGTGTTTTCCCCAAGATGATAGGTACCTTGCGGCACATAGACTCGACGACCACCAGCTGCCTGATCTGCGGCCTCAAATGCGGTGGAATCGTCGGTTACACCGTCTCCCACAGCGCCGTAATCCCGAACGTCCACCAGGCTGATCATTTCACGAAGGAAAACACTGGTGACGTCGGTGATCTCAAGATCATCAACACGCACCAAAGCACCATTGGCCCCTTCGATGTCCAGACCGAAATGCCCGTAAAGCGCAGCAAGCTCCCAGGGCATATCAACGCCCGGACGCTGGCCGGTGCCCACAATGGCCGTGATCTCATGTACCGAGCCATAGCCCGATAGCTGCGTAGCCGGTCCTTGCTCGACAACGCCCGCAACGTGCGCGTCCCCCGCACCGCCTGCCCATGCTGCGACCCGTACAGACGGTAACGGGCCGCTAATTGCTTTCACTCGGGCTTTGACCTGCAAATAGCAGCCGGGCAATATCGGCGTCTGCCCCATAAAACGCAGCTGCTGCGTGGTGTTCACCTTCAGAATCTCAAGACATCCGCCAAAATCCGCATCTGATGGTACAAATACGCCGGTGCCGGACCCGCCGTAGGTAGGCGAACCGGGCGTCCCGTCCCCCGCAGACCAGACCGTCAGGCCATTCGCAAACTGAGGTGGCATGAACACGATGCCGTCGGTGATTGCCTTGTTCATAGAAAACCCTTTCTCAATCGCGCCGCGCCAATTTGGCGACGCGTCCAAACCTCGTGTTCAGGTCCGTCCCGAACGCGCCAGTTTGAATACCGAAAGGGGATTAATCACGGTTCATCGCACCGTGACGGTGGTGTTGCGTCAGACCGCAGGATCCGAGTTGCTCAAAAGCTGAACCCCGTTGATCTTCCAGCCACTCTCCAACGGAACCATCTGATAGTCCAGAATATGAACCAGCCCGTTTCCGTCGGTGATCATTACCTTCTGCCACAATGACCCGGCAATCTCGCGCAGTTCCAGAAAGCGTACATCAGCAGGCCGCCAAACCATTGGATACCCATTGCGTACCATCGCTCCGAAATTGTCCGGGTTTCCGAAGAGACGCTGGATATTGGGGCTGGCAAAGGTAAAGGCCGTGGCGAAATCATCCGCCTTGAAGGCCTGCATCTGGGCCGCGATATTGGCCTCGATCTCGGCGCTCTGGGCAAACGCACCTGAGGCCAGACCGGCACTCAAGGACAGGGCAAGTAGTAAACGACGCATGGGGCTACCTCCTGACGGAACGGTAGCCCCTTGCGGGATCAGGTCAAATCAGACCAGCTCTCCGGCCAGGGCCTTGTCGATCAGCGCAATCGTTTCCGGCACGCCATAGAGGGCAATGAAGCCACCAAAACGCGGGCCTTGCGAGGCACCCAACAGCACCTCGTAGAGTGCGGTGAACCAGCCACGCATCGGGTCGAACCGCTCGCGGCCGATCGAGTAGACCACCGACTGCAGCGCCTCATCCTCGGTGGGGCCATCATATGCTTCAAGCGCTGCCTTCAGTGCCTCCAGCGCCTCACGTTCCTGATCTGTAGGCGCGCGATGCTTGCGTGTCGGTTTGACGAAATCGTTGAAGTAGCGCACAGCAAATCCTGCGGCCTGATCCAAATCAGGATGGCTTTCCGCCGTCGCTTCTGGCGCATAGCGGCGAATAAAGCCCCACAGCGTCTCTTTGTCTTCCGCGCCAGACACCGATGCAAGATTCAGCAGCATCGCAAAGGGCACGATCAACGTCGATTCAGGAACGTCACCGCCGTGGATGTGCCAAACCGGGTTGTTCAACTGCGCCTTCAGATCCTGCCCCGGATAGGCCCGCAACTGCTGATGATACTCATCGTAAGCTTTCGGGATCACATCAAAATGCATCCGCTTGGCCGTTTTGGGCTTTTGGTACATGAAATACGCCAAGCTCTCGGTTGGCGCATAGGTCAGCCATTCGTCAATCGACACGCCGTTGCCGGACGACTTCGAGATTTTTTGACCGTTTTCATCCAGGAACAGCTCATAGCTGAAATGCTCGGGCGCACGACCACCCAGCGCACGGCAGATCGAGTCATAGATCTTTTCGTTCGTCGCATGCTCTTTGCCGTACATCTCAAAATCGACGCCCAACGCCGCCCAACGCGCGCCAAAGTCCGGCTTCCATTGCAGCTTCACATGGCCCCCAGTGACGGGAACGGTCCATTCCTTGCCGGTCTCATCGTCAAAGGTCACGGTGTATGTTTCTGCACAGACCTTTTTCATCGGTACATACATGACCCGCCCGCTTTCAGGGTGCAGCGGCAGGAAAATCGAATAGGTCTGCTGGCGCTCTTCACGCAAACTCTTGAGCATGATCGCCATGATCTCATCATAGCGTTCAACCGCACGCTTGAGAATTTCGTCAAACTGCCCGGACTCGTAGAACTCTTTGGCCGAGTAGAACTCGTACTCAAACCCAAATGTGTCCAGGAACCGCCGCAGCATCGCGTTGTTATGCGCACCAAAGCTGTCGTATTCGCCAAATGGATCCGGCACCGAGGTCAACGGGCGTTGTAAATGCTGCTCCAGAATCTCCGGGTTCGGCACATTGCTGGGCACCTTCCGCATCCCGTCCAAATCATCCGAGAAACAGATCAGCTTGGTCGGAATGTCAGAAAGCGCTTCGAACGCACGCTTTACCATTGTGGTCCGAGCAACCTCACCGAAGGTACCGATATGCGGCAGACCCGAAGGGCCATAGCCGGTTTCAAACAACACATACCCCTTTTCCGGAGCACTTTTCTGATAGCGTTTGAGCAACCGGCGCGCCTCTTCAAAAGGCCAGGCCTTGGACGACATCGCGGTTTCACGCAGTTCAGACATTTCAATGTGCTCCATAGGGAAAGGTGCTCTGGTTGCCCCATGCAACCGGACCGGCCCCTCCTATTGTGCCAGTGCAGCATGAGTCAATAAAGCAGTCGCCCGTTTCCTGCCATAACTGACCAGAAACCGGTGTTTCCCCATGCTCAAAGAGCTAAAGTCTCTTGCACTGCTCCGAATACTCGAACGCTTTCTTCAATAGGCCCGAGACGCAGGTTTCACAGCTAAGCCTTACTGAAGCCACAATGCTGGGACGATTGTGCTCTCCGAAACAAAAAAGACACGGGCCGCACGCTCTGGCTTGACCTGCATATTTCACGGGCTTCTCAGGCCATGTATGACTAAGGCAAGATCAGGAAGCTTACCGGACCAGAGGACAGAAGATGCGACGCGAAACCACCAATCTGATCCGCTTTGTGCTTGAGGACATCGTACCGCCAATCTTGCGCGACAGCGCCGCGTTTCACTGGCTCGCACGTCGGGTCTGGGGTGAACATATCACCCGGCTAGCGGCATTCCGCGAACGCGCGCCTTTTCTGACAGACGAAGAATACGAAACCCTGTATCGCGACCATCCGCGCGTTCATGACGGAACCGACAATTCCGAAGCCTGCATAGATCGGATTGCCAAAGACATCATCGGCGACAGCATCTGCGATGTCGGTTGCGGCACCGGCGTTCTTTTGCAGCGTATCCGTGCCCAGCGCCCAGACATAACCGCCATGACCGGCGTGGATTTTGTGGTCGACGACGCGGAAGCTCTGGACAACATCAGCTATGTCGCCGCACGGATCGAGGATCTGCCCTTTGAAGACAACAGCTTCGACACCGTTATCTGCACCCATGTGATCGAGCACCTGTTGGATTATCGCCAAGCGATTGCGGAACTGCGGCGGGTCGCGCGCAAGCGCGTCATCATTGTGGTCCCGCGTGAGAGGGAATACCGCTACAGCTTCAATCCGCACTTTAACTTCTTCCCCTACACCCACAGCTTTTTGCGCGCTGTACATCCCAGCCCGAGCGTACATGTCTGCGAAGATATCGGGCGCGACATCTGTTACTGCGAAGACCGCCCTGTGGATCAAAGCAACGAAAAGCCCGTAAAGGATCAGGCGGCATGAGCGCCACCGCGCCAACGGTTCTGATCTGGACGGGCTTGCTGTTGACGCCTGTCATGATCTCCGCCGGTCAGGTGTTGTTCAAGCTTGCAGGCGGGCGGATCGACGGGCGCGACGCCACAGGCTTAGTGGGCGTAGTACACACCCTTTTTGACCCTTTTTTGCTTGTCGCACTTGCGATCTACGGGTCCGCGACGATCCTTTGGATTTACGTCCTCAGACATGTGCCTTTGTCGCAAGCTTATCCGTTCATGGCGCTTAGCTTTGTGCTGGTTCCCCTCGCCTCGTGGCTGTTCTTTGGCGAAACGCTGGGGCTGCGCTATTGGATCGGGGCCGGGCTTTTACTGAGCGGAATGGCGGTGATGAATACCTGACCGGTTTAACCTGCCACACAAACGCGGCAAACAAGATGTTGAACCTGCCCTGCCCCCCTTCTATCCTGCGCCTTTGAAGAACCCCAAGCAGGATGCACCGAATGACCGAGCAAGTTCCCCACCCGATGTCCCCACAGGATTGCCTTGTGGCGATCATGGTTGCGATTTCGGCATCTGACGAAACGATCCGAACCGCTGAACTGGTCAAGATAGAAGTTGCGGTGAACATGCTGCCGGTCTTCGCCGGGTATGACATCGACCGGATGCGCCATGTGTCACAGATCGTTTTTGATCTGTTCGAACAAGAAGACGGCTTGGATGCTCTGTTTGGGCTGATCCGCGACAACCTTCCTGAACGGCTGAACGAAACAGCTTATGCGCTGGCCTGCGATGTTGCCGCCGCAGACGGATCGCTGGCCGAGACCGAGCTGCGTTTGCTGGAAGAAATCCGGTATGAGCTCAGCATCGATCGCTTGCACGCTGCCGCAATCGAACGCGGTGCCCGCGCGCGTCACGCCGTCTGACAACAGGCGTCGTCGGGTTTCACAGCTTAACTGCCATATAGCGAGCCCCACCGTTCAAGCAGTGCGCGTTGCAGCTTTCGCGACCTTCGGTTCCAGCTGCGCGCGCCATCCGGACGTTCACGCTGAGCACGCGGTATTTTCGCGCGTTTCGCCACGTCTGCCGTGAAGATAGCAAAGGCCAGGTCGACCCCGTCTGCTGTTGTCAGGAAACCGCCCAGCCCGGAAACAAAGTTCAGTGTCCCGGTCTTGGCGTCAACCTTAACTGGGTGGTTCTTGACGACTCGACCATTCCGATCGGTCAAGGCAAAAGGTTTCATCAACGGGCGCAATATCCCCGACTTCTGTGCGACCACCAAGGCCGAAACCAGATCTGCGGGTACAATGCGCGAAGCATCACCAAGACCGGAATGATCGACCATGGCGATACCGTTCACACCAAAGCTCTCCAAAGCCCATCGGTTCATCTCGGCCGCCGACTCTGCCAAGTTCCTGGGATAAACACCCCGTGCCTTTGTCGCCGCCAGTCCGACCATCTCAGCCGTCAGATTGGTCGAGTATTTCAGCATCCCACGCAGAATACTCTCCAGCGGATCACTGCGATGCACCACAAGATCCAAGCTCTGCGGGCGCTCTCGTGTCACCTGCACCCGTCCCAGCACGATCCCGTTTGACCGCGCCAGGGTTCGGAACACATCCCCTGCATAAAGCGCGGGTTTACGTACTGGCAACCAGCGGGCTCCGCCATTCCCCAACGCACCTTTGGCCACGGTCCAGCGATCCTGGCGCGCGCTTGGTTGATAGGTATAGATCGGCAGGCTTCGGCTCTCGACGCGCATCGAGGCTACATCCACCGCAGGCACATAGCGCGCGCTGCGCGCGTCCATGCTTACGTCATATCCTTTGCCCGCGCGCTTCCACTCAAAGTGCACCCGGTTGAAATTCAACGAAATCCCGCTGATGGCAGGACTGTACCCCACATGATCGGGCTGTCCAGGGTCGATGCTGAAAACAAATGGCAGTGCCCCGTCGTAGACCTTGAACGCACCACGCACCTCGGTAATCCCAGCCTCTCGCAGGTTGGCCGCCATCGAGGCTAGTGCATCAGTATCCAACAGTGGATCCCCACCGCCCGCCAGGATTAAATCGCCATGCAGGATGCCGTTTTCGATCGGTCCATCCGCCACCAGACGGGTTTCAAATCGGTGATCCGTGCCCAAAACGTCCAGGGCATAAAGCGCGGTCAACGCCTTGCCAACGCTGGCGGGGGGCAAGGCGGCCCCTTCTCCAAACACCTCCAGCTGCGCTCCGGTCGCTACATCCGCAACCGCAAACACAACCTCGCCTTTTAACCCGGCCGCAGCCACCAGGCGTTCGGCCCCGCTTAGCGGCACACCGCGGATCTGCGGCCTGAGAGAAACTAGCGGGGCCTGTGCAAGACCTGCTGCCGGGATTAGAGATGCCCCTAATCCCCCCAGAAACACACGACGTGAAAAACGATCAGCCATAGCTGAATTAAAATCCCACAGAATAAAATCGCACAACCTCTCGCTGAGATTATGCGCCCATAGGGGCTATTCCGGCAACACTTGTGCGCGCCACTCTCCGCGCGTTCGGATTTCGGTCGAGCTGACATCAACCATTGGCACGTTCACGAAACACCAGGCCGGGGCTTGCGCCTGACCCAAAAGATGTCGCGCCTGCCCATCGATGCGATACTTTGCATAGACCCGAGCCGCAGGTGACATCCGCGCCGAAATCCGATCCCCCGGCCGCGCGACGACGCCGACTGGCACGCTATCCATGATCAACCGCCAATCTTTCCAACGATGAAACTGCGCCAGGTTATCCGCCCCCATCAGCCAGACAAACCGAACCTGCGGGTACAGCCGCCGAAGTGCTGCCAGAGTATCCGCTGTCGCCCGCGTGCCCGTCATCGCCTCGATATCCGTCACGTCGACCTTCGGGTGCTGCATCACGGCTTTCGCGGCTTGCAACCGCCGCGCCATCGGGGCTGGTCCATGCTCCTTCAACGGATTGCCCGGCGAGACCAGCCACCACACCCGATCCAGCCCAAACGCCTTCATCGCCTCGCGCGTGACGTGCACATGGCCTTTGTGCGGAGGATCAAAAGACCCGCCGAACAGCCCGATCACCTGCCCGGGTCGCGCATATGGAATATGATAACGCTCCATCCCCTGCTGATGTTCAGAACTCAAGGGGGTTGTCAATCAACAGGTTGCACCGCATCACCCAGCTTGACACGCCCCGGGCGGAGGACTTCGGCACACCAACCCCCATGCCCGCGCACGGCAGAGTAACCGCCCTGGCCCAGAGCCTCTTCCATCCGACTGCACGGCGCGCAGATCACGGTAAAGCGCAGGATGGCCTCGCCCACCTGCACCTCACGCCCCTTGAGGGCCGCCAGATTGATCCCCGACACCACCAGATTACGCCGCAGGATTTCCGGTGCCACGGGCCTTTGCCCCAGATAAGTGCCAATCGCCGCCAGATGTTCGTGCTGGATCAGAGTCACCGCCCGCGTGCCAGCGCGGCCACGGTCGCCGTCGAGCCCGCCAATGGAGATCACGGCCTCATTCACCTTGACCATTTCCACCCGCCGCTCGGGTCGTAGCCCGATCCATTCGACACGTCCCGGCTGCGCCCAACCGGCAATCAGCTTTGCCAATTCAGACAATTTATACCCCTTGTTTGGTCAAGCCTTTTTAGGTGAAGCCGGCACTAAGCGAAATTCACAAAACCACCAGCTTGCCCCGCACGCCGCGCTCAGATATCCAGCGTTCCAACTCAATTTCCCCGACCCAGAGGACGCGACATGGCCGCCTATCAATATGTCTACCACATGCAGGGTGTCTCCAAGACCTATCCCGGTGGCAAGAAGTGCTTTGAAAACATCCACCTGAGCTTTCTGCCCGGTGTGAAAATCGGTGTCGTCGGCGTCAACGGCGCGGGTAAATCGACGCTGATGAAAATCATGGCCGGCCTCGATACCGATTTCACTGGTGAGGCGTGGGCGGCTGAGGGTGCCAAGGTCGGCTATCTGCCGCAGGAACCGCAGTTGGATGAATCGCTGACCGTCCGCGAAAACGTCATGCTGGGCGTGGCCGCGAAAAAGGCCAAGGTCGACCGCTTCAACGAAATCGCCATGGAGATCGCCGAGAATTACTCGGACGAGCTGATGGAGGAGATGACCACCCTGCAGGACGCGATCGACGCGGAAAACCTGTGGGATCTCGACAGCCAGATCGACGTCTCGATGGAGGCACTGCGCTGCCCGCCGGACGATGCCAACATCGCTAACCTCTCGGGTGGTGAGAAACGCCGCGTGGCGCTCTGCAAGCTGCTGCTCGAAGCGCCCGACATGCTGCTGCTCGATGAACCGACCAACCACCTGGACGCCGAGACTATCGCCTGGCTGCAACAGCACCTGATCGACTACAAAGGCACCATCCTGATCGTCACCCACGACCGGTACTTTCTGGATGACATCACCGGCTGGATTCTGGAACTCGACCGCGGCCGCGGCATTCCGTATGAGGGCAACTATTCCGCATGGCTGGAGCAAAAGGCCAAACGGCTGGAGCAGGAAGCGCGCGAGGACAAGTCCAAGCAGAAGACCCTGCAGCGCGAACTGGAATGGATGCGTCAGGGTCAGAAGGCCCGTCAGGCCAAATCCAAGGCCCGGATCAATGCTTATAACGAACTGGCCGAGCAGTCCGAACGCGAAAAGCTGACCCGCGCTCAGATCGTCATCCCCAACGGCCAGCGCCTTGGCGGCAAGGTGATCGAGGTCGAGGGCCTTTCGAAACACATGGGCGACAAGCAACTGATCGAAGGGCTGGACTTCGCCCTGCCCCCCGGCGGCATTGTCGGCGTCATCGGCCCCAACGGCGCGGGTAAATCGACCCTGTTCAAGATGCTCACCGGTCAGGAACAGCCCGACAGCGGCACCATCACGCTGGGCGACACGGTCGAACTGTCTTATGTCGACCAATCGCGCGACGACCTGAAAGACAACGACACCGTGTGGGAAGCGATCACCGGCGGGGCCGAGATCATTCAGCTGGGCGATGCACAGGTCAATTCCCGCGCCTACTGCTCGTCCTTCAACTTCAAAGGCGGCGATCAGCAGAAAAAGGTCTCGCTGCTGTCAGGGGGTGAGCGCAACCGCGTCCACATGGCCCGCTTGTTGAAAGAGGGCGGCAACGTCCTGCTGCTCGACGAACCGACCAACGACCTGGACGTCGAAACCCTGCGCGCACTGGAAGACGCGCTGGTCGATTTCGCCGGCTGCGCCGTCGTTATCTCACACGACCGCTTTTTCCTCGACCGGATCTGCACGCATATTCTGGCCTTCGAAGGCGACGCGCATGTGGAGTGGTTCGAGGGCAACTTCGAGGACTACGAAGAGGACAAAAAGCGCCGTCTGGGACCGGATGCGCTCGAGCCCAAGCGGTTGAAGCATAAGAAGTTTGCAAGATAGACGTTTCTATAGGCGGCAATTTTGCCGCCTTTTTTCCAACCAAAGAAACAGAAATGCAGAAAAAACTTACAGAACTTCGATTTTGGCTGAAACAAGCCCTTTGGTTTGTTCCCTTTGCCTACTTTCTCAACTTTATTTATGCTGTTTACTCCGATCAATCCGGCGGAACTTTTGGAGACACCTTTGGCGCGGCAAACGCCCTCTTCTCAGGAACAGCTTTACTCTTGTTAGTGCTTGCGGTCAGCCTTCAACGAGAAGAGCTCGAACACGTCAAAAAGGAACGAAATGACACTCTAAAACTCCTTGAAGGGCAAGAAGGTATCAATGAAGCGCAAAGAGTTGCTTTAGAAAAGCAATTGTTTGAAAGCTCCTTTTTCTCTCTATTTTCCATGATCAACGAGGAGAAAGCCCGGTTGCTAGAACAAGAGGGCGCAGCCGGAAAAGAAACAGTTCGCTTAGAGCAGTACCGCAGAGCATCCGAGTGTCTCCTCGAAAAAAAGCCATTGAAAGTGAGTTCCATCCCAGTCAGCGGCACCACTTAGATCTAGAAGCAAACAAGATTTTCAACCTCGTTAACTTAATTTCCGCAGCAGTTGCACTAGTCAAAAGCGCAGAAAACAACGAACGCGACACCGAATTTTATACTTCGTTGATTCGAGGCACAGTAGACTACGATACGGCAATTTGCTTCGCTTGGTTTCACGCTTCGATAAATGACAAAAAATCAACCGTGTCATTGGCTTACGAAACTCTTGATATTGAGCAGTCGTTAGCTCCTCTCCACACGAAATGCGTTGACCAAATTTTACGAAAGGAAGAACCGTAATCACATAGTCAGCGAGCGTAGGGTGGGTACTCGCACTCGTCACTCCTCAATTTCCGATAATTCAACCAAATCAAATGACGGGTGAAATCAACCATCTTGGGGTTCTCCGAACGCCCCTTCGTTCACGCCACTGCTCCACTCCGGCCCTACCCAACCCGAACGAATATCTCGATGGTTTGATAAACAGGGTTACGTCGCTGGACGCCATCCAGCCACTTCGAAATGCATCAAGCCCCCTCGAAGCGACCAAACTCCGGCGTCTCAGTCAAAACTCTAATGGATGATAGCAGTTGCAGGCTTTAAGCTGACTGGTTTCTGCGAAATTTGCCCAGACCAAACAGCCCGGCCAACGCGCCAACCAGCAGCAACCAACTGGCGGGAATCGGGACAGCCGCAAGGTTTGCCTGCGCCACGGCACCTTCCGTTACGCCCTGCTCTTGGTTGGGGCGTTCCCGCAATAGCTCCAACTCTTCAAGATGCCGGTCATGTTCAGAGGGTTCGGGTGCTTGGGTCAAACGGAGATTTTCCCATTCCAACTCTTCACGATGTCTTTCGCTATCAAAGCCTGATAAAAGCTCGGATGTAACTTGATCACCATCCGCAGTCGAACGTTCCGACCCTTCTGAAATGGTCAAAGCTTCTGACGCTCCGGCCCAAAACACAACCGCTAATGTGCAAATAACTCTCATATTGGCCCCCACGACACTGTCTTTAAGCATAGCATCCCAGCGTCATTTTTCAAACATCACAATAATTGAATTAAAATGAAGACTTATGAGATCAAAGGATACCGTCCTATCAAGACACCTCTGATCCTGTGCCTAAAAGGGCCGCAAGCAAAGCTGCGATTCTCAATAGTCTCATTATGCGTTTATTCGGAAACCGGGACGACCACCGGTCGTATGAGCCAGGCACGGCAATTCCCACTCTTTGATCAAAGACCCCTTGAATCACTGCAATATGCTCTGGGGCCGCTGTCCAATTCAGGCGATCATCCCTTGCCACACGGCCACCTCAATGCCATATGAAGGGAGCTTACGTTTTTCTATTTCGACCCACTGTCTCCTTTTACGGCGCTCAGTCTATCGATCCAGACAACGACGCCAGGCTGCCGCATCCACGTGGGCAGCACCAAACAGGAGACAACGGATATGCCTGCAGGCACCGTAAAATGGTTCAACACCACCAAAGGCTACGGCTTTATCGCACCCGAAGATGGCGGCAAAGACATCTTCGTTCACATCTCGTCAGTAGAGCGTTCGGGCCTGACCGGTCTGGCCGACAACCAGAAAGTCACGTACGAGCTGCGCGCTGGTCGTGACGGTCGCGAAAGCGCCGACAACATCCAACTGGCCTAAGCCGGTAAAAGGGTAAGGCGCGTCTTTGCCCTTTTCTATCCGGCCGCCTGCGTGGCGGCCGGAACACATCACGACCACGTGATGTTTGCCCCAGAATTGACCAAATATCATATCATACTGAAACTGTTCTTAAGTTTCCTTGGTCATTCGATGAGGGTTTTCCATGTTTACACGCCGTGTTTTTCTGGCCGGAACAGCAGCCAGCCTGTTGCCGGGAATCGCCAGCGCCAAGAAAGCGGTCGAATATGATCCGACGCCGCAATTCGTGCGCATCAAAAAGCAATTCGTGCCTGGGCAGCTTCTGGTCGCCCCCCGGTCGTTCTATCTCTACTACGTGACCGAACCACGCAAAGCGATCCGCTATGGTTGTGGTGTTGGAAAGGCGGGGCTGGAATTTACCGGATCGGCGACCATCGATGTGAAAAAGGAATGGCCCACCTGGCGTCCGACCGATGAAATGATCGAGCGTGACCCGGTTACCTACGCAAAATTCAAAGACAATGACTATGTGCAGCCCGGTGGCGGAGATAACCCTTTGGGCGCGCGGGCGCTGTATCTTTTCCAGAACGGCGTCGACACATATTTCCGCATCCATGGTACAACGCAGCCGCAAACCATTGGTCATGCAGTGTCAAACGGGTGCGTCCGTATGCTGAACGAACATGTCATTGACCTATACAATCGTGTCCCAATCGGAACAGTGGTCACGGTCGTCTGATCAAAGTCAGGGGGCCGCTGCCTGCCCGACAAGTTCCAGAACGGATGGGCCCAGCGCATCCACGATCCGGGCGACCCCGTCGGCATTTGGGTGAATGCCGTCGGCCTGCATGAACTGTGACACTGCACCAGGATCGCCCTCGGCTGTCAGCCCTTCAAAGAAACTGCTGGCAAACAAGACCCCATAGTCTTGCGCCAATTCGGGGTACATCGCGTCAAATGCCTGTTTGTAGTCCGTTCCGTAATTGCCCGGCGCTTGCATTCCGATCAGCAGAACAACAACGCCGCCATCCCGCGCAACCTCCAGAATTTCGCGCAGGTTGGCCCGTGAGACTGCAGGGTCGATTCCGCGCAATAGGTCATTTCCGCCTAAGGCGACGATCATTCCATCCACATCCGGCGTCAGGGTCCATTCCACCCGCGCAGCTCCGCCTGCCGTTGTGTCACCTGAAACGCCGGCGTTGATCATCTGCACATCCGCGCCCTGCGCCCGAAGCCAACGGTCAAGCTGAGGTACAAACCCGTCTTCTTCCACCAGCCCATAGCCTTGCGTCAACGAATCCCCTAAGGCGGCAATCACCACTTGCTCGGCTGTGGCCGTGAAACCGCAGAAGATAAACAGACCTGTCATCAAAGCCTTGCGCAATGTGGTGATCGCTCCATATCCCAAAGGACCGCTCCTTAATCGGGTAAACCCATGACATCTGCTGTTCTCACCCTCCAAAATGCTGCTTTGTCGCTGGATGGCAATGCCGGGCGGGTCGATATTCTGCATGACATTACGTTGTCTGTGACCAAGGGTGAAACACTGGGCCTGATCGGGCCGTCCGGTTCGGGCAAATCTTCGCTCCTGATGTTGATGGGTGGGTTGGAGCAAGCGACCAGCGGACAGATCACCGCGCTGGATCAGGACCTGACAAGCATGGACGAAGATGCACTGGCCCGCTTTCGCCGCAACAACATGGGAGTGGTGTTCCAAAACTTTCACCTGATCCCGACCATGACTGCGCTTGAGAATGTCGCAACACCGCTGGAGCTGTCAGGGCACAGGGATGCGTTCGACCTGGCCGAGACTGAGCTGGACGCTGTCGGGCTATCGCATCGGCGCGATCACTATCCGGCGCAACTGTCGGGCGGTGAACAACAGCGCGTGGCACTTGCCCGTGCCTCAGCGCCGCGCCCCAAGATTTTGTTGGCAGATGAACCCACCGGGAACCTGGATGAAACCAACGGCGCTGCGATTGTTGATCTCCTGTTTGGACTGCGTCAGAAATTTGATGCGACCCTCGTTCTTGTCACTCACAGCCGTTCCTTGGCGGAACGCTGCGATCGGGTTGTTCGCCTTCGCGATGGACGGATTGCGGAAGAAACTCGGCAGGAGGCCGCCGAATGAGCCTGCGACTGGCGGGGCGGCTCGCCCGTCGCGAGCTGCGCGGAGGCTTGCGGGGGTTTAGGATCTTTCTGGCCTGTCTGGCGCTTGGCGTCGCAGCCATTGCAGCCGTAGGGTCGGTACGGCAAGCCATTCAAACCGGATTGGCGCAAGAAGGTGCTTCGCTTTTGGGCGGCGACGCCCAGCTTGAATTCACCTATCGCTTTGCAGATGAGGCCGAGCGCGCCTGGATGCAGCAAGCATCCGAGCAGGTGTCCGAGATCGTCGATTTCCGCTCGATGGCTGTTGTGCCCCGTGCCGAAGAACCGGAGCGCGCACTGACGCAAGTGAAATCTGTCGACACTGCGTACCCCTTGATTGGTTCGGTCAGACTGGATCCTGACATAACGCTGGATGACGCCCTAAACGGGACATCCGGCTTGCCCGGAGCAGTCATGGAACAAGTTCTGATCGACCGGCTTGGGCTGGCCGTTGGTGATCGCTTCAAGCTTGGGGCGCAGGAATTTGTCCTGACAGCCGCACTGGTGAACGAACCCGACAGCGCGGCAGATGGGTTTGGCCTTGGACCGCGCACATTGGTGAGAACCGAGGCGCTACAGACGTCTGGGTTGTTGGAGCCCGGCACTCTGTTTTCGACCAAATACCGTTTGAACCTGCCAGACACGATCGTCCTTGCCGAAATCGCCGCCGAAGCTGACAAAGCCTTCGACGGCACGGGAATGCGATGGAGCGATGCGCGCAACGGTGCCCCCGGTATTTCCGAGTTTGTCAGCCGCCTGAGCGCCTTTCTGGTTCTTGTCGGCCTCTCGGGCCTTGCGGTGGGCGGCATTGGCGTTTCAGCCGCCGTGCGCGCGTACCTGAGCCAAAAAACAGAAACCGTGGCGACCTTGCGCACCTTGGGGGCTGATCGCGCAACGATTTTTCAAACTTACATGCTTCAGATCGGCGTGCTGTCTGTCATCGGAATTGCGCTCGGCCTGGCGCTGGGCGGGCTGGCTCCGCTGCTTCTGGCGCCTCTGTTGGAAAGCCAGTTACCGGTTCCGGCAGTATTCTCGCTCTATCCACAGCCACTGATTGAGGCCGCAATCTATGGGCTGCTTACCGCATTTCTGTTCACGCTTTGGCCATTGGCCAGAACCGAAGACGTGCGGGCCGCAACCCTGTTTCGCGATGCGCTGAGTACGGCCCGAGCGCTCCCACGCCCGATTTATGTCATCGCCACCGCAATTGGTCTCGCATTGCTTGTCTCCGTTGCCGCCTGGTTCAGCGGTTCCACACGATTGACCCTTTGGACAAGCGGCGGGCTTGTAGGTGCGCTGGTTTTATTAAGCCTCTCTGCCTATGCCATTCGCAAACTGGCCCGGGCCGTAGCTCCTCTGGCACGCGGCCGCCCTGCCCTGCGATGGGCCTTGTCCGCCATTTCAGACCCGCGTGAGGGCGCAGGCTCGGTTGTTCTGTCGCTCGGTCTGGGCTTGTCCGTTCTGGCCGCCGTTGGACAGATCGACGGCACGCTGCGCAACGCAATCTCAGGCAACCTACCAGATGTCGCGCCCTCATATTTCTTTGTCGACATCCAAAAGGATCAGATGCCCGGCTTTTCCGATCGCCTGACCTCGGACCCTGCCGTCAGCCGCATCGAAAGCGCGCCAATGCTGCGTGGGATCATCACGCAGATCAATGGCCGCCCTGCCCGTGATGTGGCTGGTGATCATTGGGTGCTCGAAGGAGACCGTGGTGTCACCTATTCTGCCCGACCCCCGGCAAACGCGAATGTAACCGATGGGGAGTGGTGGCCCGAGGATTATTCGGGCACACCTCAGGTCAGCTTTGCCGCTGAAGAAGCCGCCGAAATGGGCCTGCAACTTGGCGATCAACTGACCGTCAATATCCTTGGTCGCGACATAACCGCAGAGCTGACCTCGTTGCGCGAGGTGGATTTCTCAACCGCAGGAATGGGATTCATCATGTCGATGAACCCCTCTGCCCTGTCCGGTGCACCGCATAGTTTCATCGCCACTGTCTATGCAGAAGAGCAGGCCGAGGCTGCCATCCTCAGGGATCTCGCAGGTCAGTTCCCCAACATCACGGCCATTCGCGTACGCGATGCCATCGACCGCGTTTCAGGGCTGCTGGCCGGTATCGCCGCCGCCACATCTTACGGCGCAGGTGTGTCCTTGCTAACCGGATTTCTGGTCTTGATCGGAGCCGCAGCGGCAGGCGAACCTGCCCGCAGATACGAAGCGGCAATCCTGAAAACCCTCGGGGCCAATCGGGGCCGCATCCTGCGCAGCTTTGGCCTGCGCTCTGTCTTATTGGGGGCCGCCGCAGGCTGCGTCGCCTTGCTGGTCGGCATTCTGGGCGGATGGGCCGTTGCCACCTACATTTTCGAGACGGATTTTGCGATCATCTGGTCTTCGGCGTTGGGCATTGTTCTGGCCGGGATCGGCGTCACGCTTTGCGCAGGTCTTGCCTTTGCTCTGCGCCCGCTTTCGGCCCGGCCAGCCCGCATCCTGCGCGCCAGCGACTAAGCTCAGCGCACACAGGCCACGGGCTGCAAAAGCTTCAGCAACGGATCATTGTCACAAACCAAAGCATCCAGCGAAACATCATCGAGAGAGGCGTAAAACACTTCGGCCGCGTCCTGCAGCGCCAACCGCAACCGGCAGGCATCCGTCAAGGGGCAGGTATTGTCCGCATCCGCAAAACATTCGGCAATGGGCAAGGCGCCCTCAACATGCCGGAACACCGCGCCGATCCGAATTTCTTCCGCCGGGCGCGCCAAAGACATGCCGCCATTGCGGCCGCGTTGTGTGCTTAGATAGTCCAACTGGCTCAGTTGGTTGATCACCTGCGCGAGATGATTTTCCGAAATGTTACACACTTCGGCAATTTCCGACTTGGTGACCAACCTGTCCGGGTGCGCTGCGCAATACATCAAAAGGCGCACGGCAATATTTGTCCGTTTCGTAATCCGCATGAGGGCCTCCCTGAATTCAAGATGCAGCCTTATTGCATGTCCGGGAAAAAAGCGGTTTGACATACATCAATCGATCAAAAGGACGCCTTATCCATGCCTGACCCCTATTTCTTTGGCTATGGCAGCCTTGTGAACCTCGCCACACATGATTTTCCCGACCCGCGTCCGGCAAAACTGAAAGGCTGGAGGCGGGCGTGGCGTCATACCGATCTGCGCCCGGTCGCGTTCCTGACCGCAGTTCCCGACCCCGAGGCTGAGATCGAAGGAATGATCGCGCATGTGCCAAAAAACGACTGGGCCGCACTGGATCAGCGGGAATGGGCCTATGACCGGGTTCCGGCAACGAATTCGATTTCACACACCCTGACGCATGATGTCGAAATCGCGGTTTATGCGGTGCCCCATGACCGGCACACCGCGCCCAGCAATCACCATCCCTTGCTGCTCAGTTATATCGATGTGGTTGTGCAGGGATACCTGAGGGCGTTTGGACCAGATGGTGCGGACCGGTTCTTTGCCACAACCGACGGCTGGGACGCGCCTGTTGTGAATGATCGGGCCGAGCCGAAATATCCCCGTCACCAACTGCTCAAACCTGACGAGACAGCATTTGTAGATAACCGCCTGAAGCGCGCATCGGTAAAGATAATCCAGCCACATCAACAAAAAGAGGCAGACGAATTTCCTGCCTCTTTCAAATTCTAAATTCATACCGTTTCGGTACGGAGCATTCAGCCCCGTGCGCGGATCACCTGCAGCAAGGGCAGTAGAGCCGCCATTTCCGGCCCCCGCTCCATCCCGGTCAGGGCTTTGCGCAGCGGCATGAACAGGCCCTTGCCCTTGCGGCCTGTTGCCTCTTTCACCGCTTTGGTCCAAGTACCCCAGGTCTCGCCATCAAACGGGCCATCGGGCAACAAAGCGACCGCTTCGGCAATAAACTCTCGATCTTCATCGGCAATCAATGGTTCGGCCCCATCGCGGCACAGTTCCCACCAGCCTTTCAGATCAGCCAGAGTGGTGATGTTTTCGCGCGCCATTGCCCAGAAGGGTTCCGCCAAATCAGCCGGAACTCCAGCGTCTTCCACCGCATCAGCTACATCTGTCAGCGGCAGCGATTGCAGGTGCTTTGCGGTCAGAGGGAACAGGTCCTGTACGTCAAACTTGGTCGGTGCCGCACCAAACCGGTTCACATCAAACCCTTCGATCAGTTCCGCCATGTCCGAGCGCAACTCAACCGGGTCAGACGACCCCAGACGCGCCATCAGGCTCAACAAAGCCATCGGCTGCAAGCCCTGTTCGCGCAGGTCGCGCAACGCCAGCGTGCCCAAACGTTTCGAAAGGGCCTCACCCTGCGGGCCGGTCAGTAGCGAGTGGTGGGCAAAACGGGGGCACTGGCCGCCCAGCGCTTCGATGATCTGGATCTGCGTAGCGGTGTTGGTCACGTGGTCCGACCCCCGCACCACATCGGTTACACCCATTTCGGTATCGTCCACAACGGACGCAATCGTGTAAAGCACCTGACCGTCACCGCGGATCAGCACGGGGTCAGAAACTGAAGCAGCATCAATCGAGATGTCGCCCAGAATACCATCAGTCCATTCGATACGCTCATGATCCAGCTTGAAGCGCCATACACCGTTGCCACGTTCGGCGCGCAGGGCGTCTTTCTCGGCATCTGACAGGTTCAGCGCGGCCCGGTCATAGACCGGTGGCTTGCCCATGTTCAGTTGCTTCTTGCGTTTCAAGTCCAGCTCGGTCGGCGTCTCAAACGCCTCATAGAACCGACCCATCTCACGCAGCTTGTCCGCAGCTTCGGCATAGCGATCCAAGCGCTCAGACTGGCGTTCAACCTTGTCCCAGTGCAGACCCAGCCACTCCAGATCCCGCTTGATGGCATCGACATATTCTTCTTTCGAGCGCTCGGGATCGGTGTCGTCAATTCGCAGGATGAATGTACCGCCCGCCTTGCGAGCGATCAGATAGTTCATCAGGGCGGTGCGCAGGTTGCCCACATGGATGTATCCGGTGGGCGACGGGGCGAAACGGGTGGTTGTCATGGGTGTCTCCTGTTGGCGCGGCTCTTGTCATAAGACGCGTGTTTTGTCCAGTCGCAGGCCCGCTCACGCGAACGTGGAGTGGCAGCCGCCCTGTTCCGTCCTATCTATTTGACGCTGGCACCTAAAGGGAGACCCCAAAATGACTTTCAATCTTACACGCCGCGCCGCGTTGGGCGCAGCCGCAGCTTTGCCATTTGCGTCTGCCGCTTCACCGCTTCTGGCTGCAGGCTCGGGCACCAAAGCAAACTCGACCATCGCCAAGTCCTTCACGCTGGGCGACTTTACGGTAACCACACTGCTGGATGGCAGCATTGCACGCGACGGTGCCAAAGAGATCTTTGGCGGTGGAGCGACAGATGAGGAATTCGCCAAGGTTTCAGCGGACAATTTCATTCCGGCAGATGCAGCCCAGTTTTTCTTTACCCCTTCACTGGTCAACACAGGTTCTGAACTGGTTCTTTTTGACACCGGATTGGGACAAGGTGGCATTCAGGCAGCTCTGGCCGATGCAGGCGTGACGCCGGACCAAATCGACGTCGTGGTGCTGACACACATGCATCCTGATCACATCGGAGGCATGACCACCAACGACGCGCCTACATTTGCAAATGCGCGTTACGTGACCGCTGCGCCCGAATATGATTTCTGGGCGGCGCAGGAGGCGGGCAACCGCGTCGGCGATCTGGTGGCCGCCAAGGTAACCCCACTGGCAGAAAAGATGAGCTTTATCGGCGACAGTGGCGAAGTGACGTCAGGCATCACGGCAGTCGCCGCGTATGGCCACACGCCAGGTCACACCGTGTATCATCTGGAAAGCAACGGACAGCGCCTTATCCTGACGGCAGATCTGGCCAACCACTATGTCTGGTCTTTCGCGCATCCCGAATGGGAGGTCCGATTTGACATGGACAAGGCAGCAGCAACAGCCGCGCGTCGCAACGTTCTGGGGATGCTGGCGGCAGATAAGGTACCGATGGTCGGCTATCACATGCCGTTCCCCGGCGCGGGCTTTGTCGAAACCCGAGGCGACGGTTTCCGCTTTGTCCCGGTCAGCTATCAGATGATGGGCTAAGCCGTTAATACCCCGGATCCGGCCTCACTTTCGAGCCGTCGGTGAACCGCGAAAGGCGAAACGCGGCCGGATCCACGCAAGGCGTCGTTTCAGCGACAAGATCGGCGATCAACCGTCCGGCGCCCGGACCAATGCCAAATCCATGGCCAGAGAATCCTGTGCCAATGAATAGGCCCGGCAACTCATCAACACCTGAGATCACCGGAATGGCGTCAGGCGTAACGTCGATCATTCCAGCCCAACTTTGCACAACTTCGCTGTTCATAAGCGCCGGGAACCCTTTGCAGGCGCGGCTCCAAGCGTGCCGCAACACTTTCTGCGATGGCTCAGGGTCCAAATTTCGGCACTGCTCGAACGGGGTCACATCGGTGGGCAGCCAGTGCCGATCGTGTCGCGCTTCGATCGCCCAGCGTCTGGACAGGCGAAAGCGCAAGGATTTCCACTCCTGCGCAAAGGCAGGCAAGAACCGTTTCGCAAGCCGGAAGCTGTCGGGCACAATGTCCACCGTGTTTTCGTGGCCAGACGCAATGGTATAGCCGCCGTCAGCGCGCTTGCGGATCGCAAAATCGTCGGACCACAACGCGGGTCCAGGCCCATCGTGCACGGGGGATGTGCGAAGCACTGTGTTCAAAACCTTGAGTTGCGGCAGCTCGACGCCCGCGTTGCCAGCAAACAACCGCGACCAGGCCCCACCCGCCAGAACGACGCGTCCGCAAACCACTTTTCCACGCTCGGTAAAGACACCGGAAATGTGCCCATCCTTGGTTTCGACGCTGCGGACTGCACATTGCGTCATGATCACAGCGCCCCGGTCTCGTGCAGCCTCGGCAATAGCCGGAGCAGCCCATTGCGGCTCGGCACGACCGTCCTGCGGCATGTAAAGCGCTGTTGTCAAACCTGTTTGGTGCCCTTGCAGCAAATCGGAAAGCTCACCGCCGGACACTATCCTGGCCCCGGTCTGCAATCCCTCAACATGGCGCATCCACTTTTGCAGGTTGGCTGCGTCTCTTGCGCCAGAGGCCCCAAAAAGGATGCCGGATTGGGTATAGCCTGTTTCGCGCCCCAAACGCTCGTCCAGCGTTTGCCAGATGCGCAACGCCTCTTGCATCAGGGGAATTTCCCTTGGGTCTCGCATACCCAGACGCACCCAACCCCAATTGCGCGAACTCTGCTCTGCTGCAATCTGACCCTTTTCACACAAAAGAACAGAAGCGCCGCGTTCAGCTAGCTCCAATGCCGTTGAAACGCCGATGATGCCACCGCCAATAACAACAACATCCACATGTTTGGGCAGAGCCAGATCAGATTCAACTGGGGTCGGTTTGGGTGCGGTCATCAATAGGTCTTACATCGGTCGCTTGGACCAGTATGGAGACCTGCCCGCCGCGTATAGGCAATGTGAATTCCGAGCGTTGTTGCAGTATTTTCGACACCTGTGGCCCAGGTGCCGAAATCGGTGTCAGCAACGAGCGTATTAGGCCGCGCCGGACAACTCTGCCCATTTCTGGCGCAAGATCGCCGACAACCCGTTTTGTTTGGATGCCGCTTGATTTGTTACTTCCTTTTGCGGCAGCAACCTCGGAAACTCGGTTCGGAAATTGAGTGCAGCAAGCTCATCCAATTCTCGCTGTTCCTCCATTAGATTGGCGATCGCCGCATCCAGCTTTTCTTCATCCAATTCTTGCGGCTGCGTCTCTATAGACCGCCATTTCAAAGGTGTATGAAGCGAATTGTCATATTCCTTGTACATTTTACCACCACACCGTTCACTCAGACATCTAACCCGGGATGCGTCGCTCGTACCGCGAACCAATTTTACGCGTACAGATTAAATTGCGTCGCACCCGCCCCACATCGGGCAACTTCTAAGCAAAAATGTGGCAGAAAAATGTCGCGCAGGCAAGCTTGAGGCAGCCGTAACCGCCTCAAATCACAATCAATTTCTCACACTTGGGATACAATTTTGCCTAATCTATAGACACTGTTTCCAAACTGGCCGTCCGGCCCCTGGTTTTCAGGTCCGATCGCGCCATCGATTCACAATTGGATAGCGCCGATCCAGCCAGAACGCCCGCTTGCTGAGGCGCGTACCGGGGGCAGACTGGAACCGTTTGTATTCACTGATGTAAATCAGATGTTCGACCCGCCGGGCCTCGGCTACGTCATACCCGGCAGCGACGCAGTCGGCGATTGAGCCATCCTGATCGACCAAAATCTCAAGGATACCGTCCAGAACCGGGTAGTCGGGCAAGCTGTCGCTGTCCTTCTGGTCTGCGCGCAGCTCGGCACTTGGCGGTTTGTCGATAATGGACGGGCGGATCACCTCGCACTTGGGACCCATCATCCAGTCACGATGATTGACGTTGCGCCAACGGCAGGTTTCAAACACGCGGGTTTTGTACAGATCTTTGATCGGATTATAACCGCCATTCATGTCGCCATAGATCGTGGCATAGCCCACTGCGACCTCGGACTTGTTGCCGGTGGTCAACAGCATTTCACCAAACTTGTTCGAGATCGCCATCAGCAACAGTCCACGCAGGCGAGACTGAATATTTTCCTCGGTCAGTCCTTCGTCCAGCCCTGAAAACAAAGGCGCCAGAGTATTCGTTACCGCGGCCCGGCCCTCGGAAATCGGCACAAAATCATAGTGCACGCCCAGCGCCTTGGCGACGGCCTCGGCATCATCCAGCGAAGCCTGGCTGGTATATTCCGATGGCAACATCACACAGCGCACGTTTTCGGCCCCGATGGCGTCAACCGCGATGGCCGCCACCAAGGCAGAATCGACCCCGCCTGACAGACCAAGAAGCGCCTTTTTGAAACCCGTCTTGCCCATATAGTCCCGCAGCGATTGCACCATCGCGCGGTAATCCTGCTCCCATACATCTGGCTGAGGAACGATTTCGGCCGGCGTAATCCGCCAGCCATCGTCACCACGCTCAAGGTCCACTTGTGAGACAGTTTCGTCAAAAACAGGCATCCGGAAGGCCAGCTCTCCACCCGGGTTCAGGCCAAAGCTAGCACCGTCAAAAACCTGATCGTCCTGCCCGCCCACCATGTTCAGGTAAATCAGCGGCAGACCTGTTTCGACAACCCGTGCCACCATGTGATTTAGGCGCACGTCATACTTGTTGCGGAAATAGGGCGATCCGTTGGGGATCAGCAGAAACTCGGCCCCGGTTTCCTCGAGCGTTTCTGCGACGTCCGGGTGCCAGCCATCCTCGCAAATCGGGCTGCCTATACGGAAGTTTCCAACTGAATACGGCCCACCCAACGGTCCGGCATCGTACAGGCGCACTTCGTCAAAAACGGTTTCGTTCGGCAAATGATGTTTCAAAACCTTGCTGGTGATCCGCCCGTTTTTGAGGATCAGGTAGGCGTTGAACAACTTGTCCTCTTCCGCCCAAGGCGCGCCAATGGCAATCGCTGGTCCGTCTGCGCATGTTTTGGCCAACGCCTCGACCGCCGCCATGGCCGCACGGTGAAACACTGGCTTCTGGATCAGATCCTGCGTGTTGTACCCGGTGATGAACATCTCGGGGAAAGCCACCAGATCAGCACCGGCCGCCTTGCCTTGCTCCCATGCGGAAACGGCCTTGTCTGCGTTGCCTTCGATGTCGCCCACGGTTGGGTTCAGTTGCGCCAAAGTGATGCGGAAACGGTCGGCCATGCTGCCCTCTTGCCTCGTCAGTCCTATTGCCATTTAGCAGATCACCGCGCGAGTAAAAGGCCAATGCGGCAAAAGCCGTTGCCCTGCCTTCGACGGTATCCTAGTTTTGCTTTCAAAGATGCAACCAGCGATGACCCGGCAGGCAGGACCGAAAATGAACGTGATCCGATACTCGATTTTGGCAGCGGGGCTAAGTCTGTCCGCGGCGACAGCGTTTGCGCAGGACGGAACGGTCATCGTCAAAGATGACGAGGTTGGCGGCGTCTATGAAGGCACCTATGAAAACGGTTTGCGTCACGGGACGGGGACGTACAGGCTGCCCAACGGGTTTGAATACACGGGCCAGTGGGTTGAAGGCGAGATTCAGGGTCAGGGCTTGACCCGCTATCCGGACGGGTCGATCTATGAAGGCAGTTTTGCCAAAGGCCAACCCGAAGGGCGCGGTAAGATCGTTTACGCCAATGGCAGCAGCTATGACGGCGAATGGTCCAACGGGTCGATCAACGGTACGGGAGTTGCAGAATTTGCAAATGGCACGCGCTATGAAGGTGAGTTCAAAAACGCCCAGCGGCACGGCAAAGGCATTCTGACTTTTCCCGACGGATACATCTATGATGGCGACTGGGTTGATGGTCAGCGGCAGGGCAAGGCCAAAGTCACCTACGCGGACGGCAGCGTGTACGAAGGCGACGTCAGTGCAGGTTTGCGCGATGGCACGGGCACGCAAACCATTCCCGACGGCATGATATATTCCGGTGAATGGGCGCAGGATCAGATCACCGGCACCGGTCGCCTGACCTATGCCAATGGCGATGTCTACGAGGGCGAACTGGTAGAAGGGCGCCGTCAGGGCAAAGGCAAAGTGACCCACGCGCAAGGCGACGTGTACGAAGGCGACTTTGTCGATGATCGCCGCCAGGGCAAGGGCACGTTCACCGGCACGGACGGCTTTGTGTATACCGGCGACTGGAACCAGGGACAGATCGAAGGTCTGGGAGAGCTGACTTATCCCGATGGCTCGGTTTATGTCGGCGATTTTGTTGCCGATTTGGCCGAGGGTACGGGCCGCATCACCTATCCTGATGGGTCAACCTATGAAGGTGATTGGATCGCGGGCGTGATCGAGGGTCAGGGCACGGCCACTTATGCCAACGGAATGATCTACAAGGGCCAGTTCAAGAACGCGCAAAGCCATGGCAAGGGCGTCGTGACACGCGCGGACGGTTCGGTCTATGACGGCGACTGGGTCGATGGCGTTCGCCAGGGCAAAGGCAAAGCGACCTATTCCGACGGGACCATCTATACCGGTGATTTTCTGAACGGAAAACGACATGGCAAAGGGGAAATCGTGACCCCCGCTGGCTTCAAATACGTGGGCGACTGGTCCGAAGGTAAGATCGAAGGCGTCGGCGTCGCCACTTATTCGAACGGCGATGTGTACGAAGGCAATTTTGTCGATAACAAGCGCCAGGGCAGCGGAACGATGCGCTATGCCAACGGGCAGGAAGAAACTGGTATTTGGGAAAACGGAGTCTTGCCGGGCCGTGCCTCTGACCAGCAAAGCGAGTCAGACACGCCGGATCCACAGCCCGCGCCGGATGATCAGGCCGAAACGCCCGAGGCCTCCGACGGGTAAACGCTCACCAAGGAACGGGTTGCCCGGCCCAATCAAAGAAACCGCCGGTATCCTCTGGCGTCAGTCCATTGATCACGGATAACAGGTTTTGGGCGGCGACCTCCGGCTCGACGGCGGGATGCCGATTCAAGTACTTCTGAGTGAACGCAGTTTTCACGGTCCCTGGATGCAAGGCGACACAAATCGCCTGCTTATGCGTCCGCGACAGCTCGATGGCTGAGGTATGGACAACCTGATTTACCGCAGCCTTGGCGGCCCGGTAGCTGATCCAGCCGCCCATCCGATTGTCCGCGATGGATCCTACACGCGCTGAGAGAACCGCAAAAACCGACCGCCCCTTGCGGGGCAAAAGCCTGTGTGCCCGGCTCAGCACCAAAGCCGGACCTACCGCGTTGAGTGCAAATTGATCCATCATCGCCTTGGCTGAAACCGCACGAATTGTCTTTTCCGGTGCAGCGCCTTCGATCTCCAACGCTCCGGATGCGACCAGTATCAAGTCAAAGGGATCGGACAGCCCATCAATGATCGGCAACGCATGGTCAGGGTCAGTCAGATCGAACCCATCCATTGACCGCGACAGACCCGTTACCGAGACGCCTTGCGACTCTAAGGTAGTACAAACCGCAGCGCCAATGCCGCCCGAGGCTCCGATGATCAATGCTGTTTTCATCTGCATCCAGCTAGCTGCGCAGAGGGCACAATCAAGTTGGTCTGGAATGAGAAAGCCAGCGCAGGACCCCTCGGGCGCAAATTGGTCTTTTCATTCCTGCCGGGCTCTGTATAACCTCAATCCCATGATCAACCATGCAGATATCCTTTGTGCCGACACCGCCATGCGCGGTGCGTCTCTGCGTGGCCTACTGATCCTAATCCGCCTCTGAGCGTGCCATCCGGCGCGCCCGCTCAGAGGAGGACGCCAGCGCGCCAAGAAGGCTTTAGGACAGACAAGAAAGAGATTCCCATGACAAACGTGACCGACCAAGACCGCGTCTTGATCTTCGATACCACTTTGCGCGACGGCGAGCAGAGCCCCGGAGCGACCATGACCCATGACGAAAAGCTGGAGATTGCCGAGCTGCTGGACGAAATGGGCGTCGACATCATCGAGGCTGGCTTTCCAATCGCGTCCGAGGGTGATTTCAAGGCGGTGTCCGAGATCGCCCAACGCGCGAAAAATAGCCGCATCTGCGGTCTGGCGCGCGCTAACTTCGCCGACATTGATCGCTGTTGGGAGGCGGTGAAACACGCCGAGCAAAACCGGATTCACACGTTTATCGGCACTTCTCCGCTGCACCGCGCCATTCCGAATCTGACAATGGATGAGATGGCCGACAAGATCCACGAAACGGTCAGCCACGCGCGTAATCTGTGCGAAAACGTACAGTGGTCGCCTATGGATGCGACGCGGACGGAGTGGGACTACCTGTGCCGCGTAATCGAGATTGCAATCAAAGCCGGGGCTACCACGATCAACATTCCAGATACTGTGGGATACACCGCACCGGTCGAAAGCGCTGACCTGATCAAACGCCTGATCGAAACGGTTCCGGGCGCGGATGAGGTGATCTTTGCCACCCATTGCCACAACGACCTGGGCATGGCGACCGCGAACTCGCTGGCCGCAGTCGCTGGTGGCGCGCGTCAGATCGAATGCACCATCAACGGGTTGGGCGAACGTGCGGGCAACACCGCGTTGGAAGAAGTCGTGATGGCCCTGCGCACCCGCAATGACATCATGCCTTGGCACACCGGTATCGACACCACCAAGATCATGCATATCTCCCGTCGCGTGGCGACAGTGTCGGGGTTCAACGTGCAGTTCAACAAGGCCATTGTTGGCAAGAACGCCTTTGCGCATGAAAGCGGCATCCATCAAGACGGGATGCTCAAGAACCGCGAAAACTTTGAAATCATGCGCCCCGAGGACATTGGCCTGTCCGGTACTTCTCTGCCGCTGGGCAAACACTCGGGCCGCGCGGCGCTGCGCGACAAGCTTGAGACTTTGGGTTTTGAGGTTGGTGACAACCAACTCAAAGACATCTTCGTGCGATTCAAGGATCTGGCCGACCGCAAGAAAGAGGTGTTTGACGACGACCTCATCGCGTTGATGACGATGGATGATCACGATGATTATCTTCAGCTTGTCTCGATGAAAGTGACCTGCGGTACAGGTGGTCAGGCGGAATCCACGGTCGAGTTGGAAATGGACGGCAAGGACGTTATCGCCACTGAACATGGTGACGGACCGGTGGACGCGACCTTCAAAGCGATACGGGCAATCTATCCCAACACCGCCCGCCTTCAGCTGTATCAGGTTCATGCGGTCACCGAAGGCACCGATGCGCAAGCCACAGTGTCTGTTCGCCTGAGCGAGGATGGAATGATCGCCACAGGCCAGTCAGCCAATACAGACACGGTGGTGGCCTCGGCCAAAGCGTATATCCACGCGCTGAACCGCCTGATCGTACGGCGCGAAAAAGCGGGTCCCGGTGCTGATACGCGTGAGATCAGCTATAAAGACCTGACCTGAACGGCCCAAGGGCTCCCGCACCCGCGGCGGCCCGGCTTCGCCGTCCCTTCTTGGGCTTTGGGCCCGGCAGCGCGCTTATGGCGCGCTGCCGGGCCCAACTTCTTTTCAAAGCTGGTCAAACAAAGTGGACAGACGTTCCACTTCGTCTTCGATGCCAAACGGGGCGTTGATGATGAACATGCCGGAGCCGACCATCCGATGCCCTTGACGAACCGGAGGGAACGTCACCTCGTGACAGACAGCTTTGGGGTAGTTTTGCAACTTCAAAGCACGGGTCATGGGCAGGTGGCGCTTATCCGAAAGGATGGGATACCACAGCGCAATGATACCGACATTCCACTTACGGTGCAGCTTGGCGATGATCCCGGGCAGCCGGTCATAATCGGTTTTCACCTCATAACTCGGGTCGATCAGCAGCATACCCCTGCGAGGTGTGGGTGGAAGCAGGGATTGCGCCAGCGCAAAACCGTCTTGCTGGTAAACCTTGGCCCCAAAGGGCGACATGGCCAAGGCCAGAGCGGCATGTTCTTGTGGGTGAAGTTCCGCAAAATGCAAGCTGTCCTGATCCCGCAGCAGATTGGCCGCAACCAGTGGCGATCCGGGATAGGCAGAGGAACCGTGCCGCGCCTGCACGCGGTGCAAAACGCGCGCCATTGGATGATCATCCCCGAACCAACCCTCTTGCTGTGCACGCTTGATCCCTGCAGCCGCCTCGCCGGTGCGCACGGCTTCGGCCGCATCCAGCTTGTACAAACCCCGCCCGGAATGCGTTTCGATATAGCTGAGCGGCTTGTCCTTGCGTGTCAGATAATTCAGCACCCAGGCCAACAATGCGTGCTTTTGGACATCAGCCAGATTGCCGGCGTGGTAAATGTGTTGATAAGAGAGCATTTTGCCTTCTAAAGTCCCAATCAATAAGGCGGAAAGGTGCTGATTGTCGCGGAATCAGCCCTTTTACCGGGCGTGATGGCACCCTATAAGTCATCCGTCCCGGAACCGTCGAGTCGCGGGCAGTAGAAAAACCGACATACAGGATCAGGGGAAACATGGGGATCTTTGGCAATCTGGGCGGCCTGTTCACAGCGGATATGGCTATCGACCTTGGAACAGCAAACACGCTGGTTTACGTCAAGGGGCGCGGTGTCATCCTGTCTGAACCCTCGGTGGTCGCCTATCACGTCAAGGACGGTGTGAAAAAGGTTCTCGCAGTTGGCGAGGATGCCAAGCTGATGCTGGGCCGGACACCCGGTTCGATCGAAGCCATCCGCCCGATGCGCGAAGGTGTGATTGCCGACTTCGACACAGCGGAAGAGATGATCAAGCACTTCATCCGCAAAGTGCACAAGCGCTCGACCTTCTCAAAACCCAAGATCATCGTCTGTGTGCCTCATGGTGCGACGCCGGTCGAAAAACGCGCGATCCGTCAATCGGTTCTGTCAGCGGGCGCGCGCCGCGCTGGCCTTATTGCAGAACCGATTGCAGCCGCGATTGGCGCAGGGATGCCGATCACCGACCCAACCGGCAACATGGTCGTCGACATCGGCGGCGGGACAACCGAAGTTGCGGTTCTGTCGCTGGGTGACATTGTTTACGCCCGCTCGGTCCGCGTGGGCGGCGACCGTATGGACGAAGCCATCATCTCGTACTTGCGTCGCCAACAAAACCTGCTGGTCGGTGAATCCACCGCTGAGCGGATCAAGACCACCATCGGCACCGCCCGTATGCCCGACGATGGCCGTGGCCAGTCGATGCACATCCGAGGGCGCGACCTGCTGAATGGTGTACCCAAGGAAATTGAGATCAGCCAGGCTCAGGTTGCCGAAGCACTCTCGGAACCCGTACAGCAGATTTGCGAAGCGGTTATGACCGCTCTGGAAACCACTCCGCCCGATCTGGCGGCAGATATTGTGGACCGGGGTGTGATGCTGACCGGGGGCGGTGCGCTTCTGGGTGATCTGGATCTGGCCCTGCGTGAACAGACTGGTCTGGCCGTGTCGATTGCAGATGAAAGCCTGAATTGTGTGGCTTTGGGCACCGGCAAGGCGCTAGAATATGAAAAACAGCTGCGCCACGCGATTGACTACGAAAGCTAAGGCGCGCACCCTTTGCACATAGGGTAAATTCGGCACGAGCAGCACGGGAAGGTAACCTGTGGCAAAAGACCGATCACAGCGCGATGACTACACAACCCCCTTGCGGCGTTTGCTGTTGGGCATCGTTATTATGTGTTTACTGGGTATCTTTCTGGTCTGGCGTATTGATAGCCCGCGCGTGGAACGGTTCCGTGCGCAGGTGGTAGATACGGTCGTCCCTTCGATGGAATGGGCCATGGTGCCCGTTACGGCCGCCGTTAATCTAGTACGCGATTTCCAAAGCTACCAACGCCTGAGCGAACAAAACCGTGAACTGCGCAGCGAATTGCGCCTGATGCGCGCCTGGAAAGAGGCCGCGCTGCAACTAGAGCAGGAAAACGCCCGGTTGTTGGATCTCAACAACGTACGTCTTGATCCGCGCCTGACTTATATCACCGGTGTTGTGATGGCCGACAGCGGCTCGCCTTTCCGGCAATCTGTTTTGCTGAACGTAGGCGAGCGCGACGGCATCGTCGATGGATGGGCCACGATGGACGGCATCGGTCTTGTTGGGCGGATCTCGGGTGTTGGTTCCGATACAGCCCGCGTTATTCTGGTGACAGATGCCACCAGCGCCATCCCTGCTACCATCCAACCATCGGGTCAGACTGCGTTGATCAAAGGCGACAACACGCCTGCGCCTGTGGTCGAGTTCCTTGAGAACCGAGAACTGGTTCGCCCCGGAGATCGCGTCATTACTTCAGGCGACGGCGGCGTGTTTCCGGCTGGCCTGCTGATCGGCCAGATTGCAGCGGATCCGGGTGGCCGGTTGCGCGTGCGCTTGTCGGCTGATTTCGAACGGCTGGAGTTTTTGCGGGTTCTGCGATTCAACTCAGCCCCGACCATTCGGGACCCCGGTGGCATCGTCGGCCCCACCCGCCCCGAAGCCGCTCTATCTCCTGAGGAACTTGGCGATGGATAAGCCAGCCTCACATAACTTGGCCATGCGGGGCCTTTTTGCGGCGCTGGCCGTCTTGGTGCTGTTCCTGCACTTGTTGCCGCTGGATGCACAACCCAACCGCTGGCCCTTTCCTGACGTTCTGATTGCCCTGACCTTTGCCTGGGTGCTGCGTCGCCCAGATTATGTCCCAACCCTGCTGGTTGCGTTCGTGATGTTGATGGCGGATCTTCTTCTGCAACGCCCACCCGGTCTTTTGGCGGCACTGGTTGTCTTTGGATCAGCCTATCTGCGTTCGGCGGCACCCGGTATGAAAGATGCCGGTTTTGTTGGAGAATGGATGTCCGTTGGCGTGGTCATCACGGGCGTCTTTCTGGCGAACAGGGTCATTCTTTCGATCTTGTCTGTGCAACAGGCCGCGTTGTGGCCCGTCATGATCCAGCTTATTCTGACGATCGCCTGCTATCCCGCCATTGTGGGACTCAGCCAAAGCGTGTTCGGGGTCCGTCGCATGTCCGCGTCGGATGCCAGTGCTGTAGGAGGTCGGGCATGAAGCCACGCAAGCCCAAGTCTCAGGGTCTGGCCTATAAACGCCTGCCAAGGCGGGCTCTGCTTCTGGGTGGCCTGCAAGCGGCCTTTGTTGGCGGACTAGCGGCACGTATGCGGTTCATGCAGGTGGATCAGGCCGATCAATATCGCCTTCTGGCCGAGGAAAACCGCATCAACATCCGTCTAATCCCCCCGGACCGCGGGCGGATCTATGACCGGAACGGGCAGATCATTGGCCAGAACTCTCCATCCTACCGTATCGTCATTGTGCGCGAAGACGCTGGTGATGTGGACCAAGTGATCCGCAAGTTATCAGAACTGATCCCGCTGAACGAGGATGAGATCGAACGGGCCATGACCGAGATGCGCCGCTCAGCCCCGTTCTTGCCGGTCACGCTGGCCGATCAGGTCACGTGGGAAGACATATCGAAAGTCGCGGTCAATGCCCCTGCACTGCCGGGTGTCACGCCCGAAGTGGGTTTGACACGACAATATCCACGCTATGAGGACTTCGCCCACATCGTTGGATATGTCGGACCGGTCAGTGACTACGACCTCAGTCAGATCGAAGACCCTGAACCCGTTCTGCGAATCCCCCGGTTTCAGATCGGAAAGGTGGGTCTTGAGGCAAGGCAGGAAATCTCATTGCGCGGCAAGGCAGGCGCCAAGCGTGTCGAAGTCAACGCCACCGGTCGTGTCATGCGCGAGCTGGACCGGCAAGAAGGCCAACCCGGGGCCGACTTGCAGCTGTCCGTCGATGCAGACCTTCAACAATACGCCCAAGCCCGGTTGGCTAGCGAAAGCGCCGCCGCTGTCGTGATCGATTGCGAAACTGGTGATCTGCGCGCAATGGCCTCGGCGCCCAGCTTCGATCCCAACCTGTTCGTACGTGGTATCTCGGTCGCGGATTACCGTATGCTGACACAGGACAAGTATCGCCCGTTGGCAAACAAGACGGTCCAGGGCACTTACCCGCCCGGTTCGACATTTAAGATGGTTACCGCGTTGGCAGCGCTTGAGGCCGGAGTCGTCGGCCCCGGCAACACCGTTTACTGCCCCGGCCATCTGAAAGTTGGCAGCCGTCGCTTCCACTGCTGGAAGCGTGGTGGTCATGGTATGGTGGACCTGAATACCTCGCTTAAACGCAGTTGCGACGTGTATTATTACGATGTGGCGATAAAGGTGGGCATCGACAGAATCTCCGAGATGGCCAACACCCTTGGACTGGGCATCAAGCATGACATTCCCATGTCCGCTGTGCGCGCCGGACTGGCGCCCAATCAGGAATGGAAACAAAGGGTGCATGGCGAAGAATGGCTGATCGGCGACACCGCAAACGCCTCCATCGGACAAGGCTTTATGTTGGCTTCGCCCATGCAATTGGCTGTCATGACCGCGCGGATTGCCACCGGACGCGCGGTCTCACCCCGTCTGGTGCGGTCTGTCAACGGGGTTGAGCAGCCTAGCGGTGCAGGTGAACCGCTCACGATCAGCCCAACCAATCTCAGACACATCCGCGAAGCGATGTGGTCCGTTTCAAACGACCGTCGTGGCACTGCTTATCGCAGCCGTATCATCGCAGATGATCTCCGCATGGCGGGTAAAACCGGCACAAGTCAGGTGCGCAACATTACCAAAGCCGAGCGTGCAGCCGGTGTGATCCGCAACGAGGATCTGCCCTGGGAACGCCGCGACCACGCGCTGTTCGTCAGTTTTGCCCCGTACGACAAACCCAAATACGCCATTGCTGTCGTAGTTGAACATGGGGGCGGGGGGTCCAAGGCGGCAGCCCCGGTGGCGCGGGACATCATGCTTCAGGCCCTTTACAACGGCACGCCGCCACTCGACGCGTATCCCGTCGGCGACCGGGACCGTATCAAGGAACAGCAAAAACGGCTTGAAGGTGACCGTCGTCCCAAAGCGCGTCCTGACGGAAAGGACCGCGCATGAGCTATCTTGAATATGCCGTCAAATCCACACCGTCTGGATTCCGGAAATTCCTCTACATGAACTGGCCCCTGACCCTGCTGCTGATCAGCACGGCCAGCGCTGGATTCCTGATGTTGTATTCGGTTGCGGGTGGTTCGTGGACGCCCTGGGCCGAGCCGCAGATGGAACGGTTCGGTCTTGGCCTGACAGCGATGTTCATCATTGCACTGGTGCCAATCTGGTTCTGGCGCAACATGTCCGTTCTGGCCTATCTGGGCTCGGTCGCTTTGCTGGTGTTTGTTGAACTGTTTGGCACCATCGGCATGGGCGCGCAGCGCTGGATCGACCTTGGTTTCATGCGTTTGCAACCATCAGAAGTCATGAAGGTCGCACTGGTTATGGTGCTGGCGGCCTACTACGACTGGCTGCCGTCGCACAAGACATCCCGACCGCTGTGGGTTTTTATCCCCGTGGCACTGATCATCCTGCCTACCTTGTTGGTTCTGAAGCAACCGGACCTTGGCACATCGATCCTTCTGTTGGCCGCTGGTGGCGGGCTGATGTTTCTGGCGGGCGTCCACTGGGCTTATTTTGCGGCTGTTATCGCTGCGGTCGTGGGTTTGATCGCCGCTGTGTTCAACAGCCGCGGGACGGATTGGCAATTGCTCAAGGACTATCAGTTCCGCCGGATTGACACCTTTCTTGACCCCTCGACCGACCCATTGGGCGCGGGGTACCATATCACGCAGTCCAAGATCGCCCTCGGGTCCGGCGGCTGGAACGGGCGCGGTTTCATGCAAGGAACACAGTCCCGTTTGAATTTTCTGCCTGAAAAGCACACCGACTTCATTTTCACGACGCTGGCGGAAGAGTTCGGATTTGTAGGAGGTATCACGCTGTTGATCCTCTACGCGCTGATCCTTGTGTTCTGTATGGTTACGGCTCTTGCTACCAAGGATCGGTTTTCCTCACTGGTCACTCTGGGCATCGCACTGAACTTTTTCCTTTTCTTTGCCGTCAACATGTCGATGGTGATGGGCATGGCCCCGGTTGTCGGCGTACCACTGCCAATGGTCAGCTATGGCGGATCGGCCATGCTGGTGCTGATGGCTGCGTTCGGCATCGTCCAAAGCGCACATATTCACCGCCCCCGCTGATCTGAAAGGCCCACGATGCCCGCTAACGTCCTGTTTTCCGCACGCTCTGCTCTGTGGCCCGTGTACGAACCGCTGCTGACTCAGTACTTGGCTGACGCAAAAGTCGACGCGCGGCTCAGCACGGAATTTGAACCGGATCAGGTCGACTATGTCGTTTATGCCCCCAACGGCGGAGTACACGATTTCACACCCTTCACCCGTCTGAAAGCTGTACTGAGCCTTTGGGCTGGTATCGAGAAAATCGCGGACAATGAAACGCTGACCGTCCCATTGGCGCGGATGGTGGATCACGGATTGACGCAGGGCATGACTGAATGGGTGGTTGGGCACGTGCTACGCTACCACCTAGGAATAGACCGGCACATCCTCGTGCAGGATGGCGTCTGGGAACCGGAAGCGCCGCCATTGGCAAAAGAGCGTATCGTCTGCATTTTAGGGCTGGGCACGTTGGGCGAGGCCGCGGCCCGAGCCCTGACTGCGCTTAACTTTCAAGTCACCGGTTGGAGCCGCACCGCCAAAGACATCCCCGGCGTGACCTGCTTGCATGGCTCCGAAGGGCTTCGCCAAGCGCTTTCTCAGGCTGAAATCGTGGTACTATTGCTGCCCGATACCCCCGCCACGGAAAACGCGCTGAATGCCGAAACGTTGGCCTTGCTGCCTAAGGGCGCACGGATCATCAACCCGGGACGTGGCCCGCTGATTGATGACGACGCGCTTCTGGATGCGCTGAACTCTGGTCAGGTTGGGCACGCAACGCTGGACGTGTTCCGTGTCGAGCCCTTGCCCGAAGACCATCCCTACTGGACACATCCGAACGTGACTGTGACCCCTCACATCGCGTCTGAGACCCGCCCGGTCACAGCCGCGCAGGTCATTTGCGAAAACATCCGACGTGGCGAAGCCGGTGAGCCCTTTGTGCATTTAGTGGATCGCACGCTGGGTTACTGAATTCAGGCCGCGATCAAGCCGCGGCCTTTCAACAGGGCGTCCACGCCTGGCAATCGCCCCCGGAACGCCAGATACAGGTCTTCCGCCTCTCGCGACCCGCCGGTGGACAGGATGTTGTCTTCCAGCGCCTTGGCGCGTTCGGTATCAAAGGCACCGCCCGCCTCTTCAAAGGCGGCGAAGGCGTCAGCATCCATCACCTCGGACCACATGTAGCTGTAGTAGCCCGAGCTATAGCCATCACCGGCAAAGACATGGGCAAAGTGGGGCGTGGCGTGGCGCATCCCGATGGCATGCGGCATCCCGAGGTCCGCCAGAACTTCGGCCTGTTTTGCCATCGGATCTGCCGGGGCATCCCCATCATGGAAGGCCAGATCAACAAGGGCCGAAGCAACATATTCCACGGTCTGGAACCCTTGATCGAAATTAGCGGCTTTCAACACTTTCTGCAGCATCTCCTGCGGCATTGGCTCGCCCGTTTCGGCATGGGTCGCAAATTCGGCCAGAACCTCGGGCACTTCCAGCCAGTGTTCGTAAAGCTGGCTGGGCAGTTCGACAAAATCACGCGCGACCGAAGTGCCCGAGATGCTCTCATAGGTCACATTCGACAGCATCTGATGCAGGGCGTGGCCGAATTCGTGGAACAATGTCCGCGCGTCGTCATAAGACAGCAGCGCCGGATCACCCTTGGCAAAGTTGCAGACATTGATCACAACCGGCGCCTGATCTTTCGGGAACTTCGCCTGCGCCCGCATCGCGCTGCACCACGCACCAGACCGTTTCGATCCCCGCGCAAAGTAGTCACCGATGAAAACGGCAATATGCTGCCCGCCACGTGTGACTTCCCAGGCCCGGCAATCCGGGTGATAGAGCGGAACGTCCAGCGGCGCGAATTCCAGCCCGAACAGACGGTTTGCGCAGGCAAAAGACGCCTCGATCATACGATCCAGTTGCAGATAGGGTTTCAGGGCCGCCTCATCCAGATCGTGTTCCGCCTTGCGCCGCTTTTCGGCGTAGTAGCGCCAATCCCAGGCTTCCAGCGGACCGTTGATGCCGTCTTCCTGCATCATCTGCGTCAGGATCTCGGCGTCAGCATCGGCACGGGATTTTGCCGGTTCCCACACCTGCATCAACAGTTCACGCACGCGGTCCGGTGTGCGGGCCATTTCGGTTTCCAGCTTGTAGTCGGCGAAACTGTCATAGCCCAGCAGCTTGGCGCGTTGCTCACGCAAACCTAAAATCTCGGCAGCGATGTCGCGGTTGTCAGTGTCGCCCCCATTGGCACCGCGAGCTGCCCAGGCGCGATAAGCCTTTTCGCGCAGGTCCCGACGAGGTGAGAATTGCAGGAACGGTACAATCAGCGACCGCGACAGGGTCACCACTGGTCCCTGTGCCTCTTTCTCTAGCCCCGCAGCGCGGGCTGCATCCAGGACGAAATCTGGCAGGCCCTGCAGATCCTCTTCGGTCAGGTCCATGAACCAGTCCCTCTCATCTGCCAACAGGTTTTGAGTAAAGGACGTCCCCAAAGAGGCGAGGCGCGACTTGATCTCTTGCATCCGTGTATCGTCTTCCCCTGCCAGCGCTGCGCCAGCACGCACGAAACCGCGATGGGTCAACATCAGCACACGCGCCTGTTCTTCGGTCAGGTTCAGATCATCGCGCCGCGCCCACAGGTCGGCCACGCGTTTGAACAGCGCCTTGTTCGAAGAAATGCCGGAAAAATGTGCCGACAGTTTGGGGGAGAACTCTCGCTGCAACTCTTCCCGTCTGGGATTGCTGTCTGCCCCTGCAACCGTGAAAAAGACCGACAGAACCTTGTCCAACTGCTCGCCCGCAGCCTCCAAAGCCTCAATCGTATTGCCAAAGGTCGGAGCGTCAGAATTCTCGGCAATCGCAGCGATCTGATCGTTATGCGCCGTCATTGCCTGATCCAGCGCCGGGGTAAAATCATCGTCCGAAATTTCGGCAAAGGGAGCAATTTCAAACGGGGTGGTCCAGCTGGACAGGATCGGGTTGGTCATTCGGATCTCCTTTGACCCTATAGCTAAGTCGCCTAGGCCGGGTGTTCTAGAACCCACAGCCTGCGTAAAGAAAGGTTAATCGTTCGCGGTGCCGCAGACGGGGCAATCGGCGCGACGGGTCAGGGTAATCTTGCGGCTTTCGCCGTACAGAGCGTCATAGATCAACATCTCGCTACGCAACGCCATGCCCGCGCCCGTGATCACCTTGATCGCTTCGACCGCCATCATCGACCCAACAACGCCGGGCAAGGGGCCGATCACCCCAGCCTCGGAACAGGACGGGGCCAAGCCTGGGGCCGGTGCTTCGGGGAAAATACACTGATAGCAGGGGCTGCCGTTGGCCGGGTCAAACACACTCAGCTGCCCCTCCCACTGCGACAAGGCCCCCGAGATCAAAGGCTTGCCAAGCGCGACGGCCGCGCGGTTGGCAAGATAGCGCGTGTCAAAATTATCGGTCCCGTCAAGAATAAGATCGAAATCGGCAAACAGATCGGCCGCGATCTCATCGTTCAACCTGCGATGATAGGGCAGAACCACCACGTTCGGGTTTTGCGCCTCCATCGCTTGTTGGGCCGAAAAGACCTTGGGCATCCCGATATCTGCGTCACGGTGAATGACCTGCCGTTGCAGGTTGGCGTTCTCGACGATGTCGTCATCTATGACGCCGATTGTGCCCACCCCGGCTGCTGCCAGATATTGCAAAGCAGGGGCCCCCAAACCACCCGCGCCAATCACCAGCACCCGTGCTTTTTTCAGCTTTTTCTGCCCCGGACCGCCCAATTCGCGCAATACGATGTGACGGGCATAGCGGTCCAGCTCGGTCTCGGTAAATCGGTCGGAGGGCATGGTAGGTTCCTGATCTGAAACGGACTCTGCGCGATTGCGCAGGGCTTTCAGCACCCTTCCATACACCAAAACAATCGCGCCGAAACCCACAAGGATCAGCCACATTGCCGCCGAGCCGCCCGTCGCCTGACGCAGCGGATGCCCGTCTGGCAAGATCAGATGAGACAGGATCACTCCGGCCAAAAGCACACTGACCGAAACCACACGCGCTGTTTTTGACGTGCCGGCGATATAGCCAACACCCCAAAGTCCTGCGGCCAGAACAAAAACCAGCAGCATCAGCCGCGCCCGGTTGAGCCAAAGCCGCCGGACCCGCGACCAGTTTCGCCCAATTCCTCAGCCAACTCGAAGGTGGCCTGCACGACAGGCGCGACCACCAGTTGCGCGATGCGCTCACCATGGGCAATTTCGAAGCGGTCCTGACCTGCGTTCATCACGATCACGCCCAAAGGTCCGCGATAATCACTGTCGATGGTGCCTGGCGTGTTGGGCAGTGTAATCCCGTGTTTCAGCGCAAGGCCCGAGCGGGGACGGACCTGAACCTCGTACCCCTTGGGAATTTCGATACGCAGGCCAGTTGGCACGAGCGTGCGTTGGCCAGGTTCCAACACGATAGGGGTGCCACCTGGCAAGTTGGCGCGCACATCCGCCCCGGCAGCACCAGCCGTTTCGTAAGACGGAAGCGCGACAGCGGGGTCTGCACCGTCTTCTCGGATCACTCGAATTGCAACCATGCCCATGCCTTTCCTTCAGCCTGCCAATGCGTCCGCGATCTTTGCCGCCAGACGCCGGGCAACTTCGTCCTTGCCCAAGCGCGGCCATTCTTCGGTGCCACTGCCCGAGATCAGAATGACTGCATTCTCGGACCCACCCATGATGCCGGTTGCCGGGCTGACATCGTTCGCAACGATCCAATCGCAGCCTTTGCGAAGGCGCTTGGCGGTGGCGTGTTCAACCACATCGTCTGTTTCAGCCGCAAAACCAACCACCAGCGGCGGGCGGCCCACTGCCAACTGGGATACACGTTTCAAAATGTCCGGGTTTTCGGCAAATTCCAGAACCGGCAGGCCATCTCGGCTTTTCTTCAGTTTCTTGTCCGATGCGCTTGCCACACGCCAATCCGCGACCGCCGCCGCGAATACACCCGCATCGACGGGCAGAGCGGTATCGACCGCGTCAGACATCTGTTGCGCCGTCTCAACGGGTACGACCTGTACACCTGCCGGAGGGGGCACGTCGGCAGGGCCAGTGACAAAAATCACCTCGGCCCCCAAATGCGCCAGTGCCCGCGCCACAGCAGCACCCTGCGCACCGGACGACCGGTTCGCGATATAGCGCACCGGATCAATCGGTTCATGCGTCGGGCCAGACGTCACCAGCACGCGTTTGCCAGCCAAAGGTCCCGCAGTCAGCTGTGCCTCAATCGCCGCGACAATTTCCAGCGGTTCAGACATGCGTCCCGGGCCGAATTCGCCGCAGGCCATGTCACCCTCATTTGGCCCGACAAAGCGTACCCCATCGGCTTGAAGCTGCTTGAGGTTGCGTTGCGTGGCCGGGTGGTCCCACATCCGTACATTCATCGCGGGCGCGCAAAGAACGGGCGTGTCCGTCGCCATCAAAAGGGTCGACGCCATATCGTTGGCCAGCCCAGAGGCCATCTTGCCCATAAGATCTGCCGTTGCGGGGGCGACAACGATCAGATCGGCCGAGCGCGACAATTGAATATGCCCCATCTCGGCCTCATCGGTAAGATCGAACAGATCGCGATAGACTTTCTCTCCGGCCAACGCAGACACTGACAAAGGCGTCACAAATTCTTCCGCTGCACGGGTCAGAACCGGTGTCACAGCAGCCCCACGCTCTCGCAGCCTGCGGATCAGATCCAGCGACTTATAGGCCGCAATCCCGCCGCCGATTATCAGCAGAATACGTTTGGATGACAGCATGTTCAGCCCTTCCTGTGCCGGTCGGCCCTGACATTAGGCAAGGCCAGCAGGTAGTTCCAGCGATTAATTCTGCACCTGAAACGCCGCACAGGGGTCTTCACGCTCTATCGACGGGCTGTCGATTACCAAGTCGAAGTCGCCATCGATAATGCCATCTTCGGATTGCCCTACCGCAACCACTTTCCATCCTGGCTGAAGGCGCGCAAGATAAGTCGGGATACCCCGATCTGTCCGCGCGTGGCCATTGCCTGTGATAACCGCAACCGGCCCTCCGGTTTCCTCCATGGCGCGCACCACCGCACGGGCCAAAACCGCATCGCGCAAGCGTTGGATCGCAACCATCTGCGGCAGCATTTCAACTGGCAAAGCATCGCAATGAGCGGCCAGTTGATCCGCCTCCCGCGCGGATTGTTCCTCGGGCGACAGCGGCACGGTCAGACCATACCGTGCCGCGTCTGCGCCCAAAGCCGTCGCCGCACCGCGTTCCATCGCTGCGCGCGCAGCTGTGCGGGGCACCATTGCCCCATAGACGGGCGCACTTGAGGCTTGGAAAACCGGGTAATACATACTGAGCGGAGGCCACCCGCTTTCGGCCCATTTAAGGATGCGCCCCAGTTCATCAGGGTCAGACACTGCCTTTTGCGACAGCCGCTGAGCACCCTCTTCTGTCACCATCTCCCATACAACGGCCGAGGGTGACAGCGCTTCAAGTGCTTCGGCCTGTATGTGGTGGTGCCTGGGGTTGTCATGTACTTCGCCCAAAATCACCACATCGACGCCCCGCATCGCTGTCAGAACGTCATCAGGGATCAAATCCTTCGCCGCGCCTGAACGCGCGGCGAAAACCGTAAGGCCAAGAACACACACAAGAATCGCAACATGTTTCATGCGATGAAGTGTTGCACCTCGCGCGACTGGGCTTCAAGGTTCTTACGCATTTTTGAAAACGCCGCGGCTTCTAGTTGGCGCACGCGCTCCTTGGACAATCCCAGTTCATCGCCCAAGCTCTCCAACGTTCTGGCGGGTTCGCGCAACTTGCGTTCGCGCACGATGAAACGTTCGCGGTCGTTCAGCGCATTCATCGCGGTCAGCAACCACTCGCGCAGTTGAGCTGTGTCATGGCTGTGCTCAACAGAATCCGCAGCCTGTTCGCGATCATCCTCTAACGCATCGATCCACTCGCGCCCGTCTTCGTCCGCAGACTGAACCGCGTTCAGCGAAAAATCCGAACCGGACAAACGCCCTTCCATCATTTCCACGTCGCGCAGAGGAACGCCAATCTCGGTAGCAATCATCTGATGCAGCTGGTGTCGATCCAACTCCAAGCCTTCGGTCGCCGCCTCACGCTCTAGCCGTGCCTGCACCCGCCGCATGTTGAAAAACAAGGACTTTTGGGATGAGGTGGACCCAGTCCGCACCATGGACCAGTTCCGCATCACATAATCCTGGATGCTCGCCTTGATCCACCACACGGCATAAGTCGAAAAACGCACACCACGGTCCGGGTCGAACTTGTCTGCCGCTTTCATCAGGCCCAACCCGGCCTCTTGAATAAGATCATTCATCGGCGCGCCATAGCGTTTGAATTTGGCTGCCATCGAAATGGCCAGACGCATATAAGCGGTAATTAGACGGTGCAAAGCCTGTTCATCACGGTCATCCCGCCAGGCGTACGCCAGTTTGAGTTCTGTTTCCGCATCCAGCAGCTCGGCCTTCATCGCTTGCCGGGACATCGAAAAGTCTGTCGCATTATCCAGTGCCATAAACCTCTCCCCTGTTTTGCAGGCGCTGGCCGGACTTGCTTTGCCGACCTATGACCTTTACGCAAAACAGCACCAATCGGATCAACTAAAGGTAAGAATTGTGTCTCCAGATTTAACCTTGGTTCTGGGTGGAGCCTCCTCGGGCAAGTCGGTTTTCGCTGAGGAACTAGTTGTTTCCGCTGGGAAAAGCCGCGTTTACCTCGCGACATCACAAGTGTTTGATAACGAGATGCGCCAGAAGGTTGATCGCCATCTCGTGCAACGCGGCGACGGCTGGAGCACGGTTGAAGAACCCCTTGATCTGGGGCCGGTTCTGGCCCGCTTGTCCCAAGATCAGATTTGCCTGATTGATTGCGCTACAATGTGGCTGAGCAATCATCTGCTGGCGGACACGGATCTGGAAACGGCACAGACCAACCTGCTGGATGCCCTGAACGACTGCCCAGCCCAGGTTGTGATTGTCTCGAACGAGGTAGGTTACGGGATCGTCCCGGACAACGCCCTCGCTCGTCAATTCCGCGAGGCGCAGGGGCGGCTGAACATCGCCTTGGCGGCGCAGGCGGATCTGGTCGTACAGGTGACAGCCGGATTACCATCTGTTCTTAAAGGCCAATTGCCATGACACGCCTGCATCTTGTCCGCCATGGGCCGACACATGCAAAAACCATGGTCGGTTGGTCAGATCTGCCTGCGGACCTGAGCGACACAGCAGCCTTGAGACGCCTGCATGATCATCTGCCGTCCGAGGCACTTGTGATCTCTTCCGACTTGTCTCGTGCCGTGGACACTGCCTCAGCCATTCAGGGCCCGCGCCGGCGCTTGCCTCATAACCCTGACCTTCGTGAGATTCATTTTGGCAGCTGGGAACTGCGTGGTTTCGCCGATATCGAAGCAGAAGATCCGGAGCTGGCTTTCGCTTATTGGGATAATCCTGGGGATGTCCGCCCTCCGCAGGGCGAAAGCTGGAACGATGTCCGATCCCGGGTCGATGCCGCAATCGACATGCTTTTAGCCGAGTACACGGGGCGCGATCTGGTGATCGTCGCGCATTTCGGCGTGATCCTCACGCAAGTGCAACGCGCTTTGGATCTGGACGGGCAGCAGACCTTTTCGCACCGGATCGACAATCTGTCTGTCACGGACATCGGCTTGGAAGACAACACATGGTCGGTCGGCAAGATCAATCACCTTCCGTGAACTGACCCCGCACAAATCACTGTTTTACTGTGCCACCGGCCTGCGGCATCGTTCAAGCATGACTTATGATTTGTATATCGGTGACCGCCTCTTCTCCAGCTGGTCGATGCGCGGCTGGTTGATGCTTGAGAAGTTCAAACTGCCTTATCGCAGCCACATGATCGGCCTTTATTCGGGCAGCATGAAACAAGACATGGAACCGCTGACCCCGGCCCGACTGGTTCCCGCGCTGCGTCTGCCCGAAGGGACGGTTGTAGGCGAAAGCCTAGCCATGGCCGAGACGCTGGCCGAGCGTCACCCTGAAGCTGGGCTGTGGCCTGCAGATCCCGCAGCGCGGGCAACCGCCCGCTGGCTTTGCGCTGAGATGGTTGCAGGGTTCAGCGCCCTCCGCGGCCAATGCCCGATGCAATTACAGCATGTGTGGCAAGGATTTGCCCCGTCATCCCAGACGTTAGCCGATCTTGAACGGATTGAGACGCTCTGGGCGCACGCGCGGCGTATCTCTGGTGCGCAAGACGGCCCGTTGTTCGGTGATTATTCGCTGGCGGATGTGTTCTATACGCCTGTTGCTGCACGGATCATCGGCTACGGGCTGCCAGTGTCCGAGGCGAACCGGATCTATTGTTTAGACCTCCTGTCGGACCCAGCCGTCAGACAATGGCGCGCAATGGGTATGACAGTTCAATACAATCCATTCCCCTATCCGCAGGAGTTGTCATCAATGCCCTGGCCGGTCGGAGGGGACTCGAACGCCAAACCGGTATCAGGCGGCCCTTCCCTCAACGAGGCTTGTCCGTACTCCGGCAACCCGGTTGCGGATTTTATGGAATTGGATGGCCAATGCTGGGGGTTCTGCAATCCGTTCTGCCGCGACAAAACCGTGGCTGATCCCGGCGCATGGCCCAAATTCACCGCCTTGCGCATGTCCGTTAACGACTCTTAAACCACACCCATGGCAGCAACGTCCTGTTAACCAAGAACAGGACTGCCATGGTCGCCCGTGCACATACCGTTGCCTTCCAAGGGGTCGATGCCCGCCCGGTCGAAGTGCAATGCGCCGTATCCCCCGGCCTGCCCGCCTTTTCCATCGTGGGCCTGCCAGACAAGGCGGTATCCGAAGCCCGCGACCGCGTGCGCAGCGCGCTGAGCGCGATGGCAATCGCCTTGCCCTCAAAGCGGATCACCATCAACCTGTCCCCCGCCGACCTACCCAAGGAAGGCAGCCATTTCGACCTGCCCATAGCCGTCGCGCTGTTGTCGGCCTTAGAGATCATTCCAGCCGACGCCGCAGAAAGCACCGTAGCGTTGGGAGAGCTTTCGCTCGACGGATCTTTGGTCCCGGTGGTCGGTGCTCTGCCTGCGGCAATGACTGCGGCATCTGATGACCGGATGTTGCTTTGCCCCCGCGCCTCCAGCGCCGAGGCGGCATGGGTTGACGCAACGCAGGTGATCGGCGCGGGATCTCTGGGCGACGTTGTGCGCCATTTCTCGGGCCAATCCCCCCTACCAGCCGCACAGCCCGGCGAGGTAAACCTGACGCCCAGCGCGCGGGATCTGCGTGATGTAAAAGGGCAGGAGCGCGCCAAACGCGCCCTGGAGATCGCTGCCGCAGGTCGTCACCATCTGATCATGATCGGAACGCCGGGATCGGGTAAATCCATGCTGGCCGCGCGGCTTCCCGGCATCCTGCCGCCCCTGACCGCAGTCGAAGCTTTAGAGACCTCGATGATCCAGTCTTTGTGCGGTTTGCTGGACGAAGGCGGCATCAATCGCACGCGCCCGTTTCGCGAGCCCCACCATACGGCCTCGATGGCCGCAATCGTTGGGGGCGGCAAAGGCGCGAAACCCGGTGAGATTTCGCTGGCTCATAACGGCGTGCTGTTCATGGATGAATTTCCTGAGTTTCCACGCACCGTTCTGGAAACGTTGCGCCAACCCATCGAAACCGGTGAAGTTATGGTGGCGCGCGCCAATGCGCATGTGAAGTATCCTTGCCGGCTCATGCTAGTGGCCGCTGCCAACCCTTGCAAATGCGGTTATCTGACAGACCCCTCTCGTGCCTGCTCACGCGCGCCGGGCTGTGGCGAGGACTATCTGAACCGCATATCAGGGCCGTTGATGGACAGGTTCGACCTGAGGATTGAAGTACCGCCGGTGGAATTCACTGATCTTGACTTGCCGCCATCCGGCGACAGCTCTGCTACGGTTGCTGAACGGGTCGAAAACGCCCGCGCCATTCAGGCGAACCGATTTCAAGACACCCCACATATGCGCCAAAACGCGGATGCAGAAGGGAAGGTTCTGGAAGAGATCGCAACACCCGATGCAGAAGGTAAAGAGCTGTTGCTGAAAGCGGCAGACCGGTTTGGCCTGTCCGCCCGCGCGTTTCATCGCATTCTGCGCGTGGCGCGCACAATTGCCGATTTGGAAGGATCCGCAAACGTCCACAGATCGCACGTAGCCGAGGCGCTGAGCTTTCGCATCAGCGCCCGGGTCATGGCTTAGATTTTGGCTTCGATGGCCTGCCAGATTTTTTCGGCAATGTTGACGCCGTCAAAGCGCTCAAGCTCTTGAATGCCGGTGGGTGAGGTCACGTTGATCTCGGTCAGATAGTCGCCAATCACGTCGATACCGACAAAGATCTGACCTTTTTCTTTAAGCAGGGGGCCGATGGCCGCGCAGATCTCAAGATCACGCTCTGACAAGCCAATCTTTTCCGGACGCCCGCCTACATGCATGTTGGATCGCGTTTCACCTGCGGCAGGAACCCGGTTGATCGCACCAACAACTTCGCCGTCGACCAAAATCACCCGCTTGTCGCCATTGCTGACGTCCGGCAGAAATTTCTGCACGATCAGAGGCTCACGCGAGAAGCCCGTGAACAACTCGTGCAGAGACGTCAGGTTTCGATCATTGGCATCCAAACGGAACACGCCTGCGCCGCCATTGCCATAAAGCGGTTTGAGGATGATATCGCCATGCTTTTCCTTGAACGCTTTGATCGTTTGCAGATCACGCGCGATCGTTGTCGGCGGTGTCAGGTCAGGGAAATCCAGCACCAGCAGCTTTTCCGGATAGTTACGCACCCAGAAAGGGTCGTTGACCACAAGCGTCTGACCCTTGAGACGATCCAGCAAATGCGTGGACGTGATGTAGTGCATGTCAAACGGAGGGTCCTGTCGCAACCAGACCACATCGAAATCAGCCAGATCAACCTCGCGTTCGGGTCCCAAGACGGCCGGATCACCTGCGACCCGCTGCACTGTCATGTCGTGGCCACGCGCTGTGATGCGGCCTTCCTGATAGACCAGTTGATCCGGCCCGTAGAAAAACAGCGAATGCCCGCGCGCCTGCGCCTCTTCCGCCAGTCGGAATGAGCTGTCGGCGTTGATGTCCACGGCCCCGATCGGGTCCATTTGAAAGGCGATTTTCATGGCGTGTCCCTCAGTTTCACGCCAGATACATGGCCCAGCAGGCCCTGGGGTTCAATGGGGCTTAGGCGTGACCAAAGGCGTTTTCGATGATTTGAACTGCGCCAGACCCATCCACCAGAGCCGCGTCAAAGCGCGCTTCGGTGAGTTGCCCGTTTGGTTCTTTTTCTAGAAACTGAGCAGCCGAAGCGTAGATTCGATCAATCTGTCTGGCGCTGATCCGGGCCGCCGCCTTTTCAAAACTACTGCTTTTCTTGACTTCGATGAACACAAGCCCAGCCCCGTTGCGCGCGATCAGATCGATTTCACCGCCCGGGCCGCGCCAGCGTCTATGCAGAATGGTCAAGCCGCGGCGCTCATAATCCTCAGCAACCCGAAGCTCTGCCGCCTGCCCGGCGTGGTAGGAAACAGAGCCCTGATTTGTCCGCCGACCCATGTCATCATTTTCCCAGTTTCAGAGCTTTCTGGTAAATCGGTCGGCGCGGCAGGTCATACATTTTTGAAACAAGATCTGCCGCATCCCGAACCGAGTGGCTTTCCAACGCTCGCTTCAAAGCCTCTTCTACGTCAGATTCATTAACGCTTTGCGAATGGCTACGATCCACAAGCACAACGATTTCACCTTTGACTGACTTGCCTTGGTACTCCTCGGCCAAATCGGCCAGGGTTGCTCGGCGAATCTCTTCGAATTTTTTGGTCAATTCGCGGCACAACGCCGCCTGACGGTCTGCCCCCAGCACCAAGGCCAGATCTGACAAGCTGGCGGATACACGTTTTGGGGACTCATAAATCACAAGCGTGCCCGGAATGTCCTTCAATGCCTCAATCCGGGCGCGGCGTGCGCCGGCTGCATTGGGCAGAAATCCTGTAAAAAAGAAGGCATCTGTCGGAAGACCCGCCAATGTCAGCGCTGTCAAGGCAGCCGACGCGCCGGGGGCGCAGGTCACCGTGTGCCCGGCCTCAGCCGCCTGCTTGCCCAGATCATAACCCGGATCCGCAATAAGCGGCATTCCGGCCTCGGACGCATAGGCAACCGATTGCCCTTGAGCCAGCGCCTCCATGATTTTGCCGCGCGCGCCTGCACCGCTGTGGTCGTGATAGGCTTGAATCCGGCGCCCCTCGAGCGGGATGCCGTGGATTTCCATCAATCGGCGCAGGCTTCGGGTGTCCTCCGCTGCGATCACGTCGGCAGATGCCAGAACATCCAAGGCCCTGAGCGTAATGTCGCGCGCGGTTCCGATCGGAGTGGCAACAAAATACAGGCCCGCAGTCAATCTGATCTTTTGGAAATTCAAAGCTGGACCCTCACAGCGTGACGTTTATTATCGCGGCTCGACAGAACAGAAGCATTCATAGCCGTCGGATCAGGGAGTTTTCATTTAGATGTTCACCGTTTGCAAGCCCGTTAGCAAGTTGGCGAAAGCCGCCGCTGCCCTGACAACCGCGGCGTTTCTGGCCGCCTGTGAACCCGGCGGCCTTGGGGGTGGACCTTCGATCAATACTTCTGCTCCGGTTCCGGTGGCCCTGCTTGTCCCCAGCGGGTCTGGCCAGTCAGGCGATGCGGCATTGGCGCAAAGTCTGGAAAATGCCGCGCGTCTGGCAATGTCTGATCTGCCCAATGTGACAATTGACCTGCGCGTTTACGACACTGCCGGAAACCCGAACACGGCAACGGCCGTGGCCCAGCAAGCCGTTGCGGATGGTGCCAAGATCATTATCGGCCCGGTCTATGCGCAGGCCGCAAATGCCGCCGGGTTGGCGGTGTTGAGTAACAACGTCAACGTTCTTTCGTTTTCGAACAACACCAGCATCGCAGGCGGCAACGTCTTTGTCCTGGGCCCAACATTCGACAATACGGCCAACCGGCTGGCGAGCTTTGCGGGCAGTCAGGGCAAGGTCAACACGGTGATCGTGCACAGCAACGACGCCGCAGGCCAATTGGGCCAAGCTGCGATTGCCAACGCGCTGGCCAGCAGCCCGGTCAACAACGCCGGCACTGTTGGCTACGACCGCTCGCAGCAGGGCGTTATCAACTCGGTGCCCACAATCAAAGCAACAGTTGATTCGACCGGAGCCGATTCGATTTTCCTAACTGCTACGACGGCGGGTGCCCTGCCATTGTTCTCGCAATTGTTGCCCGAGGCCGGAGTTTCTCAGGCCACGACGCAATTCATCGGTCTGACACGCTGGGATATTCCTCCGCAAACATTGGAACTGCCGGGTGTACAAGGCGGCTGGTTTGCGCTGCCCGATCCGTCCAAGGCACAGGCATATCGCCAACGTTACAACGCGACATATGGCGAAGCGCCCCACCCGATCAGCGGTTTGGCCTATGATGGTATTGCTGCCATCGGGGCTCTGGTCAGCCAAGGCAAATCCGACGCTCTGACCTCTGCGGCCCTGACTCAGAACGCCGGCTTCCAGGGCGTCGGCGGCATCTTCCGTCTGCGTCCGAACGGCACCAACGAACGCGGCCTGGCGGTCGCCACGATCCAGAACAAACAGGTGGTTGTTATTGACCCTGCCCCACAAAGCTTCTCTGGCGCCGGCTTCTGATCAGCCGGGCGTCAGCCCTTTGCCTAAGAGCTCATTAATCTGCCCCGCCGAAGACATCTTCGACAGTGCCAACGTCAACGACGCGCTGGCGCTGGCGTTTGAATCATGCACAGACAACAGCAAAGTACGGGCCGAAACGGTGCGTATCCTGCGCGATGCGCAAAAAGCCGGGCGCGCGGCGATTGCCGAAGCCTTTGGCAAACAGCCTTTCGAGGCCCGCGCACTGACACGGTCCTACACCTATCTGACGGATCAGTTGGTCGGAACGGCAATGCAGGTGTCCAGCACACGCCTGCATCCGCTTGCGACACCCACCCAAGGTGAAAAGATCGCGGTTCTGGCGGTCGGCGGTTACGGGCGTGGGGAAATGGCGCCATCGTCGGATGTCGACCTGCTGTTCCTGACCCCCTATAAAATCACAGCCTGGGCCGAAAGCGTCATTGAATCGATGCTATACATTTTGTGGGACCTGCGGCTAAAGGTCGGGCATTCGTCGCGTACGATCAAAGACTGCTTGCGGCTGGGCTCCGAGGATTTCACGATCCGCACCGCCATGTTGGAACAACGCTATCTGGCAGGCGACAAGGCGCTGGCGGACGATTTGGATCAACGCCTGAAAAACGAGTTGTTCAAAGGGACCGAACGTGAATTCATCGAAGCCAAGCTGAAGGAACGGGACGAGCGGCACCTGAAACAAGGTGAGCGCTACATGGTCGAACCGAATGTGAAAGAAGGCAAAGGCGGTTTGCGTGACCTTCAATCGCTCTATTGGATCGCAAAATATGTCTATGGCGTGCAGGACGTGGCCGAATTGGTTCCATTAGGTCTGTTCACCCCAGAAGAGTTTGAGACCTTTGTTCAGGCCGAAGAGTTCCTGTGGGCCGTCCGGTCTCATCTGCATTTGGTGACGGGCCGCGCCACCGAACAGCTGACTTTCGACATGCAGGTCGAGGTGGCCGCACGCATGGGCTATGAAGACCGCGCCGGTCGCCGCGCAGTCGAGGTGTTCATGCAGCGCTATTTCCGCGAGGCCACCCGTGTGGGCGAACTGACTCGGATTTTCCTGACCAAGCTCGAAGCGCTCCACATGAAAAGCGCACCGTTGCTTGAGCGTATTTTCCGCAGAAGCCCAAGAGTAAAGGCCGGGTACAAAGTGATCCACGGACGTCTGGACGTGGCGGACCCGGAAACATTCCTGCTGGACAAGGTAAACCTACTGCGTCTGTTCGAAGAAGGGCTGCGCACCGGCATGTTGATCCATCCCGACGCGATGCGGCTGGTTAGCGCCAACCTGCATCTGATCGACGATGAAATGCGCAACGACAAAGAAGCCAAACGCATTTTTCTGGATCTGATGCTGAAACATGGCAACCCGGAACGTGCCTTGCGCCGGATGAACGAACTGGGCGTCCTATCAGCCTTCTTGCCCGAGTTCGAACACATCGTAGCGATGATGCAGTTCAACATGTATCACAGTTATACGGTGGACGAGCATACCATCCAGTGCATCGTCAATCTGGCCCAGATCGAACGCGAAGAACTGGTGGAATCCCTGCCTCTTGCCTCTTCGATCCTTAAACGTGGTGTCAACCGAAAGGTGTTGTACGTCGCGTTGCTGTTGCATGACATCGCCAAAGGTAGCCCCGAGGATCACTCGATTCTGGGCGCGCAGATCGCACGCAAGGTGGCCCCGCGGCTGGGGCTGAGCAAATCGGAATCCGAAACCGTTGAGTGGCTGGTGCGGTATCACCTGCTGATGTCAGACATGGCGCAAAAACGCGACATTTCAGACCCACGAACCGTTCGGGACTTTGCCAAGGCTGTTCAGACGGTCAAACGGCTGGACCTGCTGACGGTTCTCACCGTTTGCGACATCCGCGGCGTGGGCCCCAACACTTGGAACAATTGGAAAGCCACATTGCTACGCGCCCTTCATGCGGAAACCAAGCGCGCGCTGGAAACCGGTATGGAAGATCTCAACCGCGCCAATCGCGGGGCTGAGGCAAAGAAAGCCCTACGTGCGGAACTGGCGGGATGGACCAAGGCGGACCTAAAAACGGAAACAGCGCGCCACTATGATCCCTATTGGCAGGGTCTCAACTTGGCGACGCATGTCGAATTCGCTGAGATGCTGCGCGCACTGGAACACGGCGGCGATCCGGGCGCGATGGAAATCAGGCTTGAACCAGACGAAGATCGTGACGCAACGCGAGCCTGTTTTGCGATGGGCGATCACCCTGGCATCTTTGCACGTATTGCCGGGGCTCTGGCTCTTGTCGGCGCAAACGTCGTGGATGCCCGCAGTTACACAACCAAGGACGGATACGTCACAGACGCGTTCTGGATTCAGGACGCCGAAGGACGCCCCTTCGAAGCCGCGCGCCTGCCCCGTCTGACACAGATGATCCACAAGACGCTGCGCGGGGAAGTGGTTGCCAAGGAAGCCCTGAAATCACGCGACAAGATCAAGAAACGTGAACGGGCTTTTAACGTGCCGACCCATATCACTTTCGACAATGATGGGTCCGAAATCTACACGATCATCGAAGTTGATACGCGCGACCGCCCCGGCTTGCTGTATGACCTGACCCGGACACTGGCGGCGGCGAATGTCTATATCGCAAACGCCGTGATCGCGACGTATGGAGAACAGGTGGTTGACGCCTTTTATGTCAAGGACATGTTCGGACTGAAATACCATTCGGAGAGCAAGCAACGCGGGCTGGAGGCGAAGCTGCGCAAGGCGATCACCGAAGGCGCTGAGCGTGCGGCCTCATGAAGCAAATCCGGTTGATTTCGGGCTTTTTCACAGTTGGCTTCTGGACACTCGCCAGCCGCATACTGGGGTTTTTGCGGGAAATTCTGCTGACCGCCCTCATTGGCCCTGGGCCGGTTATGGACGCGTTTGTTGCAGCCTTCCGCCTGCCGAACATGTTCCGCCGCTTTTTTGCCGAAGGTGCCTTTAACGCGGCCTTTGTGCCCATGTTCTCGAAGCGGCTGGAAGCGGGCGAGAATCCGCAGGGCTTTGCGCAGGATGCGTTCAATCTTTTGGCGCTTGCCGTTCTGGCACTGGTCGGACTTGCGCTGATTTTCATGCCCGGTCTGGTTTGGCTGACAGCCGAAGGTTTCTATGGCGACGAACGGTTCGATTTGGCGGTGGATTATGGGTATGTTGTCTTTCCTTACATCCTGTTCATGTCTCTGGCCGCGCTCTTTTCTGGCGTCCTGAACGCAACGGGGCGGTTCGCGGCCGCAGCTGCCGCACCAGTTTTGTTGAACATCTTTGCCTGCACGGCGCTGATCGCCGGAGCCCTATCAGGCGGCGAGGTAATTCGGTGGCTGATCTCAGTGATTCCGGTTGCGGGCGTCGCTCAATTGGCGCTGGTTTGGGTCGCAACCGAACGTGCCGGCATTCGTATCCGGCCCGGTCTGCCTAAACTGACGCCCGAGATGCGCCGTATGGTCCGCATCGCGGTCCCCGCAGCTCTGGCGATGGGGGTCACGCAGGTCAATCTGGTTGTAGGGCAATTGGTGGCGTCGAAAACAGAAAAGGCCGTGAGCTGGTTGTTTGCGGCAGATCGGCTTTATCAACTGCCACTCGGCGTGGTCGGTATCGCGATCGGTATTGTTCTGCTGCCCGACCTGTCGCGCCGTCTGCGCGCCGAAGACAAAGAAGGCGCGCGCAACGCGTTTTCCCGTGCCGGAGAGTTCATGCTGCTGCTGACCCTGCCTTCGACGGTGGCGTTTCTGGTCATCCCGAACCCGCTGGTCTCAGTCCTATTCGAGCGGGGGCAATTCACCACCGAGGATACCACAGCCACAGCGTTGGCCGTTGCCATCTATGGCATCGGACTACCTGCATTCATGCTGCAAAAACTGTTGCAGCCTCTGTATTTCGCGCGCGAGAATACGCGTTCTCCGTTTCACTATGCTGTTGTGGCAATGATCGTGAATGCGGCTTTGGCGTTTGGCCTCTTCCCGTTTGTGGGCTGGATCGCACCCGCCATTGCCGCCTCCACAGCGGGTTGGGCCATGGTCGTTTTGTTGGCCATCGGGGCGCGCAACATGGGAGACGAAGCCCGGTTCGATGACCGGTTCAAACAGCGCGCGGGCCGGATCGTGCTTGCCTCTATCGGAATGGGCGCGGTTTTGTACATGGCGCTTCAGGCGTTTGGGTGGACGCTGGGCGTTCCCGGTTGGCGCTATCTGGCGCTGCTTGTCCTGATTTGTGTCGCGGCGGCCTCTTATTTCAGTCTGGGCCACCTCTTGGGCGCATTCAAACTGTCCGAGTTCAAACGCGCCCTGCGTCGATCCTGATCAGTCGCGGCGTATGCGCCCAACGATACGATCCCAGGCGCCGGGTGCGACAAGGAAAGATACTCCGAAACCGGTGGCAAACCCGCCCAGATCGGCGACCCACTCCCAGTTGCCGCCGAAGATCAGACCAAACAGGAATTGAATGCCCATCAGGACGGCAATGAGTTGAAAAGCCCGCGCCTGATTTGCGCCAACCAAGGATAGTTTGCGCCACAACAACCAGGTAAATGCGCCGATCAGGCCGTAAACCGGAGGAAACCCTCCGATCAGGGGATAGCGGGGATCCAACAGAACGGCATAAGCCAACGCGCCCCCGATCCCTGAGACGACAAAGATCAACAGCATGGGGAAGCCGCCAAACACTTCACCGACCATCTTGCCCATGGCCAGAACGAAGACGCAAACAAACACCGCCTGCGTGAAATTGGCCGAGACAAACGGATAGGTCACGAACCGGATCACATGTTCAAACGGCCAGCGCCCGTTCAGCACCATCCAGTCGAAGATATCCGCCGAAAACGCATAGTGTTGTATCGCGTCCAGCCGCCAGCCGACCGCTGTTGGCCCTCCGACCAAACCGCGCGATCCCAGCGTAAAAGCGAGTTCAATGCCGATGATGAACAGAACCAGCGCCACAACAACGGGCGGCAAAGGGTTCACGGCGGGTGTGTAATGCTCACTGCTCATTGGGCGGGCCTTTCGCGGCTGTTGACGTCCCTGTGCCTCATGGGTAAGCGACGGGGGCTGATTTTTCCAGACGGGAGTTCCCTTCGATGACCGAGACCCAGTTCACGCCGCGCGTGTTTTCCGGCATCCAGCCTTCGGGCGGGCTGACCCTGGGCAACTATCTGGGCGCAATGAAGCGCTTTGTGGATATGCAGGGTGCAGATTTCGAAACCATCTATTGCATGGTCGATCTGCACGCGATCACCACATGGCAGGACCCCGCAGCGCTGTCCCACAACACCCGTGAACTGTGCGCAGGTTTTATCGCGGCGGGCATCGACCCTGAACAGTCGATCCTGTTCAACCAAAGCCAGGTGCCCGAACATGCGCAACTGGGCTGGATCTTTAACTGCGTTGCCCGGATGGGGTGGATGCAACGGATGACCCAGTGGAAGGACAAGGCAGGCAAGAACCAGCAGAACGCTTCGCTGGGGCTTTTTGCCTACCCGTCGCTGATGGCGGCTGACATTCTGATCTATCACGCGACCCATGTGCCGGTCGGTGAGGATCAGAAACAGCACCTTGAGTTGACCCGTGATATTGCGATTAAATTCAACAACGACTTTGGCGTCGATTTCTTTCCCGTTACCGAGCCGGTAATCGAAGGCGCGGCCACCCGCGTCATGAGCTTGCGGGACGGGTCCAAGAAAATGTCAAAATCCGATCCGTCGGACATGAGCCGGATCAACCTGACCGACGATGCTGACGCGATTGCCAAGAAAATCCGCAAGGCCAAGACCGACCCGGACGCGCTGCCGTCGGATGTTGACGGGCTGGGGGATCGCCCCGAAGCACGCAATCTGGTCAATATTTACGCGGCCCTGAACGACCAAAGCGTGGAACGGGTTCTGGCAGATGTAGGTGGCAAGCAGTTTGGTGACTTCAAACCGATGCTGGCCGATCTGGCGGTGGCGAAACTGGCGCCGATTTCGACCGAAATGTCTCGTTTGATGGCAGATCAGGCCGAGATTGACCGGATTCTGGCCCGTGGGGCCGAACGCGCGCGTGAGATCGCAGCTCCGATCCTGCAAAAGACCTACAAAATCGTGGGTATGGTTGGATCAGGAACGCGCTGATTGGGCTGGACCTTCGCCTGACGCGCTCCTAGGGTTTGCCTGAATAACAGGAGGGCGTCATGGCAACCGGCAAGAACATCCGGACCTATTTTGAAGGGCAATGGCACGAGGGCGATGCGCCCATCATGCGCGCAGCCGATCACGGTGCCTGGCTGGGTTCGTCCGTCTTTGACGGCGCACGGTATTTTGACGGCCTTGCGCCCGACTTGCATGCGCATTGCGCACGGGTGAACCGGTCCGCCGAGGCCTTGATGCTGACCCCGACCCTCACAGCCGAACAGATGGTCGAACTGGTACACGAAGGATTGCAGGCTTACGGCCCGGACACAGCTGTCTATATCCGCCCAATGTACTGGGGGATCGACGGGGACCAAACCGCGATCGTCCCTCAGGAAAACAGCACCGGTTTTGCCATTTGCCTGGAAGAGATACCAATGGCACCAGAGACCGCCTCGGTCACACTGACAACGACACGCTTCCGCCGTCCTGTGCTGGAAAGTGCGGTCGTAAATGCCAAGGCCGGTTGCCTGTACCCCAACAACGCACGCATGCTGCATGAGGCACGATCCAAAGGGTTCTCGAACGCTCTGGTTGCTGATGCGATGGGGAACGTGGCCGAAACCGCTACGGCCAACATATTCATGGTCAGAGATGGCGAAGTGTTTACGCCCGCCCCGAATGGCACATTTCTGGCGGGGATCACGCGGGCGCGGCACATCAAGAATCTGCGCGAGGATGGTGTGACGGTTCACGAGACTGTTCTGAGCTTTGAGGATTTTCACGAGGCGGACGAAGTGTTCATGTCCGGCAATATGAATAAGGTCACGCCGGTTACCGCTCTGGACGATACACAATTTCAGGTTGGCCCTATTGCCCGTCGCGCTCGTGGACTTTACTGGGATTGGGCTGCAAGCCAACGCTAGCTCAGCGTTGCGGACGTCTCCAAGTTGCCAGCGCGCAACCTCTGGGGCATGATCCCTGAAACTTGAAGAGGACACCCATGCGTAAGTTTCTAGTTGTTCTGGATGACAGCAGCGAATGCTTGAATGCGATGCGATTCGCCGCAATGCGGGCTGCACATACCGGCGGCGGAGTGACGATCCTGTCGGTGATCCCACCGGACGAATTCAATCACTGGATCGGTGTTGCCGAAACCATGCGTGAGGAAGCGCGCGAACGTATCCATGCACATTTCGAGGTCTTCGCAAAATGGATGCGTGACAAACAAAACATCGAACCTGAGTTGGCCATTCGCGAAGGTGATCCGGTGTCGGAAATCATTGAACATGTCCAATCAGACCCCGAAATCGGCGTGCTTGTGCTTGGCGCAGGCACCGACAAGAAGGGCCCCGGTCCGCTGGTGACACAGTTGACGAAGAATTCGGGCAGCATGCCGCTTCCGATCACTATTGTCCCAGGCGATCTGAGCAAAGAAAAACTGGAAGAGATCACCTGAGGTTCAGAGATGGCGAAAACGATACAGTTCTGGTTCGAATTCGCCTCAACCTATTCCTATCTCAGCGCAATGCGGATCGAAACCGCGGCGCAAGCCAAGGGCGTTTCGATTGAATGGCACCCTTTTCTGCTGGGCCCGATTTTTGCCGATCAGGGCTGGCGGACCTCTCCTTTCAACCTCTACCCGGCAAAGGGGCGTTATATGTGGCGCGACATGGAACGCCTCTGTGCTGCACGGCAATTGCCGTTAGTGCAACCCGATCCCTTTCCGCAGAATTCTCTCGCTGCAGCGCGCCTGACGCTTGCCATTGAGGATCACGCGAAGAGGGCTGAATTTGTCAAGGCGGTCTATACTGCCGAATTTGGGGCCGGCCGCAATATCTCGGACCCAAACATACTGAAGGATTGTCTGAAAACGGCCGACCTGCCATCTGCCATACTGAGTCGTGCGCAGGACCCCGACGTCAAGGCGGCCCTTTTTGCGCAATCCACCCGCGCCAAAGAGCTTGACCTGTTCGGAGCACCCAGTTTTTTAGTCGGAGACGAGTTGTACTGGGGCGACGATCGTCTGGACGCGGCTTTGGATCATGCGGCCTCAATTTAGAACCGTTCCAAATCTTGACTTCCCGCGCCCCTGCGCGCATATCAGAGGCACATCAGACGGAGCTGCCTCATGTTCATCCAGACCGAATCCACCCCAAACCCGGCCACGTTGAAATTTCTGCCCGGCCAAACGGTGCTTGAGGCTGGAACTGCGGACTTCCCAACAGCGGAAGCGGGCGAGAAATCCCCTTTGGCCAAACGCATCTTTGCCGTCAACGGCGTAACGGGTGTGTTCTTCGGTAACGATTTTGTTACTGTAACCAAGTCTGACGACATTCAATGGGATCACATCAAACCCGCCATTCTGGGTGCGGTGATGGAACATTACCAATCGGGCCAACCTGTGATGGGCGCGGATGCGACTGCTGCATCTGGTCATGCAGAACACACTGGCGAAGACGCTGAAATCGTCAATCAGATCAAAGACCTGCTGGACAGCCGCGTGCGTCCGGCAGTGGCTCAGGACGGTGGTGACATTACTTTCCACGGCTTTGATCGCGGTATCGTTTACCTGCACATGCAAGGTGCCTGCGCAGGCTGCCCGTCTTCGACGCTGACGTTGAAGATGGGTATCGAAAACCTGCTGCGTCACTACATCCCCGAAGTGACCGAGGTCCGTCCTGTTGCCGTCTGACCCGACGATTCTGGCATTTGATACATCGGCCGCGCATTGCGCGGCCGCTTTGCTGCGTGGCGGTGAAATCGTTGCCTCTCGGGCCGAAGCAATGTCACGCGGGCAAGCCGAACGCCTAATGCCTTTGCTTGAAGAGCTACTTGCCCAGGCTGGGTGCACATGGTCCGATCTTGACGCCATCGGTGTAGGGATCGGCCCCGGCAATTTCACCGGCATTCGAATCTCGGTCTCTGCCGCGCGTGGGCTTGCCCTGGGTCTTGATGCTCCGGTCGTCGGCGTTTCAGGGTTTGATGCTTTGACGAAACTGAGCGATGCAAACCAACTCCCCTGTATCGCTGCGCCGCGCGATCAGGTTTATGTTCAAGTCCCCGGCAGCAAACCAAGCCTGATGCCAAAGAGCGAGGCCGAGGCGCTTGGGCCTTTGTTTTCCTGCCAGGACCCAGAGAAACAGGTCCAGGCCATTGCCCGCCTGACCGCTGAACGGTGGCACGATGTCAGCGAACCACCTGCGCCACTATACGTCAGACCTGCGGACGCAGCGCCCTCGCGTGATGTGTCACCGGTCTTGTTGGACGAATGACGCCGGACGAGATGGCATCGACTCATGTTGCTGCGTTCACGCAGTCGCGCCCTTGGTCCGCCAGTGAATTTGAAAGCCTGCTGGAGAACGCCTTTACCCACTATGTTGGAGACGCTCGCTGTTTTGCCTTGTATCAAGTTATCGCGGGCGAGGCCGAACTGCTGACAATTGCGACTCACCCCACGGTGCAACGACAGGGCCTAGCACTGCAAACAATGCGCAACTGGCACAAACGGGCCGCCGCGTTGCATGCAAGCCGGGCCTTTCTGGATGTGGCTGCGGATAATGAGCCTGCAATCGCGCTATACAAACGTTGTGGTTACCATCGTTGCGGGATGCGACCGAACTATTATTCGCGCGAAACGGGCCTAAAAGCCGACGCTCTGGTGATGGAATGCCGCCTGCCCTGAGGGCAAGGGGACATTTTTTGGACCATTTGGTCAGGAATCAATTGACCACGACGGTTGCAAACCCTCTTAATACCCGCCATCACAACAGTTATGCTCGCTAAACGTGGGTAAACGGGACTAATCTAATCCTGTGCCAACATAAAAACTGGGAGACCGAAATGACCCTGATGAAATCCTTGATGGGTGCTGCCGCTGCGGTTGCACTGACTGCGGGTGCCGCTCTGGCCGAACCGGCGCTGATCTTTGATCTGGGCGGCAAGTTCGACAAATCGTTCAACGAAGCGGCACATAACGGCGCACAGCGTTGGGCAAACGAAACCGGCGGCAAGTACCGCGAAATCGAATTGCAATCGGAAGCTCAGCGCGAGCAGGCCCTCCGCCGCTTTGCCGAAGCAGGCGCGAACCCGATCATCACCATGGGATTTGCCATGGCAGACCCTCTCAGCACGGTCGCACCTGACTATCCTGACACCAAATTTGTTGTTGTTGATGTAACCTGGCTGGACGCACCGAACCTTCGTCAGGTCGGCTTTGCCGAACACGAGGGCTCGTACCTTGTTGGAATGATGGCGGCCATGGCGTCTGAGTCCGGCACGGTTGGCTTCATCGGTGGTATGGATGTTCCACTTATCCGACACTTTGGGTGTGGCTATGCACAGGGCGCCAAAGCCGTTAACCCCGAGATCAACGTCATTGCCAACATGACAGGAACAACCCCAGCTGCATGGAACGACCCGGTAAAAGGGTCCGAGCTGACCAAAGCACAAATCAGCCAAGGCGCTGACGTGATTTATGCCGCGGCGGGCGGAACCGGTGTTGGCGTTCTGCAGACCGCAGCCGACGAAGGCATTCTGTCGATTGGCGTGGACAGCAACCAGAACCACCTGCATCCCGGAAAAGTTCTGACCTCGATGCTGAAACGTGTGGACGTTGCTGTTTATGAAGCGATGAAAGCAGGCGACAAGGTCGAAACTGGTGTGTTCGTCATGGGTCTGGCCGAAGACGGTGTTGGCGTGGCTATGGACGAAAACAACAAAGAGCTTGTTTCGGTTCGTATGAGCGACGCTGTGGATGAAGCCCGTAAAGGCATCATCAACGGCGATATCAGCGTTGTCAGCTATTACGAGAACGACAGCTGCCCCGCGCTGCAGTTCTAAGACACATGCGGGGCGGGGGTCTCCTCCGCCTCGCTTCCCACTCTGCCGCGCCGTCTGTGCGGCCCCTTCGGCAATTGAGGACAAGACATGACCGTCCCCGCCATTGAGCTCAAAGGGATTTCCAAAGCCTTTGGGCCGGTTCAGGCCAATAAAGACATTTCCATCAGCGTCGCCCCCGGTACGATCCATGGAATCATCGGAGAAAACGGTGCGGGCAAATCCACGTTGATGAGCATCCTTTTCGGCTTCTACAAAGCCGACAAAGGTGAGATTTGGATCAACGGTACCAAGACTGATATCCCGGACAGCCAGGCAGCCATCGCCTCGGGCATCGGGATGGTGTTCCAGCATTTCAAGCTGGTGGAAAACTTCACCGTTCTGGAGAACATCGTTCTGGGTGCCGAAGATGGCGGGTTGCTGGCCCCGTCTTTGGCCAAAGCCCGTAAAGAGCTGAAAGAGCTGGAAGAAGAATACGAGCTGTTCGTTGATCCTGACAAGCGCATCGATGAAATTGGCGTGGGCATGCAACAGCGTGTCGAGATCCTGAAAGCACTGTATCGCAAGGCCGAGATACTGATTTTGGACGAACCAACCGGCGTGCTGACTCCGGCTGAAGCAGATCAGTTGTTCCGCATTCTCGACCGCCTGCGGGCCGAGGGGAAAACGATCATCGTGATCACGCATAAACTGCGCGAGATCATGGAAAACACTGACACCGTGTCGGTTATGCGACGCGGGCAGATGACTGCGACTGTCAAAACGTCCGAAACCAGCCCTGAAGAGCTGGCCGAGCTGATGGTAGGCCGCAAGGTTCTGTTGCAGGTCGACAAGGTCCCTGCGAAACCCGGCAAACCCATCCTGGAAATTGAAAAGCTGAGCGTTTTCGACTCGGCTGGTGTGGAAAGGGTCAAGGGGATCGACCTCACAGTGCGCGCTGGTGAAATCGTCGGCATCGCCGGGGTGGCTGGCAACGGTCAATCAGAGTTGCTTGAAGTTCTGGGCGGTATGCGCCCGGGTCAGGGCACGATCAGACTGAACGGTCAGCCTCTGGCGCTGAGTGGCGCAGGTTCGGACGGTCAGGCCCGCCGCGCCCAGCATATCGCGCACGTGCCGGAAGACCGGCAGCGTGAAGGTTTGATTATGGACTTCCACGCGTGGGAGAACGTCGCCTTCGGCTATCACCGCGACCCTGCTTATAAACGCGGTATCTTTATGGACAATGCCGCCCTGCGTGCCGATACCGAGGCCAAGATCGAGAAATTCGATGTCCGGCCGCCCGACGCATGGCTGGCTGCCAAAAGTTTTTCAGGCGGCAACCAACAAAAAATTGTCGTCGCGCGCGAGATTGAGCGGAACCCAGACCTTCTGCTGGTCGGACAACCAACGCGCGGCGTAGATATCGGCGCGATCGAGTTCATTCACAAGCAGATCGTTGCGCTGCGCGATCAGGGCAAGGCAATCCTGCTGGTTTCGGTCGAACTGGAAGAGATATTTTCGCTATCCGACCGGATTGCGGTGATGTTTGATGGTCACATCATGGGCGAACGCCTGCCTCACGAAACAGATGAAAAAGAACTGGGCCTGTTGATGGCCGGTGTTGCGGGGGAGGCCGCGTAACATGGAAAAAATGCCCAAATGGGCCGATGTGATCCTGATCCCACTGATCAGTTTGCTTCTGGCCGCGATCCTGTCGGCGCTTGTGATTCTGGCCATCGGCGAGAACCCGATTGACGCTGTGAAGCTAATGGTAACTGGTGCGCTGGGGTCGACCTATGGTTGGGGCTACACGCTCTATTACGCGACCAACTTCATGTTCACCGGCCTTGCGGTAGCCGTCGCCTTTCACGCCCGGCTGTTCAATATCGGCGGTGAGGGTCAGGCCATGCTGGGCGGGCTTGGTGTCGCAATCATTTGTCTTACGATTCCGTGGCCGCACTGGAGCATTGCTTTGCTCGCTGCCTGCGCCGCTTCGGCCCTATTTGGTGCTGCCTGGGCTGCAATACCGGCCTATCTGCAAGCCAAGCGTGGCAGCCATATCGTGATCACCACGATCATGTTCAACTTCATCGCTGCCGCCGTCCTGAACTATATGCTGGTGAATGTCATGAAACCGGCCGGGTCACAGGACCCTGCAACGGCGCGCTTCCCCGAAGCCACGCACTTGCCGAGCTTCCAGTCGATGTTCTCGACAGCAGACAATGTTGTGTTCCGGGGGGCGCCTGCCAACATCTCGTTCTTTGTGGCAGTTCTGGCCTGTTTTGTAGTCTGGGCACTGATCTGGCGGACACGGCTGGGCTATGAGATTCGAGCCTATGGTCATTCTGAAACGGGTGCTGTTTACGCCGGCATTTCGCCTGTGCGGATCACTATCATTGCGATGCTGATTTCGGGTGGATTGGCAGGCATGATGGCCATCAACAACGTCATGGGTGAGGCTGAACGTCTGGTGCTGAACCCAACCGAAGGCGCTGGTTTTATCGGTATCGCCGTCGCGCTGATGGGCCGGTCACACCCATTTGGGGTTTTCCTGGCGGCGCTGTTGTTCGGGTTTCTTTATCAGGGCGGCGCGGAGCTGGCGCTTTGGACACAAATCCCGCGTGAACTGATCGTGGTTATTCAAGCCTTGGTCATTTTGTTCACCGGTGCGCTGGACAACATGGTACGCATGCCGCTTGAGAAACTTTTCCTTGGCATGCGGAAGAGGGCTGAGTGATGGAATTCTTCGTTACCCTCATCCAGGTACTGGATTCGACGATCCGCCTGTCCACGCCCCTGCTTCTTGCGTGTCTGGCTGGTCTTTTTTCGGAACGTGCAGGTATTTTTGACATTGGCCTCGAAGGCAAAATGTTGATGGCGGCGTTCTTTTCCGCAGCTATAGCAGCCGTCACGGGATCTGTCTGGCTGGGTTTGCTTGCTGGTATCGCATCCTCGTTGTTACTGTCCGGGCTGCACGGGTTGGCGTCGATCACCTTCCGAGGCAATCAGCTCATCTCGGGTGTGGCCATCAACTTTCTCGCCTCTGGGCTGACCGTTTTAATCGCCCAAAGCTGGTTTCAGCAAGGTGGGCGTACACCGTCCCTTTTTGGCGGAGGACGGTTCGAGCCCATCAATTTCCCGTTTGCAGAATCGCTCAGCAGTGTACCGATTGTTGGTCCGGTTTATTCCGAATTGCTCTCGGGTCATTCGATTCTGGTCTATGTGGCATTTCTGATGGTTCCAGCGACGTGGTGGGTCCTTTATCGCACACGGTTCGGCCTACGCTTGCGGGCAGTGGGCGAAAACCCGGCAGCGGTGGATACAGCAGGCGTGTCCGTGGTTGGCCTGCGTTTCGCGGCGGTGGCCATCTGCGGCGTCTTGTGCGGTATCGCGGGTGCCTATCTGGCCACTGCCTTGCAAGCTGGGTTCGTCAAAGAAATGACCGCCGGTCGCGGGTTCATCGCGCTGGCGGCGCTCATCTTTGCGAAATGGCGCCCTTGGCACGCCATGTGGGCTTGCCTGTTGTTTGGCCTTTTGCAAGCCATCGCACTGCGGTTCCAGAACATCGATCTGGGCGGGATCGTGATCCCGGTGCAGGTCATGGATGCCCTGCCCTATATCCTGACAGTTGTGATTCTGGCTGGATTCGTTGGCAAAGCTGTGCCCCCGCGTGCAGGTGGCGAACCCTATGTAAAGGAACGCTGATAAGTCCAGTTCAGGAACAATTCTGGGTCCTGTTCGCTGCAGAGCGGCATGCAGAGTTGATTTTGCATGCCGCACCCGCTCTAAGGGGGTATGCAAGTCTACCTGTCCATAACCAAAGATTCTGTCAGCCCTTCATTTATGTTGGGCGGTGCCGGCAGGATCGGAATTGATCTAACCTTGCATCCAGAAGACTTCTTTTGGCTCATCGAGCCTGGAGGCATGTGACAATGATCTACATGCAACAGACTGCATCAATGGCTTATCATTTGGCCGCATGCGGCAGCGCGGAAACGCAAAATACAAAGTGACGGTAATATGTACATCTACCTGCCCATAGCCGAAGTATCGGTGAACGCATTCCTCCTGCTTGGTTTGGGCGGAATGGTTGGCGTCTTGTCCGGAATGTTCGGGGTCGGTGGGGGCTTTCTTATGACGCCGCTGCTGTTCTTCATTGGCATTCCGCCAGCTGTCGCTGTTGCGACCGAAGCCAATCAGATTGTGGCATCGTCCTTTTCCGGTGTACTGGCGCATTTCCGACGAAAAACCGTGGACCTCAGGATGGGAACTGTGTTGCTGATCGGAGGTCTTATAGGCGCTGCTTTGGGTGTGGTTGTTTTCAACTATCTCAAGAGTCTGGGTCAGGTCGATCTGCTGGTTAAGCTGTGTTACGTGGTTTTCCTTGGCGTCATCGGTAGCCTGATGTTCGTGGAAAGTCTAAGGGCCCTGCGCAAGGCCAAAATGGGTGGGGCCGCCCCCGCCAAACGCCGTCAGCGGGGCTGGATCCACGCCCTGCCCTTCAAGATGCGGTTTCGCACATCAGGCCTTTATATTTCGGTCATTCCACCCGTTCTAGTTGGGCTTTTCGTCGGCATTTTGTCTGCAATCATGGGTGTTGGCGGTGGCTTTATCATGGTGCCCGCCATGATTTATCTGCTGGGTATGCCAACAAAGGTTGTTGTTGGCACATCGCTGTTTCAAATCATCTTCGTGACAGCCTTTACCACGATGCTTCACGCCACAACCAACTACACTGTCGACGTCGTTCTGGCAGTACTGCTGCTTGTTGGCGGTGTGATCGGCGCGCAGATCGGTACTGTTATTGGCGCGCGCATGCCAGCGGAACAATTGCGCGTTTTGCTGGCAGCTTTGGTTCTGGCAGTTTGCGGCAAGCTGGCGCTTGATCTGCTTCTGGAGCCTGCCGAGCTTTATTCGCTCGGAACAGGTGGAGGACACTGAAGATGCTGCGTTCACTTATTGCCGCATTTTGTCTGTTCTGCCTGCCGGTGTCCGCAGCGGAAGAACAAGTTGTCCTGGGTCTTAGCCAGGATCGCGTTGCAATCACGGCGACCTTTGACGGCTCCGAGATTCTCATTTTCGGGGCCATCAAACGGGAAACCCCGATTCCGTCCGGCCCATCGGTCGAGGTCATCGTTGCTGTCGCCGGCCCATCCGAACCTGTCACCGTGCGCCGTAAGGATCGAAAGCTGGGGATTTGGGTGAACACCGACAGCGTCCTCGTCGATCTTGCGCCCAGTTTCTACGCTGTCGCAACCAGCGGACCATTAAACGAGATTCTGAGCGACACCGATGACCTGCGCTATCGTGTATCGATCGAGCGTGCGATCCGCTCTGTTGGTGCCGCAATGCATATCCGCGGAGCGCAGGATTTTGCAGATGCAGTGGTTCGCATCCGCGAGGAAGAAAAGCTGTATTCCATCCGCGAAGACACGGTGGCTGTAGACGAACAAACTCTGTTCCGCACGTCAATCGACATGCCTGCAGACCTGACAGAGGGGGACTATGTCGCCCGTATCTTCCTGACGCGCGGTGGAGAGGTAGTTTCGCACTACGAAACAACCATTAATGTCCGCAAAGTCGGCCTGGAACGGTTTCTGTACAACATGTCGCGCCAGCAACCTGTCTGGTATGGCTTGATGTCGCTGGTTATTGCGATTGCGGCAGGCTGGGGTGCATCGACGGCTTTCCGTTTGCTGCGCGAAAAGTAACCTTCATCCCCTGCCGATGTAAGGCATGGTCGTGGCCATGACGGTCATGAACTGAACGTTCGCCTCGGGCGGCAAGGTTGCCATATGCAGAACGGACCGTGCTGCGTCCTCAACAGCCATAGTCGGGTCAGGCGTGTCCCCTGCCGCCTGCGCGGCGTCGACAAGACCCTGAACCATCTGTGTGCGGGCGTTCCCAATGTCGATCTGGCCACAGGCAATTCCAAAGGACCGCCCGTCCAGAGACAGGCTTCGGGTCAGTCCGGTAATTGCGTGTTTTGTCGCTGAATAGTGCACAGAGTTCGGACGCGGAACATGGGCGGCAATGGAGCCGTTATTGATGATCCGTCCACCCTGAGGGTCCTGATGCCGCATGATGCCAAAGGCTTCGCGTGCGCACAGGAACATACCGTTCAGGTTGACGTTGACGCTTTGGTACCAATCTTCAAGCGCGATCTCGTCAATCGTGCCACCCGGAGCAAAGATTCCTGCGTTGTTGAACAAGACGTCCAGACGCCCAACCTTGTTCGCGAACTTGCGGAACACGGTCTTCACAGCTTCAGGATCGGTGACATCAGCAGGCAACGAAACTGCGTTGGCATGTTTCTGTGCCAGGGCATTCAACTTGTCCGCACTGCGTGCCAGCATGCCAACCGTCCACCCTTGGGCCAGAAACAATTCGGCGGTGGCCAGACCAATGCCAGAGCTTGCGCCTGTCACGATTATGGATGTCATGTCTCTTCCGCCTCCAATGTCAGCGACGCCGCAGGTACAGCCCGCAAGTCATCCACCCGCAGCGGGTATGTTGGCTTTGATAAACGGTTGCGAACCACCCAAATCAACCGCTCTTGCGCCCGAGTGATCGCCACATAGGCCAAACGTTTCCACAAGGGTTGTCCGGCCTCGGTCCGACCCATTCGGGCCGCAGCGTAGATGTCAGGCGCAAAAACTTGAACCGTATCCCATTGCGAGCCCTGCGCCTTGTGGATCGTAACCGCCGCACCGTGCAGGAACGTTGCGCCCATACGCGCGGCAAAAGGAATGAATGGCTCTTCCTCGTTCGGTTTTTCGATTTGTACAATCGACGCAGCGCTGACCTGAGGGTCTTCGGCCCCCATAACGTGCAATCGCGAAAACCCCGGTTTTCGCCCCGGCCCCAGATAAACAACCTGAGCCCCCTTGATCAGCCCGCGCGCCTCAAGATCCAACCGTTTCTTGCGATGTTTCAAAGGCAGTTCGATCCCGTCGCAAATTAGCGGTTCCCCCTCCAACAGCTCGGTCTCTGGTGCGCCATGGACGTTCCTGAACGCCTGAATAAGTCGAATGCGTGTTGCGTTGCGCCAAACCAAAACCGGGCTGCGCGCCATCAGGTCGACCTCGACCCGCTGGCCCCAGACCACCCTGTCGTCACGGCGGGCTGTCTCTTCGACCAAACGCTCGAAGTCCTCAAACCCCATTTCGGGGTCTGCCAGAGCATGGGCCAGATCGAGAATCGGGTTGTCCGCATCCTGCCTGTGAACCCGTTGAAGCGTCAGCTTCCGGGGCTCGGGCAAGGCTTCAAAAACCATGCTGCCCGACTGGTTCACCGGTGCCAGCTGCGCCGGATCACCGAATAACAGAAGGGTTGGAAAAATCTCTTTCAGATCCTCGAATTGACGATCATCCAGCATCGACGCTTCGTCGACAAATCCGATGTCCAAAGGTTCGTCGCGTCGCTTCCACCCAGTGATGAAATCTGATCCCCTCAAACCGGCTGCGGCCAATGCCCCGGGCATGGACTTGTTGTTTTCGTAAAACGCCGCAGCCCGATCCAGGGCTTCTTCTGTCAGTCCTTCAATCTCGGGGCGTTCATCGTTGCCCGCCAGCCATTCAGCGATGCGCTCGTATTCCGGGTCGTACACCGGCGTGTAGAGAATGCGGTGAATTGTCGTGGCAGGCACACCACGCAGGCGCAGAACGCTTGCGGCCTTGTTGGTGGGGGCCAGGATGGCCAAGCTGCGCTTGACCCTTGACTTGCGACTTTCATAGTCGCCGGACACGATCTGCACTCCGGTCTCTGCCAGCGCTTTATAAAGTTCAGCCAACAGCAGGGTTTTACCCGAACCAGCCTTGCCGATCACGGCCATTACACCGGATTTTCCTGCCCCCGGCAGCTTAACAAGGGCATCATCTTCAAGATCGACACCTGCTGATCGCAGCATCTCGGCGATGCTGTCAAATGCGGCGGCCTGATCATCCGAGAAGGTTACATTTTGCAAAGACATGGCGCGACCCTACAGGGCCGCGCCGACCATCACCAGATGCGGAATGGCGATTTCAGCCGCTCAGGCGGACAGTGCAAATCGGTGCTGCTTTTTGGGCCCAAAAGCCGTGTTGAACCAAAGGCGTGACAGTTCGCGTGGGATGCCCGCGCGCTCCGCCACGCGGTTGCAGTCATCTGCAGAGTAAGGCCACAACCCGACCGAGATCTGATCCCGCCCGCTGCCCTGGGTGCCCAGAACCTCGGGCGATGAGCCGATCAGGCGAAAGATACGGATCATACGCGCATCAAACACACCGGCGATGTGTGTCAGGCCAAAACCCTCCATCATTTCACCCCCGCTCAGCATAATGGCCCCAGCCGTATGCGGGCCTGCGTCGCGTGACAGGCAAAACCGTGTAACTTCCCAGATCAGCGGGCTGCAAATGGGTTTGCCACCGTTAAGATGCCCAAACACCTCGTTGATCATCACCCGACCCGTTGTCGGCAACACCCGCATCGACCCGCCATGACGGCCGTCCGGCTCTTCCCAGATGACATAGAGCGGGTTGAGCGCATCATACTCATCCCGCTCTTCACCTTGTTCGTTGACGTGGACATCCCACCCCAGCCGGGTTTTGAACTGATCCGCTCGATCCTTGAACATCCCCTCTGCCAGAGTTGGAAATCTGTGCAACTCATCGGCATATAAATAACGCAACATGACTTGTTCCCCTTGTCGTCCTGTGCAGGAACGAAAGGGGTACAGAGTTGTGGTTAATATTACGTGTGGGGTGCGCGCTGGCCTTAAACCACTATTAAGCCTCGGCTAAGTGCGGTTGCGATTGCATGAGTTGTGTTATGAGCGCCCAACTTGGATCGGGCGCTTTCGATATAAACCCGCAGCGTATGCTCTGATATCGACAGAGAATGCGCCACTTGAGCCCTGCTGTATCCCAAAGCCAAAAGGGTGATCGCGTCAATTTCCCGTGGAGACAGATTACGCTTGGAATCCGGCTGCCTGTCCTCTTCGAACTCAAGCGCTTTGCGATTGATAAAATGCGCAACAAGGATCAAGTCTCGCCCGAAGGTGGAAATAAAGCGCTGCCAGGTCCGATCATCGCAACTGTGGTTTACTGTGAATAGGGCAAACTGCCCGTTCGGGCCCCGGATCGGAATGGAATAGCCCTGATTGCCAACACCGTGGTTTCTGGCATCTTCAAGAAAGGACTTTGCAATCCTGCTCGACCAGTCCAGAGATTTCCAGTCAACCGGATGAAATCTTTGGAAACACCCAAGAATAACCGGATCAATACGATGGTAATTCTTGTCCCGATAGCGTTCGTCCCAAGCATCTGAATATGTGGTGTAACCGTACTGATCGCCAGCACCATCGACCCAGTGATAGGTCAGATGTTCGACCTGAAGAATACCACGTAATTGCTCTGCAACATTGCTGAGCTCTTCAAGCGTGTTGGTGTTTTCCAAATCCTGAAGGATTTGACCCAATTCGACTTCTGTTCCCATCCGCGGGCGCTCGTGCCTCGTTCTTCAGGGACGCGATCTCGGCCGCCGCGATCAGCCTTGTGTCATCCAGCTGCTCGGCAAGCGCGCTCAACCCGTTCGCAACGGCGAAAGCATTGAGGTCCGACAATACGTCCAATATCCACTCATTCTGCGCCATTAGGGTCTCTCTGAAACAGTTAACGAAGCGTTAACACAACCATAACATGTATGATCTTTTTCGACCTATTCACCGGTTTCTACTCCCCAAAAATGGCGGGGGACGAAAATGTAAGTGTTTGAAAGTCCGAAAGGCTTTGTCAAAACGCAAAACACCCGCGAACCGGCAAGGCGATTCGCGGGCGTTTTTTGTCTACAACCCAAATGGGGGTCAGCCTGCGTCAAGAACCTCTTCAAGGGTGCGCAGGCCAGTGCGGGGCGCTTGAACAAGGACAGACATGTTCCCCGGCTTATGTTCGTTCCGGAGCATCTTCATGTGCGCCTCTGGCAGATCGTTCCAGGTGAACACCTCCGACATGCAGGGATCCAGGCGACGTTCAACCATCAGCTTGTTTGCAGCAGCCGCTTGTTTGAGGTGCGCAAAGTGCGATCCTTGCAGGCGCTTTTGATGCATCCACATGTAGCGCACATCAAAGGTACAGTTGAAACCTGTTGTACCGGCGCAGATCACGACCATACCACCTTTTTTGACAACAAAGGTCGAGACCGGGAACGTGCTTTCACCGGGGTGTTCAAACACCATATCCACGTTGTTGCCCTTGCCGGTGATGTCCCAAATCGCCTTGCCGAACTTGCGGGCTTCTTTGAACCATTCGGCATATTCCGGCGTGTTTACCGTGGGCAATTGGCCCCAGCAGTTGAAGTCTTTACGGTTCAGCACGCCTTTGGCACCTAATCCCATAACGAAATCGCGCTTGCTTTCGTCCGAGATTACACCAATCGCATTCGCACCGGCCGTGTTGATCAACTGGATCGCATAGGAACCCAGACCGCCGGACGCGCCCCATACCAGAACGTTCTGGCCCGGCTTCAGATCATGCGGCTCGTGGCCAAACAGCATCCTATAAGCGGTCGCCAACGTCAGTGTGTAGCACGCAGCTTCTTCCCAGGTCAGGTGCTTGGGGCGCGGCATAAGTTGTTGTGCCTGAACGCGGGTGAACTGGCTGAAAGAGCCGTCTGGTGTCTCATAACCCCAAATCCGTTGGCTGGTCGAGTACATCGGATCGCCGCCGTTGCACTCTTCATCATCGCCATCGTCCTGGTTGCAGTGGATGACAACTTCGTCGCCGACTTTCCAGCGCTTCACCTTATCGCCAACGGCCCAGACAATGCCTGACGCATCCGAACCGGCAATGTGATAGGGGGCTTTGTGGCCATCAAACGGGCTGATTGGCTGACCCAGGGCGGCCCAGACACCGTTATAGTTTACGCCAGCTGCCATCACCAGAACCAGCACCTCGTTGCTGTCCAGTTCGGGTACGTCGACCACTTCTTGTTGCATTGCAGTGTTCGGCTCGCCGTGGCGTTCCTTGCGGATGGCCCAAGCATACATTTGCTTGGGGACAAATCCCATCGGAGGGATCTCACCCATTTCATAGAGGTCCTTTTCGGGTGCCTCGTACGACGCGATACCGCTTTCGGTGTCCAAAGCCATGCTGGCCTCCTATTCTCAATATCATTGCCGCAACGCAGAATCGCGTGCTTCACAGACTGTGAATATTGACCACTGAGTAATAATGCAACCGTTTTTGGTTCATATTTGTAATTTTATGACCCAGCAGATGCAGAAAGTTATTTCGCAAGCGCAGTATTCTCAGAATCCCTGTGGTTTGGGGCTGAGGCTGCATAGTACTCCAGCAAATCCTCTCTTTGACCTGAAAGGGCCAGATTGTCCCCCTGGCGGCTTAAGATCCTGCGCTCGACCAACTGATTCAGGGCATTTTCAACCGCCGCTTCGTCTTGGTCTGACGCATGGCCGTCTTCGGCCAGCATAGAAAGTATTTGGGAACGAACGACCTTTTCAGATGAAGAACCTTTCTGTTGCAACAACAGGCACGCCGCAGGGGCCGGAACCAGCGGGATCGCTTGCCCGATGCGTTGCATCAATTCCCGGGCCAGATCCGTCATGACATCGTCATCATTCACGACGCGAAATTCCTTTAGCGAAATGGGCACCCCATATCGCACAGAGGCAACGCCAAACCGCTTGTACCGCCCGATCAAGCGCCGCCAGATCTGCTTGAGGATCCAGCGCGAGATTACGCCAATCCGAGCGCGAAACCGACGCTCAGACCCCAAAGCCGCGCGAGTCAGGATGGTATCTTCAAGCACTCGATCATAATTCAACGCCACAGGAACGAATACGACGTCGCGGCCTTCAGGCGAAGTTCCGTCCATAATGTATTTCAGCAAACCCAGTTTTGGGCGACCCAGTGCGCCAGTCAGGCTTAAACCGCCTTCCGGGAACATGGCTTGCGTCACACCCGCTTCGGTCGCGTGGCGCACATAGCAGGACAACACCTGCCTATAGAGCTCACTGCCTGATTTGCGTCGAATGAAGTACGCCCCCATTGCGCGGATCAAACGGCTTAGCGGCCAAACGCGCGCCCATTCTCCGACAGCATAAGACAAGGCCGACTGCTGTGCCGCCAGATAGGTCACCAGCACATAGTCCATATTGCTGCGATGGTTCATCACAAAAACCACGGTCGCATCCGGGTCGATGTTCTTGATCGCAGCCTCGTCCTTGTACCCGAGTCGGACCTCGTAAAACGTATTGCTCAGCAGACGGGCGAGCCGAATGGCAAAGCTGAAATAGGCAAAGGCAGAAAACGACGGGACAATCTCGCGCGCGTAGCGGCGCGCTTTTTCAAAGGCGACTGCCTCGGGAATGCCTTCGTCCTGCGCGTGTTGTTGAACCGCCTGCCCGACCTGAGGGTCGTAAATCAGCCGCTGGATCATGTCATGACGCCGCGCCAGCTTGAACGGTTGAATGGGACGTTGAAGCCTTTGATTCAGGCGCGAAACGGCGCGTTCCAATCTACGGCGAAAAAACCATCGCACTGAAGGAAACAGAAAATGCGAAGCAAAAGTGACCATGGCAAAGACCACGATCAGCAGGAAAAGCCAAAGCGGAAGTTCCACGGTTTGCGTCATGGCGGCACATTGCCACCAATCGCAACTGCCCACAATCTGAACAATTGAAGGATGCCGCAACGCAGCGAATTGACATATCCCGAAAATTGCGCTTTAGAACCTCAAGACGTAATTTTATTGCCCACTGAAACACGAGGCCCCCTATGACGCAGACGCAGAAAGATCGCCCTTGGCTCATCCGAACCTATGCCGGTCATTCCACGGCCAAAGCCTCGAACGCACTTTATCGGGGGAACCTGGCGAAAGGGCAAACCGGCCTGTCCGTGGCTTTCGATCTGCCCACGCAAACGGGCTATGACAGCGACCACACATTGGCACGCGGTGAAGTCGGCAAAGTGGGCGTTCCCGTTTGTCATCTGGGCGACATGCGGGTTCTGTTCGACCAGATCCCGCTTGAGCAGATGAACACCTCGATGACGATCAACGCCACTGCCCCATGGTTATTGGCGCTGTATATCGCTGTCGCGGAAGAGCAAGGCGCAGATGTGTCGAAATTGCAGGGCACGGTGCAAAATGACCTGATCAAGGAATATCTGAGCCGCGGCACCTATGTTTGCCCGCCCAAACCGTCGCTTAAGATGATCGCGGACGTGGCCGAGTATTGCTATACCAACGTTCCCAAGTGGAACCCGATGAATGTGTGTTCGTACCACCTGCAGGAAGCGGGCGCGACACCAGAACAGGAACTGGCCTATGCGTTGGCCACCGCCATCGCGGTGTTGGATGAATTGCGCCCGCGCGTTCCGGCAGAGGATTTCCCAGCCCTGTGTGGCCGTATTTCGTTTTTCGTGAACGCGGGCATCCGCTTTGTCACCGAAATGTGCAAGATGCGCGCATTTGTCGATCTTTGGGATGAGATTCTGCAACAACGCTATGGTGTCGAGAATCCGAAATTCCGCCGATTCCGCTATGGGGTGCAGGTTAACTCGTTGGGTCTGACCGAACAACAGCCTGAAAACAACGTCTATCGCATCCTGATCGAAATGCTGGCCGTGACGCTGTCGAAAAACGCGCGTGCGCGTGCGGTGCAATTGCCTGCCTGGAACGAGGCGCTTGGGCTGCCGCGCCCCTGGGATCAGCAATGGTCGATGCGGATGCAGCAAATCCTGGCCTATGAGACCGACCTGCTGGAATTCGACGACCTGTTCGATGGCAACCCCGCCGTCGATGCCAAGGTCGAAGAGTTGAAGACAGGCGCGCGGGCCGAGTTGGCGAACCTTGATTCGATGGGTGGCGCGGTGGCCTCGATTGAGTACATGAAATCCCGCCTGGTGGACTCAAACGCAGATCGGCTGAACCGTATTGAACGAAACGAAACCGTCGTTGTTGGTGTGAACAAATGGATCGAAGGTGAAGCTTCACCTTTGCAGACCGAAGATGGCGGCATCATGGTTGTCGATCCGGCGGTGGAACAGGAACAGATCGACCGCCTGAACTCCTGGCGCGCTGAACGGGACGACTCGGCTGTTGCAAATGCCCTGGCCGCGTTGCGGGAGGCCGCGAAAACCGGAGCAAACGTGATGGAGCCGTCCATTGCCGCCGCCAAGGCGGGCGTCACCACAGGCGAATGGGCGGAAGAGATGCGCAAAGTCTACGGTACTTATCGTGGCCCAACCGGTGTTTCAGGCTCGGTTTCGAACAAAACCGAAGGGTTGGACGATCTGCGCGCTGCGGTCGACGCGGTCAGTGACAAACTGGGCCGTCGTCTCAAGTTCCTGGTTGGCAAACCGGGATTGGATGGCCATTCCAACGGCGCTGAACAGATCGCCTTCCGCGCCCGTGATTGCGGCATGGACATCAGCTATGAAGGCATCCGCCTAACCCCAGAGGAAATCGTGGAAGCTGCGCGCGCAGACGACGCGCATGTGATCGGCCTGTCCATCCTATCCGGCAGCCACCTGCCACTGGTCGAAGATGTATTGGCGCGTCTGCAAAAAGAAGGGCTGTCCCATATTCCAGTTGTGGTCGGCGGGATTATTCCCGATGAAGATGCCGAAAAATTGAAAGCCATGGGGGTGGCCAAGGTTTACACCCCTAAAAACTTTGAATTGAACGCAATTATGGGCGATATCGTTGTTTTGGCAGACCCCAAAACACTTGCTGCAGAATAACTGAGCCTTTTCTTTCTTTTTTCCCCGTTTCTGTCCTTTAAATCTTTGGGATGGAATAATCCTGTTTTTGGAAATACGGTGCGCGCCAATACGCACCGTATTCTAATTCAATCGGAGAAGACTGATGGGGATCAATCTCGAACAAATGTCGCGAAAAGAGCTGTTGGCTTTACGTGACGATATAGACAAAGCGCTTGTAAGCGCCGAAAAACGCGAGCGGAGTGCGGCTTTGAAGGCTGCTGAAAAAGCAGCGGCAGAGTTTGGTTTTTCGCTGTCTGAATTGTCCAGCGACGCGCCTCGTGGCGGAAAAGCGCCTAAAACGAAAGCGAAATATCGCAATCCGTCGAACCCGGACCAGACGTGGTCAGGTCGTGGGCGCAAACCCCAATGGGTGCATGACGCCTTAAATGCGGGATCCGATATTTCTGAATTGGAAATTTGATCAGGGTAAGTTGAACAAATGACCATTCACATTGGTGCCGAAAAAGGCGAAATCGCAGAAACCGTTCTTTTGCCCGGAGACCCTTATCGGGCAAAATGGGCTGCAGAGACTTTTTTGACCGATGTAAAACAGGTCAATGACGTTCGGGGAATGCTTGGTTTTACCGGCAATTGGAAAGGACATCCTGTAACGATTCAGGGCAGCGGCATGGGGATGCCCTCTCTTTCCATTTACGTCAATGAATTGATCCGTGATTACGGTGCAAAAACTCTAATCCGTATCGGTTCATGTGGCGGCATGCAGGACAGTGTGAAACTGCGCGACGTTATTCTGGCGATGACATCTACCACGCTCAGCACTCCGTCGCGCGGCATCATGAAAGAGTTGAACTTTGCCCCCTGTGCTGATTGGGGGTTGTTGCATTCTGCGGCAGCGGCAGCAGCGGCAAAGGGGACGCCAACGCATGTTGGTGGAATCTACTCGTCCGATGTCTTTTATGACGAGCGCCCGGACCTGAACGAACAGATGGTGCGTCACGGCATTCTGGGCGTCGAGATGGAAGCCGCAGAACTGTACATCTTGGCGGCACGCCACAAGTGCAGGGCTTTGGCTGTACTCACTGTTTCCGATCACCTTTTGACCGGAGAAGCTCTGCCGTCGTCTGAGCGCGAGCGGAGCTTTGGTGACATGGTGGAAATCGCCCTTCAGGCGGCTTTCCCGAACACCTGACAAATGGCAGGCACCACCAGGTGCCTGTCGGATTTATCGCCCATGCGTGCGATCATAACCATTGCGCGCCGGGCTTTCCCAACCTTTCAAATCACCTTCAGCGGGTGCGAATGTTTCGACCAGCAGCGGGAAACAGGCCGCCGTGTCCGAGGAATGCTCGGACGAACAATACCCGCCTGGGCAGGCGCTCAGATTGCCAAGCAGATCAATTTCGGCAAAGAATTCAAGATAATCACCGGGGCGCACAGGTGAGGCCTTCATAAAATATTGACCCGTATCGCGGGTAAACCCGGTGCACATAAAGACATTCAGCACGTCATGCACTGCAAGTTCAGCTTCGGTCAGCGGAAGATCCAAATGATCCGCAAGCGCGCGGGTCAGGTTTGAATGGCAGCAGTGGTGGTATTGCGTACCCGACAACAGGTTGCCCGTATACGGATCACACCGCGTACCAATAACGTCATGGACCGACCCGCCAAAGACGTCGATTCCGTACCATTCCAGTGTGTCTTCAATGATCGTGGCCATAGGGCGCAGATGGGGAAAACTGGACCACATCTGTTCTCCGGTGGTCAGATGCGTTCCATGCAAGGCGCGGGTTTTACCTGAATAGAACCGTTCGGACAGGTCATTGCGGTTCCATATGTTCAAATCACCGACCTGTGGGCCTTCGACGGACGTAATTCGAAAGAAATGCCCTGCCGGCACCTCAAAACAGCGCGCATCGCGCGGGGGAACCAGAACCTCGCCGGTTTTGATTGCGCCTTGGCGCAGGGTTCGCATCCACGACACATCAGGTCGCGGTAATGTGTCGTTCGGGTAGCAGATTACGGGGGCCAGCGCGCGACGCGCCTCAGCATCTTCGGGAACGGGGACAGGGCGTTCAGAACGTGTCATGCGATGCAGACTGGCGCATAACTCTGCCTGCGAAAAGCAGATAATTAGTTGTCGCGCGCCCTCGAACACCGCAAAGGCTGTTCCTGAGAAGTGATTTCAGCGCCGCAGAAGCTACACCGCCAGACACCATGGCTTTTGTCTTGGCGCCACCGACAATTACGCGTCAGCGTAGAATGACGGGCGCGCCAGACAAAATAGCCTAATACACCGGCCGCCAACAGAAGCAGAAGAACAGGCATTGCCTTGCTTTGCCGATTAGCAGTCGTAGTTCAAGTCTTACGGCCCGTATCAGGCTGCGTTTGCGTATTCGAACAACTCAGGTTCTTTGTCAGCTTTCACGGGTTCTGGCACGTAATACGCCCATGCCTGCTCAAGCAGTTCCAACGCTTCTTGGGCGTCGGTTTTTTGTTTGGAAGTGTCTTTGCTCATTGGAGTGATCCTGGCTTAATCTCATCACTCCTCCCTGCCCAAAAAATAAGGCAACGCAGCCAAGGCCGCATCGCCTAATTTTGCAAGTTGGGCATGCGTTTATCGCAAAACGCAGTGGCGCTTAAACAGCGCGTTCGACCATCATCTTTTTGATTTCAGCAATCGCCTTGGCCGGGTTCAGACCTTTGGGGCAGGTCTTGGCGCAATTCATGATGGTGTGACAGCGATACAGCTTGAACGGATCTTCCAGCTCATCCAGACGTTCGCCTGTGGCCTCATCGCGGCTGTCGATAATCCAGCGATACGCATGCAGCAACGCGGCGGGGCCAAGATACCGGTCACCGTTCCACCAATAGCTGGGGCACGAGGTTGAGCAGCTGGCGCACATCACGCATTCATAGAGACCATCCAGTTTCTTGCGGTCCTCAATCGACTGCTTCCATTCCTTCGCGGGACGGTTGGTCTTGGTTTCCAGCCAAGGCATGATCGAAGCATGCTGCGCATAGAAATGGGTCAGATCAGGGATCAGGTCCTTGACCACCGGCATATGCGGCAGCGGATAAATTTTCACGTCGCCCTTGATCTCGTCCATGCCGTAAATGCAGGCCAACGTGTTGATCCCGTCGATATTCATCGCACAAGAGCCACAGATGCCTTCGCGGCAAGACCGGCGGAAGGTCAACGTTGGGTCGATCTCGTTCTTGATCTTGATCAGCGCGTCCAGAACCATCGGGCCGCATGTATCCATGTCGACGAAATAGGTATCAACACGCGGGTTCTGACCGTCATCGGGGTTCCAGCGATAGATCTGGAACTTGCGCACATTGGTGGCACCGTCCGGCTTGGGCCAGGTCTTGCCGGTGGTAATCCGGGAATTCTTGGGCAGGGTCAGTTGAACCATGTCAATTCTCCATTCAGCACAAGGCCGCCTTTCAGCCTGTCCGGGCGCGATCAGACGCCCCTCGATTATAATGCCCCCAGTGGGCAATGTTCACGTCGAAATCCGGCGAGAGCCAGTCCGCAACTCGTTGTGGGTCATCTTTGTCGATATCATAGCGCAGGAAGCGAGGATTTCCGTCGAAATAGGTTTCGACCTCGGTGTGGTGCACATCGTACATATGCGCCCAACCCTGTTTCACCTCATTAGCTGTCTGTCCGTTGGCCTTGCAGCATCGCTCCAGATAGCCACCACCGGAATGGCTGGCCCTTGAGTTGATCCAATCCTCGCGATTGCGCGTGTTCAGCAAAAAGTATGCGCTTGGATAAGCCGCGTGCAGCTCGCGAAAGAAACGCGAACCGTCCAGCATGAAGCGCGAATTGACAAAGGCAATGTCGGTGAAGGCCCTTACCGCGCCGAACCCATCCAAGGGCCTGCGCCCCATGGCAATATTGGTCATCATGCGATGCGCAAGGTTTTGGCCTTGCTCATCTTCCCAATGCACGGATGGGATTCCGCTGTTATGGAACAGCTTGTGAAACGAGGTCGTCGCACAGCGATTCAACCCGATCAGGATTATCTTTGGATCGCTTGACCCCGACTTCAAAACTTCGACCGTCATGACAAGCACCACGCACGCGCCATCCGCAGGCTGATTGCCTGCATCAGGATCACGGGTATTTGGCGCTTGTGCGTCATTGCCTGCTTTCCCTGCCCTTAGAACGTCCGCGCTTTGGGCGCGATTTTCTGAAGGCTGATACCGCCCTGTTCCTCGGTCGTCAGCGGATCAACGATGACCGGGCGATAGCTCAGCTCAACTGCGTTGCCCTCAACGCGGCTGACCGTATGCACGCGCCAGTTTTCATCGTCACGCTCGCTGAAATCCTCATGCGCGTGGGCGCCACGGGATTCCTTACGCGCCTCAGCACCGACGATGGTCGCCAGCGCGTTGGGCATAAGGTTTGTCAGTTCCAAAGTTTCCATCAGATCACTGTTCCAGACCAACGAACGGTCTGTGACTTTCAGATCGTCCATTTTGGCAGCAATCGCGGTCATCTTTTCGACGCCTTCAGCCATTGTTTTGGCCGTACGGAACACGGCTGCATCCGCCTGCATGGTTTTCTGCATCTCAAGCCGCAAGTCCGCGGTCGCGACCGAACCGTTGGCGTTGCGGACCGCATCGAACCGATCAAAGGCTTTGTCGACCGACGCCTGATTTAGAACCGGGTTCGGCGCTTCGGCATCAACGACTTTACCAGCGCGGATCGCGGCCGCGCGGCCAAACACCACGAGGTCGATCAGCGAGTTAGATCCCAGTCGGTTCGCACCATGGACCGAGGCACAACCCGCTTCACCCACAGCCATCAAGCCAGGAACGACGGCCGTCGGGTCGTCGGCGGTGGGGTTCAGAACCTCACCCCAATAGTTGGTCGGAATACCACCCATGTTGTAGTGAACAGTCGGCAGAACCGGGATTGGTTCCTTGGTTACGTCGACACCCGCAAAGATCTTTGCGCTTTCCGAGATACCCGGCAAACGCTCGGCCAAAGCTTCGGCAGGCAGGTGCGACAGGTTCAGGTGGATGTGATCCCCTTCCGCACCGACACCCCGACCTTCACGGATCTCCATTGTCATCGAGCGCGAGACATAGTCACGCGGCGCGAGGTCTTTGTACTGGGGCGCATAACGCTCCATAAACCGCTCGCCTTCCGAGTTTGTCAGATAGCCACCCTCGCCGCGCGCACCTTCGGTGATCAGACAGCCCGAGCCGTAGATGCCGGTCGGGTGGAACTGCACGAACTCCATATCCTGCAGGGCCAGACCTGCGCGGGCCACCATACCGCCACCGTCACCGGTACAGGTATGGGCCGAAGTCGCGCTGAAATATGCCCGGCCATAGCCGCCTGTCGCCAGAACAACCATCTTGGCGTTGAAGACATGCATCGTGCCGTCGTCCAGCTTCCAGCAGACGACACCCTGACATTGCCCATCCTCGGACATGATCAGGTCGATGGCGAAATATTCGATGTAGAACTCGGCGTTGTTTTTCAGCGATTGACCATACAGCGTGTGCAGGATCGCATGACCGGTCCGGTCGGCGGCAGCACAGGTGCGCTGTACAGCGGGGCCTTCGCCAAACTCAGTCGTATGACCACCGAATGGGCGCTGATAGATCTTGCCTTCTTCGGTGCGGCTGAAGGGCACGCCGTAATGCTCCAATTCGTACACGGCTTTGGGCGCTTCGCGCGCGAGGTACTCCATCGCGTCGGTGTCACCCAACCAGTCCGACCCTTTGACCGTGTCATACATGTGCCACTGCCAGTGATCCGGGCCCATATTCGACAAGGACGCCGCGATACCACCCTGAGCCGCCACTGTGTGCGAACGGGTTGGGAAAACCTTTGTTACACACGCGGTGCGCAATCCCTGTTCCGCCATGCCCAAGGTCGCCCGCAGACCGGCCCCACCGGCACCGACAACGACCACGTCATAGTCATGCGTTTCGTATTCGTATGCAGCCATTTCTTTCAGCTCCGGGAGTTAAAGGGCAATGCGCGCGATGGCGAAAATGCCAGCCGCTGCCGCGCCATAAGACAGGCAAGTCACCAGAATAATCAGGACCTTTTCGAGCGTGCCGTGAACGTAGTCCTCAAGCATCACCTGCGCACCGTCTGCGAAGTGCTTGAAGCCAACTGCCAGCGTCAACGCTGCAACAATCGCGGGGAAGGGACGTGAATAGTAGTCCAGAACCACATCAAACGGCTGACCCAGAACCGGGCCAAATGTAAAAACAAACAAAGGCACAAGGATCAGCAACGCCACCGAGCTGACTTTCATCGCCCAGAAATGGGCTGTGCCGGATTTTGCCGAGCCAAGGCCAGCGGCGCGTTTGCGGTCGGTCAGATAACGCATGTCAGGCCTCCAATCACGCGACGATGACAAGGGTCAGAAGGGTCAACACAACCGATCCGATGACGACGGCCCAACCCAGCTTGGTCGCTGTGGGAAGGTCCAAGCCAACCGCGTTGTCCCAGATCAGATGCCGCACGCCCGCCAGCGTGTGATACCACAGGCCCCAAACGGACAAAGCCATAACCAGATCCCCAAGCACCGAGGTAATCACGCCATTCGCCACGGCGAACGCCTCGGGCGAGGTTGCTGCGGCCAGAAACCACCAAACAATCAACAACGCCGCCAGTAGGAGTGCGTTACCAGTGATGCGTGTCAGGATGGAAGTGACCGACGTCAGCTGAGGACGATAGATCGACAGATGCGGCGAAAGTGGGCGGTTGCCCCGATTTACATCGGCCATGGCGGCTCCTTTTCGGTTGGCTACCGAACGTTTTACTGTTTTTTGCGACACTGTCACGTGCTGCGGTTGCAAAAAACAGCAAATTCACGTCAAATCAGTTGATATTCCCCATATGTGATCACACAAAATAATGTTGTGATCACATATTATATTCCTCATTATCAATGTTAGCGTTTTCAAAGGCAAACGGATGTGATCACGAATCTTTTGTCATGTCACTTCAGCTCTGCGGTTTGCTGCGTCACTTCGCGCAGCAGTTTTCTGCGAATTCGTTCCGGATAGTCCGCGAACCCTGCTGCCGAAACGACAAAAGCACCCTCACCCACGATGACATTCTCAAAGAAATAGGCCGTCAGATCCGGTTCGCTTTCCTCTATGGCCAAGGCATTGACCACAACGCCTCGATCTCGCAAGGCCGCGTGAACTTGCGTCGGCTCGACCCCTTCATTGGATACCCCGTCACCTGACAAATCGATCAGATGCCGGGCGCAGTGGGAAACCGGCTCGAATGAATCGAGCGTTGTTTGAAGCGCTTCCCCAATCGCGGTTGAAAAATTCCGCCAGATACGCGGATCAGCAGAAACTTGATCCGCAAACCGATCCAAAGCTGCGAAACTGTCGATACGGGTCCAAGGGATCGTTATCTGCTGACGCGACGACCCCGTCCATTGTACCAGCATCAACTGTGCCTGCCCCTGCACCAAAGCTTCGGATACAATCGGGTCGCGCAGTCCGGTAGCTAGCCCGTCCATCTGGATCCGATATTCGCTGCTATCGACCGAGCCGGACACATCCACAGCCAAGGCCAAAGCCAGATCACAGGCCTGAGCCGCCGGGGCCAGGCAGACGCCGGCCGATATCGCGCGCAGAAAGTGCATGGTGCAAACCTAGCACGGCTAACACGCAAGTGGTTCACATAACCGTCAGAACTCTTTTTGCGGCATAAGCGCCCAATAATCGAGATCCAGAAGAACATCGGGCAAATACCGTCCCTCGTCGTTCTTCAATGCAAACGGAGCGCCCCCTTTGGTTGCCACCAATCGCAGCCGAATCGCACCCACGCCTGGTACGCCGGTTTCCGCTTTGTCCAGAACTTCGGACCACGCCTTGATGGTATCTCCTGCAAAACAAGGGTTTGCATGTGCGCCGCCGTTCAGGCCAACGATCATCTGCGCATTTGCCAAGCCATTGAACGACAGGGTCCGCGCCATCGAAATAACATGACCTCCATAGATCAGCCTGCCTTCGGGCCGGAACGTCAGGTCGAAATGCACTTTGGCCGTGTTTTGCCACAGGCGTGTGGCCAGCATGTGCTCTGCCTCTTCCACGGTGACACCGTCCACATGGTCGATGGTCTCACCGATGTCGTAGTCGCCCCAGCGGTGCGGCTCACCCGCCAAAGCAAAATTGTAATTCGAGAAATCAAGACCCTCGGGCACGATTAGATCCTGCGGATCAAGAACCTTTTTCAACTCGGGAACAACTGTTTCGGGCGCCGGCACGTCGACATTTGCTTTGCGCACCATAACCCAACGAACATATTCCAGCACAACCTCGTCCAACTGGTTCAGCCCGCGTGTGCGCACCCATACGACGCCAGTTTTTCCGTTGGAGTTCTGCTTGACCCCGATCACCTCGGACACAGAGCGCAGGGTATCTCCAGCGTACACAGGTTTCAGCCAGCGGCCCTCGGCGTAGCCAAGATTGGCAACCGCGTTCAACGAAACATCCGGCACGGTTTTGCCGAAAACCAGATGGAAGGCGACCAGATCATCAATCGGGCTCTCCGGCAAACCACAATCCCGGGCAAATTCGTCCGACGAATACAGGGCATGACGCGCAGGATAGAGCGCGTGATACAAGCCGCGCTCTCCCTCGGTCACTGTACGCGGTACCGCATGTTGCAGCACCTGCCCGACGGAATAATCCTCGAAAAAACGTCCCGGATTTGTTTTTGCCATTACTGCTGTCCCAGTTTCATTTCAGGGGAATAGTCCGCCTCGACCTCTTTGGTCACGGCCTGCGCACAACGCATAACGTTGTTTGCTATGTCGAAGGCATAGGACGGGTCGCCATACAGCTCCCACCCTTTGGCCAGCGCGTCAGACACTTTGTGGCAGAAGGCCGATGTGTCTTCCTCGGTCAACAAACGATAGAGTTTTGCCATCTATCAGGTCCCTATGAGCCGAAAGGAGACGGACCGACCAGCCCATGGATATAACCGATAATCCCCAGCAGCACGATTGAAGCCACAAAGAACATCGCGTCTTTGCCGTAAGTGCCAGGCTCAGCCGGTGTCCATTCGGGCTCGGACTTGTTGATCACGATCACTTCGACCACGGCCCAGGCCAGAAGTCCACCAAACAGGATGATCGACACCAAATCGCCGTTCACCAGCAAATGCGCAAAGGCCCACAGCTTGAAACCGCCCAGCATCGGATGACGCAGCTTGTTCAACAACCGTCCCTTTGTACCGGCAGGACTCATCATGTAGATCGCGATCAGCACCAACAGGTTGTTGACGTGGATCAGGAATGTCGGCGGCGCCCAGACAAAGATGAAATCGGTCATACGATAGCCGAAGACCATCAGCAGGATCGACGCGACCAGGGCCAAAGCGACGGCGCCTTTACCCCCGTCGCCCATCGCGGCTCGACGTTCAGGTGCGACGCGTTTGAACAGATGTGCCGCCCACCACAGCGCCACGCCAAGGATCAGAAGAACAAAGCCCATGCTGGCTTACCCCGCTTGCAAAGCTGAAATTGCCTCTGCTTTTGCCAGAATTTCGCGGGCTGTTGCAACGTGCAGGTTCTCAACAATTTTGCCATCGACGACAGCAACACCCTGCCCTTGCGCTTCAACTTCTTCAAACGCCGTGATCTGGCGTCGGGCCAGATCGATCTCGGCGTCAGACGGCGCATAGGCGGCATTTGTGATCTCGACCTGTGCGGGGTGGATCAGTGTTTTGCCATCAAAACCCATGTCACGACCCTGCGCGCATTCTGCGGCCAGACCTTCGCCATCCTTGAACGCGTTATAAACGCCATCAACGATGATCAGACCTTCGGCCTTGGCAGCCAGCAGGCACAGGCCCAGCGAGGTCATAAGTGGCAGACGGTCAGGGCGAAAACGAGTTTGCAGTTCCTTCGCCAGATCATTGGTGCCCATCACGAACCCGGCCATCAGGGGATGGGCTGCGATTTCAGGCGCGTTGAGCATCCCGCGCGGCGTTTCCATCATGGCCCAGATCGGCATATCTCCGGTAATTGCAGCCAGAGCATCGACGTCGGCTGCCGAGTTTACTTTGGGCAGAAGGACAACGTCGGCATCCATGCCGCGCACCGCCTCTGCATCAGCACGACCCCATTCGGTGTCCAACCCGTTGATCCGCACGATCTTGACCCGCGCGCCATAACCACCAGCCGCCAAAGCCGCCTTGAGCGTTTCGCGTGCATTTTCCTTCTCGTCCGCCGCGACCGCATCTTCCAGATCAAAGATAATCGCATCCACAGGCAGAGTGCGGGCCTTGTCCAGTGCCCGGTCTCTCGAACCCGGGATGTAAAGAACCGAACGATAGGGGCGCTGACGAGGATCCATGGACCACTCCCATTGAAATAAAGTTGCGCGGAATGGGGCATTTTTTGCCGGAAAGTTCAAGAAGAAATTTGCCGCAGCGCAGCAAAAGCGACGCAACGTGCTTTGCCTTAACCGAATTTCGTCGCCTCCGCCCCAGCCTGAGCAACAGATGGAATCGAAAGGGCTACGGGATGGAAAAGACACTGCTTAAGATGACAATGGGTCTGGGGATCATGGTTCTGGCGGCACAGCAGGTGCAGGCTCAGGGCCAGAATTGTGCGCCGCGAGAGGATGTACTGAAGCGATTGCATGAAATCTATGGCGAAGAACGCAGGGGCTTTGGGCTGGCCCGGCAAGGCGCGGTTATGGAGCTCTTCGCTTCGGGCGAAAGCGGCAGTTGGACGATCACGGTGACCTTGCCAAACGGAATCACGTGCTTGGTGGCCTCCGGTCAGGCCTATGAGGAAGTCGCGGACGCCCTGCCGCCGAACGCCTGATTACGTAAGCGCGTCCCAGATCAGTTTGCTGCCCGTCAAGGTCAGCAACACGTAGGCAATTCCAAAGAAAAGGCGCTCAGACATCATGAAATGCGCTCGAACGCCAAGCCACGCGCCTAGAATGGCAAAGGGTGTCAACAACATGTCGGCCAGCGCCGTGTGCCATGTGAACAAACCCAAAAACGCGTAAGGCACAAACTTTGTGATGTTGATAACCCAAAAAACCAGCACAGTGCTGGCCTGAAACTCGGTCTTCGACAGTTTTTGGGACAACAGGTATACCGCGGCGGGCGGACCTCCTGCATGACTGACAAAACTGGTGAAACCGGCGACCAATCCGGCAAAAAGCCCGGCCGACGGTGGCAGGCGATTGGCAAATCCACGCACCCAGCCTCTGGTCTGTGCAATGTGCCAAATAACGAAACCGACCGAAATGCCACCGATCAGTAGTCGCAACAGATCATTATCCGTTGCCTTATACAGCCAAGCACCCAGCGCGACGCCCGGTACTGCGCCCAAAATCAGCAGGCGGGAATCCGGCCAACTCCACCGCTTCCAATAGGGGCCCAGCGTGGCCACGTCGATCACCATCAGGATCGGCAGCATCAGAGCCAGGGCCTGCCCGGGTTCCAGGATCAGCGCCAGAATCGACGAAGACGCAAAGGCCACACCCGAGCCGAAACCTCCCTTTGATATGCCCGCAAAAACCACCGCAGGGATCGCCACTGCAAAAAACATCAGGTTTAATTCGAACATGCGCCGGTTCCGGTTTTGGCTTGTCTCAAAGGCCCTTTAGCGCAACCACACCGGGCTCTGCAAACGGTATGCGGTTGTATGCCACGTCGCAGAACCCTTGCCTATTGCCGTTTTAGCGACTAGCACGACCGCGATTTCAAAACCGACCGGAGATATTCCAAATGGCCAGACCCAAGATTGCGCTGATCGGCGCGGGGAACATCGGCGGCACGCTTGCGCATCTTGCAGCTGTCAAAGAACTGGGTGACGTAGTCCTGTTTGACATCGCTGACGGGCTGCCGCAGGGCAAGGCGCTCGACATCGCAGAATCCGGCCCATCCGAAGGCTTTGACGCCTCGATGAAGGGCACAAGCGACTATGCCGATATTGCTGGCGCGGATGTGTGCATCGTGACCGCTGGTGTGGCCCGCAAGCCAGGCATGAGCCGCGATGACCTGCTGGGCATCAACCTGAAAGTCATGAAGTCGGTCGGTGAAGGCATCGCCGCTCACGCACCCGATGCCTTCGTGATCTGCATCACCAACCCGCTGGACGCAATGGTTTGGGCGCTGCGCGAATTCTCGGGCCTGCCGCACAACAAGGTTTGCGGCATGGCAGGCGTATTGGACTCGGCGCGCTTTGCGCATTTCTTATCGGAAGAATTCAATGTTTCGATGCGCGACGTCACCGCTTTCGTTCTGGGTGGTCACGGCGACACCATGGTGCCTTCGGTGCGCTATTCGACCGTAGCCGGTATACCACTGCCCGATCTGGTTGAGATGGGTTGGACCACGCAAGAGAAGCTGGACGCCATCGTTCAGCGCACCCGTGACGGTGGTGCCGAAATCGTTGGCCTGCTGAAAACAGGTTCCGCTTATTACGCGCCTGCCACTTCGGCAATCGAAATGGCCGAAGCTTATCTGAAAGACCAAAAACGCGTTCTGCCTTGCGCTGCCTACTGCAGTGGTGAGTTGGGTGTTGACGGTCTGTACGTTGGCGTCCCGACCGTAATCGGTGCAGGTGGCGTAGAACGTATCGTCGACATCAAACTGAACGAAGACGAACAAGCCGGTTTCGACAACTCGGTCAACGCCGTTAAGGGCCTGATCGACGCTTGCAAAGGCATCGACAGCTCGCTGGCTTAAACCAGCACAAATTCTCAGGCTAAAAGCCGGCCCATTTCTGGGCCGGTTTTCTTTTGCCCAGATCAATCAGGGTCGCGAATGTTGGCGCAAACGTCGCAAATCCTTTTTTTTGAATGTGATTTCCGGTGCCTGCACTGTATTTTCGAATCAATCGATCACGCGGCAAATTTTGTGATCACACCCTAAAAAGCCGTGATCACAAATGGCGAAAATCTTCACTAAAATCCTCTTTGCCGTCAAAAAACCCTTTAAACTTGCCCGCTAGACACCCCTATAACGGTTAAACGCAGTCAGACGGGACAATTTCGATGAACATTCACGAATATCAGGCCAAGGCTCTTCTTCGCAGCTATGGCGCTCCGGTTTCCGATGGTCGCGCCGTGCTGCGCGCCGAAGAAGCCAAAACCGCAGCCGGTGAACTGGACGGCCCCCTGTGGGTGGTCAAGGCGCAGATCCACGCAGGCGGGCGCGGCAAAGGCTCTTTCAAAGAGGCCGACGCCGGTGAAAAAGGCGGTGTCCGTCTGACCAAATCGGTTGAGGAAGCGGCTGAGGAAGCCAAGAAGATGCTGGGCCGTACTCTGGTCACACATCAGACCGGCCCCGCAGGCAAGCAAGTCAACCGCATCTACATCGAAGCTGGTTCGGGCATCGAACGTGAACTGTACCTAGCCCTTCTGGTAGACCGCCAGACCAGCCGCATTTCGTTTGTCTGCTCGACCGAAGGCGGCATGGACATCGAAGAAGTCGCCGCTGCGACGCCCGAGAAAATCCTGTCATTCTCGGTCGACCCGGCCACCGGATACCAACCTTATCACGGCCGCCGCATCGCCTTCTCGTTGGGTCTGGAAGGCGCACAGGTCAAGCAATGCGTCAAACTGATGAACCAGCTCTACAACGCCTTCGTCGAGAAGGACATGGAAATGCTGGAGATCAACCCGCTGATCGTTTCGGACAGCGGCGACCTGAAAGTGCTGGATGCCAAGGTCGGTTTCGACGGCAACGCGGTCTACCGCCACCCCGACATCGCCGAGTTGCGCGACACGACCGAGGAAGACCCCAAGGAGCTGGAAGCCAGCAAATATGACCTGAACTACATCGCGCTGGACGGTGAGATCGGCTGTATGGTGAACGGCGCGGGTCTGGCGATGGCCACCATGGACATCATCAAGCTCTATGGTGCAGAGCCTGCAAACTTCCTCGACGTGGGCGGCGGTGCAACCAAAGAGAAAGTCACCGAGGCGTTCAAGATCATCACCTCGGACGAGAACGTCAAAGGCATTCTGGTCAACATCTTCGGCGGCATCATGCGCTGTGATGTGATTGCTGAGGGCGTTGTCGCCGCGGTGAAAGAGGTCGGCCTGCAGGTTCCGCTGGTCGTGCGTCTGGAAGGCACGAATGTCGAAAAAGGCAAAGAGATCATCAACACCTCTGGCCTCGACGTGATCGCGGCAGACAACCTGAAAGACGGCGCCGAGAAGATCGTGAAAGCGGTTAAGGGATAGTAAGTCTCGAATGGTTGCTTTTCTCGACAAATACAACATTGCTTATTTTGGTGTCCACAAAGCTGCTGGAACATCCATTAAGCATGTCCTTTATAAAATCGAGACTGGTAATGAGTGGGATGGAAAGATCACGGAACTCCATCCCCGCTATCCGACCAGGCCAGTCCGACAGAGCGATTTTGAGAAAGCCCGCGATTATTGGAGTTTTGCAGTTGTTCGCGATCCAATAAAACGGTTTCTGTCTGGTTACCAAAATCGTGTGCACGATTTTGAGGACCTAAAAAAAGTACCTGTCGGTTCGGAGCATCAGAACAAGCTGATTGGCAAATTGTTCGGAATGCGAAATCAGCAACCGTTCAAAGGTTTCAAGACCAACCCGACGATAGAAGAGTTCATACGAGACTATGACAAATATTGTGACGTAAGCCGTGTAATGTATCTCCATACTTGTCCCATTGATGTTTTTCTGGGGCAAGATATTGGCTTCTTCGACGCTGTTTATACGACGTCCGAATTAGACAGGCTGGCTGCTGATTTGTCTGAAAGGCTGAACACTACCGTTCACATTGGTCGCAGAAATTCCAGCAGCACTACGCCGCCACGTTTCGAGGATTTATCCAAGGAATCCAAAGATTTTTTGGTGCGACATACACAAGCAGACTACGAACTGCTTGGGGCGTTTTTCCCCACCGGGCAAAACCTTATCAACACTTATGAATAGCGCCACGCAGGCGAGTTAACCCAAACAGGAGCACGAAGGAATGGCAGTCCTAATCGACCAAAACATCAAAACGATCCGTCGGAGCGCTATCAGCCTGACGACCAGATCGCCTTTGGTGTGGGCTGTCTGATCTGCCTGAAAAACTTAAACGCATGACCATCCCCATCTTCCTCATAGGTCTTGAACGCGCCACAGGGCGGGCGCGTTTGATGGAGCAGGAGCTGCAAAAGGCAGGCCTGTCAGCGACGCGCGTTAATGCTGTTGATTGCGACGCCGCCACCCGCGAGGATTTCCTGCGCGAGTGCAAGGCCGAGGGGCCGTGGGGCTATTTCCACACCAAGGACATGGCCTGCACCCTCAGCCATGCCAAAGCGTGGGAGGCATTGATCGCCTCGGGCGCTGAACAAGCGTTGATCCTTGAGGATGACGTGTTCCTGAGCCCGGAATTGGCCGATTGGCTGAATGACCCATCTTGGTGGCCCGCGGATGCTGATATCGTCCGGTTTGAACGCTGGCGCAGCACCAAGCTTTATGTCGCGCTTGGGCGCAAGCGCTTGATCCATCTGGGGCGCGAACTGCGCCTGATGCGATCGCGTCATCCCGGGGGCGCGGCGTACGCGCTGACGCGACAAGCGGCGCAGCATTTTCTGGCGCAGAAACCCTATGACATCACGTTGGACGGGCTTTTGTTCAATCCATCAGCTTCGGCTGCGGCGCGTCAGACCAACATCTATCAGGTGATCCCGGCCATGGTCGAACAGGGCAACGAAGCCCCCGGCGAATACAATATGGGGGCACCCCGCAGTCGGCCCACAGGCTGGCCATTGGTCCGGCAAAAGATCCGGCGTGGCATTGCTGAAATCAGCAGCGGGCTGCGTACCACGGCCAATCTGGCCCTGGGCCGTGCCACGCTCGAGAAAATATCCTATGCGCCGCATGTTCTGCCGGCGACTGAACCTAATCAATCCAACACCGCCTAGAGAAAGGGACAAAATGGCAGTCCTCATCGACGAAAACACCAAAGTGATCTGTCAGGGCTTTACCGGCTCGCAAGGTACATTCCACAGCGAACAGGCCATTGCCTATGGCACCAAGATGGTCGGCGGCGTGACCCCCGGCAAAGGCGGGATGGAGCATCTGGGCCTGCCCGTGTTCAACTCGGTCCACGAGGCCAAGCATGTGACCGAAGCCAACGCCTCGGTAATCTACGTGCCTCCGCCCTTCGCGGCTGACTCGATCCTCGAAGCGATTGATGCCGAGATGGAGGTGATCGTCTGCATCACCGAAGGCATACCGGTTCTGGACATGATGAAGGTGAAGCGTGCGCTGGAAGGCAGCAAGTCGCGCCTGATCGGCCCGAACTGCCCCGGTGTCATCACGCCCGATGCCTGCAAGATCGGCATCATGCCCGGCCACATCCATAAGCGCGGCTCGGTCGGCGTTGTGTCGCGTTCGGGCACCCTGACCTATGAGGCCGTCAAACAGACCACCGATGTAGGTCTGGGTCAGTCCACCTGTGTAGGCATCGGCGGCGACCCGATCAAAGGGACCGAGCATATCGACGTGCTGGAATGGTTCCTGGCCGACGACGAGACCACATCGATCATCATGATCGGTGAGATCGGTGGCTCAGCCGAGGAAGAAGCTGCGCAGTTCCTGGCGGATGAGGCCAAGAAGGGCCGCAAAAAGCCAACCGCTGGTTTCATCGCAGGCCGCACGGCCCCTCCGGGCCGCCGCATGGGCCACGCGGGCGCGATTGTCGCCGGTGGCAAGGGCGGTGCCGAGGACAAGATCGAAGCCATGCGCTCGGCCGGCATCGTCGTGGCCGAAAGCCCCGCGCAGCTGGGCGAGGCTGTGCTGGAAGCGATTGGCTGATATGGCAGCTTCGGCTGTCTAATCCGGGAGGAACGAAACACATGACCTTTAGTGAGGCTGTAAGAACGTGTTTCTCCAAATTCTTCACTTTTTCGGGCCGTGCATCGCGGCCCGAATATTGGTTCTTTTTTCTGTTCGTCGTGATCTGGAACTTGATCGCCGGGATCATCGACTGGCAGTTCTTCACGCAGGTCTCGGTCACTGAAAGCGATGAGGTGAAATCCGTCACCGCCACGTCCAGCCAACCGGTCCAAAGCATTGTCGGCCTGATCGTCTTTTTCCCCCATCTGGCCGTTGCATGGCGGCGGATGCATGACACCGGGCGCAGCGGGCTTTACGCCTTACTGCCGATCCTTTTGATCCTTGGGGCCTTTGCAGTTCTGATCTTTGGCATTGGCCTTGCCAGCCAGTTCCACGGCGGAACGCTCGACATTTTGTTTACCCGCGCAACATTGCTGATCGTCATTCCGACACTTATCGTTCTGGTGGTGTCGCCCCTTCTGGTGCTGTGGTGGCTGACCCGCCCCAGCCAGCCAGGCACCAACCAATACGGTCCCAACCCACATGAGGTAGCCCAATGACCGAACACTCGCCCAACTCTGCCTTTCATGCTTCAAGCTTCATGCAGGGGCATAATGCCGAATATCTGGAACAACTTTACGCCCAGTACACCAAAAACCCCGGTGCCGTAGACGCGGCCTGGGTTGAGTTCTTCAAGGCTATGGGTGACGCCGCGCCGGACGTTCAGAAAGAGGCCGAAGGGCCGTCTTGGGCGCGGACCGACTGGCCGCCCATGCCTGCCGATGATCTGACCGGTGCACTGACCGGGGAATGGGCCGAGATTGACGCCAAAGCGGCGGGTAAGAAGATCAAGGACAAGGCGGCTGACAAGGGCGTTGAGGTCAGCGACGACCAGATCAAACGCGCCGTTCTGGACAGCCTGCGCGCCCTGATGCTGATCCGAGCCTATCGGATCCGGGGCCATCTGGCCGCTGATCTGGATCCGTTGGGGATGCGCGCTGCAACCAATCACCCTGAGCTGGATCCGAAAACCTACGGCTTCACCGACGCCGACATGGACCGGCCGATCTTTATCGACAACGTTCTGGGGCTTCAGGTTGCCTCGATGCGGCAGATCGTCGAAATCGTAAAGCGGACCTATTGCGGCACCTTTGCGCTGCAATACATGCATATCTCGAACCCCGAAGAAGCCGCTTGGCTGAAAGAGCGGATCGAAGGGTACGGCAAGGAAATCGCGTTCACCAAGGAAGGCCGCAAGGCGATCCTGAACAAGATGGTCGAAGCCGAGGGCTTTGAGAAATTCCTGCACGTCAAATACATGGGCACCAAGCGCTTTGGTCTGGACGGCGGTGAAGCGCTGATCCCAGCGATGGAGCAGATCATCAAGCGCGGTGGCGCACTTGGCCTCAGCGACATCGTCATCGGGATGCCGCACCGGGGTCGCCTGAACATTCTGGCCAACGTGATGGGCAAACCGTACCGCGCCATCTTCAACGAATTCCAGGGCGGCAGCTTCAAGCCCGAGGACGTGGATGGTTCGGGTGATGTGAAGTACCACCTCGGGGCCTCCAGCGACCGTGAGTTTGACGGCAATTCTGTGCACCTGTCACTGACCGCCAACCCCTCACACCTTGAGGCGGTGAACCCGGTGGTTCTGGGCAAGGTTCGCGCCAAACAGGATCAGCTTGGCGACACGGATCGCACCAAGGTCATGGCCATCCTGCTGCATGGCGACGCAGCCTTTGCCGGCCAGGGTGTCGTGGCCGAAGGGTTTGGTCTGTCTGGTCTGCGCGGTCACAAGACCGGCGGCACCATGCATATCGTAGTAAACAACCAGATCGGCTTTACCACTGCGCCGCACTTCTCGCGCTCGAGTCCCTATCCGACGGATATCGCGTTGATGGTTGAAGCGCCGATTTTCCACGTGAACGGGGATGACCCCGAGGCCGTGGTGCACGCGGCCAAAGTGGCGACCGAGTTCCGCCAGAAGTTCCACAAGGATGTGGTTCTGGACATCTTCTGCTACCGCCGGTTTGGTCACAACGAGGGCGATGAGCCCATGTTCACCAACCCGATCATGTACAAGAGGATCAAAACGCACAAAACCACGCTGTCTCTGTACACCGAGCGTTTAGTCAAAGACGGCCTGATCCCCGAGGGTGAGATCGAGGACATGAAGGCCGCCTTCCAGGCACATCTGAACGACGAGTTCGAGGCCGGAAAAGATTATAAGCCGAACAAAGCCGACTGGCTGGACGGGCGCTGGTCGCATCTGGACAAGAACAAAGACGAATACATGCGAGGCGAGACCGCGATCACGCCCGAGACTCTGGCCGAGGTTGGTGGCGCTCTGACCCGCGCCCCGGCCGGATTTGCCTTGCACAAAACCGTTGGGCGTCTTCTGGACCACAAAAAGCAGATGTTTGAATCCGGCACTGGTTTTGATTGGGCCACCGGTGAGGCGCTGGCCTTCGGATCACTATTGACCGAAGGGTACCCGGTGCGTCTGGCCGGGCAAGACGCCACCCGTGGCACGTTCAGCCAGCGCCACTCGGGGTTCATCCATCAGGAAACAGAAGAGCGTTACTACCCGCTGAACAACATCCGCCCAGGCCAGTCGCACTACGAAGTGATTGACTCGATGCTGTCCGAATATGCTGTGCTTGGGTTTGAATACGGCTATTCGCTGGCCGAACCCAATGCGCTGGTCCTTTGGGAAGCTCAGTTTGGTGACTTCGCCAATGGTGCGCAGATCATGTTTGACCAGTTCATCAGTTCTGGTGAATCCAAATGGCTGCGGATGTCCGGTTTGGTCACACTGCTGCCGCATGGGTTCGAAGGGCAAGGCCCCGAACACTCATCCGCGCGTCTGGAGCGGTTCCTGCAAATGTGTGGTCAGGACAACTGGATCGTGGCGAACTGCACGACACCCGCGAACTATTTCCACATCCTGCGCCGACAGCTGCACCGCACCTTCCGCAAACCGCTGATCCTGGTGACACCCAAATCGCTGCTGCGCCACAAACTCGCGGTCAGCAGAGCCGAAGAATTTACCACCGGCTCCAGCTTCCACCGGGTGTTGTGGGACGACGCCCAACAGGGGAACTCGGACACCGAACTGGTGGCGGATGACAAGATCAAACGTGTCGTGCTGTGTTCGGGCAAAGTGTATTATGACCTGCTGGAAGAACGTGACGCGCGCGGGATCGACGACATTTATCTGCTGCGGATCGAGCAGTATTACCCCTTCCCGGCCCATTCGCTAATCAACGAGCTTGAGCGGTTCAAAGAGGCCGAGATGGTCTGGTGTCAGGAAGAGCCCAAAAACCAGGGTGCCTGGTCCTTTATCGAGCCCAATATCGAATGGGTTCTGACCCGGATCGGAGCGAAACACAAACGTCCGGTTTATGCCGGTCGCGCAACCTCGGCCTCACCCGCGACGGGTCTGGCCAGCCAACACAAAGCCCAACAAGAAGCGCTGGTTAACGAAGCGCTGAGCACCAAAGGAAAGTAAGCGATGACGATTGAAGTTCGTGTTCCCACGCTTGGCGAGTCGGTCACCGAAGCCACTGTTGCCACATGGTTCAAGAAGCCCGGCGATGCAGTCGCCGTGGATGAGATGCTGTGTGAGCTTGAAACCGACAAGGTTACAGTTGAAGTGCCTTCTCCCTCTGCGGGTGTGATGGCCGAGATTGTAGCCGCCGAAGGTGATACCGTTGGCGTAGATGCTCTGCTGGCGACCATTACAGCAGGCGAAGGCGCGGCCCCTGCCCCTGCGGCAACTGCAGCACCGGCGGCCGCGCCCGCCCAAGCAGGCGGGTCGGTTGATGTCATGGTTCCCACTCTTGGTGAATCTGTTACGGAGGCTACCGTTTCGACCTGGTTCAAACAGGTTGGCGACAGCGTCGCGCAGGACGAAATGTTGTGTGAACTGGAAACCGACAAAGTCTCGGTCGAAGTTCCGTCCCCGGCTGCGGGAGTTCTGGCAGAAATCGTTGCTCCGGAAGGTGCAACTGTGGATGCAGCAGCCAAGCTGGCAGTGATCTCTGGCTCTGCAGCAGGTACCGCGCCCGCGTCGGCCCCGGCAGCAGCAGCGGCCCCCGCTGCGGCAAGCACCGGTAAGGATGTGGCAAACGCACCCTCTGCCGAAAAAGCGATGGCCGAGGCCGGATTGTCAGCTGATCAGGTCACCGGCACCGGTCGCGATGGCCGCATCATGAAAGAAGACGTGGCAAAGGCTGTCTCTTCGGCTCCGGCACCAGCACCGGCGGCACCAGCCCCAGCTGCACAGGCTCCGCGCGCACCGGTTGCGGCCGAAGACGAAGCCCGCGAGGAACGCGTGCGCATGACCCGTCTGCGTCAAACCATCGCCAAGCGCCTGAAGGATGCACAGAATACTGCTGCGATCCTGACCACCTATAACGAGGTGGACATGACCGAGGTGATGGCCCTGCGCAACCAGTACAAGGACCAGTTCGAGAAGAAGCACGGCGTCCGCCTTGGTTTCATGTCCTTCTTCACCAAGGCATGCTGCCATGCGCTGAAAGAAGTGCCTGAGGTGAATGCCGAGATTGACGGCAACGACATTGTCTACAAGAACTTCGTACACATGGGCGTCGCCGCTGGTACTCCGCAAGGTCTGGTGGTTCCGGTGATCCGCGATGCGGACAGCATGTCCTTTGCCGCGATTGAAAAAGCCATCGCCGAGAAAGGCAAGCGCGCCCGCGACGGTAAGCTGTCCATGGCCGAAATGCAGGGCGGCACGTTCACCATTTCGAACGGTGGCGTCTATGGCTCGCTGATGTCATCGCCGATCCTGAACCCCCCGCAGTCGGGCATTCTGGGGATGCACAAGATTCAGGATCGTCCAATGGTCATCAATGGTGAGATCAAGATCCGCCCGATGATGTATCTGGCGCTGTCCTATGACCACCGGATCGTTGATGGCAAAGGTGCTGTGACTTTCCTTGTTCGCGTGAAAGAGGCGCTGGAAGATCCGCGCCGCCTGCTGATGGACCTGTAATCATGGCAACACATGTACTCTGGCAGGCCGATGTGGCCGATTTCGACGCCTGGCTGAAAGTGTTCAAGGAAGATCGCAAGATGCGTGAGGCCGCGGGTATCCGCGACCTCCACATCTGGCGAGACCCGGACCAGAAGGACCATGCGGTGGCGTTGTTCGAAATCACCGATCTGGAGCGCGCGCAGAACTTTATCGAATCTGAGGAACTCGCCATGCATCACGAACGTGGTGGCGTGGCGCATATTCACACTAAAATTCTGACACCAGTCTAAATCCGATGGCAGAGCGCAAGCGGCAACACATCTGCTTCTGCGCTCTGCCGTCATACACATCAAACTCCAATGCGGCGTCTTGCAATGAACGCAGAACTGACAGCACTGACTTTGGCAGCCCTTTTACAGGTTGTGCAGTTTGTACTTATGGCAGTTCCTGCAAATCTGGAGTTGGGTCCGGGCAAAACCATGTTACCCCGTGACAGGGCCAGATTGGGCGGGACGCTAGAAGATCAGCTCTCAGATGGAACAGCCCGGCTCTACCGTGCCCTCAACAACCATTTCGAGGGGTTGATCCTGTTTGCCATTGCCTGTGTTGTTGTCACCGTTTCAGGCAAGGAAAACGCACTAACGGCCACCTGCGCCTGGACCTATCTGGCCGCGCGCGTGCTGTATGTTCCCGCATACTATTTCGGTTGGAAACCATGGCGCAGCGTCATTTGGTTCTTCGGGTTTCTGGCCACGACCCTCATGCTTTTGGTGGTTTTGCTATGAGACCGCCAACCCATATCTTGTTCAGAGGTTCCTGCCCTGCAACAACCCGAATTCTCAAGGAGATCTTCCATGGCAAATTATGACGTTATCGTAATCGGCGCCGGCCCCGGCGGCTATGTTTGCGCCATCCGCTGCGCCCAGCTGGGTTTGAAAACCGCCGTGGTCGAAGGGCGCGACACGCTGGGTGGAACCTGCTTGAACGTAGGTTGCATTCCGTCCAAGGCGCTGCTGCATGCCAGCCATCAACTGCACGAGGCCGAGCATAACTTTGCCAAGATGGGCCTGAAGGGCAAAAGCCCTTCGGTCGACTGGAAACAGATGCAGGCCTATAAGGACGAGGTGATTGAGGGCAACACCAAGGGCATCGAATTCCTGTTCAAAAAGAACAAGATCGACTGGCTGAAAGGCTGGGGATCGATCCCTGCCGCCGGTCAGGTCAAGGTCGGGGATGAAGTGCATGAAACAAAGAACATCATCATTGCGTCTGGGTCCGAGCCTTCCTCTCTGCCGGGTGTAGAAGTGGACGAGAAGGTTGTCGTGACCTCAACCGGCGCGCTGTCGCTGGGCAAGATTCCGAAGAAAATGGTCGTCATCGGCGCAGGCGTGATCGGCCTGGAACTGGGCTCGGTCTACAGCCGACTGGGGGCGGAAGTAACGGTGATCGAGTTCCTCAAGGAAATCACACCAGGCATGGACCCAGAGGTACAAAAGACGTTCCAGCGTATCCTCAAGAAGCAGGGCCTGAACTTTGTCATGGGTGCTGCGGTGCAAAAGACCGAAGCGACCAAGACCAAGGCAAAGGTCACCTACAAACTGCTCAAGGACGACAGCGAACACGTGATCGATGCCGATACCGTGCTGGTCGCCACCGGGCGCAAGCCGTACTCCGATGGTCTTGGGCTTGACGCCTTGGGTGTCGAGATGACCCAACGCGGCCAAATCAAGGTGGGTTCCGACTGGCAAACCAATGTGCCGGGCATCTATGCCATTGGCGACGTCACCGAAGGTCCGATGCTGGCGCATAAGGCCGAAGACGAGGGCATGGCCGCCGCCGAACAGGTTGCGGGTAAGCATGGCCATGTGAACTACGGCGTTATTCCGGGGGTGATCTATACTTGGCCTGAGGTTGCCAATGTGGGTGAAACCGAAGCAACGCTTAAAGAACAAGGCCGCGCCTATAAGGTTGGCAAGTTCATGTTCATGGGCAATGGGCGCGCCAAGGCGAACTTTGCCTCGGACGGGTTCGTCAAAATCCTCGCCGACAAGGAAACTGACCGCATTCTGGGCGCTCATATCATCGGGCCTGCCGCGGGTGATCTGATTCACGAGGTCTGTGTCGCGATGGAGTTTGGTGCTTCGGCAGAAGATCTGGCCCTGACCTGTCATGCGCACCCGACCTATTCGGAAGCCGTGCGTGAGGCCGCCTTGGCTTGCGGCGACGGCCCGATCCACAGCTAAGAGTTTTGACCCCGGCAGAAATCAGCTTGTCGGGGTCAACCAAGCATCCAGATAGGTCTCGAGCCTGTCTGTGAATGTCGTTGCGGAATGCAGAGCACAAAACCGCAACGACATGGCCTGAATGGCAAAGGCCTGAACACCTTCGGCCAAAAGCTCGGGTGGCACGTCCTTACGCATATCTGCAGCTTCAAGCCACAACATCACGACCCGAAAGTACCTTTCAAAACAATAGGCTATCGGGCCTATATCTTCGATGGCCGTTGCACCGGAATATCTGATCAACAGATCGAAAACGTATCGCTCGGACGTCATGAAACTGTGCACCGGTTCGAGCGCCACGATGATCTCATCAACTGTCTTGGGTGGTGTTCCGGCTTCGGCCTGGTCCAGACACGCATTCAATCTTTCGCCGATCAGGATTTCCATTAGCGCATCCTTGTCGTTGAAATGCGCAAAGAAAGTGCCCTTGGCGACGCCTGCCGCTTTTACCACGTCTTCCACCCGCAAAGCTTGGTAGCCATCACTTCGGACAACCGCCTCAGCAGCCGAGAGAAGCTTGGCGCGGGTTTTGATCGTACGTTTCTGAATCGCCTTTTGCATACCGCTCAATCGCACAGTTTTTGACCGTGGTCAAATTTAATATTGACCGTGGTCATTTTTGATTCTAAAAATTGACCGTGGTCATTTTTAGGAGAATCACGATGCAACCCAAGAAAATCCTCATCCTCGACGGACACCCGGCAGAAAGCAGTCTGTCCCGGACCTTTGCCGAAACATATCGGGACGCTGCCCTCAAAAACGGCCATGACGTCCGAATGGTTCATCTGAGCGATCTGCAGTTCGATTTTGATTTCGGTCAGGGCAATTACCACGACTTCAAACCGCTTGAACCGGTTCTGGAACACGTGCTGCAAGACTTTGAGTGGAGTGATCATCTGGTTCTGACCACCCCGATGTGGTGGGGCGGTCTACCCGCGAAACTCAAGGGACTGATCGACCGGACATTCATCCCCGGGCGAACGTTCGACACTCGGAACACGACAAAGATCGGCTTTCCGGCCCCCATGCTGACGGGACGCACCGCACGCGTCATACTGACCTCAGATACACCGGGCTGGTTTATGCGGCTGATCTATCGGCAAGCGCTTATCCGTCAGGTTCGTGATCAGATCCTTGGCTTTGTAGGCTTCAAACCAACCCGCTTCACCTATTTCGCAGGTGCAAGTTACCCAAAACCCGGACACGTAGATCGCTGGATCGAAAAAGTCTCGAGGATCGGAGCAGCTGCGGTTTGAACCCGCAGCCACATGTTTCGCCTACCACATTGTTTTCGCGGCGCGTGCAGCCCATTCACTATCATATTGCGCGCCGCCTTCTTCGCCTTCCGACGCCTCGGACAAAAGCTGCCCAATCGTTGGAAGGACAGCACTCTCGTCCCCGCTGGTCCAGATAGCTGAACGCATCAAAGCACGCGCGCATTGGCTGTAAATCTCGGCGATCTCAACAACGACGACAGCCGCCGGGCGCTTGCCGCCCTTTGCGAAATGCTGTCGCAAACCTTCATCCGCATTAACGCGAGCGATCCCATTCACGCGAACAACGTTGTCGGAACCCGGAACAAAAAACATAAGCGCAACACGCGGGTCGCGCACGATATTCCGCAGTGAATCCAGCCGGTTGTTGCCACGCCAATCCGGCAAAACCAGCCGTCGCTCATCCAATTCCAGTACAACAGGGCCGTCGTCGCCTCGGGGGCTGCCATCCACACCTTCCGGGCCAACAGTGCTGAGGACGCATAGGCGCGAGGCCATAATCCACTTGCGATACAGGGGCGTCAGTCGGTGAACGACCTTTCGCAAGGATGGCGCGCCGGGTTTGCCATACAATGCTTCCAGCGCTGCAACGTCGTCAATGTACTCCATCCGGATCAAACCCCACTTCGCGCATCAGCTCATTCGAGCGTGTTTCAATCACGTCTTCCAATCGACCAAGAAAATCGTCCCGCTCAACGCCGGGTTCGATTGGCTCAAGAAAATCCACAATCGCAAGACCCGGTTTGCGCATGACACCGGTTCGGGGCCAGAACACCCCGGCATTTGTAGCCACCGGAACGCAGGGAAATCCCAGACCTTCGTAAAGAACCGCCGTCCCAACCTTGTAGGGTTTCTTGGCGCCCGGCGCGACACGCGTGCCTTGAGGGTAGATCACCAGTTGCCCGGGCTCTGAAAACTCTTTCGCCACATCCTTGACCATCTTAGCCACCGCGGCGCCGCGTTTCCCTCGATTGACCGGAATACAACCAAGGCGACGGGCATACATTCCGATAACAGGTGTAAACAGCAATTCACGCTTCATTATGAACTTCCCATGCGGGATGGCATTGAAGATCATGATGATATCAAGGAACGACTGGTGCTTGGCACCCACGACCACTTCATTCGAAGGCGCGGTTCCCCGAACCTCACAACGAATACCCACCATCCAACGGGCCAGCCACATGGTACTGCGCGCATAGGTTTTACACGCCATCAGGGCCCCCCGCTTCGAGAACAGGGCATAGGGTAGAAACACAATGCCAAGGATCAGCATCCAGGCATAGATAACGATCATAAAGACCAAAGAGCGCACCCACTGTAAGGCTGAGAACATCAGGAAAGCTCCTTCAACTTGCGACGGGCCGCAGCCCAGGTGGCGAAAAAGGCAACAGCCGCGCCGAGTATTGGGATGACGATCGGCAGCAACCAGTCCGTGCCCTGAAAGCCAACCCCCGTCAGAAATCCGCCCGCATCCGAGGCCTCGGGCAAAAGCAAAACGCCTGTCATACCCAGCAAAGTCCCGAGCAAGGCCCCGAAAAAAGCGCGATAGGTAAAGCGCCGGACAAAAGCCCCGGCGATAAACCCGTCGCGCGCGCCGACCAGACGCAAAACTTCGATGATCTGCGCATTGGCCGCCAGAGATGCGTTTGCCGCAAGCGTGATCATTGCCGCCGTCGCCCCCCCGATCAGCAGGATCGAAATCCACCCCAATCGCCGGAGTGACATTGCGGCTTCGATAAGAGGTTCGCGCCATCGCGTATGATCATCCAGTACCGCGCCCGGCACTTCGGCACCCAGGCGAAGACGCAGGCCCATCACATCCATTCCCGGTTCGCCTTCGGTGATTTCGATAAGCTGTGGGATGGGCAAAGTGTCTAAGGGCAGGTCCGGTCCGAACCACGGTGACAGCAATGCGACCTGTTCCTCGGCGCTTAGCGCGCGCGCCGATGCAACGCCGGGCGTTTGGCCCAGAACTGTCAGCGCGGCTTCGGTCTGCGCGGCAAGTTGTTCTGTCGGGGCATTGATCCTCAGGGTTGCGGCCCCCGCCAGTTCCGAAGCCCAACGGTCGGCAATCCGGCCGGACGCGAGCGCCAACGCAAGTGCAAACACCACCAGAAATGCCATCGCTCCAGCAACAAACAATGTTAGATGAGCGGTGTATCCGGTTGGGGGAACAACGCGGTTCGCCCGCGTATCGCCGCGCAGCAGAGTACTTACTTCGGCTCTGGTCATAGGTCGGCCCCCGCCAGATGCAGCTTGCGCTGAGAAATGCGCAATACGCGTGCCTGAACCTGACTTTTGGCGGCTCGGATCAGGCTCATGTCATGGGTTGCGATCAATACTGTCTTGCCCATTCTGTTCAACTCGATCAACAGACGCAGCAGACGTTGGGACATTTCCCAATCCACATTGCCAGTGGGCTCGTCCGCCAACACGACATCCGGCGACAGGATGACAGCGCGGGCCAAGGCAGCGCGTTGACGTTCGCCACCGGACAACTCAGGCGGATGCGCTTCAAGCCGCGCGCCTAAACCCACCCAGCTTAGCAGTTCGGTCAGATTGTCCTGTTCCGAAGACTCCGAGCGCCCGGAGACCATCAATGGCAAGGCAACGTTTTCGGCCAGCGTCATGTGGTCCAGAAACTGGCAATCCTGATGTACCACACCAACACGTCGGCGCAGCACGGCCAACTGATCCCGATCAAGGGACGAGATGTCCTGATCGAAAACACTCAGCCGCCCCGAGGTTGGCAGCAGGGCCCCATAGCACAGCTTGAGCAGCGTTGTTTTGCCCGCCCCCGAGGGGCCGGTCAGAAAGTGAAACGACCCCGGTTGCAATTGCACCGAGACATCGCTCAGCAACTCGCCGCCACCGTAGGTGTAGCTGACATTTTCCAGCTCGATCACACGTGCCCCCATTATTTGCTGCTCTTCTTGCCCGAGCAGGGTGGCGGATTCAATGGCTCTACCGAGTCCAATTGGTGACACTTGGCCCATGAAACCGAAAACGCCCTTTGCTGATGGGTCTTAACGGAATATCATCCCTGAAAAAACTATTATCGGCCCATCGCCCGGCCGGGGAGGCAGCATGCGTCTTACATGTCCGAATTGCGGTGCGCAGTACGAGGTTCCTGACGAGGTTATTCCCGAGGAAGGTCGTGACGTGCAGTGTTCCAACTGTGATAAGACCTGGTTTCAGCCCAAGCACCAGGAAGAACCTGCAGCCGCACCGGCTGAAGACGCACATCCCCCTGCTGAGGAGGAGGCCACAACCCAGGCAGAGCCCGCAAAAGAGGCTGTAACTGCGGAAGACGCGACCCCTGCGGCGGAAGACACTGCTGCGCCTGCGGGCAATGTCGATCCGTCCGTCGCCGACATTCTAAAAGCAGAAGCGGCCCGCGAAGCCGAATTGCGCGCAAAAGAAGGCAGCAACCTGGAAAGCCAGCCTGATCTGGGTTTGGACCAACCGCCGGAACCCAAGGTCAAGCCCAAGCGGCCTGCCGCTTCGGAAACCGCTGTTGACGCTGGCCAAAAAGATGCACTGCCCGATGTCGAAGCAATCAATTCCAGTATGCGCGCGACCGAAGCGGAAGAGACCCCTCCGCCGCCCCGCAAATCAGGCGGGTTCCTGCGCGGTTTTGCGCTGATGCTGATCATCGGCGTGGTTCTGTATCTGATCTATGGCAACGCACAGCAGATCGGAGAGGCCGTGCCACAGGCCGACCCACTGCTCAGCTCTTACGTGTCTCTGGTGGATCAGGCGCGGATCTGGCTTGAAGCTCAGGCCGGAGCTCCGAACTGAGGTTCAGAACCGCTCCAACAGACGTTTGAGGTATTCCAACTCGATCTCGGGGCGGTCCGTTTCTCCGGTCCGGCGACGGATTTCATCCAACAACTCGCGCGCCCGGCGATAGACATCTTCGCCCTGCAGCAGGTTTTCGTCGGTTGAGATTGAACCACCGGCCCCAGGGTTTCGACCCAAGGGATCGCGGCTATTGGCTTGCGCTTCGCCTTCCTGCGTGCCCTGACCCGGCTGGTTCTGCTGGTTCTGGGCCATAGCCTCGCCTAATGAACGCATCCCTTCACGCAGGGCTTCCATGGCCTCAGACTGGCGGTCGATGGCTTCGGCCAGATCGTCTCCTCGTAAGGCCTGTTCCGCCTCGTCCATGGCGCGCCCGGCGCGGCCAAGCGCATCACGCGCGGCGTCTCCTTCAGGCGTCCCCGCGCCTGGCAAATTCTGTTGCTGGCGATTCAGTTCATTGCGCAGGGCCTGCTGACGGTCCGCCAGTGATCCCTGCCCCTGCTCGCCCTCTCCGGCCTGATCCGAGCCTTGACCCTGACCACCCTGGCCTTCGTGGCTTTGCCCCCGGCCAAGCCCGCCATTGCGGCCTTCGTTGCCTTGGCTTTCACCGGATTGCGCACCGGGGTTGAACTGTTCTTGCAAGTCGCGGAACGCCTGATCGCTGAGACCTTGCTGTTCGCGCAGAGTTTCAGCCAGACCTTCCATAGCCTGCTGCCCTTCGGATTGTTGGCCTTGCCCCTGGCCTTGGGTCACGCGCATGTTTTCCATCATCTGCTGGAACTCTTCCAGCGCCTGCTGGGCTTCGGCCATACGGCCCTGTTCCATCAGTTCCTGAATGCGGTCCATCATGCGCTGCAGGTCATCCTGCGACATTTGAAGGGTCTCGCCACTCTGACCAGGCTGGATTTCACCTTCCTGACCATTCTGCTGAGCAAGACGTTGTAGCTGCTGCAGATAATCCTGCGTCGCTTCGCGAAGCTCTTGCATAAGCTCGGCGATTTCTTCGTCGCTGGCCCCGTTTTGCATCGCTTCGGTCAAACGCTCCTGCGCGCGACGCATCCGCTCCAGAGCGTCCGCCAAGGTGCCATCCTCGATCAACACAGCCAGGTCCCACAGGGCTTGCGCGATCTCTTCCTGCTGCTCTGGGTTCAGCGCTCCGTATGTCTGGAAGGCTTCCAGCCGCCGCAAAACCACACGCAAGCGCAAGTAAGCGGTGTCTGACCGAAACAGATCCTCTGGCAGATGAGAGACAGCCCGCAACAGCTGCGCCACGCGCGGCGCGTTGGACCGCGACCAGAGCAGATCACGCCGCTGTTCGATCACCGCTGCCGCTAAAGGGTCAAAGAATCGACGGGCTGGCAAGGCAGTCAAAAATGGCTCGGACGCCGACTGCTGATCAGCCGCATCCACGGCCATCAACGTGATCTTCACCGGCAGGTGAGCCCAGGGATGCTGTGAAAAGTCTTCGATCAGATCTTCGCTGAAATCGGCACGGTCACCGGTGATCGGCATTGGCAGTTCGATCTCAATCACCTCTCGCGGCTCGGGCTTGGTCGCCAACCCATGGCGGCGATCCACCGATGCCAGATCCAGTTCGATCCGGGCCGAGCCCGACACCACGCCATAATCGTCACTGGCAACAAAGGGCAGTTTCATTTGCCCGCCTGCCTCTGCTTCGGCAGATCCGGCAACCGCGATCTTCGGGGTCGCATCGTCAATGACCTGTACGGCCCATTCGCGACCTGCAGGGCCATCGATACGCATCTGGCCAGAACGTTCAGCCACAAATTCCTGTTCGGGATTGGTTGCGGCCTGAGTGCCCACGACCGAGCTGTTTTCGGTCAGGCTATGTGCGCCGACCTCACCATACATCCTCAAAGTTATGCGGCTGCCTTTTGGAACTGACAACTGGCCGTCTGCTTGATCGGCCAAGTAAAGCGTCGGTAAACCCGTATATCTTGGGGGTTCAACCCATCCTTCCCATGTCGGGCCTTGCCCCGCATTTGCGCTTCCGGGCGCCATATCGGCCACCGACCCCACGCGCCACAAAGAGCCGAAGAGAACCGCCACCACAAAAGCCAACAGCGCTGCATAGCGCAGCGCGTAAGGATCACGCGACGCCAGCCGCAGGTCAGGTTTGGCTGGAGCAGCAGCAGCGGCGCGCTGAGCCATCCGGTCTTTGTGGGCCTGCCACAGTGCGACCGAATCCTGATCTGTGGACCCAATCGCCTGATCGTCCAAAAGGGCCTGGATCGGACGACCGGGCAGCGTCTCATCCAACCGCATGAGCGCATCCGCACGAGACGGTAGGCTAACTCTTTTCAGCCCCCAAACACCCGCCACAACAATCGAAATCAACGAAAGCGCGCCCGCGCCCCAAACGACCTCAACGGCGAATTGGTCTTGCAGACCCAGCATCAGCGCTGCAAGCAGGACCATCAGGATCGAGAACAGCGGCCAGAACGCACGCAATACCTGTTCAGCCACCATACCCATGTGGGTCAACCACAAGGACAGGCGCGGGATGGGCAGGTTCGATCTGTTGGTCAAGACGGGCCTCCGGGTTGGGCCCGCACGGTTATCGCATCAGAGCCACGAAGGTATGGTATCGCGGTTTATGATTTCGTCAAAGCTTGGCCGTTCACGAATGACTGCAAATTGATCACCATTGACCAAAACTTCGGGGATCAGGGGGCGGGTGTTGTATTCGCTGGCCATAACCGCTCCGTACGCGCCTGCGCTGCGGAAGGCGATCAGATCCCCTGATTTCAAAGGCGGCATATTGCGCTGCTTGGCAAAGGTATCCCCCGATTCGCACACGGGGCCCACTATGTCATAGGGTTGCTGTTCAACCCCGGCCGCTGGTTCCTGCACCGCAACGATGTCGTGATGCGCCTCGTACATTGCCGGGCGGATCAGGTCGTTCATGGCCCCATCGAGGATAAGAAAATCGCGACCTTCGCCTGACTTCACGTAAATCACCTTGCTAACCATCAACCCGGCATTGCCCGCGATAAGGCGGCCCGGTTCAATCTCGATCTCACAATCTAGATGTCCGAGTGTCTTCTTGATCAGTGCGCCGTATTCCAACGGAAGCGGCGGCGCGTCATTCGAACGGGTGTAGGGGATGCCCAACCCGCCCCCAAGATCGAGGCGGCGAATATTGTGACCTTCAGCCCGCAACTGTTCGGTCAGTTCAGCAACCTTGGTATAAGCAAGCTCGAACGGCTCAAGCTCGGTCAATTGCGAACCGATATGGACGTCGATCCCGATCACCTCCAGCCCCGGCAGGTTGGCAGCATGGGCATAAACCTCGGACGCGCGTGCAATCGGAATGCCGAACTTGTTTTCGGACTTGCCGGTTGCAATCTTGGCGTGGGTCTTGGCATCCACGTCCGGGTTCACCCGAACAGTGATCGGCGCCACAACGCCCAGCTCCAGTGCGACCGCGTTGATCACGTCCATCTCTGGCTCGGACTCAACGTTGAACTGGCGGATTCCACCTGTCAGCGCGGTACGAATCTCGTCCGCCGTTTTGCCAACCCCCGAAAAGACGATCTTGTCGCCTGGAACGCCTGCGGCTTTGGCCCGCAAATACTCCCCGCCCGAGACCACATCCATTCCTGCCCCCGCCTGCGCCAGAGTCTTCAATATGGCCTGGTTGCTGGCCGCTTTCATCGCGTAGCAAACCAGATGATCAGTGCCGTCCAGCGCATCATCAAACAGCTTGAAATGTCGCAGCAGTGTCGCCGTCGAATAGACGTAAAAAGGGGTTCCGACCGCTGCAGCGATTTCGGAAACAGGGACATCCTCGGCGAAAAGCGCGCCGTCGCGGTAGAGAAAATGATCCATACCCGCGCGCTTAGACCAGAAGGCGACTGCGGATCAATGGATTCCGCACTCAGAAGTCCCGTTAATTTGTGGTGGAAACTCCAACCCGACCATAGCCGGAGATTGAAATACCGCTGCCAGATTGCTTCGGCTCTGCCGCAGGCTCGGGGCGTCGCGCGGACGAGGGTTCACATGCCGCCAGCGCCGCAAATGCCAAAATCAGTCCAACTGTTCTCATGTCAGTGTCTTTTCGTTGAGAGGATCTACGCGTTGTTGCACGCGTCCTAAGTGGGGTAACGGGCCTAGGTGTGCAATATCAAAAGGTTCAGAACCCCAGATAGATACCCAGCGGCCCGCGGCTAAGACCAACGCCCCCTGCAACATAGGTCCCGCTGGTACCGACCCCAATCGTGGCGCTGGCCGTAGGCTGTACCGCAGTGGGCTGCGACGGTTCACCATCGGCCCCGCATCCGGCTAGTATCAGGCCGGACACCACGATCGCCACCACACGAACAGCTGTCATCACACCATTGCCTTCCATCGTTCGATCTGGGCACGCACCTGATCAGGGGCCGTGCCGCCGTAAGATTGGCGCGAGTTTACCGAGTTTTGCACGGTAAGAACAGAATAGACGTCATCGGTGATTTCCGCGTGAACCGATTGCATATCCTCCAGCGTCAGATCAGGCAGGTCGCAGCCTTTGCTTTCGGCCATGGCCACCAGCGACCCGGTAACATGGTGTGCATCGCGGAACGGCAGGCCCAAAACCCGCACCAACCAGTCAGCCAGATCGGTGGCGGTCGAAAAACCGGACCCCGCAGCAGCAGCCAGGCTATCTTGATTGGCGGTCATATCCTTGACCATGCCCTCCATCGCCGCCAGCGCCAGCATCCAGTTATCGGCAGCGTCAAAGACCTGTTCTTTGTCTTCCTGCATGTCTTTGGAATAGGCCAGCGGCAGACCCTTCATCACCATCATCAGCGCCGTGTTGGCCCCAAAGATACGCCCCACCTTGGCGCGGATCAGCTCGGCCGCGTCGGGGTTCTTCTTCTGCGGCATGATCGACGAGCCGGTCGAGAAGCGGTCGGATAGGGTCACAAACCGGAACTGAGCCGAGGACCAAATCACAAGTTCCTCGGCAAAACGAGACAGGTGGACGGCGCAGATAGACGCGGTCGACAGGAATTCCAACGCAAAGTCGCGATCACTGACCGCATCCAGCGAGTTTGCAGCAGGACGGTCGAAGCCCAGTGCCTCGGCCGTCATGTGGCGGTCGATGGGGAACGATGTTCCGGCCAGTGCTGCAGCCCCCAGCGGAGATTCGTTCATGCGCGCGCGCGCATCACGAACGCGGGACAGGTCGCGGCCAAACATCTCGACATAGGCCATCATATGGTGGCCCCATGTCACCGGCTGCGCTGTTTGCAGGTGCGTGAAACCGGGCATGACCCAATCGGCCCCAGCCTGAGCCTGCGCCAAAAGCGCGCGGATGAGTGCCAGCAGGCCGGTTTCGGCTGCGTCCAACTGATCCCGGACCCAGAGTTTGAAATCAGTCGCCACCTGGTCATTGCGCGAACGACCTGTGTGCAGACGGCCTGCCGGCTCACCAATCACCTCTTTCAACCGCGCTTCCACATTCATGTGGATGTCTTCCAATGCGGTCGAGAATTGAAATTCCCCGTTCTGGATTTCTGACAAAACGGTGAGCAGCCCTTCCCGAATAGCTTCGGCGTCACTATCACTTATAACGCCTGTGGCAGCCAGCATGGCGGCATGGGCGCGCGAGCCTGCGATGTCCTGGGCTGCCATCCGCTGATCGAAACCGATCGAGGCGTTGATCGCCTCCATGATCGCGTCTGGACCGGCGGCAAAGCGGCCGCCCCACATCTGGTTCGAGGATTGATCGGTCATGTAAGAAAACCCGGAGTTGATATGCGCCTATTTCGTCTGATCCCCCTTTATATGGCCCTTGCGCTGGGTGCAAACGCCGCTTTGGCCACCGATGCCGAGACGCTGGCACCGCTGCGGGAAGACAGCCTGAAGCGCTTGATCCTGCATAAAGAGCCCAAGCCTGCCAAATCCATCGAATTCCAGCTGGAAGATGAGGGTGGCGTCGGTACGCTTGCAGATTACGAAGGCAAATACGTACTGCTGAATTTCTGGGCCACCTGGTGTGCGCCTTGCCGCAAGGAAATGCCTCAGATCGCGGAACTGCAGGAAGAGTTCGGAGGCGACAAGTTTCAGGTCCTGACTTTGGCGACCGGCCGAAACTCGCCCGCCGGGATCGAAAAGTTCTTTGAAGAGAACGGTATTGCCAATTTGCCCCGCCATCAGGACCCAAGCTCGGCGGCCGCGCGCGAGTTTGGCGTGATCGCGCTTCCGATCACGGTCATACTGGATCCCGAAGGCCAGGAAATCGCCCGCCTGATCGGGGATGCCGAATGGAACTCGGACAGCGCCAAAACGATCATCTCGACACTTGTAGAAGCAAATAGCTGACGAATAGCGCGGTTACCACCTGTTTGTGCTACACTCGAACCGGCCCAAATGGGCCGGTTTTCGTTTGTGCCCTTATGGGAAGGAGGCTGCGATGAAACCGGTGGTTCTTTTGATTGGGAAGCTGCCAAACGTGATCGGCGATGTGGCCAGACAACTGGATCACTTGCCGATTCAATGGCTGGGCGCGCATGACACCGACGAAGTTCGAAAGCAGTTGGATGCCGAACCTCGGATCACCTGCGCCATTTTGGGGGCAGGTCTGGATGACACGATTCGCGGAGAGATGGTTGGCATTATTGCCGCCCGTCGTCCGGATATCTGCATCCACCTCAAGGATCGGGCATCAGGTCCTGATGGGCTGGTGCCTTTTGTCCAACGTGTTGTTCAGTACGAAATTCTGGAACGTCTGGAACGTACCTGACGCAACGCCACCTTTGACAGCCCCAACGTGTCTTTGCAGGGTGTCCGCAGGAGGATGGGATGCCGTTGGAAATACTATTGGTTCTGGTGGTCGGAGGAATCGCCGGAATCACATTGCTTTTGCATCTGACGGGCCATTCGGAGCCTTTTGTGCTGACACCCGAAACCGCACGCGCACAATGGCTGCGGCATGCACCGGACGACACCATCATTGATGTCACGATCTCGAATGACCGTCACGCGGCACTGGTGCGTACCGAAACCGGCGCAGGACTGCTGTGGTCCTTCGGTGCCGACACTGTGGCCCGGCATTTGCTGGATTTCGATTGGATCGAACGCCCCGAAGGCTTTGAAATCCAGTTTCACGACTTCGACACCCCCGGCACTCTTATCCACCTGGACGAAATAGAGCGCGCCCACTGGCGTCACCTGATGGAGCCCGAATGACCGACCAGATCAGTTTCCCCGATGCCGTTCAGTGGGCGGTTCCCTTTTTTGTGGCCGCGATCTTGGCGGAATTTTTGTGGATCGCCGTCAAAGGCAAAGGCGGGAGATACGAAACGCGTGATGCCGTAACTTCGTTGATCATGGGCGCAGGCAATATCGCGTCCGGGTTTCTGCTGGGCTTCATTGCTTATGGCTTTTTCATGTGGCTGTGGCAGATCACACCGCTGGATCTCGGCACGTCGATCCCGGTGATCATTCTGTGCTTTGTGCTGGACGATTTCCGTTACTACTGGGTGCACCGTTTTGGCCACCGCATCCGCTGGGTTTGGGCAAACCACGTCAATCACCACAGCTCACAGCACTACAACCTGACCACCGCTTTGCGGCAGCCCTGGACCTATACCTTTACGCTTATGATGGTCGTGCGCGCGCCATTGATCCTGATCGGGTTCCATCCGGCCCTGGTCCTGTTTGTCGGTGGATTGAACCTGATCTATCAGTTCTGGATTCACACCGAGGCCATCGGAAAGATGCCCCGTTGGTTCGAGGCCATTATGAACACCCCTAGTCACCACCGCGCCCATCACGGCCGGAATGCACGCTATCTGGATTGCAACTATGCAGGCGTCTTCATCATCTGGGACAAGATGTTCGGAACCTTTGTCCCAGAGCAGGAAAACGACCGTGTCGATTTCGGACTGGTTCACAATATCGGCACATTCAACCCGCTGCGCGTGGCCTTTCACGAATGGGTCGGCATCTGGCGTGACGCGACCCAGCCCGGTCTGACACTGCGCCAACGGCTGGCTTATTGCTTTGCCCCGCCGGGATACAGCCACGATGGCAGCCGCGACAGCTCGGAACAGATCAAGGCCAAACATCTGGCCCGTCATCCAGAAGATTGCGGAACGCCCGGGTTTGAACATTTCGACAAAAAACTGCCCACTGGACAGGCAGAGCGGGTCTGACACCGGCGAACGCGCACCCGCCGCCCTTGAAATTCAGGCTTCGCAGGCCATATCGCTACTCATCTGTGGTCAAGAGTGAAGGAGGGTCGGCATGAACCGTTTGGCAGTCATTTCAACCTATGTCGGGTTGTCCGGCCTTTTGCTCGCGATGATTACAGCGTTGAACAGCACTGCACCGGCATGGATCGCCTTGGGCTTTGCTTTGATGGTTACAGGCGTAGTAGGAGCGGTGCTGAGTGCGGCTTCGTCCCTTGCCCGCGCTTGGAGCATCTCTCGATAAATCCTGAATCTTCTGGCTCCTTAACCGCAGATTCATCTGTTTACCCCGAAACTGTGTCGAAACACCTGCCCCGGACATACCGTCTGTCACGGGCTGATGGGAATCGGCGCTATGGGAAACAAGAAACAACTTAATGTGCCCGATGGGTCAGAAAGCCCGCTGAACGCTGCGGTGTCGACTCGCGATCGTTCGATTGTGCAGATGGCAACCGATGCGGTGAAGCACAAACAGTGCAAGTTGGCTTTTCAACCGGTCATGCAGGCAAACGCTCCTAACGGCGTTGCGTTTTATGAAGGGTTCATTCGTGTGCTGGACGAAACAGGGAGGGTTATTCCTGCGCGCGAGTTCATGCCGCAACTCGAAAACACCCCGATTGGCCGGGATCTGGATTGCGTTGCGCTGGAGTTTGGGTTGCGAACACTGGTGAGAAACCCTGAGATTAGGCTATCGATCAATATGTCCGCCCGCTCGATCGGGTATTCTAGGTGGTCGGCAACCCTGGATCGGTTCCTCAAGCGTGACGCCGCACTGGGCGAGCGGCTGATCCTTGAAATTTCGGAAGGCTCGGCCATGCAAGTACCGGAATTGGTGATCGACTTTATGGACCGTTTACAGGATCGCGGCATTGCCTTTGCCCTGGATGACTTCGGTGCCAGTAATTTTTGCTTTCGCCACTTTCGTGAATTCTTGTTCGATGCCGCCAAAATTGATGGGCAGTTTGTCAGGGGTATCAGCAACAACCCAGACAATCAGACACTTGTGCGTGCTCTGATCGCAGTGGCTCGGGAGTTTGAAATTTTGGTCACCGCCGAATCGGTTGAAACACGCGAAGACGCTGCGTTTTTGACAGCCAGCGGCGTGGATTGCCTGCAAGGGTACTTGTTTGGCGCGCCAAGTGTCGCTGCCCCCTGGAAGCAGGAAAGCGTTTCAAAAACAGGAAGTTGACCATGGGTCAATCAGAAAAATTCGTGCTTTTACAACGCTGAGACAAGCTGACCGTTGCTGCATGTGCAGCATTAGGCTATTGCATGAGTACTTGAGCGGGGATCACGGGGCGCTCTTGTTTCGAGGGGGGCTCCTCTCGGCCTGCGCCGTCAGAAATTCCGCTGGCCCATGACGGTAAAGGACTGATCATATGACCAACGTAGTAATCGCATCCGCCGCACGCACAGGTGTCGGCAGCTTCAGTGGTTCGTTTGCGAACACCCCTGCACATGATCTGGGCGCTGCCGTCCTGGAAGCAGTTGTCGAACGCGCCGGTGTGGACAAAGGCGAGGTTAGCGAAACAATCATGGGTCAGGTTCTGACTGCCGCCCAAGGCCAGAACCCTGCACGCCAGGCGCATATCAATGCCGGTTTGCCGCAGGAAAGCGCAGCCTGGGGCATCAACCAGGTGTGTGGTTCGGGCCTGCGCGCTGTCGCGCTGGGTGCCCAGCACATCCAGCTGGGTGACGCCGAGATCGTTGCCGCCGGTGGTCAGGAAAACATGACACTGTCGCCCCATGCCGCTGCCCTGCGCGCCGGTCACAAGATGGGCGACATGAAGTATATCGACACGATGATCCGCGACGGTTTGTGGGATGCCTTCAACGGCTATCACATGGGTCAGACTGCCGAGAACGTTGCCGAAAAATGGCAGATCAGCCGCGACATGCAGGATGAATTTGCTGTTGCTTCGCAGAACAAGGCCGAAGCCGCCCAAAAGGCTGGCAAATTCGCAGATGAAATCGTGCCCTTCACCATCAAGACCCGCAAGGGCGATATCGTGATGGACAAGGACGAATACATCCGCCACGGCGCAACCATGGAAGCCATGGCAAAGCTGCGCCCGGCCTTCACAAAGGATGGCTCGGTTACTGCGGCGAACGCTTCCGGCCTGAATGACGGCGCGGCAGCGACCCTGCTGATGTCAGCAGAAAACGCCGAAAAGCGTGGGATCGAGCCCCTCGCCCGCATCGCCTCTTACGCAACCGCCGGTCTGGACCCGTCGATCATGGGTGTTGGCCCGATCTATGCCTCGCGCAAGGCGCTGGAAAAGGCAGGCTGGTCGGTTGACGATTTGGATCTGGTTGAAGCCAACGAAGCCTTTGCCGCGCAGGCCTGCGCCGTAAACAAGGACATGGGCTGGGATCCGTCGATCGTTAACGTCAACGGCGGCGCAATCGCCATCGGGCATCCGATCGGCGCGTCGGGCTGCCGTGTCCTGAACACGCTTCTGTTCGAAATGAAGCGCCGCGATGCCAAGAAGGGTCTGGCGACCCTTTGCATCGGTGGCGGCATGGGTGTCGCCCTGTGTGTGGAGCGCGACTAAGTGCGTTGACACCTGAATAACAAAGGGCGTCCCTTGGGCGCCCTTTTTTGTTACAACAGGGTCTTACCCGTTGGATGCGACGATATTGCTACCTAAAAAGGTCAAATCCACAACGAAACAATATTGCGCACGATCACCTCTCAGAGTAACAGCATTACCAAGACGACTAAAATTGAAGGAGTCATAAATGGCACGTACAGCACTCGTCACCGGCGGTTCCCGCGGCATTGGCGCAGCAATTTCCAAGGCGCTCAAAGCCGAAGGATACAATGTTGCCGCTACCTATGCAGGCAATGACGAAGCCGCCGCGAAATTCACCGAAGAAACCGGCATCAAGACCTACAAGTGGAACGTCGCCGATTATGACGAATCCAAAGCGGGTATCGAGAAAGTCGAAGCCGAGGTTGGCCCCATCGACATCGTTGTTGCCAACGCAGGCATTACGCGCGATGCGCCATTCCACAAAATGACGCCCGATCAGTGGAAAGACGTGATTGACACCAACCTGACCGGTGTCTTCAACACCGTACACCCCGTCTGGCCCGGCATGCGCGAGCGTAAATTTGGCCGCGTCATCGTCATCAGCTCGATCAACGGTCAGAAAGGTCAGTTTGCTCAGGTGAACTATGCCGCGACCAAAGCTGGCGACCTGGGCATCGTAAAGTCCCTGGCGCAGGAAGGTGCGCGCGCGGGTATTACAGCCAATGCAATCTGCCCCGGCTACATCGCAACCGAGATGGTTATGGCCGTACCGGAAAAGGTCCGCGAATCCATCATCGGTCAGATTCCGGCAGGTCGTTTGGGTGAACCTGAGGAAATCGCACGCTGCGTGGCGTTCCTGGCCTCGGACGATTCCCAATTCATCAATGGCTCGACCATCTCGGCCAACGGTGCGCAGTTCTTCGTCTGATTCATTTGTCAGAAGACAAAACGGGCCGGTCCTTTTGGACCGGCCCTTTTCTATCCCGTAAGATCGCGCGCGCTGCGATCAGCGGGAACCGAAAATGCGCTTCCAGAATTGCCAAATGACACGGCTGCGTTCTTGATGGGCGCGCAGGATCGCCATCTGCGCGGCGGGATTTGTCGTCATCTCGATCATGGCTGTCTCCTATTCAAATCAGTTTTATTTGACCTAAGGCGAATATGAAGGTTACTTATGAAAGCTACAAACGAGCTTTCTTGGACTTTCAGTTAAGTTTTACTTCACTATGAGCGACTATCTTCCCCCGCTGACCGCGCTCCGTGCGTTTGACGCCGCAGCCCGGCATATGTCTTTCGCGAAGGCGGCGGCAGAGCTGCATGTGACGCCAGCGGCCCTGTCTTTTCAGATCAAATCGCTTGAAGAACATCTGGGCCGACCTCTGTTTCACCGACTGAACCGCGCCGTAGAGCTGACTGAGGCCGGTCGAACCCTGGCACCCGGTACAGCGGAAGGCTTTGCCGCATTGCAAGCTGCGTGGCGCGCCGTGCGCAGGCAAGAGAACGACACCAGCTTGACCGTCACAGCCGGTCCTGCATTGACGGCCAAATGGCTGGCACCACGGCTCTACGAGTTTGCCCGCGCCCATCCTGAGATCGATCTGAAATTCTCGGCCACGCTGCGCAACATGGACCTTGAGCGGGACGATGTGGATGTCGCCATCCGCTTTGGCAATTCTGCAGATGAAGGGCTTTATTCCGTACCGGTCAGAAAAGAATGGCTAACCCCGGTCATGACACCAGAACTGGCGGAACAATTCGACACCCCGGAAAGCCTGCGACACGCCCCATTGATCCATGACGATTCGATCAGTTTTCTGACCCCGCCCTGCGACTGGCCCGCTTGGTTCCGCGCCATGGGGGTCGATTTCACCCCGACTCATGGCGCGCATTTTTCAAATGCCGATCACGCAATTGACGCCGCTGTCGCCGGTGTCGGAGTGGCGCTTGGACGACGCGCCATGATTCTCAAAGATCTGACCGAAGGCCGCTTGGTCGCACCCTTCAAAGTGGCCTTGGAAACACAAGGCCGATTCCGGTTTTTATGCCTGCCTGGAGCCGAGAAAAAGCCTCAGATCGCGGCCTTCCGAGATTGGTTCCTGACCGAGATCGAAAAAACCGCGCATATATCAGATGAGTTTGAAATCATACCGATTAAAGAGGTTTCCACCTCGTAACTAAAATGCAGCGGAAATCGGATTTTTGGCCGCTTTATTATGGGCATTATTTGACAAATTCACATTCGAATCCGAACCTGCGCCAACCCTACTATGGAACACGACCTGCTTCGCGATTGACGGAACGATTGGAGTGCGCTGGGCCTGTCGGGCTAGCGTTCTATGTGCGGGACGTCGAGGTCATGCAAGGCGACATTCAAATTCTTGGAGCCTCGTCTTACGCGGCCTCTTTGTTGTCAACGCTGGCTTTAGTTGTGGCCGGGACCGCCGCCTCATCCTGAGGGCTTGCGATCGCGACCTTGTTGATCACTGGCGGGGCCTTGATCGCGGCCCGCTCCAGCCTGAAATCTTAGGCAGACAGGCGTTCGATCTCTTCTTTCAGCTTAAGTTTCTGTTTTTTCAACTGAGCAATATGAAGATCATCAATGCCCGGCGAGCGTTGGGCTTGTTCCACTTCGAGACCGAGAGATTCGTGCTTTTTCTTCAGTTCCGTCAGATGTGCGCTCACGCTCATTGCGATCCTCCTTGGTTTACGTGTCTGTAGTTCACGTAAGAAGTTGACCACATCGTTTCCACCCTGTCACGCTGCACAAGCACAGAATCTGTAATAAATCCGACAAAATCGGCTGGTCATTGCCGATCGCCGTCAGAACCGGGGCAACGGCGCGGCGTGTCTCAGGACTGCCACGATCTGGTCTGTATAGCTTTCGCCGTCCATTTCATGGCGCTCGCCCGCGTGCAGAATCAATGGCGCATGGAGGCGAAATGCCGCACGCCCCCCTTTGCGGGCCCGCAAAATGACCAATTCCGCCTGTCGACCTGCGCGCGCGCAGAGCGGCAACACTTCAACTGAGCCCAGTTTATCCGCGCAGGCCACTATCATATCCGGCAAGCGGTCTGCCTTTTGAATCATCTGCAGATACCCTTGCGGGGCCAGACGCTTGGCCGCCACTGATATCCAGTCGCTCAGAGGGGTGTCCTCGCCCAAAGCAATGCTTCGTCCTGCATCGCTGGCCCGGCTATGCGCTCCGGCGCGGTAATATGGGGGGTTGGCAATGATGTGATCAAACTGGCGCTGTCGAATCTCGGTCGGCAAGGCGGTCAGATCAGCCTCAATCAAATCCAGCTTCACGCTGTTCATTTCCGCATTCCGGCGCGCCAAATCGGCATACGCAGGCTGCAATTCAATTCCTGTCAGGTGCAGGCCCGGCACCCGCGCAGACAGGCACAGAATGGCGGCGCCCGCGCCACATCCCAGCTCCAAAACCGACTGATCGGCACTGGCCGGCACTGATGCCGCCAGTAAAACCGGGTCTATTCCGGCGCGATAACCTGAGGCGGGTTGCAGCAGTCGAATCCGGCCACCCAGGAAATCGTTGCAGGTCAAATCATTGTCATCAAAGCGGGTCATCGGCCCAGCGGAATCTCATTATCGCGCATAACACGTTCAGCGCGGGTCAGATCCTCGGCCCGCACCATGAGGCGCCGGGGGAAGATTCCGATACCGCCTTCGAGGATGCTCATATTTACGTCCATCTGAAAGCAGTCTATATCCTCGCCTTCAAGGAGAGCGGATGCAAAGGCCAGGATTGTCGGATCGGTACTGCGCAGTAGTTCTTTCATGGGGATGGATGTAAGGGCAAGGCGAGGTGGAAGTCGAGCCTTGTATCAGGAGTTTGATGACCGTCGACGTGATCTCAAAACCGCATGAGCGCCTCGCTGAACTTTTGGCGGGTGAGATGGAGGCCGTGAATGGCTTGATCCGTACGCGAATGGCGTCGGACCACGCGCCGCGTATTCCGGAAGTTACCCGGCATCTGGTGGAAGCAGGTGGGAAGCGTCTGCGCCCAATGCTGACATTGGCCGCCGCGCAGTTGTTTGGCTATACCGGCGACCACCACGTGCGCCTTGCCGCCACGGTCGAGTTTATTCACACCGCGACACTGCTGCATGACGACGTTGTTGACGAAAGCGCCCAGCGGCGCGGTCGCCCGACCGCAAATCTGCTGTGGGACAACAAATCCAGCGTTCTGGTCGGCGATTACCTATTTTCTCGCAGCTTCCAGCTGATGGTCGAGACTGGGTCGCTGCGCGTTTTGGACATTCTTGCCAACGCTTCGGCTACGATTGCCGAAGGTGAAGTGCTGCAAATGACCGCTGCAACTGATCTGCGTACGGACGAAGATGTTTATCTGCAGGTCGTACGTGGCAAGACAGCCGCACTGTTTTCCGCCGCGACTGAGGTCGGTGGTGTGATCGCTGGCGCGTCGGAAGAACAGGTCAAAGCATTGTTCGACTATGGCGACTCACTGGGCATTGCATTCCAGATTGCGGATGATCTGCTGGACTATCAGGGAGACAGCAAGGCAACCGGCAAGAACGTGGGTGATGATTTCCGCGAGCGTAAGCTGACTCTTCCGGTGATCAAAGCCGTGGCCCAAGCGACGCCCGAAGAACGCGCGTTCTGGGAGCGCACGATTGAAAAAGGCCGCCAACAGGACGGCGATCTTGATCACGCGCTGGGGCTAATGGGCAAATATGCCACGCTGGAACAAACCCGGCAAGACGCCTTGGGCTGGGCCAACAAAGCCAAGGCATCGCTTGAGGTTCTGCCGGATCATGAGATTCGCAGCCTGCTGCGAGCACTGGCAGATTACGTGGTTTCGCGCCTCAGTTAAGCTGAGTGGCGCGGCACCACCAATCAGGATGGGCTGCGCCAATCTCATAAGCAGCGAAATGCGCGTCTTTCATCGTCGGATACAGCGCAAAGCAGGTTGACCCCGACCCCGACATACGCGTGATAAGGGCGCGGTTGGTCGATTGCAGCTCGTCCAGAACCTGTTCTATCTCGCGCGCAGCGCCCATGGCAGGCACTTCCAGATCGTTTCGCTGATCGCTTAGCCACAAGGCACAGTCGTTGGCGTTTTGAAACTCGGGGATGTTCTCAGGCATAGCCGGATTGTCTCTGCTCGCCAGAGCGTTGAACACGGCCCCCGTTGGCACATGCACATTCGGGTTGACCAACAAAGCGGGCAAGTGCGGAAGGTTTACAGCAACCAGTTGATCACCAATGCCTTGCATTCTGATCGCTCGGCCCTTCTGACAGACGGGCACATCTGCCCCCAGTGACAAGGGTAAATCCGGTGGAACGGCATGGCCTTGCTGCGCCAAGGCACAAAGCGTTGCGGCGGCGTCCGACGAACCGCCACCGATCCCCGCCCCGTGGGGCAGAGATTTGCGCAGCTCGATTTGCCCGGTCCACCCGACGCCCTCGGCTGCTTTCCACACCAGATTGCGTTTGTCCTTGGGTACCCCATCGGCGAATTCTCCGCCCACCTCCATGGAAAGCACAGGGCCGGAGTTAAATGTCAGCTGATCACCCAAATCCGCAAAAACTACCAGAGAATCCAACAGATGATAGCCGTCATCTCGACGGCCAGTGACATGCAGGGTCAGATTGATCTTGGCGGGCGCAAACGCCTTAGTTGCCATTGGCGACCTTCAAAGGTTCCGAACCTTCTTCGGCCAGAACGGCATCCAGCCCAACCTCGATCTTGCGGCGAATGCGCTCAGGGTCGGCTTCACCATCTGTATCTTCGGGATCAATGAAAGACAGGGCCCGCTTCCATTGGAATTCGGCCTCACGCGACCGTCCCACGGCCCAGTAGACATCGCCCAGATGATCATTCACCACCGGATCGACCGGCATCAGCTCAACGGCGCGTTCCATCTGTTCAACAGCCTCGTCATAACGACCCAGACGGAACAGGACCCAGCCCAAGCTGTCGACGATGTAGCCACTGTCCGGGCGGGCTGCCACAGCGCGTTGAATCATGTCCAGCGCTTCATCCAGCTTCTCTTTGCGCTCAACAAGGGAATAGCCCAGATAATTCAACACCTGCGGCTGATCCGGGTTCAGCTCAAGCGCGCGCCGGAAATCAGCTTCGGCCTGGTCCCACTGCTTCAACCGCTCATGGCTGATGCCACGGGCATAATGCAGGAACCAGTTACCCCCCGCCGCGTTATCGGTCAGCGCAATCGCCGTATCATAGGACGTTACTGCCGCCTGATAGTTTTCCTGACGCCGCTGCAGGTCAGCCAAGGCCACATGCACACCCGGAAGGTCAGGATCCTGCGCCGCCAGATTTTGCAGCACTTCCACGGCAGCATCGGTTTTACCTGAGCGGTCCAGAACCTCGGCCCGGCCCAGCTCGGCCGCGTGGTGATCATTGCTGTCTGCCGGAACCATGCGATAGGCGGCAACTGCCAGATCATACTGCTCCAGTTGATCCAGAAGATCTGCACTCAGCAAAATGGCGTCCACATGATCGGGGCGCAGAAAACTGGCCAACCGTGTGTAAAGAAGAACGTAGTCCGGCGACGCCTCAGCGTTCAGCGCGGCCCCAACGGAAAAGAAAATTTCGGCCATACCGTCCTGCGCAGAACGGACATGCGTGAAGGGCAGCGTTTCACCTGCCTCAAGTTGGCTGGTATAGGTTTCTATTGTCGGGTCGCTACCCGCCACAAAGACGTCTTCGAGGAACTGTAAGGCGTCTTCGTTCCGATCCAGCTGAGACAGCACCTCGGTTCGCGCCAAAGCCGCACGACGCGTGAAACGCGCCACCGCACCTTCATTGTCCGCAAAGATCACCTCGGCGCCTTCAAAGTCGCCGATCGAGGCCAATGCCATTGCCTTGTGGTACAACGCAAACTCTTTCAGTCCGTCTTGCGTGGCAACGGTTTCGAACTGTTCCATCGCCTTTGTCATTTCGCCCTGCGCCAAATGAGCCCAGGCGGTCATCAACCCATCCACCAACGGCCCGACACCCTGAGTTTCGGGGTTCCGCGCTAAAAGGACGTCGTATTTGCCATCTACAATCAGATTTGCCGCAATTGCCATACGCGCGGCCTGACTGGGCAGATTTGCCTGTTCGATCTGCTCGGCAACCGGCAAGGCACGATCAACTTCGCCCAACGCCAAACGCGCCACGACAACGCTTTCCAACAGCAGCGGATTTTGGGAATCGAACTTCAGGGCTTGGGCATAATAGCGCTCGGCTGCGGCATAATCACTTTCGTAGATCGCCTGTCGCCCGGCCAGATACGACCCTGCGCCCGAGTCAGAGAACGCCGGAACTGCGACCGACGACATGAGAAGCACGGACAGCGCCGCGCGACGAACCAGGGAAACCACCGAAATCCTGCCTTGCTATCATTGACTGACCATCAAGCTAGGGCTTCGGCTGGCAAGAGGCAATGGCAGAGCCTTCACGACCCTGCCAGTGCCCGCTTTTTTGCTTACATGTTGGGGTAGTTCGGGCCATCCCCACCCTGCGGCGTTGTCCAGGTGATGTTCTGGCTGGGATCCTTGATGTCGCAGGTTTTGCAGTGCACGCAGTTCTGAAAGTTGATGACGAATCGCGGGCCCGCAGTTTCGTCCTCGACAACCTCATATACGCCAGCGGGGCAATAGCGCTGCGCTGGTTCGTCAAACTTGGGCAGGTTGACTTTGACCGGCACCTCGGGGTCGGCCAAACGCAGGTGGCAGGGCTGGCTTTCCTCGTGATTGGTCGCCGCGAAAGACACGTTGGTCAGGCGATCAAATGACAGCACACCATCGGGTTTGGGATAGTCGATGGGCGCGTGCTTACTGGCATCTTCGGTCGAGTCTGCGTCGTTCTTTCCGTGTCCGACCGTCCCGAACATCGAGAAGCCCATGGTATTGGTCCACATGTCCAGACCACCCAACATCAGCGATGCGGTCAGACCCCATTTCGACCAGATCGGCTTGACGTTGCGCACTTTTTTCAGATCGCTGCCGATCGGACCGTCGCGCACATCTGTCTCGTATGCGGTCAACTCGTCACCCGAACGGTCAGCCTTGATCGCGTCATAGGCAGCCTCTGCCGCTGCCTTGCCCGACAGCATCGCATTGTGGTTGCCCTTGATGCGAGGCACGTTGACCATCCCAGCTGAACAGCCCAGCAGTGCCACACCGGGTGCGACCAGCTTCGGCATCGACTGATATCCGCCCTCGGTAATAGCACGCGCACCGTAGGCCACGCGCTTGCCGCCCTTCAGCAGATCGGCAACCATCGGATGGTGCTTGAAGCGCTGGAATTCCATGTAGGGATACAGATGCGGGTTCTTGTAGTTCAGGTGAACCACGAAACCGACATAGACCTGATTGTTTTCAAGATGATAGATGAACGATCCGCCACCCGCGTTGCTGCCCAGCGGCCAGCCCATCGTGTGCGTGACAGAACCTTCCTTGTGCTTGGCCGGGTCGATCTCCCAGATCTCTTTCATGCCAACGCCGTATTTCTGCACGTCCTTACCGGCTTGCAGTTCATATTTGGCGATAACTTCTTTGGACAGCGAGCCGCGCACGCCTTCCGACAGGAAGACATATTTACCATGCAGCTCCATCCCCGGCTCGGTGTTAGGCCCGTACGAGCCGTCAGCTTCCAGGCCAAAGACACCGGCGACAACGCCTTTGACTTCGCCGTTTTCGCCATAGACCAGTTCCGAACACGCCATTCCCGGGAAGATTTCAACGCCAAGCTCTTCGGCCTGCTCTGCCATCCAGCGACAGACATTGCCCATCGAAACGATGTAGTTGCCGTGGTTATTCATCAGCGGCGGCATCGGGAAGTTGGGGATGCGCAGTTTGCCCGCTTCACCCAACATGAAGAAGTTGTCTTCGTGCACGGGCACGTTCAGCGGAGCGCCTTTTTCCTTCCAGTCCGGGATCAGCGCGTCCAGACCACAGGGGTCAAGCACCGCACCCGACAGGATATGCGCGCCAACTTCCGAGCCCTTTTCCAGAACCACGACGTTCAGGTCGGCATCCAGCTGTTTCAGACGGATGGCCGCCGACAGGCCCGCGGGGCCTGCACCCACGATCACCACATCGTATTCCATCGCTTCGCGTTCAATCTCGGCCATCGCGGGCTCCTTAGCTAACTTTCCGAATTGGCGCTTTCTACATGTGGTCGGCGCAATTTTGTTTCACGGCTGATTACATGGTTGCAAAGACCTTGGTCAATCGAAACACGGCGTAACAATGCCGCTATTCGACACTTCAAGCTTCTGGTGTGTCCCCCATCAGATACCTGGGACCGCTACCATTGGATTTTACCCGGTCATCGGGGTTGTAAAGCGCACATTTCGGCAGGCTAAGACACCCGCATCCGATGCACCCATCCAGATTGTCGCGCAACCGCGTCAACGTATCGATTCGTTGATCCAGATGGGCACGAAGCTGAACGCCGATGGCTTTCCAATCCTGCGGTGTCGGCGTACGGTTTCCCGGCAGGACCGACAACACTTCGCGGATTTCCGGCAGGGTCAAACCGAACTGCTGCGCAATCATCACAAAGCTCAACCGCCGAATGTCGGCTCGCTGATAGCGCCGCTGCCCGCCCGAGTTGCGCCAGGGCGATATCAAACCCTGCGCCTCATAATACCGGATAGCCGATACTGCCAACCCGGTACGCTGGGCCAATGCGCCGATTGCCAGCCCTTCTGAAACAGCCATCACATCCTCAAAAAATACCTTGACCTAAAGTTAGGTTTAGAAATTAGCTTGAGTCGGGACAAGCCTAAAAACAGGAGATCCCATGATGGCAACGCTTGAGCATACAAATTTCACAGTCCGCGATCCGCAGGCTTCAGCCGCTTGGATGGAGCAGGTCTTTGATTGGAAAACCCGATGGGAAGGCCCCGCAATTGCAGGTGGTTACACGGTTCATGTCGGATCGGCCCATACTTACCTGGCGCTGTACAAACCGGATGAACCGAAACCTTCGGGCGAAAGCAGCTATGATGTCATTGGCGGCCTCAATCATGTGGGCGTTCTGGTTGAAGATATCGATGCGACCGAAGCCAAGGTTCGAACTGCTGGGTTCGAGCCGCACAACCACGCGGATTATGAACCAGGGCGTCGGTTCTATTTCCGCGACGACAACGGCATCGAATTCGAGGTTGTGCAATATGATTGAGATGATGTGGCTTTACGCCCCTTCCCAGCGATGGCACAGGTCTCGGCACCCTGATCATCGCCACAGACCGCACCCAAAATCCGCACGACGGCGCGAAGTCGCGAATTGATCGCTGTAACCACTGTCACCTCTTGCAATTCACGTGGTATTTGGGTCAGGTAATTGCCAACCTAATATTCGCCCCGACGCTTCTGTGCGGCGGGGCGACTCAATTTATGCGTGGACGTAGAGAGTATGGAAAAGATCCCGATGACGCCTGCGGGCAATGCCGCGCTTGCGGCTGAGCTGAAGAACCTCAAATCCGTTGAACGCCCGGCGATCATCGAGGCGATTGCCTCGGCACGCGAGCTGGGCGACCTGAAGGAAAACGCTGAATATCACTCGGCACGTGAAAAGCAGGGTTTCATCGAAGGCCGCATCAAGGAATTGGAAGGTATCCTGTCGCTGGCCGATGTCATTGACCCGGCAAAGCTGTCCGGTTCTGTTAAGTTTGGCGCAAAGGTGACTCTGGTCGACGAAGACACCGATGAGGAAAAGACCTGGCAGATCGTTGGCGAATACGAAGCCAATATCGAAGCTGGCCTGCTGAACATCAAATCCCCCATCGCTCGTGCCCTGATTGGTAAAGAGGAAGGGGACAGTGTCGAAGTGCGTACCCCCGGTGGCGTGCGTTCTTATGAAATCCTGAGTATCGAGTACACCTAACCGGAGCGCATGAAATGTCCGCGCCCAATCCTGACCCGGAAACCGAAAAACCGACCTCGCTGGGCATTTATGATCGCCCGAAAGCGTCGGCCGTCACTGAAATTGAGATTGCCGCACTGGTGCTCAGCCTGATCTGGCTGGTGGTGTCGGTCGTTTTTCTGGTGCTTCCGGAACAGGGCCAAAACGGTGGCTTTATTGTTACCTTCCTGGCGGTGTTCATGCCCGTGGCCATGATCTGGGTTGCGGCCACGGCAATGCGTGCCAGCCGGGTCATGCGTGAAGAAAGCGCACGGCTGCAAACAGCGATTGATGCCATTCGGCAGGCGTATGTCGCGCAGCAACAGCGGGCCTCTAGTACCTATGAGCCAGCGGTGACGAAAAAGCTGGACGAGATCGCGGCGACCACCCGGAAAACCGAAAATGCGCTGGCGACGTTCTCGACCAAGCGCGCTGCTCCGACTGCAAGATCGGGGCAAGCGCCCGTTCCGGGCGATCAGACCTCACTGGAACTGGGAACGCCTGCGGAAGAGATCGCACCGCCGCTCAGCACCCCGGTCTTTCTACGCGCACTGAACTTTCCAGAAACACAGGATGACACCGAAGGGTTCAATGCACTGCGTGTGGCGCTAAAAGATCGAAAGACAGCGCAAATTGTACAAGCCTCACAGGATGTTCTGACGCTGCTCAGCCAGGAAGGCATCTATATGGATGACCTGCGCCCCGATATGGCCCGGCCAGAAGTCTGGCGCCAATTTGCCCAAGGTACACGTGGTCGCGCGGTTGCCGCGTTGGGGGGCGTGCGCGACAGATCCTCGCTGGCGCTGACCGCAGCACGGATGAAACAGGACCCGATTTTCCGCGATGCAGCCCATCACTTCTTGCGTCGCTTCGACAAGATGATGGCCGAGTTCGAACCCACCGCAAGCGATGCAGAACTGAGCGCGCTGGGTGAAACGCGTACTGCAAGGGCCTTTATGTTGCTGGGCCGTGTGGCCGGAACCTTCGACTAGGACGTTTCCACAGGCCAGGACATCTTTGTCGCGCTGCTAAAGCCGAAGAGGTATTTGAGCGGCCCGGTTTTTTCCTCACCCACTGGCCGGAATCCTTCGCGCTCGTACAAAGCGCGTGCACGCGGGTTTGTATCGATCACATCCAGCTGAACCTCTGACATGCCCTGGCCTCTGGCCTCTTGTTTAATAGCATTCAAAAGGGCCGTACCCACACCTTTGCCACGGGCATCAGCGGCGACAAATATGCCATCCATCTGAAATACCCCCGGTTTCAGTTCACGTTCCAGCAGGCTTAATATGCAGGCGCGCCACACTGCCCCGAACCAGCCATAGGTTCCCGCAAGATCAGACATACTGCCACCGGCCAAACCGCCATCGCGCGTTTTGAACCCTGCCAGCCCCAACATACGGCCTGTTTCATCTCGCGCGACGAGCGCGAAATTCGGGTTCAAAGCGATTTCAAAGAAAGCCAAACCTTTTCCATCTGGCCCCATGACCTTGTACAGCTTGGGCGAGAACGCCTGCCAGAACAGCGCCGCTGCATGCAAGCGTTCGTGATCAGCAAAGCCTGATGAAATCGCAATGGTCAAATACCAAAGCTCCCATACGGAATGAAACGCACTGTATCGCCCGGTTTGATGTGCCGCGCACCATCTTCGATTTCAACCAGTCCTTCGGCCCAGCTGAGCCCGCTGATCCGGCCCGAGCCTTCCGAATGAAACACTTCGACCCTCCCATTTCGCACCTTTGCACGCAGGTATTCACGGCGGCCAGGTTTTTTGCTTTTCTCAAAGGCGGCCGGAACCTCAAACCCTTGCGGTTCCGCCCAGCCTTCGCCCGACATCAGGCCCAGAGCGGGGCGTGCAAAGATCAGGGTGCAGACCATGGCAGCCACCGGGTTGCCCGGAAGGCCAAACACCGGCACGCCTGCCCACAAACCCAAAGCCAGCGGGCGCCCCGGCTTTAACGCGATCCGCCAGTGCTGCATCGCCCCCGCCTCTTGCAACAGGGCGGACACATGATCTTCATCGCCTGCTGATGCGCCTCCGCTGGTCAGGATCACATCAGCCTGTGCTGAGGCTTGGTCCAACCGGTCCCGCAAAGCATTCCGATTATCTGCAACACGCCCCATGTCAACAGGCACAAATCCCATGCGTTCGATCAACGAAAGCAGCATCGGGCGGTTGGCATCGAAAATCTGTCCCGGACCTGCGCTTTCTCCGGGTTCGATCAACTCATCACCGGTCGAGACCACCGCCACACACAACGGCTGACGCACATTCACCTGCGCGATACCCACAGCAGACAGCAACGCGAGATCGGCAGGAGTCAACCGACGCCCGGCGGGCAAAGCCACATCACCTGCCATCACATCTTCACCCGCGCGCCGCGTGTTCGCGCCTTTTTTCAGCGGACCGCGGAAGGCAATATGCCCGTCTTTGACCGTGACATCCTCTTCCAGAATAACCGTATCCACACCATCAGGCAGTGCTGCGCCCGTCAGGACACGCAAAGCCCGACCTTCGGGGACTGAACCGTCAAACGGTATTCCCGCCGCCGCGCGCCCATCAATCAACGGCATGACCTGCGTGCCATCCGGGACGGGACCCGCAAACCCGAACCCGTCCACTGCCGTGTTAGGCTGGGGCGGATTTGAGCGTTGGGCGATCACATCCTCGGCCAGAATGCGGCCACTTGCCTTGGACAGCTCAAGCGTTTCCACTGACGTGATCGGATGCAATCTGTCGCGCAGATAGGCCAATGCCTCGTCTACAGGTGTCCACTCCACCCCGGCAGGCAACGCGAAACAATCGTTTCGCAATGGCGACGGGGCTATGTTCGGCTTGTCCTGAGCTACACCCAATATCCAACCTTCCTCTGCCGCTGAGACATTCAATTGCGCATCCAACTCCTGCTCTGTCAAACGTGACAGAGTCAAGGCGACCTGTTCGACCTGCCAGGCATCCTTGATCTGCCCCGCTGGCGACGCTCCAAGGGTCAGAGACGGCCAGATCTCTACAAAGGCAACCGGTTTGTCCAATGGCTCAAACGGCCAGACCGCGATCTTCCCCGCAAACCGACGGCGGAGGCGGTTCAGAACCGGCAGCCCCATCATCACCTGCCCGCCAACAGCCCCCGCACCTGCCATCTGCCAGCAGGTGAAGCTGCCCTTGGCCAGGGTTTCTACAACGCGACGGTCCGGGAAAGGGTTGGAATAGTCGGTTTTCCTGCGCGGCAGACCATTGATGTCACGACGCAAACCGTTCATCCAGAACGGGCCTTTTCCGCCAAACTTCAGGTTAATCCGGCCTGCCAGATCAAAACGGTTGTTCGCCTTGGGTGTGTCCTCGACATGCCCTTCGAACCAATCCCACAAAGCCAGTGGATCGTCTGCACTCGTCATCGCCCGGGCAAACCCTGCCGGATAGCCAAACGGGAAATCAAACCCCAAAAACAGGCGACGACCGACCTCAAGCTCGGTACGGATCAGAGCCTCAAGCCACTTTTCGGCGACCATCCTGTTGCGCTGGTATTCAGGCTGCAAAACGTGCCCTTCGCGCGCAGTACAGGCCCAAATTGCATCTTTGCGCGGGGTCGGCCCGGTGTCGTTTCCACCAGACCAATCCACCATGGCAAAGGTCTGGAACAAGCTCACAAACCGACCTCTTTCAGGATGAAGTCCGCGATCGCTGCCGTGTCATTCAGATCAAGAACCGGGCGATCCAAGTCCAGCGGAATGTCACTGGCCACTGCCCTAATGGTCGCGTTCTCGGGGGCCATAAGCGCATGGCCCGCCACAGCGCGGAAAGCTTCGACCTTTGGGTGATCTTCGCGCTTGAAACCTTCAATAAGCACCAGATCAACCGGTGAAAGCCGGGCCAAAAGATCGGCCAAAGGTGGCTCTGGCGTGCCGCGCAGCTCTTGCATCACGGCAATTCGCTGACCTGAGGCAAGCAGCACTTCGCTGGCCCCAGCCATGCGGTGGCGATGACTGTCGGTGCCGGGTTGATCCACATCGACACTGTGATGCGCATGTTTGACAGTCGACACCGTAAAGCCCCGGCCTGTGATCTCGGCCACCAGCCGTTCCATCAGTCCGGTTTTGCCAGCATTCTTCCAGCCAGTGACGCCAAAGACCCTCATGCCTGCTCCAACAATGTTCGGGCGCGATCCAGATCTTCGGGCGTATTGACGTTGAAGAACGGGTCAAACGGGTCGGCATCGAACAAAGCCTCTCGCCCATCATGTTTATCGGTCCACAGCACCACCTTGCGCAGCCCATCCGTCAGCGCCGCTCGCAGATCATCGCGCAGCGCGACTGGCCAGAGGCCAAAGGTCGGATGCCGGTTGACCCGTTTGCCGCCGCCAGATTTCAGCGCCTCGTCGCCGGTGCGCGGAGTCGTCGCCAAAACCAGAGGGTGCACCTGCCCCTCTGCCGCATCTTGCAATCGCACCACTAAATCGCGTGGGAAGAACGGCGTGTCAGCAGCAGCGGTCACAATGCTGCCCGCGCCTTGTTCTGCCGCCCAATCGAGCCCGGCCAGCACCCCGGCCAAAGGCCCCGCGAACCCTTCGATTGTGTCAGGAAGCACAGTCAGGTTCAGGTCGGAAAACCGCTCGGGGTCGCCATTGGCATTCAGAGCCAGCCCACTGACCTGTGGGGACAGGCGTTCGATCACATGAGAGATCAAGCTTTGCCCATCGATCTGCAACAGGCCCTTGTCACCGCCGCCCATCCGGGTCGCCTGTCCTCCTGCGAGGATGATGCCCAGAGGTTTTTTTATCTTATCACTCATTGGCACTCTTCCGACGATGTTTTTTTTCCTCGACCGCTACGGTTGACGGGTCCACGTCGCGCAGCAGGCGGTCCTCGCCCGACAGGCAGACAAAGCGCTGTCCGCGCATCCGGCCGATTAGGGTCAGGCCAACCTCGCGCGCGATCTCGACGCCCCAAGCGGTGAAACCCGAACGAGACGCTAATACAGGGATACCCATCATAGCCGTTTTGATCACCATCTCGGATGTCAGGCGACCGGTGGTGTAAAGGATCTTGTCCGCCGCACCTTCGCCTTCGGACAACATCCAACCTGCGATCTTGTCAACGGCGTTGTGGCGGCCCACATCCTCCATATAGACCAGCGGGCGGTTTTCGCGGCACAGGACCGTGCCGTGAATTGCGCCCGCCTCAAGATACAGCGACGGCGTGCGATTGATCTTGGATGCCAGATCGTAGAGCCATGAGGTCCGCACCTGAACCTGCGGCAATTGCACGTCCTCAAGCCCCTCCATCATGTCGCCGAACACCGTTCCAACGGCGCACCCACTGGTGCGTGTCTTTTTCTTCAGCTTGTCCTCATACGATGTCTCACGCGCTGTTCGCACAACAACGGTCTCAAGATCGTCGTCGTAGTCCACGCGGGTAATCTCATCATCCGCCAACAGCATCCCCTGGTTGCGCAGAAAGCCCAGCGCCAGATATTCGGGATAGTCGCCGATTGTCATCGCCGTCACGATTTCCTGGGAATTGAGGAAAATCGTCAACGGGCGTTCTTCGACCACCGAGATCTGGCTGGCCTCGCCGTTCTGGTCTGTGCCCTCGACCGCTCGGGTCAGGCGAGCAGCGCCCGGATCAGGGGCGATAAGATAGTCCGACAGGTCGAATTTCGTGGCCAATTGCAACCCCTTCCCAAGACAGTTACTGCTGCTGGCGTCACCATAGGATTTAGCCATGGCCGCTGCCACATCCAAGTCATACTTCTGGAAAGGTTTTCGGGACGGGACGCCTTTTGTCTTTGTCGCTGTCCCTTTTGGCCTGTTGTTCGGCGTTTTCGCGACCGAAGCCGGGTTGGATATTGTTCAAACCATCGCCTTTTCGGCCACCGTTTTTGCCGGAGCCGCCCAGTTCACGGCGCTGCAACTTTTACAGGATCAAACTCCAACAATAATCGTGTTGATCTCGGCACTGGCCGTGAACCTGAGGGTCGCGATGTATTCCGCGTCGCTCACGCCCTATCTGGGTGCGGCCCCACTTTGGCAGCGCGCCTGTGCCGCCTACCTGATCGTCGATCAGTCTTATGCCTGTTCGATTGTGCGGTTCGAGAAAGAACCTGACCTGACGATCCCACAGCGCATGGCATATTTTTTCGGCTCGGTTACACCGATCACGCCGCTTTGGATCTTGGCGACCATCATCGGCGCTGTCCTAGGGGCACAAATCCCGGAAAGCTGGGCGTTGGATTTTGCTCTGCCGATTACTTTTCTGGCCATGGTCGGTCCGATGATGCGCACCCTGGCACATGTAATTGCGGCCCTGGTCGCCATAGTCGTCGCGCTTCTGACGGTGGGTGTGCCGTACAATCTGGGTCTGTTGATTGCCGGGATGGCCGGGATGATGGCCGGTGCACAAGCCGAACTGATGCTGGAACGGAGGTCGCCGTCATGACCCAGATCGACCCGACCACCATGTGGATCATTATTGTGGGCCTGGCAGTGGGCAGTTACGCACTGCGCTTTACCTTTATCGGGCTTGTGGGCGATCGCCCTATGCCGCCCTGGCTGCTGCGGCATCTGCGTTATACGGCTGTTGCGATTATACCCGCACTGATCACACCATTGGTGGTGTGGCCTTCTGCGACCGGCGGGCAACCGGATATCCCCCGAATGTCGGCGGCGGCGGTTGCGTTGCTTGTGGGTCTGATCAGCAAGAACGTCCTGGCGGCTATCTTTTCAGGGGCCGCCACGCTTTACGGACTGCTCTATCTACTGACTTGAACCTGCGTCCAACTGATTGAGAAGCGCGTTGTTTGCAGCCAACCCTTTTTGCAGATCGGCATCGTCATTTTCGCGATATTCCTGCGTTACGACACCTGGAATCTGCCCAAATTGATCGGAAAGTTTTACCGGGCTGAAAGTGACATCGATCTGTTCAAATCCGGGAACTTGCTGCAACAGACGGGCCGTTGAATTCGCGCAAAACGCGCTGGAAACCGGACCGCTCTGCTTGGCAAGTTGATACGCTATCTCTGCCTGCTGCGGCGTGACAATCAGCGTCTGGATGCGCGCATAATGGCTCTCGCGAGCATGTGAACTTCGATACGCGCGTTCAACAGCCGGTGTTATTCCGTAAAGAACATCGTTCCTCAAAGGGACGACATCAGCTCGAAACGACCCCGCCGGATCAAAGATCACACGTTCGCTTGCGCCAATCATCAAAGAGGTGTGCGCGCCAGAACCGGTGCGCGTATTGATCATTGTGTACAGCGTCAGCGTGGACGGCCCGGGATCGCTATAAGACCTCGAGACAATCTCCGCCTGATCGGCTTGCGGACGATTAGAGCCCGCACAGCCCGCAACGGTTGCTACCAAAAGGCAGGCGATCAAAATCCTGAGCAAAGTTGCCCCCGATTTGTTTAGGAGGCGAAGACCGCCAGGAACAGGCACAAAAAGGCAATCGCAACCACGCACCATGTGGTGGCTTTGATGAAACCGTTGAAAGTTTTGGTTTGGACGGTGATGTCCATTTCGCCGTGCTTGTGTTCAGCCATGAGTCTCAGAATCCCAGTTCGCGTGTTTGATCTGTTGGATAATAGAAAACCAGACGCCTGTCACCACGTCATTCGCGCGCAGGGTATACTTACCTGAGGATCGAGCACCCCGGATACCCAAACCCCCACCGCCACGGCAAGCCGCTGCATGGCCCACCGCCGAATCGAACGGCGCCATACATCGCATCCGCAGTGATCGCGTGCACGTCACGGATTTGCTTGGGTGTCATCTCGTAACGCTCGGCATAATCTTCAGCGTAACGATTTCCGTGTTCCACCACACAAGCATGCAGGGCATCATCCGCTGCAAGACGCGCGTCATAGCTTTCCTCTGCCGTCACCGCGCCGCCCGCGTTGTGATAGGCTTGGTCATGGGTCACGCAACAATATTCCCATGGCGGGTGCTCTTCATACAGCTCGCCGACTTGGGGGAACTGCTTGGCGACCCAGCGCCAACTGGCCGAAAGTCCGCCCGAACAGCCGTCGGTTTCAAACGCGGTCAATTCGGCGCTTAGACTTTGGTCCACAAGGGCACGGTGCGACGGCAACTCAAAACTGCGCATCAGATCCTGAGACAAGGCAGGCAGCGGCAGCAATGATACGAATAATGCTAAATTAAGGGCTTTCATCACGCATTGCCTCGGTATCGACCTGCAATCCAAACGTTGTTGCCAGCCACAGCAACAATCGCTCACCTGGCCCCATTTCAGCACGCACGCGCAGAACTTCGTTAGCCATGGCCGGGCGGTCGGTGATCAACCCGTCTACACCCATCGAGGCCATTTTGGACATCTGCAACGGGTCATTCACCGTCCAGACATAGATATCCTTGTCCGCGTCCTGCACCTTTCGGATCAGCCCCGGTGTCACCATCCCTGCATTGACCGCGACGAATTCACCTTCCAGGCCCGACAGGTCCCCAACGGCAGTGGCCGCCAACACGCCAGACCGCCAGTCGGGGCGCAGCTTTTTCATCTTTTGCACGGCTGGGTATTTCAGCGACATTGTGGCAATTTCATCCTGCATCCCCAGCTCTTCCACCAGGTTGATCACCCGATTTTCCAGATCGACATCGTGACCATAATATTTCAGTTCAATCAGAACCTTGGATTTGCCTTTGGCCGCTTCCAGCACCTCGCGCAGGGTCGGTGTGCGTTCCGAGGCATATTCCGGCCCGAACCAGCTGCCAATATCGATGTCAGCCACGTCCTCCATGGTGGCGTCCCAGACCTTCAGGTTGACGCCAGCCAGCTTCATGAAGTCGCTGTCATGGGCCACGATGACCACATCATCTGCCGTTTCCTGCACGTCGATCTCGACCCAATCCGCGCCATCCTCAATGGCTTTCAGAACTGCGGCCATGGTGTTTTCCGGCCGTATGGCCGCAGCGCCCCGGTGGCCGATCACCTCGGCATGATCCGGCGCCTGCACACGTTCCAGCAGGCCCTGCCCGAACCAAAGGCCAATACCCAATGCGGCCAGAGCCGCTGCGACAGTTACAAACACGGGCGCGCGGATTTTCCTGGGTTCAGGGTGAGCAACTTCCTTGGCGTCTGAATCAAAAAACCCATCCAGCAAAACGGCAAGTGCGCCCAACGCAGTCGCCGCCAGAACCAACCCCGCCAAAGACCAAAGCCCTGCGATGATTAGGCTAAAGATCAAGGCAAGCTTTAGGCTGCCGCCTTCCTGTATCGGTACCAGCGCAAACAAAAGACTGGCCACCCCTGCGATCAAAGCCGCAATAACAAGCCGCGTCGCCAGCCACAGGGCAAGTTCGACCTTCAATCGCCCACGCTGACCTTCCATCCTCTGCTCGCTTTGCGAGAAAGCCACTCGAGGCGACGCACCTTCAAACAGCACCAGATGCAGCGCCAGCGCCCAACCGGACAGACGCCGGATCAAAACCCAAGCCAACGCCAGAACCACCAATCCGATGAGGACCACCGCCACCTGAAAGGCGGGCGGATGGAAGGTCAGGTAGTAGTTGATGTCATATTCCGTCAACGTCCACCAAGCGATCAGCCCTGCAACGGCCACAAATGGCAGGGCAAGCAGCAAGACGCGTAGAATAAACCGCACCGCAAACCCAAACAGCGCCGGAAAGCGGGACAGGTTCAATGCGAGCGCCGCGCTTCCAGCGCGCCAAGGGTCGCTTTCGCCCATGCGCAAGGACCCGGCCATAACCGAGAACACAAAGACCTCAGCCAGCAAAAACAGGCTGAGCACTGCGATACCCGCGATGAACCCGGCCGGAGACAGCAGGAACATTGCAATGTCCTGATCCGTCAGCGCCGTCTGATCCGACAAAGACACAGCCAGGTTGACCGCCACTGCGACACCCGGCGCAATCAACGCCATCAGCAGCAGGCGCACCGCAATATAGATCGGGACAAAGACTGTACGCCGGGCCCATGCCCCGGCATAGGCATGTGAAACGGCTTGAAAAAATCTGCTCACGCTGTGGCCTCCGAAATGATGCATTCATTCAAAGGCGCGCAAGCGTGAATTGCAAGTCAGCTGTCTTCCAGATCGGCCGCCAAACGGAACCCGATACGGTTGGCGGGTTTGTCTTCAACCGATTTGGGCAATGCGCGCAGCATCACGTTCAACTGGCTGACATGTTGCACCAATTGCGTGCGGGCCCCTGCCCCGTCCGAACCATAGAACGTGATCATATCGGGGTCGAAATATCCCATGCCTTCGATCCGCATCACGCCGGCATCCCCACCGGTAAAGCCCATTGCGACCTCGTGGTCGCCATCCAGCGTCTTTTCAAAGTTCTGGATGTACATGATCAGTCGCTCATACGCCCATTGGGCGGGGCTTTTGGTTTCAACCGGCTTGTTCAATGGCTCAGGCAGGGTTTTAGTGCCGGATTCAGCATTTGGATCGGCATGAACCTCATGGCATCGTGGCAAGGCGGCGGCTTCGGCGGCCTCGGCCGAGGTTTCAATCTGGTCCTGCATTCTTTTCTACCCTTTGCGCTGATACAGCCAAGCCCCGTCCGCGCGCTGCGTCCGGATCACAGCGTCAATGTGGTAGAGATGATTCATATGTGCAACCGCCTCGACCAGTGCGAGGCCGTATTCGCCCTCGCGGATCGTGCGCTTGAACAGTGGAAGGAAACAGTCGGCCGCAGCTTTGGGTTCGTCCAGATGGTCCAGCAGACGCTCCAACGCGCTATGGTGATTCTCGATCAACTGCTTCATGCGCAGCGGTAGTCCGGTAAAGGGCAGCTTATGCCCACCCAGTACCAGATGATCAGGCCGGGCCAGTGTCTGAAGTCGCTCGCACGCCTCCATCCAGGCCGAAACCGGATCGGCCATGGGCTCGGTTGCATAGACACCCAAATTAGGGCTGATCGAGCTGAGGATCTGATCGCCACTAAGGACCAGATTGTCGTCGCGGCTCCAGAAAGTGGCGTGTTCCGGGGCGTGGCCATTGCCCATATGCACATCCCAGTCCCGCCCGCCCATGCGGATCACGTCGCCCTGCTGTATGCGCGTAAAGCCCAGCGGCATGGGATAGACCGTATCGGCAAAATTGAAGGGGCGATCGTTCATCCGTGCGGTCAGCACCTCGGGCGCCATACCCGCGCTGAGATAGAAATCCAAGGTCTCCTGCGGCCAGGTTTCCTGAACATCCAGCGTAAGCATCCGGGCAAACAGCCACGAAGTGCGACTTGTGACCAGCTCCGCCCCGTGTTCCGACTGAAACCATCCGGCATTGCCGACATGATCGGGATGGTGGTGGGTCACGATCACCCGTCTGATTGGCTTGCCTGCCAAAGGGCCACCCATCAGGGTTTCCCAGATGCGCCGCGTCTTGTTCGAAGACAGGCCGGTGTCGATCACCGTCCAACTGTCGCCGTCATCCAGAGCGTAGATATTGACGTGATCCAGAGCCATCGGCAGGGATAGACGCATCCACAAAACCCCCTCGGCAATCTGGATGGCTTCGCCTGTCGCGGGAGGTTCGTCCCACGGATATCTGATTCCCAAAACGCGATCCCCGTCCATCAGGCGGCCAACTCATCCAGGCTGAGCGCGAACAGACTATCCGCCCCGCTTTGCACCCGCGCCAGAAGACCCGAATGTTCCGGCAACAAGGCGTAGATATAGTATCGCGCCAACTTGGCCCGTGGTCCATCCGGATCGGCCAGAGCTGCGGTCAGGTGGTAATGCCCGCCCAACACCCGGGCAAACGCCTGCAAATAAGCTGTTGCGCCTGCAAAGCGGTCATTCATATCACTCTGCGCCACCAGCCACTCGGTCGCTTCGCGCAGGGTCTCGCTGGCTTCCCAGACCGGACCGGCCAAATCGGGCATTGTTGCCCGGGCGCGCTCGGCCTGATCTTCGATCTCGTCCAGAAGGTTCGATGCGGCCTCGCCCCCGTCCATCATCTTGCGTGCAACAAGGTCCATGGCCTGAATGCCGTCGGTGCCTTCATAAATCGCCGTGACGCGTACATCGCGCGAATACTGGGCCGCGCCGGTTTCTTCAATGAACCCCATGCCGCCATGCACCTGCACCCCGGTTTCTGCCACACGAATACCGGTGCGCGCGCCGAAGGACTTGGCGATTGGCGTCAGCAACGCCGCACGCGCAGCCCAATCGGCGTCGTCAGTTGCTTTCGCCATATCAATTGCGGTTGCGTTGGCCAGCAATATCGCGCGCGCCGCAAATATGTCAGCCCGCATATCCATGATCATGCGGCGCACGTCGGCGTGATCTATGATCGTACCCGAGGGCGTCCTGCCCTGTTTGCGGTCCATCGCATAGGCCAATGCGTGCTGATAAGCGCCTTCCGCAACGCCAACACCCTGACCGCCAACACCCAGACGCGCATTGTTCATCATGGTAAACATCGCAGCCATGCCACCGTGTTCCGCGCCGACGAGCCAGCCTTTGGCCCCGTCATATTGCATCACACAGGTGGGTGAGCCGTGCAGCCCCATTTTATGCTCAACCGAAACCACTTTCAGATCATTGGCCACGCCCGGATTGCCATCCGCATCCGGGATGTATTTCGGCACCAGGAACAACGAAATACCCTTTGTGCCGGGTACCCCATCGGGCAATCGCGCCAGAACCAGATGGCAAATATTCTCGGCAAAGTCGTTGTCGCCCCAGGAAATGAAAATCTTCTGCCCGGTTACCGAATATGTGCCGTCCCCGTTCGGTTCAGCCTTCGACGTCAGCGCACCCACATCCGATCCGGCCTGAGCCTCGGTCAGGTTCATGGTGGCCGACCATTCGCCAGAGATCATCTTTGGCAGATACAGCGCCTTCAATTCGTCGCTGGCGTGATGCTCCAACGCTTCAATCTGGCCCTGTGCCATCAGCGGTGCCAGTTGCAACGACAGGCACGAGGCGCTCATCATCTCGTTCACAGCAGTGGTGACAGTCATCGGCAGGCCCATACCGCCATGTTGAGGATCGGCGCTGATCCCGACCCAGCCACCTTCGGCAATCGCTTTCCAACCGCCAGCGTATCCCGGAGAGCTGCGCAGCACACCATTCTCAAGCCGCGCAGGCTCCAGATCACCGGCGCGTTGCAACGGGGCCAGTACCTCTTCGCACATCCTGCCAGCCTCAGACAGTATGGCGCTCACCACATCCGCGCTGGCATCCGCGAATGTTTTTGTGGCGGCGACCTGATCGAACCCGACCACATGGTCCAGCAGAAATTGATAATCAGAGATTGGGGCGCGGTAGGGCATGACAACTCTCGAACGTCTAGAGGATCAGAATACATCGGCGGGCTTGGAATCAAACGCAAGCGCCGGTAAGCGTGTTGGTCTGAACCGATTACGTACTCTTCCAAATATTTCAGGCAACCAAAACGCGGCGTCACCAGATATGATCTCATCCGGCACTCAGGAATTGACGGCGAATCCCGACGGAATCGAACGGGCGGCGGACTTGCTGCGTCAGGGCCTTCTGGTCGCCCTGCCGACCGAGACAGTCTATGGACTGGGCGGCGATGCGCGCAATGGCCAGGCGGTCGCGTCGATTTACGAGGCCAAGGGTCGGCCCAGCTTCAACCCGCTGATCGCCCATGTCGCCTCGGTCAGTGCAGCGCAAAGGTTTGTGCAATGGTCAGATCAGGCCGAGCAATTGGCTCAAGCTTTCTGGCCCGGTCCACTAACACTTGTTCTGCCACTACGCGAAGGGCACGGAATATCCGCGCTTGTAACGGCGGGGTTGGACACGTTGGCGGTTCGCGTACCCGCGCATCCCACCGCACGAGCTTTGTTGGCTGCGTTTGATGGGCCGGTCGCTGCGCCTTCGGCAAATCCGTCAGGTCTGATCAGCCCCACAACAGCCGATCATGTATGGGCGGGCCTGGGTGGCAAGATCGCTGCAGTTTTAGATGCCGGACCGTGCGGCGTCGGGCTGGAATCCACCATCGTCGGACTGGCCGGAGAACCTACCTTGCTGCGTCCCGGCGGGGTCGCTCTGGAACAGATCGAACAGGAACTGGGGGTGCATCTGCACGTGCATCAGTCCGGTGATCTTCTGACTGCTCCGGGTCAGCTTCAATCGCATTACGCGCCGGATGCGCCGGTCCGCCTGAATGCCGCGTCGCGTCACGGCGAGGAGGTCTTGCTGGGCTTTGGACCGGTGGATTGTGATCTGAACCTGTCCGTGAACGCCAACCTGACCGAGGCCGCTGCAAACCTCTTTGCATCCCTGCATGAGCTGAACAAGTCCGGGCGACCGATTGCGGTTTCTCCGATTCCAGATGCCGGGCTTGGTGCGGCCATCAACGACCGATTGCGCCGCGCTGCAGCGCCACGTGACAGCTGATCAGGCGCGACCTGCACTGGCGGACAAAGTCAAAGGGTCCACGCCCAAAGTGGCCAAAGCGGCTTCCCATTTCTCATCATCGGGCACGTCAAAGACCAGCTTTGATGTTGCTTCGGTGGTCAGCCAGCCATTCATGGCGATTTCATCTTCCAGCTGCCCCGGACCCCAGCCGGAATAGCCCAGCGCCAACATCGAATTCAGTGGCCCTGTCCCCGAAGCAAGGTCTTCCAGAACATCCAGTGTGGCAGTCATGCTGAATTCTTCCGAAATCTGCATCGAATGAAGGTTAGCTTCATAGTCGGCGCTGTGCAGAACAAAGCCGCGCGACATTTCGACGGGACCCCCAAAATGAACCAATCGCTCGCCAACAACCGGAATACGACACGCGATGTCCAATTGGCTAAGCAAAGTCTTTATTCGCAGGTCCGAGGGTTTGTTGATGATCAGCCCCATCGCGCCGTCATCGCCATAGCTGCACATATAAACCACCGAATGGTCGAACCGCGGATCGCCCATACCGGGCATCGCAATCAACAGTTTTCCGGTCAGATCCATGGGCCGCCATCTCTTTCTCAATTACGTCAACAATGGCCCCGCCACCCCTGTGTTTGCAAGAGAACAACGGGTAATTCGACAGATTTCATTGCAGTGACCGGATCGTGACTTGGAATCCGGCCCCAGCCCGCGCATGTATGGTGTATGAAGATGTCGATCAAATCCACAGCCGCCGTTGCGTTTGCTTGCCTGACCCTATCCTCTCCTGCCACCGCGCAGAGTTTGGATGGAGTGGTGCAACTGGATGTTCTGGATGGCGGTCGAACCGCAAACGGCACCTATCTGAGCGCGTTGAAGCTGACCCTGAAGGACGGCTGGAAAACCTATTGGCGGGCGCCCGGTGATGCGGGCATCCCACCCCAGTTCGATTGGAAACGCTCAAGCAACGTTGGACATGTGGACATCACCTGGCCCGCGCCCGAGATTTTTGACCAGAATGGCTTGCAGTCGATCGGCTATGAAAACCAGCTGATCCTGCCGATTGAAATTACACCGCGAAACCCTGCGAAACCCGTCCGCCTGCAAGGTGAGATGGACCTGGGCGTTTGCAAGGACGTGTGCATCCCCGAACGTCTGGATTTTGACCACACGCTGGACGGTGATGCCGGTCGCAACCCCGCAATTGCTGCGGCTATGGCGCAACGCCCCTACTCAGCACAAGAAGCCCGGGTGAGCAAAGCCACCTGTAACCTAACTCCGACGCAGGACGGAATACAGATCGAGGCTCGGGTGACGATGCCCTCTGCAGGGGGGCGCGAAGTCGCTGTGATCGAGCCGGGAAATCCTGTTCTCTGGGCCTCGCAGCCGGTCTCACAGCGCGAAGGCGATACGTTGGTGGCACAATCCGAAATCGTAAACGCATCAGGCGCGCCGTTTGCGTTGGACCGGTCCGAGATTCGGATCACCGTTCTGGGTGCCAATCACGCGGTCGATATTCTGGGCTGCAGCGCGGGCTGAGCTTGTGACCCGAACTCCTAAGATCGGTGCCTTGGCAGTTGTTCTGCATCAGGATCAGGTTCTTCTGGTGCAACGCAGCAAACAGCCAGATGCCGGTTTGTGGGGCTTTCCGGGCGGCCATGTGGAATGGGGTGAAACCGTTCTGAAAGCCGCGCAACGTGAGTTGCAGGAGGAAACCTCGGTGATCGCAGAGCCGTTGCACTACCTGAAAAATCTGGACTTGCTGCGAAGCGATCCACAAGGTCAGGTCTTGTCTCATTATCTTCTGGTCGGTGTTGCCTGCCAGTATCTCTCAGGCACGCCCAAGGCCGGTGATGATGCGCTGGATGCACGTTGGTTTCCGATTGACCAGATACGCAAGGGCGACCTGCCGACGAGCGCACGGGTTGTCGATCTTATGGAATATGCTTTGTGCGCGGGTTAAACACCTGCTGACCGGCTGAGCCGCCCGTAGAGCAATCCGGACAACAATACGCTTAGTCCCAGAATCGGCACGGCCCCGGCCAGAAATGCGCCCAGCCCCAATTGCAAAGCTGCAATTCCTTCTGCACCGGGGTAAAGACCCTGCAACACTCCAAGCGGCGCGCCGGTGACAGCGGGCCAGACCATCGTCAAACCAAACCAAATCGCCAATACAGCGCCTGTGCTTATCAATGCCACCCGAACCACCCGATCTGGCGCGCGCGCGGCGCGGCGCATGGCGGTCATCGGACGCGCAAAATCGTTCAGGATCGCCAGCAGGGCAGGCACGAGGATCAGGACCAGCAACATCCCAAATCCTAGCCCATAGACCAGAGTGATCACGGTCGGCTTAAGGAACTGCGCCTGCTGCGATCCCTCATAAAGCAGCGGCGCAAGTCCAAGAACCGTGGTCAGCGTGGTCAGCATTACGGGCCGCAACCTGTCGGCTGTGCCCTCGACAATTGACGGCACCAGACCCCGGTCCTGCTGATACCCATCTATCGTTGTCACCAGAACAATCGAGTCGTTGATTATGATACCGGTCATTCCAAGCAATCCAACCACCGTGAACATGCTAAGCGGAACATCCCAGATGTAATGACCCCAGATCGCCCCAACGAGGCCAAAGGGGATGATCGCCATGACCACCAACGGCCTCGACCAACTTGCAAACACCCAGGCCAGAACAAGGTAGATTCCGGTCAGACACAGGATCAGCCCGGTGCGCGCTTCGGCCAGGAATTCGTTCTCCTGCTCGCTCAGACCCGACATACGCCATTCGACCTGACGTTCGGCGGCAATGTTGGGCAGGATTTCGTCCTGCATGATGCGTTCGATTTCAGCCGCACGCGCCGGGTCGTCCTCGGAAATATCACCTGTGACCGAAACCACCCTGAGGCCATTCTCGCGCCGGACGACGGAAAACCCGGTTTTGCGTTCGACGGAAACGATGTCAGCCAGCGGCACATAAACCCCATCAGGCGAACGCATAAGGGTGCGTTCAAGGAAGTCTGCAGTCAACTCGCCCTCAGGCAATTCAACCCGAATTTCAGTGCTGCGCGGGCCATCGGGGAAGGTGGCGGCCTCGATCCCGTTCAGGCGGTTGCGCAACGCGCGGCCCAGCGTTTCGATCCGAAAGCCCAGGGCCTGCCCCTGTGCCGTAAGATCCAGAATGAACTCTTCCTTGTCATAGGCCAGAGTGTCTTCCAGCGCCGAAACCTCGGGGAATTTCGACAATGCGGTCTTCAGATCTTCTGACGCCGCCTTCAGGACATTCACGTCAGAACCATAGAATTGTACGTCAATGGCGTCGCCGCCGGGGCCGGACCGCCAGCCCCGGAAAGTCAACACTTCGACATTCGGGTGCCGTGGAACGAAGTCCTGCAATTCGCCCACAAACTCAAAACTGGAATAGGGCCGCAGGTCGGCATCAATCAATTCGATCGAAATCCCGCCCAGCACGCTGCCGTCTTTGCCGTCTGCCGCCGCCAATCCACGGCCCGCGGTGCCCCCGACCTCGGCCAGAACAAATTCAATCGGATTCTGGCCATAGCGTTCTTCATAAATCTGGCCCAGCTCGTCGGTGGCGTCCTGCAAAATGCGCATCATTTCCAGCGTATCCGACCGAGTCGAGCCTTCGCGCATGATGAACCCGCCACTGACTGAGCTACGTTCAGGCGCGTTGAAAAATCGCCAGTTCACATCGCCACGGATGAACAACGCAACCTGACTGGCCAGAATAGCGATCATCAAAGCCACAACAACGTATCGCGCCCAGATTACCCAGGCGATCAACGGACGGAACAAGTGGTCCCGCACCCAGCGGAAGCCCCGGTTTACGACACGGTTCGGTAGATCGTACCAGTGTTCCTTGGCAGAATGCGCAATCGCGTGCGCCATATGGTTGGGCAGAATAAGAAAGCATTCAACCAGCGACGCAATAAGAACCGCAATCACCGTGAACGGAATATCGCGGATAAGCTCTCCGAACCGACCACCCACCAGGGTCAGACCAAAGAACGCAATCACCGTCGTGACGGTCGCCGCCAGAACTGGCATCGCCATCCTCCGGGCGGCACGTTCAGCGGCTACCACAGGCGGCTCGCCCAGACGACGGGCTCGGAAATCGGCGTGTTCGCCCACCACGATGGCATCATCCACCACGATACCGAGGGTAATGATCAGGCCAAACAGCGAGACCATGTTCAACGACAACCCACCAAGATACATCAGCGCAATGGCAGCCGACATGGCCACGGGAATACCCGCAGCAACCCAGAAGGCAATGCGGGCATTCAGGAACAGGAACAGCAGGCAGACCACGAGGCCCAATCCCATCAGCCCATTGTCGACAAGAATGTTCAGCCGGTCGGTGATGGCCTGGGCCCGGGTACGGATCAACTCGATCTTCACACCTTCGGGCACACTGGCCTGCATCTCGCGGGCGACATCTTCAACCGTGTGCTGGATTTCGATAGCATCGCCCTGGTTTGACCGGTCAACTTGGATCGACATAGCTGGATCATCGCCAACAAAATAGCTTCGTTGCCGTGTAACCCCTTCGACCCGAATCGTCGCGATATCGCCGACCTTCAGTTTCGATCCATCTGTATTTGTCCTTAGCGCAATACCTTCGATTTGCTCGGGTGTGCGTTTTTCTGTTCCCGCCCGTATACGCGCACCGGCGCCCTCCACTGCTCCGGCAGGATCGGTATTTACTTCGGACTCAATCGCCGCGGCGATATCTGCCATGGAGATGTCATTGATAATCAACTGCGCGGTCGTGACTTCAACGATGATCTGTGGTGCCGCAATGCCCCGGATGGTCGTACGGGTCACACCTGCAGTGAAAAGACGATTGATCAACTCGTCCGTCATCTTCGCCAATTGATTGGTATCAATGGGACCGCTGACGACAAGATCCGTTACGCGGTCACGCCAGGCACCGCGTTTGATTTCGGGCTCTTCTGACCCTTCCGGCAGGTCCGACACACCGTCTACGGCGGTTCTGACTTCCTCGACCGCGCGGGACATGTCCCAGTTTGGCTCGAACTCCAGCCTGACACGGGTCCAACCCGGATGGGAGCTAGCCTCGGTACTGGTCACCCCTTCAACGGCCAGCAGTGCAGGCTCCAGCAACTGTACAATGCCGGCATCCATGTCCTCCGGCCCGGCACCGTCCCACGAAACGGTGACATCCACGCGCTCCAAGACCACATCGGGAAAGAACTGCGCCCGCATGTTGGGAATGGCCGCCGCGCCCAGAACCAGCATGACCAACAACAGTAGATTGGCAACGGTCCGATGGCGCGTGAAGTAACTGAGAATGCCGCCCGCTGCGCCGGGTATCTCGCGCATCATGGCGCCTAGCCCCCGGCCTTGGTTTCAAGGCGACGCACCAACGAGGCCGGCACGCGCGCTTCCTGCAATTGGCCCAGAAGCTGTGATTTCTCGTCCTGCGGCATTGTCTCGCTGGCCTCGATCTGGGCCACCAGTGCGGCCCGCTTCGATGGGCTTAGCTCAACCATGTCTGGATCCGCCCCGGCTTCTACGCGCAACGGTCTTACGCGCACGCCGGACCCCAGCAGAGGCGTGCGTCCAATGACAACTTCGCGCCCCTCAAGCCCGTCACCCCGCAGCAAAACTTCATCCCCTTGCCTGCGGACCAACTGCACCGGCAGGCTTTCCAACCGGTCATCCGCGCCCAAGATCAGAACCGTGCCCGACGCATCCAGTGCAGACGATGGCAGGCGATAGACGTTTTCAACCGGCTGCTCTTGCACCGAAACAGTAACAAAATCGCCCGGCTTGAAGCCCGAAGCCGCTTGCAGGCGGGCATAGATCAACCGCCCGGTTTGCCCTTCTCCGGCAGAGCCGCTGTCGCGACTGATTTGACCGGCTGCGCTCAGATCAGCGCCGGTGACTTCCAACGACACTGTCACGGGTGCGTTGATCAGAAGATCATTTTCACCCAACAGTCGAACATATTGCGCCGTCGATACCCTGAAAGCCACCTCAAGCGCGTTGGGGTCGACCAGTTCGGCCAGCTTTTCATTGGCAGATACCAAACGCCCTTCCACCAAGGTAACATCGGTCAAAGTGCCGCTAAACCCAGCCCGAATTGTCATATCTTCAAGATCGCGTTCCGCCGCTTCCAATGTGATGACCGCACGAGCCTGCAAAGTCGTAGCCTGATCAACACGCGATTCCGCTTGCGCCAGCGCGATGCGGCGGGCCAGAACTGCCTGCTGCGCTGAAGTCGCTGCCAGCTCAGCTTCTTCCACGCTGGCAGCGGCACCAACCCCGCGGGATTGCAAGTCACGTTGGCGTTGCAACGCCCGTTCACGCAGGTCCGCCTGCGCCTCGGCTGATTTCAACTCGTCTTGCGCCAGTAGCAACGAGCGTTCGGCATCGCGTTCTTCAAACTGAGCATCCAAAAGATCGGATTTAGCCCGATCCAACGCGGATTGCGCATCCGCCGGGTCCAGTTCAACCAGCACCTCACCCACCGAGACGGTACCGCCATCCTCAAAGTCTTCGGCCAGCGCAACCACGCGCCCGCCCAGCGCCGCACGCAATTCCAATCTGCGACGACTTTGGACTTCTCCAAACGCTTCAAGATAGGGGGTGACGGTTTCCGCTTCAGCTTGAATAACCGACACTGCAAAAACCCTTTCGCGCGCGGGTGGCGCTGCGTCGTCACGCGTCAGAGCGTCCTGCACCGCGCCCACGATGATTTGTGTCGCAACAAACAGCAAAGCCAGCGTTAGAAACGCCAGAAAAATACCGACCAGACTTTGCCGCAAAAATCGCATCAATCAGTTACCCCGGTTGCATCAAGCTGCCGTTCCTAACATGTAGCTGGATCACGAATTATGCCAAGCCACAAAGCGGTTACACGGATTTGAACGTACGACCAGTCTACTTCCGTCGCAGGTGTTCGTCCAATCTGGGCATTATTTCCACAAAATTGCAGGGGCGATGGCGATAATCGAACTGTTTTTCGAGTATCCCGTCCCACGCATCCTTGCAGGCGCCCGGGCTGCCGGGCAGTGCGAACAGGTATGTACCACCGGCAACACCCCCCGTCGCACGTGACTGCACCGCCGAGGTGCCGATTTTCTCCTTCGAGATAAGTGTAAACACGGTGCCGAAAGCGTCGATCTCTTTTTCATAGACGTCCCGATGGGCCTCGACGGTCACATCGCGCCCAGTCAGACCTGTGCCCCCGGTCGAGATCACGACATCAATCTGATCGTCCGCCACCCAGGCGCGCAGTTGATCGGCAATCTGATCGCGTTCGTCGCGAACAATCTTGCGATCAGCGACCACATGCCCCGCCTTTTCAATCCGGTCCACCAGAGTTTGGCCCGAGCGATCTTCGTCCAGTGATCTGGTATCCGAGACTGTCAACACGGCAATTTTAACCGCGATGAACTTTTTGCTTTCGTCAATGCGTGACATCTTGCGTCAGGCCCTTTCCATGATGACAAGCCGAACCGCGAGGGCGGTAAAAATCCCACCCGTGATCCAGCCGATAATACCTGAGGCGCGCGGGTTGCCGATCAGAACTCTGCCAGCGCTTCCGGCGAAGACACCCGCCAAACCATTCACCAAAAACCCGCCAAACGCGATGATCAACCCAAAGATCAGGAACTGCAGCAGGACCGAGCCTGCAGTCGGGTCGACGAATTGAGGGATAAAGGCCAGGACAAACAGAATGACCTTGGGGTTGGTCAAGTTGACCAACATTCCGTCTCGAAACGCCATGCGGGTGGATCGCACAGGCGTGTCACCCACATATGCGCCGTTTCTAACAGCCCCCCACGCCAAATAAAGCAGATATGCCGCGCCGATCCAGCGGATCACTTCAAACAGCCAGGGCAGCGCCGATACCGCAGCCCCAAGTCCCAGACCAGCAAACAGGACATGAATCATGGTTCCTACAGACACCCCGGCACTTGCCGAGACTGAAGGCCATGCGCCCGACCGAAGACCCTGGCCGAAGCAGAACATCATATCGGCACCGGGCGTCAGGTTCAGTGCCAAGGCGGCTGGAATGAAAACCAGTAAAGTCTGAAGTTCGATCACGCAGACACCTCAAACCAATTCGGTTTCGGCCCAAGATTGGCCAATTGCGTTCGGCCTAGCGTTCCGCGATAGCCCCAACTTTCGTGTACGTGTCCAAAGACAGCATGACCTGGCTGAAGCCTCTCTATTGCGTCGCGCACAGCGGTCGACCCTACCGACAGACCTTGCGAGGTCTGATCCCCGTAGCCTTTGGGCGGAGAATGCACGATCAGGACGTCAGCCGCGTCGCATCGGTCGAGCATCTCGGTCGCCGCGCCTTCGGTCAGGTCACAGGACCAGTCGCCAAACGGCGTGGGCGGCACGCCGTAACCCAATCCAAACAGGCGAAGCCCGTCGAGTGTCATACCGGACCCGTGCAGGACATGGACACCTTCTGGGGCAGCGTCACTCAGTTCTTCTGAGCTTTCGGCATTTCCGGGGATCAGGACCAAGGGCGCTGCGATCCCCGAAAGCATCTGCATCGCCGAATTCAGACCCTGCCTCATGTTGCAATAGTCGCCTGCGCCAATGACCAGATCAGCCTCCGCACTGGCGGCCACCAAATCTGCGGCGCGGTTGCGCGCCATGTGAAGATCGGAAAAAGCCAGAACCTTCATGCGCCACCTCCAAGCCGCGCCTTGAGGTCCAGCAGATCAGCCCAAGCCTGCCGTTTCATCTGCGGCTGACGCAACAGGAAGGCCGGGTGGAACATTGGGATCACAGGCAGATCCATCGCCTGATCCCAATTGCCGCGCAAACGGGTGATACCTCGTTTTCCCAGCACCGCCTGACAGCTAATATTGCCCATCACCACCAGAACTTCGGGCTTGGCCAACGCCACATGGCGCTCAAGGAAAGGCTTCATCATCCCGATTTCCTCGGGCTTGGGATCGCGGTTCTGCGGAGGCCGCCATGGCAGTACGTTGGTGATGTAGACGTTCTCGCGACGGTCCAGATCGATCGCTGCCAGCATCCGATCCAGCAATTGACCGGCGCGACCGACAAAGGGCTTGCCTTCACGATCTTCATCGCGGCCAGGGGCTTCGCCGATGATCATCACCTTTGCGCCGGGGGTACCGTCGGCAAAAACCAATTGTCGTGCCCCGCGTTTAAGTTCGCAGTGATCAAAAGCCTCCATCACTATCCGCAACTGATCCAGAGACCCTGCCCCTTGCGCGGCAGCCTGCGCAACAGCAACCGGATCAACCTGTTTAGGTTTTGCCGGGGCCACAGAAGCTGCTTCTGCTTTCTTGGGTTTGGGCGTGGTGTCGGGCAAGGCATACCGATCCACGGGCGCATCCCCGATTGCCTCGGTCGCGCCCATTTCGATCTGCCATTCCAGCAGCGCCCGTGCAGAGTAATAGTCCAAGCCCGATTCCATACGGATAATTTACCTGCCTAAACGCTGAGGGAAAGCGAATAGGGCTTGATCGGTCGCTCTGTCGCGCCGACCATCAGCGCGCGATGCTCAGAATTCTGCGATTCCTCCTGCTCGGGTTTGTGGTGGCCCTTACCGGCGATCCGGCTTTGGCGACGTTTCACGACACACATGGGCAGTGCCGTGCCGGTCAGTTCAAATGCGGCAGCACCTGCTGTTCGGGCGGGCAAAGATGCAGCTTTGATGGTCACTGCATTCCACTGGGCGGAACCTATTGCGGTGGTGGGCGCAGCTGTGGCCCGTTCGAGCGCTGCGTGGCGGGCGGAACCAGATGCGCGCCCGCTGGTGCAGACAAATGCACATCTCGTCTGGATTGCCCCGGCAACAGCTTTTGCAACGGGCGCGGCGAATGCGAGCGGATCAAACCCGACCTGGACACAACACCGCCTAAAACTTGCGACGATGGCCGCACCTGCGCGCGTGGCTCGTCCTGCCTGCCCGGCGGGGGCTGTTCCCGCCCGGGGTGGTTCTTGTGCGAAGAAACCGGGTCGCAATGCCGCCCCGGCTTCAAATGTTCGGCCCATCAGGGCTGCGTGCCGATCAAGGCCATCGACTGCGGTTATGGCAAATGGTGCAAGCCGGGTGAACAATGCCTGCCCGAGGGCGGCTGCGAAAAACTGCCAGAGGGCACGGAACCTTAGGTTGCCTTGGGCCGCACAGCTTCCTATAAGCGGCCCGATTGTCAGACAGGAGCCCGCCCATGCGTTTCGCCCATCGTCACCTTCTTGGCATCGAGCATCTGTCCCAATCCGATATCACCGAAATTCTGGATCTGGCCGAGACCTATGTCGACATGAACCGCCAGTCGACCAAGCATTCGGACGTTCTGTCGGGGCTGACCCAGATCAACATGTTCTTTGAAAACTCGACCCGCACGCAAGCCAGTTTCGAACTGGCAGGCAAGCGCCTGGGTGCGGATGTGATGAACATGGCAATGCAGGCCAGCTCGATCAAAAAGGGTGAAACCCTGATCGACACGGCGATGACATTGAACGCAATGCATCCTGATTTGCTGGTGGTACGGCATCCGCATTCCGGCGCGGTCGATCTGCTGGCGCAAAAGGTCAATTGCGCTGTTCTGAACGCGGGCGACGGCAAGCATGAGCATCCCACACAGGCCCTGTTGGACGCCTTGACCATCCGACGCGCCAAGGGACGCCTGCACCGGCTGAATATTGCGATTTGCGGCGACGTGGCCCATTCCCGCGTCGCGCGATCAAACCTGATCCTGCTGGGCAAAATGGAAAACCGTATTCGCCTGATTGGCCCGCCGACACTGGTGCCCAACCAGTTTGCCGAGTTCGGGGCCGAGATCTATGGCGACATGAACGAGGGTCTAAAGGACGTCGATGTCGTCATGATGCTGCGTCTTCAGAAAGAGCGGATGGATGGCGGGTTCATCCCCTCGGAACGCGAATATTATCACCGCTATGGTCTGGATGCCGCAAAGCTGGCGCAAGCCAAGCCTGATGCCATTGTCATGCACCCCGGCCCGATGAACCGAGGCGTTGAGATCGACGGCACGCTGGCCGATGACATCAACCGGTCCGTCATTCAGGAACAGGTGGAAATGGGCGTCGCCGTTCGTATGGCCGCGATGGATCTGCTGGCACGCAACCTGCGCGAGGCCGCATGAGCGATCTGACCGTCGCCCCCCACGAACGCGGCGTCTTGCGCCTGTTCAGGCTGGACATGCGCCCGGAAGAGGCAAAGTTCCTGCGCGAACCGGGTGCCGCCGATCAGGTGCTTGGGGTGGACGGGCTGGACCCCGCGCAGATCGATATATTCCCGGTCTCCGATCTGGAAGACCTAGGGCTGTATGGCTATCTGACCGAAGGCTGCGGCGTGTCCGCAGATCAGTTGGATAAGGACGCTCTGTCCGCGATAGACGGCTGGGTTATGGTCTTGCGCAGCGCTGCGTTCCAAGGACGCCCGGCGATGTTGAAGCCAGACCCTCGTCTGCGGCTGATCGGCCTGTTCACAGAAGAGACCTCAAACTGGACCGGAGGGGTCATCGAAACCGAAAGCGCCAAGCCTTTTTCGGCACCGCAAGCCGCTCCAACGGATGACCAGCCCCGCCGTATCGGGTCAGCTATCCTGGCATTGGCCGCGCTTGTGGCCATCGGAGGCATCTTATGGCTGATTCTGTGATCTTCGCCCCGGATAAAGGGGCCTATTTCCGTACCAACGCATGGCTGGCCGCTTTTGGCATGGCCGGTGCCATGCTCGTTCTGTGGCTGATCGGAAATCCTTATATCTGGACCGGAGCACCCGCAGGTCTGGCCGCCATTGGCATCCGCGCCTGGTATCTGGCCTCGGAAGAGCTGGTCGCCAATTGGGAAATGTCGGACACGACCCTGACCGGACCTGGTCCACGCAAGGTGCCTCTGAATCAGATCCAAGCGGTCAACACCATGGGCAGCTTTGTTCAAGTCGTCACCAAAAGCGGCGATAAGCACCTGATCAAATATCAGGCCGACCCTGCCGCCACCAAAGCCACCATCGAAAGGGCCATACCATGAGCACCGTTCTCTTCACCAACGCTCGCCTGATCGACCCTGAGGCCGGTACGACCTCGACGGGCTGGCTTCAAGTGGCCGATGGCCGGATTGTTGCCCGAGGGGAAGGAAACGCGCCGGGTTCAGACGGGCAGATCATCGATTGCAACGGCAAGTGTCTGGCGCCGGGCATCATAGATATCGGTGTGAAAGTCTGCGAACCCGGTGAACGCCATAAGGAAAGCTATAAATCCGCTGGCCTGGCCGCTGCGGCCGGAGGGGTGACCACCATTGTCACCCGGCCAGACACCAGCCCTGCGATAGATACGCCGGAAACGCTGGAATTCATCACCCGCCGGGCGCAAGCCGATACTCCGGTCAATATGCTGCCGATGGCCGCCCTGACCAAGGGGCGCGAGGGGCGCGAGATGACCGAGATCGGGTTTTTGCAGGATGCGGGTGCCGTGGCCTTTACCGATTGCGATCACGTCATCACCAATACCAAGGTGTTTTCTCGCGCGCTGACTTATGCGAAGTCCTGCGGCGCGCTGGTGATTGCCCACCCGCAGGAACCGGGGCTCAGCGCAGGGGCGGCTGCGACCAGCGGCAAGTTCGCGGCCCTCCGCGGCTTGCCCGCCGTGTCGCCAATGGCCGAACGTATGGGTCTGGACCGTGACATCGCCCTGCTGGAAATGACCGGGGCCGCTTACCATGCTGATCAGATCACAACTGCCCGCGCCCTGCCCGCGCTGGAGCGCGCCAAGTGCAATGGACTGGACATCACTGCCGGCACGTCGATCCACCATCTGACCCTGAACGAGTTGGACGTGGCAGACTATCGCACCTTCTTCAAGGTCAAGCCGCCGCTGCGCTCCGAGGACGACAGGCAAGCGGCAATCGAGGCAGTTCGAACAGGGCTGATTGACATCATCAGTTCGATGCACACCCCACAGGACGAAGAAAGCAAGCGCCTGCCATTTGAAGAAGCGGCCTCGGGTGCAGTGGCATTGGAAACGCTGCTGCCCGCAGCACTTCGCTTGTATCACGCAGATCAACTGGACTTGCCGACACTGTTTAAGGCCTTGGCGCTCAACCCTGCAAAGCGGTTGGGACTGGACAGTGGTCGCCTGTCCAATGGCACCCCGGCAGATTTGGTTCTGTTCGACCCGGATGTGCCTTTTGTGCTTGATCGGTTCGCCCTAAAATCCAAATCGCAAAACACGCCATTTGACGGCCAGCGGATGCAAGGTAAGGTCCTTGCGACTTATGTAGCTGGCCAAGCAGTGTTTCGGAGACCCTGATGCCCATTATCGTAAATACGGCAGAAGACTTGTTCTTTTGGGCAGTGATTGGATACCTGTTTGGGTCCATTCCGTTTGGGCTGATCCTGGCCAAAGTCATGGGGCTGGGCAACCTGCGCGAAATTGGGTCGGGCAATATTGGGGCCACAAATGTTCTGCGCACCGGCAACAAGGCCGCTGCGGCCCTGACGCTGCTATTTGATGCTGCCAAGGGGGCGGCTGCCGTTCTGATCGCACGCGCCTATGCCGGAGAAGACGCGGCCCAGATCGCGGCGCTGATGGCGTTTTTGGGGCATTGCTTCCCGATGTGGCTGGGCTTCAAGGGCGGCAAAGGTGTGGCTACCTTTCTGGGGCTTTGGCTGGCGCTGGATTGGCGCGTTGGCGTGGCCTGCTGCCTGAGCTGGCTGGTTGCGGCGGCAATCTGGCGGATTTCTTCCGTCGGCGCACTTGCGGCAGCGGCGCTGTCGACCACCTGGGTGTTGGTGCTAACAAACGGTTCGACCTTTATACTGGGGATCATCCTGACGCTTATGATCTACTGGCGGCACAGTTCGAACGTGGCGCGGATCAAGGCCGGAACGGAACCGAAAATCGGGAAACCGTGACCGTCACCGACGCATTTTTGTCTGCGTTTCATGCTCTGCCAGAGGGCAGTTTCACCGGCACGTCGCACGGTCGAAGCTATGGTGTCGTGCGTCAACGCATGGCAGGCGGCAGATCACACAAGCTGGTGGCCCATGAACGTGGCGGTTCCGATTACATCAGCCTGAACCTGTACCAGACCCGCAACAGCGGCGCTTTGTTGCGGCCCTGCGAAATGCCCGCCAGCAAAGTCATCGCTTTTGTTCTGGATCTTGTGCCCGACGCAAACAGCTAACCCTGCAATTTTGAACAGAACAACTTTGCTGCTGCACATTCACAATTCATTGTTTTGAACGTGATCGCCCCGCTTCCCAGATCGCTGTCGTGACGGTCAATTACGGTCCGCACAGGACAACAACCGGGGCCCTCGCTCTCGCTTTGACGAGGCTCCATTCACGAAAGGTGAAGCAATGAACACTTTTAAATCTCTGATCGGCGGCGTCGCACTGTCCGTCGCGCTGGCAACTTCGACGCTGGCCGCAGGTGTGGAAATCAACGCAAGCTCGACTGGTCTGGCGATGCAGGGCTATGACCCGGTTGCCTACTTTACCGCCGGTGAAGCAACCAAAGGCGACTACCGCATCACCACCTTGCACAACGACGCGATGTACCGCTTCTCGTCGGAAGAAAACAAAGCTGCCTTTGAAGCCAACCCCGAAGCCTACCTGCCCGCATACGGCGGCTACTGTGCCTTCGGCGCAGCCATGGGCTTCAAGTTCGACGGCGACCCGAACCACTGGAAAATCGTCGACAACAAACTGTACCTGAACCTGTCGCAAGACATCCAGGAACGCTGGGAAGGCGACATCCCGGGTTTCATTGAAAGCGCAAGCGCGAACTGGGAAAACATCTCAGACAAGACCCCCGCGGAACTGCAAGAGCAATAATCCGCTGAAAATGTCAGGCGTGTCGGCGGCGGAGCGTTCCGCCGCCGCATGTCGTTTGAATATCCCTCTTCTCTTCCTATCTTTTTAGCACCAAACGCGCTCGGTCTTTTAAGAGCGTCAACGTTTCACCCAAGTTGAGACGTTGGGATACAAATTTGTATTCCACTTTCCGAATGTATATATATGAATGATCCGGCTTCCCGTCCGGATCGTATCCACCCTCATAAGTGGGCAATGCCTCACTGGAGCAGAGTGACAAGCGAAAGGAAATGAGATGACATTGAAGAAACTGGCTCTCATCACTACCGCAGCGACCGTTGTTGCAGGATCAGCCATGGCGCAATCCTCGGGCAACTGGACAGGGTTCTACGGCGGTCTGCAACTGGGCTATGTCGATGTGGACACCAGCGTGTCCGGGGTCGACGGAGATGGCGTGATCGGCGGTATTATCCTAGGTTACGACTATGATTTGGGCGACTGGGTCGTCGGTGGCGGGTTTGACTATGACTGGACGGACGTGGATTTGTCCAACGTTCCAGTCACAGTGGAAGATGTATGGCGTTTGAAAGCGCGGGCGGGCTATAAAGTGAACCCGCAGGGCCTGCTCTACGGAATTGCGGGCTACGCCGAAGCGGGAACAGACAACCTCGGAAGCGATGATGGTTGGTTTATTGGTGCTGGCTACGAACAGATCGTGGCGCCCAATGTGAGCATCGGTGGAGAACTGCTTTATCACGAGTTCAGCAACTTCAACGGAAGCGGCGTCGATGTTGATGCAACGACTCTGCAAATCCGGGCTTCCTATCGGTTCTGACGCATATCAAATAAGCAAGTTGGACCCGGCTTTTTTAAGCCGGGTCGCTCTTTAGATGTCCAATATCGTGCTGCCGGTTGTCTGTCGCGCTTCAAGCGCACGATGCGCGTCTGCCACCTGATCCAACCCAAAGCGTTGATCCACGTGGATTTTGACCTCTCCGCCTTCGACCTTTCCGAATAGCCTGCGGGCCATTGCCTGACACACCGTATGATCCGCGATATGCGTGAACAAGGTGGGGCGCGTGATCTTCAGTGATCCTTTCTGGCCCAGAACACCGATATTAAAGGGGGGCACAGGGCCTGAAGCATTGCCGAACGAAATCATCATGCCAAGCGGTTTCAAACAATCCAGCGAGCCTTCGAATGTGTCCGCCCCGACCGAGTCCATGACCACATCCACACCCTGGCCCTTGGTAATCTCGGCTACCCGCTCAGCAAAATTCTCGGTTCGGTAGTTGATGCAATGCGCAGCCCCGTTGAACCGGGCCAGACTGCATTTTTCATCCGTTCCTGCCGTCCCGATCAGTGTGATCCCTTCGGATTTCGCCCATTGGCAGGCGATCAACCCTACCCCACCGGCTGCTGCGTGAAACAGCACCGTATCCCCCCGTTTCAGCGGAGTGGTTCGGTGAAAAAGATATTCTACCGTCAATCCCTTCAACATCATCGCCGCGGCGGCGTCAAAGGAAATGCCATCCGGCAGTGGACAAACCTGTGCTGCCGGCATCACTCGGGCCTCGCAATACGCACCGGACGGGGCTGAAGCATACGCAGCCCGTTGTCCGGGCTGCAGGTGCGTTACACCTTCGCCAATAGCTTCAACGACACCTGCCGCCTCCATGCCCAGTGCATGAGGAAGCTCAAGGGGGTACAGGCCAGTACGTTGATAAACATCGATAAAGTTCAAACCACAGGCTTCGTGGCGAATGCGGATTTCCCCCGGTCCAGGCTCACCTACTGCCCTGTCTTCGATCCGCAAAACTTCGGGGCCGCCAAACTCGTGAATCATGACCGTCTTTGCTGTTTGCTGCATACTGACCTCCTCTTGCCGGATTTCAAGCTAACATGACTTCGAAGCAGGGCAATCCGTCCGATGCCAGACTATTGATCGGGAATTGGAAAATCTGTGCTATACTAGGGTCAGGCGTTGCCGGCTGGTCCGGCCACGGGCAACGTGATGCCGGATCCGCCCCGCGGCGCAGTTTTCGCCAGGGAAGGGGAGGAAAATGGCCAAAACAATCGGAAACCCGATCAGCTGGACCGCCCGAAATCTCGGGGCGGCAGGTGATCATGTCTCGGAAAGCGTCTCGCGCCTGGGCAGCGCGGACACCAAAGAGCTGCCAATGGTGCAAACCTTGACGCTGCAAGACCTGCGCGCCTGTCTGCGCGCGGGCTATGACGACTTTCTCGAAACACGGGCGGATGCCGTGTTCATCGTGTTGATCTACCCGATCGCAGGGCTCTTGATGTTCGGCTTTGCTTTGAACATGAATCTGGTGCCGCTTCTGGCTCCACTTGTCGCCGGCTTTGCCTTGATCGGGCCAGTCGCCGCCGTGGGGCTTTATGAGATTAGCCGCAAGCGTGAACAGGGCAGCGCAGTGCATTGGTTGGATGCGTTCGGTGTCTTCAGATCACCGTCCTTCGGTGCAATTCTGGTACTTGGCTTCTACCTCGTCATGCTGCTTTTGGTCTGGCTGATGGTCGCACAAGCCATTCATACTAATACAATGGGCCCTGAAGTACCCGCATCCCTTAGTGCATTTGCCACACAGGTTCTCACCACTTCTGCGGGATGGACGATGATTGTCGCGGGAACCGCTGTTGGTTTTGTGTTCGCCTTGTGCGCATTGGCAGTCAGCGTTGTCAGCTTTCCATTGCTGCTGGACCGCAAGGTGGGGCTGCCAGTGGCGGTTGTGACATCGTTTCGTGTCTTGCGTGAGAACCCCGGCGTCATCCTGACATGGGGCTTCACCGTGGCGGCGCTGCTGTTTCTGGGCGCCTTGCCGATGCTATTGGGTCTGATCGTGGTAGTACCCGTTCTGGGCCACGCCACATGGCATCTATACCGCCGCGCGGTTGCGTGAAGGCGCGGGACAAGCCCGCGCATTTGACACTTAGTCCGCAACCTTGAGGACGATCTTGCCGATGTGGCCAGAGCTTTCCATGCGCGCATGGGCTGCCGCCGCCTCGGCCAGTTCAAATTCACTGTCCATAACTGGGGCAACTTTGCCAGCGTCGAGCAGAGGCCAAACGGCTTCGCGCAGATCCTGCGCAATTTGTGCCTTGGCCAAATCGCTCTGCGGGCGCAGGGTACTGCCAGTCAGGGTCAAACGTTTGACCATCATCATCGCAAAGTTCAGCTCGACCTTCGGACCTTGCAGGAAAGCGATCTGTACCAGACGTCCATCCTCGGCCAATGCTTTGACGTTGCGTGGGATGTAATCCCCACCCACCATATCAAGGATCAGGTTCGCCCCGCCCTCGGCCCGCATGGTGGCCACAAAATCTTCATCGCGATAGTTGATTGCCTTTTCCGCACCCAGCTTGACGCAAGCCTCACATTTCTCATCGGACCCAGCGGTCGCAAAGACACGTGCACCAAAAGCATTGGCCAGTTGGATTGCCGTTGTCCCGATCCCGCTGGAGCCGCCATGGACCAGAAACCGCTCACCCGCTTTCAGACCACCACGTGTGAACACGTTGGACCAGACGGTGAAAAAGGTTTCCGGCAGGCAAGCAGCCTCTTTCATTCCCATCCCTGCAGGGATCGGTAGGCAATGCGCGGCGGGCGTTGCCACGTATTCGGCATAACCCCCACCCGGCAACAACGCGCAAACCTTGTCGCCGACCGACAACCCCTCGACCCCCGCACCGACCGAGACCACTTCGCCCGACGCCTCAAGCCCTGGCAGGTCGCTGGCACCCGGAGGCGGATCATAGGCCCCTGCGCGCTGCAACGCATCAGGACGGTTCACACCGGCATAAGCTACTTTCAGCACAACTTGTCCGTTACCCGGCTCGGGAACAGGACGTTCAGTCAGTTGTAAAACATCAGGACCACCCGGTTTGGTGATCTCAACAGCGCGCATCATCTGGGTCATAGGCACCTCCTTTGCGCAATGCCTAGCAGGCATACGGGCCGGGGCCTAGCGCCAAGATGCGCTACTTTCGAGGGTTCAGCATCCCCGGAAGGTCAGCCCGCATTTTCATGGGTGCCTTCACTTGACCGGCCAACCAGTTTGGAACGGCCAAGAACGGTTTCAACACCGGATTGTCGCGTACCTGCGCCTTGAGCTTTTCAAACTCCATGACATTTGCGATCCGGCGGTCCAGGAATTCCCAGGTGCGCTGGTGATCGGGGCTGTCATCGCCCAGCCAAAACAGCAACGTCGACGAGTAAACCCCCGAAAGAGTGGCCCGTTTGGTATACCAGTTCACATCGTCCGAGGTATCGCCCAGCGCATCCCAGATCAGGTCGCAGGTTTGCCAAACCGCCTTGGCCCCATCCGCCGCATGGGTCGGCAGGGAAAACAGGGTCATGCCACGGCGCACTAACTCTTTGTCTTCGACAGCCTGCAACCGGAACCGAACCGCCGCAGCAATCTTGTCGCGGAATTTCAAGTCGCTCAGATCTTCGGATTTGATGCGATTCAGCATCGCCTGATCGCCGCGTGCATGATAGGCCAGCGCCAGATCAACCGCCCCGCGTGGACAAATCGCACGGGCCAGACCATCATCCAGGTCACAATCGGAAATAGTGGCGCGAAAACTGGTTTCCGACCAGCCGTCGAAGGGAACATGGATCAGCATCGCATCCAAAAGCTGCTGTTTTGCATCTTCATAAGTGGTCGTCATGGCAGTTCTCCGGTTGTCGGGACCAGTACTAGACAAGTTAGGGCGGCTTTGCTATACGGCCACTTCCTGCAATTTCCTTGCAACTCTATCTAGAAAGGTGGTGACAACCACATGCAGGTTAGTGTTCGCGACAATAACGTCGATCAGGCGCTTCGTGCCCTGAAGAAAAAGCTGCAGCGCGAAGGCGTGTTCCGTGAAATGAAGCTGAAGCAACATTTCGAGAAACCGTCCGAGAAAAAAGCGCGTGAGAAAGCTGAAGCGATTCGTCGTGCCCGTAAACTGGCACGCAAGAAAGCCCAGCGCGAAGGTCTGCTCTAAGACTTTCCTCATCCAGTTTTGGATGACACTATTTGACGACCCCCGAGGCCCCGCCCGGGGGTTTGTCGTTTCAGGGGCGGGTTTTTTCGCTGACTCGTGGTACTAGGTGTGCGACAAGCCGCCATTTCCCCACCAGCAACATTTTGCCCGGCATTTTGCAGCGCAGCGAATCCCGCTCTGGTAGCATTGCCCCGCCAGAATTCGCCTAATATTTCTGCGCCTCTATCTGACCTCAGCAAGCCGCTTGTAACTGGCGACGTCCAACCGGACGACACTTACAAACGGAGGCTACCATGTCGACTGCAAGTCAAATCGAGCAAGAAATGCTGGCGCTGATCAACGCCGAACGCACATCACGCGGGCTTACCCCGCTGCAACTTGAAACACAGCTGAACGACTCATCCGAAGATCACAGCAGCTGGATGCTGGACACAGACACGTTCAGCCATACAGGTCAGGGCGGTTCCAGCGCGACACAGCGTGTGCAGGATGCAGGTTTTGATCTGTCCGGCAGCTGGCGCACTGGCGAGAATATCGCCTGGCAATCAGAACGCGGCGAGCCCGGCATCAGTGATGACGTCGCGCAGTTGCACGAGAACCTGATGAACAGCCCGGGACATCGAGCAAACATCCTGAACCCTGATTTCGAATATATTGGCATCGGCATTGAAACAGGTGACATGCAAGGTTTCGACGCGGTGATGGTCACTCAGAATTTCGCCGCCACTGACAGCGCTGTGATGTTGGACAATGGCAACGCTCCGATTCCACCCGTGGACGATGTGGCGGACCCCCAAGACCCGGACGCCGAGACGCCTGACACCGATTTGACCGAACCCGAAGATCCGGTCACCAAAACGCCCGATACTGACGTGACTGAGCCCGAAGAACCGGGCACTGAATCACCCGGCGCTGACGTCGCAGAGCCAACCTCCGAGACACCTGTCGGAGAAGAACCCGACGGATGTTTCGACGTGGCAGCCTTCTTGGTCGAACTGGAAGTTTTCCTGGATAAAGTTCTGGCGCAGATTGATCAGTTCCACTTGGAAACGGACGACATGACGCCGCCGGACATGGCCGAGAATAACATCCAGGTTTCAGACACCGACGAGGTGGACATCGTTGAAGTCGATGACACGGCCCCGATCGATGCGCCTGATGACTCCTGCTTCGGGTTGGACGGCAACGATGACGCCGATATCTATGTGCTCAATTTTTATGGCACAGGCTGCATGATGGAAGCAGCCTGATAGTTCCTGAAATGCGGGGCGGCTGGCTCGCCCCGCATGGCGCTCTCAGTAAATCTTTGGCACGTACAATTCATCCGGCAAAACGCGACGCTCGTATTCCGGGTTATATCGGCGGTCAGGCAGATTGACTTTTTCCTGCGGCACATCCGTGTATGGAACTTTGGTCAAAAGATGCTCGATACAGTTCAGCCGCTCGCGCTTTTTGTCATTGCCTTCGACAATGTACCAAGGGGCTTCAGGAATGTTGGTCCGGAAGAGCATATCCTCTTTCGCCTTGGTATAAGATTCCCAACGGATGCGGGATTCCAGATCCATCGGCGACAGCTTCCACTGTTTCATCGGGTCGTGAATGCGCATGAGGAATCGCAATTGCTGTTCTTCATCCGTTATCGAGAACCAATATTTCAGCAGGATAATCCCTGAGCGAACCAGCATTCGTTCGAATTCGGGAACGTCCTGAAAGAACTGCTCAACTTGATCCTCGGACGCGAAACCCATCACCCGTTCGACGCCTGCGCGGTTGTACCATGACCGGTCGAACAACACGATCTCACCCGCAGCAGGCAAATGCGGCACGTAACGCTGGAAATACCACTGGCTCTGCTCGCGACGGCTGGGCGCGGGCAGAGCGACCACACGCGCGACACGTGGGTTCAGACGCTGGGTGATCCGTTTGATAACGCCCCCCTTGCCCGCGCTGTCACGACCTTCGAACAATATACAAACCTTGGCACCGGTGTGCTGAACCCAATCCTGCACTTTGATCAGTTCGGCCTGCAGACGCAGCAGGTTACGGAAATAGACCTTGCGGTCCAGCATGTCGGGGTGTTGTTCCCGATAAATCTTCCGCACTTCCATCGACAACATCGGCTCGCTGAACTCGATCTCAAAATCTTCGTCCAGCGTGTCTTCCAGTTCGGCTTCAAGCCAGTCTTTGGTGCCACCGTTGTTTTCGTAAGCCAAGGTCAGCTCCTTTTTTGTTATCGGGTTCGAACCATATCGGGCCTGTGTAAACGCCTGATGTCATCAGAAAAATTGATACAGAGGCACCAACGCCCAAATCTGCCGAAGCCTCTGAAATTTCAGACGGGCGCGGGTATATGGTCTTTCCTCTGAATGTGAACGCCCGGACCAAAGGATACAAGCGTAAGAATTGACGCAAGGCGGTATGGCAGAGTGCGCCTTCCTTTGAACGCTTGCATTGCCACGATTTTGTGCGGCAAGACGGTCTGGATTTACAGGGTCTAAAGCACGTGACGTTCTTTCTTTCTATTTTATCGGTAATTTGGCCGTGGTTCATCCTGATCGCAGCACAAGTGATGGCGCTTGCAGGCCGCGCTGCTATTGCGCTCTCCCTGCTGGCTCTATTTGTGAGTATTGCATCGACCACTGACCTGATGTCACCTTTGGTGATTGCCGCAGTGGTCCTTGGACTGGCCGGAGCCGCCTTTCTACCGCACCTGAAAGGCCGGATCGCGGTCGCCGGACACGCGCTTTTAATCCTGTGGTGTCTGGCCATGGGGGCGCACCTTCTGCCCGGTTTTCAGAACCTGAAAGTGCTGGATCAGGTGCAGGCTGGCGCCGGCAGCGCGAGCTTCACAATGTATCTGAATCTGGACAAGCCGATGGTCTTCTTCGCCGTTCTTCTGGCTTGGCCCGCCATTCTCCACAACGCGATTCCGACCAAAACTGGCGCTTTGATGGCAGGGCTGTTGCTTTTGCCCGGACTGTTTGTTTTGGGCTTGGCCTTGGATGCGATACAACCAGAATTTTCGATCCCGCCCTGGTGGCTGATCTTTGCCCTAACCAATCTGTTTCTGACCTGCCTGACCGAGGAAGCCTTTTTTCGCGGCTACCTGCAATCCGCGATCACGTCACGTCTGGGCGCCACTGGCGGAATGCTCGCGGCCAGCGTGCTGTTCGGGGTGGCTCATTTCGGTGGAGGTCCGGCGCTGGTGATCTTTGCCTCCATCCTGGGGCTGGCTTGCGGGCTGGGGTATTATGCAACCCAGAGGCTTTGGGTGCCGGTTGCGATGCATTTCGGGTTCAATCTGTTGCATCTGATAATGTTCACCTACCCTGGACCAGCCTGAAGATCAGACTGGCAGTGCAGTGGTTTTGAACACAGTGCGCAAAGCGAAAGAGCTTTGCATCTGCGCCACCCCGGGCAACCGCGACAGGTATTGCCGGTGAATACGCGCAAAATCCTCGGTGTTTTCTGCCACCACCTTCAGGATATAGTCGGCAGTTCCCGCCATCAGGTGGCATTCCAATACATCAGGGATACGCGCTACAGCCTTTTCAAACGAATCCAGAACCTCTTCGGCCTGGCCTTGCAGGGTAATCTCGACAAAGACGGTCGTCGGTACGTTCATCTTGCGAGCATCCAGCAACGCCACATAGTTGCGAATGAACCCTTCGACCTCGAGACGCTGAACGCGCCGGTGGCATGCGGAGGGGGACAGGTTGACCTGGTCAGACAGCTCCGAGTTCGACATCCGGCCATTTTTCTGCAGAGCAGCCAGAATCTTTCTATCAGTCGTGTCTAAGCCCATTCGCGCAATTCCTTTGCAACAATTTTACTATATACAGGAAATTCTTCCAAAGAAAATTCCCATGGCAGGTTTTCTTTCACAGAAATTGCAAGCCAAACTGCCCATAATTTAGGCAGCTTATGAACGGAGACCCCAATGAAAATCGGTTGCCCCAAGGAAATCAAACCCCAGGAATTTCGCGTCGGCATGACCCCCAACGCTGCTCAGGAAGCGGTCGCACGCGGTCACGAAGTACTGATCGAAAGCGGTGCAGGTATCGGCGCCGGTTTTGACAACGACGCCTACATTGCCGCAGGAGCGCGCATCATCGACACCGCAGAGGAAGTGTTTGCCACGGCTGACATGATCGTAAAGGTTAAGGAACCTCAGGCCGTTGAACGCAAGATGCTGCGCGAAGGCCAGTTGCTGTTCACTTACCTGCACCTGGCTCCCGACCCGGCTCAGACCCATGACCTGTTGGAGTCGGGCTGTACCGCAATCGCGTATGAGACCGTAACCGATGCAAATGGTGGCCTGCCTCTGCTGGCACCAATGTCCGAAGTTGCGGGCCGTCTGGCACCTCAGGTCGGTTCGTGGACCCTGCAGAAGGCCAATGGCGGCCGCGGCGTCCTGATGGGCGGCGTACCCGGTGTGGGCCCTGCCAAAGTCATCGTGATCGGTGGCGGCGTTGTTGGTACGCACGCAGCCAAGATCGCAGCCGGCATGGGTGCTGACGTCACCGTCCTGGACCGCTCGCTGCCGCGCTTGCGTTATCTGGACGACGTGTTTGGCGGACATTTCAAGAATCAGTATTCGACCGCCGGTGCCACCGCCGAGTTGATTCAGGAAGCCGACATGGTGATCGGTGCGGTTCTGATCCCCGGCGCAGCAGCTCCGAAACTGATCTCGCGCGAACAGTTGTCAACCATGAAGCCCGGCGCGGCTCTGGTAGACGTCGCAATTGACCAGGGCGGCTGTTTCGAAACGTCCAAAGCCACCACGCATGCCGATCCGGTGTACGAAGTTGACGGCATCATGCACTACTGCGTCGCCAACATGCCCGGTGCGGTTGCTCGCACATCCACCATTGCACTGGGCAACGCGACCATGCCGTTCATGCTGTCGCTGGCAAGCAAGGGCTGGAAGCAGGCTTGCAAAGACGACGCGCACCTGTTGGCTGGTCTGAACGTTCACGCCGGCAAGCTGACTTACGAAGCGGTTGGCACTGCCCTAAACCTTGACGTTGTCGACCCGACAACGCTGCTCAACTAAGAACGCTCCTGCCTCTGACCGCGCCTCTTCTCCCAGGGCGCCTTTCAGACGAGAGCAAAGCGTCGCGCCATATGCGCGGCGCTTTTTTGATTCACCGCAACTCACAAAAAAAGCACCGCGCCAATGCGCGGTGCCTGCCTCAAAGGAACGAAAGTATCCCAGCGCCCAATCGACGGGCGGAAGCCCTCAGCCTTGTTTCTGGATCTCCACCGCGTGGGGATAGGGAATCGAGATGCCTTTGTCGTCAAAGGCTTCCTTGATCGCTTTGGTCAGCTCGAATTTCGCATCCCAATAGTCGGCGGCATCGCACCAAAGGCGTGCCGTCAGATCGACCGAACTGTCGCCCAGGTTCGTGACTTTGACCCATGGTTCAGGATCACTGTGAATACGGCTGTCAGCTTTGGCCACATCCAGAATGATCTGCATCGCTTTGTCAGCGCTGTCGCCATAGTCGATACCGAACACCAGATCGACACGCCGTGTGTCATGGGCAGAGTAATTGGTGATGATCGAACCCCAGGACTGACCGTTCGGTACGATGATCTGCACATTGTCTGGTGTCACTAGCTCGGTGGTAAAGAGGTTCAGGTCCTTCACCGTCCCCGCCGTGCCACCGATATCCACATACTGGCCCAGCTTGTAGGGTCGGAACACCACCAGCATAACGCCAGCCGCCAAATCGCTGAGCGTCCCTTGCAGCGCCAGACCGATGGCCAGCGACGCAGCACCCAGAATGGCGACGATACTGGTGGCCTGAATTCCGAATATGCCCAAGACGGCAACCAGAACCATGGCCAGAATGGCCCATTTGACAAGGCTCGCCATAAAGTTCCCGAGTGTGGGATCGATATGTGGAGTGGAATTGATCCGACGCCGCACCATGCCTCCGACTGCCCCAGCCACAATCCAGCCCAGAACCAGAACGACAAGCGCCTTGACCGCATTCATGATCAGCGGGGCGTACTCGCCCACCTGTGTTACGACCTCATCCACGCGCATCTCCTTTCAACAGCAAGAAACCCGCGAGGTTTTCGCGGGGGGTCACCGGATTGTGAGCTAAGATTGCGTTTCGGTCTAGGTGCGAGTTTCGCCGGATTTCCCCGTTGTTCGTCAAAAAACACGGCCTGACCGGAGATGCACAGGGCAAAGGGCTTACATGACGGCGGATTGGCCCCTAGCTTTCAACAGATATTCAAACAGGAGCCCCCAATGGCGGACAACACAGCTCATCCGATTATGGCCCGCTGGCCTGCCCAATCCCCGGACAAGATCCAACTCTACTCCTATCCGACACCAAACGGCGTCAAAGCATCGATCATGCTTGAGGAAACCGGCCTGCCTTATGAGGCTCATCTGGTAACGCTCGCGGATGCAGATGTCAAAAGCCCCGAGTTTCTATCGCTGAATCCGAACAACAAAATCCCTGCCATTATTGACCCCAACGGCCCGGACGGTGAACCGCTTGCCCTGTTCGAAAGCGGTGCGATCCTGCTGTATCTAGCTGAGAAGTCAGGAAAGTTGCTGGGACAAAGCGCCTCTGACAAGCACCGTATCACCCAATGGCTGATGTTTCAGATGGGCGGCGTTGGGCCAATGTTCGGTCAGCTTGGCTTTTTTTACAAATTCGCAGGCAGCGAGATCGAAGATCCACGCCCACGCGAACGCTATTTCAACGAAGCCAAGCGCCTTTTAAACGTTGTTAACACCCAGTTGGAGGGGCAGGACTGGATCGCTGGCGAGTTTTCCGTCGCAGACATCGCCCTTGCCCCGTGGCTGAATGCGTTGGATTTCTACGGCGCAAAAGACGTTGTCGGCTGGGACGACCACGTCAATGTCGTCGCCTATGTCGACCGATTTATGCAGCGCCCGGCAGTGCAACGCGGCAAAAACATACCTGCGCGCGGTTAAATGGCTTGGCAGATGAAAGGGTGCCTTGGCCGGCACCCTTCTCGCATTGCTCAGCCCGGCAAAGCGCCGATGAGAACATAGCGCAGGATTTCAACGACCTGAGCAGGTTCTTCAGCAACGGCCAGCGCGGCAGCATCAACTTCTTTCAGCGCGTGTTGATGATCAGGGCCGTGCAGCACGATGATCGACTTGCCAAGCGCCGCCGCATAACCTGCGTCAAAGGCGGCGTTCCACTGTTTGTACTTGTCGCCGAAGCGGACAACCACCACGTCCGCATCCGCAATCCCCTTGCGTGTGCGGATCGCATTGACCATCGCGCCCTTGTGGTCATGCCAATACTTGTTCGGCTCGGCCCCTAGAATGGCCACACCGCAATCGTCGCTGGCGGCATGATCGGTCACAGGGCTATTGAATGTCATATCCAACCCTTGCGCGCCCTCAATGATCTGTTCCCGCCAGTCGGTGTGAATTTCGCCCGAGAGGTAAACGTTCAGCATCTTTAGTTCTCCGCAAACGCAGAAAAGGCGTCGTCGGCCCCTTCATCTTTTTAAGAATACTATCGCCGATGGCGATCCTGAGTTACCCGCGCAGGACGCCACCGGTCGCCTTCGTGACTTTGGCGATGATCTTTTCGGCCACCGCCTCGATGTCTTTTTCTTTCAGCGTCGTGTCCGTCGGTTGCAACCGCACAGTGATGGCCAGAGATTTCTTACCTTCACCCAAGCTGCCACCGATGAATTCGTCAAAGACACGTACATCCTCGATCAGCGCCTTGTCAGCACCCGCTGCAGCATTCACCAACGTCAGCGCCTCGACGCCTTCATCGACGACAAAGGCAAAGTCACGTTCGACCGCTTGCAGATCTCGCAGCTCCAAAGCGGCACGGGTGGCACCTGATTTGCGGGGCAGAGGCACCTCGTCAGGCCAGATGGTAAACGCCATCGCTGGGCCCTTGATGTCCATCGCCTGCAACACACGCGGGTGCAATTCACCGAACACACCCAGCACCTTTTTCGGACCCAAACAAATCTTGCCGTGACGCCCCGGATGCCACCAGGCATCCCCGTCGCGCAGGATCTGTACCTTCGCCGGTGCACCGATGGCAGCCAGTATAGCCTCAGCATCTGCCTTGGCGTCAAACACGTCCACCGGCCGCGAAGCACCGTGCACATCCTTGGGGCCGGAGCGCCCAACCAGCAAGCCGGTGATCTGGGTTTTCTGGTCGCCGGGTTCACCGTCATGGAACACCGGGCCAACCTCGAACAGAGCCACGTCTGCATAGCCGCGTGCCTGATTGCGGGCAGCGGCCTGCAACAGACCCGGCAGCAAATCCGGGCGCATGTGGCTCATCTCGGAAGAGATTGGGTTTTCCAGTTGGGTTGCATCGTCGCCACCACCGAACAGCGCTGCGGACGCCTGATCGATGAAGGTGTAAGACACGCATTCATTGTAGCCCAGCGCCGCGCAGGTGCGGCGCGCCATGGACTGGCGGCGCTGCGTCGGTGTCATAACCGCCTTCGGGATTCCATCCGTCACACGTGGCAGCGGTTTGCCCTGCAACTTGGTCAGCGACGCAATCCGCGCGACCTCTTCCACCAGATCGGCCTCGCCCAGAACGTCTGGTCGCCAGCTTGGCACATGAGCCATCTCACCCTCAAGGCGGAAACCCAGGCGGGTCAGGGTCTGACGCTGTTCGCTTTCCGGAATATCCATACCGACCAGAGACTGCACCCGTGCCGCGTCCAACTTGTAAGCCCGCCCGTGGTTCGGGGCCTTGCCCGCTTCGACCACGTTGGAGGCTTCGCCGCCGCAGATATCCAGGATCATCTGGGTTGCGTGTTCCAACCCTTCACGGGTGTAATCTGGATCAACACCGCGCTCGAACCGGTACCGCGCGTCCGAATTGATCTTGAGCGCGCGACCCGTAAGGGCAATCTGCACATGATCCCAAAACGCGCTTTCGAGGAAGACGTTAACCGTCTCTTCGGTGCAGCCTGTTTCCTCGCCCCCCATGATCCCGGCAATCGATTCCGGGCCTTTGTCGTCCGAAATCACCATCATGCCTGGCTGTAGGGTGTATTCTTTCTCATCCAGCGCCACCAGTGTCTCGCCACCTTTGGCGCGATGCACCCGCAGGTTGCCTTGCACTTTATCCGCATCAAACACGTGCAGCGGGCGGTTGTGGTCGAAGGTCATATAGTTGGTGATGTCCACCAAGGCCGAGATTGGGCGCAGACCGATGGCTTTCAACTGATCCTGCAGCCACTGTGGGCTGGGGCCGTTCTTGACACCGCGGATCAAACGCCCGGTGAAATGCGGTGCGCCGTCCAAAGTGTCTTCGTCAATGCTCACCTTGATCGGGCACTCGAAATCCCCGGGAACCGGCGCATAGTCACGCTGTTTCAGCGTACCGATACCGCGCGCGGCCAGATCACGCGCGATCCCCTCAACGCCCAGCGCATCGGGCCGGTTCGGCGTAATCGCAATCTCGATCATCGGGTCGACCTTCGACGGATCGTTCTCGGCCAGCCAGTCGACAAATTTGTCGCCAACTTCACCCGAGGGTAGCTCAATGATGCCGTCATGCTCCTCCGACAGCTCCAGCTCACGTTCCGAGGCCATCATGCCAAAGCTTTCGACGCCCCGGATCTTGCCGACGCTGATGGTGATATCCAGACCGGGGATGTACATGCCCGGCTTGCAAACCACGACGGTGATGCCTTCACGCGCGTTCGGGGCCCCGCAGATGATTTGCAGATCACCCTCATCTGTTTCAACCGTGCAGACCCGCAGCTTGTCAGCGTCCGGGTGTTTCTCGGCATGTTTGACATGGCCCAGCGTAAAGCCTGCCAACCGGTCCGCCGGGTTCACGATCTCTTCGACCTCGAGGCCAAGGTCGGTCAGCGCCTCGGCGATCTCATCAACCGAAGCGTCAGTGTCGAGGTGGTCTTTCAGCCAGGACAGAGTGAATTTCATTGCACGGGGCCTTTTTTGGCAGATATCCAGTCGGCACAGGCAATGGCAAAGAATGGACCAAGGTGCAAGCGCTGTGCGTCATGGATAGGTTGGGGTGCGGCCCAAAAGCTCGTCCAATTGACGCCCGATCCAGCCATGCGGGATGAAATGCCCGCCCGGATGGGTGTCCAGCACCACCTGCCCCTGTGCGCAATCGGTCCATTCCACGCGGCTGAGCGTCAGGATCGGCACTACGCTCCAATCACCGCGCGGGGTTGCTCCGTTGCAATTGTACTTTTCACGCCACAGCGAGACCGGATAGGTCGTGTCGCCATTCGCGCCATAAGGAAAATCCATCACCGTATCGCTGAGGCCATGCACATGCCGCGCCTCACGCGGGCCTTCGGGGCAGTTTTCTGTCTGGCGAATGCTGCCCGCAACGGCCAGCAAAGCGGCGATGTCGTTGCCTGACTGGCACACATAGCGCCACGCCATCGCGCCGCCGAAGGAATAGCCCGAGACATAGATGCGGTCGGGGTCAATCGGATAGCGCTTGGCCACGTCCTCCAGCACCCGGTCGGCAAAAGGCACATCGCCAGTGTCCGAGGTCCAGAAATTCCAGCTTTTGCCCAGCCCGTTCGGGGCCACCAGCAGCACGCCCCGCAGCTTGGTCGCTCCGGCAATGCGCTCATGGTTCACGACCACGGTCCCCTGCCGCGCCCAGCCGTGGAAATGCAGCAACACAGGCAGAGGCGTTTCGCCGTCCCATCCTTCGGGTTCCAGCACATGGTACGAGCGGTCGCCGACCTCACAGGCCGTGTCGCCGTGGCAGTCGGTGTTCCATGGTCCCATGGCGAAGGCGGGTGAGGCGGTCAGCAACAGAAGGCAAAGCAGTCGATAAATCATGCGCCTGACCCTAGCCAGCCAGAGCGCCAAGTCACGTCACAACCCCGTGGGAACCTGTAACAAGCAGTGGTGTCGCCAGACCGCGGGATGGCGATCCTTGATTGGTGGTGGGTAGTTTATGGAGGCCAAATCCGCGCGCTGTTCGAACGTCGCGCTGGCGGAGACAAATCGCCAGCCCGTGCGGGCGGTGTCGCCCATTGGGCTTGAACCAATGGCGCCGCAATGAACGACCGATAGCGCGGCGGCCTATCGGCCTTTGCTCCGCGCGAGGCAGAACCTCAACTACTTAGCTAAGTTCAAGAATTTTAAGCACCCACGCAACCAACACCGCTGTAACAACGGAAACAAGAACCGTGGGGATGTTGCACAAAATGTTACCGAACCATTTTTTCCACAATGGCTGAGACAGTCTCTCAAGCTCATCAAAACCCTTACTATTCAAACGCAAGCGAAATTCATCAGGCTCATCCGGAGTGAGATAAGACGACGTCGCACTCGATTCATATTTTTCTTCGAAGAGACCTTCGTCCATTAAGAACGAAATCTGAAAAAGCTCATCGCGAGACCAGTCAGGAGAATCCTCAAAGGGGTTTCCATGCTCATCTGACCAAGCTCGCTTTAGTCGGAGCCACTGGTTTGGCGATTGTTCAAATCGCTGTAGTATCGCCTTCCGAACACGTCGGTCTTTGCTCACCGCGACAAACCACCATGCAGGTTCGGCATATCCAACGCCGCAAACCCATAGTGCCGCAGCCAACGCAGGTCGGAATCAAAGAACGCCCGCAGGTCCGGAATACCGTATTTCAGCATCGCCAGGCGGTCGATCCCGATACCAAAGGCAAAGCCTTGATAGACCTCAGGATCAATCCCACCGGCGGCGATCACCTTGGGGTGGACCATGCCGGAGCCGAGGATCTCCATCCAGTCGTCGCCCTCGCCGATCTTCAGCTGACCGTTATCCCAGGAACAGCGGATATCGACCTCGGCCGACGGCTCGGTGAAGGGGAAGTGCGAGGCGCGGAAGCGCAGCTCGACGTCGTCGACCTCGAAAAACGCTTTCACGAACTCTTCCAGAACCCATTTCAGGTTCGCCATCGAGATGTCTTTATCAATCGCCAACCCCTCGACCTGATGGAACATCGGCGTGTGGGTCTGGTCATAGTCGGCGCGGTAGACGCCGCCCGGACAGATCACGCGGATCGGCGCGCCCTGTTTCTCCATCGACCGGATCTGCACCGGAGACGTATGGGTGCGCAGCACATGCGGCGGGCGATTGTCGCCCTCGGCGCGGTGCATGTAGAACGTATCCATCTCGGCCCGCGCGGGGTGATGGCCGGGAATGTTCAGGGCGTCGAAATTGTACCAGTCGGTTTCGATCCGCGGCCCTTCGGCCACCGAGAAGCCCAGTTCGGCAAAGATCGCGGTCAGTTCCTCGGTCGCCTGGCTGATCGGGTGGATCGAGCCCTGACGGCGCGCGCGGGTCGGCAGGGTGACGTCCAGCCATTCGGTGCGCAGACGTTCATCCAGCGCGGCATCGGCCAACGCGGCCTTTTTTGCAGAGAGCGCCGAGTTGATCTCATCCTTCAGGGCGTTCAGCGCGGGGCCTGCAACCTGACGTTCCTCGGGCGTCATCTTGCCCAGCTCGCGCATCTTCAACGCGACCTCGCCTTTTTTACCGACAGCCGCGACGCGGATCGCCTCAAGCGCGTTTTCGTCGCCTGCTTCGGCGATTTGGCCCAGATATTTTGCCTTAAGATCGTCCATGACGGCCCTCTGAATTTTGTCGAGAACCTGCTATCGGCCCCGCCCCGCGAATGCAAGCGGGACGGTGCGGATCAATAGCTGTATTCCGGGAAAATCCGGGTCAGGTCGCCATTCCAGTCGCCATTGTAGTGATCCAGCAACTCATCTGCCGGAACCTTACCAGTGTCGATGCTTTCCTTGAGCGCGTTCAGGAAATGTGTCTCATCCGGGACCAGCCCCCCAGCACCGGCGCGCGCGCGGGCCTTCAACCCGGCCTCAGAGATCGCAACAACCTCGCGCGCCAGATCGTGCATTTTGATGTCACCGACCTGCGCCTGAAGGCCATTGACTGCAGCTTGCACGCGCAGTTCCTCGCGCGTTTCCGCATCCCAGCCCTTGACCAAATCCCACGCCGCGTCCAGCGCGCCCTGATCGTAAGTCAAACCAACCCAGAAGGCGGGCAGCGCACACAAGCGACGCCACGGGCCACCATCCGCCCCGCGCATCTCCATGTATTTCTTGATCCGTGCTTCGGGGAAGGCCGTGGTCAGGTGATCGGCCCAATCGCTGAGGGTCGGTGTTTCACCCGGCAGAGCAGGCAATTCCCCTTTGAGGAAGTCGCGGAACGACATACCTAGCGCGTTGATATACTGGCCGTCGCGATAGACAAAATACATCGGTACATCCAGCGCATATTGTACGTACCGTTCGAACCCAAAGCCGTCTTCGAACACAAAAGGCAGCATACCCGTCCGGGCGTCGTCCAGATGCCGCCAGATATGGCTGCGCCAGCTTTTCTGGCCATTGGGCTTGCCTTCAAAGAAAGGCGAATTGGCAAACAAGGCGGTCGCCACAGGTTGCAGCGCAAGTGCAACGCGCAGTTTCTGCACCATGTCGGCCTCGGACCCGAAGTCGATATTGACCTGAACCGTGCAAGTGCGCCGCATCATGGCGCGGCCCATGGTGCCGACCTTTTCCATATAGTCGTTCATCAACCGATAACGCCCTTTCGGCATCAACGGCATTTCCTCGTGGGTCCATATCGGGGCCGCGCCCAGACCAATGAAACCAACGCCGATCTCGTCGGCGATGTCCTTCACCTCACGCAGGTGGGTGTTTACCTCATCGCAGGTCTCGTGGATCGTCTCAAGCGGGGCACCGGAAAGCTCCAGCGCGCCACCGGGTTCCAGGCTGACATTTGCACCGTCTTTTTCAAGACCGATCAGCTTGTCGCCTTCGCGCACTTCGCCCCAGCCATGGCGATCCCGCAGACCTTCCAGCACGGCCACAATCGAGCGTTTGCCTTCAAACGGCAGCGGCTTCAGCGTATCTTTGCAATAGCCGAACTTTTCGTGCTCGGTGCCGATGCGCCAGTCTTCTTTGGGTTTGCAGCCTGATTCCAGATATTCGGCCAGTTGCTCATGGCGTTCGATCGGACCGCCGCCGGACTGAGGGATGGACATGAACCGTGCTCCGATCCTGATGTGTCTGTTTTGAAGGTCAGTCGTGGTCGTAAATGGCGCCAGTGTCAATGCAACCGCAAATGTGCCGGGCGCGATGGGGTGCGTTCCCAGATGACGACGGGATGTCGTGATTTACCGTTGAGTTCCGACAGCATCTGTTCGGTTTTCAGCCCAGGCAGGCTAGAGAACACATCAAACAAAGCCTCTGCCCCTTCTGCATTCACAGGAATGTGAAGCGCCGGTTGTCCCGACTGATCCAAAACCCAATGCGCCGGGCTTGAGGTCGGGTCGAGCGCAAGCCGTTCAATCTCGCGAGTCGCCACGATGCCGCCATCCAAAGGACCCAGATAGGTGATCTGACCTTCATCCACGGTCACCACACCCTGCCCACCTGCGCCGGTTCTGAATCGGGCGCGTTGTATGCCAATGACCGCCAATGCCACAGACACCAAGATCAGGAACCAGCCCAACCATGCCAACAACCCACCCGGCCCGCTGACCCAGCTGAGGCCGAGGATTAGGACAAAGAAAGCAACCAAAACTTCGCGCCAGCGCCACAGCGCCAGTTTTGCCTCGGGTCGGATGAAACTCATCTGTACTCTCCAACAGAAACGCCCGAATACGGTGCCTGTATTGCTTCAAACTGCATGGACGTGAAATCGTGCACCAGTTGACGATTTTCAATCCCACCCGCATCGGCCAACTGCGTCTGCCACAACTTTCCGTTTTCCGCCCATTGCAACAAGTCGCCAAAACGGTCCGCCCATTCCCATCCTGAGCAACATATTGCCGGCCCGTCGTGAGGTGGCAACAAGGCATACTGACTGGAAATATGTGCGCGGTTATTTTCTCCAATCGTGAATGTTTGCCTCAGACTCCAGTTTTCGACCAGGTCCAGCCTCAGTTCTATTTCATACTTTTCGCCGCCCGCACGGACCCAACCCCTTTGCTGCAGGCGAGATGAGACGAGATCTCCCATGTGAAAACCGTCGGTCGAATTTGGGAAGCTGTCGGCCTCGGCTGCTCTCAGGCCGTCGGGCAGGTCTTCAGGAGGCGTTGCGCCGTTCAGCCAAAGCCTGCCGTCCGCAGTGAAAGCGCCACCGCCGAACCAGCTGTCGGATTGGGGCCAGTACGCGATCGCCGTAAGCCAGGGCGCTTTGGAAACGGCCGTCCAGCAGCGACCACCTTTGCACGCGAAATAGACCAGATGTCGGCCTGACGGGGAAAGATCGCATCTGTGTTCGTGGATTCGGGCCCCAAGCCATTGCCCAAGCCTTACAGTGCCGACGCTGCGGTCCCACATCAATACAGCAACTTGGTCGGTCGGACCTCGACGCAAAACAATTGCTTGATCTGACCCCAAAGCCGTTAAAACGTGCAGCCGGGGCGGTGGTGTCACGCCCAATCCCCCAGTGCCTGCTGCCACATCGTCAACGCCGCCACAGCCGCCGTATCCGCCCGCAGGATGCGCGGGCCAAGGCTGACCACATGCGCATATGGCAGAGCTGACAGTCGGGCGCGTTCTTTCTCAGAAAAGCCACCTTCGGGGCCGACGAGAATCGCCCATGGCCGTCCTTTTTCATTGGCGGCCAATCGCAGGGCTGAGCCGACCTCGGCCTCGTTGCAGAACATCAGCTGACGGTCTTTGGGCCAACTGTCCAAGACACGATCCAGCCGCTGCAGATCGGTAACTTCGGGCACGAAGGTGCCGCCGCATTGTTCCGCGGCCTCGACCGCATGGGCCTGCAAGCGATCCTGACGGATGCGTTCGGAATTGGTAAACTCGGTCTGTACCGGCAGGATGCGAGCCGCGCCCATTTCGGCAGCTTTTTCAACGATAAAATCGGTGCGGGCTTTTTTGATAGGTGCAAACAGAAACCACAAATCGGGCGGCAATTGCAAAGGTTTGGTCTGCGTGGTGCAGCTCAGTACGCCGCCACGTTTCCCGGCTTCGACCACTTCAGCCAGCCATTCGCCATCCTTGCCATTGAACAAGGCTACGGCCCCACCAACCGTCAGTCGCATCACACCAAACAGATAATGCGCCTGGTCGCGCGTCAAAGGAACCGATTGCCCCTGACCCAAGGGCTGCTCTACATACAGTCTGATCTTCGCACTCATGAGACCTTACATATGCAAGGCAATGCCCCAACACCAGACGGTCAAGTCACCGATGCTGTCACCGGCAACTGGGTCGATACCTATGCGCCAGCCTTCACCCGCCCTTATCTGCGCCTCAGCCGCGCGGACCGGCCCATTGGAACATGGCTGTTGCTGATTCCATGCTGGTGGGGCTTGGCCTTGGCCATCCTGCATGACGGCCAGCCCCGATGGGAAGATCTGTGGATCGCCATTGGCTGCGCATTTGGCGCTTTTCTGATGCGGGGGGCGGGGTGCACCTGGAACGACATCACAGACCGGGACTTCGACGGGCAGGTTGAACGCACACGTTCACGCCCGATTCCCTCGGGTCAGGTCAGCGTCCGACAGGCAGCGGCCTGGATGATCCTGCAATGCCTGCTGGCACTTGGCATTCTGCTCAGCTTCAATCAAGAGGCCATAGCGATGGGCGTACTGTCCTTGCTGCCGGTGACAATTTACCCTTACGCCAAACGGTTCACATGGTGGCCGCAAGTGTTTCTGGGCCTGGCCTTCAACTGGGGCGCGCTTCTGGCCTGGGCGGCGCATAGCGGCTCAGTCGGGTGGCCTGCAATTTCGCTATATCTGGCGGGGATCGCGTGGACTCTGTTCTATGATACGATCTACGCCCATCAAGACGCCGAGGATGACGAGTTGGTGGGGATCAAATCCACAGCACGCCTGTTTGGCGAAGACACGGCGAAGTGGCTGAAGTACTTTCTGGTGGCAACCGTTTCATTTATGGGATTGGCCATCATCGATGCAGGCGTGCCGGATGCTTCGATTCTGGCGCTGGTTGTTGCGCTTTGCGGTCCCTGGGCAATGGGCTGGCATATGATGTGGCAGCTGCGCGGTCTGGATCTGGAAGATAACGCCAAGCTGCTGCAATTGTTCCGGGTCAACCGCGACACCGGCTTGATTCCGCTGATCTTCCTTTGCGTCGCCTTGCTGCTCTGATTGCACCTGTCGAATGAGGGCTGTAAAGATCGGCCCAAACGCCTGAGGAGTGCCAAACCCAAGCATGCGTCTGCCGTATTTTATCGCTGTTTCACTGATCTTTCTGGTCTCAGCCGGGCTGTCTCTGTTGGCGGCCAGCTATGCCGTCACAAAAATCGAAGAGACATCTGAATTCGCCGTAAGGCGGTCACTGGACCTCAAAGGTCATAACTGGGCCGAGGTTGAATCCGACGGTTTGCGCGTTATCCTGACCGGCACCGCACCAGATGAGGCCACACGGTTCAACGCGTTGACTGTGGCCGGGACCGAAGTCGACACATCCCGCGTGATCGACGAAATGGAGGTCGAGGCCACCTCGGCGCTGGCCCCACCCCGCTTCTCGGCGGAAATCCTGCGCAATGACGGCGGCATCTCGATCATCGGTCTGATCCCCGCCAGTGAGGACAGGGCGAGCCTGATTGACCGGCTGCGCAACCTGGATCGGAGCGTTGCAGTGTCGGATCTGATGGAAACGGCAGATTATCCCAAGCCCGATGGCTGGGATGCCGCAATATCTTACGCCATCGAAGCATTGGCGCGGTTGCCTCGTGCAAAAGTTTCCGCCAGCTCTGGCTTGGTCAAGATCACCGCGATTGCGGACAGCCAAGAGGAAAAACAACGGCTTGAACAGGATCTGACGCGCGCCGCGCCGCCCAGTTTGCGCATCGGCTTGGCAATCTCGGCCCCTCGCCCCGTCATCACACCCTTCACACTGCGCTACCTGATAAATGATGAAGGCGGGCAGTTTGACGCCTGTTCCGCCCAGGATGAAAAGGCGCGCGACCGCATCGTGGCCGCCGCGCGCGAGGCGGGCTTGCAAGGCACCTATTCTTGCACCATCGGTCTGGGAGAACCCTCACCCCGCTGGCCCGAAGCCGCCGAACAGAGCATTCAGGCTCTGTCCGAAATCGGCAAGGGCACCGTGACGCTGTCTGACGCGGACATCACGCTGGTCGCGGCGCAAGGCACAAACCCTGCCCTTTTTGATCGGGTGGTGGGTGAGCTTGAAACTGCCTTGCCGCCGGTCTTTGCACTGCACGCCGTGTTGCCGGAACCCGAGACTACGGATGCTTCAGGCCCGGTTGAGTTTTCCGCAACCCGCAGCCCTGAGGGCTTGGTACAACTGCGGGGACGCCTGGGCGATGAGACCCTGCGGGACATGGTCGACAGCTATGCCCGTGCCGCATTTGGCTCTAATCAAGTTTATACCGCCACACGCATTGTGTCCGATCTTCCCGCAGATTGGCCTGTGCGTGTTCTGGCCGGGCTCGAAGCGTTGGCGCAGCTGCATAACGGGGCATTGACCGTGACACCTGAAATGGTCGAACTGAGCGGGATCAGCCACGAAGAAGACGCCAAGGCCCGCATCGCAAGGCAGTTGTCGGACAAGCTGGGTGAGGGGCAGGAATTCACCCTGATGATCACTTATCAGCCTCCACCAGAGCCTGAAGATGCCCTGCCCGACCCGGAAGTCTGCGAACAACAGATTGCTGAAGTTCAGGCTTCTCGCAAAATCGCGTTCGAACCCGGATCAACCACGATTGCTTCAGATTCGCGCGACACGGTGAACCAGATTGCCGATATCTTGCGGGACTGCGGACCGATCCGCCTTGAGATTCAGGGCCACACCGACAGCCAGGGCCGCGAAGAGATGAACCAGCAGCTCAGCCAGGCACGCGCGCAGTCGATTCTGAACGAGTTGCGCGGACGGCGCATTCCCACCAGCAGCTACACCGCCGTGGGATATGGCGAAACGCAGCCCATCGCTGATAACGACACCGAGGAAGGTCGGGAAGAAAACCGCCGAATTGAATTTCGTCTGATCCGTCCCGAACCTGTTGAAACCGGCGAAACAGGTCTCGAAGCGCTTGAGACTGAGACAGAATCCGACACGCCCGAGACAGACCAGACTGACACAACCGCATCAGATGCGGATGCGGAGGACCAGTAAGTTGAACAGAACCGAATTCATCATCGCCACGGCCATCATTCTGTTTGCGGCCTTCTGCATGGGATGGTTTGCCAACTGGTTGGCTCACCGCCTGTCCCGCGTACACCAAAGCGACGTTGCTGATCTGGACCGGATGAGCCAGGAGTTGCACGAGGCCGAAGAAACCCGTGATCAGGCCATCACTTATCTGCAACAGCGCGAAGCCGAGTTGACCAACCAACTGACGCAGACCGAAGCTGAGCTGGCCGCCGCGATGGACGGCCTGCGTGCCGCGCGGCAAGAGGCCGAAGAATTACGCGGGCGGATTAACAACGCCGACTGACGCGCCTCTCACGTGGGCGGATTACAAAACCTGCGCAAGATCGGCGATCAGGTCCTCTGGGTCTTCAAGGCCAACCGACAACCTGAACACGCCGTCCCCTGCATAGTCCCGATAGCTTTCCAGCTGCGCCCCTTCCAGACGGAAAGAGGTCTGCATCAACGCGTCCGTGCCCATCCAGAAAATCAGACTGCGATGGTGGCCCAGCGACACGGCATAGTGAATGATTTTCAGTTTATCGATCATCTGCTGGGCCAGTGCTTCTCCGGTCGCGTTGTCGCCCACCTGAAAGGTGATCATGCCGGATGTGTTTCGCATCTGCCGTTGCGCCAATTCGTATTGCGGGTGTGATTTCAGACCCGGATACACGACTTTGGTGACGGCCCCACGTGTTTCAAGCCATTCGGCAACCTCCATGGCACCCGCCTGATGTGCCTGCATTCGAAGCGGCAAAGTGGCCATACCCCGGGCAATCATCCACGCGTTGAAAGGTGACATGATGCTGCCGTGATGAATGGCGGACTCGTTACGAATCTTCTCAATCAACTCTTTGCGGCCCGCCACCGCTCCGCCAATGGCATCACCATGACCGCCTATGAACTTGGTCACGGAGTGCATGATCAGATCGACGCCCAAATCTTTGCTGGGTTGACCCAGCGGAGAGGCAAAGGTGGCATCACAGGACAACAATGCCCCGGCATCTTGTGCAATGGAGGAAACCGCCGCCAGATCGGTCAGTCGCCCGATTGGGTTAACCGGTGTTTCCGTATGAATCAGCCGTGTGTTTGGCCTGATTGCCGCTAATACCGCCGCCAGATCAGACATGTTGACCGTGCTGACCTCGATCCCCAAGCGCGGCAGCGTATCCCGCGCCAGCTCGGCCACGCCCGCATAAGATACGTCAGAGACGATCACGTGATCTCCGGCTGACAGGAACGTCAGGAAAATCGCAGTTGCAGCCGCCATGCCTGACGCCAGACAGATACAATCCTCGGTGCTTTCAAACGCGCTTATTTTGGCTTCAAGCGTCCGCACGTTGGGGTTGGCCCAACGCCCATAGAGGTATGGGGCCTCTTCCTCGAGATCATGGGCGGAAAACCCAGCCACCTGGCCGGTGACAAAAGTCGAGGACATATGCAAAGCCGGTGCAGATGCACCGTTGGTCGGGTCCGGTTCTTCGCCCACATGAATCGCCCGCGTCGCAAGGCCCTTGTTTCTCAATCCGTTGTTCATGGGGTTGCCCTCTTGATCCGTATGTTCGGATTAAGCGCGAGCCCAAACGCCAACGTCTAGAGGGGAAATGTGCCAAGTATAGTTTAAAAACGACCACAACGTTCACCCCGCATTTTATGCTTTGCATCAATAGCGGTTCAGTGCGTCTGCCAACATGAAGACTACAACACTGGAGGAAGGATCAGCGGAACAGGCTAATTAGCAGTTCTGAACAAACGATAGGTGAGAGACGAATTGATCGGCGTGTTTTGGCCTACACGCCCAGTTCGACTTCAACTTCATTAATAAATTCAATAATATGAATTGGTGCGATTTTGCCTGCACATACTTAAGTCCGCTATCCAACAAAACTGGAGTGAACTATGTATCTCAAGCCAATATTGAAGACTGCCGCAACATTAACAGCACTTGCCGCGACATCCGCTTTTGCCTCAAGCGATGTGATACCGTCCGAGAACGACACCTTTACAAAATGGGGCGAAGAATCTGGTTGGACTATCTTTGTCGATGAAACACGTGGATCATGCTTGATTGAGCGCGTGGATGAGAACAACAATGTCGTTCAAATGGGCCTGACTAAAGATCAGGAAATGGGCTATCTTGGTGTCTTCACGCAAAACGACATCGGCTTGAAAGGTAAGAAGGAAAAAATCTTCTTGTCACTTGACGGAAACGTTTATGAGGCCGAAGCACGCAAGAAAACCAAGCATTTGGCTGAAGGATATACCGGAGGCTATATCTTGGCGAACAACGCGCAATTCGTTGATGACGTTATGAAAAAATACGAAATGACGGTGTTCCCCGAAAAAGAGTTCGCGTTCACTGTAAGCCTGGACGGAACGCTGAAGGCCATTGAAGCCGCTCGCACATGTAATTCCGAACAGAGCAACTAAAGTCTTGTGTTCAACTCCGGCACCTGAACTTGGGTGCCGGACGTTCCTACCACCGGGTTAATGCGTCTTCGTCTTCGTCCTTGGCGGCGACCCATTCCGCACCGGCCCCAGTGATTTCTTTCTTCCAGAACGGGGCGCGGGATTTCAGGTAATCCATCAGGTATTCAGCCGCCTCGAATGCATCTTTGCGATGCGGCGCAGCCGTGGCCACCATCATGATCCGGTCGCCTGGGGCCAGGCGACCGTGGCGGTGGATCACCAACACATCGCCCAGTGACCAACGATCCTTTGCTTCCTGGGCAATCTTGGTCAGAGCTCGTTCGGTCATACCCGGATAATGTTCGATCTCCATGACATCCAGATCACCGCTTGCAAGATCGCGTACGACGCCGGTGAAGGTGACGATGGCACCGTTGGCATCATCCCCGGCGGCAAAGGCGTTGGCCTCAGCGCCCAGATCGAATGGCTCTTCCTGAACGGCAATCTTCATCGCTTAGCCGCCTGTCATCGGTGGGAAAAACGCAACCTCACGCACACCGGTCAGCGAGGCATCAAAATCCGACAACTCTTGGTCCAGTGCCACCCGCAGGGCCGATAAATCGGCAAAGGCCGCCGCATAACGCTCTTCCCTTGCGCACAGTTCCGAGACCAGATCGCTGACCGTTGCAGCGCTTGTCTCAACTTTTTCTTTTGGCAAACCGATGCGTTCGCGCACCCATGCAAAGTACAGCACATCCATCGCTTAGCTCTCCTTAAGATGCGGCATGGCTTTACGTAGGTAGTCATAGCCGGTGATCAATGTCAGTGTTGCGGCGATCCACAAAAGCCACAGCCCGATTTGGCCAGCCCAGTACATGCCTTCAATATTCCAGCGCAGGTGGTTTACGTCTTCAACCTGCCCCGCAATGATCTGCTCGACCAGATCGGCATCCATGCCGAAACTTGCCATCACGGCATAGTGTTCAAAGATACCTTGCGAAAACAGAACCGCGATGGCGATCATCTGCGCAGTGGTCTTCCACTTGGCCAGTTTCGTAACCTTGAGTGTCCCCGCTACATCACCCAGATACTCGCGCAGACCCGAGACAAAAACCTCGCGAAACAGGATCACCGTCGCGGGCAGCACCAGCCACGGCGTCCAGTGTTCTGTCGAATAGCCCACCAGGATCATCAATGCGATCACTACCATCGCCTTATCGGCAATCGGGTCCAGCATCGCGCCGATCTTGGTTTCCTGCTTCCAAGCGCGGGCCAGATACCCATCGAACCAATCGGTAATAGCCGCCGACAGAAACAGGATCAAAGCGAACCAATCCGCATATGGCCGGGTGAAATACAAAAACATGACGGCCAGACCGGGCGCCGCCAACAGGCGCAGGACGGTCAGAATATTGGGCAAGTTCCACTTCATGGCTGGGACCCTATATCGACGCTGCGGGACAGAAAAGCCAATCAGACAAAAAACTGCGCGGATCACAGAAGCTTGGTCAAAGCGCCGCAGGCCTTTGGTCCTGTATCTCTTGGCCTTTCCGGGCTTTGCCGTCAGATTGCGGCGAAAGCCCAGATCGGAAGTGTCAGATGACAGCCCATATTCAAACCGATGCCCGCGCGAACATGATTGGCAGCCTATGGATGATTGCCGCAATGGCGGGTTTTGCGCTTGAGGACGCGCTGCTCAAAGCGTCCTCGGCCGTGGTGCCGATCTGGCAAGTCCTTGTTGTGTTTGGCGCTGGTGGATCACTTGTTTTTGCTGCGGTAGCATTGATGCGCGGAACGCGCTTGATGCATCCTGACGTGCTGTCTCGGCCGATGAAGGTTCGGGTCCTGTTCGAAGTTCTGGGGCGGTTGTTCTATGTTCTGGCCATAGCGCTCACGCCATTGTCCTCGGCCACGGTGATTTTGCAGGCCACACCGCTTGTCGTGGTCGCAGGTGCAGCGTTGTTCTTTGGTGAAGCGGTAGGTTGGCGGCGGTGGAGCGCTATTTTCGTGGGTATGCTTGGTGTTGTCGTGATCCTGCAGCCCACCGGCGACAGCTTTTCATTGCTGTCGATTCTGGCCGTTCTAGGCATGCTGGGATTTGCGGGGCGTGATTTGGCCAGTCGCGCAGCACCTGCCACGCTGGGAACCGAAGTCTTGGGATTCTACGGGTTTCTCAGCATCATCGTTGCGGGGCTCGCCTATCGGTTTTGGGAAGGCGTGCCGATGGTTTCGCTTGATCTACATACCAGCCTGCATCTGACCGGAGCGGTGCTGATGGGCGTTTTGGCTTATTCTTCGCTGATGAAGGCCATGCGCACAGGCGAAGTTTCCGCTGTGACCCCATTCCGCTATACGCGACTATTGTTCGGCATCGGCTTGGGCGTGCTCATGTTCGGCGAAAGCCTCGATCCCGTAATGTGGATCGGCAGCGCGTTGATCGTGGCTTCGGGGCTATACATCCTGTGGCGTGGACGGCGCGCCTAACCCTTGTCGTGAAAGAAATCATAGACCTTCTGCGCCAACCCGGCCGAGATCCCCTCGACTGCTTTTAGGTCCACCAGATTGGCTCGACTGACCGCCTTGGCGCTGCCGAAATGAGTTAACAAGGCACGTTTGCGCGCCGCCCCTACGCCGGGAATTTCGTCCAACGGCGTGGCGCCTACGGCCTTTGCACGCTTTGCGCGGTGAGTACCGATGGCAAACCTATGTGCTTCGTCCCTCAAACGTTGAATAAAATACAGCACAGGGTCGTTGCGCTTCAGGGCAAAGGGGCGCTGACCGGTCCGATGAAACTCTTCCTTGCCGTGATCGCGATCGACCCCTTTCGCAACCCCGACCATTGGAATGTCTGCGACCCCATGGGCCTGCATGATCTCATGCACCGCACTTACCTGCCCTGCACCGCCGTCAATCAGCAAAAGATCGGGCCAGAGCCCTTTTTCCCGATCCGGGTCTTCTTTTTGCAAACGGGTAAAGCGGCGGTTCAGAACCTCTTTCATCATGCCGAAATCATCGCCCGGCGTCAGATCGTCACCACGAATGTTGAATTTGCGATAGGCGTTCTTCATGAAGCCCTCGGGCCCCGCAACAATCATTCCACCGACCGCGTTGGTGCCCTGAATGTGCGAGTTGTCGTAAACCTCGATCCGTTCCGGTGGCGCGTCCAGATCAAACGCTTCGGCCACCCCGCGCAACAGTTTGGCCTGCGTTGCGCTTTCGGACATGCGGCGAGCCAATGACTCGCGCGCATTTCGCAAGGCGCCCGCCACCAGTTCCTGTTTCTCACCGCGCTGCGGAACAAGGATCTCCACCTTGCGGCCTGCCTTCTCGGTCAGGGCCTCCTGCATCAGATCGGCGTTTTCGATCCCGTCCGATAGGATCAGCTGCCGGGGCGGTTCCTTGTTGTCGTAGAACTGACCAAGGAACGCCTCCATCACCTCAGCGGGCGAAACATCGGGGCCGACACGCGGATAGAAATCCTTGTTGCCCCAGTTTTGATTGGCGCGGATGAAGAACACCTGCACACAAGCCTGGCCGCTATCCATATACAGGCCGATCACATCCGCCTCGGCCACGCCGCGCGGGTTGATACCCTGGGACGTCTGAACTTGCGTAAGTGCCCGGATACGATCACGCAGACCGGCGGCGCGTTCAAACTCCATTGCCTCGGACGCGGCCATCATCTGCTCGGCCAGATCCTCCTGCACCTTGGTGGATCGGCCTGACAGGAAACGCTCGGCGTCCTTGACGCTTTCGCGGTATGCCTCTTCCGAGATCAACCCGACGCACGGCCCTGAACAGCGTTTGATCTGATAGAGCAGACAAGGCCGCGTTCGACTGTCAAACATGGAATCCGAGCAGTTGCGCAGCAGGAACGCCTTTTGCAACTGGTTCAACGTGCGGTTCACCGCCCCTGCACTGGCGAAGGGCCCAAAGTAAGCACCCTTTTCCTTCTTCGCCCCGCGATGCTTTTTGATCTGGGGAAAGGCGTGGTTCTTGGCGACCAGAATGTTAGGAAAGCTCTTATCGTCGCGCAGCAGCACGTTGTACTTGGGCTTGAGCTGCTTGATCAAGTTCTGCTCCAGCAGCAACGCCTCGGTCTCGGTCCGGGTTGTCAGGAACATCATCGAGGCGGTCGAAGCGATCATCTTCTCGATCCGGCCAGAATGCCCCGGGCGTGTGTAATTCAACACCCGCGCCTTCAGGTTGCGTGCCTTACCCACATACAGTACCCGACTATCCGCATCCAGCATCCGATACACACCGGGCGAACTGTCCAGCGTTTTTGCATAGCGCTGAATGCAGGCATAACCGGTCGGAGAAGAGTCGCTGTGGGTGGTCATAGGCTTTTGATATGATTCTCTTGGACTGGCTGCAATCTCAGGCCTCTCAAATCAAGAGGAAACAAATCCACGACTTCTGTGGATAAGTGTGAAGATAAGTTTCTGCTGGATCGGAAATCCCCTTGTTTCATTGCCTCTTCCTTGATTTGCACAAAAAATGGGCAATAAATTAACGCCTTGATTCTAAATGATATTTTTTCAATCACTTAGCAAGTGTATGAAAAAAAAGACATTTTTGTAACGCGCAGGTAACACGAATGAGAGCAGTGCAAAACTTGCAGCGAAATTGCTTATTCTACGCCGAGCACGTCGGGTGTTTTCCAACCCAGATGCTGCCCCCCATCAACGCATAGAAGTTGCCCAGTGACCGCGTGCGCGTCCAGAAAATACCCCAGCGCAGCGGTGATATCCGAGGGGTTCGATCCGCGTTCCAGAACCGTGTTGGATCGTTGCGCCTGAAAATGCTGTTCGCTTTGGCGATGCCCCTGAACCGTCGGACCCGGACCAATCGCGTTGACCCGAATGTCAGGTGACAGGGCCTGAGCGGCCGTTCGGGTCAGGGCCCACAGCCCCATTTTCGCGATGGTGTAAGACATGAACTCTGGCGTCAGTTTTCGCACCCTCATGTCCACCATGTTGACGATCAAGCCCGCGGCCAAAGGCTCTTCGTTTTCGTCCATGCCAGCGGCCAGTCCCTGTTCCGCCATAGCCTGTGTCAGTACGAATGGCGCACGCAGATTGCTGTCGAGATGGCGGTCCCAGCTTTGGCGCGTTGCGGTATGGATATTGTCATATTCAAAGATCGAGGCGTTGTTCACCAGACATGTGATCGGGCCGCCCAGCGCCTCAGCCGCGTTCGGCAACAACGCCTGAACCTGAGCTTCGTCCAGCAGATCGGCCTGCAATGCCACTGCATGACGCCCAAGGGCCTGTATCTTGACGACCGTTTCCTGCGCGGGCTGTTCGGATGTAGCGTAGTGAACCGCTACATCGTAACCACGACCCGCCAGATACAGCGCCATAGCCCGGCCCAGACGGATACCGGCACCGGTCACTAAAGCTCGGGTCATGCTTCACCTCATTTTGTCAGATCACACCAGCAATACGGTGACATAAAGCACATAAAGGAAAGTCAACACCAACCCCCATACGCGCGAGATATCCTGTTTGAGGAACACAAACGGGATCAGCAGCAGCGATGCGCCCAACATAACCCACAAGTCGAACCGCAGGAACTCGGGATCAACCGGTATGCGGCCGAACCACGTTGCAATCCCGATGATGGCCAAAAGGTTGAACATGTTCGAACCGATCACGTTACCCAACGCCACATCAGCCTGTCTGCGCAATGCAGCCATAACTGTCGTCGCCAGCTCGGGTAAAGACGTTCCGACCGCGATCAGAGTCAAACCAATGACCGTTTCACTGACCCCATAAGTCCGTGCGATAATGGTCGCGTTGTCCACCAGCAGGTGCGCCCCCATTGGCAAGCCAACCAGCCCCAGTATCAAGTAAATCGACACCTTCCAATAGGGCATGTCGGGATCAGCTTCTTCCAGTCCCTCAAGCTCTTCATCTACGCAGGCTTCACCGCAAGCTTTGCGATGGGCCTTTGCCTCGCGAAAGGCGTTCAACAAGACCAGGCCCAAAGCCGCCAGCAGGATCAGGCCGCTGAAAAAGGTAAAAGTTCCGCAGAAGGCCAAACCGATGAACAGAACTGTGGCCACCAGCATGAAGACATAGTTCCGGCGGCTGTTACATTCGCTGGTGTGCAAGGTCGCAAGCAGCGCGGGAAGGCCCAGAACCAACAAAATATTCGCCGTGTTGGATCCGACAACATTGCCCAGCGCAATGCCCGGGGCATTCTCTTGCAAAGCGCTGATCGCAATCAAAAGCTCTGGCGCGGATGTGCCAAATGCCACGATCGTCAGGCTGACGATCAACGCCGGAACACCTAGGCGCAAGCTCAGGTTCACGGCACCACGCACAAGGGCGTCGCCCGCCAGCAATAGAATCAACAGGCCAAGACCGGACAGCAGCCAAGTGGTAATCAAGTCCGGCCTCCTTTTTCACAGGCGCAGGGGCCTTTGCCGATACGATACCGCCCGCAGCGCCGGCATTTCGCAGAGCTCAATTTCTTTTGCCCGGGAAAGCGCAGCTTGCCGAACATCGCCAATACGCCCATGGCAATCAGGAAAAGGGTGACGGCCTTGATGATCACGCTACAAACCGAAACGCGCGAAGGCAGCACGCTCCTCTAATCCGGCGATGGCATCCTGTGCCAGGCTGGCCCCAAAGCGTGTCCAGATCGGTTTGCGCACGCCGTAACGGCGGAATTTGACCTTTTCGCCGAAGCGTTCCTGCATCTTGGGTTTGAGGTGGGCAATGCCATCAATCAGGCCCAACTCTTGCGCACGCCGCGCCAGCCAGACTTCACCCGTGAAAAGATCGGCACTTTGATCCAACTTGTCCCCACGTCGCGCTTTGACATGATCAATGAAGTTTTCGTGGATGTCCCCCAACAACCCCTGCAGACGGGCCACGTCCTCTTTCTTTTCCGGAGCAAACGGATCCAGCATCGACTTCGATTCTCCAGCCGTGTGCACGCGCCGCTCAAGCCCCTGACGCGCCAGAAAGACATGCGCGCCAAACCCGGCCGAAATCACTCCGATCGAGCCCAGAACCGAACTGTCATCTGCCCAGATCTCGTCCGCGGCGGCGGCCAGCCAGTACCCGCCCGAGGCAGCAACATCCTCGACAAAGGCAATCACAGGCACGTCCAGCTCTTCCGACAAACGTCGGATACGGGCACCGATCAGCGAACTTTGCACAGGGGACCCGCCTGGGGAATTAAGCTCAAGCGCCACGGCAGCGGGTTTTCCCTTGCGAAACGCTTTTTCCAGAAAAGGAGCCAAGGTCGTGTCATTCAACGCACCACGGCCCGCCATTCCAATGGCGCCGGACAGGCGGACAACGGCCACGCAGGGGTGTTTTTTGACAAACGGCAGGCTGAGTTTCATGGGTGCCGATGTAGAGTGCCGCCAACCCGTAAACAAGGGACTCATTCGGCCTTAAACGCGACGTGAACCAAATTCCCACACTCAACGGGCAAAAATGCAACGCCTGACGAAAGTCAGCTGCGTATCCGCCAACCCGTTTTGAAAATCCAGCCGATGACCGCCAAACAGACCCCAGTAAAAGCGAGAATGGCCAGAAGACTAAAGACAATTGGTACGTCCGCTAGCCCATAAAAAGACCAGCGAAAGCCCGAAATCAGATAAACTACCGGATTGAACAACGTGATCGTCTGCCACAACGGTGGCAGCATCGAGATCGAATAAAATGTGCCGCCCAGAAAGATCAGCGGCGTCACCACAAGTTGTGGCACCAGTGACATCTGTTCGAAATTGCTGGCCCAGATTCCAATGATAAAACCCAGCAACGAAAAGCTGAGGCAGGAAAGGATCAGAAACGCAGCCATGGCAAAGGGATGTTCAATCCGAATATCCACAAAAAAAGTAGCGGTTGCCAATATCACCAAACCGACAAACAACGCCTTGGTGGCTGCGGCACCAACATATCCGATCACGATCTCGATGAAATTGACCGGCGCGGACAGCAGTTCATAGATAGTGCCAAGAAACTTCGGGAAATATATCCCGAAAGACGCGTTCGAAATCGACAGCATCACCACCGACAACATGATCAACCCCGGCACGATGAACGCACCATATGAGACGCCTTCGACTTCCTGAATGCGGCTGCCGATAGCCGTGCCAAATACCACGAAGTACAACGACGTGGACAGAACCGGTGAGAAAAAGCTTTGCGCGAGAGTGCGGAAGAACCGGGTCATTTCGAACCGGTAGATGGCGGCAATTGCAGTCCAGTTCATGCCATTTCTCCGGATACAAGATTGACGAATATCTCTTCCAGACTCGATTGCCGTGTTTGCACGTCCCGCAGTATCAACCCGGCTTGTGAGACGTCATTCAGCAGTGTCGTGATACCCGTGCGGTCCGCGTGGGTGTCATAGGTGTAAATCAAGACATCCCCCGCACCATTCAGTGTCAGGTTGTGCAGCGCAAGACTGTCTGGAATCTGCGCGATGGGCTCTGTCAGCATGACCTCAATCTGCTTTTTACCCATCTGTGCCATCAGTGAGTCCTTATCCTGCACCAAAAGCAGCTCACCCTTGTCGATGACCCCGACACGATCTGCAATGGCTTCGGCCTCTTCGATATAATGGGTGGTCAGAATGATTGTGACCCCGTCCCTTTTAAGCTCGGCCACGATTTCCCACATGTCTTTACGCAGCTCGACATCCACACCGGCAGTGGGTTCATCCAGAAACAGAACGCGGGGCTCATGAGCCAGTGCTTTGGCGATAAGCACCCGACGTTTCATACCCCCAGACAATTCCTTGATCGCATTGTTGCGCTTGTCCCAAAGGGACAGTTTCCGCAGAATCTCTTCGATCCGCGCATTGTTTTTGCCAAGCCCGAACAGCCCCCGCGACAGGCGTACGGTGTTCCAAACCTTCTCAAACGGTTCCAGCGCAATTTCCTGCGGCACAAGCCCGATCATCCTACGCGCAGCGCGGTAATCGGCCTGAATATCATGCCCTCCCACCGTGACCTCACCGGAACTCGGGGTGGTGATCCCGCAGATAGTTGAGATCAAGGTTGTCTTGCCAGCACCGTTTGGCCCCAACAGGGCAAGAATCTCACCCTCTTCAATGTCCAAGGACACACCTTTCAGCGCCTCAAACCCATCGGCGTAAGACTTGCGCAGATCTCTGATGGACAAAATTGTCGTCATATCCGTTCCCCGTTCTGGTGTGGACCCTATCGCGCCAAACCTGGGTATAACAGGTCAATTCAACATCGTTTGACACACATCTGCCTTACAGGCGACGATCTGCGCCACTAACATCCGCCTTGCAATCCGCAGCCTGCTCGCAAACTCTGCCCGAAACGGAGGGTGCAGATGCTAAAGGGAATTCGTGTCGTCGAAATCGAAGGTTTGGGCCCCGGCCCGTTTGCCGCCATGCAACTGGCCGATTTGGGCGCTGATGTGATAACCATTCATCGCAAAAGCGGTGCTGTCACACCCGGAATGCCAGAACGCTCACTTCTGGATCGCGGAAAGCGGTCCATCGCGCTTGACCTGAAAGACCCTGATGACCTGGAAACCGCCCTGTGTCTGATCGGCACCGCAGATGCCTTGATCGAAGGCTTCCGCCCCGGTGTGATGGAAAAGCTGGGCCTTGGCCCCAAACCCTGCCTGGCCCGTAACCCGAAGCTTGTCTATGGACGCATGACGGGCTGGGGCCAGGATAGTCCGCTGGCTGACACAGCCGGGCATGATCTCAACTATATCGCCCTATCCGGAGCGCTCTGGTATGCCTCTCATCCCAACCAGCCCCCGCAGACACCCGCAACTCTGGTGGGCGATATTGGCGGCGGAGCCATGTATCTCGTCGCGGGTCTTCTGGCCGGTCTTATTAACGCGCAACGCACTGGTGAAGGTACAGTTGTCGATGCTGCAATATATGACGGTTCAGCCCATATGATGAACCTTCTGATGACCATGCGCCAAACAGGCAATCTGTCCGATACGCGCGGTGAAAGCCTTTTGGACGGCCCACACTGGAGCCGCACATATACGTGCGCTGATGGTGGCTTCATTACAGTCCAATGCCTCGAGCCCAAATTTTATGCTCAGTTTTTGCAGACCCTCGGCCTGGCCCGTGACGCCGAATTCCAGAACCAATATGATCGCACACTCTGGCCTGATCTGACCCAACGCCTTGCCGAAATCTTCGCCAGCCAACCGCGCGATCACTGGGACGCCGTGTTTCGCGGCACAGATGCCTGTGTCGCCCCGGTGCTCAACCCGCAAGAGGCGCAGGACCACCCGATGAACACTCATCGCAACACTTGGCAAGACATCGACGGCACTCTCCAAGCCGCCGCCGCGCCTCGGTTTTCAAATCATCAATGGAACCACAGACCCAGCCCAACACGCGGAGAGCACACAAAGGACATCCTCGCGCAGCTCAACGACCCACGCTGATCCGCGCTTCATCTGGCCCTAAATACCTCGGGGGATGAATTGGTCGCAGACCAAGAAGGGGGCTGGCCCCCTTTCACCAGCTTACCGTGCGCGCACCGTGTCGATCATCAACTGCACATTCTCAGGATCCGCATCTGGCGTGATCCCGTGGCCCAGGTTGAAGATATGTGGCCCCTTCGAGAACGCCTCAACAATGCGCCGCGTTTCATCCACCAACGCCTGCCCGCCCGTCACCATATGGGACGAGGCCAGATTGCCCTGCACACAGCCATCAACCTGTACATGCTCGGCCGCCCATTCCGGCGACACCGAGTTGTCCAGCGCGACGCAATCTACACCTGTTGTTTTGGCAAACCCGATATACCCTTCGCCCGCCTCACGCGGGAATCCGATGACCGGTATGCCTGGATGGCGTTCCTTGATGGCCTGAGTAATCACCCGGCACGGTTCGACCGCGTATTTATGGAACGCCTCACCTTTCAAGGACCCCGCCCAACTGTCAAAGATCTTGACCACCTCGGCCCCGGCTTCGATTTGCGCGGACAGGTATTCGATCGTTGCGGCAGTGATACGTTCCAACAAGGCCTCAAACAGCGCGGTGTTCCCTTCCCGCAACGCGTGCGCGGGGCCCTGATCAGGCGTGCCGCGCCCTGCGATCATGTAAGTTGCGACCGTCCACGGCGCGCCGGCAAAACCGATCAGAGTGGTTTCCGACGGCAATTCGCGCGACAGAATTCGTACCGTTTCATAAACGGGCGACAGTGTTTCATGAATCGCGTCAACTGGTTTTAGCGCGTCAAACTCGGATTGCTGCGTGATCGTCGACAGGCGCGGGCCTTCACCGGTCACAAACCACAGATCAGCGCCCAGCGCCTGCGGCACCAACAGGATATCGGCAAACAGGATCGCGGCATCAAACCCGTAACGACGGATCGGTTGCAATGTGACTTCGGCCGCAAGCTCAGGGTTATAGCACAAGGACAGGAAATCGCCGGCCTGTGCGCGGGTGGCGCGATACTCGGGCAAATACCGGCCCGCCTGACGCATCATCCAGATCGGCGGCACATCCTGCACCTCACCCGCCAGCGCCCGCAGCAGTTTCTTTGTCTCGGCCATATTCGCCCCCAGTCATCCGGTTTTCGCAACGGGTCGTCCTTCGGCGGCAATTTGTCAAGCGCAGCCCCCATTGTCAGGGCAATGTGACGCGACTAAAGCTGTGAGCATGACTGTGAATTTGCCCACACCCGCATCGCCCCTCAGAATCGGCACCCGTGGCTCGCCGCTTGCTTTGGCGCAGGCCCATGAAACACGCCAACGCCTGAGTGATGCCTTCGACCTGCCCGAAGATGCATTCGATATCGTGGTAATCAAAACAACGGGCGACAATCGCGCCATGATCGATGCTGATCGACCGCTGAAAGAGATCGGCAACAAGGGTCTGTTCACCAAAGAAATCGAAGAAGCGATGCTGCGCGCTGAAATCGACATCGCCGTGCATTCGACCAAAGACATGCCGGTCGCACAGCCCGACGGCCTTGTGCTGGATACTTTCCTGCCGCGTGAGGACGTGCGAGATGCGTTTATCTCCCCGCGCTTGGGTTCCATCCACGAACTGCCCGAGGGTGCCGTTGTTGGCACCTCCTCGCTGCGTCGCCGTGCTCAATTGCTGAACCGGCGTCCTGATCTGAAGGTGGTCGAATTTCGTGGAAACGTTCAGACGCGACTGAAAAAGCTGGAAGATGGCGTGGCAGATTGCACCTTCCTGGCGATGGCGGGAATTCGACGTCTGGGTATGGATGATGTCCCGGCAAGCGCCATTTCCCCTGACGATATGCTGCCCGCCATCGCGCAAGGCACCATCGGCATTGAACGGCGCAGCGACGATATGCGTGCGGCAGAAATGCTTGAGGCGATTCACCACGCGGAAACAGGCCAACGGCTGGCGGCCGAACGTACGTTGCTGGATGCTCTGGACGGGTCGTGTGAAACGCCGATCGCGGGTCTGGCCGAAATCAACAATGGCGCCCTCAGGTTGCGTGGCGAAGTTCTGCGACCAGATGGAACGGAAACCGCCAGTCGGGATATGACGGGCGCAATCACAGACGGGCCGGAAATGGCCCGCGCGATGGCTGCCGAATTGCTTGCGCAGGCTGGACCGGATTTATTTGATTGGAAAAATTCAAAATAAATTCTTCGAGTGTGAACTGGGTCACTGTAAAAGGCGATTTCTTCAGGCATTAAAGTGACATACCAACCAGGAAGTCAGGTCAGTCTCGAAAGTATCGAAAAGTTTTCAGATTGCGGTGATTTAATCAGTATTCGAGGGGGCGAGGCTGGCCCCTGACTTCCAGAGGTGACGGGTCGCAGTTGTTATCAACAGCGACCCGTTTTTTTACAATGATCAGGAAATTGCAGCCACGGCGTGGCGTACGGCTTCTCTGGTCTGATCCAGATCGGCCTCGGTCACCGCTAATGACGGGTACAGCTTGCCCGGAGCTTTGAAAATCCCATGCGACCGCAAAGCGCCATTATACGTTGCGTTGCGTGCAGGGTCGTCGTGACTGGCGCTGCGGTAGTCCCTGCATTCGGCTTTGGTAAAATAGATATCGAACAAAGTCTCGTCTCCGCAAATCCGATGCGGAATGCCGGCTTCGTTCAGCGCGTCCTTCTGCATGTCTTGCAACTGCCGCCCGATACCGCGCAAGTGTTCATAGGCCCCATCACGCCGCAGGATTTCCATTGTTTTCAATCCCGCAACCGAAGCCACCGGATTGCCCGACAAAGTGCCCAATTGCATCAGCCAGCCGTCTTCACCGACTTTCGATTTGTCGAAATGCTTCATGATCTCGGCGCTGGCGCCTAAAGCCGCCAAAGGAAACCCGCCGCCGGTGATTTTGCCCAAGGTGCAGATATCCGGGGTCACGCCATAACGTTCCTGCGCCCCGCCATACGCCAGACGGAACCCGGTGACGATCTCATCGAAGATCAGCAGCACATCGTGTTTGTCGCACAAATCCCTCAGCCCTTGCAGGTACCCGGGCAAGGGCGGAATGATCCGCTGCAACGGTTCGACCATGATCGCCGCCACATCGTCATGCTCGTCCAGCAGGGCCGCGACAGCCTCAAGATCATTGAACGGCGCGATCAGCATCTGTTCGGCCACGCTTTCGGGAATTCCGGCACTGTCGGGCACGGCCTGAGGGAAATTGACCCGACGACTGGGCGCCAGACTCATCTGCGCTTCGGCGCTCATCCCGTGATAGCCACCTTCGAACTTGAGGATCTTGTTGCGACCCGTATAGGCCCGTGCCAGCCGAATGGCATACATGTCAGCTTCGCCACCTGACGCAACAAACCGCACCTGATCACAGCAGGGAACGGCCTCGATGATGGCTTCGGCCAGTTCGATACCCTTTCTGTTATTGGCAAAGAAGGTCATGCCTTGCGGCAACTGTTCCAGAACAGCCTCCATCACCTCGGGGTGACCATGACCGAGCAGCATCGGGCCTGAGCCGATCAGATAATCGACATATTCGTTCCCGTCCTCGTCCCAGACACGGCTGCCTTCGCCACGGGCGATTATGATACCCGGATCAAAATTGCCAAACCCGCCTGCGGGTAACACAGACTTTGCGCGGGCGATCCATTCGGATTGAGTTTTGATCTTCAACATGTGACCCGATCTCCAACTTCAATGTGTTGAGTGTTTATCGATAAACTGCGACCGGGGTGCCAAGCGCATTTTCGTCCGGATGCACACCCAGTCCCGGGGTTTCGGGCAGGTGCAGGTGACCATCAATATTGCGCGGGCCACGACCGCCCGCAATATCGACCGCAATCATATCCTGACACGCCCAGACTGCGTGGAAATTGTCATCCGGGATGGTGGCCGCCAGATGCAGCGCCTCGGTATCGGCCAGAACCGTGCCGCCGGTGGCCATCACAAACATATCGATACCATGGGCCAGCGCGATATCCCGCATCCGAGCCGCCTTGGTCAGTCCACCAACGCGGTTCAGCTTGATCCCGAAAATTTCGGCAATACCATCGCGGGCGATCCGGGCTGCATCCTGCAAAGTCACCAGAGTTTCATCCACGGACACAGGCGAGGCATGCAGCCCCGAGATTGCCGCAATATCGTCCAGCGTCTCGCCGGGCTGTTCGAACATCACGTTCAGATCTTCGCAAGCGCTCATCACCCGCAGGGCTTGCTGACGAGACCAACCCCGATTGACGTCATAGAGGACAATCTCGCCCGGTCGCCGGATGCTTTCCACATCGCGGACCCGAGCGATATCGCGTTCCACGTTACCACCAATTTTGACCGAATGCGCAATGTAACCCCGGCTGCGATAGCGTTCCATCACTTCGCGGGTTTCTTCGACAGTCTTCGCTCCTACCGACGAGGCAATCGGGCGCGGTGTGCGCGACCCACCGCCCATAAGATCGGCAATGGGCAGACCTGCGGCCTGACCTGCAATATCCCAACAAGCCATATCGATCGGGCTTTTGGCGTAAAGATGCCCGGGCAATGCCAGATCCATCGCCCGTTCCACGTCCAGCACCTTGCGCGGATCGAGACCCAGAATGAAAGGTGCCATCGTTTCGATACCAGCGCGAATGCCTGGCCCGTGGGCAGGAACATAGGTGTGCCCCCAAGGGGTGCCTTCGCCCCAGCCGACCAGACCGGAGGCGGTTTCGATCTTCACAATCGTCGCATCGAGCGTTTCGAACTTCAGCCGCCCGCCAGACAGCCAATAGGGGTGCTCCAACGGCAGGTCCACCTGATAGACGGTAATGGACTTGATCTTCATAGTGTGTACTCCGCCACCGGCGCACCGAGGCTTTCAAAGTCAGGTGCCACGCCCAAACCCGGCGTGTCGGTTGCATAAAGCTTCCCGTCTCGGGCCGTCGGTCCACCGATGCCGGTTGATCGAGTGTTGTAGTTCATCAGATCAGTTGTGTTCTGCAGATATTCGGGCGGGGTTGAGGCAGCAAAATGTGCCACCACAGACGTCGTGATTTCGCCCCCCCACGTGTCTTCGCTGACAACGGGGATGCGGTTGTCTATCAGATAATCCCGCACACGCCGCGCTTTGCTGATGCCGCCAAGATTCGAGATCTTCAGACAACAGATCTCGGCCCCACGATCCGCAACAATCCGCTGCGCCATTTGGATGCCTGTTACACATTCATCCAGTTTCATTGGTTGCTCGGCCACACGGCGCACCTGTTGGCATTCCTCGTAGGTACGACAGGGTTGTTCGAGGATGAAATCCAGGTCGCGCGTCGCGCGCGCCACCCGAATTGCATTGTCAACACGCCACCCCTGATTGGCATCGGCCATCGCTTTTTCGTCCGGCTCCAACAGCGGAACAGTCGTCCGTATCCGATCGATGTCCGTGGCCCAGTCACCCCCGACCTTGACCTGAAACTGGCGGTAGCCCTGATCGCGATAGACATTCATCTCGGCTACCGTTTCATCCACCGCTTTCTGCGGGGCCACCCGGTACATCGGCGCACCGTCGGTCAGCTTGCCGCCCAGCAACATCCAAAGCGGCTGATCACACGCCTTACCCAAAATGTCCCAGCAGGCTGCATCGAAAGGAGACTTGGCATACCCATGGCCCTGAACCAGTTGATCCATCAACTGTTCGATCCGTCCGACCTGACGCGGGTCTTCACCCAACAGTTTCGGGGCAACAAGCCGCGCCAGGGCTGTTACGCCCTCGGAATGCGCGACCATATAGTTTTCGCCACACGGCGTGAACTCGCCACAGCCCTGAAAACCCGCGTCAGTATCCATAACCACGACCGAGGCGATGGCCGTTTTGATAGCGTTTCCGGCGCCCCAGACATAAGCACCACCGACATAGGGCAGCCCTGTCTGATAAACCCGAATTCGTGTGATCTTCATTGCGCATCCATTCTGGGTAGATCTCCCATGCCCTCACCGCGCCACAGCACAAAGGTCAGGATCGGTTGATCCGTTGTGACCATGGCATGGCTTTGCCAACTGGAATGCAGGCGTGTCTGGTTGGGACCAACAAAAGCCGCATCACTCTCAACCTTGAACACCGCGCCACCAGCCAGCGTCAGATAGATTTCTTCGGCTTGATGGCTGTGCCAGTCATAGATCAGCCCAGCCCCCCAATACCCGATATAGCCACGCAGCTGAGTTGAATGAAAATGGCCGGTTGGGCCAAACAGCTCGTAATAGCCATACCGGCTGAGAAAATCCGCGCCGACCTCTTCCTCTGTGTATGTCTGTTTCCAATGGGCCAGATGAGTGGTTGCCTTGACTGCGTCGATCAACGGCTGAGTCAGATCGCTCCCCCGAAAGTCGCAGTCCCGCACCAGATCCGCCGCAGGAACATGACTTGGCTCTGACATCGCAACAGACAGATCAGAAGGCCATGCGCCAAAGGCCGACAGGTCAGGATGTGCCTGATGTACATGCCGCGCGGCCTCCAAAACGCTGTCCAGTGTCATGGAATCACCACTATGTTTCCGGTGTGCTCTTTGGCGATGAAGGCAGCTTGTGCCTCACGCAACTCCTCCAACGGATATGTCGCTGCCAAAGCCGGTTTGATTTCACCGGCCTCAATGTAACTCACAAGGTTCGTCATCACCTGCGGGTCAATCACGGTCGAACCCGTAAAAGTCAGGTCGCGCAGATAAAAGGTGCGCAGGTCAAACTCGACCATCGGTCCAGCAATTGCACCTGAGCAGGTGTAACGTCCGCCGCGTTCTAAAATATCGATCAAGTGCGCCCAATAGGGACCACCGACCACATCGGCGACCACGGTGATCTTTTCGTCACCCAACGCCGTGCGCAGGTTTTCAGGCGCCCGAGGTAGAACCTTATCGGGACCAAGCGCCGCCACAGCGGGATGCTTCGCTTCAGATGCCATCGCGATGACCCGCGCACCGCGCCGCTTGGCCAATTGCACCAACGCGCCGCCCACACCGCCCGATGCTCCGGGCACCAGCACGGTGTCTTTGTCGTTCACATTGGCTCGGGTCAACATTCCTTCGGCGGTAGAGTAGGAACAAGAGAACGTTGCCAGCTCTGCATCCGACAGATCCGAGGAAATCGGCACAGCATTGACCGCAAGGGTCGTCGCGTATTCAGCGAACCCACCATCGCGTTCCGAACCAAAATAACCGGCCTTGTCCATGTTGCCGGGATCAGCGGAATCACGCAGCCAACCGTCGGTAATCACACGCTCACCCACGCGCCGGGGGTCGACCCCTTCGCCAACAGCTACAATGTGCCCGCAAATGTCAGCCCCCTGAATTCGTGGGAAAGTTATTGGGTTGCCACCCCAAGTAGGGTCTTCTTCGCCAACCTCTTCAAACGCGCCGCCGGTTGTGGCATCGGTCACAGTCTTGGAGTACCAGCCAGATCGCGTGTTAACGTCGGTGTTGTTCAAGCCGCAGGCCCCAACCTTGATCAACACTTCTCCAGTCGCCGGTTCAGGACGCGGCCAATTTTCGTGCAGGACCATCTGTTCCAGCCCGCCATGGCCCATCGTAACCATAGCCTTCATTGTTTCAGGCAAGCTCATTTAGCGTTCTCCACCAATGCGTTAGGACAGGACAACACTGTCAGTGTCTTGCCCGCTTTCAGAAATGTCCGGTCAACGCGCGCCTCACAACGCGCTTGGCCCTCCCCTAGGAGCAACGCGCAAGCACCATTGTATCCGCCTTCAACCCACGTCATGTTCAGATCAAAGCACCGACAAGCTGCAGCCATCGCAGACACTGGAGGTGGCGTTTTGTGCGCGGGCATGGTCGTTCCTCATTCCGAGTCGCGTTTCTGCTCGACACGCTAATTTCACATTTGTACCATCGTCAATCATGAATGACACAAACATATCACAAACCGTTCTGAACCGCCTGACTGAAGAATGGAACGCCCTAACGCCAGAGGCGCAAAAAGCCGCGCGTTATGTGTTGGAAAACCCAACAGATGTGGGGGTTTCGACCGTCCGTGAAATAGCAGAGGCCGCCAAAGTTAAACCCAACACATTTGTGCGGATGGCGCGGCAGGTCGGCTTTGACGGGTATGACGATTTCCGGGAACCCTTTCGCGACGCTATTCGCAAGGGGCAAGCCTCTTTTCCTGACCGTGCCCGCTGGTTGCAGGACATCGGCAAATCTGGGGAACTGGGCACGCTTTATGCTGACATGGTTGGCGCAGCGATCCGCAACATTGAAGAAACCTTTGCCGGAATTGATGCCGACCGCCTGAAGAAAGCGGCAGAAGACATTTGGAACTGCCGGCAGATTTTCACTTTGGGGGTGGGCGTCAACAATTCGAACGCACGCAATTTCACCTACCTGGCGTCCACAGGGATGAAGCAATTCCACGCTATTCCACGCCCGGGATCAACACCGGTTGACGATTTGGCTTGGGCTGATGAACAGGACGTATTGATCGCCATCACCTGCCATCCTTACCGCACGGAAGTGATTGAGGCGATCAAACTGGCGCGGCAACAGGGACTGACCGTTGTGGGGATCTCGGACAGCCCGGCAAGCCCTGTGATACTGAACGCGCATCACGGTTTTGTTGTGTCCGCAGACACGCCCCAATTCTTCCCTTCCTCCGTTTCGACCATAGCATTGCTTGAAACTCTGCTGTCATTTGTGATCGCCGTTTCCAGCGACGAGATTGTTGAACGGGTCGAACGTTTCCATCGCCGGCGGCATCAACTTGGCCTTTACGCCTTTGAACCGGATTGATCCCCTCTAACTGGCGTTTTCGGCAAAACCTTTGACCCGCAGGTTTCGCCTGGCCCAAACCTCACTTCCGGTGCCTTAAACGCGAATCCTGACATGCCTGTGCTTCTCAGATGTTGAAATTCTGGGAGTGATACGTGTCCAATTTCAACGCGTACCGCCTTGAACCTGTTCTATTTCAAGGATTTCCGGGAATTTGAAGAAAACTGTCAAACCGTCGACAAATGGCCTTGTATTTCCAGCGTTTGCAAGGATATACCCGTCGGCGGAGACGTGGCCGAGTGGTCGAAGGCGCTCCCCTGCTAAGGGAGTAGGCGGGAAACCGTCTCGAGGGTTCGAATCCCTTCGTCTCCGCCATCCACCACAAATGTATCCCGCCATTTCGGTCTGTGCAGGGGCGCAGCTAAACGCTCGCTTTTTTGCGTCAGCCAATCAGCACTGCACGGATCATCGCATAGAATTCAGGTTATCGCAGAATATACCTCGGCAATTCGCTGGACGGTCCAATAGCAGGCGATGGCTGCGCATCCCACTGCCAAGCCCACACGTGTCGACATCCACAAACTGGCATTCATGCGGTGGCAAATTACTAGCGCGGGCCATAACGCTAGAATGATGGCGACCTGGCCAATCTCAACGCCAAGATTGAAAGCAAGCAGGCTCTGCCAGATGTCTGGTGATGTAACTTGCAAAATCTTGTGCAGCACAAAGCTGAAACCCAGCCCGTGCAACAGACCAATAAGCGAGGTCAGCAGGACCATTTTGGCCTCAGACTTCGCGTTGCTCATGAACGCAGCGGCGGCCGCAATAACGATTGAAATCGCGATTCCGGTTTCGACGGCGGGAACAAACCACGCGCCTGATGGTACAAACCCGAAAAAGCCAAGAGACAACGTGATGCTATGCCCGACAGTAAATCCGGTTGCGCGCAACAATAACGCTCTGAGTGTCTGAGCGCCGATGACCAGACACACAACAAACAGAACATGATCCAACCCTTCCAGGATATGACGGATACCTTCCCAGACAAAACTCAGAAAACCTCCGTACCCTGCTTGCTTGATCTCCAAAGGCTCGATCATCAGGCCCCGAGAGCGGAAAATCTGTGGTGTTTCAGATGCGTAGTCGAGAATGAGGTTGGCCGTTTGATCCTGACCCGGCAGGCCGGGGTCCAGCACATTGGCAATGCTGTATGATTGGACTGGGCGGTCACTCTTGTAGTTCAGGACAAGATCGACAATCGTGTCACCGACGTAGAGCGGTGGCGCAAGGTCTGTTTCAAATTCAACGGCTCTTTGAGCTTCGTCCAAAGTCGCAAATCCGGGCTCATTTCCTACCCGATGCAAGCGAATTGCCTCAACCATTCCCCTGAGACGCTGATGATCGATCGACAGATGCAAGCCGTCCTCGGCCAATTGCCCCAATCCTTTGGGATCGTTCATAAAAGCCTGCAAGTCGACAAAGTGGACCAATAGACCATCACGCATGGCATTTGTCGTAAATGGTGCAGCTTCCGGCAGGGCATCGCCGTCGGTGTTGCCAAGCTTATCCGCAACCAAATAGGGCATGGGCGTACGCATGTAGATTCGCAAGCCGTCCTCGGTATGCTCGATATGCGAAATTCGAACGTTGAGGTTCAGTAGAAAATGCGCCGAGGCAGATAGAGCCAGAGACAAAAGCAAGGTGACAACCAAGATGCCTAAAGCACAGTGTTTTTGTCTTAGACACTTACGCATTTGGATCGCGAGCCTCGATTACAGTTAGTCCATTCAGTTTCCATTGACCGGCTTCCGGCACGATCTCGATCAGCGCCCGAAACGTTACAGCACGTATGTGGGCGTGCCCCCAATGGCCCCCTTCTGCCTGCACCGACCATTTAACCAACGTCTGAAAGCCGCCCGGTTCAGAGATCGGATCGAGACGCTCCAATTCTGGACTGCCAATATCAGTTGCTGCGGCGAGGCTGCCCCCCGGCGTGCGGATCGTGAGGCCCCGTTCAATCTCTGCTGCGATGTCGTCCAAAGACGCCGCAGTTACAATTGGCGTCAGTTCTGCCTTTCTCGCGGTCGGCGTCGTTTCCAAATTCACTGTGTTCAAATTCTCGATCATCGAACGCAAAATGCCTGCCGCAGTCTGCGGATCGGGAGGCGACGCGTTCCGCCAGGCCAATGCCGTAAAAGATCCAGAGAAATAGACGGTTGCCGGGACAGCGAAAATCAAGACTGCAAGACTGACGCGTTTTAGGACTTTTCCTGTGCCTGCCAGCACCAAAAGCAGCGATACGGCGCTAATGATCCCTGTAGCCCAAGCTAGCCCGGGCCTTGACTCTTCTGGCCGTACTACGGGTATTTGCGAGACCGATTTTCTTTCATATTTCAGTAGGTGGTTTTGCCAGTGGAATTTCGGGTCCACAGGGGTCACCGCCCCGAAAAATGGTCCGGCAACGTCGTTGGAAATCGTTGCAACACGGGAAATCTTTTCATCAAACATGTCCCATGTGACCGTCACGTGTTCAGGAAGGTCCGCCAAAGGAAAAGATAGGATCGCTCCAACAAATGCATTGTTCGAGGACACTTCCTTTCCGGGTTCGACAACCTGAAAACCCTTTGACGTTAGCGTCAAAAGCTCTGCCGTTGCTATTGCCGGCTGAGCGGGTTTTCCATCGATGGACACCGCATTACGCGACGACAAAAGTTTTGCGGCCCTTTTTGTAATCTTTGCGCCGTGTTGTGGCGAAAGCTTATCGCCCACCCCGACTGTTTCATCAATCCAAGGTGCCAATTCGTGCAATCGGATCAGGGTTTCATGCCGAACTTCCCGCGGCTCAATATATAGAAAGGTCGATGTCCCATCCTGGTTTTTTCGATTCAGGTTTTTAGCGGAGAACCGGGAATACCAAGGATCAGCCCAGTGAATTTTCAATTCTGCCGGTTTTGAAAGGAACTTGAAATCCGTGACCGGAACGTCCCGATCAAAGACCTGCATACCGATGGTCGCAAGCGGTTCACCTTCCCGCGACGGTGGCAGAATAGTCAGCGTTTTGGGGTTTGGGGACAGAAACGGGTAGAACACGTTGACGAACAAGACGCGTGGATCGGCTGGCGGACTGGGAACAATTTGGCCAGAGAACGGATCACGCTGACCCGCAAGCGGCGAGGCACGGTCTATACGCTTTCTGTATTCCACTTTTCTGATCTCAGGCGAAAGCGCCGGCCCATCACCTATAATAACTGACAGACCCAGGCTTTCATCGTGTTCAGGACTTTGCTTCAGACGACGCCCATTTCCCCCAGGATCTGGCGCCCATCGCTGGGGTAACAAACCTGCAAAAAGCGAGACATCGTCGACGTAGATTTCAAGATCCAAATAAACGCCATCCTCTGCGACATGAAAGATGGCGATGTTGGGTGCGACCTCGGACCCGTTGAATAGAACTACGTCTGCCAAAACAGTCTGCATGCTAGCGGCAAAAAAGCCGAGCACCAGCAGTTGTCGATTCAGATACCGCCAAACTTGAATGTTATTCATCCTCGAAATTCAACAATGCCCACAGTTCTACGCGCGATCCTACCTTAGTGCCCTTCCGAGCAAACCGATTTGGACCGACGACATACCGCAATGACTGAAAATTGACATAGGCTCCGCAGTCTCTGGGCTGGTTTCACAAGCCTTGGCGACAATAGCACCCGCGCAACTTGAACCCGGCGCAACCCGTGGCTTTACAAGATTTCCCAGTTTCACATACAGCCGGGCAAGACCGCATCGCCTACCTTGTTATTGATCCGGCATTGGCGGTGGCGTGTAACCCTCCCATTTGCCCGCTTTGACTTTGTCTGACGGTTCTTTTTCTTTTGAACGCGGGGCATTGATGTACTCGTCGCTCACAGATGGTGGTAGCACATAGTCGTCAACACTCGCTTCCCGAACAACGATCTGGTCTTTGGTCACGTTGATCACCTGAAGATCCCGTGCGAGCGTGAGTGGTCCATCGTACGTCGAACGGACGCCTTCCAAAATCGCCTGATAGTTTTCGGGCGAAAGAACAGAGTGATAGCCCAGCGCCATGCGCGGTTCGACCGCGGACATAACTTTGCCAAACGCCGCGGGTTCGGTATGAATGCGCGTTGCGACGTAGGTCGCCTGTTTCATGTCCCAGCCAAAATACGGGGCCAAAGCATCAGGTGGAAGAAACGCCTCGTGCGAAGCGATGTCCGCTCCTTTGGCATATTCGACATACCATTTGTTCGGGTAAGTATCTCCGCCGAAGACGTATTTCAGTCCATTCCATTCCAAAGAATAACTCACCGAGCCATCTAAGCTGTGGATCGCAGGCCAGGAACGGATCGTGACGTCGTTCTCCTGATAAACGATCTCGTTTTCCTGCATGTAATCGAATTCAGTGACTTCAAGCTTGGCGCCATCATCCGGCAGCGCTCCCGTACGTGTGGCCAGATCCCAAGCATAGGCTTTTGACATGCCCTCAACATAGGCTTTGGTGCCCAGTTCATCTTCTGATCCGGACGGGCCGAAGATGCGGAGCGGAGTGTATCTTCCCGACAGCCACCCCCCAACATGCAAACCCATGAAGTCTCCAACATGGTCGACATGCAAATGGCTGAAGAAAACCTTATCGATCTTGGCAAAATCCGGTCGCAGCGAGAATAAGTTTCCGGTGGCACCAGTTCCAACATCAAACAGAAAAACTTCGCCGTTCCCAAGTTCGACATAAAACGAAATCGAAACGGCCGCCTTGGTTTGGTTTGGCATCCCGGTCCCCAATGCCGTGATACGCATCTCATCCTCAGCAAGGACTTCGGTGTTTGGGAAGTACGATGCGGGATAGACACCGTTTTCGATTTCAGAGGCGCTTCGACCGGTCGGCAATGCGTTTTGCGCCAAAGCGGAGCCAGCCAAAATGAGACTTAACGCGAGAAACGTATAGGTTGCGGATTTTGTGATGCTATTCATTGATCCCCCCTACTTTGCTAGGCGCTTCGGAGAACACGATGTCGTGAACTCCTGGTTCACCATAGACTTATCTACGGTACTCCCATAGACTGCTCTATGTCAAACAAAGAATGCTAAAATCTGAATGTCCGAAACTGTTACCCGAGCGTCACCTAGAAACGCTGCAACCAAAGAAGATTGGATTTTGCTGGCATACAAGTTGCTCAACGAGGGCGGAGTCTCCGCCATAAAGATCGTGCCTATGGCAAAGCGACTTAACCTGACCAGCGGCAGCTTCTACTGGCATTTCAAAAATGTCCGGGAGCTTCTGGACGAAGTGCTCAGATATTGGGAGCAAGAGTTGACGGACAATGTGATCGAAAAAGCAAAAGCGTTTGAAGGCTCACCTGAAGACCGCATTCTCCTACTCATGAAGAAGGTCATTGAAGAAAATGCAGCCGTGCCTGATCACGCCGTTTCAGTCTGGGCGAACACTGATCAAAAAGTGAAAGCAACGTATCAAAGAACCATCGGCAAACGCTTCCGATTCGCCGCATGGATGTTTGAACAAGCCGGGTTTTCAGTTGAAGACGCGAAATCACGCGGACGGCTTATGGTTACATCACTAATGGGTGACTCTTCGACTGGCCTGAAAGAACAAGGCAATTGGGAAGAGGTAATAGAACGGGAACACGCTATCCTGATCGGGAAATAGACGATCAAAATTTCCAGAACGGCGAAATACTGGCCAATTTCAAGTCTGGCAATCAGTGCAGTTAGTGTCCGTCGCCATGTTATTTTGGGGCTATTGGTGGTCTGATTTAGGTTCGGGACTCATAGCCTGTAAACGACGAGCACTGCGAGTGCTAAAACCCTTCCAAACACTCCATTCTTGGTCACAAGTTGAGGTGTTGCGTGGATCCATTAAGCCCACCGAGCAAAGCTACCGTTCAGTTTTCATGCGGTTCATAAGGGTCTGGCGCCCCTGGAGGGATTGGTGGGTATTTTTCGAACGTAGCGATGTGTTCCTGCAATTGAGGCAGCGCCTTTTCGGCCGCCCATGTGTGCGGAAAAAGTACGCTTTCACGCTCATGTGGATCGTTCAAAAGATTGTAGACCCTTGGCGTGTCGAAGGACTCTGTCGCTCCGAAGGCCGTCGTATTCTCTTTGAAAAGAACCTTCCAATCCTTCCATTTGACGCCAAAAATCTGTTCCCCCATGTAAACGATCACGCCTTCTCGGTTCGAGTTTGGCTGGGCACCCAGAAAGAACCCGGATTGATCGATGCCATCAAAGGCTCTGTCTTCAGGCACCTTGCCACCTGCAAACGCTGCAAGTGTTGGGTAGAGGTCCATCGAGTGGACGATATCGTTGCTTTCTGAACCTGCGGGAATCTTTCCCGGCCACTTAATCGCGAATGGCACGCGCATGCTGCCTTCAAGGCTGGTGAAGAGAGTGCCCCGCCATGGCCCGGCCGTACCATGCACCGCCGGGACCGGTGACACGTTGGCGTTTCCAACCGGCAGAGCTTCAGGGCCGTTGTCAGCAGTAAAGATCACCACCGTGTTGTCCGAAATGCCCGCACTTTCAAGCGCATCGACTATCCGACCGATGTAGGTGTCTGTCTGCCGCAATATGTCCGCCCAAACGCCTTTCCCAGTGGCTCCGTCAAACTCTTTGGACACGATATTTGGATAGTGTGTTTGAGTGTAGGCAAGATAAACGAAAAACGGCGCCTCTTCCTTGCTCTTGTCTTCGATGAAACGGATAGCCTTCTTTGTCAGGTCACCGTCTATCTCGCCGCGATAGTCCAGGTCGTAGTCCCGCGCCACAGTCGCAGGTTTGCCCGCAACACCCTGCATGACAACAGGTTCTTCCATGTTTGCGTCGGCAAAGCCCGGGAGCGAGCGCCAAACGGTTACATCAGTAGTCTCAACACCGTAAAACACATCGAAACCCTGGTTCGTGGGATAGCGCCCTTCAGTCCAGCCGAGGTGCCATTTTCCATACATGGCCGTGTTATGTCCTGCGTCCTTGAGCATCTCGGCCATAGTGATCTCCCATTGAGTCAGACCGTAGACACCGCCGCCCAGAGGGACTGTATGGTTACCGCTTCTGATGCCATAGCGCCCCGTCATGGTTGCTGCGCGAGAGGGAGTGCACTGACTTTCAACATTGAAGTTTGTAAGCCTCAATCCCTCAGCGGCCAGCGCGTCCATTTCAGGAGTGGCCGTTCCACGGATTATGCCGCCACCGTTAAATCCCGGTTCACCCCAACCGAAGTTATCAAGAAATATGAAAACGATATTCGGCTTGTCCTGAGCTGAGGCGGTAGTGCCGACCAGAAAAGACAGCAACAGCAGGATTATTGGATAAAACAGAGTCATGCAGAAGCTCCCCCAAAAATACAACTTCGTCGACATTGGCGAAAAAATGGACCAAGGGTCAAGACTGGCGCCCCTTGTGGGCTCGCAACGGCCTTGCGGCGATGAAGCTGACCAAATTTGGTTCTGCTCCCGATAGCAGCCATCGCCAGATTTGCGATGCTCCCGGCTGTTCAACACCTTGACCCAATGTGTCGACATTCTTGCCCCACAGTAGTCGTTCACACAAATCGGACTGACCGACCGCTCCGTACCAAGTCTGACACATCCACATGTTGAGTTTCTTAGCTTTGCTTACTGAAACTGCGACGATGCATGTGCATCACCACCGGTGCGATCACCGGCTGGAGAACCCACTTGGATTGACAATTAAGCAACAAGAAAAGCCGCAGGCAGTAAGGCAAGATGCCCAACATCAATCTGGATCAGTTTAAGTAGTTCTGAATTCCATCACGTAGGCAAGATATTGTGGTTGACCCTGAACAAGTTGTCGGGGTCATAGTTACCCTTGATCTTGGAAAGCTTCTCACCGTTTTCACCATATGCTCCGGCCATGTGGTCCGCTTCGTCTTCGGGCATGAAGTTGACATATGCACTTCCGCTCGCGTGCGGTTGCATCTGGTCGTAAAGCTCTCGCGCCCAATCAATACATTCGGCATCCTTGCCGGGGTCTTCCCAACGCGTGTGAACATTCATGATGAAATGGGCGGATCTTTGGGGATAGGCGGTCGAACCGGCCTGAACACGTGCCATTGCGCCACCCACATGGGCAATAAAGACTTCACACGCCGGGTCTGGAAGACTGGAAATCGCTTTCAGAAGTCCTGAGATTGCGTCCGAAGAAAGTGCATCGAAATCGTGGCTTTTCCAGTAATTCCTGGCACCTGGTGTCAACAACGGGTCGAAGGCGGCCTGCCAATCTACGAACTTATGGGGCGAGATCACATCGACAATAGGTTCACCAAGCGCGCGCAATGCCGTCATGGCTTTTTCACCTTCGTCCATCGGTCCGCTGTAGCAGGCTGCAAAGATCAGCACCTCTCGCCCATGCCACTCAGCTGGCAAGAACGGTAGAGGGGGCGCTTTTCGCATCACGCTCCAGACGGTCAGCTCATCCGGGGAAGTGTCAGCAATCTTAGCAAATTCTGCGAGGAGCTCTGACGCATTTTCTATCGGATGAACAATGAGGCCAGACAAAACATCGGGTCCGAGTTCATGCAGCTGGAACTCGAATGAGGTCACAACACCGAAGTTCCCACCCCCGCCGCGGATGGCCCAGAAAAGTTCAGGGTGGCTTGCGGGCGAGGCGGTTACAATGGCACCGTCCGCAGTCACGACCTCCGCTGAGAGCAGGTTATCGATCGTCATGCCAAATTTCCGAGTGGTCCATCCAAAGCCGCCGCCAAGCGTGAGGCCTGCGATACCCGTAGTCGAATTGATGCCAACGGGAACGGCAAGTGCATGTGCCTGAGTTTCGCGATCTACGTCTCCTAGCAGCGCTCCAGGCGCAACCCGAGCAGTCTTGGTGACGGGGTCGACGTGCACGGACCGCATCTGGGACAGATCGAGCATTACAGTTTCATCTGCAACAGCGTGACCAGCAATCTGATGTCCACCAGAGCGAACAGACATAACGAGGCCGGCGTCCCGAACAAAGTTCACGGCCTTCTGCACGTCACTGGCCCCCAGCGCGCGGATTACGAAGCCTGGGTAACGTTCGAACATGCTGTTCCACGTTGTTCTTGCATCCTCATATTCAGGGGAGCCCTTCTGATAAACCCCGCCACGAAGCGCTGCATCAAGAGCGCCCAACGCGTCTTGCTCCACTGTTGCCGTACCACCGTCGAGTGTTTTCAGATCAAACATGCGTAAGCCTCCCTATTGTCAGGTCGGGCTTCTTGCAGCGCTGCCTCAGTCGATTTTTTTCCGTCGCGTGGTCCCGCGAAGGCGTTTCACTGAATTGGGAAAATAATGTTGCAGGTCAGGCAAAAATTCCCGGGTCGATGCGATCCACAGGTGTTATCACGTCGGCGGGAATGTTCAGGCGTTCGGCCGCCTTTCTCAGGCTTTCCTCATCCGGGGCTTCATACAAGCAGTAGGTTTTGCGCTTATCTGCACTGAGAAACGAAAAAATCCACTCGACGCCGACTTCGTCATTGATCTCTTTGATGTGAATTTTGTCATCGTCTGTAACGTTTAGTTGCTCGGCAAAATTTCTTTCAATTATGTACCTTGGCATGAAGTCCCCCAGACCAGATTTTTTACCTTAACTCGCTACTCCTTCGAGCTTTGACCTTAGGGAAACCATACTCAATTTCTGTGAAATTGCCAACGCTTCCCCTTCCAGTTGAAACGCCTGTTCCACATCAGCCGGGCGGCCGCGTTGTCTTAGTGCAGTAGCATATGCCGTCTTGCTGTGCGCGACCCAAGGAGGGCATTTCATGCGCGTGTCAATTTCTATTGCCTTCTGGAACATCGTCTCAGCCACATCCCAGTCCTTCAGAACCGTACCCAGACTTCCGAGGCGTCGCGCAGCTGCGCCAGTGCATACTGTCGTGGCCCCAGCGGTGATCGTCAGTTCTTCGTAAGGAGCAAGCATTTTATAGAGCGTCTTGGCGTGTTCTTGATGCTGAATGGCGACACATATGTCGGCCAGATAGGACAAAGTCGTTGAATACATGGCGTCTGGTGGAAGATCGAAGCCATTGGCAGCCATTTCATTCAGTATTCGTTCGGCCGGTTCCTTGTATCCAAGCTCGGCAGCGATAAGACCAAAACCGGGCTTCCATGAAATGTCTTCGGGGCTGTCTGTCATCAGTTGCTTAATCACAGGCGCAACCTCGTGCAGTCGGTTTTGCTCGCGGCGAATGGTGAACATCTGAACTCCAAAGACGCCCTCAACATGTTCCCCATGGGTCTTTCGGCCAATTTTTACCGCTTCGGTGGCGTGTTTTTCAGCTTGCTCAAAATCGCCGTCCATAATTGCAACCATCGCGCGTGCGTGTTTCTGAACCCAATAGAGCTGCAGATGATTGTCCTTTTCCGAAATCTCTGTAAGCAAACCCAAAGAATGGTCCATCAACTCTCGGTCGGCCATCTCGGCGCCTACAAACAAGCTCAGAGTGCGATCCCGCCCTTGATCGATGCTACCAAGATGCTCGGCCACACCGTGCATAGCCTCCAGATTTTCGCGCCAATGGTGGGCTTCTCTTCCCTTCCGCGCAACGAATGGGGCCCCGAAATGCATCATCATTACCGAGAACTGGGATTTATAATCACCCAGTTTTGCGGCCAGTTCCATCGACTGCTGGCCGAAACGCGCACCTTCGGAGAACTGACCGACGAACATGTGGGCGCGCGCAAGTTGGCTCATCAATCTACACCGGCGGACTTCATCATCATCGGGCAAGTCACTCAGTGCACTATCGCAGAGATCAATTGCCTCACCGTGCCTTTCGCTGGACATCATACATGAGTCAGCGAAGTGGTTGGCCGCGTCAGCGGCCAGCTCTACGTTATGCAAGGCACGGGCTGCGCTGGAAGCGTCCTTCAGAACCGCTATACCTTCGGGCAATTGGCCCAGGCTGTCATGGCTGCGACCAACCAGAATCTTGCTTTTGATCAATTCTGAATCAGAGTCTGAGCCTAGATTTTCAGCAGCTCGTAGAGTTTCCTTAGCGTTGGTCATCGCTTCCTGGCTGGCAGATCGCGCCAATGCCATTTCTGTCGCAATCTGCCATTTTTCGAACGCAGCCCCCCAATCCTCAGCTTCTGAAAGGTGGCGGGCGACCAGTTCGGGGCGTCGCTCGATCTCAGCGGACCGTGTTCGTATCAACGCACGCGCCACGTCTGCATGTTGCTGTTTTCGGGTCGAGCTCAGCATGGACTGATAGGCGGTATCGCGAATAAGGGCATGACGGAATACAAAATGCCCACGATTGTGACCGCTTTCGAAGATTATGCCGGTTCGAGAAAGCTCTTCGAGGCATTTGTTGATATCAGAATCCGCAATGCGCATCGCCGCATTCAATATGCTCGGCTCAAATTCTCGGCCAATTACAGAACCTGTAAGTGCGACTTGTTTTGCCTCAGGTGAAACCGCGTCGAGACGCGCCATCAACGCGCCTTTCAAAGACGACGGTATGTGGATTTGCCCGTGCTCTCCCGCCTCGACAATCGCTCGGGTCAGCTCTTCCACGAACAAAGGTACACCGTCGGTCTTTTCAATGATTGTGGCAATCAGGGCATCGTCCGGCTTCTTGCCAGTAATGTTTTCGACAAGGTTTGAGACATGCGCAGAATCGAACCGGCGCAATACCAGGGACTGAACGTGCGTGTCCCCGTCGTCTCGAGCCAGTTCCCACCCGGGCCTGTGGGTTATCAGGATCATCAGAGGAAGATCGGTGCAGATCGATTTAAACCGCTCCAACAAGGCTTGGGTGGAAGGATCGATCCAATGAGCATCTTCGACGCACAGAATAACCGGGCGCACGCTTGATCGCACTTGCACGGTGTGGATCAAAGTTTGGATTGTTATGTCGCGCTGCTCCTGCGGTGACATCTCGAGCACCTTTTGGGCGAGCGCACTACGAGGCGCGACCAACGCTGCAAAGACAGGCAGAACTTGTTCCCAGTCCAGCCCGCGCCGCCCTTCAAGCATATTCCGAACATGTTCAAGGATCAGATTGTCGTCGAACCCCGGTTCGACCCCAGCGTCCTGGGAAATTCGTTGGGCAACCGGATGAAAGGGGCTACTGCTGAGATAAGGGGAACAGTTCAGTCTTATGACATCGGCTTGGTCGCTTGCGGCGATGTCAGCAAGAAATTCTTCTGTAAGTCGCGATTTTCCAATCCCGGGTTCACCAGACAGCAGAACAACCTCTCCGTGACCATTCTGAGCACGTTGCCATGATTGCAGTAGTATCCCTTTTTCGTAGTCGCGGCCAATCATCGCGCTGGCGGCATCATCGCGATGTGAAGCTCGAAACCGGCTTTCCGCACTGCGCTCAGACACCACTTTCAACAGAGTACGTGGTTCAGCAAAACCTTTTAGCTCTGTCTTCCCAAGGGGTTGAAATTCAAATATCCGATGCAAGGCTGTCTCGGTTTCCTCCACGGACAATACGACCGAGTTTGGCTCTGCATGTTCCTGAATCCGCGCCGCAAGATTGACGACCGGGCCAGTCATAGCCCCTTCTTCATATGTATTTTCGCCGATGGTGTCGCCGACCACTACATCGCCGCTTGCAACACCCAACCTCACCGACAAGCGCTCTCCGTCCGGTGTATTGAGTTCCCCGACGCGCCGAACAGATTCCAGACCGGCTTTTATCGCCCGAATTGCGTGATCTTCGTAAGCCCTCGGCCAGCCAAAAAACACAAGAAGACCGTCTCCCAGATATTTTGCAACGTAGCCGCCATACCGACTGACGGCTCCGGCAACGGCGTCTTGGTAGTTCTGCAGCAAGCCCCGCATGTCTTCGGGATCAAGCCGATTGGTGAGTTCCGTCGAACCGACTAGATCGGCAAACAAAACCGTTACGTGACGCCTCTCTGCAGTGACCGGTTCACTATGCTTCCGTTTAAGCAGATCATCACTTTGCGCATTATCTGAGGTGGGCGCTTGTTCACGAGCTGCTTGTGATGACGAGGTTACGTGCTGTTGATCGGCGCGTTCGTGGATTGCAGCGAGGATGATCTTGCGATGACCAAGGCTCACCCCGAGCTCTTTTAAATCGTCGCCAGACAGTAGTGGTAAAACACGCGCATCAATATCGTTTTCCGCAAAAACATCTGCGTACTGACTCAGGTCGAGATCATTTAACCACTGGTCTATTTCAGCCGACATCTTAGGATCATGCTGAGATACGCTGCGCTAATCAAGAACTCTTCCGGTTTTGCGATGGCGGCCATCGGCACATTGTTGATCCGCTCGCAAACCAATTTAAGGTCCAATAGCTGAGCGTCTTCGCGTGATACCGCCTCGGTCGATATGTCTTTGAGAAGCTCGGTGTCGTAGGTGCAGACGAAAGGTTCCGGATTGGCGCATTGAAAGACTGTGACCTTGGCTTCGCTGTCCTGTTCTAGCCGCATGGCGACGCTATAGTGGTCGGCCAACATCTCCTGACCTTGTACGTTCACGGAGCCAAAATTGAATGTCATCGTGGCAATTGGGGACGAGCGTGTTTACAACACAACGGTTTCGGTTCGTTGGCTTGTCTCCTGAAGACTCTTCCATATCGTTTGATTGATCTTCCCGTATCGGTAGGATGGATTAACCTTCAAAACTGTTTGGGGTTCAGAATGTACAGGTATGTGCTGACAACATTGGCTTTGTGTTATGCAAGCTTAATTCAAGCAGCTGGTATGGAACGGTGGGGTGAATCCGGCGATTGGACAATCCTGATTGATCCCGAAAAGGGCAACGGCTGCCTTGCGTGGAAACCGTTTGAAGGTGACATGACCGTTGAAATTGGCGCAGCGCCCAATCAGGCTGGCGGGTTCTTTGCGGCCTACAATCCCGCCTGGGTTCAAATCGAGGACGGGGCGACCGGGATCGTACAGTTCGATTTTGGTGATGCGAGATTCGAAGGCGAAGCGGTGGGTGTCTTCAAGAATGGTGTGCCCGGCGGCTACGCCTTTTTCGACAACCCGGCGTTTGTAACTGAATTCGGAAAGCGTCAAAGCGTCACGATTATTGGCGAAAGCGGGACCGAGATAGAGCTTGATCTCAGCGGGTCTGCAAAAGCCATCGAGGCGGTTCTGACATGTCAGGCCGAGCAGCCTGAACCATTAAAGAACTAGGTCGCGTCCTGCTATTGCAATTGATTGATGTCCGGCACACAGGGCTGCCTGTCGACAGGCATAGCATCAGCGCCTTCCGGGGCCTTGTTCCTTGACCCACCCACGTCCAGTTTGAACTTTGGCGACGAAAGCTGGCCAGTCACATCAAAGGGCCACGCGCTTCGGGATAGCGGTTTGCCAACGCGACGGGGCTCTGCTCTGATCGCTATGCTATCGTTCAGCCAGTCCACTTGTCCCCTGGCCACCAATTGAACCGATCCCGTTTCAATGACGATGGAGTTTGAACTGACCCGCCCGGCCTGAATATCAACCGGGGCTACCACACAAGTGATGTCGGTGTAGCCTTGTCTGAACTCCTCTGAAAACAGCCACGGGAATATGCCCAGCCCGGCTAACTCCAGTAGACTGGTACTAATGTAACCTTGCGACATCGACAAAGACGCATTGCCGCGCATCGAGTTGACGAAGGCCTTGCCCGAGGCGGGGCTGCCAGAAACGTTGAACTCACCACTCAAACGCCCGTAGGCATCAATACCAATCCCCAGTTCATCAAGGATTTCACCGAATTCCCATCCCGAGGTTGATCCTGACAACGAAAGCCAATCAGGTGAGTCAATCAGATCCATCACCGCACGCAGGCTGAAGTTTCCGCCACCATAAGCCATCTGAAGAGGTCCGAAATCCACGGTTCCGTCTTTGGCAGACAATTGGCTTGAAACAGATGTTACGCCTTGCTGGCCTACAATCTCTTTGAAATCGATCTGCACCTCAACATCAGCCTCTTTCAGTACACGTTGTACATCCAAAAGATCGGCAGGTTTCCCTTTCTCCTTTGGCAACACCAAGGGCTGAACGTCTGTCTCCTTGGGCAAAACCAGAGGCTGAACTTCGGGTTCAGGTTCTTGTGAGGCCTCGCCTACCAGGCCTTTCAGTTGGTCCAGCACGGCGGTCAGGTTCTTCAGGTCGTTGAGATCGAGCCTCTCGCTCGTAATGTTGCCACGGACGACGGATGCACCTTCGGGAAACCGCGCATCCAAAGCCGCAAGAAGATCGGAAGACCCGGCTTCGAACTTGATTGCGGCATCAAAGTCCTCACCCTGCCTGGAGGTTTCAGCATCGATAGCCATTGCGCCAATCTCGATGGGTTGCAGGTTGAGTGCGGTGAGAAACTGGGCGCTGTCGTTGACGTCCAGTTTCACGTCGAAATCGAGACCGGCCAGCCCTTTTAGCTCGTTGACAGATAGTGCGAGATCAAGCGCCCAGAGATCGGTGCCATAGTTGGTAGCATTAAACCTATTGAGTGAAACCGGCCCGCCCGCATTGGATATGTTGAAATCGGCCTTGATGCCGCCGAACTGGTCGACAAAGCCTTCATCTAGGTTCGGTAATATCAGTTTAGCGGGCCCGTCGAGCATACCATCAAAAGTTACGTCCTGAAGTTGGAGCAGATCGAGGATTTCACCTTCGGCTTTCAGGACCGGCTCCTCGATCGGTCCGGCTTGTAGCGCAATGCCCAGCATGGCCAGGCGACCGTCGGGCATGCGACGTATGCTTTCGATGGATGCTGGCCCAATCACGTCCAGCCCCTGGTCGAATGCGTTGGTTTTAAACAGTAGTTTCTCGAACTCGAAAGACGCCAGAGATCCCACCATGTGCATCTCAAACCCCGAGAACTTCAGGTCCTGGAAGCTCTTTGCCGCGCTCGGCGGCTGTCCCTCAGGGTGAAGGCGGGCATCAAAGATCAGATCGACGCCCTGAGCGGTGTAAAGGTCATCTATCGAACCCTCAGCTTCGAGTTTCTGTCCATCCTCAAGATTTATGGTGGTCGCAAAGCTTTCGATCTTGAGCGCATCCTGGGACACAAGCTCTGCCTGAAACTGGCCGTTGCCTTCCAGAACACGATCTAACCCAACGACTTCGAGAAAATCGCCAAATTCACCGGTGTCCATCTCCAAGACCGCGCGATAACCGCCACCTTCGTCTTCCGCCAATGGCTGACCATCGTAGCTTACCGTCATTTCCCCAAAACTGGCGTGCGTCGTAAACGGCGCGCCGCGAGGGTAGTCGCCTTCGATTTCGAAACCCTGACCGTTGACAGAGCCCGTCCCCGAAACCCTTGTGTTCTGCCCGCCATACAATTGTTCCAGGGCAAGAGATTGGAGGTCGAAAACAAAGGCAAACCCCGAAGCCTGGTCATCTATGTTCAATCCGATGGACGTAAAGCTCACGTTCTTGTCGCTCAAAAACGTAAGGATGCCTTTGTTTTCCGCGCCTTCGTCATCGGACTCGCGAACCTCTATCGACGTTTCCAGAGTTTCTTCTGCCGCGATGCTTTCGGGTTCAGAATTTGGTGCTGAATGGCCCTTGAGCCAGCTTGTCGTGCCATCAGCCGCAGTTAGAAAATTTGCTTGCAGGCCATCTACAACCAGATTGTCAAAGTGAAGGCGCCCATTGGCCAAAGCGGCAATATCCAACTCCAATTCCAGCCGATTTAACTCTGCAAGTGAGGTATCTTCCATTGAAAGGCTTGGGATCACCACGCCGCCGACATAAATGTGGGTAATGCGGCCCGCCGCGATGCGCACATCGTCGTTGACCAATAGTGGTCGGTTGATTTGTTCCGAAAGAACCTGTTCTACAAGTTCACGCCGCATATCCGAGAACATTGGAGCCGCAAGCAACAGCCAAACAAAAGCGACTGCTGCGAATGCCAGAAATGCGACTGTGCCTATTATTCTAAATAACCAGGTCCTCATTCGCTTCCCTGTCGTCGTTACATTGTTCAGTCTATCTGCAATTTTGAGATCGCCAAGCCTGCTGGCAGGTTGGTTCACAAATATGAAGGTAACGCTCTAGGCATTTCATGCCCAGAGATCCAAAGCTGTAAGGATTCGAGCATCCCGTTCGTTTGGGTCCTCACGGAAATGAAACACCCCGTCTTCGACCCACGCTGTCCAATAGGTCAAAAGGACCAGTGTTGGCTCGGGTAGTCACTCACAGATCGATCAAGTCAGCGATTTGGCAGGAACCCCAGATTGCTGCTGAACGTTACATTTCTTCTGTTGCAGAGAAGTTATCTGCGTTTATGTCCCGGAAATACGGGGCAATTTGATCGCCATGGTTAAAAAAAGCAAAGCCCGTCGATGAGACGGGCATTCTTAACGACGACAATTCGCTAGATTTGTTTACGTGATTAGGGTTTGCACCTCTGAGCTTCGGGTTACGAGGCTGACGGTG
>NZ_JAEDOS010000006.1:0-165500 GCF_017872495.1 Ruegeria sp. HKCCE4148
AGGCCGCGGGTTCGGTGTCAACTCTTCGTTTTGTCAGAAACTTCGCAACAGAGCCGTCTCCGGTTCCGCTGATAGATGATCAAACCGGCGACACCTATTTTCGCGCTTCAATCCAACTCAACGATCAATTTGTTGGAACCGGTGCTTACAAGCGCCCAATTTTGGCTGGAATGACGGTGGTGGCGGAAATGAATACTGGTGAAAACACTCTGCTCGCATACATGTTGAAACCCATTCATCAGACGATGCGCAACGCCTTTTCCGAGCGTTAATAGAATAGCCTACTCACGTCTAAAGCCTTTGACATCAGGACACCTGAGCGGGAACTCTGAAAACTTCAATGTCTTCGCTCAATCCCCGGATAGCGTGGTAACCGACGGATTGACCCCTGTTTTTCAGGTGCTTTGTGACACGTGTGGTCAGCAACGTCCTTTCGCCCAGTTGCTTGCATAAGTCCTGAACGCGACTGGCCACGTTGACGGTCTGCCCCACGACCGTGAAATCCAACCGGTCAGGGCTGCCGATATTGCCAAATGTGACCTGCCCGAAATCGATACCTATGACAAATTCAATTTCCTTACGGCCGCTGCCACCTGCGGTTTTGTTAAAGGCATCAAGATTGACCAATGCCTGACTTGCGGCTGCGACGACGGATTGGCATGCCGCCTCGTCGCCGTTATCAGCCTCAAAAACTGCAAGAATACCGTCGCCCATGAACTTAAGCACATCGCCCCCTTCATCCTGAATTGGTGCAACCACCATTTCAAAATAGTTGCCCATCATGTCCAGCAATTGATCTTCGGGCCAGGCTTGGGCTTTTTCTGTAAACCCTCTGAGATCCGCAAACAGGATCGCTGCAAAAACGGTTCTGTGTTCCCCGCGCTTTATGTGCCCTTGTCCGATCTCTTCAGCGGGACCATGGCCCAGATAGGTTTGCAGCAGGCTTTTTTGTGACTGACGCATTGCGATGGGTTCCAAGGCCGCCGCCAAGGCATACCGAGAGTCTTCAATGTATCGGATATGCGCATCAGAAAACCCTGTTTCTGCATTCGAGGTAAAACTAGTGCCTTGAACCGAACCATTTCCGTGTTCCAGTGGAATGGCCAAAAAATCGGTGGCACCCGCCTCGGCAAGCTCGGAGTAGATCGGGTGCTCAGTCGCAAGGTTGAGATCCGATAACCGTTTACGCAACGGACAACGATGGGTGACGATGTATTCAAAAGGGCTGCCATGCCATGCGCTTGTCGACAGCACGGTGGTGGGTACCGTGTAACGGCGGGTTTTGTCCGGTGTCCAGATTATACCCCAAGCGCTGAGCAATGGGTTCGAGTAGTTCTGCGCAATACGCGCCCTTGCCAGCGGCACACCAAGCCGGACAAGCCCTTCGCAATATCCTTTGACGATTGCGGTTTCATCCCCCAACAGCCGCCCTTCGGAAATCAGCCAATGATTCAGTGGGTCAATCTCGGACACGGTCCCCTCTGGCAAGTATGGACGTGCAGGCAGTTTACATGTCTTTCGTCGGGAAAGAACCCGCACTGACGCTCATAAAGACGATCAGCAAATTCAACGCGGGTTGCAGGACCCGAATGGGATTGCTGGGTACATGATCAACTGACGGCCGCAGCTTTGATCGGATCATCCTCAAGCTGTTCCAACAGGTGTGCCTGTTTGACTTTTGGGTCCAGGTCCGAGTCAGTCAGATGGGCCAACATATCCGGTACGGTCGCTTCAATCTGGTCCTGGGTGGCCAAAGCCATTCCATGGGCAACAAACGGGCGCAGATACGTCATACCCGCAAGGTTCGCAGTCTGCTGGTAAGGTTTAAGAAACTCGGCCATCGAATAGTTGTTGTAACCGCCTGCGTGATAGCTGTGCTCGGGGCCACCCGTAGAAACCAGGATCAGAATCTCACGCCCTTTCAATCGATTACCGCCGGGTCCGTAGGCGAAGCCATAGCTCAGAACCTGATCCATCCATGCTTTCAAGACAGGAGGTGCAGAATACCAGTAGAACGGGAACTGAAACACGATCCGGTCATGCGAAAGTAGCAAAGCTTGTTCCGTTTCAATGTCAAAACGCATCTCTGCACCACCGATGGCTGTCAAATCACGTGCGGTTACGTCGCTCGCGTCCGAAAGTGCGTCGAACCAGGCGCGGTTTATGCGGGATGTGTTCAGGTCCGGATGTGCTGTGAGGACAAGGATTTTCATGTGATTGTCTCTTGCAGAAGTTTCGCTGAATAAGATGTGATAAACGGGCGACCGTTTGGCCGCACATCAAACCGCCAGTTTTCCTGAACGCGTGCTTCGATGGCCTCACCTGCAATGGTTTGGGCACGAAACAAAACTTCGAACTGTGCCGCGTCTGGCGTGATCTCAATATTGCTCACGTGGTGTTCGGTCGGGCTTTGCAGGGTTGCAAGCACTTTTGCGTACCAAGCGCGAACCCGTTCATGGCCTATAAGGGCAGCGTCAATATCCGGCATGTCCCAATCCACGTCAGGATGCAGGTCTTGCAAAAACGCATCAATCGGATCAAGCCGGTCAAACCCCGCGAACCAATCTGTTATAAACGATCGAATTTCAGGATAGTCGTTCATGAGCGTCGCCATTTCATGGGTTACTTAGCCAACCGATCCGGCAACGGTGCTAGATTATACTGCGACCAGAAGAACGTGTTGGCTGAATCCTGATCGGCGGAAAGGTTGGTCGCTTCGACGATCTTGCCATCCTCGATACGGTAGACCAGCGCCCAGGTCGTATCGACATTTGGCTTGCCGTCTGCATTTGACCAACCCCGGTGAATATCGACCACATGTGTTTCATCCGCTCCGAAATAAATGGGCTCGGCCTGAAACCCGGCTGCGCCCAACTGCGCGAAGAAAGCAAGCACCTCATCACGCCCAGATTTAGTGCCGGACAACGGATGACGGCCGGGAATGTGCCATTTGACCTCTTCATCCATTACGGCGGCGATGCCATCCAGATCATTTGCCCCATAGGCGGCAAAGAAATCTTGCACCACTTTGATGTTCTCTTCCGGCGAGGCGGCCATGGCGTTACCTCCAGCTATGATTGCGATGGTGAGTGCTACTGTTTTGGTCAGGGTTTTCATTTTCGTCCTCTCTGGCGCTCGGGCGTTTGGCGACAGCACTGCTTTCTACGGGTCCATGCCGTGATGACGAGAATTTAACTATTCCGTTCTTGAAAGATAATTCCCTCAACTTTCACTTCTTTCATGTATTATTTCGAATAATATTCTGGAACGGAGATCCCATGCGCTTACCGCTCGCGACGCTCGAAGTCTTCACTGCCATAGCCCAACAGGGGTCGCTGCGAGCTGCAGCCGAAGCGCTTGGCGTCAAACCGTCGACAGTGAGCCATCAGTTGAAGTCACTGGAGGATCAGCTCGGCACCGCACTATTCATCCGAACGACACGCTCGATCAGCCTGACCGAAGCCGGACGTGCGCTTATACGCGGCGCAGGCCCGGCCTTTGACCAATTGTCCGAGGCCGTTGAAAGCGCGCGCAGCACGGGTCATGCCGCGCGTGGCACCCTTAAGCTGGCAATGCCAGAATTTGCCTACCATCTGTACGTGAGCCCGATCTTGAACAGCTTTTGCGCCAAGTTCCCCGAGATCGAGTTGGAACTGTCTTTGACGGATGCGCTTGCGGACATTCTGGGCGAAGAACTGCATGCCGGTTTCCGTCTAGGGGACCGTGTTGCACCAGACATGGTTGCGGTTCGGCTTACTCGACCATTGCCCGTTGCCGTTACAGCCAGCCCTGCGTACCTCACCGCCCACGGCACGCCCAAAGAACCGCGCGATCTTCTTGAACACAACTGTGTCCGATACAGGTTTCACTCCTCCGGCCAGATTGCGCCTTGGAGTTTTAACTCGAAAGACGGCTCGTATTCCGTCCAAGTACAAGGAAATCTGATTACAAACACCTTACCTGCCTCGGTCGATATGGCAAAGCTAGGGTTGGGGCTGGTGTACACATTCAGGGCCTATGTGGCGGCCGAAATCGATGCTGGCCTCTTGAAACCTGTTCTGGAAGACCATCTTGGCCTAACACCCGGGATTTTCTTGTATTTTCCTCGGGAGTACAGATCAATGATGCCTTTGAAACTGTTCATCGAACATATAAAACAGCAAGAAACGCTTTAGACTTCGGTTGAGGCTTAGTTTCAGCACGGCCTTTATGACCAAGGCTGTTGTCCACGAAGCAGTTGTCCGTCGATGCTTCGGCTTAAAGCCTCGGCCAACAACTAAGAACCCGCTGGAGCAACAGCAGAGTGGGGCTGAACCGGCATAGCTTTCGAGAGGTCCGGCGCGATCCGTATCAATTCGGAAAGCGAGGGCTTTTGCCCATATGATCCCTTATGAATCAATTTGGACGGCACACGGGTTGCTGCCGTCAACGCTTGTGACAAAGGCATACCCAGCTTTGTTGTAAGGTTTCGAATGGCCGTGGTCAGGTCCAGATCGGCTCCAGCCAAAGTGCCGTCTTGCAATGTCAGCTTGCCCTTTTCGCGCCGGATAAGCCGCCCTTCCAGGTAAAACTCTTTCAGATCCGTTCCGGCCACTGCCATCGCATCGCTCACCAGAAAAATCTCTCCTGGCCCGCGTTTGGCCTTAAAAGCGGCTCGCATCGTTTCCGGATGCACATGTACAGCATCCGCAATCAACCCGGCAGACAGGTTCCCAGTCGAAAGCACTGCGCCCACCAAACCGGGTTCGCGGCTGCCAAACTGGCTCATTGCGTTGAACAGATGCGTTGCGCAACTTGCGCCGGCTTTCGCGTAAGCCACACATGTGTCGTACGGGGCGTCGGTGTGACCCAGCGAGACGATAACCCCTGCCTTGGTCAAAGCTTCGACCTGATCAATCGCGACATTTTCAGGAGCCAATGTGACCATCAGCGCAGGTAAGTCGCGGGCAGCTGTCAACAATTGGTCCAGATCGGCACTCTCCATCGGGCGGATTAGTGCGCCATCATGGGCACCCTTGCGGCGTATTGACAAATGCGGGCCTTCCAAGTGCAGCCCAGCGATGCCCGGAACCCGGCTGCGTACAGCTTGTATCGCGGCTCGAATGGCAGCTGTGGTTTTTTCCGGCGTGCCTGTGATCAGGGTCGGCAGAATAGAAACCGTACCCAACCCGCGATGCGCCCGAGCGATCCGCCGCAACGTCTCGACCGATGGGTCGTCGTTGAACATCACGCCGCCGCCGCCATTCACCTGTAGATCCACATAACCGGGGCTAAGAATGTCACCGGCCAGATCCTCGGTCCGGGTTTCCGATGGCAGATCATCTGTAGGTACGATCGCGTCAAGCGTTCCATCTACAAACCGGGCGGCGTGGTTTGAAAACAGCGTCCTTCCGTCAAAGATCGGTCCGCCCACAAAGGTGATGATCGAGCCACTCATACCGTTTCAGTCACTTTCCGAAGATGGCGAGGTGTGTCGGGATTGATACCACGGCGGGTGGCAACGATTTCAACCATACTATAAAAAGATGCGATAGAGGCGACAGGATCGGTCATCCAATGCGCGGTCCGAACATGTGGCAGCGACACCGCATCCTTCACGCGATCCGTTGTTGCAAATACCTTTGCGCCCTTGGCTGCCAAAGCATCGGCAACTTCGGCTAAATTGTCCTCAGCTGCGTCGCCGGATGAAAAGGCAAGCACCGGAAAGCCTTGATCCACAATGGAAACCGGGCCGTGAAGCACCTCTGCAGAGGAGTAGCTTTCGGCATGGATCTGGCAGGTTTCCTTGAATTTCAACGCAGCTTCGTTCGAGATCGCCCAAGTCGTTCCGCGCCCCAAAGTGAACAGCGATTGACCATTGATCGCGTCGATCACCGTTCCCCAATCACAGGTTATGGCTCGTTCCAGGTCTTTTGGCAGATTTCGGATCGCGGACAACAATGCGGCGTCGTCCTTAATCTCAGCCAGCAACCAAAGCCCGGCAACCAGTGAAGTCACAAATGTTTTGGTCGCGGCAACGCTCAGTTCCGGCCCTGCATGAATGTGCAACGCGGCTGAAGCAACATTCGCCAAGGCCGAGCCGGTGTCGTTGGTGATTGCAACCGAATAGGCACCGCCCTGGGTCAGTGATTGTGTAAGGCGTACGATGTCGGGGCTCTGACCGGATTGGGAAACCGAGACACACAGCGCATCGGGACAGCGCATATCCACACCGTAGATCGATTTGACGCTTGGACCCACCGAGGCCATAGGTAGGCCCAGCAGCAGTTCAGAAGTGTATTTCAGAAAACTGCAGGCATGATCGGACGAACCGCGCGCGACGGAAATCAAAAAGCGCGGATCGCGCGACCGCACTTCAAGTGCGGCTGCTTTGATCGCCTCGGAACCGTCAGTCAGCAGACGGTCAACGGCGGTGGGAATTTCGTTGATTTCCTGTCGCATGAGTGTGAGTTGGTTGGACATCAGGTCCGGCCTTTCAGTTTGACAAGCGCAGTTCGGCCACGAAGTCGTAGGCATCGCCGCGATAAATGGATCGGGTAAGTTCTGCGACACGCCCGCTTTCCAGATATGACGTGCGCTGGATGCGTAGCCCGGCGGTTCCTTCGGCAACGTCCAGCAAACGCGCTTCGGCTGCTTCAAGATTGATGGCCGAGATCTTTTGGATCGCACGCACCGGGCGATGGCCCGATCGTTCCAGAACGGCATAAAGCGACCCGGTCACCTCGGTCGGATTGGGCAGGATATCCAAAGGAAGCGCCGCGCGCTCCAGAGCCATCGGGCGTCCTCCGGCGGCTCGAAGACGGTGAATTCGCGCAACTTGATCATTGGCCGATAGACCCAGTGCCAGCATCTCGTCCGGTGCTGGCAGGAAAATTCCGCGTTCCAGCCAGGTTGAGGTCGTCTCAAAACCACGCCGCTCCATGTCCTCGGTAAATGAAGTCAGGTGTGACAAAGACTGCTCGACCCGGGCGACTGGTTCACGCACGAATGAGCCTGAACCCTGCCGCTGTTCTATCGTCCCTTTGCGCACCAGTTCCTGAATGGCCTTGCGCACAGTGACACGCGACAGGTCGGTCAACTCTGCAATCTCACGTTCGGGCGGCAGAGAGCTGTTGGGCGGCAGGATACCTTCTTCGATGCCTTGCTCAAGCCGCTGGCGCAGCTGCACATAACGTGGCCCGGCGGTCTGCCCCAGCCATCCCTCGGGCCTTAGGAAATCAACAACGCTCATGTTCGATCTCCTCTTTGAAAGCCTGCGCCAAAGCGATCGCGCCTGACAGTGGATCACCTGATGGCTGCACCAAGGCTTGCTGCATGTCCTCAGGCAGAAACGTGGAATAGTACGGGCCAATTCCGCCCGTCAGGCAAATTGCAGCACCAGGGCTCCAACCCATCTTCACAAGCCTATCCGCCAGATAGTCGGCGCCCGCCTGCATAATCGATTGTGCACCTGTATCCCCCTGCCCTGCAAACTGCGTGACGACAGGTGCCAAAGCGCCAAACTCAGTGGGTGTCATCATAGATGCGGCTTTTACGACACCAGAGGTCCCATTGAATTGGCGCAGCAAGTGTTCGGACATTTCAGACGCCGCACGCATGCCATCAGCGCACTCCAACACCTCCGACAAAACGCGCTTGCCGACCCACTGGGCCGAGGCTTGGTCACCCAAGACCGGCCCCCATCCTCCGACAAAGGCGGTCGCTCCACTTCGCTGCGCAGCTATAAAAGATCCGGTGCCACAATGCGCGACAAACCCGTCACGCGGCCCCAGCGCGCCACGCAGAGCAGATGGGCGATCATCTTCTATGCGCACGCGCGCAAATGGCAGGGCTGCGGCCAAACGGTCAGCAATGGCTTGTCCGGTGACGCCCGCCAAGCCCACGTATGCTGGCGCTCGTGCAATCTCTGCAAGTTCAATACCAGCCTGTTTGCAAAGGACAGCCAGTCCACTCACAAGCTCCGCACAGGACGTTTCGAAATCGGTCGATACGTTTGCCGATCCAACCTCAACCCGCCAAGTTTGAACGCCATCGAACAGGGCCAGGCGGCACCGCGTGCCACCACCATCTATTGCCAGAATCAGATTGTCAGAGCCGCTAGTCATGAAGAGACCTTTATAATACCTTTTTTAAATTTAGAAGGCCAAAACGTGACCTGATATCGAAAAATTGGTATTTTCTAATGCCGTAAACAAAGTGGTAGACTAATGGTATCTAAAAGGTATGATGCCGATAGACCGGGGGAGAATCACTTGAACACGCCTGTGACAGAGCAGTTGCACCCAAACGCGATCGGGCTGGACGCGCGACCGCTGTCGGATGTCGCCGCCCTTCTTGCACAGTCGCAAGCAAAGGCTGCATCGGCGCCGCTGGACACAGTTGACCCGATCTGCGAAGGGGCTGTGACCATGGCCGCAACGATCCGGGCAGAAGGCGTTCTGCGTTATCTAGCTGCTGGCTCTTCCGGGTTGATGGCTGCGGCAGACGCGCTTGAACTTGGGGGCACTTTTTCAATCCCGGCACATCAGGTTCGCATCCACATGGCGGGTGGCTTACCTTCCAACGCGGAAATGCCTGGCGACGTCGAAGATATCTCGACCACTCTCACAGATGAACTTGCCGACCTGACCGTCCGGGATACTCTGATCGCTGTATCGGCAAGCGGAACAACACCATACACGGTCGCGGCAGCGCGTATCGCACGCGATAAGGGCGCCAAAGTTATAGGTATCGCCAACAACGCAGGCACCGAGCTGTTGCAATTGGCACATCACGCGATCCTTCTGCCTACACCACCCGAACTGGTTTCCGGCTCAACCCGAATGGGCGCGGGAACGGCGCAAAAAATAGCGTTGAACATGTTATCGACTCTGATGGCCATGGAGTTGGGGCATATTCAGGACGGCATGATGATCAACCTGCGTGCCGACAATGACAAACTGCGCGCCCGCGCCAATGGAATCGTGCGTCAGCTGACAGGTGTTACCTCGGAACAAGCCGCATCGGCGCTGACCGCCGCTGACGGCAACCTCAAAATCGGCGCGCTTGTTGCAGCTGGAGCCAGGTCTGCCGAGGCTGCACACGCGTTGCTGAATGAAGAAAACGGCCATCTGCGTCGCGCAATGAATCGACTGAAACACAAAAACGATAACATCAACCTGGGAGAAACCAAATGAAACGCAAAGTTTTAAGCTTGGCACTAATGACCACAGCGCTGGTCACAAGCGCCTATGCGCAAGAGGCTACGCTGACAATCGAAAGCTGGCGCAACGACGACCTGGCCCTTTGGCAGGAAAAGATCATTCCAGCGTTCGAAGCAGAGCACCCGGGGATCAAGGTTATCTTCTCACCCTCCGCGCCTGCCGAGTACAACGCGGTTCTGAACTCGAAACTTGAGGCCGGATCGGCCGGCGACCTGATCACCTGCCGCCCGTTTGATGCTTCGCTGGCGCTGTACGAAAGCGGGCATCTCACCGACCTGTCCGACCTCGAGGCCATGGGCAATTTCTCAGATGTTGCGAAATCCGCATGGCAGACCGATGACGCATCCGCCAGCTTCTGCGTGCCGATGGCGTCGGTGATCCACGGCTTCATTTACAACAAAGACGCCTTCAACGAGTTGGGCCTTGAAGTCCCCACCACAGAGGCCGAGTTCTTTGCTGCTTTGGACAAGATCAAGGAAGACGGCACCTATATCCCGATGGCGATGGGCACCAACGACCAGTGGGAAGCCGCGACGATGGGCTACAACAACATCGGCCCGAACTATTGGAAAGGTGAGGAAGGCCGTCAGGCGCTGATCAAAGGCGAGCAGAAACTGACCGACCCGCAATGGGTTGCACCCTATGCAACACTTGCTAAATGGGCGGACTATCTGGGGGACGGTTATGAGGCACAGACCTATCCTGACAGTCAGAACCTGTTCACCCTCGGTCGCGCCGCGATTTATCCGGCAGGCAGTTGGGAAATCGCTGGCTTTAACACGCAGGCCGATTTCGAAATGGGTGCCTTCAAGCCTCCGGTCCAGAATGCAGGTGACACCTGCTTTATCTCGGACCACACCGATATTGGCATCGGCCTGAATGCCGCCAGTGAAAACCAAGAGGCCGCGCGGACATTCCTGTCCTGGGTCGCCAGCCCGGAATTCGCCAGCATCTTTGGCAACGCGGTTCCTGGGTTCTTCCCCTTATCCAACACTCCGGTCGAACTGGAAGACCCGTTGGCAAAAGAAATCGTGGGCTGGCGAGATGAGTGCGAAAGCACGATCCGTTCGACCTACCAGATCCTGTCGCGCGGCACACCGAATCTAGAAAATGAAACCTGGGGCGCATCTGTTGCTGCTATAAAAGGCACCGAAAACCCCGAGGCTCTGGGCCAGCAACTGCAGGACGGTCTGGCCAGTTGGTACGCGCCGCATCAGTAAAACCTGACAGCTAACCATCACCGGACGCGGGATTTCGCGTCCGGTCCTTTTCCCGGAGACCAACATGCAGACCCGCCGCATACGCTGGCATATCGTCGTTTTCCTTGCCCCTGCGGTTCTGGTCTACACGGGGGTGATGATCTTCCCTTTGTTCAACACGCTCCGCCTCGCACTGTTCACCGAGGTCGATCAGACGCGCGTTTATGTGGGCATACAGAATTTCCGCACGCTGTTTTTCGACCCTATCTGGTCCGAACAGTTTTGGAACGCGTTGGGAAATAACTTCTGGTTTTTCCTGATCCACATGCTCGTGCAGAACCCCATCGGCATCGCCTTGGCAGCAATCTTGTCACATCCGCGTCTGAGGTTCGCCGCGCTTTACCGTTCGGCCATTTTCATCCCCACGATCCTAAGCTTTGTGATCGTTGGGTTTGCCTGGAAACTGATCTTGTCACCACTCTGGGGCATTGCTCCGTCGATGCTGGACGCCATTGGTTTGAAATCACTGTTTGCACCGTGGCTGGGTAAAGAAGAATACGCACTGACAACGCTGGCGCTGGTGTCGGTCTGGCAGTTCGTCGGCATCCCGATGATGTTGATCTATGCCGCCTTGCTGTCGATCCCGGAAGAAATCCTAGAGGCCGGAGAGATTGACGGGATTACCGGAGCTTCCGCGTTCTGGAAAATCAAACTGCCGCTGATCCTGCCGTCTATCGGAATCATTTCAATCCTGACATTTGTAGGTAACTTCAACGCGTTCGACCTGATTTATGTCTCTCAGGGGGCACTGGCAGGGCCGGATTTCTCAACCGACATCCTTGGTACATTCATGTACCGCACTTTCTTTGGCTTCCAATTGCAACTGGGTGATCCGCATATGGGATCCGCTATCGCAGGGGCCATGTTCGCGATCATCCTCGTGGGGGTCTGCATCTACCTATTCGGCATCCAGACCCGGATGCGCAGGTACCAGTTGTGAGGGCATGGCCATGAACAAAGCACGCCAAAACCCGCTGAACACAGCCGCCATGCATGGGGCGCTGATCCTTTACACGCTGATCGCCCTGTTCCCGGTCTTCGTCATCATCATCAACAGCTTTAAAACCCGCCGCGCCATCTTCCGTGAACCGCTTGCCCTACCCGATTCCGAAAGCTTTTCGCTGATCGGGTACCAGACGGTGATGAAACAAGGGGATTTCTTCCTCTATTTCCAGAATTCGATGATCGTTACGGTGGTATCGCTGACATTCATCCTGCTTTTTGGTGCCATGGCGGCCTTTGCCCTCAGTGAATACCGGTTCAAGGGCAACCTGCTAATGGGTCTCTATCTGGCGCTTGGGATCATGATTCCGATCCGTATCGGTACCGTCGCGATCCTCGAGATGATGGTGGCCACCGGGCTTGTCAACACGCTTTGGGCCTTGATCCTTGTCTACACGGCACAAGGATTGCCGTTGGCGGTGTTTATCCTGTCCGAGTTCATGCGACAGGTCTCGGACGACCTGAAAGATGCGGGCCGTGTCGACGGATTGTCTGAATACACAATCTTTTTCCGTCTTGTCCTTCCGCTAGTGCGCCCGGCAATGGCGACAGTGGCTGTGTTCAACATGATACCGATCTGGAATGATCTGTGGTTCCCGCTGATCCTCGCCCCCGCTGAAGAGACCAAGACCCTGACGCTGGGCAGTCAGGTCTTCATCGGTCAATTCGTCACCGATTGGAATGCGGTTCTTTCTGCCCTGTCGATGGCGATCCTGCCGGTGCTGGTGCTCTACGTCATCTTCTCACGCCAACTGATCCGCGGCATCACTTCAGGAGCTGTCAAATGACCCGAGTTCTGATTGCAGGCCTTGGCAATATGGGCCTAAGCCACGCGCTGGCCCATCACCAGCATCCGGACGCGCAAATCGTGGGGCTGGTGAACAGGTCCGGTCATGTGGAGCATCCCGAGTTGGGTCATTATCCCGCCTATTCGGATTTCCACTCTGCGTTGACCGAAACAAATCCGGATTTGGTGGTTGTCGCCACCTATTCCGACAGCCATGCCTATTATGCCTGCGCCGCAATGGAAGCCGGCGCGCATGTCTTCGTTGAAAAACCACTGGCCACCACAGTGGCCGATGCCAAACGCGTTGTCGAAAAGGCCACCCAAACCAACCGCAAACTGGTGATCGGCTACATTCTGCGCCATCACCCGTCGTGGATGCGCCTGATTTCCGAGGCGCGTGACCTTGGCGGGCCATATGTGTTTCGCCTGAACCTCAACCAGCAAAGCAGCGGGGCCGAGTGGGAAACGCATAAGGCGCTGATGCAGACCACCTCTCCTATCGTCGATTGCGGCGTGCACTACGTCGACGTGATGTGCCAGATCACGGACTCAGACCCGGTGCGCGTACATGGCATGGGGCTGCGCCTGAGCGATGAGATCGCTAAAGACATGTACAATTACGGACAGTTTCAGGTGGTCTTTGAGGACGGCTCGGTCGGTTGGTACGAGGCCGGTTGGGGCCCGATGATGTCTGAGACCGCGTTTTTCGTGAAAGACATCGTCTCGCCCAACGGGTCGGTTTCGATCACCGATGGCAACGAGGGCGCATCCTCAGATATCGACGGCCACACCAAGGTCGGCGGCATTCTGGTCCACCGCCCCGAGGGGGACAGTCAGATCGACATGCCCGATGAACCCGGCCATCAGGAGCTTTGCGACGCAGAGCAGGCCTATATGCTGCGCGCCATTGTCGAGGATATCGATCTGACCCGCCACATGAACGACGCCGTGCAATCGCTGGCCATCTGTCTGGCAGCAGACGAAAGCATCCGTACTGGCCAACCCATTTCGCTGAAAGAGGCACACCAATGACCGCCCTGACGCTTACGAACGTGAACAAGTCCTTTGGCAATGTCGAGGTTCTCAAGGACATCAATATCGAAGTGGAAGACGGCGAGTTCGTCGTCTTCGTCGGCCCCTCGGGCTGCGGCAAGTCCACCCTATTGCGCGTGATCGCAGGTCTGGAAGATGTTACATCGGGCGAAGTGCGCATTGGCGGCGAGCTGATGAACCTCACACCGCCCTCCAAGCGCGGTATCGCGATGGTGTTCCAGAGCTATGCGCTCTACCCGCATCTGAATGTGCGAAAGAACATGTCACTGGCGCTGAAACAGGAAGGCCAAACTAAGCAGGTCATTGATGAACGTGTCGCCAAGGCGAGCAAGATGTTGAACCTTGAACCTTACATCGACCGCTACCCGTCCGAGCTGTCCGGCGGTCAGCGTCAGCGTGTTGCCATCGGTCGCGCGATTGTTCGCGAACCCAAACTGTTCCTGTTTGACGAACCTCTATCAAATCTGGACGCGGCTTTGCGTATGAACACGCGGCTTGAGATCGCGAATTTGCACCAGCAGCTGGACGCTTCGATGATTTATGTAACCCATGACCAGACCGAAGCGATGACTTTGGCAGACAAGATCGTCGTGCTACGCGATGGGCGCGTTGAGCAGGTCGGCAGCCCGATGGAGCTGTACAACAATCCTGCCAATCAGTTTGTCGCCGGTTTCCTTGGCGCACCGTCAATGAATTTCTTCCCCGCCAGCGTGGTTGGCGACAGCGCGGACATCACAATGGGCGTCCGCCCCGAGGATCTCTTTCTGGCCGATGACGGTCCGCTTGCCGCAAAAGTGACCCATGTCGAGCATCTGGGCGGAGACACGAATGTGATCGCGATGATGCAAGGCCATCAGGTCACAGCCCGCCTTTTTGGCCAGCATCACGTGGACACGGGCCAAGAGATACAGATTGGCTATACGCCAGATCGCAGCTATCGCTTCGACACACATGGCGCGCGGCTGGCCTGAGCCGCTACTGAATTCCGCTCACCGCAACAGCTTATCAAGCTTCGCGCCTGGTTCAGGAAAAACGATCAGGTGAAAAAGCCTTTACATCGACATGAAGTCTCCGCCCAGCCGTGTTATCTGCCACCAACCGGGCGGTGGTGGCAGCCAAAGTCAGCCCAAGCTGACCATGCCCGGTGGCGAATTGGACGTTGTCCAGACGATGACTGCGCCCGATGATCGGTCGCGTGTCCGGAGTGAAGGGGCGATAGCCGACGCGACGCTCGGCAACGTCCGTCTTCAGGCCGGGCAAGATCCGATGCGCCCGTCGCACAAGCACATCCGCCCGGTTCCAGTTTGGTGCTGCGTCCAAACTGGCGAACTCGATTGTACCCGCGACAGCCAGAGCTCCGTCATACGGCGTAACGCCGAACCCGCCTTTAGGGTAGAAAATCGTGTGTTTCAGCTCCACACCCGGATCTGACAATGCCGTTGAATACCCTGCCACACCCTCCAGTCGAATTGGTACGCCAAGATCTTTCGCCAAGCCTTTGGATCGTGCACCCGCAGCCAAGACAAATTGATCTGCAAAAAACTCAGTTCCGTCGGTCAGTTTAACCGATTGCACCTTTCGGCCTTCGCGGTCGAACCCTACGGCCCCTACCCGTTTTACAGTTCCGCCTCGTTTCAAAAATGTCTGGTGCAAGGCTTCGACCAGGCGTTTAGGGTCCGTCACATAACTCCAGTCCCGCAACACCGCCGCATATTTGAAATCGGGCGCTATCGCTGGGTCAAGCTCGTGTGCATCATGGCCCGAGATTTCATCAATGGTGCAGCCAAGTTCGCGCGCCAGATCAAAAGCCGCCCCCATGGTCGCATTGGCGGCATCATCGTCGAACAGCTTGATGACGGGTCGCTCTATCAGCATTTCAGGTTCGCCGATGTCCTGCAATTGCGCCTTGAAATCCGCGGTGGCCGAGAATGTCAGCCGCGCGAGATCAGAGGCAATGGCACGCATTTTTGATGGGCGGGCGTTGGCGGTGAACCGTGAGAACCACGGCAATAACTTCAACGCTGAACTTGGACGCAACGACAAGGGCGCTTCGCTGTCCAGCAACCACCCAGGTACTTTCAGCATCATTCCGGGTTGCGATAGAGGAACAATTTCCCCCACCGCAATACAGCCGCACGACGCCCAACTGGCCCCCTCACCAACGGTGTTGGGTTCCATAACCGTGACCTGGTGCCCCTCTGACTGAAGCGCCAGAGCACAGGAAATGCCGACGATACCGCCGCCGACAACCGCAACTTCTGACATTTAAAGGCTTTCCTGCTGAATTTCATGCAGCTGTGACAGCAACTCTACGCTGACAACCACGCCTTTTTCCTGCGCAGCGGCGCGATTTTTCAACCGTCCGTCACCTGGAACGCGAGCCGTGCCGTTGCCGTCGATTTCGGCACATATGCGTTTGACGTAGTCGTCAAAACCCGGGTTCCCAAAGCGCGTGGGATCAATCGCGATCAGAGTGGAGCCGCCTTTGATGTTCAAAGCGCCGTGCTCCACACGTTTGGCATTGTCTACTGACAGGGTGCCACCGGCCAGCGCCGCGCCTAAAACTTCGATCAGAAAGGCAATCGCGGCCCCTTTATGCTCGCCAAAGGGCAACAGGCTGCGGGTCTCGAGAATGGCATTCGGATCGGCCGTAGGTTGGCCATCCGGCGCCAAACCCGCCGGGCGGGGCAGATCGTGCCCTTCGGCCGCCGCCATGCGAATATCCATAAGCGCAACCATCGAAGACGCCTGATCCCAAACAATCGGCTCAGCCCCTTCACGCGGGCACGCAAATGACATCGGATTGGTCCCGAAAACCGGGCGCACTCCGCCTTGTGGCACCACCGTTGACAATGAGTTCACAACGCCCAGCGCCACCAGACCCGCTTCGGCCAGAGGTTCGGTGTCAAAACGCAGCGCAGCCAGGTGATGGCAATTGGCACAAGTGAAAGCGGCAATGCCGTTTTCTCGGGCCATGGCAATCAACTCGTCCCGCGCCATCCCCGCTGCGAGTTGATAGTACCCGTTGTCGCCATCCCCGCGCAAAACACCGGGCGCAATACGCTCAACCTTGGGCGACGCCGCCGGATTGGCATAGCCAGAAGTAAAACTTTGAACATAAACCGGTAGCATGCGCAACCCATGACTGCGGGGACCGTCCCGTTCGGATCGGGTGACGATATCCGCCAGAACGGTGCTGCCTTGCGCATCCATACCCGCTGCCACAAGGATCGATCTGGCCAATTCCCTGACCTCTTCGAGTGAGAGCGTCTTCGTCGAGATTTCCGTCATTGGGGTGATCCTGTCCTTGTGTGGTTCAACGGGGCGCGTCAGCGCCCACGTCAGGGTTAACTGCTGTATTCCCGGCGCTTTTTGGCAACAAACTCGTCCAGCGCACCGCGTTGATCGTCAGGCATCGGAGGCTGCACATAGTTGTCCAGCATACGCCGCGCGGCTTCATTGCCAACAACCTCTGCCGTCTTCGAACCTTCGGCTTCCCACTGTTCAAAACTGTCGTTGTTTTGCAAGTGATTCATATGCATCGGGTTTTCACGCGTGTGGTCCGTACCCAGGAAATGCCCTCCGGGGCCGATCCGGGCGATGTCGTCTAGCAACAGATCCAGGTTTTCCTCTTGAAGCCCACTGAAAAAGCGATGGAAATTCTCAAGCTGCATGGTGTCCTGCACCCATTTCGAGTAGCTGACCCCCAACGCCCCTTCCAGAAAACCGGCAGAGTGCACAATGTAATTCGCCCCGCCAAGCAGCACGGGCCACATCGTGTTGGCCGTGTCAAAGCCGGCCTGCATGTCGGGTGACTTTGACCCGGTCCACATGGTGCAAGTCCGCCAGGGCACCTGATAGAACCGCGCCATCTGACCCACCAACAGGTTCATCAGACCCGGCTCCGGCGACCCCATCATCGGCGCGCCGGTTTTCATCGACACACCCATGATTGCCACGCCCAGAACCATCGGCGCGCCGCGTCGGATGATCTGGCTATAGGCCATGCCCGCCAAGGATTCCGCAATCAGCAATGCCACACCACCCTGCGGGCTGGCCGGCGTTGAAGCCCCCGCCAAAACGAAAGGCGACAGCAGGCAAGGCTGGTTGGCCGCAGCATAAACGCGCAAGCTTTCCAGCATGGTCTCATCCCAGACCAGCGGCGTGTTGCAGTTCAGCAGCGCAGCCATCACTACGTTATTGTCTACAAACTCTGCGCCAAACACGATCCGGGTCATGTCCACCGAGTCACGTGCTGCCTGCTCTGACAATACCGAACCTTTGATCGGCTTGTCCGTCAGCGTCAACGCCGCATGCACAAGCTCAAGATGGCGCTGCGGAACCGGAACATCCTGCGGTTCCACCGGCAGAATACCCGGAACCATCATCGACTGGCTCATCTGGCTCAACTTGAAGAAGTTTTGCGCATCCTCCAACTGCGAGGGGCGGCGCACGCCGTCAAGATCATAGACAAAAGGTGCGCCATAGGCGTTCGCGAAGACCGAGTGTTCGTTACCCACACGCAAAGACCGCTCTGGGTTGCGTGCCGCATAAGCCCATTCTGAAGGTACTGACGAGATCAGGTCCATCAGCATGTCGCGCCCGATCCGGACGCGCTCGCCCTGCACATCTGCGCCGTATTTTTTCCAGTCCGCCAAAGCCACCGGATCGCGAAATTCAATGCCGGTGGTTTCCAGAATGGTCATTGCGGCATTGTGAATACGCTCGACCCCCTCGGGGCCAAGCAGATCGATCGGCCCAATCTTGCGGTTCAGGGTCGGTAAATAGACCGGGGGTGGGTTGGTGCGGGCCTGAACGCGTGCCGCGCGCCCACCGCCACGGCTGGACCGTCCTCTTGCTTGTGCCATTTCAGCTCTCCTTCTCAGGCCCGGGCGCGTGCGCTGGTCGGGTCAACAGCGCAGATGTCGATCACCTCGGCATCACGCATTTCATTGTGGATCAGCACCTGCATTGTCGTACCCGGTGCGGTCATGCCCTGTGGCACCAGGGCCATCGCGATGTCGTGGTTGCAGTAGTAGGAAAATCCACCCGACGTGACGCGCCCGATCAGCTTGCCATCGGCATAGACGCCTTCGTCAAACATGACTGAGGTATCGCAGAACGGCAGTTTCAGAGTCACCAGCGTGTTGTAACCACCCTCTGCCTTTTGCTTTTGCAACGCAGCCTTGCCGATGAATTCCCGCTCGACCACCTCGCCATTGACTTTCTCGGTCATGGCGACAAAGCGGCCCAGATCAGCTTCGTAGGGTGTCATATCCTTGCAAATCTCGCGGTTGATCGCCCGATAGGATTTCTCAAGCCGCATCGACTCCAAGGCTTCCAGGCCAAAGGGCTTCACCCCAGCCTTGAGAAGCAGATCGACCAAATGGCGGTTATATCCGACCGGGTGGTGCAGCTCCCATCCCAGCTCGCCGGTATACGAGACGCGCAGCAGATTAACACCTTTGGCATAGCCCACCTCACCCATCTGCGCAGACAGCCACGGGAAAGCTTCGTTCGACAGGTCGTTGTCCGTCAGCGGTTGCAGGATCTCACGAGCTTTCGGACCGGCCAAAGCAATAACGCCCAGCTGTTCCGAGATATCCTCCATCATGACCGAGCCATCCTTGGGCAGCAGGCGCTGCAACTGATCCCAGTTGTACGCTCGCCAGTTAGGGGTCGAGATCAGATAGAAATCATCCTCGGCATATCGAACGATGGTGTATTCCGCATCCATACCGCCCTTGTCGTTCAACATCAGCGACAGGGTCATGCGGCCAATCTTCGGCAATTTGTTGGCCATCAGACTGTCCAGCCATTTTGCGGCACCGGGGCCGCGCACGGTGAACTTGGTCATCGGCGACATTTCGATGAACCCGGCCTCTTCGCGGGTCGTACGCACCTCGGCCTGTACCAGTTCCATATGGTTGGTGCGCCGGAAAGAGTGCTCGGGGATCGCCTCCTCGGGGGATTTGGCAAACCACCGGGGGAACTCGTATCCGTTGAAGCTGGTCCACACCGCGCCGTGCGCGGTTAGCAGATCATAAGACCCCATGGTTTTCATCGGGCGCGCGTCCGGGAAGTCCTCTCCTGGAACATGCGCGTCCATATGGGTGCCCCAGGTCTCGCGCACCTTGTCCATGGTCCAGCGTTTCGAAGCGTAGTCGGAAAAACGGCGTGGGTCGAGTTCGGACATGTCCATACCCGGATCGCCATTTACAATCCATTGCGCCAGGCGACTGCCGACTGTCCCGCCCCACAAAATACCTCCCGGCATCCCTTCGGCCAGCCACAGGTTTTCATGCCCGGGGGCAGGGCCCGCCAAAGGCAATTCGTCCGGTGTCATCTGGAACGGGCCGCGTGTGTTGGCCTTGATACCAACCTCGCCCAAAGTCGGCACACGCTCGATGGCACGCTCCCATTGGGTTTCCACCGCGTCGAAATCCTCAGGCAGCAGATCGGCGCCGAAGTCGGGCGGCACACGGTCTTCGGCAAACAGCTTGAGGTCTTTGGTGAATTCGTAGGGTCCAAACTGAATGCCCCCCACATCCTCGCGCAGATATGCACCATAATCCTCGTCGCGCAGGATCGGGAATTCCGGCAGCCCCTGTGCACGACGCTCCTTCAGCAGCGGCACGGTCTCGGTGGTCCAGTATTGGTGTACGATTGGAATACATGGCAGATCCAGCCCCACCCGCCGCGCGTTTTCGCGCGCGTAGTTGCCAGTGGCAAAGATCAGATGCTTACAGGTGATCTCACCCTTGTCGGTGGTCACTTTCCAAAGCCCGTTCTCCAACTTTTCGTAAGACTGCGCTTCGGTGTTCTGATAAACTTTCGCCCCTGCATCACGCGCCAGTTTTGCCATCGCCATGGTGATGTCAGCGGGGTTCACATAGCCGTCTTCGGTATGCAGGATACCGCCCCGGATGTGTTCAGACTGATTCAGCAACGGATGAACCTCGGCCACCTCTTCCGGAGTCAACAGCTTACACGGCACACCAGCGGCCTCGGCGATCGAGATATAAGACTGGAACTCGTCCCAGCGCTTTTCGGTGTTTGCAACGCGCAGCTGACCGACTTTCCGCAACCCGACCGAGCTGCCCATCTTTTCCTCGACCTCGGTATAGATGCGGATGGTTTCCATCGTCATCTTCGACACATTGTGCGAGCGCACGAAAGTCACTAGCAGACCGGCCGCGTGCCAGGTCGAGCCCGAGGTCAATGTCGTCCGTTCCAGCATTACGGCATCGGTGCACCCATGTTCGGTCAGGCCGTACAGGATCGAGGCTCCGACACACCCGCCCCCGACAACAACCACTTCTGCATGTGACTGCATTTGAATTCTCCTCTTCCGTTACGCGCCAAATCCCGGCCAACGTTGTCCCGCCGGGCGGGTACTCGGTTTGACCGGGACACTGTGCAACACGTGCTTCTTTGGCCAAATCATCGCGTTCATGGGCGAGGATGGCAATTGTAAAAATTTTCACTCTGGGCAAATTCAGCTAATGCGAATAATCCTATGACGAGGAAAATAACTTAAAACTGCAAGATACAGGTCAGATCACCTTGCCCATTGGCCCATACGAACTGCCGCCGCTCAGCTCACTGATCAGTTTTGAGGCCGCGGCACGCCATGTCAGCTTTAAACAGGCCGCGACTGAGTTGAACGTAACGCCCGCCGCCATCAGCCATCAGGTCAAAGCGCTGGAGGTCGAACTCAATTGCGCTTTGTTTCACCGCCACCATCGAGGGGTCGAGTTGACCGAAAGCGGAGCCTATCTGCTGGTAGCGCTGCAACGCGGTTTCGAAGGCATCAGCGAGGCGCTCAAGCAGCTGCGCTCACAATACGATCGCTCCGGTGTCACGATCCGATCCAGCACGGCCGTCAGTTCGCTATGGCTGACACCGCGACTGGCGCAATTCTGGAAAAGCTACGGGCATATCTCGGTTACTCAGGTTGTCACCGATCTGGGGTATGACACACAAAAGTGCGACATCAGTATCCGTTACGGCGATGCCTCTCGGGAACGCGGTACAAGTCAGGTGCTGTTTCGGGACCGGATCATGGCTTTGGCGAGCCCTCAGTTCGTCCGGCAGCACAAAATCGACCAGTTGCAGGACCTGTCCAAAGTCCCGCTTATACATCTGGACGCACCTGGCACCGATTGGACAGGTTGGCAGGAATGGGCTGCCGGCCTTGGATATTCAGGGTCGCTTAAATCGGGGCACAGGGTGAACAACTACACCATTGCCCTGCAAGCTGCACAGGATGACATGGGTGCCGTGCTGGGGTGGGAAGGCCTGACCGCAGGCTTGATCACATCCGGCAAGTTGACCAAGCTTTTACCGCAGACACTGTCAGCCCCGCTTGATTTCTACGTGGTGCTACACAACACCTCATCGGATCGCGCCGCCTTGGTTTTCAACTGGTTGGTCGAGGACTCCGTTAGTAGATCAAATTTCAACGAATGTTGATGCTTTGGCCCCACCAGGCCCGCCAGAGGGCGGTTACCGCCGGATCTGCGAACCGCAATCAGCAATAGACCAAGTCAGGGGCACCAGAGGCGAAACCGCAAGGCGATCCAACTTCTTGTTTTTGCACACGGCCATGAGAAAAACCAAGTCGGCTGTCGTGAAATGGGTTGCTGAGTTTTCCGTTGGCCAAAGATCATCGAATTGCTGCGAAAAATGGTAACAAAACTTGTATACTTTCGAAACAATAGGCCACTTTTTTCAAACATGCCGGAAAGACCGATATGCCCCGCCAATCAGCCGCCAAAGATCTCAGTCTCAAATGGTTGGAACTTTTCCAGATTTGCGCACACCAGGGATCGCTTCAGGCAACCGCAAAACAAACGGGATTGACCATCAGCACGGTCTCGCATCACCTGCGCAATCTCGAAGATCATCTGGGGGTCGAGCTCTTCAACCACTCTCGCAGGCCCATGGTTCTGACACCTAAAGGAGAGGTGTTTCTGCGCAATATTGACGAAGCCCTGTTCGCCATTCGCAAGGCCAAGGCCGAGGCGTCTGCCGGAAGCATAGCCGAGGCAAGTTTGCTGCGGGTTGGGTCAATTGAAGATTTCGACAGCGACATCATGCCCGAACTGGCCGTTTTCCTGTCGCAGTACATGCCAAGTTGCAATTTCATGTATCAAACGGACTCGAGTCACACGATCATAGAAATGCTGCGCAACAGGCACCTTGATCTGGGGATCACGACATCTCCGACTGAACGTGCGCGTGACCTGCAGGAGCGGCCTCTGCTGCGCGATCCGTTTGTTGTGGTCTTACCACGAACGTGCGAGGACCCAGTGGAAGACATCGTGGACGGCCGCAGTACCCTGCCTTTTCTGAAATTCTCAAGCAACCTGATCATTGCCCGGCAAATTGAGTCGCAGATGCGCCGCCTCGGTCTGTCTTCTGTTTCGAACTTCGAATGCAGCAACAATCAAACACTGATGGCAATGGTCGCGGCGGGTGCCGGATGGACCATTACGACGCCTTTGTTGTTTTCCCGCGCCAAACGGTTTCAAAATAGCCTAAGCATGCATCGTTTTCCCGGTAAGAGTTTCGCGCGCACATTGGCCATCGTCGCAACACCGGATTGTTCCAGATCGCTGCTTGAACTGGTCGACCAGAAGATGCGCAATCTGATCACCGAGCACGCTATCTCTCATCAAACCCAGAGCAAGCCCTGGCTGGCCGAAAGCTTCCGACTTCTCAGCTGACTGAATTGCTCATTGTCAGATAATGCCCAAGTGCTACGGGTGCAAAATATTGAACCGATCGCGAATTTCACGCTCTTGCTCGGGTGTCAGATAGTGTGGGTTGTGTACCGTCAGGATTTCCCGCGCTCGGATCCGGGCACGTGCCCATGCATCCTGAGCCCCGTTTTCTGCCCATGTGCGCGGCTCATCACGGTCGGCAAGTGACGGATAGAAATAGTCCCGCTCCATCGCAGCATAGGTGTGTTGACCGCCTAGAAAATGGCCATCGCCCAGAACCGCATCGCAGATCGCATCGAACCCAAGGTTTTCATCACTCACCTCGATCCCCCGCAATGCGCGGTACGTGTTCGAGTGCATTTCGTCATCCAGAACAAACGCTTCGAAACTGGACCCCAATAATGAGGCGGTCATGCCTGAGCTTTCATAAATCAGATTGCCTCCGGCCAAGGCAGCCGCCATCGAGGTCAGGCCTTTCTCCATACCATACTGGGCATCAATGGCCTTAGCATCGGTCATCGAACACGCAATGCCCGAGGGCAGGCCCAGCCAATTCGACAACTGAGCTGATGCGGCATTCAGCACCGCCGTTTCGCCACTGCCGCCTGAGAATGCGCCAGTGCGCAGGTCGATGACCAGCGGCCAGTTGGAGAATACCATTGGAAATCCTGGCCGGATTGCATGCACCATAAGCAGGCTGGCCAGCGTCTCTGCAAGCGATTGCGCCAGGAACCCGGCCAGCGTGGCCGGTGCAGTCGCCCCCGCCTGTGCCGCGGTAATACAAGAAATCGGGATATTGTGTCGAATGCATTCATAAACCACATCCACCGCATCCTCACCGTAGCGCATGGGTGAGATCATCGGGCTGATATGTGCCTTCATAAATGGTCGCTTGGAAAACTCGCCCGGGCCACCAGCTGCAATGTCCAGCATCTCGACAATTGGGGCCACATACTCGGCCAGCGTGAACGATGTTGCCGTTGGTTTGGTTGTGTTCTTGATCAACGCAAATGCGGTGTTGACGTCCAGATCGAAATTTTCGGGCACATCAGTGGCAACACAACATCGCGTGTACCAACTGACATTGGCAAGCGTGTCCTGAAGCCGGGTAAAGTTGTGCAAGTCGTTCAGAGTTGAAGGCCGATAAGTACCGCTGTCCAAGTCCAGTGTCTGCACAGCGGCTCCACCTGTACCGAAATAGACCTTGTTACCGCCGACCTCAATTGACCGCGCAGGATCCCTGCCATGAAGCGTAAAAGTCTTGGCCGCTTGGTCGATGGCTTCATTCACCAAAGCCGGTGGAAACAACACGCGCCCTTCGCCATTGTCGATCGCACCCACCGCCAGAAGATCAGCGTGCAGGCGCTCAGGCACCTCGCCCAAACCGAGCTTTTCCAGAAGATCCAAAGCTGTGTCGAAAATCCGGTGAAGGTCTGTGTCACTCAGCGGCTTGTAGACGCCGCCGATTTGTCCCGGCGGACAAGGATCAATCGCGGGCTTTGACGCACGTTGAGCCATCCGCTCGCGTCGACCCCCCCGCTTTACGCGATGCCCTGCCATGCTTGCTCCTTCGACCGTGTTTTAAGCGGGAAAGAAGAGGCTTAAACTTCGACAATTCAACAACCTTGCACTTAATGCGAAACAATCGAAGTTAAAGTTCGATATGTTATGAAAAAAACTGCGCCATATTGCGACTTGCACCAATATACGGGCCTATCTCCGCAAACGATTTGTCGGAGGCACGCGTCACATGAAATCCCGTACCAAGGTTGTTGTCATTGGGGGTGGCATTGCGGGCTGTTCCACGCTTTACCATCTGACCCAGGAAGGCTGGAGCGACGTCGTTCTGGTCGAGCGCAACGAGCTGACTAGTGGCACAACCTGGCATTCAGCGGCGCAGGTGACCAACTTTGGTATGAACCAAACCATGGTCGGCCTGAAAACGCATTCGATTAATCTGTACAAGAATCTGTCTGAAAACCCGGAATACCCAATCAACTATCACCACGCCGATGGCGGTATCCGGTTGGCTAATACCGAAGCGCAAATGCAGGGCTATCGCCATTTTGCGTCAATGGCGCGGGGCATGGGGGTGGAATTCGAGGTTATCGACGCCGAAGAATGCGCCCGCCGTCATCCTCTGATCTCAACCACCAACCTGCTTGGTGGACTATGGGATCCGCTGGACGGCGATATTGATCCTGCGCAACTATGTCAGGCTCTGGCCTATCACGCGCGCAAAGCGGGGGCTGAAGTCTATCGCAATACACCTGTAACCGCCCTGTCTCAGCACAAAGACGACACTTGGACCGTTCACACTGAACAAGGCGACATCGACTGCGACATCGTCGTCAATGCTTGTGGTTACCGTGTCAACGAAGTGGGTGCGATGATGGGTGTCCATCACCCCGTCGCCTCGATGGAGCATCAGTACTTCCTGACCGAAGACATCCCCGGCATTGCAGAGGCCGGACACCGGATGCCGCTGCTACGATGCCCAATCAGCGACTACTACAGCCGTCAGGAAAAAGGCGGACTGCTGGTGGGATTTTATGAACAGGACTGCAAGCCCTGGGGCATGGACGGTATCGATCCAAACTTTGTTAATGCGCTCTGCCCGGATGATCTGGATCGGGTCATGGATGTGCTGGAAGGCGCGTTCGAGCGGATGCCCGCCTTGCGTGAAACAGGCATTCGATCGGTCGTGAACGGCCCGATCACCTATACAATCGACGGTGCACCGTTGGTTGGGCCGATACCGAGCAAGCGCAATGCTTTCTGCATTATCGGCTTGCGTGCCGGTCTTGGCGAAGGCGGCGGGCACGGTTCGCTGCTGGCGCAACAAATCGTGCATGGCGAGGCGTGTTACGACACCTGGTGTCTCGATCCGCGCCGCTTCACCGGACATGCCAATGTAGAACTGACCTCGCTTAAGGCCATCGAGGACTATCAGAATGAATTCCGTTTCCATTTCCCACACGAACACCGACCCGCAGGTCGCCCCGCCAAAACGACGCCGCTGACGCCAATTCTGGCAGCGGAAGGCGCCGAGTTTACTGTGGTGAACGGATGGGAACGGGTGGATTACATCAAACCGTCGCCCGATTTTCATCCCAGCCTCACCTTCAATTTTGACGAAGCCTTCAACGTCGTTGCAAGCGAAGTTAAGAACGTGCAGGAGAATGTCGGCCTGTGCGAAGTGAATGGATTTAACCGGCTGGAAATCACCGGGCCTGATCGCCATTCATTTCTTTACCGGTTGTTCTGTGGCAACGTCACCAGGCGTTCAGGCCGTGTCGGTCTGGGCTATCTTTTGAACCATCAGGGCATGATCAAGGGCGAGGCCACAATCGCCAACATTCCAGCCAGCGATCGTGGGCCAGACCGCGTCTGGTATGGATCGGCAGCTGCAAGTGAATACCACGATATGGATTGGCTGTCCCAGCATCTGCGCGCGGACGAGGATGTGCAAATCCGGTCGATGACCAATGACCAGACGATCCTTGTTCTGGCAGGCCCCAACGCGCGTAACGTCCTGTCCGCCTGCGCGCGTGGAGATTGGTCGAAAGAGGCCTTCCCGTGGCTCTCGGTTCGCGAAACCTTCATTGGCTTTGCCCCGGCCACCGTCATGGGCATCAGCTTTTCGGGCGAGCACGCTTATGAAATCCACGTCCCAAATGCCTCGCTTTATGCCGCTTATCTTACACTACGTTCAGCCGGTGAGAGGCATGGTTTGAAACTGTTCGGCGCGCGTGCGGTTGAATCTATGCGTATGGAGAAAGGTTTTTTGCACTGGAAAGCCGATCTGCTGACCGAGTTCGACCCGTTTGAGACAGCGCTGGATCGCTTTGTCAATTTGGACAAAGGCCAGTTTGTTGGCAAAGACGCGCTGCTGAAACGCAAGGCCAGCGGCCCAAAAAGATCGTTGGTGACGCTGAAGATCGACGCCATACACGCCCCGGCCCACGGCGGCGCATCGCTGATGGAGGGCGACACAGTTGTTGGCACCATCACATCCGGAGATTGGGGTCATCGCGTCGGGATGAACCTGGCTTACGCCTTCGTAACCCCCGAGTTGACCAGTCCAGGCACCACAATGAACTTGGACATGTGCGGAGATATGGTCGCGGCAGAAGTTATACCTTTTTCACCCTATGATCCGGATTTCTCGCTCATGCGCAGTTGAGGATGTTTAAAGCCTTCTTCGCGTCTTCTTTCTTGCCATAGCAGGTCCTGTTCCGGCTGAGGTGCAAGCCCAGCAAACCCCTGAAACCGTGGAAAGCCTGCGGCAAGTGCCTGCCTGCCCCCCCTTAAAAACCAAAGAGGTCGAAAACCACTCAAACTATTCAACGGCAAGTAAACAAGTTGGCATATCCTGCTCAACCGTCTGGAAACCGAAGGGGGCAGACACTAAGCTGAATTTGACCCTTTGGCATAGCAATTGAACCGTCTGCCGCCATGGGCTGTTGTGGAGCTAGAATGCGTGTCAGCGTAGGGATCGCCGTATCTATACTTGTTGCCCTGTCGATTGGCGTGTCAACTTTTGTGGTGCATTCCCTGTGGTGGACAACAGCCCGCGAAAACAGCCGCATGCTGTCGGCTGAAATCAACAGCCAGATTGCCAACACCGTGCGCATCGAGCTTGGGCTAACTCTCAGATCTGCCGAGGCCGCATGGGCCGCTGTCCGCACGATTTTCATCCAGGATGTCATCCAGACACGTCAGGCCGACAAACGCGAGTTCGTGTTCCTTTCGCAGCTGCAAGCGCAGCCCAATATCTCGTGGCTTACCTTTGGCTGGCCCGATGGCAACTTTTTTGCTGCCCACCGGCTGGGTGACAGCGGGCTGGAGATGATGGAAATCGACAAGAATATCCGTAACCGAATGCTGCGGAAGGATCGGTATATTTTCATTCCCGGTGACATTCAGTTCGAAGAACGGAGCTTTACAGAAACCGAATACGACCCACGTGAACACGCTTGGTACAGCAACTTCATAAGCCGCAGCAAACCGGATTGGATCGAGGTTCGGGATCTGCCCGGCAGCGACAAAACATTATATGCCTTTTCCGGGCCCATCGACGTACGCCGACAACGACAGGGCGTGTTGACTGTTGCGATTGATACGGATCGCCTGTCACGCTTTCTGGGCTCACTACGTCCTGGTGAGTTTGGTGCGGCCTTTATCATCAACGCCGACGGCAAAGTCATTGCGGTACCGGATCCCGAAGCCGACGAAATCACGCCAGCCCGAATGGGAGAGGGGGAACTATACGAGGTTGCCAAAATCTCGGGTGAAAGGCTGATGGCCGACGCGGACAACAAAACACCAGGCCCTGTGACGAAACGGATCATCTATGAGGATGTGCCCTATGCGGTGGCGCTGACACCTCTTGGATTCTACGGCTGGCGGGTAGCCACAGTGATTCCGGAATCCGCGTTCCTGTCGGGGATCGACAAAACTCTGATCAATCTGGTTTACATCTTGCTTAGCGTCGTTGTTGTCGCGATTGGTCTGGCGATCTGGTTTGTGCGCCACGTCGTCGCGAACCCACTTTCGCGTGTAGCCGAAGACCTCAGCCGAATCGAACAATTTGACGTTGAACAGGTCTCGCGCAGGCCCTCGCGCCTGAAAGAGCTTGAAAACCTGTCCGCCGCGACCGCCAGCATGGCTGTGGGTTTGTCGGCCTTCCGCAAATACGTACCGACCGATCTGGTCAGGATGCTTGTGGCGGAAGGCATCAAGACCCAGCCGGGCGGTGAGCCAAAACAGATCTCCGTTTTATTTTGCGATGTGTCCGGGTTCACGGGACTGACCGAAAAACACGGCCCCAAAATCGTTGAACTGATGGCGCCCTTTTTCAGCGCCGCCTCATCGACAATAGAACGCCACGACGGGACGATCGACAAATTTATTGGCGACGCGGTGATGGCCTTCTGGGGCGCACCAAAGCAGAACCCAAAACACGCCGAACACGCCTGCCGTGCCGCGCTGGAGCTGGTGGACGTGGTCGAGAATTCCAGCCTGCAGAGCCAGACCGACAGCGCGCTTCATGTTCGCATCGGGCTAAACAGCGGCGAGGCTCTGGTCGGAAATATCGGGTCCGAGCAACGGTTGAACTATACCGCAATCGGTGATGTTGTGAATGTCGCCAGCCGTCTGGAAGGGGTCAACAAAACTTACGGCACTGCAATCATTATCGGCCCGGAAACACGGCGCGAGGCGGGCGATGCCATCGTCGTGCGTGAGCTGGAGACGGTTGAGATACAAGGCCGGTCTGAAGCTCTTGTTGTGTTTGAGTTGATCGCGATGGCCGACAATTTCGAAGGATCACACGACTGGATCGAAGCGTACGAAGACGGCTTGTCCCATTTCAGGGCCAAACGTTTCACCGAGGCAATCCATGCGTTTCAAACCGCCGACACCTTGCGTGGCGGCGACATGGCATCGCGATCAATGATCCAACGCGCAACTATGCAGCAATCTGGCCTCTCTTAACCCGGGCATACGCATTAGTTTTCGCCGGCATCACAACCGTGGATCGGGCTTTTCGGACTTCAAAACCGGAAGTAAAGGAACTTTGTGAAAGCGACAGTTCGCGATAAGACGCAAGTGCTCATGCCACCAATTCTATCGCACGGCACGGTACGTGGGGAGATCGCCAACCTGAAACACGGGTTTTGGCTATTGGTGCGCCAGGTGCTTTGTCTGAACATCCTCTGACCGACACACTACCGGAAACGGCATCAGCAGCGGTGTTTGAAATAGCTTGGCTGATTCCAGACACATGTAAAACCTTCACCGACCGCAGCGCCGTCACCGGCAGATCGTCTGGACCCATACGGCTGCTGGAGGAAACTGCACGGAAATAGGTGAACTCACGATCATTCGTGCCATGCGTTACAAAGTAAGCACCAATGTGCGCATCCGAGACCTGGCGAACAGTCGACGTATTGATGCCTTCTGCTGTCCAAAGGTCAATGAGCGAGTTTCCAAACGTGTCTGACCTGATATGTCATTCTCTGAACTTCAAAACAAAACCGACAAAGGATCACCAGAAGGGCCACTGCGTCAGGCTCAAAAACCGCGTTGCGCAAGGTTGGTCCAGAACGCAATTCCATGTCGGATCGCGTCATCGTTGAAATCATATGACGGGTTGTGAAGCGGCATGGCGTTGTTCCCGTCCAACCCGTTTCCCATCAGAATGAACGCGCCCGGTCGGTGCGCCAGAAACTCGGCAAAATCCTCCGAGAAACCCACCCGACCGTATTCAGCGTCAACAGAACCAACATCGCGAGCTGCGCCCAAGATTACCTCGGTGGCCCGGGTATCATTTACCAAAGGCTGGAACGACGTTGAATAATCGACCTCCGCCGCCACCTCTTGCGCAGCACACACACCATCAACGATGGCGCGCATTCTGCGCTGAATGTTGTCTGAGACGTCTTTGGAAAACCCCCGGCAATCCCCACGCAAGGTCACATTACTCGGCAGGATATTGCGCGCGCCGTCTGTCAGGAACTCAGTAACTGAAACCACACCATGTTCGCCGGGAGGAAGCGAGCGCGATACAATCGACTGCAAGTGCAATACAATCGCAGATCCCGTCACGATCGGATCAACGCCCTTCTCTGGCATGGACGCGTGACCCCCCTGCCCCTTAAGGCGGATTTCAAAATTATCCTCGAATGCACAGAAAGGTCCTGCCTGAGTGGCGAAGTGGCCCAGCTCCATTCCCGGCATATTGTGAAGCCCAAAAACTGCGGTCATAGGAAAGCGTTCGAACAAACCGTCAGCAATCATCGCAGCGGCCCCATTTCCGTTCTCTTCATCCGGCTGGAAAACAAAGTGAACGGTCCTGTCCAACGATGTGTCCGCAGCAAGGGCCAAGGCAGCACCAAGCAGCATCGTGCTATGCCCGTCATGACCGCAGCCGTGAAACTTGCCCTCTGTTTTTGACCGGTAGGGCAAATTGGTCATCTCGTGAATCGGCAGCGCGTCCATATCGGCGCGAAACCCGATTGCGGTCTCATCAGGACCACGGCGCAAAGTGGCAACAACCCCGGTCCGACCCACGCCTCGGGTGACCTCAAGCCCAGCGCGCTCCAACTCGGCCGCGATCAAATTGGGGGTCCGGTCAAGGTCGAACCCGGTTTCTGGATGGGCATGAAGATCACGACGAAACGCAACAAGATCAAGCATCAGAAACGCCCCCTTCGGACAAGATGACCAATGGCAAATCATCGTCGCCCTCAAGGCAGGCGGCAAGCCCAGCCGCTCCGGATGGCGTGGTCGAGAAACCCAAATCAAAGGCGCTGTTTACTGCGTTCTGAGCCTGTTGGTCACTGATTGTAACCCAATCGTCTGCACAGCGCTTTAAGATATCCAAAGCCAACATGGATGGCGTTTTGCAATCCAAACGCCCCATATTTGAAACGGGCCCTTCAACCGTAAGGATTTCTCCGGCTCGGGCGCTTTCCTTCAGACAGGGTGCAGCATCTGGTTCAACCACTGTGATCTTTGGCTGCACCGGCCAGTTCGACCGGATCATATAGGCAATGCCCGCGGCCAGCCCACCAACGCCCGCCTGCAGGTACACGTGGCTCGGCCAATTTGCGGACACTTCTAAATCGTTGCGCATTTCTTCAGCAATGACAGTATAACCCTCCATCACCAATCGCGGAGGCTCGGTATATCCCGGCCACGACCCATCGGCGAGGTGAATGGCACCGGTTGCTTCGGCGTCAGCGACGGCTGCGGCCACGCTTGCCTCATAGTCACTGCCGGATCGAACAACATCTGCGCCTTTCGCCCGAAGACGAACAGCAAACTCTTCGGGGACTGTTTCGGCAAGATAAATGCGCGCCGTTGCACCAAAGAGCTGCGCGCCAGCGGCCACGGCCATGCCGTGATTGCCTGCGCTGGCGCACACAAAAGTCATCGATCGCGCCACATCTTTTACGGGATCGCTCAGAAAGGCGCTGGGTGTCAAAGAACGACCAACACGCGCTTCGATCAGCTTGGCAACAGCGTAAACACCGCCCAGAGCTTTGAACGCGCCCAGGCCCATCCTGTTGGTTTCATCTTTGATCAGGATCGTTCGCCATTGGAAACTGCGGGTTTCTAACGGGCTTGGTTTATAAGCTGGACATTCCGCCAGCAACGCCAGCGGCTTTGCCACATCAAGTTTCTTACTGTGTTCCATGATCAGAGTTTTACGCACAAGCTGCGATCTATTATGGTCACATTTGCCGATTTTCCGGGAAACTTTTTCACATCAAGGAAATCTTTGTGAAACTCGACCAATTTGACCGCAGCCTGCTGCACCTGATGCAACGTGATGCCAAAATGGGGCTGGAGGCGCTTGCATCCGAAACAGGCTTATCGGTCGCATCCGTTCAAAGGCGTCTGAAGGCGCTCAGAGCTTCTGGTGCTATTCACTCGGAAGTGGCAATTGTCGACCCGAAAAAACTGGGCGTTGCAATGAGCTTCGTTGTCATGGTCGAATTAGAACGCGAACGCCAGGATCAGATCGACGCTTTTTCGCGGCAGGCGCAGGCAGAGCCAAGGGTGCAACAGTGCTATTACATCACAGGTGATGCGGACTTCTGCCTGATCTGTGCGGCGCGTGATATGGATGATTTTGAAGAGCTGACCAAAAAGTTGTTTTTCGACAATTCAAACGTTCGCCGGTTTCGAACGTCAGTTGTGATGGGACGCAAGAAAGTTGGCTTGGGCATTCCTGTCAAAGACAATGGCATGGACTGATGAAGCGCCCCATTCTCGCTTCATCGAAGTGGCAAAGACCAGATTTTTCGTTTGGGCAACTGTTCTGGCCTTTGCCTAATCGCTCTTAAGCTGCGGCAATCTGGCTTGCTTTCTCAACCAGCACTTCCGCTTGGCGGATCGAGGCATAGTCGATCAACCGACCATCCAGAGAAACAGCACCTTTCCCATCCGCTTCCGCCTCGGCCATGGCGACAAGAATGCGCTGCGCCTTGGTCACTTCGGCGTCGGACGGCGACATAACTTCGTTTGCCAAAGCAATCTGGCTGGGGTGGATTGCCCATTTCCCTTCGCAGCCCAAAACAGCGGCGCGCTTGGCGGCAGCTTTATAGCCGTCAGGGTCCTGGAAATCCCCGAATGGACCGTCGATGGGCCGCAGCCCGTTGGCGCGTGCGGCCACGACCATGCGCGCAAGCGCGTAGTGCCACATGTCGCCCCAATGTGTCATACGGCCTCCATCGGGATCCGCATCCGTCAGAACTGAATAATCGGGGTTCACACCACCGATGATGGTTGTCCGCGCACGTGTCGACGCCGCATAATCGGCGACACCAAAGTGAAGACTTTCGTTGCGCTTCGAGGCAGCGGCGATCTCGCTGACATTTTGCATGCCCAGCGCAGTTTCGATGATGTGCTCGAACCCGATGCGCTTGCCATAGCCCTTGGCGTCCTCGATTTGCGTGACCAGCATATCCACGGCATAGACGTCAGCAGCTGTTCCGACCTTGGGGATCATGATCAGATCCAGCCGCGTGCCAGCCTGTTCAACAACATCCACCACGTCGCGATACATGTAATGGGTGTCCAGCCCGTTGATGCGCACCGACATGGTCTTGTTGCCCCAATCGATGTCATTCAGCGCCTGAATGATATTCTTGCGCGCCTGTTCCTTTTCGTCAGGCGCGACAGCATCTTCCAGATCAAGGAAGATGACATCCACATCCGATTTTGCCGCCTTTTCAAACATTTCGGGCTGGCTACCGGGAACGGCAAGCTCGCTGCGGTTCAGACGCGCTGGGGCTTGTTCAATGGGGTGAAAGCTCATGTTTTGGTCCTTCTTCTTACTAGTTCGCATGGATCGGGAATCGTGCGCAAAGCTCTGCGACTTCGGCTTTGACCTTGGCTTCGACAGCGCCGTTGCCGTCTTCACCATTCGCGGCCAGACCGTCGACCACTTCGATGAACCAATCGGCGATGAAGACGAACTGGCTACCGCCATAATAGCGCCGACCGGAATAGCCTTCGGCGTATTTGTTGGTCATGACCGAGCCCTGCGCCTCCATCACGGCGGCAGAGACGATGTTCTCAGAGGCAATCAGCTCGATCTCGTCGCGCTGACGGCCCAGTTCAGATGTGATCGAGCCAAAAAGCTCAGGGTTGCGGTCAGACAGGGATTGGGTGAAAAATCCATCGGCACGTTGCGGTGCATTCAAAAGTAAATCCTCCGGTGGATGGCGGCGACGCGGCCACCGTGGGCCGCATCGGCAATTAGCCTCAGGCGCGCTGGCAGGTCAGATCACCCGATCGCGTGGCTCTCGGCCTTCGAAGAAATCGCGCAGGTTATCGAGTACACGGAACCCCATCGCCTCGCGTGCCTCGCGCGTGGCGCTGCCCAGATGCGGCAGCATCACAAGGTTGTCGCATTGCAGAAGATCCGCACAGATACGGGGTTCACCATCGAACACATCCAGTGCTGCACCGCCGATCATGTCGAAAGCCAGCGATTGAACCAGCGCCCGTTCGTCGATGACTTCACCACGCGCCGTATTGATCAGGAACGCGTCGGGTTTCATAAGGTCCAGCCTGCGCGCATTTATCAGGTGGCGGTTCGCAGCCCCGCCGGGGCAATGAAGTGAGACGAAATCGCATTGCGGCAACAACTCATCAATCGACCCAACCTGAGTAGCTTTGCACCGCGCCAATACAGCCGGGTCCACCGGGCTACGATTATAGACCAGCACGTCCATGCCAAAGCCGTGATGCGCACGGCGGGCCATTTCCTGACCGATGCGCCCGTAGCCGATGATGCCAAGCGTCTTACCGCTGACCTTGGTCCCCACCAGATGCGTGGGCCGCCAACCGGTCCAGTTGCCGGAACGCAGCTCGCGTTCACCCTCGCCCGCCCGACGCGCCACCATCAGCAGCAGGGTCATGGCGATATCTGCGGTGCATTCTGACAGAATATCAGGCGTGTTCGTCACGGTCATACCCAGCTCGCGGGCGGACGGCTCACAGATGTGGCTGTAGCCCACTCCATAATTGGCAAGGATTTTTGTCTGCGCACCAGATACGTCCAGCGCCTCGGCGCTGAGCGTGTCGGTTACCGTTGGCAAGACCGCGTCATAGGATTTCAACGCCTGCCGGATTTCGGACGGGGACAAAGGTTTGTCCCCGGTGTTCAGCACGGTGTTATAGTTCTCGGCCAACTGCGCCTCAACGGCAGCAGGCCAGCGACGGGTCACAAGAACCGAAGGTTTGACCATCACGCAGCCTCCATCACACGCGCAATTGTTTCACCAATTACGGCAGGGTTTTCCGCCACGGTCACACCAGCGGCAGACAGGATTTCAACCTTCTCGCTAGCGCTTTCGCCAAAGGCCGAGATGATCGCACCCGCGTGGCCCATGGTCCGCCCTTTCGGAGCGGTCAGACCTGCAACGTAGGCGATCACAGGTTTGGTGATGTGGTCACGGATGTACTCTGCCGCCTCGGCTTCCTGCGGGCCGCCAATCTCACCAATCATGGCGATGACATGGGTGTCTTCGTCTTCTTCGAACCGTTGAAGGATGTCCTTGAACGAAGACCCGTTGATGGGATCGCCCCCGATCCCGACGCTGGTCGATACACCAATTCCGCGTTCTTTCAGCTGCGCTGCGGCCTCATAGCCCAGCGTGCCCGAGCGTCCGATAATCCCCACATGCCCCGGAAGGTAGATGTGACCCGGCATGATCCCCAGCAAAGCTTTACCGGGCGAAATCGTGCCCGCGCAGTTCGGACCGGTCAGAACCATACGTTTGTCTTTGGGGTAGCGGTACATGTAGCGTTTCACCCGGATCATGTCTTGCGCTGGGATACCGTCGGTGATGCAAACGCAGTACCGGATACCGGCATCCGCTGCTTCCATGATCGAATCTGCGGCAAACGGAGGAGGAACAAATACAAGGCTGGCATCCGCGCCGGTCGCCTCAACGGCTTGTTTGACGGTGTCAAAAACCGGAACGCCTTCGACGGTTTCGCCGCCCTTGCCGGGAACGACGCCGCCTACGACATTCGTGCCATATTTCAGCATGTCTTTGGTGTGAAACCGCGCCATCCGGCCGGTGATGCCCTGTACTATGACACGCGAGTCGCGATCGAGAAGAATGCTCATTACACAGCCCTCATCTTGGTGCCTTGGGTAAGGTCGTTTTTCCATGCGCCTACAGCGCGTTCTGCTGCTTCCATCAGTGTTGTGGCGCGGATGATCGGCAGCCCGGACTTGGCAAGGATCTTCTGGCCCTCTTCGACATTGGTACCAGCGAGCCGGACAACGACCGGAAGGTCGATATCCAATTCTTTCAGCGCCTGAACGACGCCCTCGGCCACCCAATCGCAGCGGTTGATGCCTGCGAAAATGTTGACGAGGATGGCCTGGACATTGGTGTCCGACAGAACCAGCCGAAACGCCTTGGCGACCCGTTCTGGCGAAGCACCGCCACCGATATCAAGGAAGTTTGCGGGCTCACCACCGGCCAGCTTGATCGTGTCCATAGTTGCCATTGCCAGACCGGCACCGTTGACGATGCAACCGATGTTTCCCTCCAAACCCACGTAAGACAGCCCCCGGTCCGCCGCGCGACTTTCGCGCGGGTCTTCCTGGCTTTTGTCGCGCAGCTCGGCAATCTGCGGGTGGCGGAACAGAGCGTTGTCGTCAAAGCTCATCTTTGCATCCAGCGCCAGCACCCGGTCGTCACCGGTGATGACCAACGGATTGATCTCAACCATGGTGGCGTCCAAGTCGCTGAACGCGGCGTAGCACCCCTGCAGTGTGCGCACCATCTGCTGGATCAGCTTGGGTTCAAGACCAAGCTTGAACGCAATTTCACGCGCTTGGAATTCCTGAAGCCCGACCGCTGGCTCCACAATGGATCGCACGATGCTGTCCGGACGGTCGGCCGAGATATCCTCGATTTCCATCCCACCCTCTGACGAGGCGACAATCATCACCCGCTGGCTGGATCGGTCCAGAACAAATCCCAGATAAATCTCGCGGTCAATAGGCACGGCCGCTTCGACATAGACACGATAGATGCCTTTGCCTTCGGGACCAGTCTGATGTGTGACCAGCTTACGACCAAACAGGTCATCGCAGGCCTGATAAATCTCGTTCTCTGTATTGCACAGCTTGACCCCTCCGGCCTTGCCGCGCCCACCGGCGTGGACCTGCGCTTTGACGATCCATTTGTCACCGCCCAGCTCGCGCGCCCGATAGGCCGCCTGTTCCGGGCTGTAGGCAAGCGCGCCAGCAGGGACGTCCACCCCGAAATTGGAAAGAAGTTCTTTCGCTTGGTATTCATGAATATCCATCTGCAATCCTCCCGTTCATGCAGTGTGGTTAAGCCGCGATTGAAGTGCCGTAACGGCTTTCAAGTAAAGCCTCGATCGCATCCTGATCGACCTCCCCGCCCAGCTCGCGAAGGGCTTCGGCAAACAGGCGTATGATCCGGCTGACCGCGTCCCGGTTCAGCTGATTGAGGATTCCGATCCGCACCTGTACCGGAGCGCTGAGAGTCGGCCAGATGCCAAATCCCCGTGCACGGCAGTTCTGGACCAGCTCCATCTCTCGCCCCGCCAGTTCCGGTGGCAGGTTCAGAACAACAAGGCTGGGCATGTCCGATGTCACTTCGCAGCCCATTTCGATCACCGCATCGCGCAGAACCTTCTCATGGGTGCGGTAGGCCATGGCCCGCTTTGCCAGGCTTTCTTGCAGGGTCAGTCGCAGGGCTTCGTGGAACGCCGCAACGGCGTATCCCGAATGCGTCCGGTGGTATGTGCCTTTTTCTACGTCTTGCCCATCGACAATGCCCCAATGGCGCGCTTCAAAGATCGGATTGTGAACATAAGAATAAGCGCCAGACGCCTTCAAACTTTCGACATAAGCATCCGTAAAGCTGACTGGCGCATAAGTCAGCGGCAGGCAGCACAAACCTTTTTGCGGGCAAGACGCCCACCCGGCGACACCGGGGTAATCATCAATCGAAAAGTCATCGGCACCCAACGACGACACCGCGTCGATCAGACCCATGACACCATTGCGTTCACAGGCGTCCGAAAAGCCGCGCAGATCATTGACACGCCCGGATCCGGTTTCCCAATGCGCCATGAAAGCCCATTTGGGCTGGTGCTCAGACAAAGCAGCGTCAACCAGTTCACCTGTCACCGGCTGACCGTGCGGAACCTCGATCACGGTGACACTGGCGGCTTGTGGGTCAAGCGGGTTGGATGCGTGTTCTTGAGGTGTAGCTGCCTTGATCCGAAGGGTCAGAGCGTCGATACCCGAGAATGTCCCGTTGGCAAACGCCACGACCTTGTCGCCAGGCATGACGGCAGAGAACATAGCGTCCAGAGCGCTCCAACCGGTGCCTGCGACCGCAAAAGTATACGTGTTGGACGTGCCCCAGATTTTCCGCAGCATGTGTTTGCACTCGATCATGCCCCGCAGAACGTCACCTTGCATGTGATCCGCTACGCCTGCGCTGCTGAAGGCGCGCAGGACACGGGCGTCGGTGTTGCCCGGTCCCGGGCCAGCGGCCAAAGTCTCGGGGATCTCAAGAGGAGGGAAAATCTGAAACGTCATTGTCTGTCATCCTCGGCGTTGGTCGGGCTCTTGGACCCGTCGTGTTTCGTTGCCGGACAGAAAACGCCGCCTTGCGCAATGACGCAACGTAACTTACTACTGCTTTAGGATGGCCAAAAGGATGGGGAATTTCCCACCCGAATTGGTAAAAATACCAAGGTATACTGAGTTTTCACCTACCCGTTTGGGTAGAAAATTGCGAAAGTTGGGTAAAAACAGATGATTGGCGCGCCAGGTACCCCTATTGATGTCATGCTGGCAGACGGCAATCCGCTGGTTCTGTCTGCCATGTCTGAAATCTTTGAACGCGACCCGCGATTCTCGTTGGTGGCGACGTCAGCCACCGCCGAAGGGTTCCTGGGAACCGTCATGCGAGTTCCGGTTCAGGTCGGGGTGGTCGACTGGAACCTCCCGGTGCTCGGAGCGGCAAAGCTGATCGAGGTTCTTCGAGAACAGGCCAATGCACCCCGGTTTGTGGTGTATGGGGATGTGACCAGCGAAACGCCGCGGCTGGCCATGCAAGCCGGGGCCGCTGGTTTTGCGGCGCGATCCGGCGAGGTTGAAGGCTTGCTTGAAACCTGCGCCGATGTGGCGGCTGGCAAAATGGTCTTTCCATTCATCGACGTTCGAAAAATGCAACAGGACCCTATCCAAAGCTTGTCCCGCAAAGAACGCGCCATTCTTGAAGCCTTGGCCCAAGGCATGTCCAATCGGGACCTTTCAAAAGAACTGCAGATTTCGACAAACACGGTCAAATTTCACCTGTCCAATATCTATGACAAGCTGGCCGTGAAAAACAGAACTCAGGCCATTGCGTTTTACTATTCGTCCAGATCCGCATTGGATTAGGGCTATGGTCAGGGGGCTGCCGTCCAGAATGCGCGACGGCGTAGTACTAGCTAATTCCGTTTCTCCAAAGCCCAATCGTCCTTTATCCTGATCTTGAAAAAGCAGGAGCACCCCGATGGACATCACACCACTCACCGGCGGCTTAGGCGCTGAAATCTACGGCGCCGATATTCGAGACAGCGGGCAATTTCCTGATATTCACCAAGCCTTTGCCAAGTATTCCGTTATCGTCCTAAGGGGTCAAACAGCCACCCCTGAAGACCATCTGAACTTTGCTCGCAGCTTTGGCGCGATCAACGTCAACCGTTTCTTCAAACCGGTTAATGGCTATCCCGAGATTGCGACGGTCTTAAAAGAAAAGGGCCAGAAAGAAGCGGTGGGTGAAGGGTGGCACACCGATCATTCCTATGACGAAGCGCCAGCCATGGGATCAATCCTGCATGCGATTGAGATGCCGCCCTATGGAGGAGACACGCTGTTTGTGTCTATGGCAGCCGCGTATGAGGCACTCTCGGCCCCAATGCTTCAGTTTCTAGACGGGCTGACTGCTGTGCATTCTTCACGTCACGTCTTTGGTGCCGCCATACAAGACAGCGAAGCCGCCAAGAGCGGTCGATTAGGCAACGCAGACGCCGCAACACAAGATGCGCACCATCCCATTGTCATCACACATCCACTCAGCGGGCGTCGTGGTCTTTTTGTGAACCCTGTCTTCACAACGCATATCGAAGGGCTCAGCAAAGACGAGTCTGATGCAATTCTTGCGATGCTGTACGAACACTGCAAACAACCCGAGTTCCAATGCCGCGTGCGCTGGCGCGCGGGCGACATAACGATGTGGGACAACAGAGCCACATGGCACAAGGCAATCAACGACTATCACGGTTTTCGACGCCTGATGCACCGGGTCACGGTTGAAGGCGTGGCTTTGTCGACCCCTGCTGAAAACAAGGACAGCTAAGGAACAAATCCACTGGGCACGCCAAAAATCGGTGCATCCACACTGGAACCTGTCAAAGCGTCCATAAAAGCGATCAGATTCTGGATTTCCACTTCCGAGAGTTCAATCGGATCAATGTCAGTTTTGCTGCGTTGGCGTTCCATTTCCAGTCGATCATCCCAAACCAGAAAGTCAGCGTCGTGCAACCACGGAACCTGAGGCAACCCGGCCATATCGGGCGTCCAGGCATCAAAGCTTGCCTGAGGGTTCAGATGATGGCGGATGACGCTTTCAAGGTCGGGGAAAGCCCCGTTGTGACCGTAAGGGGCCGTCAAAGCAACGTTGCGCAACATGGGGGTGCGAAACCTGTAGGCATCTTCCAACCGGTTGCTTTCACCCATAAGACCAACGTCGCGCGCATACGGATCCCATTGACGGGTTCGGCCCGGACCAAAAGGCGGAATGGCCAAAGCGTGGAATTCCTGATCGGACATCAACGGGCCCGCGTGGCACACGGAACAGTTTGCCTTACCATAGAACAGATCCATCCCGTCTTTTTGAACGGTTGATAACGCATTCATGTCCCCTGCCAGATACTGGTCGAATGGGCTGTCCGTGCTGCGCCATTCGATGGCCATGAACGCTGCCAAGGCATTGGCGACCTGCGTGATTGTAATGTCCTCGGTTGTTTCGATTTCTCCGAACGCCGCGACCATCGCCGGTCCGTAAAACGGATCGGTTCTTACGCGTTTGGCAAGGATCGGCCAACCTTTGTCGATCCGATCGTGGACGGCCCCGGTCACTTGGTTTTCGGCTACATTTCCCGCCATTTCGAACTGTGCGGTCAATGGAAAAAGCGCTTGTGCGGCTAGCAAAGAGTTCAACCCTTCAGGCAACCATTCCTGCGCGGGTGAGTTGAACCCGTTTTCATAAACATCCGAGATGCTCAGGCGGCCATCGTGAAACACCGTGTGGATACCTTTCGCCCCGAGATTCCATAGCCCCGGTGAGTTACGCGGGATACGCTTTCGGATTCTGTCTGCGCCGGTGCCCGGAGTACGGTCCGGTCCCAGACCTTCACCGCCTTCCCCGATGCCAAGCGACAGCCCATCTGAAGTCCCGAAGTCCGGATGATGGCAATGCGCGCAGGATATATTCTGATTGCCCGACAGGATCGGGTCGTAAAACAGTTGATGACCGATGGCGGCCTGTTCCATATCAAAAGGCAGGAAATCATCATCTGTCAGAGGGCGCGGCACATCCTGTGCCGCCGCGCTCCCGGCCAAGAGGAAAGCAACCCCATGCGCCAGTTTGTACTTGCCCTTTGTCTGCTTGCCAGCCCGGCGCTCGCCGAACTGGAACAGGCGCGCGATTTGATGGAGGCCGGCGAGTTTGAGGCCGCGCGCAAAGAACTGCTGCCCGCCGCCCGCTCGGGCAATGCCGAGGCCGAGGAATTGATCGGCGTGATGTACGGGCTGGGCCTGGGCGTCGAACGGGACTATGAGCGCGCGTTCGAATGGTATCTGCGCGCCTCGATGAAGGGGCATCCGGGGGCCCAGTCGGGGGTTGGCTGGTATTATGAGCTGGGTCTTGGGATGCCCGCGCCTGATCTGGTCAGGGCTTACATGTGGTACACGCTCAGCGCGATTGGCGGCGATCCCGACGCAGCGATCAGCCTTGAGGAAGTAATCAAGAAAATGTCGCCGGAGCAGATCGAAAGGGCGCATGTTCTGGTGAACGACTACAAAGGGTGGATGTACCCGTTTCGGTAAGGGCCGGGCCTTAAGGGGCCCGACCCGGAAGCTTAGTTCAGATCCGCATCGCGCGACGCGTTCACATCGGCCTCAGCCGCCGCCACCGCATCTGTCAACGCAACAAAGATCTCATCCCCACGGGCAACATTGGACTGGAACCAGTCATAGACCGGCGTTGCGGCCTCTTTGAACGCAGCCTTCTGGTCAGGTGTCAGCACATAGAGATCGCCGCCACCGGCGACAAAATCCTCATAGGCTTGGATCGACTTGCGCTTGGGTGAGGCAAAGGTAGCCTGTTGAAGCGCATAGAAGCCGTCAACGACGACGCGGCGCATGTCCTCGGGCATCTCCTGAAACTTGGCGTTGTTCATCCACCACAGCGCACCCATGTATGCATGCCCGTCCAGCGTGACGTACTGCAGACCCGCATCCGGGAATTTCATGCCCATGATGTCGGTGATGCCGTTCTTGGACCCTTCAACAACGCCGGTCTGGAAGCTGGTGAACAGTTCGGGCCACGGGATTGGGGTGGGCGAGGCGCCCAGCGCTTTGACCAATTCCTGCGGCAGGTCAGCAACCACGGTGCGGATTTTCAACCCTTCCATATCCGCAGGCTCGGCAATGCGGCGCTGCGTGTTGGCGAAGTTGCGCCAGCCACCGGTGTTGCCAATGGTCATCAAACGGATCGCGCCGCCCGAGTCCTCAAGCGCCATGTTGCGCATGGTACGGGTGAAGTCACCGGACAGAACATGTTCTGCAATGCGGTCATCGGCCATCAGATATGGCAAATCCAGAACCTGCACGTATGGGAAAATGCCCGACGCACCGCCGGAGGTGGAGATGTAGATGTCTATGGTTCCGTCTGCCACACCTTGCAAGCACTCGGCCCCGTTCGAACATAGCTGCGTGCCGATAAACAGCTCGACCTCGATCGCACCGTTCGAGGCGGCCTCGACATAGTTCTTGAAGACGATCAGGCCGTCGTAGTCCTCGTCATTTTCGTTCGAATTGGCAGTGGCGCGCAGCGTGTAGTCTGCGGCTGTGGCGGCCACGGCAGACGCGGCCACCAACGATGTGGCCACCGCTGCGGTTTTGATAAAGTTTCTGAGCATGCGTTTCCTCCCTGTGGAACTCAGTTAGTTGGCAAACCCCGTTATGCGCGGGATGGTCATGGATAGTGCGGGGATGTAGGTGATCAGGAAGATCACTATGATTTCGACCGCCAGGAATGGCAGGATCGCTTTGGCGATGGTCTCAACCCGTTCGCGTGACACGGCGGCGGCCACGAACAGGACCAAGCCCATCGGTGGGGTGGCCAGACCAACGGTCAGGTTGACGCTCATGATGATGGCGAAGTGAATTGGGTCAACACCGAGGCTGGTGAAGATCGGGCCAAGGATGGGCCCGAGAATGATGATCGCGGGACCGGCGTCCAAGAACATACCGACGATGAAAAGCAGCAGATTGATCAGAAATAGTAGGATCAGCGGGTTTTCCGAAAGGCTGAGTATCAGTGAAGCCAATTGCTCGGGCGCATGGCTGAGGCTGACCACAGTTTTGAACGCCATCGCCGCACCAACCAGCAGCAGCACGACGGCCGAGGTCATGCCTGCGTTGCTGAGAACCTCGGGCACCTCTTTCCATGTCAAAGTGCGCAGAACGAAGAAGCCGATGATGAAAGCATAGCCTACGGCGACGGCTGCAGCCTCGGTCGGGGTGAAAATACCGCCGAGAATACCGCCCAGAATGATGACCGGGGTCATCAGCGGGAAGAAGGCTTTAAGGCTGGCCTGACGACGCTCGGGCCAGGTGTATTTCCGGCTGGCGACCGGGAAGTCATATTTGTCAGCCATCAGTTTGATCATCAGCATAAGGCCGACACCAACCATCACACCGGGGACGATACCCGCGAGGAACAGGGCAGCCACGCTTTCGCCCATGACGTAGGCATAGATGATCATGATGCCCGAGGGCGGAATAATCGGTCCGATCACCGAACTTGCCGCTGTGATCGCCGCAGCGAATTTACGGGTATAACCCTGTTTCTCCATCGCCGGGATCAGCATGGACCCTAGGGCGGAGGTGTCTGCGACTGCCGAGCCGGACAAGCCCGCAAACAGGATCGAACTCAGCACGTTCACATGTGCCAGACCGCCACGCAGATGGCCCATAAGCGCCTGTGAAAACTCGACAAGACGGATGGTGATGCCGCCTCGGTTCATCAGCTCTCCGGCCAGCATGAAGAAGGGGATCGCCATCAGCGGGAAACTGTCCATGCCGTTATAGACGTTGCGGTAGAGCAGCGTGATGTCGTTGGTTTGGCCATTCAGCCACAGCAGGATACCGGGCGCGGCCAGAAGGGCGAAAAAGACCGGCAGACCGATCAGCAGAAAAATCAGAAAGGTGGGCAGGAACCAGATCAGCATTTATTCGGCCCCCACTGCCGCATCAGGAATTTCGGGCAACAGGTGACCTCCGCCCAGCAGAGTGATGAAAGATCGCAGGATCAACTCGATATTCACCGAGATCAGCAAGATGATCCCCACCAACAGCGAGGCCATCATCCAGCTACGCGGGATGCGGTACCATTCGTCGAACCCGAAAGATGTGGGCAGGTATAGCGCTGCGGTGGCGAACCTACCGCCAAAGCCAGTCACTTCGGACCAGCCGATATTGACGGCGACCAAAAGCACGGCGAGCGAGATTACCAACAGGAAGAGGTTCAGCGTTTGGCCAATAAAACGCGGTAAAAAGCGCTCTAGCATATCAATGGCCACAAAACCCCCGCGCCGAAACGCCGTGGGGGCCATCAGACCGGTCATCCACAACATGCAGAACCGCGCGGCCTCATCCGGCCAGGGCAGCGCATTGCCCAGAACATATCGGAAGAACACCTGAATCAGGATTGCAATGACCATGAGTGCAATCGCAACGACACCAACCGCGCGGCCCAGACGCAGCACGGTTTCGTTCACGAATGCAATCGGCACAAGCACCGATGCCAGTCCGCCCATGCGGATCCTCCCTTGTTCAGCCGCGGGTATGTCCCACGGCCGTCAGATCGCGCTTAGTGCTGCGCGAATTGGCCGAGTTTCCCGGCATAAAAGGTCAGCGCGTCTCCGTCCGCCATGCTGGCCCTAAGAACTTTTCCCACAACAATAACGTGATCGCCCGCATCGTGATATGCATGTTGTTCGCATTCAAACCGCGCCAGGCAATCCGACAACAACGGCGTTCCGTTCTCGCAGCGCTCATGCGCGATGTCGCGCAGGGCGAAGGCATCCTTGGAGCAGCCAAAGCACAGCTCGGCCTGTTCGGATGACAGTACGTGAACGCTGAAATGACGGGCCTCTTGGAAATAGGGGAAGCGCCGCGAATTGCGGTCACCCGCCCACATGATCAGCGGCGGGTCTAATGACAGGGATGAGAAACTATTGGCCGTAATACAGACCGGACCATCCGCGCTGTCGCAGGTGACGATGGTCACCCCAGTGGCAAAGCGACCAAAGGCGTCGCGCAGGGTACGGGTGTCGTCCTTATGTGGAACGAAGGTGTGGTTCATGTCCTTTGAGATTGCGTTCATCATGGTACCTCATGCCCCAGTGCCGCCTCATAGAGGCGATACCAGGTTTCGCGATCCAGTTTGACTTTCAACGCGTCCGAGGCGCGTTTGATCCGATCCAGATTGTTGGTTCCCAGAACCGGCAGGATGTTGGCCGGATGTGCCAGCAGGAAAGCCACAGCGACGGCGGCGCGATCCACACCGAACTCGGCTGCGATTTCATCGGCCACAACGCCGACCGGAGGGTTTCCGGCCATCAACAGGCCGCCACCAAGCGGCGACCACGCCATCAGCGGATGGCCGTGTTGCTGGTGAAACGCCAGATCGCCATTGGTGAAAGGGCTGATCTCGCCCAGCGAGATCTCGATCTGGTTGGTGACCAGTTTGGTCTTCATCGCCGATTGCAGCAGCGACCAGTCCCACGGGCGGAAGTTCGATACACCCACAGCGCCCACCTTACCGCTGGCGACAACCTCGTCCAGAGCGGCACCAGTTTCATTGTGGTCCATCAGCGGGTCAGGGCGGTGAATCAACAGCAGGTCGATATGGTCAATGGCCATTTCTGTCAGCGAGGTATCGACCGACTTCAGAATATGGGCGCGCGACGTGTCGTAGTATTTCACCTTCGCATCCGCGTAACGGCCCACCGGGGCGATGATGTCACATTTGGTGACGATCTCCATCTTCTGGCGCAAGCTCGGGTTGGCGCGCAAGGCATTGCCCAGAACAGCTTCGGCTGCGTAACCACCATAAATGTCGGCCTGATCAAAGGTGGTGATGCCCTGATCCAAGCAAGCCTGAATCTTGGCTACCACATGCCCTGTGGACGTGTCGCTGTCATCGCCCAGCCGCCACATGCCATAGACAAGACGGCTCATCTCAAGCGAGTCAGATAATTTCACACGTTGCATCAGCGGCGTTCTCCGTTGCCCAGTGGGGTCGCTGGGGTCGTTGCTGGCACGCGCCCGTAAGCTTCGGGCAGCGAGCAGGTCTTCAAGTTGGGCAACACCCGAGCACCAAAGTGCTTGGCCTCATCCATGTGCGGGTAGCCCGAGAATATGAAAGCGCGGATGCCCATCTTCTGATATTCCTCGATCTTCGACATAACCTGATCGGTCGATCCGACCAGAGCAGCACCGCAGCCAGACCGCGCCCGGCCAACACCAGTCCAGAGACCGGGTTCGACATAGCCATACTCATCTGCCAGATCGCGGTTCTTGGCCTGATGCGCCACACCCAGCGACGTCGCGTCCAACGCCCGTTCACGAATGGCGCGACCGTATTCGTCATCCAGCTTCGAGACGATGTAATCCGCATATTCCTGTGCCTCAGCCTCGGTATCGCGGACGATCATGTGGACACGCAGGCCGTAGTCCAGCGTGCGGTTGTAGTTCTCGGCCACAGCGTGAACGGCCTTCATCCGTTCGGCAAGTTGATCCTTGGTTTCGGGCCACATCAGGTAGACGTCGCAATGTTCACCACACAAATCCAAAGCCGAAGGTGAATATCCACCAAAATACAACAGTGGCCCGCCAGTCTGATAGGGTTTCGCAGGATCCGTTGTCAGACCCGAGAAGTTATACACTTCGCCGGCGTGATTGATCTCATCCTGTGTCCAGGCCTGTTTCAAAATCTCAACCACTTCGCGCGATCGCTGATAACGGAACGCACTATCGGCTTTCTCACCGGGGAAGTCCGATGAGATGATGTTGACCGTCAACCGCCCCTTCAGCATGTGATCCAGCGTAGCGATGGTGCGGGCCAGCATGATGGGCTGCATCTCACCACACCGCACGGCAGCCAACATATTAATCTTTTCAGTGATCGGGGCGCAGCCCGCGACAAAGCTCAGCGTGTCCTGGCCAACCTGATAAGAGGATGGGCACAGGATATTGCGGAACCCTTGCGCTTCGGCCTCTTTTACGATGCCGGAACAATGCGCCCAACTGGACCGCAGATCGCCATCGGGCACTCCAAGGAACTGGTAGTCGTCCGAGCAGAGCGCAGCAAACCACGAGACCTCTGCCGCATCCAGATCAGGGGAAGTGATGGGGACGATAGTCATCTGAGTCGGTCTCCGCGCAGCGTTTGCTTTTTCTCTTGCGTAGCAATCGCTTTGATGTAGATCAATAGTGTATCAATTTTTTCCGCGACTAAGTGAAGCGACTGACTGTGCCCTCTGCTAATCGAAACCCAAATGCCCTTCCGGTTTACATCCAGATTGCGGAGCTTCTGATCCGCGACATCGCGGCGGGTCGGCTGATAGACGGCGAGCGCCTGCCACCCGAGCGCGAGCTGGCCGCAGAACTAAATGTCTCGGTCGGGACGCTGCGAAAATCGCTCGCCGAGCTAGAAAAAAAGGGGATGCTCGAGCGCATCCAAGGCTCGGGCAATTACATTCGGGAAACAGGAACACAGAACAGCGTCTATGCGATGTTCCGGCTTGAATTGCCTAAAGGTGGCGGCTTGCCGCGCGCGGATATCCTGTCGGTGGATCACTTGGAAAAACCTTCCGATCTGCCCCCGTTCGGACAGTCAACCCGCGGATCACGCGTGCGTCGGATGCGCTACTTGAATGACACAATCATAGCCGTCGAAGAAATCTGGCTGGACGAATCAGCAGGTTTGATCGACCGGACCCTCTTGTCCGACTCTCTTTACCGCTACTATCAACGCCAATTGGGATTTTGGATCATTCGGGCCGAAGACAGGGTCTCGGTCCAATCGCTTCCCGATTGGACGCCCGAAAGCTTCACCAAACCAGCAGGCCAAACAGTGGGGTATATCGAGCGTTTCAGCTGGTCAGAGACCGCTGAACCCGTTGAATTCTCAAAAACATGGTTCGACCCAGATCGGGCCAACTACGTCCAACGTTTGAAGTAAAAGGAAACACGCATGACCCGAACCATCAACTACGGGCTGATTGGATGCGGCATGATGGGGCAAGAGCACTTGCACAATATCGGCCTGTTGGAACGGACGCGCGTGGCGGCGATTTTTGAGCCGGATCCGGTGATGGCAAAGGCTGCCAAAGCCATCGCACCGGATGCCGCGATGGTGAGCTCGGTCAAAGAGCTTCTGGCAGTCGCGGAGTTGGATTGCCTTGTCATCGCAAGCCCCAATCACTTGCATGTAGACCAGATCTGCGAAGTGGCCGAAACGCGACCCCTGCCGTTGTTGGTGGAAAAGCCGTTGTTCACCGACCCACAGGATGCGGCCCGGTTAGAAGAGGTTGAGCGTAGCTATCCCTGCCCCATCTGGGTTGCGATGGAATACCGATACATGCCCCCTATTGCTGCATTGATCGACAAGGCGGAAGCAACAGGTGGCGTGAAGATGCTGTCTATCCGCGAGCATCGTTTCCCATTTCTGGAAAAGGTCGGCCACTGGAACCGGTTCAATCGCAATACCGGGGGCACATTTGTCGAAAAATGCTGCCATTTCTTCGACCTCATGCGCTTGATCCTGCAATCCGACCCGGTGCGTGTGACCGCAAGCGGCGGACAAGCCGTCAACCATCTGGACGAAAGCTACGAAGGCGAAACACCCGATATTCTGGACCACGGGTACGTCATTGTCGATTTCGCCTCGGGCGCACGGGCCATGTTAGAGCTGTGCATGTTTGCAGAAGGCTCCCGGTATCAGGAAGAAATTTCGGCTGTTGGAGCCAAGGCCAAGGTCGAGGCGCTGGTTCCCGGCCCAGGGCGCTTCTGGCCGGATCATCTGGGGGAACCACCAGTGCCCAAAGTTATTGTAAGCCCCCGCAGCCCCAAGGGGCCCACGACAATAGATGTACCCGTAGACGCCAGAATATTGGCGGCCGGAGACCACAATGGGTCAACCTTTTATCAGCACGAAGGGTTTCTGGCCGTGCTGCGCGGTGAAAAGGCCAAACCGGACGTCAGCCTGAAGGACGGTCTTTGGGCCGTACGGATGGGACACGCGGCACAAAAAGCGATAGAAAGCGGCGAAACCGTACGAATAGGCGAATAGATCACAAAGACGCGCCGGGTTGGGTTTTAAGATCAGTTGGATCCCAACCCGGCTTATCGCATCCATCATATGGCTCGGCTGATGCACCTTTTGCAATGCCACCAGAAAGCAACAATGGGGTTCACTTTTTCCGTGACCCTTTGCGCATCGGCCGCGCATCCGGGCCTTTTCCTGCGCGCACCTTAAAGCGTTTGGGTTTGTCGCCATCCTGCCGGCCCTTGGCGCGTTCTTTCCGAGAACCCATGGGTTTTGACGGATCAGCCGCGTTCTTGCGCCGCTTGGTCTCGATACCGTTGCTTTTGACGGTTGTTTTCTTCTCAGGATTGCCCTGGCTCTTGCCATGGTTCCGCTTCGGCTTGCCAGACTGTGGTTTGTCAACGTTATCCTGGCGCTTTGAGGGCTTTTTCGCGCTCTGTTCGGATTCAGCGGCGTTTGGATCCACAGCGGGCTTAGAGTCGCGACGCGATACGTCCTTTTTGCGATCTGCACGCGGCGTCTTTGGTGCCGCAGGGGGGCCTTTTGGTGAGGCGTCGAAATCCGGGACGCCGGGCAATTCGGTCAAACGCGCGCCCTGCTCAAGGTCAAGCTCTGGGCCAAGCTCGTTCTTCATCGCAGGCACGGCATCGGTCAGGATTTCAACGAATGTCTCCTGATATTGAACACGAATGGCCCCAATTGCATCTTTGGAAATCCCCGCATTACGACACAGCATGGGCAGCAGCCATCGCGGCTCGGCGCGTTGTTTGCGGCCCAAAGACAGCGAAAACCAAGTGCTGGGCCCGAAATCCGAAGCGTCCCGTTTTTTGCGGGCACCCGGTTCGGGCACATCACCCAAAATCTCGGGCGCGGAATTGCGCTCGCGGTAGAGACGCAGAAACGCCGCAGCAATTTTCTCGGCAGAGTGTTCTTGCAAAAGGCGTTGGGCAAAGGCCTGTTCTTCGGCGCTTGGAGATTGACCCCATCCCGGATCGGACATCAGCCTTTCTTCATCGCGCGCAAGCACCTCCTCGGCGGAGGGTGGCGTACCCCATTCGGCCTCCAGTTTGGCGGATTTCAATAGGCGCTGTGCCTTTGACCTTTGACGCCCCGGCACAATCAGTACGGATGTACCCTTTCGTCCGGCACGGCCCGTCCGCCCGGACCGGTGCAACAAAGATTCCGCATTGGATGGTAGATCTGCGTGGATCACAAGCTCAAGCCGGGGAAGGTCAATGCCACGCGCAGCCACATCTGTTGCGATACAAACACGCGCGCGGCCATCACGAAGCGCCTGCAAGGCATGGGTGCGTTCCGTTTGGCTCAGTTCACCCGAAAGCGAAACCACGGAAAACCCTCTGTTGGAAAACTTCGCTGTAAGGCGGGCCACCATAGACCGGGTATTGGCAAAGATGATCGCCGTTTGCGCATCATGAAAACGCAAAAGGTTGATGATTGCCTTTTCGATATCAGACGGGGCCACAGACAGCGCAAGATAGGAAATGTCCGCGTGCTGGGCGTCTTTGTTGCCGACCTCAATGCGGCGAGCGTTATCTTTTTGATAGGTCTGGGCAAGCTTGGCGATACCGCGCGGCACCGTTGCCGAGAATAGCAATGTGCGACGGTTTTCAGGCGTGTGGTCCAGAATGAACTCCAGATCTTCCGAGAACCCCATGTCCAGCATTTCGTCCGCTTCATCCAGGACGACAGCCCTGAGATCGCTCAGATCGATCACACCCCGAGAGACATGGTCCCTAAGTCGACCGGGCGTGGCGACAATGACATGCGCGCCGCGCTCGATCGCTCTGCGTTCAGCACGCGCATCCATGCCACCAACGGCGGATGCGGTAACGATCCCGGCCTCAGAAAACAGCCAGTCAAATTCCCGTTGCACCTGCATGGCCAATTCACGTGTGGGCGCAATGACCAAAGCCAAAGGGGACGCGGGGCGATCAAATCGGCCATCGCCGTCCAACAAATCTGGCGCAATCGCCAAGCCAAAACCCACCGTTTTTCCCGATCCGGTTTGCGCTGACACCAACAAATCAATCTGGCCCAGTTCAGGCTGTGTCACCGCGACTTGAACGGGTGTTAGTTCGCTGTAACCCTTTTGGGTCAACGCCTGCGAAAGCGTCTTGGGCAGGTCGAAGGGGTTGTGCATAGATCACCTTGCAGAAGAAAGATCACGCCCTTAACGGTGATGACAGAGATTGTACAGCCCGCTCGACCCAACAAGTACGATCGGCGGCAAATCGTCCCTTTGCCGTCTCCAAGGATGTTGTCAAAGCGACCGGAATTCGAGAGGTCAACTCAAACGGCCGCTTTGATCTCAATTCACGAAATGCAGCTGGTCGAACTCTCTGCGCCAGTCGGAAACCTCTGCTAGAACAGTTTCACCACTCAGGCCGCGCATGATCAGATCGGCCAAACGCTCAGCGTCGTCGGACCTCATACCCCACCGCACCAACTCTGGGGTGCCGATCCTCAGGCCGTTCATGTCCGCCTCTACGGGTTCGACCGGCAAGCCGATGCCACATGCGAGGAACCCGCTTGCCCGCAGCTTTTTGGATGCTGTTTGACCTCCGCCGAAAGCCTTCGCAAGAACCGCGAATTGGTGGGAATTTGTAAAACCATCCCGGCAAGTGAAGATCGGAACACCCTGCTCGTGCAACGCTTGGGACAACGCTTGTGACATGGCGATCATCTCGCGCGCATAGGCCGAACCAAATTCCTTCCAATCCAACATCGTGACGGCGAGAGCAGCAGTCTTGGCTGCATCGAAATTGGCAGTCATGCCGGGAAAGGCTATCGCGTCCAGCGCTTTCGCAATTTCGGCTTCATTTGAAACGATCAGACCCCCAGCCGGACCACCAAGGCTCTTATAGGTGCTCATAGTCATGAAATGCGCACCTTCTTTCAACGGGTTGGACCACGCGCGTCCGGCAATGATGCCACACTGATGGGCGGCGTCGAACATAACCCATGCTCCTACTTCGTCCGCAATGGCGCGGACCTCGGCCACAGGATGTTCAAACAGATTAAGGCTGCCGCCAATCGTGATCAGCTTGGGCCTCTCAGACTTCGCCAGTTCGCGCAACCCATCCAGATCGACGGTGTAGCCATTAGCGTTCACAGGTGCTTCGATTGTTCGCAGACCAAAAAGTCCGGCGCAACCAGCTACATGATGGGTAACGTGCCCGCCAATTGAGGCGGGAGGAGCGATTATTGTGTCGCCTGGTTTGCAAGTCGCCATAAACCCATAGAGGTTGGCAATGGCGCCTGAAGGCACGCGAACTTCGGCAAACTGGGCATCAAAAACCTCGGCGCACAGTTCTGCGGCGATAACTTCGATCTCTTCGATTGCTTCCAGCCCCATTTCATATTTGTCGCCGGGGTAACCCAAGGAAGGTCGCGACCCAATGCCTGAAGACAAAAGCAGTTCGGCTTTGGGGTTCATCACATTGGTTGCCGGGTTTAGGTTGAAGCACTCTTTCTCGTGGATGCGACGGTTTTCCTCTGCCAAATGCTCAATCCGGGCCAATAGATCACCCGACGGTGTCGCAGCGGCCTTTGTTGCGATGTCCTGAACCAAGGTTTCGCTTACGGCGGGCACCCAATTTCTTTGCGCAAGTGTCATCTGACGATCTCCTGTTTTTCTCAATGTGACGACTGCCGCGTGACATCGCAAAGCAGAATTGATATTTCTTGGCGTAGAAAAACTAAGGCTTCTGAAATGAGCGTTGTTCCTAATCGCCCGAATGGACCACCTCTGAACGCCATGCGCGCCTTTGAGGCTGCTGCGCGCCACGTAAGCTTTGCCGCGGCAGCCGAAGAGTTGAGCGTCTCACCGGGCGCGATATCTCAACACATAAAAACACTGGAAGGTTGGGCAGGGTCCCCGCTGTTTCGCCGCAATGCCCAGGGCGTTGAGCTCACCCCTGAAGGGCAGTCACTTGTCGCGGATTTCACCTCGGCCTTTGACCAAGTGGCCGATGCGGCCCGAGCGTTGCGCAACTTAACGCCCAAGGCCGATTTTCACATCGCATCCCTGCCCAGTGTTGCCCAACTTTGGCTGCCCAAGCGTCTGCGTCAGATCAGAGCTCAATTGCCAGACATCACTTTTTCTGTAACAGCCATGGAAACTCCGCCCACTCTTGGGCGTGAGCTGTTCGATTTGTCGATCTTCTTCGCCGTGCCGGATGGATCGCCAAGGCAGATCGCTGTTTGCAAGGACATTATCGCTCCGGTTTGCGCGCCTACGCTTCTGGATCGCGCCCGAGGCGGAAACGGATTTGAAGACATTCCACTACTGCATGATCAGGCTTGGAAAGACGATTGGTCCACTTGGGCCCAAAATACTGGGTATAAACTGCGCGATGATCAAAGTGGACCTCAGTTTTCGCTCTACAGCCTTGCCGTCGAAGAGGCCAAGGCCGGCGCAGGCATGTTGATCGGACATATGTGTCTGATCGAAGAAGCTTTAGCTTCTGGTGCTTTGACGCTCGTGCATAGTCAATCCTGCCATACAGGTCGTTCTCTTGTGATCGAAATGCCAGAACAATCGAGACGCAGACCTGAAACGGGCCAAGTTGTTCAATTGCTGTCAGACTGAACAATCATCTACGCCAAAGATTGAACTGTCTCTGCTTCCGCTAATTGGGTTGGATTTCACCTTTTCTGAGCGATAAACTGCGGTTGGGGCTTGCCGCGATGGGCGGCTTTGGGCGCTGACAGTTTTGGAACTCGATCTACCTGCCGACGCTGATATTGACTTCAGAACCTGTCTGCTAAGTGTGCAGTCAGCCACTTTCGTATGATCGAAGTTTGTTAGAAGACAAGCTTCCAACTCTTCCTACTTCGAGAAAGTAATGGCTGTGCTACTGTCGCGAAGCTTACACCGTCCTGAGCCCGCTCAGCCAATTGCAGCTGGGTCGTCGTGGTATCGACATGCACCACCCCTTTGTCGAACGGCCCCATCGCGGCATGGGCGTCGGGCGGCGGCTGATCGAAGGCGCAATATACTAGGCGCGCGCGCTGTCCTGCTCCTACATGATGGTCGGCACCCACCCCGACAATTCAAAAGCCCAAGCCGCCTACCTGGCTTGCGGATTCGAGCGGCGGGATGCGGTGCATCCCCGGTTTCACTTTCCTCTCGATGCCTAGTGGGTTTCAGAACCGACCAGCAAGCCTTACAACCGCTCAACCATGTCGATCGGTCCAGCCTCAGCCTCAATCGCGCGGTTCAAAGCTTTCCGGAACAGTTTGGCCCCCGCGTCCAGTCCCAGATCAATATGGGGCGTCTTGGCGTATTTCATGCCCAGCTGAACCTTTTCCAACACTTCTTTGTCCTCAAGAAACGCCATCCGCGCGCCATCATTCATGAATTTGGACACCTCGGCATTGTCGGGATCGGAATTGCGGTGCTGGAACCAAAAATACCGGGTTCGATCCTCATCAATCGGGGTCATGAAGTTGTAAGAGATGTTGATGAATGTCTCAGCAACCGGTTGCTTATCATAGCCTCCGGTCCCGACGGGAGTGTAGATGGATTTGTTCAGCCCGATCGCAGGCATACACATCTCATAGTGCTGCAGTCGGTCACAATCACCGTCAAAGGCCACCAGTTTCGCGTAATAAGGCGACGGCGGCTTGTTCTCGATCCAGCGCGAAACGATTACGCCTCGATCTGTTCTATTCACATCCAACGGCTCTTCATCCGTGCCTGCACCTGCAAAGGACGACACATGAACCCAGGCTACATGGCTTGGGTCCAACAGGTTGTCGCAGACCCACAGGTAGTGACAGTCAATATCCATCACCCCGCCATCGGTTTTGCCCCAGCTTGGGTCATCGAAGTTATCAATCGGGAAAATCTTGTCAGGATCGGCCAGATCCGGGTCGCCCATCCAGATCCACAGAAAGCGATAGCGATCCACCACCGGGTAGGATTTTACAACCGCTCTACGCGGGGTCATACCGCGCTGGGTCGGGCTATCGGTGCATTTACCCGAGCAGTCGAATTTCAGACCGTGATAGCCGCATTCCACAACATCGCCAATCAGGTTGCCATTAGACAGCGGCAGCTTGCGATGCGGGCAGGCATCCTCAAGCGCGACGGGGGTGCCGTCCTGCTGGCGGTAGAACACAATGTTTTCGCCTAGAAAGGTCTCGGCCTTCAGTTCGCGCCCGATATCCTTGCTCCAAGCGGCGACATACCAGCAGTTTTTCAGAAACATGGACGAGCTCTCCTGTTGGTCAGATGGCTTGCGCCAGTATGGGCGGATGCCCCTCACTCCGCCGACTCCACCCGCACAACTCTAATGCTGGGATCGACCCGGCTATAGGCTGCGAGCAAACGTTGGTTCCACTTTTGAGAAATGTAATCAGCCATAAACCGCGAAGGAGCAACGAGGGTCACAGTCCCCCCTGCCCGCTCAGCTTCGGATAAATGTTGAAACCAGCTTGCCCACAGTTCTGGATCTCGTTCATGAAGATTCGACTGGACCTGTGACCAGACATCGCTCTCGCCATCTTCGGTGGGCGCGGGTTTCATCGTGAACGGCACAATATTTGTTTCCGGCTCCGGTTCATGCATCATACGCGCATGGAAGTCCGAACCTATGATCGGCCACACCTCTTGCGTGTCGATCATGATCTGTTTGAGGTCAATCTCGTATACGGCGACTCTGCCACGCGCCGCAGGCCTTTTGACGGATACCCACCCTAATGCGCGAAATTTGGACATTTCGCGCTTTACTGTCCTTTCGTTCACTGCCCAAAGGCGCGAAATTTCTTCGCGTCCAATCGACAATTCATTGCTGCGCCAGTTATATCTGGTCGTAATCAAGGCGATGATACGCAGAACACTACGCTGTCGATGTTTGTCTCCTGACAAGGCGTGAATGGTCAGCGCAGAGAGTATATCGTATTTTAAGGCCGCCGCATTACGCCCGACCGGTTTAGCCAGTTGCATACCCGTTCTCACCGCTTCTTCTGCCTCAGACGGGTTTATCCCGCCATGTCCGCGCTGTTTTCCAACGCTTTTCGCCATCTTGGCCTAATTAGCGTCCAAACCTTCGATTCTGTCAAGAAGAGTCTGAAGTCGAGGCAACCTTTAGGTCGGTCATCCTTCAAAAAAGAAAAGAATTTGGTGAATCACTGGTGAAGGGGGACATGCAGTACGTCCCCTTAAAGAGTTCTAATGTCCCCCTATATATAGGATTTGACAGTTCCCTGTCCCCCTAAATAACGAGGTTCCTGGTACATGACTCGCTGAGCGGCGCGGCCGAATCTCCCGAATCGCTTTTGCGCTTAGACGCCTTGTTTTCTTACCCGTGGGTAAGGTTGCAGTTTCATGATATTTTCTTTTGCGTAAAGTGCAAATCGGTCGTAAATAGGAAACGAACAGAAATTTACGTTCCAAATATAGAGATCAGAGGCATGTACACGCACGAAGACCTGAGCGCATTGCGCAACCAATCCCTCAAGCTGCAGGGCTGGATTCGCCAGCAGACTTTTAGCCCCGAAATGGAGAAGACACTCCGCCGGTTTTCAAGCTGGGAGGTTTCCGAGCTGATCTTCCGAGTCAACCAGTCGACCTTTCGCGGCAAATTGGCGGCGGATCCGTCCCTGCCCAGTGGCGAGGTCGAGCCGGATGGGCGCCAGAGGTGGTTCAGCCTGGAAGAGGTGAACGAGTTGCGACGACGTCTCAAGGTGAACCGGAAGTCCCTGATGCCCCCGCGCCCCGAAGGCAAGCGCGCCATTCGCGCTGCTGTTGCCAACTTCAAGGGCGGAGCTGGAAAATCGACCGTGGCGTTACATCTTGCGCACGCCTCTGCACTGGATGGGTATCGTGTGCTTGTGGTGGACTTTGACCCACAGGCGACGCTGAGCCATTCGATGGGTCTTACGGATGTGGCCGAGGATTATACTGTCTGGGGCATCATGGCCCGGGATCTAATCCGTGAAACGGAACGTATGAACAATCGCCCCGTTGCCGCGCAATCAGGGACTGCCCTACCCCGCCGTGAACTGCCGCCGTCAATTACAGATATGGGTCTTGGTGACCTCAGAATCTCGGACTTCATCAGAAAGACTTCCTGGTCCACGATCGACGCGATCCCGTCCTGTGCCAATGCTGCCTTCGTTGAATTTGCTTCGGCGCAGTATCGGCATCTTAACCCTGAGTGGTCATTCTTTGCGGCTGTGTCGCGATATCTGGATCAAATCCCCGATGATGCCTATGACCTGATCATCTTCGATTGTCCTCCGGCCATTGGTTATCAATCCATGAATGCCGTCTTTGCTGCTGACATGCTTTATATTCCATCGGGCCCGGGATACTGGGAGTACGATTCCACCACGTCTTTCATAGGTCAGCTTGCCGAGGCGCTGGAGGATCTGGCTTACGGCTTCGACAAAACCTTACCCACGGGTAAGATCGGCTTGCCGAAAACATTTTGTGAGTTGCGGTTCCTACTCACACGATATGAGCCGGGTAACGCTCTTCACCATGCGATGTTCGAGGCTTTCAAAAAGGTCTTTGGTGAGCACGTCGCCGAGCACCCGGTGGAAATGACTCGCGCAGTTGAGCAGTCGGGCCGCTTTCTTAGCTCGGTTTATGAAATGGATTATCGCGAGATGACACGGGAAACCTGGCGTCGAGCGCGTTCGACATTTGACAACGTATATGAAGAATTCCGGGGCGTCATGTTGTCGGCCTGGGACAAGCTGGAGGATGAGGCATGAGCCGCAAGCGCAGAATGTTCGATATCGACATACCGGCAATGGACGACATTCCTGTCGGGAAAGTGCCGGACAAAGTTCTTGAGAAGCGCCGAGGTCCGATGGCAGCGGCGATTTCTGAAAATGCCGATGCATTGCGGGATCAGCAATCGACAGAAGAAACCATTCGAGCAGAAAACGATCGCCTGGCACATGAGTTGGTCCGCCTTCGGAACGAAGGTTTGGTCACTGAACATGTACCTCTGGCCAATGTCTTGACCGAAAAGCTGACACGAGATCGCAAGCCTGGACCGGATCCAGAGTTGGACGAGCTCAAGGATTCTATTCGGGACATTGGGCTGTCCAATCCAATCCGACTTGAACGTCGTTCGGATGGGCGGTTCGAACTCATCCAAGGGATGCGTCGCCTATCTGCTTATCGAGCATTGCTCGATGAAACGGGTAAGGACGTGTACGCCCGAATTCCGGCGGGCATTTCAGAGGCTAGTGACCTCGACAACAGCTACCGTCGCATGGTGGATGAAAACTTGATCCGTAAGGATATCTCATTTGCGGAAATGGGCGCACTCGCACGAGCGTATGCAGAAAACCCGTCAAATGATTGCCCGGACGTGGACAAGGCCGTTTCCACGTTGTTCAAGTCGGCAAGCTACACCAAGCGCAGCTATATCAGGTCGTTTGCCAGTTTGTTGAGGATGTTGGACAAAGTGCTGATGCATCCAAATGACATTCCGCGAAATGTCGGCGTGGAACTTAAACGCAAGTTCGATGCAACGCCAAATCTTGTGCGGCAGGTGAGCGAGACGTTGATGAGCGAACCGGATCGTGACGGCGTTCGCGAGGTCGCGATTCTCAGGTCTTTTTTAGGGGCGTCAGAGGCCAGCGAAGACAAGAAGCCTAAGGGTGAAAGCTCCAGTAAGCCTCGGCGTGCGAAAACTACGTTTCAAGTAACCGGCCGGGCAGGGGTTGCGAAATGCTCTGCTTCCAGCGGGCGTATTGAGTTGAAATACAACTTGGACTTCACGCGGGTGGATCGCAACAAACTGGAAGAGGCGATCGCCGCTTTTATTGAAGCTTTGCCTGAAGAAGATGACCTTACCCACGGGTAAGAATTAGGGCAGTAATCTATCAAAGGCGCGGACTGCAGTTCGCGCCTTTTTTGTTGGAGACGTATTAAGCCGGGGCCAGTATCGGCATCCAGGATCGGGCCAAGCTAGTTCGTTTTGAGTATGATAGAGCGGGCATTGAGGGCCTATGCTGAGGCAGAAGCTATTTTTCGCAAAGCAGCGCACAAACGTGGAACTAAGCCAAAGTTTGAAGCTGGCGATTAAACCAATCCTCTGGAATGCAGCCCTTCTAAGGATAACGTTACCACCGCTCGCAGCAATTTTTTTGAAACACTCATGTGATGCTCCACTGATTTTCCTATGCTTCTTGCCTTTAGCTCGGGGCGTGGAGTCTGGCGGTTTACGATATTGATTTCAGTTAGAGACCATCCAACTTGTGCAACTCTTTTGGGGGGTCCAGCCACGCAGCAAGGTTTGTCATGTGCTAGACAAAAGGTTTTGGCAAATATTGGCAGCCGCAGAGCGGAGTTTTTTGTTTGAGTTACGTTTTGGTCAAGTTGAACCTTGGTCTAGGGCAGGGTACTCAACACCGTCCTTGCCTCGTTCTCTGCCAGCGCTCAGCTACGACTTGGCTCTTAATGCTCCAAGAGTGAGAAAAGGTGCGCTTACGTGAGGTGTCGTGTAACGTGCAATAAGTTTAAAAAATGATCATTAAAATAAGCTTAAGCAAGAAATTGTGTTATCTAGGGGGATCTGTTGCAAAGTTTCTTACTGACCGAAGAGTTGACACGGTTTCGTTGCAAAGTTTTAGGTCGGCCAAATAGATCTGCGATCGCTTCCGGGTCAGATTGCCAACTCGGAGAATTGACGAAACGGGCAGAGTCCCGGTGTGAAATGGCCTTTACGGATCATGTGCGCGACCTCGATGCCAGCCAGAGTCGCTGATGCCGAAGCAAAAGACTTGAAGCCGAACATCAGGCGGGTTCGTCTTTTGATGAAACGATGGTCCTGTTCCACGATGTTGTTCAAGTATTTTCGCCTGACCATTTCAATTGGGACCTGGCAACCAAAACCTTTCAGCATCTTGTTGGTGGCCTTGAGGCCAGCGGTGTTAGCTCCACTTTTGTTGATGACAATCTTTCTCGGAAGGCCGTTGACCTCCAGCATTCGGGCAAAGAACTTGGTGGCCGCGGGTTTGTTTCGACGTTGCGAAAGCATGAAATCAAGCGTCTTGCCGTGCTTGTCGACAGCTCGATAGAGATAGACCCAGTTTCCTTTCACCTTGATGTAAGTTTCGTCCATTCTCCAGGAGCGGTCGCACGGCCCCCTTCGACGACGCGCCGCTTCAGCAATTGCGCCTGCATACCGCGTCACTCAGCGGTTCAGCGTCGTGTGATCTACTGCAGCGCCTCGCTCATGCATGATCTCTTCCAGATCGCGATATGACAAACCGTATCGGACATAGAAAAACACTGCGAAGAGGATCACATCTTTCGGATACTGCCCGCCTTTGAAAGAGATCATAATAACAAACTTTCAACTTCAATATTTCGATATCCAATCACTCGAAGAACTTATGAGCGTCAACAGTCAAAAGTTTGCAACAGATCCAGACGCAGTGCTGCGTGCGATGATTCCGCTGCGCACTACCCCCAGAGAGTGCCCAACAACAAATTCGCCCCCAGCAGCGAAAATGCGCCTAAGAAAAAGCCTTTGAAGGCTTCGGAATTTGCCCTATGCCGCAACCGCTCACCTGCGGAAAACCCAATCAGGGTCGGAACCAGCAAGAAGACCGAGACTGCCAGATCCGCTTGCGAACTGTGCCCGACAGCTATGAACATCGCCAAAACGGACACACTACCAGCCGTGATTAAGAACCCGAGTGCCTGAACAAATGCGTCACGCTCCAGTCGGAGACCGGTCAGGTACATAGCCAATGGTGGCGCCCATGCGGCAGTCAACCCACCAACCAGCCCGGCAACCAAAGCGCTGATTATTTCGAACAAGCGCACTGTGCTTGACGGGATCGGAGGCACCATGTCACGCCAGCTGAAAAAGCAAAACGCCAGTACAAACGCACCTAGCACAGCGCGCAAAAACCGATCTGGAGTGGATTGACTGAACCAGACGGTTCCAGCGACGCATAGGATCAAAATGGCCGCGTAGCGCCAATGCCGTTTCGCGCATCCAACCATGTCAGGTCCACGCCAGAATTGCCAGACGTTGCTCAGCAACATTGGGATCAGGATCAATGTGACGGCGGATCTTGCGTCGAGCTTAAACGTTAACAGAACCAGCGCGACGGTCGGCATTCCCAGCCCAATGAAACCTTTCACTGCGCCTGCCAGCAGCAGGACGGCGCTGGCAAACGCGATCAGGGAAATGTCATGCATTGCTGCTTCGATTTACTTTATCTGCCTGTCGCGGCTTTCGCGGCAAAGCTTGAGAGCCGCAGGTTTCGGCGTATCTTAGCGCGGTGATACATTTTCGGCAATGCTTGCGGGTTTATGTGCGAACAGGCAATTGCCGTTCATGACGGAAAAGAAACTACGCGGCGCGTGTGCCGGTGGAACATCTTGCAGTTGCTAAGCAAGCAAAAAACCGTTCAGCTTCTATGTGTACTTTAAGAAACAAGCAGCTAAAGAGAAGGACCAGCATGTCGAAGGCACCCCAATCGGACTTGCAACGCGCCCTCGCGGCGCGTTTCAGCGATGCACCTTCACAAGTTGAAAGCACCGCACAATCGGACCTTTTGTATTCCATGGCGGCCCGTGGTTCTTGTCGTGCATTCACGGACAAGCCAATCCCATCCGATTGGGTCCGCACCATCTCCGCGATCGCCCTATCCGCGCCCACAAAGAGCGATCTGCAGCAGTGTGATATCATCTTGCTGGAATCCGAAGATATCCAAAGACGTCTTGCAACACTTGTGTCGGGTCAGTCTTGGGTCGCGGATGCGCCGATGATTGCCGTCATTTGCGGCAACAACCGTCGCCAAAGGTTGTTGCACGAATGGCATGGTGTCCCCTTCGCAAACGACCATCTTGACGCGTTTTTCAATGCAACGGGGGATGCAGCGATTACGCTGGGCGCTTTCGTGACAGCGGCGGAAGTGCTTGGACTCGGCTGCTGCCCGATCAGCGCTGTGCGAAACAAGGCTGCGGCGGTCTCTGACCTGCTTGATCTGCCGGACCATGTTTTTCCATTTGCGGGCCTCGCATTTGGTTTTCCCGCGCAAACGCCGAAGATCTCTAAGCGGCTGCCACTACAGGTCACATGTCACGTCGACCATTATAGGGAGGTCAATTTGAAGGAGACAATTGTGCAATACGATGAAGAGCGCGCGACGTCGCAGCCCTATGAAAAACAGAGATTTCCAAAGAAATTTGCGGACAGCGAAAGGTATTCCTGGTCTGAAGACAAAGTTCGGCAGTATAGCGAGCCCGAACGTGCTGACTTTGGTAACTACGTTCGGTCATGCGGCTTCGAGCTTAATTGATTTGTACGCTAGGATGCTAAGCACTTCAGGACGCGGAGGGTTGATGTCAGAAGTCGTAACACACGAGCCAGAGAACGTCCTTTGCCAACAATTCAGAATGGGCGAACAAATTTCTTCACAGTGGGCTTTGGAGGAATACATTTCGCGGACTGCGGTGCAGCACGGTTGGCAATTGATTCCCAGGAGTCGCAACAAGGTTTGCTTTGACGCTTACGGGTACCGAGCTATCACAACACTTGCAAGGTCAGAACACGAAACTGAAGTACTGTCGGCCGAAACCATTTTTTCTCCGTTGCCCAATAAAGGATCTTGGTGGGTTGACGTAGGACTGATCCTGCTCTGCTGCGTTCTGGTCTTCATTCTGCCGGAGTGGTGCTTGGGTGCCATAATGGTCGCCGCAATCATTTATGTTGCAGCTCCTATTTTCCTTCGCAACAGGTATGCGAAGGCAGAAATCAGAAAATTTGTCACGTCGCTAATGGACTGAAGCAAATACCTTCTCGGATTCACTACCGTGATATTCTTTCATCAGGTCAAAGTGAGACGGCTCTTGAAACAAGATACTTTCCTTATTTCGCGATTGTCACTTTTGCGATATCTCAATGGCATGCATGAGCGCCTCGAATAACTCGTCGAGAACCCGTTTTTTGACTTGGTTGTCTCTGTAAACTAGGCCGAGCGTTCTTATTGGCGCATCCGGGCCGAGGCCAATGCGCATTACTGGGACGGCATCAAACGGCTTGACCGCAAGATCAGGGACGATGGATACACCAAGGCGGGCGTGTACCATCGATACAATCGCTTCTGGGCTATCCAATTCCATTGTCTCAGCCACCTGAATACGTTTCGAGAGAAGCCAATTGTCTATTAGAGTCCCTGCAACAGCGTTCCTATCGAATCGAATAAATGGCTTGGATTTCAAAAGAACCACCGGGTCCACTTCTGTTTCGTCGATGGATGCGATCAGTTGCATTGGCTCTTGCGCCAGTTCTCGAAAGGTGAGACCGGCAGGCATCAAGTTTGGTTTGACAACAATTGCAGCGTCCAGGCCTCCACGTTCAATCTCTGTTAGCAAGGCGCCTGTCAGCCCAGGGCGAATGTGAAGCCCAATTTCGGGCCACTTGGATTTCAAGGCTGCCATCGCCTTTGGCGTTAGCCCTGTCAGTGTCGTACGCAGAGTTCCAAGAGTGATAATGCCTTTGAGGCCGCCGTCTTCTAAGGCGGACGGTACCAGATTGTCATAAGCATCGACTAGCGTTCGGGCCTTTGCAACGATCAGATGCGCCGCTGGGGTAAGCTTTGGCGTGCGCGTGCTCCGATCAAACAGTTCAATGTCCAGCTGGGCCTCAAGTGCCTGCATTTGCTGACTGATCGCGGCATGGGTCACGTGAATGACATTCGCGGCTTCACCAAATGTTTTGGTGTCTGCAATAGCAACTAGGGTTCGGAGTTGCCGGATCGTCATGTCCAATCCTTTCACCCATTGGGTCGATTTTTCAGCCAATGTCGGGCCGCTTGGGGCCTTGGGGCCGCACGAGCTAATGACTGTCTCTATAACGACCAAATGGTATTTTGAAAGCTTTACTAAATTTAATATAAATATTTTTTCGCTTATTTACAGATTGTCTTACTGTTAATCAGAGTCACTATCGTGGCTTTTCGGCTGTGTCCGGTGCGCTTCTCATCGCTTGTTTAGAGGGAAATTCCGTGAGTGACTATGGTGACATGTTGCAACAGGCCAACTTGATCGGCGGCGCTTGGAGCGGATCGGAAAGCGGTGAGACCATTTCGGTGACGAACCCGGCAACTGGTACAGTCATCGAACATGTGCCTAGTTGCGGTATAAGCGAGACCAATCGCGCGATTGCGGCAGCGACGGAAGCGTTCGACGGCTGGTCAACCAGCAATCTGTCTTTCCGTGTTGGTCTGCTGCATAAGTTGCACGACGCATTGATGGACAACCAGGAAATCCTGGCGCAGCTGCTGACAGCAGAGCAAGGCAAGCCGCTTGCCGAGGCGCGTGGCGAAATTGCCATCGGCGCGGCCTATGTGCGCTGGTTTGCTGAAGAGGTGCGGCGCGCCAAAGGCGAGATTGTGCCGTCTCCGACCGCCGATCGCAAACTCATGGTGACACGCCATCCTGTGGGAGTTGTGGGGGCAATCACACCGTGGAATTTTCCGTCCTCCATGTTGGCGCGAAAGCCCTCACCCGCGCTTGCCGCAGGATGCACGATAGTTGCAAAACCAGCGACGGCTACGCCCTATTCTGGTCTTGCCTGGGTCAAGCTGTGCCAGGATGTCGGTTTTCCTGACGGTGTCGTCAGCATCCTGACCGGCTCCGCCCGAGAAATCGCCGGAGCCATGATGGCCAGCCCTGATGTGCGCAAGGTCACCTTTACCGGGTCAACAGACGTTGGCAAAGTGTTGATCCGCCAATCTGCAGACACGTTCAAGAAAGTGTCGATGGAGCTAGGGGGCAATGCACCGTTCATCGTGTTTAACGATGCAGATATTGATGCGGCTATCGAAGGGGCAATGATCGCGAAGTATCGCAACATGGGCCAGACCTGCGTGTGCACGAACCGCTTCTACGTACAGGCTTGTATTCACGACGCCTTTGTCGCGCGGCTAAAGCAGGCGTCCGAGGAATTGGTTGTCGGGGATGGCGCGCATGATGGTGTCGCACAAGGGCCGATGATCGACATGGCAGGCGTCGAGAAAGTGGAAGATATGATCGCGGATGCGACTTCCAAGGGTGGCAAAATCGTCTCTGGTGGCAAAAGGCACGAGATAGGCGGCACCTTTTTTGAACCAACAGTGATCACCGCTGCAAACGCCGACATGAAATGCGCAACCGAAGAGATCTTTGGCCCGCTTTCCGTTGTCTTCAAGTTCGAGACCGAACAAGAAGCTTTTGAAGCCGCTAACGCCACCGAGTTCGGCCTTGCAGCTTACGCCTACACCAAATCGCTCGGGCGCACTTTTCGGCTAAATGATGGGCTTCAGTATGGGTTGATCGGGATCAACTCCGGCCTGATCACGACCGTCGAAGCTCCGTTCGGAGGACTCAAGGAAAGCGGTATGGGCAAGGAAGGCGGTAGTCAGGGTTCGGAGGATTACCTGTCTGTCAAATACATGTGCGTTGCCGGTTTGGACGCCTGACAAGAAATCACCGCGTCCCGAGGGGACGGAGCTGCACAGAGCTTGGCTCGACAAATAAGGGAATGAACGATGCGCGCCGCTGTTGTCAGAGACTTCAATGAAGATCTTTCCATTGAAACGGTAGAGGACCCAAGCTGCCCCGAGAACGGCGTTGTTCTCGAAGTGGCTGCCTGCGGGGTGTGTCGTTCTGATTTTCATGGATGGGTGGGCAGTCATCCCAAAGTCACCAGTGGTTCAATCCTAGGGCATGAATACTGCGGAACAGTGGTCGAGGCAGGCGCGCAGGCCAAACACAAGATCGGCGACAAACTGATCGCCCCGTTCATTTTGGGCTGTGGTGATTGCCTGGCGTGTCAGACGGGTCACTCGAACACCTGTGAAAGTGCTATTGTCCCCGGTTTTGGCGCGCCGGGCGCCTACGCAGAATTTGTTGCCGTTCCGTTTGACCACAACCTAGTTCACTTGCCTGAAACAATGCCAGACGCGCTGGCCGCTGGTCTTGGCTGTCGGGTCACAACCGCGTGGCACGCATTGACTGATCGCGCTAATGTGCGGGCAGGTGAATGGGTCGCCGTACATGGCACGGGCGGCATTGGCCTGTCGGCTTTGCTTCTGGCCAAAATGCTGGGGGCGCGGGTTGTTGTCGTCGATGTCGTTCAGGAAAAGCTGGATCATGCGCTGACGCTGGGCGCAGATGCAACCGTGAACGCAGCGACCGAGGATGTTCCCGACGCCATCCGCGAGATCACCAAGGGCGGTGCGCAGGTCTCACTTGAGGCGCTTGGCATCGCGCAGACGACGAACGCATCTGTTGAATGTCTCGCCACCCTTGGTCGGCACGTGCATGTGGGCATGCCCGCCGGTGATGGCATAATGGAGGTTAACATGCGTGCCATCTATTCCAAACAATTGGCCTTTTTCGGGACCCGCGGCATGCCTGCATGGAAATACCCGTCTTTGTTGGAGATGATCGAACGGGGCGACGTGGATCTTACCCCCATGTTGGATCGCGAAGTCACCCTATCTGGGGCAAGTGCTGAATTGCGCTCGATGAAGGGCCCGACGCGTCCCGGAACAGCAGTGATTACGGATTTCTCCAAATGACGGCAGAGGTTCTGAAAGTCACCATTCAGCGCGATGCAGACCGCGTCGAAACTTTCGATGTGCCCGCCTATGAGAACCAGACTGTATTGGATGTAGTGTCCTGGGTGCAGCAAAACGCGGACCCGACCTTGAGTTATCGGTTTGCCTGTCGTGTCGGCATGTGCGGCAGCTGTGCGATGATGGTCAACGGTGTCCCGCGCTGGACTTGTCGCACACACATCTCCAAGGTTGTTGATGGCAATGCGGTGATGATCGGACCGTTGCGCAACTTGCCCGTCATCAAGGATCTGGCCGTTGATATGGATCCGTTTTTTGACAAATGGGTTGCCGCCGAAGGTGTGCATCACGGCGCTCTCACACGAGATGACGAGATTGCCCCGGTGCATGAGACAAGCGCCACGAGGGTCGAAGCGAATGCCGGAATTGAATGCATCAATTGTTCTGTGTGTTACGCCGCTTGTGACACAGTGGCGAGCAACCCCGACTACCTCGGTCCGGCTGCTTTACAGCGGGCCTGGACCCTCCTGAACGATGCGAAGGACGAAGGGCGCGTCGCGATTTTGGATGCTGTTTCCGGCAGTGGTGGATGTCACAACTGTCACTCGATGGGGTCATGCACGATGTATTGTCCGAATGAGCTGAACCCGATGTCAGCTATCGCGGGGCTGAAACGAGAAACCGCAAAAAACTTCTTCAAGAGGGGGCGCTGATGCTGAGTTTGCGGCTTTACATGTTTCAACGGCTAAGCGCGCTGCTGATGGCCCCCTTTGTGGTCGGGCATCTGGCGGTGATGATCTATGCCATTCAGGGTGGGTTGAGTGCTGCTGAGATCTTGGAGCGTACCCAAGGGTCTGTGCTCTGGTTTCTGTTCTATGGCATCTTCGTAGTCGCGGTTTCCATCCATGGCGCCATTGGCTTGCGTGCTATCGCGTTGGAATGGGGCGGATTGAAAGGCGCTGCGTTGGAAGGGTTCATGTGGCTTGTTGGACTGGGTTTGTTAGCGCTTGGCGCGCGCGCCGTTTGGGCGGTGACCTTTTCGCAAGGAGTGGGCGTATGAAGGCGGCAAAAGGCATCACATCCCGCGCGCATCCCCTGTGGCTTGCCTATATCCTGCACCGCCTGTCCGGGCTCGCGCTGGCCTTGTTCCTGCCCCTACACTTCTGGGTGCTGGCCATGGCGATGACAGACCCCGTTAGGCTGGACGGCTTCCTTCATCTCACCGAAGCGGCCGCGGTGAAGATCGCAGAGTTTGGTCTCGTTTTCCTTCTGGCTATTCACATGTTTGGCGGTTTGCGTCTGATAGCGATGGAATGGCTGCCGTGGAGCGCACCCCAAAAGACACTAGCGGCAGGTGCAACGGCGGGATCTTTTTGCATTGCGATTCTCTTTTTCATGAAAGCGATTTGACATGAAAGTTTCTGACATTGAACGCCACGACACCGACATTCTTATCCTCGGCACCGGAGGCGCTGGCTTGTTCGCTGCACTTCACGCCCAGCAGACAGCACCAGAGGGGGCGAAAATCACCATCGCGGTGAAAGGCTTGATCGGAAAATGCGGCTGCACTCGAATGGTTCAGGGCGGGTACAACGTGGCCCTTGGGGGCGGCGATACGGTTGAACGGCACTTCATGGACACGATCAATGGCGGCAAATGGCTGCCCAATCAGGACATGGCGTGGCGCTTGTGTGAGCAGGCCGTGATCCGCATTCGCGAGCTGGAAAACGAGGTCGGGTGTTTCTTTGACCGCAACGCGGACGGGTCGCTACACCAAAAGGCATTTGCCGGGCAAACGGCGGACCGGACGGTTCACAAGGGTGATCTGACGGGGATCGAGATCATCAATCGGTTGATGGAAAAGGTCCTCGCCTCCGGTGTTGAGAAACTGCAAGAACACCGCGCGGTGGGTCTAATCCCGACCAAAGACAGCCGTGCGCTGGCGGGCGTTCTGATGATCGACATGCGGACTGGCAAGTTCCGTCTGGTGCGTGCCAAAACGGTGATGATGGGCACGGGCGGCGGGCCGACCATGTACAAATACCACACTCCATCCGGTGACAAGACCATGGATGGTCTGGCCATGGCTTTGCGTGCGGGGCTAACTTTGCGGGACATGGAAATGGTGCAGTTTCACCCAACAGGGCTGCTTGCCGGGGATCATACCCGCATGACCGGCACCGTTCTGGAAGAAGGCCTGCGCGGCGCTGGTGGACAGCTCATCAGCCACACTGGTCAGCGGTTCATGTTCGATTATGACGACAGAGGCGAACGTGCCACCCGTGATGTGGTCAGTAGGGGTATCTATGCCGAGATGCGCAAGAACAACAATCCCGAACAAGAGGGCGTCTTCATCTCAATGGCACATCTTGGGCCGGATAACGTGCGTAAGAAGTTTAAAGGCATGGTCAACCGCTGCGCTGACAGCGGCTTCGATCTGGCCGCCGGTAAGGTCGAAGTTGTGCCAACGGCGCATTACTTCATGGGCGGCGTCGTCGTCGATGTCGACACGCGCACGGAGATGGAGGGTCTTTATGTCGCCGGCGAGGACGCCGGCGGCGCCCATGGGTCCAACCGCTTAGGCGGGAATGGTGTGGCCAATTCCACCGTCTATGGCGGTATCGCAGGCGACACGATGGGGCGCGATGTGGCAGGCATGAGCCTGCGTGACCCAGACGAAGATGTGCTGGCGGCAGAGTTCGAGCGCGCCATCTATCCGCTGAGCCGCAAGCCGGATCTTGTCCTACCGCTGCGAAAGCAGTTGCAGAATATCATGTGGGACGACGTGGGTGTCATGCGCACCGAGGCTGGCATGAAGCGCGGGTTGAAAGGGATAGCAAGCGTCTCTGAGGCCTTGATGGATGTAGGTGTTGAGGACAGTAATCTAGCGTTTAACCTGACTTGGCATGACTGGCTAAATCTACGTTCACTGTGCGATGTATCCGAGGTCATTGCCAAAGCCGGGATTGCTCGTGAAAACTCCCGCGGGGCGCATTTCCGTGAAGACTATCCAGAGCCTGGTGCGATGGAAGACAGCGCATTTACTGTCGCAACACTGCAAAACGGCAGGGTGGCTGTGAACAATGAACCCGTTCAATTCACCATCGTGCGTCCGGGCGAGACTGTCTTGCCCGAAGGTGCGCCTGAAACATTGGTTGCAGCACAATGATACCCATAAACCTGATCCAATCCACCGCCGAAACCCTGATGGACAAGGCCGCTATTGAAATCCCGCAAGACTACCTCGATGGCTTGCAAGAGGCCGCTAGGACAGAAGACGGCGATCTGTCGTCGTTTGTTCTCAAGGCGATGCTGGAAAATTACGAGGCCGCCAAGGAAGACCGACGCGCGATGTGCGGTGATACTGGCGTGCCGCGCTGGTTCGTCAAGATGGGCAACGAAGCGCAGGTTGAAGGCGGTATGGTCGCACTTGAAGCCGCTCTGCGCCGCGCAACGGCGAATGCCACCAACGGTGTTCCGCTACGACCGAACCGAGTGCATCCATTGTGGCGGACGGATCACAACAACAACGTGGGCATCGGCGCGCCGGAGATCGAATATGGCTATGAGCCCGAGGGCGCATGGGTAGATCTGATCACCGTCCACAAGGGCGGGCTTTTTGGTTCGGATTACCGGATGCTGTTCCCGTCTGATGGTATTCAGGGGATCAAGCGTTTCTACCTCGACAGCCTTATGGCTTTCGGCAAACGCGGCCTTGCCTGCCAGCCTGCCATCATCGGCATCGGGTTGGGGGGATCCAAGGATATCTGCATGACACTGGGCAAACGCGCCTCGACGTTGCGGATCGTCGGATCGCGTAACAGCGATCCAGAAATCGCCAAGATGGAGGATGAATTCAAAGAACTTGGCAACTCTATCGGCATGGGTGCCATGGGGTTTGTCGGCAAGAACATGGTAATCGATTGTAATATCGAAGTTGGGTATTGCCACACGGGCGGAATGCCCATGTCGGTGCATGCGTTCTGTCTAAGCTCGCGCCGCGCCGTCGCCCGCATCCACGCGGACGGGCAAGTCGAACATCGCACGGACCCAGACTGGTTCACCGACTATCAGCGTCGTGAAACCATTGACTGGGAACCTATGCGGGAGGCAGCAGAATGAGCGCACCGCGTGAAATCATCCTGTCCACCACCCCCGCCGACGAAGAGATCGCAGATCTGCGCCTGGGCGATGTCGTCTACCTTGATGGCCTGATGTACACAGCTCGAGAAGGCGTCTATATGCGCGCTCTAGAGGAAAAGGCGAATATCCCGATGGAGTTGCCCTCCCAATCCGCCGCCAACTTCCACTGCTCACCCGCCGCTCGAATCAACCCGGATGGGTCTTTTGACATGGGCGCTGTGACGGCGACGGCATCTTTCCGCTTTGCCAAATGGTTGCCTGAATGGATGGCCAAGACCGGGGCAAAGTTAATCGTCGGCAAGGGCGGCATGACATCGAAGGACTACAAGGAATACTTCGTGCCTAATGGCGCAGTCTACCTGTCGACCGTCGGATACGGCACGGGTGCGCTTCTTGGGCGCGGCGTTGAGAATGTCGAGGCTGTGCACTGGAACGAGGAACTCGGCCTCGCGCAGGCGATGTGGGTTCTCAAATGCAACCGCATGGGCCCCTTCATCGTCGCCTCCGACATGTACGGTGACTGTCTTTTTGAACGGGAAAACGCCAAAATCGCTAAGAACGTAGCACGGGTCTACGAGGGCACCAGGCCTGCAACCCTTAAACGCTATGGCGAAAGTGACGACCGCACGGATGAGGTCATTTGAAGGTATGCCTATCGATGCGCATAAAGATGAAGTCGCACGGGAATCGGAGTGCCTCATACCATTGTTTATCCTGGAGACATTGGTGAAGTCAGATCGACCGATGTCCGTGGCTGACACGGGTTAATCCTTGGAAATAGAGACAGCGGTGCTGCAACCGCATTTCGAGGCATTGGAAGAGCAAGAGTTCATCCAGAGTTCTGGATTGCCGAGCTTCTCTATTTTTGGTCGTAGATTGGTGATGCTTTGTGCGGCGTTAGGAACCGGTGATCTCACTTAGGGCGCTGGCCTTCAGGCAACTGGCAAGTGAAGTACAGTCAGAGTATTCCGCGATGTCCAGAGTACCCGCAATTTCTCACATTCGCGCGAACACTTTTCCTTAAGGCACCTCGAATTAAGTAATCAGCGCGCGCAGCATCAGTATAATGCCCGACAGAAACATCATTGCGATGATCAAGCGACGAAATTGATCATCGTCCAGCCGCTTGAACAGCGAGATCCCGATCTGGGCAAAGACAATAGTAACAGGAAGCGCTAAGCCGATGAGTATCAGCGTATCCCACGAATAGGCTCCGTTGACCGCAAACATGATACACGCGAGCGCCAAGACAGCCACGTTAAAAGGCTGAAGCACAGCACGGGTTTCAGCCTTAGGCCAAGGACACATGGCGCACCACATCGTCGGCAATGCGCCCGACAACGATGCGGCACCTCCAAGTAAGCCACCAAAGAATCCGACGATGCATTCGATTATTGGTGCGGGGCGTTCGAGTTTTGGCAACGTGGTGCGGAAAGTGAAAAATCCGCCATAGAGCAGCATGAAACCTGCGATGATCATCTTAAGTGTCTCCACCGGAATGTACGAAAGAGCGGCTACGCCCATCGGTATCCCTGGAAGAGCGGGCAGCAGGAAGCGCGCGAGGCGCCTTGGCTGATTTGCAATGGACCTTCGTACCAACCAAACGCCTTGCAAACCGCTGGCGACGGACATCACAACAACCACTGAAACCGCCTGAACCGGCGGCATGACATTTAGCCAGAAGCCAAGTGCAAAAAGAGCTGTGCCGAATCCCGCCAATCCGTTGATGAGCCCACCAGCTGCCGCCCCCATAAGCAGGTAAACATAGAGCTCGGTTGGCAATTGCAATGTCCTTAAATTCAACGCCCAGCGAGATAATACGTAGTCTTACTTGACTACGAAGAAGCCCAACAATTTTGCGCGCTTTCGCAACCAATTCCAAGCCCAATCGACGGCGATTGCGGTTTTCGTTTCAACCGACAAAAATTCTTGACACCCCGTATTTCTCTCAGAATCTTCATCCTCCCACCGAAGCTGGCCGGTAGCCCCAAACTTTGGGTGATTTTCAAACGCTTCCCCTTGTAGTTCATTTTGTTCGGGCTGATTCCGTACAGCGCACTCAGCCAATTTGCCTCGGTGCCAAATCGCGATCTTAGTGTTGCTGTAGCGGTCAATAACGAACATGATTTTGATCTGAACGCTTCCCATGGCCACGCAATTCCCATTGGCGAAAAAAAGTCCGTATTGTCGTCGTCTTTCGATTCTAAACACGGTTCGGAGAAAGCTCAGTCTCAGTTCCAACTAGAACAACACTCGTGAATGACCGGATTGACGACAAGCGCTGCGTTGCATCAGCACGTGTGCCGCAGCCGCGAACAAATGCTGCGTCAGCAAGGCACGAAAAACGAATGTAGAGAAAGTCCGCGTAGGGGTAACTCGAACAGAGCCCAGAAAACGGCTGCTCTGAGCCCAAAGCAGTCCAAGTGAAGCGACAAAGCACTTGGCGCGAAGGTTGTATGACCACTTTTTCTATCGCCCTAGACTTAACCGCACAAATCCGAAGCCTCTATCGAATTCTGGGGCATCCGTTTAAACTGCGCACTACGTGGAAGAGAAATCAGGTAATTCGGTTTGCTTCAGTGCAGGATGGCTTAGATACGTTTTGAACCAAAAACTCAGCCCCACTATTTTCTTGCTTCGCCATGGTGAAACCGAATGGAATTTGCAGAAACGACGTCAAGGTCGGCAGAACTCGCTCTTGACTAAGCGAGGGGTCGCTCAGGCATTGGCGAGTGCAAAAAGACTGGGGCACCGCCTATCCAGCCGTCACCCTCTGACGGTAATTTCAAGCCCACTTGGTCGAGCGGCACAAACGGCTTCCATCGTCCTTGAAGAGCTTGGCCTACCACCAGAAACCATCGAATATGAGAATCGTTTGGTGGAATGCAGTTTTGGACAATGGGAGGGCTTGACGGAAAACGAGATCATAAGGCGGTTTCCCCTGGAATGGGACGCGCGCAGTTCTGACCGTTGGAACTATCCTGTGCCGGGCGGAGAATCCTATGCTGACGTACATAACCGGGTTTTTGCTTGGTATTCCGGCAAGTCGTTTGAGGGGGCTGTCATAGTTGTTGGCCACGGCTTAACCCTGCGCGTGTTTCGAGGGATCTACTTGAACTTGTCCCCAGAAGAAGTTTTTGAATTGAATGAACCTCAAGATGGTTTCATCGAGTTGCGATGCGGACAATCAACCTTCGTGCAGCACTGAGGTGTCGAAGTTTGGCACTTAATCCCATGATATAGGATTTCCGCTGGCTATAAGCCTAGAAAACAACTTCTGAATGAAAGGGTTAAGCCGTTTTTTCATAGCAAAGTAGCTATCGACCTAAGTCTGGAAAAACTGCAACGCATCGGTTCAAGGTAGCAATTCGCGAATTGATTTGTTCTTTTTAGGGTCGTCTTTTAGGTCTAAGAGCAAGTCTTCCAGCTCTGGCTGTTTGAGTGCTTTCGCAGCTCCTTTCGGTGAAAACCAGTGCCTTTTTCTTTCGTGCCTTTCCTTCCAACGGCGCTTCACCTTATCGACGTAGAGCGGGTAGACGGTGGCCTTCACTAGGACACTGGTACCGTCGTTAAAAATCTTAGCGTACTCAAACTCACCGATCGGCTTGCGGGAAATTGTACCTTCCACCCCAGCCTCCTCCAACGCTTCAATTTCTGCCGCGCGCCAGTCTTGCTCGCCGACCATCGGCCAGCCCTTGGGCATGATCCAGCGCCCTGTGTCACGCGACGTGATAAGGAGTACCTTGAGGCGGTCGACGAACAACTGCAGAGGCAATGCTGCAACTTGTTTAGTACGCTGAGCCACTATGCTTCTCGCCCTCCACAGCAGGTTGAAGTGATGATGTGACCGATCCTTTCCGATTGTGACTGGTAGAAACACAAAAAAACGTCACCAATTAGCGACGCAGAATTCACTGGTTGTCGATATGCCACCCCATGCCCAAATCCGACAGATGCCTTTGAACCCGCCCAGGGTAGTCAGATACAATTGCATCCACGCGCAGGTCGATCATCCTGCTTATTTCTTCGTGCTCATTGACAGTCCAAACGGCGACACATAAGCCCAGCTCTTTTGCAAGGGCCACATTTTCTGCTGTCACATCCGCATAATATGGGCACCAAAGCGAACCACCGGCTTGCTTGACCAAAAATGGGATTTCGTCGCAGCGACCGCGAAAGTCTGGGCAAACCGCTTTCGAGGAATCTTCGCCCACTTCGTCCTCGTTTTCCGGAAGCTGCGTAAGGTAAGAAGACGGCATGTCCGGAGCCTGCCGCTGGCATTCTTCCAAAAGGTTCCAGTCAAAACTGTGTAAAACCGCGCGCGTAGATAGACCTTTGGCGCGAACCTCCTGAAGAACTCGCCCAACAAAGTTCTCTCGAAAAATCGCATCGTGAGCCAGGTCAGGATCCGATTTCAGTTCGAGCATCAGATAGGCATCGCCGTATTTTGCTTCGGCTACCAAATCGAGCAAGTCTATCAGCCTTGGAACACGAACGCCGTCCAGTTGCGCCTGATCCGGGAAACGTTGGCCATAGTCAGAATGCCCGTCTAACCGTCCAATATCGAATTGTTGGATTTGCTCGAAAGTCAGAGATGAGACTTTCGGCTCTTCACCGGTCAGAAACAGGCCATTGGTGTCGCGAAAGCCAGATGCGTGCAGACGATGATTGTGGGTTATGACCGGAACGTCATCAGCTGTTAGAACGACATCAAATTCAAGAAGCGGTACGCCGATGGACAGCGAGAAATCAAAACCAATCATGCTGTTTTCAGGCAAAACGCCTCTTGCTCCTCGATGTCCCACAACACGGATCAGGTTGTTTCCACCACGAAATGCTTCGACCTGCGGAAACCCCATTAGCTTTCCAGCCTTTCCCCGGTTGATTGGTCAAACAGATGCATGTGCTCAGAGGCGACCGAAAACCGCATATTCGGATGTCGGTCCTCGATCGGATGAACTCCCGGAAGGCTTATGGTGATCGCTCCGCCGCCTCTCGCGAGTTGACCGTGTAACAGAGTGTTGGCCCCTAACGGTTCCGCCATCTGGATCGCCGCTTCTAGCGGACCACTATCATCCAACAACAGGTGCTCTGGGCGGATCCCCAGCTTCAACGCGTTATCGGGACCCGCAGATGGGCCAACTTCTATTTCACCGATCTTGACTGTCCCGTTCTCACGCCGGGCATCAAACACATTCATCGCCGGGCTGCCAATGAACTGTGCCGCGAACAATGTTCTCGGTGTTTCGTACACCTCCAGCGGAGTTCCAATCTGTTCGGCGATACCGCCGTTCATGACGATCATCCTGTCTGCCATCGTCATCGCCTCGACCTGATCGTGGGTTACGTAAAGCGAGGTGATGCCCAGCTTCTCCTGAAGCTCACGAATTTCCAGACGCATCTGAACACGCAGTTTAGCGTCTAGGTTCGACAGCGGTTCATCAAACAGGAATACTGCTGGTTCGCGGACAATAGCCCGACCCATTGCCACCCTCTGACGCTGGCCGCCGGAAAGTTGTCTTGGTTTGCGATCCAGTAAGGGTTCCAGTTGCAACAGCTTGGCAGCCTCAGTCACCTTCTCGTCGATCTGGCTCTTGGGCAGACCGGCGATCTTTAGGCCGTACCCCATATTCTGGCGCACAGACATGTGTGGATAGAGTGCATAGTTCTGGAACACCATCGCGATGTCGCGATCCATCGGCTCTTTGTCGTTGGCTCGTTCTTCTCCAATTCGGATTTCGCCATCGGTCACGGTTTCTAGACCCGCAACCATCCGCAACAGCGTGGACTTGCCGCAGCCCGAGGGTCCGACGATCACGATGAACTCACCATCAGCAATATCGATATCGATGCCGTGGATGACGTCCGTTGGGCCAAAGCTCTTTTTGACGTTCTCTAGGGTTACTGTTGCCATTTCTTACTTCTCGCTATCGACAAGGCCGCGGACAAAGAGCTTTTGCATCGATACCACCACTATGACCGGTGGGATCATTGCTAGAATTGATGTAGCCATGATGACCGGCCACTCGGCCACATCATCGCCGGACGGGAACATCTGTTTGATGCCCATCACAATGGTGTTCATTTCAGGGTCGGTGGTGATGAGCAGCGGCCAAAGGTATTGGTTCCAGCCATAGATGAACAGGATCACGAACAGCGCCGCGATATTGGTCCTGCTCATGGGCACAACGATATCAATGAAAAACCGCATCGGGCGGGCACCGTCGACTCGAGCTGCTTCGGCCAGTTCATCTGGAATTGTCAGAAAGAATTGCCGGAACAGGAACGTTGCCGTGGCCGAGGCGATAAGTGGGAAGATCAACCCATAGTAGCTGTTGAGCATGCCGAACCCGGCGACAACTTCAAAAGTTGGAACAATGCGAACCTCGACCGGTAGCATCAGCGTCAGGAAAATTAGCCAAAAGAACGTCGTTCGACCGGGAAATCGAAAATAGACAATCGCAAAGGCTGACAGCAATGAAATGATGATCTTACCCACCGCAATACCAATGGCCATCACGAGGCTGTTGAACAACATCGTGGCGACAGGCACATTCACGCCAGAAAACAATGCAGCCTTGTAGTTTTCCCAGAACTGATCACCCGGAACCAACGGCATCGGCGGTGACACGATTTCCGGCTGGGTAACGGTCGAGGCCACAAATGCCAGCCAGATCGGAAAGAAGATGATCAGAACGCCAAGTATCATTAGCGCATGGGTCAACCAGATCCCCATCCCGCGTTTTTCGACCATACCGTGTTGTTGGGCGGCCATCAGTAGTGCACCCTTTTTTCCACATATTTGAACTGGATGACGGTCAATAGGCCGACCACGATTAGTAGAATGACTGACTGCGCCGAGGATGAACCTAGATCCTGCCCGACGAAGCCGTCTGAGAAGACCTTGTAGACCAGAATGGTCGTCGCCTGTTGTGGGCCTCCGCCTGTGATGGTGTGGATAACGCCAAAGGTTTCAAAGAAAGCGTAAACGACATTCACCACCAGCAGGAAAAACGCCGTCGGAGATAGCAGCGGCAGTACAATTGTGAAGAACCGGCGCCAGAAGCGCGCTCCGTCGATCGCGGCAGCCTCGATCACCGACCGCGGAACCGATTGCAGAGCTGCGAAAAAAAACAGGAAGTTATAACTGATGCGCCCCCAAGCCGATGCTACAACCACCAACCCCATGGCCTCGGTGCCGTTCAGAACGTGGTTCCAGTCATAGCCAAGCTGGCCGAGGTACCAAGACACGACACCAACGCGCGTGTTGAACATGAACAGCCACAGTACACCAGCCACGGCGGGGGCGACGGCGTAGGGCCAAATCAGCAATGTCCGGTAGACGCCCGATCCCTTGATTAGACGATCTGCGATGACCGCCAGAAACAAGGCCGGGATCATTGAACACAGCGTTACGAGCGTTGAAAACACCGCTGTTGTCACAAAAGAGGCGCGGTAGAACTTGTCGCTCAGAAGGAACTCAAAGTTGCCGAGCCCGACGAATTGGGACGACAACCCAAAGGGATCAGGTATGAACAGAGACTGCCAAACGGCCTGGCCTGCGGGGTAAAAGAAGAAAACGGCGGAAATGATGACCTGAGGGGCGATCAGCGCCAATGGCAAAAGCCAGCCGCGGAAGGTGACGCGTTTTTCCATCTTGATAATCCACCGAAGAAAGAAAATGCGGGCCCTTAATAGGCCCGCATCAGTTTACGACTTATTGATTGGCGGATTCGAACCGGCGCAGCAGTGCGTCACCGCGCTCTTTTGCGCTATCCATCGCTTCCTGAGCGGTCTTTTCACCGGACCAGACGGCCTCAAGCTCTTCGTCGATGATGCCGCGAATTTGGTCGAACGAGCCCAGACGCAGACCTTTCGAGTTTGCGGTTGGTTCCTTCGCAGTCATCTGGATTACCGCGATGTCGGTGCCCGGGTTTTCATCATAAAAACCTGCAGCACGAGTAGCTTCACCCGCTTCGGCCGTGATTGGAAGATAACCGGTATTTTGGTGCCAAGCAGCCTGAACGTCCGACGAGGAAAGGAAGCTTAGGAACTCTCCAACGCCCTTGTATTCCTCGGGATCATGGCCTTCCATAACCCAAAGGGATGCACCGCCGATAATGGTATTCTGCGGCTCACTGGTGACTGCTTCCCAATAGGGCAGCGGCCTTACGTCGAACTCAAACTCAGCTTCAGAGCTGATACCGGCGTAACCGGCCGAGCTTTCCGTGAACAACGCGCATTCACCGGCCCGGAAATTTGCACCACCTTCGTTTCTGCGCCCGGTGTAGATGAACTTGCCATCCTTGGCCCAGTCACCCATTGCTGTCAGGTGTGCAACCTGCGCTGGACCGTTCAGCATCAGTTCGGTATCCAGACCGGCAAAACCGTTGTCCTGCGATGCGAACGGAACGTCGTGATAGGCCGACAGGTTCTCGAGGTGAATCCAGCTTTGCCATGCGGTCACCAGCGGGCAGTCCTCGCCGCCAGCCTTAAGCTGCTCAAGTACGTCGCCAACCTTTTCCCAAGTCGATAGATCTGTGTCCGGATCAACACCCGCCGCTTCGAAGGCATCGCGATTGACCCACAGAACCGGTGTGGACGAGTTGAAAGGCAGAGAGAGCATTTCACCGTCCGTTGTAGTGTAGTAACCTTTGACAGCGCCAATGTACGCGTCAGGATCAAACGACGCACCGCTTTCAGCCATCACTTCATAGACGGGTTTGATCGCACCTTCGGCCGACATCATCGTTGCCGTACCCACTTCGAAAACCATCAGAATGTGGGGTTGCTCGCCGGCGCGGAAAGCCGCAATACCTGCGTTCAGAGTTTCCGAGTAATTGCCTTTGTGGCTTTCGACCACGACGAACTCATCCTGGCTGGCGTTGAACTCATCAACTTGCGCTTTAACAAGCTCACCCAATCGACCGGTGAAAGCGTGCCAGAACTGAACTTCAGTTTGCGCCATCGCCGCCACGGGGGACAACGCAGTAGTTACGGCGAGAGCGCCGAGAAATTGCTTATTCATGATTCCTCCCATGCATCAGTGTTGATGCTTCGTTGAATACCGACCGCAACGCGTAATCAGCACACATGACGATTTCACGACGTTAACGTTACAAATTTATAATTCAAGCATTAAATTTTTGAAAAAAACATAACACTACGTTATGAAATTACTAAGCAAACAACGAACCAGGTTCAAAGCATGAGTCAAACTTTTAGAATCCGCCAATTGGAAGCGCTCATGGCAGTTTCCTCAAACGGGTCGGTCACTGCTGCAGCTAAGGATCTTGGGATAAGCCAGCCTGCGGTCAGCCGACTGCTTTCTGATCTGGAAAAATCGCTTGGCTTTCAACTTTTTGATCGCCGCGAAGGTCGCTTAGTTCCTTCGCAGGAGGTGCGTTATCTGCAACCCAGCGTAGAGCGCGTTTTGGAATTGATGAAGCAGATCTCGGACGTTAGTCAGGACATAACCCAACGCAAAGCGGGACACATCCGAATCGCATGTTTGCCCGGGTTCGCCACCAGTCACCTTCCCAACGTCATCGCCACCTTTTTACAAAATCGGCCAGGTGTGACCATGACGATCGAGCCTGACAGACCAGAACGCATTCTCGAGTGGATGATCGGTGAGCAATATGATTTCGGAATCACAGACAGCTTTAACGGGCATCCGGCCGTCGAAAGCAGAGACATCGATGTCCGTACAGTTTGCGTGTTTCCTACCGGACATGAATTGGAAGAACTCTCCGAGGTGTCACCTACGGATCTTGCGAATGCCAAGATTATTCACACAAGGCGCGACAGCGACTTTTTTGGAAAACTTTCAAAAGCGTTTCAAAGCGCCAACGTCAAACTCAACTCCCACATCGAAGTCAGGCAGTTTACGGCAGCTTGTGAATTGGCTGTAAAAGGTGTTGGGATTTCCGTGGTCAGCGAGTTGGATGCCGTCCAATATGCAGACAACGGATTGAGCTACCGACCGTTCAAACCGCTCTTGTCACATACGCTTTCCCTTGTGCGTCCGATTTTGAAGCAACCGTCACTGGTGACGCTAGAGTTCATCGAACAGTTTCAAGAGAGCCTAGCCCCGTTCAAGGCAAGCTAACTAAATCACTGATTTTATGGCGGAAAACGCCAATGTTCGCTGTCAGCAAGCCGTACTTTTTCTATCTTCATAACTTGAAGCCAATGCTTGAGCATTTGGAATAACCCAGGAGATCGACCTTGCCCTAATAGGCAAAAGCGGGGAAACACAGATTAGTTTTACAGTTGAGCTTGGATGATCTAGCTCCTTATCCTAGGACACCTAGTGACAGCTTTGTCCGCACAGCGGTCATTGATGCATTACGCGGCGAAAGACTGCTTTGAGCCCATTTTGGCCAATGCTGCGCGATGCCCCAATGACCGCAACGCAGGAGCAAGCAGTCTTTGGAAAAACCGACTGCAGACCCAATGCGTCCGTATAGAAAGAGTCATGAATCCGCGTCAGCTCCAGCGATTAATGACATTCGCATCTCGCGTGGCTTTAGAAGCTTGAAACTCCCGTAGGCTCGAGAGATGAAACCTGCTTCTTGGAGTTGACCCAGATGCTATGCGACCGTAGACCGCGCAAGATTCCCGAGGTGAGCGAGATCGGACCGTGTCGCATCAACTTCGGGCTGCCGATCAAAAGGATTGTCGTTCATACGCACATCTGCGAGCCGCACGAGAAGAATAGTGAAGCGTCGAGTCGATCAGAAGATGCAGCGGGCCGCTTCCCGCCGCGATACGGAAGACTCACCTTCAGCGTTCTTTGACGGCGGCACAGGGTACTGAAATCAGGCACTGCACAGTCCGCCAGTCAGCCGCAGGCAACTACCCACGAAGCCCGTGGCTTGCCTCAGCTGCAGCCCGACAAAACCTTCAGGGTCAGAGACGCTTGGAATGCGGATTCGCTGAAACTGTGGTGACGACCGCGCTTGCCTTAAGGTAGCGGTGTCCAATCTATCTCAGGATCAAACCAGATCGAAAGCGATCCTCGTTCTTTCAATGCGTGATTGTACGAAGGCCAGTTCCCGGTCTTGTACTTCGTTCGGGCCCAACTGGTCGTATCTCTCAGCTATCATGCTGGATTTATGAGGTGAATCCTTCAACCCATTTGGCAGCAAAGCAGCTTGGCTCCAGAATTGGCGACCCGTCAGTTGGGAAAGAATCACGAATCTAGCCATTCGGATTCCGGTAAGGGATCAGGCAATTTTCCGACACAGAATCGACCAAAATGCCAAATCTTACAATCTTGGCGTGTATTTCTCCGTGGTTTGGAGGATGCGGCGCCCTGACGGCGGGACCTAACCTTGTGGAAGGCTCCGTCGATATGGAGGGGGTTAGAACGCCGCGAATTTGGGCGGCATCCATCAGTAACTAGTGAGTTAACTAGGAGAGTAAAATGTTGAAGCTTTACGTAACGATGAAAACCATGGCACGCGACGAAAGCGGCGCGACCATCGTGGAATATGGTGTTGCTCTGACAATCGTCACGGCGATTGCAGTTGCCACTCTGACAGCTTTGGGCGCTGACGTTAACGGTCAGTTCACCAGCGCGGAAACCCTGATTCCTTAAGGAATACAAAGCACGCGGTGCGCTCAGCCCCGCGTGCTTATCGCCCCGGAAAATTTTCTTGATCCATTGGCAAAGTGCAACCGTTCCGATCGGTTCATTCAATAAACGCCAGGAAATAGCTGAAGGAGCACCAGATGAGACTCTCTGCCATTTTCACTGCATTGACGGGCCTAGTCGTAGCCGGAGGGTCGGTTTACGTCGCTCGGGATTACATTCAATTCGATACTCGGTCCGCAAATGTCGGGGCCGAGAGCGAGATGGTGAGCGTGGTCGTTGCATCGCGCGATATTTCGTTCGGCGAAGAAATCGAGCCCGGCGCGCTGACAACCATTGACTGGCCCCGTGGTGCCGTACCCGTGGGCGTCTTTACAGATTACGACGACCTGATTGCGGCGGCCAACATGCCGTCCCGGCGCGCCCGTCGCGCAATTACTCAGGGTGAACTGATACTGAACAGCAAGGTTTCCGACTTTGGTGAGAAGGTCACCATCGTTCAGACGTTGGGCGCAGATCATCGCGCCATGGCCATCGAGGTTGACGCCGAAACCGCCGTGGGGGGCTTTGTAACCCCGGGCGATCGGGTCGATGTGGTGATGACCACTGGTGAAAAAAGAGACATGCACGCCGTCACCATTTTGCAAAACATCAGGGTCATCGGTGTCGATCAGGAATCTGACGAACAGACCGACCAACCCGTTGTTGCGCGCACGGTTACTGTTGCCGTTACGCCTGATCAGGTCCAGCGCCTTGCCCTGGCGCAGCGTGCCGGTAGGCTGAGCCTGACCTTGCGGTCCATTGATGACACCGAGGACAAGACGCTGACTATGACGCGGTTGAACGATCTGCTGATTGATGAACCGGTTATTGCGCAGGACATCAAAGAACCGGTGCGCAAAACGATAATCCGGGTCCGCCGCGGCACCGAAGTGACTGAATCCATCATTAACTGAATCGACCAAGGAAGGTTTCGACCGTGTCCCTCGCTCAATTCATACGTCAATTCCGCAGCTCCGAAGACGGCGCGATCCTGGTCTTTGTTGCGGTGGCCCTGTCGGTCATGGTCGGTATGGCCGCCCTTGCATTCGACATTGGCCGCGTGACCACCACCCAGTCGGAATTGCAGAGCTTTGCGGACAATGTCGCCCTTGCGGCTGCGGGGGAACTGGATGGGCGCCCGGATTCAATCACGCGTGCCACCAATGCGGCTGCAAACATGATCCGCGACCGTCAAAGCTTTGGCGTGCGCAACAAGGATCAGCTGTTGTCCGGTGCAACGGATTACCAGCTACGGTTTTACGAAAACCCGCCGACAACTGCGACCGATCCCGCTCAACCCGCGCAACTGCTGGATTCGACCGATCCAGCCAGCGGACCGATTGCTGCATTTGTTCGGGTGACCGTCGACACGCACGAGGTTGCCACTCCGCTGGCGGCGGCAGCGGCGGCTCTTTTGGGCAATGCGCAGCCTTTCTCCAGCGTCAACGCCGAAGCCGTAGCAGGGTTCACCCTGATGGCCTGCGACATCACCCCGATGTTCATCTGCCTGCCGCAGCCCAGCCTCGATCTGACCGAAGGCCAGTTGATTAGAATGGTTAGCCAAGGCGGCAATGGACAATGGGGGCCCGGCAACTTCGGTTTTCTGTCTTCTAATCAGAATCTGGCCATCGATGCCTCCGGTGCCTGCGATCCTGCACCAAACGGTCAGGAAGATTCATGTGCTCTGGCGGCATCGCGCGCTGTTTCCATGTGCTTCAGCCAAAGAGGCGTTGAAACCAGACCGGGTCTGAGCGTGGGCAACATGGTGGCTGGCTTCAACACGCGTTTCGACCGGTTTGAATCTAGCGCCAAGCAGTTCAGCAACGGCTCGCGCTACGACGTCGACAATTTCGCCTCTTCTCCGCATGTCCTGGACGGCTGGATCACTGCAGGTAACGGAAACAGCTGCACCAGCCAGCTGTCGCCCACCTATGAAGCGAACGGGGTCCTTGATCCGGCCGCGACCGTGGGTCTGCCGCTTGACGACTGTTTTGCCAGCGGCACTTGCCCATCGCCTCGTATCGGCAATGGCGTCTTTACCACTGGCCTAACCGAGTATCTGACTATCAACTATGGCGCTGATTTCAGCGGCCCTCTCCCGACCGGTATTCCGCCTTGGTTCCCGACTGGTGGCACCCGCTATGACATCTACAATGCAGAGGTCACCAACCAGGCCGCTTTGGAGGCTATCCTGACCGCCGGTGGCAAAGCTGAAAGCAGCATGCCTTCGTGCCAACCCCCGTCAGCTGGTCGCGCCGATCCTACGCGCCGTGTCATCACCGTTGCCGGTATCGATTGTGCGACGTTTGAGGACGAGCTTAACGGTGGGTCGGGCACCATTCCGGTCACCAGTTTCATCGAGATGTTCCTGATCCGCCCTTCGGAATCCGGCAGCACCGGTGCCAACGCGGTCATCTATGGTGAGGTCATTCAGACCGTATCGGATGGCATCGGCGGCGCCGGAGTTGGCGGCATCGTTCACGATCTGGTTCAGCTTTACGAGTAATGATCATGTTTGGTGCATCCCGTCATATCAGCAAAACCCTTGGCCGGTTCCGCAATGACCAGTCCGGCGCGGCGTTGGTCGAGTTTGCGATCCTTTTGCCAATCCTGTTGGTGACATTTGCCCTGATCGTCGAGGGGGGCCGGATATTCTGGTCTTATCAAAATGCAATCACGGGGGTTCGGGACACTGCCCGTTATGTTGGCCGGATCGCCCCGTCCGATATGTGCACTGCCTCGCCAAGCGCTGCAATCGGCGATTTCCAGGCCGCTGTCTCAAACACTCTGACATCGCTCTCGACCACTGACATTGCCGTCGGCCTGGATTCTCTGTCCCTCGAATGCGTCGGGCTTACAGGTGAATACCGTGTTTCGCCCACGCCAGTCGCCGTCCTGACCGCGTCACTGACAATTTCTAATCTGCCGTTCACGCCCCTGTTCCAACTGGTAGGAGGCTCGGCAACGGCGCAGATCCAAACCACGATCACAGATCGCAGCCGGGTGTTTGGACCATGACCCACTGCATTCGCAAAATAACCCGCGGAATGTCGCGATTTGTCCGTCAGGAAGATGGGTCGACGGTCACCGAGCTTGCCTTTGTCCTGCCGTTGTTCCTTTTGATTTTCCTGGGTCTGATTGATTTCGGCAGATTGGCCTTCCACTATGTGGCGGCTGAAAAAACAGCACAGGTCGCCGCTCGGATGGCGGCCGTGATGCCACCCGCATGTGGCGGTGTGCCGACAACCAACGCCCGGGGAACCTATACCGATATCACCGGCCCGCGGTTCGGAACCAATTGCAGTTTCGCCGCTGGCGTCTGCGTCGAACCGGCAGCCACCGTATGCACCGGTGCGGCCCCCGCGAATGCAGCTGCCCAGACCACCGTGACCGACATCTGGAACATGCTTCAGTTTGCCGTTCCCAACGATCCCACCGCAACTTTCGACGAAAGCAACATCACGTTCACCTACGATTTCGACCCGGAAATGAATTTTCTGGGTGGCCCTTATGTGCCGATGGTCACAGTGACGATCGAAGAACTTCCGTTCCGGTTCGTCTCTCCGTTGGGTTCGATCGCAGCGCTGGTTTTGGGCGGCTCAACGCCAGAAACCGATGCGCTGACCACCGCGACAACGGGTTTCAAAATATTTTCCGACTTTAGCGCAACCCTTCCTGGCGAAGACCTCGCCAGCGGAGTCAACGGTTAAATTTCTAATCATGGGAGCTGAAGAATGATGCAAAAATCATTAGCCCTAATCTCTGACAATGAGGCGATTAAGAATTCAGTCGCCCAGGCCGTCGACCGGTTCGATGATCTTTCGCTAGAGACACATTCCGGGACCTTGTCTTCGGTAAATGGTCGCGCCTGTGATCTGATGGGTAAAAATGACCTGCTGGTGTTCAGCTTTTCAGGCGAATTGGAACTGGAAACTGTCAGCGATCTTCGTCGTGGCGCCGGTTCGCGCGGCACCTTGCTGGCACTTAGCGACCGTGACATCTCATTGACCGAAGCGCGTGCGCTGAGCAAATCGGGTGTGGATGAGATTCTGCCCTATCCCATCGGGCAGGACGAACTGGCCGACCAGATTCAACGTCTGACGGTTGACAAGTCCTTGCTGCCGACAATTTACTCGCCGCAACCGCAGCGGCTGGGACAGATCATTAGCGTATGCCCGGCCCGTGGTGGCATAGGCGCGTCGACGCTGTCCATCAACCTGGCCGACCAGTTGCAGGGTTATTCCGGCATCTTCCGGAAAAAGACGCAAAACAAGGTCGCCGTCGTAGATCTAGATTTGCAATTCGGCACGGTCGCGACGTCCTTGGACTTGCAGCCTTCTTCCGGGCTTTTGAGAATGGCCCAGGATGGGGTCATGCCGGACCGGACGTTCCTTCAGCAATCTCTGGTGCAACATGCGTCCGGTTTAGAAGTCCTGAGCGCGCCCGAGGAATTCATTCCTCTGGATGTTCTGACACGCGAACAGGTCAGCGCGTTGATCGAGACTCTGCGACTGGAATTCGACTTTGTCGTCATTGATCTGCCACGTGTACTGGTCGATTGGCTGGGCGCAGTTGTGACCGCGTCCGACCGGATGCTGATGGTGGGCGACAGCTCGGTCTCTTCGGTGCGTCAAGCCTGCCGTTTGATCGAATTCTTCACAAAAGAGCGGCTCGAACCTCCGGTTGAGATCGTCATCAGCCAGGAAACGAAACCGACATTCCGGTCAAGCCAACATGTCGAAGCCCAAAAGGCGCTGGAACGCGAATTGCGCTTTTGGCTGCCTAGCGACGCGCGCCACGCAAAGCAGGCGCTGGATCGGGGTCAGCTCTTGTCGCAGGCCTCAGGCAACTGTGCCTTGTCCAAGGCAATCCGCACAATGGGCCGGAAAATCATGAATGAAACCATGGTCGGCAAAACCGACCTGAGAAACAACGCAGCCTAATTGGAGTCAAAGGGATGTTTGAAAAGTTTACACGCGCCGGGCGAACCAATGAGGCCGAAGTTATCCATCTGAACCAGCATGCTGATCGACTGGCCGAGGACATTCAGCCAGACACCACAGAAGAAGATACCGAACTCGCGGACTGGCTTGAGCTAAAAAGCACTTTGCACGAGGCTTTGCTGGAACGGCTGAACCTTTCGGTGATCGAAAAGGTTGAAAAGGACGTGCTGCGGCGCGAAGTCGCCGGGGTTGTTGGTGGCGCTCTGTCCCAAACCGGCAGGCCGCTGAATACCGAAGACTTCAACCGCATCGTCGAAGAACTCTTGGACGAAATTCTGGGTTTTGGCCCATTGGAGCCATTGCTGGCCGATCCAACGATCAACGACATTCTGGTTAATGGTTATCAGACGGTCTATGTCGAACGCTCTGGTCTGCTGGAGCGCGTGCCGGTGCGGTTCCGCGATGAAAAGCACCTGCTGCGGGTTATCGACAAGATCGTCAGCAAGATCGGGCGGCGCGTCGATGAACGCCAACCTTGGGTGGATGCCCGGCTGGAAGATGGCAGCCGTGTCAACGCAATCATCCGCCCCTGTTCTATTGATGGCCCCAGCGTTTCAATCCGTAAATTCGCGCAGTCGAAGCTGACGATGGAAAAGCTGGTCGCAAATGGCGCTCTGAATGATGCCGCCGCGCGGTTCCTGCAATCGCTGGTCTATGCGCGCCTGAACGTTCTGATCGCCGGCGGGACGGGGTCGGGTAAGACAACGATGTTGAACGCCCTGTCTTCGTATATCGACCATGGCGAACGTGTCGTCACCATCGAAGACGCCGCAGAACTGCAACTCCAGCAGGAGCATGTCGTCCGCCTGGAAACACGCCCGCCGTCCCCGTCCGGCGACGGCCAGGTTATTCAGCGTGATCTGGTGCGCAACGCGCTGCGTATGCGTCCTGACAGGATCATTGTCGGCGAGGTTCGCGGAGCGGAAACATTCGACATGCTTCAGGCCATGAATACGGGCCATGATGGCTCGATGACAACTGTACATGCGAACTCGGCGCGCGATTCATTGGGTCGCCTAGAACAGATGGTCACGATGACGGGTATCGAATTTCCCGCCGCAGCCATTCGATCCCAGATTGCGTCGGGGCTGCACTTCATTGTGCATCTGTCGCGGTTGGCGGATGGTTCGCGCCGCGTCACCAGCATCTCGGAAATTACCGGGATGGAAGGTGAGATCATCACCATGCAGGACATCTTCGTATTCCAGAAAAAGGGGCGCGCGGAAAACGGCGAAGTGCTTGGTCAGTTTGTTCCCACCGGGATTCGCCCGAAATGCTATGATTTGCTGACAGCTGCTGGTGTCGATCTCGAACCCGAGATTTTCCGAGTATCAGGAGGCTGAGGCATGACCAGTATCAACACCGCAGAACTTCTTAACTATCTGACGCTGGCTTGCGTCTTCGTCGGAATTTTCATGCTGATTACCGGGGTGTTCCACTTTGCCCGTCGCGGTGAAAACCATGCAGAGGCCCGCAATCGCCGGATGCGCATGGTCCGGCAAGGCGTGTCCGATGAAGAACGGCTGGCCTTGCTGCTTCCTGAGACCCAGACAGGCTTTTTTGCGAAAATTCCGTTTTTTGGGAATTTGCCGGATACATTGATTCAGGCGGGACTGCATGTTTCAGCAAAGAATTTCGTGCTGCTTTGCCTGTTTGGTACTCTGGCGATCGCTACCGCCGGTATGATTTTCCTACCGCCTTGGCAAGCGGCTCCGATTGCGCTCATCCTGGGTGTAGTTTTGCCTGCTTTGATCGTGAAATCTCGGCAGGCTGAACGCCAAAAAGCTTTGACTAGTCAGTTGCCCGATGCGCTAGAGCTGATGGCGCGCGGCCTGAGAATTGGCCATCCGGTCAACACCTCGATCAAAGCCGTCGCGGACGAGATGCAAGATCCGATAGGGTCCGAGTTTGGTATCATCTTCGACCAGATCAGCTTTGGTGATGAGCTTCCCGACGCGGTTCAGGACTTTGCAGACCGGGTCGGCTCGGAAGATGCACAATACCTGGCGGCGAGCATGGCGATCCAACACGGTACCGGTGGCGATCTGGAGCGGATCGTGTCCGTTCTGGCCACTGTTGTCAGACGGCGCATCGCGTTGCGCGCGCGGATCAAGGCCATTTCCGCAGAAGGACGGCTGTCCGGGTTTCTTCTGTCGATCATTCCGCTGGTGATCATGGGGTTAATGTCGATCAACGCGCCGGGATATTACACCGATGTCAGCGACGATCCCGCATTCATTAAACTTGCAGTGCTGGTTGTCGTTCTGATGGTCTCGAACGTCATCATCCTGCACAAACTCGTTAATTTCCGTATCTGAGGACAGTTTCATGGAAAATATTCTGGAAATCATTTCGCTTCGTTTCGGTTGGCCAGCCGAAACAATTCTGCTGACCGTCTTTGGCCTTGGCGTTTTGCTGGTGTTTGTTGCCGTAACCTCGGCGTTGAGCCGCCGCCATCCAGCGGCCGTCCGCATCGCCAATCTGCGCGCCCAAAGGTATGAAGCCCGCAATGACCGTGGACTGTTGCGGGAGACTCTCGTCACCCCTAAAGGTCTTTTTAAGGCCGCACTGCCCAGTAGGGAGGCTGAGCGGCGCAAGATCGAGGATCAGCTGATTCAGGCCGGGCTGACTGGTCGGAATGCCTTGCGTATCTACACACTAACGCGGGTTTGGCTTGGAATTTTCGTGCCTATGATTTTGGGTCTGCTCATCGTTGCCTCAAGAACGCCTGGCATCCCCGTTCCCAGCGCGATTACTGGCATTTTTGAATCCATCAGCAAAGCCAACGCTATTCAGCTTATTGGTTTGCTGACGGCGGTCGGATATTTTGTTCCCGCAGCCTGGTTGAAGCATCGCCGCAAAGAGCGTCAGCAACGTATCCGTGACGCATTTCCGAACGCCCTCGACCTGTTGCAGATATCACTTCATGCCGGTCTGGGCTTTGATGCCGCCATGACCCGGGTCGGGAACGAGCTGGCGCTGGCCTCCCCTGATCTGGCGTTTGAGTTTCTGAACACCCAGCACGAGATTCAGGCCGGGCGTCCCCGCGCAACTGCGCTGTCTGACATGGCGCGGCGTACAGGGGTTGATGAAATCCAGTCTTTTGCCACTGTTGTCCAGCAATCCATACGCTACGGGACCAGTATGTCCGAAGCTCTGACCACCTATGCGTCTGAAATGCGGGACTCACGCGAAACACGGGCACAGGAACTGGCAAACCAGCTACCAGTAAAGATGTCCGCTGTTCTGGCCGCGCTGATGCTGCCGACGCTGATCATCATTACCGCCGCACCTTCGATGATTCGATACTTCCGGGGCTTTGGGGCGTAGAATTCCCGGCCGTATCCGCCGTAATCGCGTGTTCGGGCAGTTCATGTTTCCAAAACGAGGACAAAACGGGCGTCTAGTTTCGGCAGATTTTGCCCAGTTTAGAGAGAAAAGAGTAAGCTTTTAGGTAGTTAAGTGGAGTCCGGCCACACAAAAAATCGCGACGCAATCGACGGGTGGGGGTGTTTGTCGAAAGGAGTGATCGGGTTTCGGTCAATGTTAAACGGTATGAATAGTTTGTTTTCGGCGCATCGTTTCGCGCCCGGTGCAATGGCACCAACGTCAGAACTTCTTAAAGTCGTAGCTGTCCTTTGCCAGGCGACTCAGGGGAAAGTCCCACTGCTAAATGCACTGCGCGAAACAGCTCGCGCAATTGATGCGGAAGTCGTTTCAATCAGCCGGGTGGACCTGCAAGGCAATCAGAATTCGGCAAAAGTGCTGAGCTACGACGCCAATCATAAGACGCCGGACAGTTTCAGCGGTTTCGACTTCTGCATCGCGCCTGCCATCTACGGCAACAACATGAGCCGGGCCAAACTGGGGTCGGCTTGGTTCGGCAAGCTCGATGACCTTTCTGAATACGAACATCTATCAGAGTTCTATGAGTTCCGCAGATTTTACGAGTCCGTATCCATTTTGCTGGAAAGGCAAAATGGTGTCGCCGACTTTCTGGAATTGCATTTTAGCCACCCCATCTCTTCGGCTGTGGTTGATATACTGAGCGTTCTGGGCCCTGTTCTGTCGGATTGCTGGAAGAAAAGATCTCTTGGTCGGTTTTCCGAAGCGAAGCAGAAAAACACGCGCCGAAAGCTTATCAAGAAAGAACCAAAAAGCATTTTGTCTATGGACAACCCTTGTCGGCTGAGCCGCTCGGAATATCGGGTTTGCGTTTTATTGGCGCGGGGATTGAACAACAACGCCTTGTTGTCCGAGTTGTCGATTTCAATTTCGACACTGCGTACGCATCTTCGCAATATCTACGTCAAAACAGAAACGTCCTCTCAACCCGAATTGATCCATGATTTGTTGACCCCGATGGTCAAGCGCCAATCGCTGACTGCGAGTAGCGAAAATGTCGCCTGAAGTCGCGCAGTTCGTCCCCTTGATCGTCATTACTCCGCTTTTGGCTGCAATGGCATGGAATGACCTGAAGAACCTCAGGATATCCAATAGGCTGGTGCTGATTATGCTCGCCGCTTTTGTCCTCTCCACGCCCGTGTTTCTATCCTTCCACGAGACGTTATACCGCGCGATCTTCGGCGTCGGCGTATTTGTCGTTGGTTTTCTTGGTTTCATGCTGCGCCTGTGGGGTGGAGGGGACGTAAAGGCAATCGCCGCGCTGACAATGTTTGTGCCCAGCTACTTTCTTTTGCTGTTCTTCTACACTTTCACCCTGTCCATGGTCGTGGGCATGCTGTTTGTGATCACAACCCGCTCGATAATTGGATTTCCGGAATGCCGCTGGCTCGCAATGCGACCAAAAGCCAGCTATCCGATGGGTGTATCGATAGCCATGTCGGGTGTGTTATTGCCCTTGGTTGCGATGGGTTTGGGGTAGAAATTTTAGGGTGGTCTTAGGCCTCGTAGCAAACAAAAATCGGTTGCTGGACTGCTATGGCAGAAAGGAAGCCCTTAAGGTTTTTGTCGTAGCAGGTGGCAACGCGTCTTCAGTCTTTCAACCAGCCAAACATGATCTGGTGTGGTGAGCACTACATCGCCTTATGAGCTGTGAGGAAAGTTCAATTTTTGCGGTTTTCAGGTTTTTGGCGACAACGCTTAGGCCAAATGGGTTTTGGGGTAAAACCGACAAACAGCACCGCGTTGGAGCCGAATGATCGCTTAGCAATTGGAAGGCTCTCCAATTTGCGTCTGCAAAGAATGTCCGGTTGACGCCATTGCTCCGGATGCTGGGCATCGATTCAATGGCTGCAAAGAGGCTAAATGTCGTAATTAGGTGCTTGAGTGCGAACAGCTGCTTAGTCCCGCATCTCGGAATTTGCAAAGCTCAGTTGTGAATGTCCGCTTCGGGCTGTGTCCGGTCCTACGGTGAAAGTGGGCCAATGGCGGCTCTGTCCGCAGAGCTGTCATTCCGCGCAACTCTCTCCAATGTCTGCTTCTCTCAGAAACCGGGCATTGCAAAGTCTAGTAGACCGCCCAGAGCGGCCACTCGGCGCTGCTCCGCGCGTTGAGCGCTTGCGAGTCCTGAACGCAGCTGCGCTGGTTCATTTTGGTGACGACAACTATTGCAGTTTGAAAATGGGATTGCGCATTTCTTTGAGGATGTCGTGTTCATCGGTCCAAGGCAGCAAGAATTCGAGCATCTCGTTCGTATGGATCCTCACGGAAATGAACGGCCCCATCTTCGACCCAAGCAGTCCAATAGGTCAAAAGGACCGGCATGGGCTCGGGTAGGTTAACTCGCGTTGTCTTCCCGCTATCCAAAATTGATTGCATCTTTTGCCGGCTCCAGTCGGGCTCTCCCTCCATCAAAAGGCTGGCAAATTCGAACGGATACTCAAGACGAACGCAGCCGGAACTTAGGTTCCGCTCATTTCGGTCGAAAAGACTGCGGTCGTTGGTATCATGCAAGTACACAGCGTATTTATTAGGAAACATGAACTTGACTAAACCTAACGCATTGTCTGGGCCCGGCTGCTGAACCAAAGTGACGGCGGGGTTCTTTGCTCCCCAGTTCACAGCGTTGGCAGGAATTGTCTGCCCGTCTTTGTTACGAACTACGTAATTGTTGCGCGCCAGATAGGCTGGATCCTTGCGGATCCGCGAAAGCTTGTCTTTCCGAAAAATCGAGGCGGGAACGGTCCAAGTCGGATTGAATTCCATGTATTCAATTTCATCTCGGAACACTGGGGTTTTGCGGTAGGCTGATCCTGTGATTGACCGGGTGGTCCAAAGCGTCCCGCCAGATGTGACCAAGTAAGTACGAGCGCCTGCAATATTTACCAGCACGAACTCCTCGTCGATTTCCCGCATGAGCCAACGGCCCCGTTCCAGGCTGAGGCGCAACTTATTTATGCGGTCTTCGACAGGTTTGTTGAGAGAGGCGAAGGTCTTACCACCAACGACGCCATCTGCCTCCAGGCCGTGACGATTTTGAAAGGTTTTTACAAGTTGCACCAAGTAATCGTCATAAACCCAAGCTGGATTTATGCCGTTTTGGCTGATTTCTTGAAATTCATTTGTTCCCTCGTAGCCTTCTGCCGCTAGCCTTTTACGCAGTTCGGCGACGGCAGAATCCACCATTTCCGGCTTCAGAACCGTTTCTTCGGGAACTTTGTTCCAGCCTCCCTTTGATGCAATAGCTCTGTATTTGCGCAATGCATCAACGAGCATCGTATATTGCGCATTTTCGATATCGATACGTTCAATCAAAGCGCTGAAGCCTTCACCTTGAAGAAATTGGCTCAATACAATGGAAGGGTCTTGTTGAATTACTGGTTTTGAGAAGTTCCAATCGTTATCCAATGCATTTGGATCGACTTTTCCAAAAACCAAATGATGCACGAGTTTTACTGCTGCGTCGGTCGCCAAAATATCGAACAGCGCTTTATTTGAGGCATCGCCACCCTGTGAGTCTTTGAAAGCGGTTCGAAGCCCTTCTAGCTTGAAGTCACTCGGCGTAAAGCCCTGATCAATTGCTCCATCCAACTCCTGAAATAGTTCGTCGACCAATTCAAAACTTGTCCAAGCTGGCGCAAATTCTCTGTCTGAATAGAAACGAGGTACAAGGATTTCTGCGTCCAAACTCTTATTGTTAGAAAGTGTGCTACTCGCATTCGTATTTGACCGTAGCAGCGCTTTTATCTGCTCCGAGACTTGGTCTGCTGCGCCTAAATTGGGGCATGTCATCAGCGTTGCAGTCAGTACAGTTGCAACTGCTGATTTGAGACCTTTTACCATCCGCTCCGTCACCTTCAATCTATATGTCGTTTCTTCGTCGGAGGATACTTCAACATTATGTATAATCAAATTGGAATTTATTGGTCTCGGATCATGCTCGCGCCGCATCGACGACAATTTTTTGCGAATGGCTGCGTTGCCCGTAGAACAGACGGCGGGTGAAAACTTGAGAACGTCTGCTTTGGGCTGAAACAGTTGTTGCCGATTGAAGCAATGAGCGATTGCTTAGAACCTTTCGAGAACAGTGCGCCAAAATTGGATCTACCTTTGGCACGTTTTGTCTGCGGTAGTTTGCGAGCTTTGGCATTTGGAACAACTCTACGGCTTAACACCAGCTTTCTTCAGGCCTTCGACCAAAAGCGCGTTGTGTTTGTGTAGACGGAAGAGGATCAAAGCGCCGGAGACAATGCTGTCTAGGAACGCTGGGGCGAAATCCGCTAGCGCCTGCTCATGTGGCAGGCCTGCTTCGGCACGCCCGAGGTGGGCGGCACTGGCGATCATAAGAGCCCGGCGGATCGGCGCACGCGGCGTCATCTGAATCGCGCGCTCACCCCAATGCATTGCGTCTTCAAAATCAGCGTCGGCGAAGGCAGCTTGGGCGAGCGCCAGATAGGCGTCTCCTACCCAGAGATCAGTGTCGCGTGGGGAAAGCTGGAGGGCAAGGTGGGCATGTTCGCGCGCCTCTGTGGTTCGGCCGACCAAAGACTCATGCCAGGCCATGAAGAAGATGTTCCGGGCAAAGTTCGGGTTCAGTGTGAAGCCCAAACTGAAGTCGGCGTTGGCCCCGTCAAAATCCCCACGGAAATGACGAACCACACCGCGAACGCATAAGGCGCGAGGGTCGAGTTGACCACCAAGAAACAGAGGTTCAACGCTTTTCTCAGCTAGGCCCAGGTTTTCGGTGGGGTCCTCATCGAACTGGTATAGATAACGCATCAAGTAGGCAAACGCTTTGATCCAATGCGCCTGGACATTGCGTGGGTCGAGATCAATGGCGCGATCAGAGGCCGATATGACCTCATCGAACTTTTCCTGAGAGTAGAAGCCTCCTGCATAGAAGATCGCCATTGCACGTAGCGAGAGGTCGTAGGAGTTGAAGTCGATATCTCGAGCCACAGACGCGCGATCTATTTCGGCAATGGATATCTGGGGGGCGATGGCGCCGACCACGCTGCGTGTAATCTCATCCTGTAACGCGAAGATGTCGTCTAGCGTGCGGTCGTAGCGCTCAGCCCAAACATGAGCTCCATTTGTGCAGTCGATGAGTTGGGCAGTAATGCGCACGCGGTTTTGGGCTCGACGGAGGCTGCCCTCTAGCATGTAGCGAACACCGAGTTCACGAGCGACATCTATATGGGTGACGGGGCGACCCCTGAACGAAAACGAGGAGTTGCGGGCGATGACGAAAAGCTCGGGAAAGCGCGAGAGCTCTGTGATGATGTCTTCGGAAACGCCGTCACAGAAGTATTCCTGTTCTGGATCATTGGACATGTTCTGGAAGGGCAAGACAGCGATTGAGGGTTTGTCAGTGGGTTGCGATTGGTATTGCGTGGAACCAGATTCGTCCTCCATCGCCAATTTGTAGGCGCGAACTGGCTTGGAGATGTTTTTGAGCGCTACTTCGCCAAGGTCTATGATGTCGTGTTCAATTTTGCCTCGAACCTGCCGGCATGCGTCGTCAGACAGAATGACACCGCCTGGGTCAGCGACGCCTTCGAGTCTGGCGGCAAGATTAACACCCTCGCCATAAATGTCGCCCTCGTCCAAGATTACGTCTCCAATGTGCAAGCCTATTCGGAAGCTGATCCGGCTTTCGGTGGGGCTCTCGGCTTCGGCGGCGTGCAGCGCCTTCTGGAGCGTCGCTGCGGCCTCAACGGCAGAAACGACCGAGCTAAAAAGTGCAAACAGGCCATCACCGGTAAGCTTTATAATCTCACCTCCGGTACTTTCGATACCTGGATTGATGATGTCCCGGCGTAGGTCTTTGAGACGAGCAAGTGTTCCCGCCTCGTTAGCCGCCATAAGCCGTGAGTAGCCGACCATATCGGCGGCAAGTATGGCGGCAAGTCGGCGTGTCATGCGCATTTCCCAATAGCAACCTTTTTTCGAATCTATCAAGTTCGGTAGTAGTGTGCCAACTTTCGAAAATGTCCGGTTTGGGCTATCTACGGTCCTTCGGTGAAAGCGGGCCAATGGCGGCGAAGTCCGCAAAGCGGTCTTTCGCAGAAACTGTGCGAACGTTTGCATCGAGCCCAAAGCTACCGCTCAAAATCGCCGTAATCTTTTTCTCCTGAAGCCCATTCGGCCTTTGAACCAAAGGTAAATTCTTAGCAGTTAGTATTCAGAAAATGGGTCTTGTCAGACGAACTTTGGTTGAGCGGGGCAGGGGTGTTGCGTAGTTTTTGCCCATGACCAATCCGGCCTCTTTCAAGTACTTCAAAACCAGACCAGAGATCATCCGCCGTGCGGTGATGCTGTACATCCGTTTCCCTCTCTCGCTTCGGAATGTTGAAGACCTGCTGCACGCACGAGGCATCGACGTGAGCCACGAAACTGTCCGATATTGGTGGAACAGGTTTGGCCCGATGTTTACTGCTGAGATCAGACGAAAGCGTGTTCAGCAGCAGCACGCATTCTCGAAATGGAAGTGGCACGTGGACGAGGTTTTCGTGAGGGTAAATGGCAAGCGGAATTATCTTTGGCGGGCTGTTGATCACGAAGGCGAGGTGCTGGAAGCCGTTGTTACCAAACGCCGAAACAAGCAGGCAGCATTGAAATTCCTCAAGAAATTGATGAAGCGACACGGAAAAGCGGAAAATGTCGTCGCGGATCGCTTCGCCTCATACAGAGCCGCGCTCAGAGAACTGGGTGCATTCGAAAAACAGCAAACGGGCAGGTGGCTCAACAACCGCGTCGAGAACTCGCACCTGCCGTTTCGACGACGCGAACGCGCGATGCAGCGTTTCAGGCGCATGCGAAGTTTGCAGAAGTTCGCCGCCGTCCATTCCTCCATCTACAACCACTTCAACCAGGAAAGATCGCTAGCCAGCCGAGACACCTTCAAGCTGACTCGCGCCGCCGCTCTTAGCGAGTGGCGTCAACTTTGTTCCGGATAGGTTCGCGGTTTCCGCGGCAAACTGAGACTGGTTCGAATTCGTCTGACAGCACCGCATTGAGCCCAACCTGCTCGTTCGTCAGGTTGCAGCGAATGGCCGATTCTAGTCGCCGTCGACACCCGCAGACCGCATCGACAGGATTTGTGAACGGCTACGCCAATCATGACGAGGAGCACGCCGAGGACATCCACAGCGCTCGGAACCTGACGCAAGACCGTCGCGACGATGATCGTAGCGGTCGCTGGCAGATGAGCCATAAGGAACGCGAAGCTGGCACGTGGCAAGCGGGCCATCGCGAGCTGATCGCAGACATAGGAGATTAACGAGGAAAAGATGCCGACGCCGATCCCGGTCAGTACCAGCGAGGGCGCACCAAAATCGTCGAGGGCTTGCGGGAAACCTATGGGCATCACAAATATAAAGGCCGCTGTCGAGACAGCGCCAAGGCGCTCCACACCGCCCGACGCGCCACCTTCGGAAATCTTGTGGCCGAAGATGATGTAGAGAACGAAAAGCGAGCTGTTCAGCACCGCCCAGAACAGGCCAAGAAGATCAGAAATGAGATCAGGTCCATCTGCTGCCAGTAGCGACGGCACGTCAATCAGGAGGGCTACGCCGATGATTGCGAAGGCAAAGGCAAGATAGTTGCGCCCAGTACGTACGCCCAAAAGAGCAATAACGATGGTACTGACGAATTCGATGGCTGCAACGAGCGCAATCGGCAGCCGGTCGAAGCCCATCTTTCTTCCCAAGCCTGGGAAGAGGTCAGAGAAATCCGCAAAAAACGACCTTTGTGAACTTTCCAGGTTCGGTCAATTACATGCTTCATCTGGAGCATTTTTTTGACGGAGTCACATTCGCTAGGCTGGGCGAGCAAGAAAACGACTGGCGAAAGCGTAGACACAAATTACTTGAGAGAACGCGGGACAAATCGCCTGCGACTGCCACTCTGGCGGGGTGAGTAACACTCAATTCAACATCTCCCCAATTTGGCCGACTCTCAACGTTCCGCCTACAGCAACCTCAACATAGACACCCATGTCCGTATGACCCATCAACTTCCGAATTAGATAGGGTATCTTCAGGTCCCGCTTAGCCGTTTCCGGGTTCACTTCAGTGGCTGCACACCTTTTCGTACGTGAGAGTATCTTTAACTCAACATCGCCAAATCTAAAAACTGATCCAGCTTCATCCAACTCAGAAAACGGGGGTAAACCGTCCATCTCGATATTCGCCCGGAAGCGCGCTGGGTGGACTTCCGCGTTCAGTTTTTCACCTAACTTTTCCACAGACGCCAGATTTAGAACGGATATCGCGTTCATCATTTTAGGTGACACGACAGATACATCTGTAAACCGATGCGGAGCGGACGAAACGAAATTTGGTGGTTCGGGGTCTTTTAGGTCGATCTCCGAAGACAGGAAACTCACCGCATTCATCCGATCTTCTGGTGCTTGCATATTAAAGCTGCGTGTTTTGCCGCTCGCTTTGATCTCAAGATATTGGGTCTCAACATTAAAATTTGTCTTAACGCCTGCAAGCGCAGCTTCATTCAACAAAACAACAAAGCGATCTTTCGGGAGCGGCTGCGGGTTATGTACGTCGAAACCGGAGTTGTATCGAGCAAATCCGAACAGACGGTCACCTGGAATGCCATCTCCTGAACGCAGCGTTACAGTTTGCATGGGCTCGGCGCTCAAGCCTTTTATTGGGTAGCGGTTCAATCTTACGATAGAGAGAGTTTTCATACGTTTGCACCTGACCAAACGAGTTATGCACGATCCCGAGTGGTGCGTGCTTTTTGAAGCTATCTCCAATTCTCCTAGGTATCGACTAAATAATCTGTGAGTGCTTCAGCAGCGGGTTCGCTAAACGTGTTGGAACCATGATGGCCGCCAAAGTGGGCCGCGCCAGTTTTTGTCGATATGGCAATTTAAAACCTTACTGCCGAAAATAGATGCACATCAAAGAAAACAAACAATTTCTATTAAAATCATAGGTTAAGACAACAAGTTCAACGAACTTCCCTGCTCATCTGAGGTACGAACCTCAAATATTTCTGGACATGAGGTGCGTACCTCAAATAGCCTTGGAAGTATGCCGCGATTCGCACATCCTCGATTGACGGCGCAAAAAGGGAGGAATGGATGACTTACACAAAACTGGCTTCGGCCAGCGCAATAGTCCTTGCCGCTACTACTCTTTCTACCAAGGCAAATGCTGAAGATCTGACGCTATGTTGGGCTGCATGGGATCCGGCCAACGCGCTTGTCGAACTATCCAAGGAATTCGAAGCAGAATCCGGCCACACGATGAACTTCGAATTTGTTCCGTGGCCAAATTTTGCGGACCGTATGCTGAACGAGCTGAACTCTGGGGGTAAGCTCTGCGACCTACTGATCGGTGACAGCCAATGGATCGGCGGCGGCGCTGAGAATGGTCATTACGTCCAGCTGAACGACTTCTTCGATGCTGAAGGCATCAGCATGGACGATTTCGCACCGGCCACTGTTTACGCTTACTCGACCTGGCCCAAAGGTACACCAAACTACTACGCGCTGCCTGCGATGGGCGATGCAAACGGCTGGTTCTATCGCAAGGACTGGTTCGAAAATCCCGAAATCCAAGCTGCATACAAGGAGGCGACTGGTCAGGACCTACGTGAACCTCAGTCTCAGAAAGAGTTGTTGCAGATCGCCCAGTTCTTTCAGGGTCGTGAAATCGACGGCAAGACTGTCTACGGTGCAGCAATCTTTACCGAACGCGGCTCGGAAGGGATCACCATGGGTGTGACCGGAGCGCTGTATCCATGGGGTTTCAAATACGAAAACACCCCGGGCTCATATGACATGGAAGGTGCTGTAAACTCACCGGAAGCTGTTGAAGCTCTAGAATTTTACAAGGAATTCTACAAAACGGCGACACCTCCGGGATATACCAACTCTTACATGGGTGAGAGCCTGGATGCCTTTAAGTCCGGTCAGGTCGCCATGGCGATGAACTGGTTTGCGTTCTTCCCAGGTCTCTATGCCGACCCCAATACCGGCGGTGACAAGATCGACTTCTTTGTAAACCCGCCACAAAATCAGGCAGGTTCAACGCTTGGCGGACAAGGCATTTCTGTTGTCAGCTACTCTGACAAACAGGACGCCGCCCTTGAATACATCAAGTGGTTCGCACAGCCAGAAGTGCAGGCCAAATGGTGGGAGCTAGGCGGCTATTCGGCACATAACTCCGTGCTGCAAGATCCTGGTTTCGTGGACAGCCAACCGTTTGCCGGTGACTTCCTTGAAGCAATGGCTGGAGTTCAGGATTTCTGGCAAGAGCCTGCCTACGCGGAACTCCTGCTGGCCATGCAGAAACGCATCCACGACTACGTGGTTGCTGATCAAGGTACAGCTCAAGAAGCGCTTGATCTTCTGATTGAAGATTGGACGGAAGTCTTCGAAGACGAAGGCAAGCTGTAGTCCGGACAAAGGCAGGAGCGGGTGCTATCCCGCTCCACCTTCACCCGTGAGTCCTAAACCAACAAGAACTGGCAAAGAGATGTCTGACAGGACCGTAGATCGCGTTGCGCAGGCAACGCCCGAGCGAGTCGCGCGAAAAATACGAGGTTTATCCGATCGCGCGATCGCCTGGATATTCATCTCCCCAACGATATTCCTATTGCTGGCGATCAACATCTTTCCGTTGATCTGGACCATCCAACTGAGCTTTACCAACTACAAGGCCAACCGGATCGGGCGCGAAGTCAAAGATGTCGGGCTCAGGAATTACGAGCGTATTCTGACAGACTCGGACACCTGGCTAAATATGCAGGCGACGGCGCACTTCCTGTTCTGGACGATTTTTTTCCAGGTCTTGATCGGGTTTACTCTGGCCTGGTTGCTCAACAAGAAATTCAAGGGCAACGATCTTTGGACAACGATCATCGTGCTGCCGATGATGCTGTCTCCTGCAGTCGTCGGGAACTTCTGGAAGTTCCTGTATCAACCTCAAATCGGGCTGTTTAACTACATCGTGTCCTGGTTTACAGGCAAAGACCCATCGAGCTTTGAAATGCTCGGATCCGTCAATCTGGCCCCTTGGGCGATCGTGATTGTCGACACCTGGATGTGGACCCCCTTCGTGATGCTAATCTGTCTGGCCGGGCTGCGCAGCATTCCCGATTACATCTACGAGGCGGCTGAGATCGACAGGGCCAGCAAGCTGCGGCAGTTCTTCACAATCACCATTCCGATGGTGCTACCGTTCCTGATGCTCGCGGTGCTGTTTCGAGGAATCGAGAACTTCAAGATGTTCGATCTGGTGGTTCAGCTAACCGGCGGGGGGCCGGGGTCTGTTACGGAACTCACTTCGATCAACCTGAAACGCGAAGCCTTTGAGAAGTGGCGTACGGGCTATGCGTCAGCCTATGCGATTATCCTTTTCGTCACCGTGTTCGGCCTTGCGTCGATCTACGTCAAAGCCCTGAACAAGGTGAAACAGAGATGAGCAGTTTTTCCGTCACTGAACCTTCAAACCGGTCCAAGTGGATCGCAGGCTTTCTGGTCATCGGCTATGCGATGATTACGATGATCCCACTGGTATGGATCTTGCTGACGGGTTTCAAATCTCCGGCCGATGCGATCAGCTACCCGCCCAAAGTGGTCTTTGACCCAACGCTTGAAGGGTATGTAAATCTATTCACCACGCGCACGCGGCAGACGCAGGAGTTTTTGGAAGCGAACCCGCCGCAGAACTGGACCGATGAAATCGTCCGCCAGTACGACATGGTGATTGTAGGACCATCGAAGTTCGGCGAGCGCTTTATGAATTCGGTTATCATCGGATTTGGCTCGACGTTCTTGAGTATCTTCCTAGGCACTCTGGCCGCCTATGCATTCAGCAGGTTCAAGGTCCCACTCAAGGACGACCTTCTGTTCTTCATCCTGAGTACAAGGATGATGCCACCAGTTGCTGTCGCAATCCCAATCTTCCTGATGTTCAGAAACCTTGGATTAAGCGACACGCATCTTGGAATGATCCTGCTATATACGGGTGTAAATATTTCCTTGGCGGTCTGGTTGCTAAAAGGCTTCATTGACGAAATCCCAAGAGAGTACGAAGAAGCCGCGCTCATAGATGGCTACACACGGTTTCAGGCGTTTTACAAAGTGGTGCTGCCGCAAGCCGCGACCGGCATAGCCTCAACAGCTATCTTTTGCTTGATCTTCGCCTGGAATGAGTACGCGTTTGCCGTGCTGCTGACATCCGCGAACGCGCAGACTGCACCACCGTTCATCCCAACCATTATCGGTATTGGCGGCCTGGATTGGCCTGCTGTGGCGGCAGGTGCCACGATCTTCCTGATCCCTGTCATGATATTCACCATCCTGATGCGCAAACACTTGCTGCGTGGGATCACATTCGGAGCCGTACGCAAATGAGCGGGTTTCTTAACGGATTGTTGCGATTTCGCCGCGGCCCATGGGAGATGGTCGCAACCATCCTTATTGCGCTGGGTGTCTTTATGCTGATGCAGCCCTTTGTCCTTTGGGCCTTCACCTACTCTTTCATCGTCACGCTGATCGGAACCGTCATGTTCATCATCGTCAGCCATTTCCCGGAGTAGAAATGGCCCAGATCGTAGTCAAAAACGTAAAGAAGATGTTCGGCGATTTCACGGCTGTTCGCGAAAGCTCGTTCACGATTGAGGACGGTGAGTTTTTCATGTTGCTAGGGCCCTCTGGCTGCGGAAAAACGACGACACTGCGGATGATCGCAGGCTTGGAACTTCCAACGTCAGGTGAAATCTACCTGGACGGTGAGGAGATCAGCCAGCGGCCCCCATCAGAGCGAGACATTGCATTCGTGTTCCAGATGTTTGCGCTGTATCCTCACATGAACGTGCGCAAAAATATCAGCTACCCCCTGATATCGCAGGGCATGCCGCGTGCTGCGGTCAAAGCCAAAGTAGAGGAAGTCGCGGGAATTCTGGGGATCAACGACATTCTCGATAGCCCCGTAGGTGGACTGTCAGGTGGCGACAGGCAGCGCGTGGCGCTGGGCCGCGCGATCGTTCGCGAACCCAAAGCGTTCATGATGGACGAACCGCTGGGCGCCTTGGATGCCGAGTTTCGGGAGCATATGGCCGAAGAATTGCGCGCGCTTCATGATCGCATGGGCGCAACCACTGTTTACGTCACACACGATCAGTTAGAAGCCATGCAAATGGGCGACAAGATCGTTGTGATGAACAACGCTGTGATCGAGCAATTCGGTACACCCCAGGAAATCTACGACAAACCAGCGACGATGTTCGTTGCGGATTTTATCGGGTCTCCTTCGATGAATTTCCTGCCGTTTGAGGGAAAGGTCGAGCCTGGTTCGGAAATGGTTCGGCTGAATGGCCATGACGAAGCCGTGCCGAGGTTGATGGAAGGGGCGGAAGGTGACTTGGTTTTTGGCGTTCGCCCCGAGCATGTTTTTCTGTCGGATGGGAGCGAATACCGGGCCAGAGTCCTGGCAGCAGAATACCTGGGGACCACCCAAATCGTTACACTGCAAAGCCCGAACGGTGAACTGAAAGCGCGAATTGATGCACGCGAGGTCGTCAGTCCCGGTGAGACCGTTGGATTGGAGTTCCGCTCACCTGCTGTAACCCTTTTTGAAAGATCCACCGGACGCGCGTTGAGGTCCGCTCTGAACGACGAGGTACTGAGCAATGGCTGAAGTCGTTTTGGAGAATATCTCGAAGTCATTTGGCAACGTCAAAGCGGTGGACGGTATTTCGATGACGATCCCCAACGGTGCCTTTGTGGTGTTGTTGGGTCCGACTGGCGCTGGAAAAACAACGACGCTGAGATTGATATCCGGGCTTGAGAAACTGGACTCTGGATCAGTACGCATTGCCGGGCGTGACGTCGGTATAGATACACCTGCCCAGCGCGATGTGGCGATGGTCTTCCAGCAATACTCGCTGTACCCGCATATGACGGTGCGCGAGAACCTGTCTTTCCCTTTGCGGTCGCCGATCCTGAAGACACCAGAGGATGAGATCACGAGGAAGGTTAACGAAGTCGCTGAGATCCTGCAAATTCCGCACAAGCTGGACAACAAAGCAACTGAACTGTCCGGCGGTGAAATGCAGCGCGTTTCAATCGGACGTGCGCTTGTGCGTGACCCACAGATTTTCCTGATGGATGAACCGCTCAGCTCTTTGGACGCCAAGCTTCGGGCGGATTTGCGGGTCGAGCTTAAAAGGATTCAGGCCGATCTGGGGTCGACCTTACTGTACGTGACGCATGATCAGGTCGAAGCCATGACAATGGCGACACATATCGGCGTTTTGGAAAACGGCAGGCTGGTTCAATACGGAACACCCCGGGACATCTATGAAAACCCGGGCAGTGTTTACGTCGCCAGCCGGTTGGGACTGCCACGGATCAACATCCTGCCGTCCGAGTTGTTCGGAGGCGATCACAAAGGCCCGCAGATCGGCCTGCGCCCGGAAAACATCATCGAAGGCGAAGGCAGCGAGGCGCGCGTGATACGCGCCGAGCATCTGGGAGACCAAACACGGCTGCATTTGGATCTGAATGGTCACCCGGTGGTGACCCTGATCGATGTCCATCAGGACTACCCATCTGGAAAGATTATAAAAATCCGCCCCCACAACCCGTTGTATTTTGACGCGTCCGGCGCGCGTGTGAATTAAGGAGCAAAAGCATGGCCCAGTTCCTCAACACAAAAGAAACCCTGGTAACCGAGGCGATAGACGGCCTTCTGACCTCCTCCGGAGGACAACTTATCCGGTTGGACGGCTACCCGCACATCAAGGTTGTCTTGAGGTCAGATTGGGACAAGTCGAAAGTCGCTTTGGTGTCCGGCGGAGGGTCTGGTCACGAACCCGCCCATGCGGGCTTTGTTGGCGCCGGTATGCTGACAGCTGCAGTATGTGGGGAAGTGTTTGCGTCCCCGTCAGTCGAAGCGGTTCTGGCAGGTATTCTTGCGGTCACAGGTGAGGCAGGGTGCCTGCTTATCGTCAAGAATTACACTGGAGATCGATTGAATTTTGGACTGGCAGCGGAACGCGCCCGCGCATTGGGCCGCAAGGTTGAAATGGTCGTTGTCGATGATGACATCGCCCTACCCGACCTTCCGCAACCACGTGGCGTGGCGGGTACGTTGTTCGTTCACAAAATAGCCGGAGCGCTTGCTGAAAGCGGTGCTGACCTAGATACCGTTACCACCGCAGCAAGAAACACCATAGCAAAGGTTGTCAGCATCGGAATGAGCTTGGACACCTGTACCGTTCCGGGTTCTCCAAAAGAAGACCGGATTGCCCCTGGCAAAGCAGAGCTTGGATTGGGCATCCATGGCGAACCTGGTGTACAGCAAGTCGAGTTCTCAAATGCCGTATCGGCTATGTCCACAGTAGTGGAGAAGCTGAAGCAAAGGGTGGGCACCGGGGACTGTGTGGCGTTGGTCAACAACCTAGGCTCTACAACTCCGCTGGAAATGGCTGTCCTCACACATGCCTTGTTCGAGACTGGTATTGCCCATCATATAATTGGCCCGGCACCAATGATGACATCGCTGGATATGCACGGGTTTTCGGTTTCCATTCTGCCTGTAGATCAGGACGATTTGTCAGCCCTTGAAGCACCCGTTGATCTGGCCGCGTGGCCCGGGGTGAATTCCATCGACCCGATCAAAGTTGCACCATTGCCTGATGGCCTGACTCCGATCGATCCAATCCCCTCGCACAATCCCACCACAAGGGAAACGATCACCCGGCTGTCTGAATTGCTCATCAACGCAGAGAAGAATCTAAACGAGCTAGACGCGAAATCTGGGGATGGCGATACAGGAAGCACATTGGCGACTGCCGCAAGAGCATTGCAAGGAAGTCTTGACCGCATGCCGCTTGCCGATTTGACACAACTGTTTCCGGCGTTGGGCAATGAGTTAAGCCAGACAATGGGTGGTTCTTCCGGCGTGATACTTGCAATTTTCTTCAACGCAGCTGGAGATGCCTGTGCGAGCGGGGCTTCGGTATCGAAGTCTCTGGTTGAAGGTCTGAATCGCGTCAGCCAGGTTGGGGGCGCCAAGGTCGGTGACAGGACAATGATTGACGCTCTGGCACCGGCGCTTGCGGCACTGCCATCTGGTCTGACGCATGCGGCCGAGGCTGCCCGCGAAGGCGCGAACAACACCGCGAATATTCGTCGTGCGAAGGCAGGCCGCGCGGCCTATGTTCCCGAAGAAAACCTTGTTGGACATAACGATCCCGGCGCTGAGGCTGTTGCTTTGTTGTTTGAAGGCTTAGCGCGGGAGATTGAGGGCTGAAGAACACGTGGAAGACCAAAAACAAAGATTAGAATTGGTGAAAAAGCCAACCGTTAATGACATCGCGCGCGTTGCGGGTGTTAGCCTAGCGACTGTTGACCGGGTCTTGAACAGACGTCCCGGCGTTCGGGCCGTAACCGTACAGAAAGTGCAAAAGGCAATTGATGAGCTGGGATATGTTCGCGATACCGCTGCGGCCAACCTTGCACGAAACCGAGTTTACAACTTCCTCTTTGTTCTGCCGGACACGGACAACGAGTTTGTAGAGGCAATCAGCAGCCAGATCGCAGATCAATCCCCTGACCAATTTATCGAGCGGACCCGCATTGCGATAAAGAAGGTCGCGCCGTTCGAGCCGCAAGATATCGTCAACATTCTGGATGCTGTCGACAGTTTGGATGTAGACGGAGTCGCAGTTTTCGGACCCGAAACGCCTTCTGTCCGGGATGCCGTAAAAAGGCTCAGGGACAAAGGCGTTCCGGTGGTCGCCTTGGTGTCTGACTTGCCCAGTTCTGAGCGAGACCACTTTGTGGGAATTGATAACGTTTCGGCAGGACGAACCGCCGCTCAGCTGATGGGTAGATTTGTCCATCGCGAAGGCAAGGTCTTGGTTCTCACAGGATCCCGATTGGCGCGTGACCATCTCGAGCGTCGCCAAGGCTTTGACCTTGTTGTGGCTGAGGAATTTCCGCACCTCCAAGTCGTAGCGTCTGTCGAGGGCCGGGATGACCCGGATCTGATTTACAAGATGATGCCCGAAATCTTTGAAACCTATCCGGATCTGGTCGGAATATACTCGTCAGCAGCGGGCAACGCAGGCCTGATTCAATTTCTTTCAGAGAACAAGCTCAGCAAAGATCTGGTGATTATAGCTCATGAGCTTACTCCACTCAGTCGTGAGGCGCTTAGGCTTGGCACATTTGACGCCTTAATCTCGCAAGACACTGGGCACATTGTTCGTTCGGCCGTTCGCCTGTTGCGTGCGACTTCGGACAAAGTCCCGTTCAACAAAGCTCAGGAACGTATCCGTATCGATATCTATCTAAAGGAAAATTTACCGCCATAGAGGCTTAGGTTTTGGGGAGGAAATTTTATGAAAACGATCAAAGGTCCAGCTTTGTTTCTTGCACAGTTTGCGGGGGACGAAGCGCCGTTCAATTCGTGGGACGCGATCACAAAATGGGCGGCTGATTGTGGATACAAAGGCGTTCAGGTTCCCAGTTGGGATGGACGGTTGTTCGACTTAGAACAGGCCGCTTCTAGCAGAGGTTATTGCGATGACTTCAAAGGCAAAGCCAGGGAAAATGGTGTCGAAGTCACGGAACTTTCAACACACCTTCAGGGCCAGCTTGTGGCTGTTCACCCAGCCTATGACAGTGCGTTTGATGGCTTTGCGGCCGAAAGCGTCCGGGGGAACCCGAAAGCCCGACAAGAATGGGCCGTGGACCAGGTCAAAAAAGCGCTGTCCGCTTCGAAAAATTTGGGCATTTCGGCACATGCGACATTCTCAGGCGCGCTGGCATGGCCATATGTCTATCCTTGGCCGCAGCGCCCTGCCGGCTTGATTGAAACGGCATTTGATGAGCTTGCGCGTCGCTGGGTGCCCATCCTGAATCACGCTGATGAATGCGGTGTCGATGTCTGCTATGAAATCCACCCCGGAGAGGACCTCCACGATGGTGTTACGTACGAGATGTTTCTCGAGCGGACAGGCAATCACCCACGGGCCTGCATGCTATACGACCCGTCGCATTACGTGCTGCAATGCCTCGACTATCTGGACAATATCGACATCTACAAAGATCGGATCCGGATGTTCCATGTCAAAGATGCCGAGTTCAATCCAACCGGCCGGCAGGGTGTTTATTCCGGGTATCAAAGCTGGGTAGATCGGGCCGGGCGGTTCCGCTCACTGGGCGATGGTCAGGTGGATTTCGGGGCTGTGTTCTCAAAAATGGCCGCGAATGACTTTGATGGCTGGGCTGTGGTCGAATGGGAGTGCTGTCTCAAACACCCCGAAGATGGAGCGCGCGAGGGCGCTCAGTTTGTGTCAGATCACATCATCCGTGTGACCGAGAAAGCCTTTGATGATTTCGCTGATGGTGGCGCAGACGAAGCCGCCAATCGTAAAATGCTGGGGATTGAGTGATGGTCACAGGACGCAGTGAAGAAACCTCGGGTCGTATTCGCCTTGGCATGGTTGGTGGCGGAAACGACGCCTTCATAGGCGGCGTTCATCGCATAGCCGCGCGACTGGACGACAAGTTCGAGCTGGTAGCCGGTGCTTTGTCTTCAACGCCAGAGAAATCTCTTGAAAGTGGGCAAGCATTGGGGCTTGAACGGGTCTATGAAGACTTCAAACAAATGGCAATCAGGGAAGCTCGGCTGAAATCTGGGATCGAGGCCGTCTCAATTGTCACGCCAAATAACGTTCACTATGCAGCTGCGCGTGAGTTCCTGAAACGCGGTATTCACGTCATTTGTGACAAGCCACTCACCTCGACACTTGCCGATGCAAAAAAGCTGGTCAAAGCAGCAGAAAGCGCGAATGCTCTATTCATTTTGACCCACAATTACACAGGTTATTCAATGGTTCGGCAGGCGCGTGAAATGGTTGCCAACGGCGATATTGGCAAGATCCGCGTAGTTCAGGTTGAGTACCCGCAGGATTGGCTGACCGAGCAGCAGGATTTCAAACAGGCGGAGTGGCGAACCGATCCAGAACGCTCGGGCGCGGGTGGATCAACCGGTGACATCGGAACCCATGCTTACAACCTCGCATGCTTTGTAACCGGGCTTAATGCGGAAAGCCTGGCGGCAGACTTGCAGGCCTTTGTGCCGGGGCGCAAAGTCGATGACAATGCGCACGTCTTGCTTCGCTTCGAAGGCGGAGCGCGTGGTATGCTGTGGTCTTCTCAGGTGGCCCCCGGCAATGAAAACGCACTTCGTTTGCGCGTCTATGGCGAAAAAGGTGGGTTGGAGTGGTCTCAGGAAGATCCCAATTACCTGTGGTTCACGCCCTACAACGAACCCAAGCGTCTGATCACACGAAATGGAGCTGGAGCTGGTGACGCTGCAAATCGGTTGAGCAGGGTCCCTCCGGGCCATCCCGAGGGGTATCTTGAAGGTTTCGCCAATATCTATGGAGAGGCTGCTGAGGCGATCCAAGCTTTCCGAAATGGGATTTCAACCGACGCGTCCGTTGTTTATCCAACGGTTCATGACGGGCTTAATGGCGTAAAATTTGTTGCCGCGTGCGTGCAAAGCTCTTCAAGGAATGCAGCTTGGGTCAGCTTAACGTAAAATCTGGTTGTTGGCATAAGGCAGAAATCTTGGGAGGCATCGAGCGTATCTGCAAAAAAACCGAAGCGCGCGCAACCTATAGGTGCACGCTCCGGTACAACGAACCGCGAACGTCTTTGAAGAGGTTTTTTGTGACCCGAAGAACCAATCGACTTCCATCCGAGTCTACTAGATGGGAATGTCCGCTTTGTGCGCGCAGCAAAGGTTGAATGAATTCTGCCGAACGTCTGCAGCGAGCCCAAAGACGACATAGATATAGATTTTGAGAGCTGCGTTCTTCGCTCAGGGCGAATACCTGAATTTAGCAGCAATCGAAGAAACTCGCGTTGACTTTGACTGGTTTTGGGTTCCGAGTGAAATTAGAAACAGCTTACAGGACCATGGGAATCTCAAGCGTAATGCTCGCTCCTCTTTCGACTTGGTTGATTTCGATCATTCCTCCGTGGCGCTCCGCCACTGCGGATACGATTGACAACCCCAATCCGCTGCCCTCCGAATATTCCAACTGAGAAAACCGATTAAATGCCGCTTCGCTTTGGTCTGGCGACAGGCCAGCACCGTCATCGGCCACGGTTAGATTGACGTATTTGCCGTCACACCGCAGCACCACTGAAATTTGGCTCAACATTGTGCCACCGTGTTTGATTGCGTTGTCCAACAGGTTCTTTAGAGCCTCAATCAGAAAGACCCGGTCACCGGTTACCGGGACCGCCGTCTCAGGTATCGTGACGTCGAACTCGATACCCTTTGCTAGGATGTGAACTCCCATCTCCGCGCAGGCCTCCTCAACGACCGAGCGGAAGTCAATTTTATCCATTTGGTCTTGGTGCGTCGGCTGCCTGAGCCTTTCAAGTGATAACAGCTGTTCCGCCACTGTCGCTGAGTTTTTTGCAGCCGCAACAAGCTCGGAGATGCGTTTTTCTCGGTCGCCATCCGTTTTCGCGTCCTGCAGCGCTTCGGCCATCGATTGCACCGCGGCCGCTGGGTTCCGCAGCTGATGTGCAGCTTCGGATATAAACACTTGATGGGCGTTGATACTTTTTTCCACCTGACCAAAAAGCCGGTTCAGGGTTCTAACAACACCCTGAACTTCGATCGGGACAGGGCGCTTAATCTCACTGAGGTCATCTGGTGAACGCAGGTCAATTGCGTCCTGCAAATCCAGCAAAGGCCTCAGGCCACGAGCGACGCCGAACCAAACTACAATGGCGAGCGTGGCCAGCAGAATTCCCATGAGAATTCCAGCGCGGATTGACAGTTCATTCGCAAACGCATTGCGATCCGCCATACGATGCCAGACTGTAACTGTCGCATCTCCGATTAGATTTTCTATGGTCACTCGTTCCGTCATCTTAAGAACGCGGACCGGTTCTTGGCGGTAAAGTGCTTCGAAAAACTGCGGCTTGTACACCTCTTCAGCAGTCGGGTTGGTGGCTGCCGGAGGGTAGGCATAGCCTGTCACATAGATGCCGCCGGGTCCCGTCACGTGGTAAAAAATCTCTCCGCCTGACGCGTCACGGATCATGCTGCGTGTCGTTGGTGACAGTGCGTCACCGCCTGAAATCGCAACATCTCGCGATATTGCGAGACCAGCAGATAACAGGCTGTCGTCGAACAATTCCTGAGCCGTTTTCTGCGCAATCATAAAGCGCCAAAGACCAAGCAGAGCGGCAATTAGTATCAAGGGGGTTAGGATAAGAATGAACAGTCTTAACCTGAGCGAGCCGTGATTGATCACTTCTGCACCTCAAGCAGATACCCGAGACCACGGGCTGTTTTAATTCCAATACCGAGATCTTGAAGACGTTTTCTCAGCCGAGATACATGAGGCTCAACTGCCGAGGCCTCGACATCGGCACCCACGCCATAGACGTAATCTGTAAGCTGGCTTTTGGGAACAATTCTGCCCCTGCGCTCCAACAGGCATTCAAGCACCGCGATTTCCCGCCGCGGTATATCCATAACTTCGCCTCGGACACTGACCTGACGTGCGGCGCGGTCGAACTCTAGGCCTCCGATGCTCTCCTTAGCTCCGTAGTCGAGATCTTTGCGTCGAGAAAGCGCCCGGATGCGTGCTTCCAGCTCGTCCATTTCGAACGGCTTAACCAGATAATCATCTGCACCCATATCCAAACCTGAAACCCGGTCGCTTGTTTCGGCACGTGCTGTAAGCAAGATCACCGGTACGCCATCGCCACGATTGCGAAGAGATTTCAGGATCTCCAGCCCAGATTGTCCGGGCAAATTTATATCCAGAACAACCAAGTCTGCGCCTTCTTGCGCAAGATACAAGTCAGCCTCGTCGCCGTCCGCAAGCACTTCTGCCGCATGACCGCGGTCACGCAGACGATACGCAATAGCGTTGGCGAGGGTCTCGTTATCCTCGATTATGACGATCCGCATTCGGGCTCCTGCAAGTTTCGCGCAAGGTTGGCGCTCCATGATTGCCAGATGGGAGGGGGAATCAACCCCACAGTTCTATTTGCGATCACGGTGGCGCAGAGGGCGCTAGCGTGGTTGTCTGGTCAACAGGGAGGAACCAATGACCATTTCCAACTTCACCCGTCGCGCCGTCGTGGGGCTGATCGCCGCGGCCGGTATCGCCGCACCTGCCGCTGCCGAGGTCGATTTCTCGGGCAAGACCATTGAATGGGTCATCCCGTTCTCGGAAACGGGTGGCTCCGCCAAATGGGCCAACTTCTTTGCGCCACTTCTGTCCGAAGCCCTGCCGGGCCAACCCACTGTTGTTGTGAAATTTATGCCGGGCGCTGGTTCAACCAAAGGCGCAAACTGGTTCCAGGAGCAGAGCCATGATGACGGCACGCTGCTGTTTGGCACCTCCGGTTCAACTCAATTCCCATATCTGCTGAGCGATCCTCGCGTGCGCTATGAATACAACGACTGGATCCCGGTTATGGCGTCGGGAACCGGTGGTGTTGCCTATCTGAATGCCGAAGACGGAGCAAAGTTTGATGGTTCCGCGAACGCACTGAAAGACACAAACTTCATTTACGGATCGCAGGGCGCGACACGCCTTGACCTTGTGCCGCTGCTGGCATGGCAAATGCTGGGCATGAGTGTTGAGCCTGTTTTTGGCATCAAAGGCCGTGGCGATGGTCGTCTGATGTTCGAGCGAGGTGAAGCCAACATCGATTATCAGACCTCGTCCGGCTATCTGGGTGGATCGGCCCCGCTGGTTGAATCCGGTCAGGCCGTGCCGATGATGACCTGGGGGGCGCTGGATGCGGATGGTAATATCGTCCGTGACCCGACCTTCCCAGATATCCCGACATTTAAGGAAGTATGTGAAGCCACCGATGGTTGTGAAACCAGCGGTGAGGCATGGGATGCGTGGAAAGCGTTCTTTGTAGCCGGGTTCCCGGTTCAGAAGCTGGCGTTCCTGCCGGGTGATACACCTCAGGAAGTGGTCGACGCATACACAGCAGCGTTCCAGGCTGTGACGGAGCGCGGCGACTTTGCCGACATCTCCTCAAAGCGCGTGGGCAAATACCCAGTGTTCGTAGGTGACGGCTCTAAAGCGGCATTGCAAACCGCGACAAACGTCGACGACAACGCCAAAGCCTACGTTCTGAACTGGCTCAAAGAAGCCTATGGTGTCGAGCTGAACTAAGCCCAAACACCACCGCGCGTGCCCCAATGTCGGGCGCGCGCTTTTCCAAACACAAGACAATTTATGAAAGGCGGCCGCTATGGAGGTTTTCGCCACAGCTGTTCCTGCGCTTAGTGACGCGTGGGGTCTGATCCTGCAACCTATCGTTCTGGGATATCTTGTTCTCGGTGTCGTTATGGGACTGGCCGTAGGTGTTTTCCCTGGGCTTGGCGGTATTGCTGGTCTGTCCCTATTGCTGCCTTTCATGTTCGGTATGGACCCGATCCTTGGATTGGCGTTGATGATCGGGATGGTCGCCGTTGTGCCGACCTCTGACACCTTCGCGTCAGTTCTTATGGGCATCCCAGGTAGCTCTGCCTCGCAGGCTACGGTGTTGGATGGTTTCCCGATGGCGAAGAAAGGCGAAGCCGCGCGGGCATTGTCAGCGGCCTTTGCTTCATCGCTTTTCGGCGGTTTGGTCGGTGCAACTTTTTTGACCATGTTCATCCTGGTCGCGCGGCCCATCGTTCTGGCATTTGGTCTGCCCGAGATGCTGATGATCACCATTCTTGGCTTGTCGATGGTCGCTATCTTAGCCGGACGTATCCCACTGAAGGGTGTCGCGGCCGCAGGGCTGGGTTTGATGGTCGGTACGATTGGCGAGGCGGACGCAGGCGGGTCGCTGCGTATGGCGACTTATGACATTCCCTACCTGACCGATGGTTTGAAGTTGGTCATCGTTGGCTTGGGTATTTTTGCGGTGCCGGAAATCGTCTCGCTGCTGCGTCAAGACCGATCCATTGCTAAGGGTGCCTCACTGGGCGCGGGCTGGCTTGATGGCGTCAAAGACTGGGCTGCAAACATCTGGTTGTCAGTCCGCTGTTCAATCATTGGCGTGGTTGTCGGTGTCATTCCCGGCCTTGGTGGCTCGGTTGTTGACTGGATCGCTTATGGCCATTCGGTTCAATCGACTAAAGATAAAAGCAACTTCGGCAAGGGTGAAGTGCGGGGTGTCATTGGACCGGAAAGTTCGAACAACGCCAAAGAAGGTGGAGGGCTGGTTCCAACCCTGCTGTTCGGCATTCCCGGTTCCGGCTCTATGGCAATCTTCATCGGTGCGGTCGCCCTGTTGGGGTCCGGCGATATCGAGGTCGGCCCAAGCATGCTCAAGGACAACCTCGATATTACGTATTCGATCGTCTGGCTGCTGGCATTGGCCAACGTGGTCGGCACCATCCTATGCATCGCGGCCTCCGGCGGTATCGCCAAGCTCACGACGATCCGCTTCACTTATCTGGCGCCATTCCTATTCATGCTGATCAGCTTCGCAGCGTTCCAGTCCGGACAAAACTTCGAAGACCTTCTGGCCCTGTTTGTCATCGGCTTGATCGGTATCTTCCTGCGCCGCTTTGACTGGTCGCGCCCGGCCTTTCTGATCGGCTTCGTTCTGTCGAACTCGGTTGAGAAATTCACCAACCAGGCGTTCCAGATCGCTTCGTTCCGCTTCCGCAAAAGCTTTGCAGAAGGCATGGAATATGTCTTTAGCCCGATCGTGATCGTCCTGATCGTGGTCACTGTGGTTTCGGTCATTCTGGGCATTCGGCAGGCCAAGATGATCATGGCCGAAGGTGAGGTCAAATCCGGAAGCAAGCGCGCGCCGCTGATCTTTTTGCTAGTGATCATGGCCTATCTGATCGTGGCGTTGGTCAATGCCAACATGATCCCTGACTACAACATGACCGACAAGATCATCCCGCTTGTGATCGGCAGCGTGTCGCTGTTCTGCTGCGTCATTCTGTTGATCCAGATGATGCGGCGACCCGAGGGGGATGCGATCTTTGCTGACAAGGAACTCGCCGGCGAAGATGCGAGCGCGCCACATGGACTTTGGTCAACGCTCGCCTGGTTTGCAGGTTTGATCGCGGCCACTTGGGTAGTGGGTTTTATCCTAGCCCTGATCGGGTTCCTGATCGCATTTTTCCGCATTCGCGCCGGGTCCAGCTGGCAGATGACGCTGCTCCTGACGGCTTGTGGCATCGGTTTCATGTGCTTCATGGCCGGCGCTTTGAACAGGGATTTCCCGCCGGGTCTGCTGCAAGACATGGTGAACCTGCCATGGCCGCTCAATTAAGCGCTCCACGGTTGCCCGGCCGGCCAATCTGGCGGGCTGGGCAGCGCTGAAATTCGAAATATCAACGGTTTGTAAAGGAGGGTTCGCGATGACCCAGACAGCAATCCCATATGTTTTCATGCGCGGCGGCACTTCCCGAGGACCTTATTTTCGACGCTCTGATCTGCCCGAAGATTTGGACACTTTGGCCGATGTTCTGGTCGCTGCCATCGGGGCTGGACAAGCGCTCAACATCGACGGGATCGGTGGTGGTAACGCAGTGACGACCAAAGTGGCGATGCTTTCAGTCAGCGAGGACGAATGGGCCGATATCGACTATTTCTTCGCGCAGGTTTCTGTTGATGAAAAGCGGGTCGATTTCAAACCCACCTGCGGGAACATCCTCTCAGGAGTTGGTCCAGCTGCGATCGAAATGGGATTGTTCCAGCCCAACGGCGATGAAACCGAAATCCGTATTCGCGCTGTCAATACAGGCGCCCGTGTCGTTACCAAAGTGCAGACCCCGGGCGGTGAGTTGGTGTACGACGGCGATGTGGAAATCGCCGGAGTCCCCGGCCATTCTGCACCGGTGCAGCTGAGTTTCATGGGCGTTGTGGGTTCGGCAACTGGTGCATTTCTACCCACTGGAAATTTGCGCGATACAGTGCAGGGGGTCGAGCTAACTTGCATGGATGTCGCTGTGCCGATGGCGATAGCCCGAGCTGAGGATTTCGGACTGACAGGATATGAAAGCGTCGAAGAGCTGGATGCCAACCGTGCTTTTTTTGATCGGATGGAGGCCGTGCGGATCGAAGCCGGAGAACTGATGGGTATGGGGGACGTCTCGAAATCGGTAACTCCGAAATTCGGGTTGATCGCACCCGCCAGAGAGGGTGGAACTCTTGCGGTTCGGTATTTCATGCCATGGAAAACTCACCCGACACTGGCCGTTACAGGTGCGCAATGCATGGCGTCTTGCGCTTTGACGCCCGGTACCGTCGCCGACGGTTTGCTTGATCGCCCGAATTCAAGCCCGGCTGAAGTTGTGTTGGAGCACGCTTCAGGCAAGATCGACGTTCTGGTGGACTTCTCGAACGTCGGGGAGTTCAACGTTATTTCTGCCGGTCTGGTGAGGACTGCGCGTAAATTGGCAGATGGACATGTTTATGTACCGGAATCTGAGTGGAACGGCAGTTGAAGTAGCAATCCTCATTAAGTATACTATGGTATACCTAATGAGGATACCACGATGGACGACTATTCCGAATGCCTTGATATCGCGCGTCAGGAACTCAGGCTGGCGCAGTCGGCTCTGCGGAAGGATATCGCGGAATACCCAACACCGATTGCCGGTTGCGATGAGCAATTCAACCATCTGTTGGATCAACGCGAACGGGTTCGCAATGCGCTTGAAGCACTCGATAAACTTGATTTTGTGCCGACGCCAAGAAAACTGAACAAAAGTCAGGGTATAGAAAGTCGATGAAAGTTCACATTCTGGATGATTGGTTCGATACACTGCAGGACCTTCCCTGCTTCGGAAAACTGTCCGACCATCACGTGAAGGTCTGGACAGATCATGTCGAGGATACCGGCGAATTGGCCGCACGCTTGCAGGAGGCTGAGGCGCTGGTTTTGTTTCGCGAGCGCACCAAGATCACCCGGGATTTGATTGAAAAACTTCCAAACCTGAAATTGATCAGTCAGCGCAGCGTGTATCCGCATGTCGATTTGCAGGCATGCTCGGATAATGGCGTGCTGCTGTGTTCGAACATGCATGGTGGGACGCCTTCATATGCCGCAGCCGAACTGACATGGGCACTGATCATGGTCGGGATGCGCGATTTGCCTGCGCAGATGGCTTCGGTCAAAACGGGGCGTTGGCAGGCCGGAGTTGGCAAGACTCTGAGAGGGCGACAGTTGGGACTGTATGGATATGGGCGTATCGCCCGCGCTGTTGCTGGCTATGCCGAGGCATTCAAGATGAATGTGGTTTGGTGGTCTTCGGATGAAGGTCGGGCACGCGCGCAGGCCGACGGCGTGCAGATTGCTACAAGCCGCGAAGCGTTCTTTGCCAACAGTGATGTTGTCTCGGTCCATGTTCGCCTGAAGCCCAACACGAACGGTATCATCACAGCGTCAGATTTTTCGCAGATGCAACCGGGCGCGATGTTTGTGAACACCTCCCGGGCCGGGCTGATCGCTCCGGGTGCTTTGTTGGACGCGCTGAACGCTGGTCGCCCTGGGAAGGCCGCAATTGATGTCTTCGATACCGAGCCGCTCACCGACCCGAATGACCCCTTGCTATCGCACCCAAACCTGATTGCGACACCACATATAGGTTTTGTGACTGAGGACGAATTCGACCTGCAATTTGCAGACATTTTCGATCAGGTGAATGCCTTTGCTGAAGGTGCCCCTATTCACATGATCAACTCCGAGGTTTGGACCAGCGCAGAATAAGGTTGGCTGCTATGGGCGCGCCGATGATTACCAGCACGATCCTTGTCAGGTGGTGCGTGATCACAAAGCCCAGATCCGCGCCAGAAACGATGGCCAAGACCGTCATCTCTGCCTGTCCGCCGGGGGCAAAGGCCAAGAAAGCCTCAACCGGCTGACCGAAGCCCAACGTAGTGACAACGGCGGTGAAAGCGGCTGCGAGGATCGCAAGGACGATGACATAGGCGAAGCCCGCTGCAACCACCCGGCGGAGTTCGACCCAAGTGACGCCCACGAATTTCACGCCGATCCCGCAACCAATAAAGAATTGCGCTGCAAGTATGGCCTCGCGAGGCGGTCGAGTATGAATAAAATCACCCAGTGACAGAGCCGCTGTCAGGATCATTGGACCGAGGATAGATGCTCCGAACAGGCCGATCCTCTCACCGCCTTTCCAGCCTACAAGGGCGGCCAGTACCATCAGCGCCAACTCATGTATTGGCAGGTCGCGCGCAGGCTCTCCGATTGGGTTGGTGAGCTGGGCATCGTAGAACACTGTCAGAAACAGTGGGGCCAGTGCCACGATGATCAGCACGCGCGTACCGTGGATCAGGGATAGCGTACGCGAGTTGGCGCCTGCTTCGGCGCCAAAGATGATCATGTCCTGCAATCCGCCTGGCATGGCAGCATAAAACGCGGTCGTGGAGTCAAAACCCCAAATCTTACGAAAGAATGGTACGCCTACCAGCGCGATCAGCAGGATGAAGAACGGGACCAGTGCTATAGACGCGGCCATCTTCGGCAATCCGACAAAAAGTGCAGGGGTAATCGAAGCCCCAACTGCAACGCCGAGTATGGTGCGCGCTGCAACCGATATCTGACCAAAACCTTCCATAGGGGCATGCGCTAGGGCGGCGATCAGACACGCACTCATTGGGCCGAATAGAAAGGGCAGTGGCAGGTTCAACGCCCAAAATACTCCGGTGCCCAGCAGCGCAAGGACCAGTGTTACGGCCCGCTTTGTCAGGAAAGAGGGTGTTTTGTTTTGGGTGGACAAGGCACGGCTTTCGATAATATTGACTCATATCGTATCCAAATGTATACAAGTGGACGCAAGAATACAAGTGAGCGCTCGATGACCATTCAAGACGACCCCTATCAGACTGGCCCACAAGGCAATTCAGCGTATCAACACCTGCTGGATGAGATTCGGGATGGCACACTTCAGCCTGGCGAACGCCTACGCGAGATTGAGTTGTCAGAACGATTAGGCGTCAGTCGCACCCCTGTGCGCGAAGCTATCCGGCAGTTGGAGTCCGACGGGCTGGTAACTCATGTGCCACGGCAGGGCGCAACCGTACGCAGCCTCGATTATGCCGAAGTAATGGAGCTTTATGAGATGCGCGCGGTGCTCGAGGGAACCGCGGCACGACTAGCGGCACGTGCAGCGTCGGATGTCGAATTGGACGAGCTGTGCGTTTTGAATGATCGCTTGGCCGAGGCTGGCACAGGCTCGGAAGCGGCTCGGATCAACCGGATTTTTCACGCCACACTTTTGGACGCAGCAAAGAATCGGTTTCTTTCCAAGTCTATGTTGTCTTTGCAAAAAGCGCTGTTGATCCTTGGGCCATCACAATTGCTGGAGGGTGACCGGGCCGAGACAGCAGTGGCCGAGCATAAGCGCGTCATGGCTGCCTTAAAGGCCCGCGATGGCGCTGCGGCTGAAAAAGAAATGCGCGCGCATATTCAGGCCGCACAACGGATGCGTATTCGAGCGTTGCAAGAACGCGACCGGACAACCGACGAAAACCATTAGGTAGACAGGATATGACCACCCAAAAGGAAGCTTATGACATCGCTGTGATCGGCGGCGGGAATGCTGCTCTATGCGCTGCAATGACTGCTGCCGAGGCAGGCGCCCGTGTTCTGATTCTCGAGACAGCGCCAAAACCCTATCGTGGTGGAAACTCCCGTCATACGCGCAATTTTCGTTGTATGCATGGTGCACCTCTGGGTCCGCTGATCGAAAAATACAGCGAAGATGAGTATCTTGAAGATCTGCTCAAGGTCACTGGCGGCAAAACCGACGAACGTCTTGCTCGCCTCGCGATCCGAACCTCCGAGGAATGCCTTACGTGGATGGAAGAACACGGCGTGAGGTTTCAACCATCCCTGTCCGGGACACTGTCACTGGCGCGGACCAACGCCTTCTTCATGGGGGGCGGGAAGTCTCTGGTGAACGCCTACTACCGCACCGCGGCAGCTTTGGGCGTTGACGTGCTATACGAAGCTGCCGTGACGCATCTTGAACTGAACGGCGATCAGATTGAGTGGGTAGACTATACCTATGAAGGCCAGTCTCATCGCATCACGCCCAAGGCCGTCATCGTTGCTGCGGGCGGGTTTCAGGCAGATACCGATTGGCTCACTCGCGCATGGGGCGCGCCTGCGAAGAACTTCCTGATCCGGGGAACGCCCTATAACCGGGGCGTGGTGCTGGCTGATCTGCTGGATCAAAGCGTCGAAAGTGTTGGGGACCCGACCCAGTGTCACGCCGTTGCCATCGACGGGCGCGCGCCGAAGTTTGACGGCGGTATCGTCACTCGTTTGGATTGCGTGCCGTTTTCGATCGTCGTGAACAAAAATGCCGAGCGGTTTTATGACGAGGGCGAAGACGTCTGGCCCAAACGCTATGCGATTTGGGGGCGTCTGGTCGCCGCGCAGCCGGATCAGGTGGGCTATGTGATCATCGATGCGAAGTCGCTGAACCTGTTCATGCCCTCGGTGTTCCCTCCGCTAAAGGCGGACACCTTGGAGGAACTGGCTGGCATGATGGACCTACCCGCCGACAAGTTGAAGGCAACCGTTAGTGAATTCAACGAAGCTTGCGGCGACACCAGCGGATTTCATCCAACCGAGTTGGACGGGGTCACAACCTCGGGTCTGACGCCACCCAAAACCAACTGGGCTCGTCCGATCACCGATCCGCCCTTCTATGGCTACTCGCTGCGTACTGGCGTGACCTTCACCTATCTGGGGCTAAAGGTCGACGATACGGCCCAGTGTTCGACACCAGACGGCAAGATCAAAAACCTGTGGGCCGCGGGCGAGACGATGGCGGGTTCGATCCTTGGGCAGGGGTATCTGGCCGGTTTCGGCATGACCATCGGGACCGTTTTTGGACGCATCGCAGGACGTGAGGCTGCAGCCTATGCAAACTGATCTTTTTCAAGAAGCTCGCCGACAGGCTGAGATATGCAACGCCTGCCGGTACTGCGAGGGCTACTGCTCAGTCTTCCCGTCGCTGCACGCGGAACGCGCGTTCTCGGATGGAGACATCACGCAACTGGCTAATTTGTGCCACAACTGTCGAGGTTGCTACTATGCGTGTCAGTACACGGCACCGCACGAGTTCGATCTGAACCTGCCGAAAGCTCTGGCCGAAGTGCGGCGGGACACTTGGGAGAGCTTCGCCTGGCCCCAACCTCTGGCGCGGCGGTTCCATACTCACGGTGGCGCGATCGCGCTGGCCCTCGTCATCGGTTTTGCCGTGATGTTCTGGGCAATTCGCGCTGTTGGTTCCAGCGGAGGTGAAGGGTTCTATGCCGTCCTGTCCCATAATGCGATGGTCGCAATTTTCGCGCCGGCATTCTTGTTGCCACTCTTTAGCTTGGCTATCAGCCTGAGGCGCTATTGGGCGGAGGTAGGTGGCAAACCCATCCAATTGTCTGATCTGACTGCTGCGTTCAAACGCGCTGGCAAGATGCAGGACTTGGCCGCAGGCCACGGCGAGGGTTGCAACTTCGAGGACGAAGACCGGTTCAGTCAGGGCCGACGCCACATTCACCACGCCATCATGTACGGCTTCCTGCTGTGCTTTGCCTCGACCTCGGTGGCGACGATTATGCACTATGGGTTCGCGTTACACGCGCCCTACGGGTTCTGGTCCCTGCCAAAACTCTTTGGGGTTTCAGGCGGTATTCTGCTGACAGTGGGTTGCGGAGCTATGGTTTTTCTCAAGCAAAAGTCTGATCGCGAGCTTGGTGACCCGTCCGCATGGGGCGGCGAAATCGGGTTTGTCCTGTTGCTCGGATTTGTCGGGCTGAGCGGGCTGGTCCTTTACGTCCTCGGTTCAACTGATCTGATGCCCGCGCTGCTTGCCATCCACCTTGGATCGGTTCTGACGTTCTTCCTGCTCATGCCATACACCAAGATGGTTCATGGCTTCTATCGACTTGCAGCTTTGATCAGAGACGCGCAGCGTAAGAGAGAATTGTCAGTTGGTTGCTAGCAAACGTCCAACGCCGAGGGAGTAAAAAGTCGCAATTCAAGCGCATTTTGATGCCCTTTCTCGCTTCGTTCCAGCACCCCGGGTGGCGGTCAACTTCCGGATTGGGTCTGTTTACTGTGATTGACAACATCGACACGAAAGGCAGCTTTGTCCGCTTAGCGGTCGTTCGTTGCAACTTGCTGGAACGTCTGCACTGCGGACACTGCTGCCATTCACCTCCTTATGTTGAATGTCTGCTCAAAGCGAAGACAGTTTGTACTGTGAAAGTCTGTTTGAAACGGCTGGAGTTCGTGGCTTTCGGCAAACAGATTTCATTCAAATTTGCAGCCCAAGCTGCTTTAAACTTTTGTTTCCAGGTTCGGATGGTTCTGCACGAATTTTTCAAAGTACTCTGCAAACGTTCCGACGATCGGTGGGAGTTGTTCGTACGGGGGGTAGTACAGCGTCAACCATAACGACGTGATAGACCAGATTGGCATCACCTGCACGACTTGCCCGCTAGCTAATCCCTTGTCAGTAATGAAATCCGGTAGAACACAAATGCCCTCTCCTGCGACCGCAAGAGCGTAGAGGAAGTCTCCATTGTTGGAAATTATCTTTCTGCCTGCTTGAATTGAAACGTTGCCACCTGCATGAGAAAAATCCCAAGTTTCAGAGCGGCCTTGCGCGCTGTATGACATCAGAAAGTCTGGGTTCAGGTCGCGCGGATGATCAGGCCGGGGTATGCGTTCAAACAGAGATGGCGCAGCAATCATATGCCGCGGAACTTCGCATAATTTGCGCCAAATTGTCGATTTATCGGTCGGCGGGCCGGATACGCGTACAGCAAGGTCGCAGTTTTCCTCGATCACATCGAGTAGAGTATCGGTGAAGTTGATCTCGACTGAAATATTCGGATAGGCGAGACGAAACCCTGAGATCACTTGCGGCAGCAACGTGACACCCAGTGATACCGGCGCGGTCAGACGCAGATGGCCCTTATCAGGTTGATTGGCCCGTCGAAGATTTCGTGTGACCTCTTCAAACCCCTCCAATAGCGGTCTGTACTGCGCAAGGACAGTTGCGCCGGCGCTGGTTAGTGAAACTTGCCGAGTCGTACGAACCAGAAGCTGAGTGCCGAGGTCTTTCTCAAGCTGCGCTATGATGCGCGTTGCTGATGCCGGCGCGATGCCCAGTTCGCGCGCGGCCAAGGAAAAGCTTTTCAGGTCTGATACGGCGCGCAGAACGCGGATGGGCTTAAGCTCGATCATGTCAGCTTAATAATTCCGTTTTTGTCAATAATAAAGCCATATTATTGTCTATTCACTTTAATAATCGATGCGCCATCTGTGTTGCAAGTTGAACACTCGCCAAGGAGCAGAACATGATCAGAGACATCAAAGGGCTGCACCACGTCACATTGATGGCTGCAGACGCCAGCATCAACAACGCTTTCTTCACCAATACCCTAGGTCTGCGCCGGGTGAAAAAGACGGTCAATTTCGACGCGCCTGAGGTTTATCACCTTTATTACGGGGATGAGATCGGCACGCCGGGCTCGGTCATGACCTACTTTCCATTCGGTCAGATGCCTCGGGGGCGTCGTGGTGCCGGAGAGGTTGGCGTAACGGAGTTTGCCGTCCCCACAGGTGGTATCGCATTCTGGAAACAGCATCTTGCATCTGGCGGTGTGACCGGGCTGACCGAAAACACCCTCTTCGGAGAAAAGCGTTTGTCCTTTGACGGTCCCGATGGCGACAGCTTTGCCTTGGTCGAGTCTGATGCGCGAGGCCGGGCCGCCTGGACCCCGGGCGGTATTCCCGAAGAGGCGGGGATTCTTGGGTTCCGGGGCGCTCGGTTCGCTCTGAAGGATGTCGACGCGACGGGTGAACTGCTGACATTCATGGGATACCAGAAGGCCGAAACCGAAGATGACGTGACTCGCTATGTGATCGAAGGGGGCAATGCTGCGGACACGATTGATCTGCAGCAGCTACCGTCAAACACCCCGATCGCTGGTCAGGGCGCTGGGTCCGTTCATCATATCGCTTTTGCCGTCGAGGACCGCGCCGCACAATTGCGTGTTCGGCAGGCCTTGCTGGATACAGGCTATCAGGTCACGCCGGTTATCGACCGTGACTATTTCTGGGCGATCTATTTCCGCACGCCAGGTGGTGTGCTGTTTGAGATCGCTACGAATGAGCCAGGTTTTGACCGCGACGAAGACACGGCCCATCTGGGCGAGGCGCTCAAGCTGCCCACCCGTTACGAGCCACATCGCAGCAAGATCGAAAGTCTCTTACCCTCACTTGCATCATGATCTCAGAGGTTGAAATGTCCAAAGATCTCTATCAGGCGCTTGTGCATGCGCCTCAACCCGCCCGTCCGTTGGTTTTTGCCTTTCATGGCACCGGAGGGGATGAGCACCAGCTTGTTGAACTGGCCGGCAATCTTGTTGCGGGCGCCGGGATCGTGTCACCACGCGGCGATGTCTCTGAAATGGGGGCCGCGCGGTTCTTCCGCCGCACTGCCGAGGGAGTCTATGACATGGAGGACCTTGCCCGTGCGACTGACAAGATGATTGCGTTCATCGAAGCCCATCGCGCATCGCATCCGGGCCATCCGGTCTATGGCTTCGGCTATTCGAATGGGGCAAACATCTTGGCGGCAGTGTTTCTCAATCGCCCGGATTTGTTCGAGCGGGTCGGCCTTTTGCATCCGATGGTCACTTGGGAGCCGAACGCACATCCTAAGCTGGTGGGGCGGAAGGTTCTGGTGACCGCCGGACGACGGGACCCAATCACGCCATGGCCAATGACGGAACGCCTTATCAGTTGGTTTTCTGAACATGGTGCCGAGGTCACTTCGGATGTTCATGAAGGCGGACACGAGCTGCGAAACTCTGAACTGACGGCTCTAGCCTCCCACTTCAACGGGGATGTCGACCCCGGTTGAAGGTTCACGCATCGCATTCAACGTAGACAAGACGGCGGCTTCCTTGCGCGCCCAAGACATGAACTCATGAATATGCTCTTCACGTTCCCGGCCCGGGTGGCAACAAATGAAATAGCTGAACCCGGTTTCAACCACCGGGCCAAACGGGCAAACAAGCCGTCCGTCCGAAAGTGCGGAATACACCAGCAGCGAGCCACAAAGCGCGATACCCGCGCCCGCGATCGCCGCATCCACAATCTGGCCGCCCGGTGGCCTTTCGAACCGCATGGCTTTCGAAGGATCAACCGCATTCGAAAGCCCGGCATGTTGGCTCCAAAGAACCCAACTGGGAACCGATCCGGCCAACATAGGCGTTGTGTCGTACAGAACCTGCGTTGCCTTGATGTCGGCGGGGGACTTTACGCCGAACGTGTCCAGCACGCTTGGGCTGGCGACGACCAGCATCAATTCGCGGTGAAGCAACTCTGTATAACGGTCGTCGGGCGGCTCACTCGCATATCGGATTTCGATATCAGCGGTCGCGTGAGTTTTGTGGTCCGAAGGATTTTCGGACTCAATGTGGACCTGAACGTCGGGGTGGTTCTTGGTGAACTTGTGCAGCCTTGGCAAAAGCCACTTGCTGATCAGCGCATTGCTGGAACTGATGCGCAGTTTGGGGGTTTTCTTGGGTCGGACCTCATCGACCACTTGGCGGATCTGCAGAAACGCTTCGCTGATCGTTGGCTGCAAGCGCTGTCCTTCGGGTGTCAGATGGATCGCGCGGGTCTTTCGCACAAACAAGGGTATCCCAAGGTCCGCCTCGAGCGCTTTGATCTGTTGACTGACTGCGCCCGGGGTGACCGAAAGCTCATAGGCCGCTTCTTTGATCGATCCACGCCGGGCCGCCGCCTCAAAGGCGCGCAAACTCAGCAAGGAAGGCAATCTGGACAGGGGCATGGCATTTCAAAACTACAGTTTAGCCTAGCTAATGCATACCCGCAGAACTTCTGCTTTGTCGAGTTCAAACTACGCCCCACATCGAAGAACAACAGAGCTTGGAACTGAGTGAAATGATCAAGAACCACGAAAAAACATCGCGGGGGCGAACTCAAAGCAGATTGCTGGATAGGTACCACGAAAAGTCGTGTTGCCGGTTTCAGCACCGAACCCATACGGGGCTCGCACGCTCAGATAGCAATGCTGTCAATTCAATCGAACCTGTATTGCAAGGAGACCCGACGTGACTTGGCAACCCTACCTTATTTCGTTGGGCGCAGGTCTGGGGATCGGTGTGATCTACGGCCTGATCGCAGTCCGCAGCCCGGCCCCGCCAATCATCGCCCTTTTAGGTCTTCTTGGAATGCTTGCCGGAGAAGCCGCCGTGCAATGGATCAGGGGCCATTCCGACGCCGTGTCGCAGGCCCTGCATCTGAAGTCTTTCGCCGTGACGAAGGCGGACCAAGTCACAGAACCCAGCAAAACCGAACCCCTTTGACCCCATCCAACCTCAACCAAGGAACGAACAATGTCCAAACTTGATGTCCTGACCCCAGAGAACAGCCAGATCATCTTCATCGACCATCAGCCGCAGATGGCGTTTGGTGTGCAATCGATCGATCGTCAGACGCTGAAGAACAACACCGTTGCCCTGGCTAAAGCCGCCAAGATCTTTGACGTGCCCACAACCATAACCACCGTCGAAACAGACAGCTTTTCGGGGCACACCTATCCTGAACTTCTGGACGTTGATCCGCAGGCGCCTTTGCTGGAACGCACGTCCATGAACTCTTGGGACGACCAGAAAGTCCGCGACGCGCTGGCACGAGGGGCAGTGGAAGGCCGCAAGAAAATCGTGGTCTCGGGATTGTGGACTGAGGTCTGCAATATCACCTTCGCGCTGAGCTGCATGGCCGATACGGATTACGAAATCTACATGGTTGCGGACGCGTCGGGTGGTACGTCGGTTGATGCCCACAAATACGCAATGGACCGGATGGTTCAGGCCGGAGTTGTTCCGGTGACCTGGCAGCAGGTTCTGCTGGAATGGCAGCGAGATTGGGCGCGCCGCGACACTTATGATGCTGTTATAGAGCTGGTGCGCGAACACTCGGGTGCCTACGGCATGGGCGTGGATTACGCCTATACGATGGTCCACAAGGCCCCATCGCGCACCCGCCACGCCGGCCCGACGTTGGAAGCAGTGCCCGCCAGCAAGGTCGCCGCAGAATAATCTGCCGCGCCGCGCTCGCTCGGTCCCTTCATCCCTCCCCGTGAAACCGAGCGGGCAATTTCCCAAACCATTCTCATCTGTGCCCGACCGGCGGGCACCGACCTGTCCCGCTTTGCCAAAGGATGCAAATCATGGCCGCCCCAGACAAGATACTCTTCAACGGCAAGATCACGACAATGGATCCCGACATGCCCGAAGCTACAGCTGTGGCAATTTCACGGAACCAGATCACGGCTGTTGGTAATGACAAGGAGACACTCAGGCTTGCGGGCCCCGAGACCGAGACAATCGATCTGGGCGGCCAACGTGTGATCCCCGGTCTGATCGACAGCCATACGCACATCATCCGACAAGGCAACAACTTCGCCATGGAGCTGCGGTGGGACCACGTTCCGTCGCTTGCTGACGGCCTGCGTATGCTGAAGGCTCAGGCAGAGCGTACTCCGGCAGGGCAGTGGATCCGCGTGGTTGGCGGCTGGTCCATCGATCAATTCGCCGAAAAGCGGCTGCCAACCATTGATGAGATCAATGCAGTGGCGCCGGATGTGCCTGTCTATGTGTTGCATCTTTATGATCGTGCGTGGCTGAACAAGGCCGCCCTGCGTGCGATCGGCATCGACAAACACTTTTATGAGCCCTTTGTTTCGGGTCGCCTGGAGCGCGATGAACAGGGAAACCCAACCGGGCTGGCAATGGCGCGCCCGAATGCGCAACCGCTTTACGCCCTTCTGGATATGGCCCCCAAGCTGGATTTCGAACAGCAAGTCACCTCGACCAAACACTACTTCAAAGCGCTGAATGGCCTTGGGTTGACCTCGGCTTTGGATTGCGCGGGTGGCTTTCTGAACTATCCCGACGACTACGGTGTCATCACCGAGTTGAACAAGCGCGGCGAGCAAACCGTGCGCATTGGTTACCAGCTTTTTGCGCAGCGTCCGATGCTTGAGCTGGACGATTTCAAACGCTGGAATGACATCGTCAAACCGGATGAAGGCAACGACTACCTGAAATGCGTAGGTGCGGGCGAGATGCTGGTCGCGTCTGCCTATGATTTCGAAGACTTTAGCTACCCGCGCCCCGATCTGCCCAAGCGGATGGAGGGGGACCTCAGGCCGGTACTCGAATTTCTATTCGAAAACCGCTGGCCGATCCGTTTCCACTGCACTTACGAGGAAAGCGCCCACCGTTTGCTGAGCCTTATTGAGGAGGTAGGCCGCGACAAAGGGTTGGAAGAGCTGAATTGGATTTTCGATCACGGTGAGACGATTTCGGAATCCACCATGGAATGGGTTGCCCGGCTTGGCGGCGGTATCAGCTACCAAAACCGCATCGCTTTTCAGACGACGGCCTATCGCGACCGATACGGTGACGACGCCCTGCGCGAGGTTATGCCGGTCAAGAAGATGATGGCATCTGGTGTGCCGCTGGCCGCTGGCACGGACGCCACGCGAGTATCCTCATACAATCCATGGTTGGCCATTCATTGGGCGGTATCGGGCAAGGGCCGTGGTGGTGATGTAATTTGGAGTGCGGCGAACCGTTTGGATCGGCACGAAGCGCTGCGCCATTGGACTGCCGCCGGGGCTTGGTTCAGCCGAGAAGCGGGAAAGAAAGGTCAGATCAAGGCCGGACAATGGGCGGATATCGCTGTGCTCGACCGGGATTACTTCGCAATCGCCGAGGACGAGATCACCGAGATCGAGGCCGAACTGACGCTTACAGGCGGCAAGATCGTGCATGCCAAGGCGAGATTTGCGGCGCATGCACCGGCCCCACTGCCGGAACTTCCCGATTGGTCACCCATTCCTATTTTCGGTGCCCCCGGCGCTACGGTGCAAAACCAAGGCAGCCTTGCCGCGGAATAGCGGAAAGACCTCAGGAGATTTCCCATGTTGGATGACCAAAAGCTAAAAATCACTTACAGCGAAAGCGACACAAAGGCTCGGTACGGCGCTTCGGTGTCCGGGATCGCGAGCGAGGCGGAACTGACACTGTCTAAGGTCACGCCCAGCCTTGTCATCGCCGATCATACGTTTGTCCCGGATGAGCTGCGTGGCCGTGGCCTGGCGAGGGCCTTGGCTGCACAGCTTGTGGCAGACGCGCGCGACAAGGGTTTCCGCATAGTGCCTCTTTGCCCGTTTGTGCGGTCCTACGCCGAAAAAAACCGCGAGGAGTTGGCAGATGTCATCCAGTGGTAGTGTAGCAAAGTCTGCACCTGCGGCATCAAACTCAGCTTGGGCCCCGTTCAAACATCGGGCGTTCGCGCTTCTGTGGGTTGCGACACTCATCTCTAACGTCGGCACGTGGATGCATGATGTGGGCGCGGGTTGGTTGATGACAACGCTCAACTCATCCCCTGCTGTGGTCTCGTTGGTGCAGGCGGCAACAACCCTGCCGGTTTTTGTCTTTGCCTTGTACGCCGGAACGCTGGCGGATCGGCTTGATAAACGCAAATTGCTAATCACAGTGAACGTGGTGCTTCTGGCACTGGTGTCGGTGCTAACCGTGTTGGTTCAGCTTGAACTGGTAACACCTACGCTGCTGATCCTGTTCACGTTGGCCATCGGAACTGGCACAGCTTTCATGGCTCCTGCCTGGCAAGCAATCGTGCCAACCCTGGTGCCGCGTGATGCGTTGCAGCCAGCCATTGCGCTGAATTCAATGGGCATCAACATCAGCCGCGCGATCGGCCCGGCCTTGGCGGGCGTTCTGATTGCATCGGTCAGTCTGGCGGCCCCGTTTGCGGTCAACGCGGTCAGCTACCTTGTGATCATCGGCGCTCTGTTGCTTTGGAAGCATGAAGGCGGCGTTTCAAAGACATCTCAGCCTGTTTTGAACGCGATGATGACCGGCATGAGGCATGTCGCGCATAATGTAGCGCTGAAAGCGACGCTGATCCGGTCCTTCGCCTTTTTCATCTTTGCTTCGGCCTATTGGGCGCTGCTGCCACTGGTCGTGCGGACCATCGAAGGTGGTGGAGCCACGCTTTATGGCCTGTTGCTGACCTTGATCGGCACCGGGGCGGTTGCGGGCGCATTGACCCTGCCGAAGTTTCGGGCGCAGCTTGATGCCAGTACCACTGCCGCAGTGGGCACTGTTGGTACTGCGGTCGCAATGGCAGTTTTGGCTACGACATCAACGCCGCCGATGGCCTATGTCGCCGCGCTTTTGGGTGGCTTTAGCTGGATCGCGGTTCTGACGACATTCAACGTGTCGGCACAAACCGCGCTGCCCAATTGGGTCAGGGCGCGCGGGTTGGCCGTAAACCTGATGGTATTCTTCGGGTCCATGGCGTTCGGATCGGCACTGTGGGGGCAGGTTGCCACCGCGACCTCTGTGTCAGCAACGCTGCTGATCGCAGCAAGCGGTCTGATCGTTGGCTTAATAGCAACGCGCAAATGCCAGCTGGGACAAGGGGAAGATCTGGACCTGACACCCTCGATGCATTGGCCCGCGCCACAAGTTGCTTTGGAAGAAGACGGTTTGGGATTCCGTGGACCTGTCATGGTCGAAGTCGAGTATCGCATCCGCCCCGAAGACGAAGCCGCATTCCTGTCCGCGATCCAGGAATGGTCAGGCGAGCGCTGGCGCGATGGCGCCTATGATTGGCGTGTCTTCCAAAGTGCCGAAGACCCCGAGCTATGGGTCGAGGCCTTCATGGTTTCGTCCTGGGAAGAACATGAGGCTCAGCACGCTCGGGTGTCGCGGCAGGATCAGGATGTTCAAAAGACCGTCGCTGCTTTCGACACCAGAGAAAGCGGACCCGTCGTCCGCCATCTGATTGCGCCATGATGAGAGTGTTTGAAATGCTTTGCCCATCCACCTCAAAATGGTGCGGTTTGCCGGTCATGCTTCTTGCAGCTTTATTCGGATTTCACGGGCCTGACTGCGCGTCAGCTGGAGACCTAGGATTTGAAGGCCGTATCGAAGCAGTTGAACGGTCGGACGTGTACAGCCGCGCAGAAGGCATTGTCGAAGAGGTACTTGTCGCCCAAGGCGATTATGTGGAGGCAGGCACTCCACTGCTTTGGCTGCGAAATGATCTCGAAAAACTGGCGGTTGATGCCGCAATTTCAGAGCTGGCCAAGGCCGAGGCTTTGCTGGATCAAGCGCGCGATAAAATGGAACGCGCCGCTCAGTTGTCCACGCGAGGAACCGCAACAGAGGTCGCCTTGTTCGAAGCGGAAACCAACCTGAAATTGGCTGAGGCGGAAACCGCGTTGGTGGAAACGGAGTTGAAGATCGCGCAAACGAATTACGACGACACGCTCATCCGCGCGCCGATCTCTGGCCATGTTGAAGATCCACAGGTCGGGCCGGGGTCACTGGTTGAGTTCAGTTCTGGTGACCCGCCCTTGTTTCAGATCGTGAACCTTGACCGCCTGCGCGTTATTTTTGAGATCCCTTACGCCCACTGGGTCGAGAAGATGAACGGGAATGACGCGCGTCCAAGCGCATCTTCGGATTTGGCCCAGTTTCGCATTGTGTCGGAAACTGGCGTGGTATTGCAAAAGCCCTTCACGCAAACTGGTTCGGCCGTCTGGGTGGACGACAAAAACGGCAAAATTCGGGTGTGGGCGGATTTGGAGAACCCCGACCCGGCTTTGCTGCCGGGATTGAAAGTTCGTGTCACGCCTGTGGTCCCTTCGGGCACCGGGGTCCGGCAGAACCACTCCATGGTCAGGCCATGACGAAACCCACTCCACACGACCCCATCAACATCAGGCATCACAAGGACGGTTCCAAATGATCAAATTCGAATTGAACGGCCGACCCGTAGAGGTAAATAACCCTCCCGACGAAATGCTGCTGCTGGTCCTTCGGGACACACTCAAACTGCAGGGCACGAAATACGGGTGCGGTGCTGCCATGTGTGGGGCCTGTACGGTGCATGTGGATGGTGTTGCGAGCTTCGCGTGCCAGATGTCGGTTAGCGACGTGGAGGATGCGCAAGTCACGACCATCGAAGGATTGTCCGAAGACGGCTCGCATCCTGTTCAAAAGGCTTGGATTACTGAAGAGGTCGCACAATGCGGCTATTGCCAGTCGGGCCAAATCATGCGCGCAGCGGCACTTCTGGCGGGCAATCCATCCCCGACACGACAGGAAATCGTCGATGAGATGAGCGCAAACCTTTGTCGCTGCGGAACGTACAACCGCATTTTCAAAGCCATCGAACGCGCAGCCAAGGAGGTTTGAGATGACTATGACCATGAACCGCCGAGGTTTTCTAAAAGGCGCCGCTGGCCTGACGTTTTTTATCGGTGCGGGAGGGATCTCATCAGTCCGGGCTGAGGCAGCTGTTGGCACTCTGGATGTCAATCACTGGTTGACGATCCGGGCTGATGGAAGCATCCGTATCGTCTTCCCTTCGACTGAAATGGGGCAAAGCAGCTATTCCACGCTGCCACAAATCCTTGCTGAGGAACTGGATGCAGCATGGGACGACGTTGAGATCGAAAAGCTAAACGCTGATGATCGACGCTTTGGAAATCAGCTGTTTGGCGGTGTTTTGTATACGGCTGGCAGCACTGGAACGCAGTTCTACTTTGACCCGATGCGCAAGGCAGGCGCGCAGGCCCGCGACGTGTTGCTGCAAATCGCAGCGCGTGAATGGGGTGTGGAAAAAGCCAGCCTCAGGACCGAACCAAGCGTTGTTTTGGGCCCGGATGGCCAACAGGCAGGGTATGGTGAACTGGCGGCGCTCGGTTCAAGGGATGTGACGGTACCAGACGCTGAATCCGTGCCTCTGAAAGACCCATCCGCGTTTCGGATTATCGGGCAAGATCTACCACGTCGCGACGTTCCGGCCAAAAGCACAGGTCAGGCCGAATATGCGATCGATGTGGATGTTCCCAATATGGCCTATGCAGCTGTTTTGCGCGCGCCTGTTGAAGACGAAGTACCGCTCTCCATCAACGAATCTGCCGCACGCGAAGTACCGGGCGTCATAGACATCGTGACGGTACCGGACGGAGTCGCCGTAGTTGCGGAAAGCCTGTGGTCTGCCTTGGGGGCACGGGGCTTGCTTGAGGTCGAATGGTCCACCACTTCACCGTTCCGCACCTCAAACAGCGAAGAGACGCTGGCCGAATACGCCGCTGCTGTCAGTGATCCTGAAGCTTCGGGTGTTACCTGGGCCGAAAAAGGCGACGCCCCTGCAGCCATTGGCAACGCTGACCGTCAGTATTCGCAGCTTTATCTTTCGGACTATGCCTACCATGCTCAGATTGAACCGATGGCGGCCGTTGCCGACGTAGATGCGGACGGGCAAGGTGCTGAGGTTTGGGCGGGCACGCAAACGCAGTCTTGGACCGCGCGCACTGTGTCCGAGGTGTTGGGTATCCCCGTCGAAAACGTTCGTCTGAACATGATGACAATGGGCGGAGGCTTTGGTCGACGCACAGCCCTGATGCAAAACTATGTGCGTGATGCGGTGTTGTGTTCGAAGGCCGTTGGACGCCCTGTCAAAGTGATCTGGCCGCGTGAAGACGACGTGAAGCAAGGGACATTCCGCCCCGCTGCGGCCCAAAAGCTTGAGGCGGGTCTGACTGCGGATGGAAAACTCGACGGGTGGTATCACAAGGTCGCCACACCAACAGTCATTGGGTTTTTCAATCCCGTGCGTTGGGATGCGGTGAACCCGAACGATGTGATTTCAATGCGGGGTGCCGAGAGCAAGTTCTATGGGATCAAGGATTTCCGCGCCGATCATCTGATCATGGACCGGCACGCCCGCCTTGCCCCCTATCGCGGCATTGGTGCGTCCTACACGGCCTTTGCTGCAGAGTGTTTCATGGACGAACTGGCAGAACAAGCCGGGCGGGACCCATTGGAGTTCCGGCTAGATCTTGTTTCAGAAAACCCACGCGGGCGGCGCTTGCTTGAGAAGGTGGCCCAGATGTCTGATTGGCAAAACCGGGGCGATCGAAACTTAGGGATTTCTTTTGCGGGCTACAGCTCGTCCATGGCCGCAGGTGTTGCGGAAGTTGAAGTCTACGCGGACAGCGGAGAGATCCAGATTACCAACTTCTGGGCCGCGATAGATGCGGGCCTGATTGTCACGCCGGACAACGCTCTCAATCAGATCGAAGGTGGCATCGTATTTGGTATCTCGATGGCTCTTTCTGAAAAGATCGACATCGAAAACGGCGAGGTGGTGCAGAGCAACTTCTGGGACTACGAGATCACACGCGCGTCGCAGATGCCGGAAATCGAGATCTACGTTGCAGAGGTCGATGCGCCGCCTGTTGGTGTCGGTGAAGTTGGCACTCCGATGGTACCTGCGGCCATTGCCAACGCGTTCTACGCCGCGCAAGGCAAGCGTCTGCGCCACATGCCATTTACGCCGGATCGCGTCACCGCCACGCTGGAAACGTAAGGGCCTAAGGATGCTGCCGGTCATTTCCTGTGACCGGCGCGTTTGCCAATGTCGGTAAAAAAGGACCTTCTGCATGAGTTGGAACCCCACGTTTACCGCCGAATGCCCAATTAGCTCGGCGGAAAGTGTTGAAACGTTGATCATACCGCGCGCCCGTGATCTTGGAGGCTTTGAAGTCAGGCGCGCATTGCCTGCCCCCGAACGCTAGATGGTCGGATCGTTCATCTTTTTCGACCAGATGAGCGAGGAGCGTTATATCTGGTGGAACTTCGTTTCATCGTCCCGAGACAGGATTGAAGAGGCCAAAGAGGCTTGGAAAGCGGCGGATTGGGCCAATGGTCCATTCAAACTGCCGCCGGGTGACGAAGCTGAGCATATCCCGATCACGCCAGAACTTGAGCAAACCTTGACCAATAGAATAACCGAGCCTTCGGCCTGATTTTTTGACCGGGTTTACGGGTTTCTGAAGCCCGCAAACCCGGTCTAGAAGCCCAGATATTTCGTGCCTGGTCCGCTGTTGCAATTGGGCGATAGTATTTGATGGTCATCTGAGTGTTTCATTTGTTTTGGGTCAGAAATGCTTGACGTTCGAGTCAGAATTGGATGACGCGATCGACCAATTTGATGAGGTTTTGACAGCCGGTTGAGTCAAATTTTAGTGATGTTCCACATTTTCTGCTGAGCGTCGCACAAACCTGACCCAACCGTCACAGTTGGACCAAAAATAATGTGAATGTCCGCATTCAGATGGCACCCCAAGTCAAACCTGCTTTCCACCGCAAAAATAGTTGCCAGACTGAGATCAGTTGCTGTTAAAAATCAGTTCGCTTTTTTCGCCTTACGAAGAACCAAAATCGTGGATTCGCATGCCAATGTCGGCAGTCAACGCATTGCGGCTACTCGTGCAAGGCGCAGCATTCGGAATAATGGGCTCGAAGAGGATGTTCGCCGCACTTTTCATGAGTGACTGCTTACTTCGCACAAGCAGTTACTTGGGAGTGATGACGCCCCAGCTACTGACCTGAGCCCAGCGATCCGGGCGGGAGATTCAACTCAATAGACGACGATGGTGACGCTCGTTTCGGCTCAGAAGCCCCGTGGATGGTCGACACTCATGCGACAATTGCCAGTCACGAAAAGCGGGCGACTCTTGCCGCCCGCTTAATCTTCACACTTCGATCTTTTCTGCGATACTCAGCGCGTCTTCCAATTCAGCGCCAAGATATCGAACTGTGCTGTCAACCTTGGTGTGGCCAAGCAAGAGCTGCACCGCGCGTAGATTGCCCGTTTTCCGGTAGATCAGTGCCGCTTTTGTGCGTCTCAGCGAATGCGTGCCGTAACCGTTTGGCTCCAAACCAATCGCCGACACCCAATCGCGGACCAAACGCGCGTACTGTCGCGTCGATATATGCGGCCTTTCGTGGAAGCGGCTTGGGAAAAGGAAATTGCGTCCAAGCATCTCCGGGCGACTTACCCAGGTCCAGATGGACTGGCGGGTATTTTCCGAAACCTCGAATTTGACTGGCCGCTTTGTTTTGCTCTGGACAACTGTCACGCGTTCGCGGACACGATCACCAGCAACAAGATCGGCTACGTTCAAACGAACGAGATCGCAGCCTCGCAGCTTGCTATCGATCGCAAGATTGAAGAGTGCCAAGTCCCTGAGATTGTCCGAGAGTTCAAGCCGGGCGCGGATGGCCCAAACCTGCTTCGCGAGAAGCGGGCGTTTCTGGCCTATATGGCGACCTTTGTTCCACGGCGGGCTCTTCGGTTTGATGGCAGGAAGTTGAATGATGGACATCGTTTGTCCTCCATCCTTCCCTCCCTCTCCAGGCACCGACACCGTGTCGACCAACTGAATCTATCAGAGAGCTAAAGACAGGTTTCATCAGAGTACTCGACGTTCGTTAGCAGCGCAGCGTATGACCGCATCGAGCCCAAAGGAGACTTAGGCTATGGGCGCAGCATTTGTCGTTTGGGCGGGAAGCGGAAGTTCGCTGCAGCCGCGAGCAAACCTGGCTGCAATGATCGAAGCCGCCATTCAATCGGCGCAATTTCCGGGCTCTGTTCTGCACCGCCGCAGGGCGGCTCCGAGCCCAAAGTGCAAATTTCTGCACCGTGCATCAATGCCGGCAATGCGCAGAATGCTGACTTTGCAAATTTACGAGAACGGCTCAAATGAAATTGCCTTTAACCAAGCAGCAACAAGTTGGGGGTGTCGTCTGGCAAACTTACCGTTCGCAGTATCCCAACAGAATCTCTGAGCGGAACCCGAAATTGCTTCAAGGTTGCGTAAACAACGTTGGTTCCTCACTTTGAGAAAACGTAATCCATAGCAAGATTGAAAGAGAATTAAATGAAACGCCTGTTTCCATCTCTGCCGGAGAACGCGACACTTGGAAGTGTCTATCAAGCCTTTCCAGATAAACTTTCTCCGCTTTGTGCGTACGAAAGCCTTGTGATGAGGGGCGAGAGCGACCTCTCGGTTGCTGAACGTGAACTCATTGCGGCCTATGTCTCGGGATTGAATGCTTGTGCGTATTGCCATGGGGCGCACATCGTTTTCGCCAAAGCCTACGGTATTGAAGTCGAGACAATCGAGGCACTGATGGAAGACCGCGATACGGCGCCCGTCGAGGATCACCTCAAACCGTTGCTGGCATACATTGAAAAGCTCACTGTCTCACCATCCCGAATGACAGAAGCCGACGCTAGAGCAGTCTACGCGGCAGGCTGGTCGGAGAGTGCGCTGTTCGATGCTATCCAAGTTTGCGGTGTCTTTAATCTCGTGAACCGCTTCATAGAAGGAACAGGTGTCCAAAGCCCTGGCACCGACCCAAGAGAAGCGGACGAAGCCACTTTAAACCGATGCCGCAGTGACAGCTTCTATACCGATTTCGGACGAGAGAACGGCCTCGACATCCCTTGAATTGATGTTGTTCTAACGTTCGAAACGCCACGAAAAGCTGGTCCGATAGAGCGGCAGATGCGTCCTTCGCTCTCGGGGTTAAATCATTCGTCGGATCAAGTCGGCGCATTCATTTATTGTTGGTGGATCCATGTTCAAGCCTCAACGATCCGTCCTGCTTTTCGTAGATAACTCAATTTCTGATAAGGTTTTGGGGGCATGTGGGCTTTGTAAGGGTGGAGAGTTGCTTAAATTTGACGCTGAAACAACGAAATTACTTGAAATCGCCTATCAAGGCGCAGAACTGACGCGGCGAAGACAGGCTTCATTCGATGCGCTGTGCCCGGCTCCTGGTGAAACTATTTTGGACATCGGTTGTGGCAACGGGATGTTGACAGTTGAGTTGGCCCGGGCAGTTGGCTCGGATGGCTATGTCATCGGGATCGACCCAAGCGCTGACATGACGGCAGCTGCTAGAGAACGGTGCAGCGACTACGCAAACGTGGAGTTTCGTGCTGGTGCCGCAAATAGCTTGCCCATTGAGGATGAGAGTGCTGACAAGGCCGTCTCGGTACAGGTCTTTGAGTACATCGAAGACGTAGACGGTGCGTTGGCTGACACGCTGCGGTGCGTCAAACCCGGCGGGCGCCTCGTCATCAGCGATCTACACTTTGGCAGCTTGATCTGGTTCAGCGATGAGCCCGACAGAATGCAAAAGATGCTGACATCCTGGAACCAGCACTTTGTGAGTGGTTCCGTCCCGGAAAGACTGCCCGCGCTGATAAAGGCTCGCGGCGACCGTGTGGAAGATGTCTTGTCGTTCACAATGACGGATCACCAGTTGAAGCCTGATGGCCTCGCAATCATGATGATGCACCTCATGAAGCAATACACTGTCGCAAATGACCATGTTGATCCCGCAGTTGCGCAATCGTGGTTTGATGAGCAGCTCAGCCTTGCAAGGACTGGACGCTTCTTCTTTTCGATGACCCAATTTGTTGTCGTGGTGCGCAAAAAGGGGTGATTGAGCTAAGTAAATCGGCCTGGGTTCTTTCGCGGGCTTCATGAAAGTCTCGTATTGGTACTTACTCAATGGCTACAACACAGGTGCGTGGCTGCCACTTCCAGCTTGCAGCTGCATTTGGCGTGATCTAATCGCCTTATTCGGCCGATTGTCACCAAGTGTCGTCAGAACCTTCCTGGATACAGACTCACCATGTTCTGCACGTCAAGCTCACTCGAAAACGCATCGGGATTACTCCAGATCACGTCATTAATATAGTCGCGTTCAGCGTGAAAATCGTCAGCTGTAGGCCGCGGCTTCCGGGCTTCGGGGAAGCCTCTCTTGGTCCTACCGAACAGTCCACCAAATACGGTCCAGATGCTGGGTGACATTGTATGGGAAGCCATCTCATGGTCCTTTCCGAGTTGCTTGCGCTGTCGCAACAACAGTAACTGTTCACCTGTTTTTCTGGTATCCGGCACAAAATTGTGCTGTTCTAAAAAAATGAAGAACGGGTTCCGAAATTGGTCGGATATTCGTGTGTTCCTCTCTGTCTTGAGAGAAGGATCGACGCTTGCGGCCTCCAGAAAGCTAAAGGTCTCCCAACCAACGGTCGCCCGACGCATTGATGTTCTCGAAAGAGAAACAGGCTTGACGCTGTTTGAGCGTGGTACGCACGGGTTCAAACCGACCCCAGAAGCCCTTCGCCTCGTTCCCCTCGCCGAAGCAATCGAGGCTTCAGTCCTCGAATTTACCGATTGCGCGAAGGAATTGACGTCGACACAACCCATCCGTATCACCGCTTATTCGGCAAACTTCTCCGCACGCATGATTGAAATCGTAAACGAGTTTTCCGCCGACAATCAGGATGTCGCATTCGAGTTTTTGTCCAGCGTTCGGGCGCTGGACCTGATGGCGGGCGAGGCCGACATTGCTTTGCGCCTTGCAAGAACCGATCCCGATCCTGACCTGATCTGTCGTAAGATCAGCACGGCCCGCTGGTCTTTGTTCGGCAGCAAAAATTACGCGGACAAATTTGGCTTACCGGGGTCAACGAATGATCTGGCCGGGCATCAGTTTGTTACCTTTCAGCGGGACGATGTGCCCAATGTATTCCACGAATGGTTGACCAATCACGTGGAGCCGGACCAGATCGTCATGTCTTTCACTGAACTGGAGCTAATGCATGCGGCGATCAGGTCAGGGCAAGGCCTTGGGATCAGCAATGTCAAGCTGGTGGAAACAGACATGTCTTTTATCCGATGTTTCGACGAAATCCCCGAACTTGCGGTGCCGCACCTAATGCTCATTTCGCCGGAAGCTTATCGCCGGCCAGAGGTTAGAGCCTTCGTTAAGTTCTTCGCACCTCGCTATGCGGCAATCTACAAGTAGTTATTTAGGCAAAAAGGATTGATAACACGCGAACAAGCTAGTTTGCATGTACGCCACGACCGCAATTGCGAATAGAAGCCTTATGTAGCAAGCCCAAGGATACTCTTGAAGATGACAATGGGAGTTCAAATTGATCGCCGCGCCCAAGTCGCTGCAAACTGCCTTAACTCCGATATGCCATCACGTGGTGCATAACCAGGTTAAGAACTTCAACATCGTTCTGGTTAAATGTCTGGTATCGGAATTTGACCGTTCCCCGGTCTGGCTTCGAACGTGACGGTGTAATCGCCTCAACCGTGACGCGCACGCTGATCGTGTCACCGGAATACACCGGAGCCAGCCACCGTACCTCGTCCATTCCATGTCCACCCAGATTGGTTCCGGTAAGTACACCAGTGTCGCGAAACAACCTGAAAGTAAGCGCTATTGTCTGAAATCCACTGGCAATGAGACCGCCGAACATCGACTCTGCGGCAGCCACTTTGTTAACGTGGAAGGGCTGCGGGTCATGAACCAGTGCGAAGTCAATAATCGCTCCCTCGGTCAGCGTGACGCCACCGGTTTCGAAGGTTTCGCCAACCGACAAATCGTCGATGTATTTTCCGCTAGCCATGGCAAAAGTATAGTTTGATGCAGACTCAACCGTCAACGCGGAGCCAGGCTCGGCCGCCACTAATGCTGCATTGTCTTTCGACCATGGCAAAGATCGTAATGGAGAACTAAGTCAGTGGTCGTTGACCTATGCCGCGGCGACAAATAGGTGCGCTTCTTGCGGTACGTGCAATACGCCTTCTTTGTCATATCTAGACAAAGCGTCTGCAACCTCTTCCACGACCTTGTTGGTGACGTCAGCACCTGCATCCTTAAGATCGGTTTCGATTGGCAGCGCCATGATTTGCGCGCGAAGATCAATAAATCTTCGCTCAAGTACCAATGGCTCGTGACGAGCTATCTTGAAGCCTGCATCGACCAACAACTTAGAAATGAGGTCCCCATCTCGAAACGAAAAAGGCGCTCTGGCCTTGATTGCGGCATCTGTTCCAACATGGCGCTCGAGAGCTTTTGCAAGCGCTCCATTGAAGGGCGACACTGCACGCCAACATGTCAAAAATAGCTGACCGTCATTGCGCAAGATCCGATGAACTTCCTGCAAAGCCGCGGATTTGTCGGGGAAGAACTGAAGCCCCTGTTGTATGAAGGCATAGTCAAACGTAGCATTTTCGAAAGGTAACTCGGTTACATCCTCTGCATACCACTCGAGCACATGACGACAATCCGGCTGATTGGATTGCGCGACCTCAATCATGGTTTCGTTCAGATCTACGCCAACAACCCGGCCTTCGCCCGTCAGTTTCCTTGCAATCTCTCGCGTCAAAGCCCCGGTGCCGCATGCAATGTCGATAACACAAGTGCCGCTTCGAAGCTGAACCTTCTGCATTGTTGCTTCAGCCAATGGACCGAACATCGCAGGCACACTATGGTTGTTGTACTTCTGCGCAGCTTCTTTGGTCAGCCGGAATTTGTCCGTCATCAAAAATATCCTCCTAGCAAAGCGTTAATAATTGGACCACCCAAAGTGACCCAAAATCGTAGTCTCACGAGGCTTCAACTGGAAGGCTCTCATCGGCGCTCCACTCAGCCCATGAACCATCATACAGGCGGGACTTTTCGAACCCCATTTGGCGCAGCGCAAGGAGCCCACAAGAAGCAGCTATGCCACGGCCGCAATAAGCGATGACCTCATCGTCAGTTTGAATTCCCTTGTCCTGATAGTGCTTGAGGAGCTTGGAATGATCCGCCAACTTGAATGACCCACGTTCCTTTAGTTTAGCTGCACGTTCGGATATGGGTGTGTGTGCCAAGTCCGGATCGATGTTCGATATCGCCGGTATGTTGACCGCACTGGGGATATGTCCCGAGCGACCTCCCCATGTGTGAACTCCGTCGCCTCGGAAGAGGTCGTTTGGTAGAAAGTCCACAATTCTGACTCTGGGTTTACCTATCGCATCCAAGACATCAGCTTTGCGGGCAATCCAATTGCTCTGCACTGTTGGTTCAAAGTCACCATGCTCAACGGCTAGATCGCCAGTTTCAGTGGTCCGACCTTCGAGTTTCCATTGCTGCAAGCCGCCGTCCAAGACCCGCACGTTGTTATGGCCATAGTGCGAAAGTGCCCACCAAAGACGCGCAGACGCCAACGGAAGCCCAGAGTCATCGTAGACCACGACATGACTGTCGTTGGAAACACCCAACTCTCGCATCTTTTCCCCAAAATCCTCTGGCCCGAGCATCATATCGGGAGTGTTCTGAGTGCTGTCTGCAAGCTCTGTCGACATGCCAACATACACTGCGCCAGGAATGTGCTCGGCTTGGAATTCGCTCCTATCATCATAGGCCACGCCCTTGCCGTTTTCCTCCCTAAACTTCCAGCGAACATCAATGATGCGTAGTTTCGGGTCAGTCAGGTTATCTGCCAACCAAGCCGTATCAATGAGCGGGCGAGTTTGGGTAGTCATACCTACGTTCTCCTCTAACCGGACGCGGGTCGAGCCGTATGCAATAATCCCCAAATTTGGTTTCGGAGTCCAATTTTGGAAAATCGATATTTGATGAAGCAACTATGGTTTGAACGGCTTTTAGATGATTTCATGAGACTTCTGAAAGAAACGGATGCTGAAATCATGGCGCCTCGTACCGTCGATTTCCTTTGACTCGTTTATGGCTAGGCATGCTCATATAGCTAACTGACGGACAGGTTTGGTACAGATAGTGGAAGGTTTGGATGCTTGAAGATCGATACGGAAGCCCGCTAACGACCACATCACAAACTGCGCGAGACGCGTACGTTGAAGGCATCGACCGTTTTCTGGGTGCTTTTGATGATGTTGAAGAAGCCTACCGATCAGCAATGCGGGCAGATGATGGTTTTGCTATGCCGCATGTTGGGCTTGCGCGCTACCTTGTTACTGTCGGGCGTGGACAAGATGCAAAGCGTGAAATAGCCGTCGCAAAAGAACTTTCGCATGGCGTCAGCCCGCGCGAAGCCGCCCAGATCGACATTATCAGCGATCTCATTGAGGGGCGTGCACCGCAGGCCTACAGGCGCATCCGAGATCACGTCGCAGACCATCCGCGAGATATTTTGCTTGCTCAGACATGTACCAGCGTATTTGGCTTAATAGGGTTTTCAGGTCAGGCTGGACGCGAGGCAGAGCAGCTTGCGTACACAACCATGTTAAAGCCACACTATGGCGACGACTGGTGGTTTCTCTGCCAGCATGCATTTGCCCAGATGGAGGCCGGACAGATTGGCCCGGCCGCGGAAAACATCGAGCGCGCGCTTGAATTGAAGCCTGACAGCGCACACAGTGCACATGTCAGGGCCCATCTCTACTATGAGAACGGGGAGACGGACGCTGGCTACGCTTATCTTCGCGAGTTCTGGCAAGACTATCCCTTCACAGCGTATCTGCACTGCCATCTCAGCTGGCACGTCGCTCTTTGGGCGCTTGAGAGCGGCGATGTGGCAGGTATGTGGAAGCTGTTCGATGATTATGTTTCCCCCGACCGACCACCTGCGCCACCACTGAACGTTCTGACTGATAGTGTGGCAATTGTTCACCGCGCCTTTTTGGCTGGCGAGCAAATTACTCAGGAGCGTTGGCAACAACTCAGCGACTATGCTGTTCAGTTCTTTCCTTCACCTGGTTTGGCTTTTGCGGATGTTCACGCTGCTCTTGCGCATGCGATGGCTGGAAACAGAGAGCGTCTGGAAGCAACCATTGACGGCGCAAAGGGACCCGCAGGCCCCACCGTTGCTTCGGTAGCAGGCGCATTCCGTGCGTTGGCGGATGGAAATGCGGACGAAGCGATTGAGAAATTCGTAAGTGTCATGTCTGAGCACGAACGCCTTGGTGGTAGCCGGGCGCAACGCGACATTGTTGAGTTTTCATTGGCGCATGCGCTGGCAATATCGGGACAATCGAATGAAGCTCGACGTATCCTCAACATGCATCGACCGCATACCTCTCACGACCATGCAGTTGCCACGCTAGAAGGGTAGGGTGCCCGTATTTTTGACGCCCGCAATGAGCCCAAATTACACGTTTTCAACGCCAGTTAGAACAGAAGCTGTCGCACGACGTTACCAGGCCCCGAAAGTGTTGGTTGGCGGAAAAGACCAACCTGACTGCCGACATCAGCTTTCTCAAAAGACCGTCTTAGGTGTGCGAGCGGTGTTTGTGGTCTTGTCGGTGGGCTAGTGTGGAGGGATTGGACGGTGCCTCACGCACGTAGCCGATAAGTTGATCAGTCGCCAAGGAGAGTGCTTCGATCAAATGGGGCTCATATAAGTCGGGTCTATGCCTTGGGTCGGCTTTGATGTCGCCAGTATCGAGAAACAGCCCATTGTGGTAACCTCCTACCTTTAATTAGGGGGTTATTGTGATGGAATACTATGATCTCGGTAGCTACAGCCGAAAGATCACAACCTCGTCGGACGAAGCCCAGCTTTGGTTTGATCGTGGTTTGGCTTGGACTTACGCGTACAACCACGAAGAAGCGATTGTATGCTTTCAGAATGCCGTGGCTGCGGATCCAAATTGCGCAATGGCGCATTGGGGCATCGCGTATTGCATTGGGCCGAACTACAACAAGCCCTGGGAAACATTCGAAGAAGACGAGAAGCCTGACTGTATCGCCTTGGCAAAAGCGTCAATCGAGGCTGCTGCGTCGTTAAAGGACAAACTGACGCCTGTTGAGCGCGCGCTCATCGAAGCCATTCCGGCTCGTTATCCATCCTCATCGGATATCGAGGATTTTAGCCCATGGAATGATGCATTCGCTGATGCGATGCGAAAGGTTCACTCTGAATTCGATCAGGATCTGGACGTGTCTGCGATTCTGGCCGAGTCGCTCATGAACCGGACACCTTGGCAGCTTTGGGATTTGCCGACTGGGAAACCAGCGGATGGAGCCGATACACTTGAAGCCATAGCAGTCCTCGAAACTGCATTTGATACACTCCTCGGAGCATGGGAACACGCAGGGCTCCTGCACATGTACATTCACCTGATGGAAATGTCGCCCCACCCCGAACGGGCACTGCGTCACGGCGATGTGCTCAGCACGCTGGTGCCCGAGGCCGGGCATTTGCTTCACATGCCCACCCATATTGACGTCTTGTGTGGAGATTACATGAACGTTGTGTTGCGTAATCACAAAGCCATCTTGTCAGATCGAAAGTTCCTGGAACGCGAAGGCCCTGACAACTTCTATTCCGTTTACAGGTGTCATAACTACCACTTCAAAATCTACGGAGCGATGTTTTTGGGGCAGCCAACGGCGGCACTGGAAGCTGCTGATGAGCTTGTCGAAACTTTACCTTCAGAGACACTTCGGCCAATGGCTGATTGGTTCGAGGCGTTCATTCCTATGAAACAACATGTATTGATCAGGTTTGGACGCTGGCAGGCTATCCTTGATCAGGATTTACCTGAAGATGCGGAGCTCTACAGCGTCACTATCGCCATGATGCGGTATGCAAGGACGGTCGCCTTGGCCAACCTACACAGGGTCGCTGAAGCCGAGAGTGAAAAAGCCAAGTTCTATGATGCTCTAGCCAGAGTTCCTGAGACCCGAATGCTGTTCAACAACACATGCCGGGACATTCTGAAGGTCGCTGAGCAAATGATGCTGGGTGAGTTGGCCTATCACACAGGAGAGCACGAAACGGCCTTTGACCACCTGCGAAAGTCAGTCGAGATCGACGACAACTTGCCATACGACGAGCCCTGGGGCTGGATGCAACCCACCCGTCATGCGCTGGGTGCTCTTCTTCTTGAACAGGGCCAGATGGAGGAAGCCGAAGCTGTTTACCGTGCAGACCTTGGCCTGGATGCAACGCTTAGCCGGGCCTGTCAGCATCCGGGCAACGTCTGGAGCCTGCATGGCTTGCACGAATGTCTCGCCCGGCGCGGTGAAACGGTCGAAGCCGCCCACATTAAGCTACAACTGGACAAGGCCGCTGCCCGCGCCGAGGTGCCGATAAAGGCGTCGTGTTATTGCAGGCAGAAGGCGTTGGCCGCCGAGTAATCTCGGATCAACAGCAATGGCTGGGGCAATTGCGAGGCCCGCTTCTGCCGTTGATCGGGACTTGTTTAACTTCGTTGATGGCAACCGTCTGGGCGACCACAAGACCGGCAATCATCGCTTGGATGCCGTTTTGCGGTAAATCAGCCGCATGGTAGCATCGCGTAGGATTTGCAGTCGGGGGGCAACATGGTCTTAACATTCGCACAAATGGAAACTCAGGAAATATCCAAAGCAAATCCAATTTCAGCAACTGACGCGCTGGCAGTACTGATCGAAGACCCCAACGCACTTGTGGTGGACGTAAGGGATAGCGCTGAAATTGCGGCCACAGGTATCAGCCCAAGAGCAATTCCGGCTCCTGGTCGCGCCGTCGCTTGGATGGCAGACCTTGAAAGTGAATACAGATCTCAAGAGTTACAGGATCGTGCAAGGCGAATTTTCACCACTTGTGGCGGAGCTCCGAGCTATCGAGGCGCGGCAGCGGCAAATGTATTGACTGCGATGGGTTTTCAAAACGTGCAGTTCATCGATGGAGGGATGGCGGCTCTGATCGCAGCGGGCTCCTCTACAAAGCAGCCTTAAAAAAGGCGAAACCAACGGTGATGAGCAAACACGCAGGGGTCAATAGAAGCTTCTCAGCTTGCAGAGTTGTGTCTCGATACGACTTGCGACTGAGATTTTAGCCAATTGACGAAAACCTTAGCCTCGGGGCGCTGAAATTCTGCCTGCGTCTGGATGTAATAGACGCCGAAGAGAGGCTCAGAGAACAATTCAATCATCCGACCAGATGACAGATCGTCCTCGAAAAAAGCTCTGGCAGAATACGTGATACCGTCACCCCGGCGAACCGCAGTCATGATCAGGTTCCCCGGCATGTGATTTATCGTCAATGGCTCGAGAGGTACGACCCCATGATAGGTGAACCAGTCGGCCGCTTCGTTGGTGCCCAGTTCCTGCAACCAAGGCAGTTTTGTCAGAGAGGCCGGGTCACGCAGATCTTGGCCTTCCACCAGTGAAGGTGTCCCGATCACGACCATGTCGGAAACAAGGACAGTATCCTCTTCTTTTCTCGGCATGCGTCTGTCGTGATACCGAATGGCGACATCGATACCACCTGGTCTTATCTGAACCAGTTCCGAAGTTGGGTTCAGCATCAAAGTGATCTCTGGATGTTCGCGTTGAAACTCTGCCATTCTCGGCAACAGCCACTCCACCGCGAATGCTGGTGACATTGTCACTTGAACGGGACGCTGCGCTGTGTGTTCTGCCAGTCGTTCGACACCCCTTCCAATGATTTCAAAGCCGATACCCAGTTCACGCGCAAGAATGATGCCTGGCTCTGTCAATTCAATGCTGCGCCCACGTTTAGCAACAAGAGCTACACCCAAGTGCCTTTCCAACGATTTCACCTGCTGGCTGACAGCCGCTTGGGTCACGTTCAAGCGTTCAGCCGCTACAGTGTAACTCCCAGCCTTCGCAACCGCTGAGAAGGCGCGCAAAGCGTTCATTGGGGGAAGGTGCAACCAATCCATACTGTAGTTTTTCTAAAGTTTTGTTAGACTATTTGAGTCGCATGATATCGACATTCTTGACATTATTCACAGTGAAATCTGCGCTGCTATTATAAAATATTGGAGCGGATGCTTTAGTGCTGATGTCAACCTAGCCGCATGCCAGGAGATCTTGATACGATGGAAAAACTTCAAGGTGGATGTTACTGTGGTGCTGTTCGATACCAGATCGCGACACCACCTGTCTGGTCGGGACATTGCCATTGTCGTTCATGCCAAATGGCCCTTGGCGGTGCCTTTGTAACTTGGGCTAAAGTGGCAGCGGAAGACTTCGTAGTTATCAAAGGCGAAATCCAACACATTGAGAAAACTTCGGGTATTCGCCGCGGGTTTTGTCGGGACTGTGGAACGACGTTGACCTATGCCGCCCTAAATGAAGTTGAGGGCCAAGACTGGAGCGCTGATGCGTGGTTTTCTGCTGTAACGTTGGACGACCCATCGATTGCACAACCCATGGCCCACATCTTCGTGTCACATCAGCAGCCATGGATAAAACTCGACGACGGGCTGCCGACGTTTCCTGAATTCTAGATAACTTTCCGAGCGAACAGAGGAGAAAGCGATGAACGCTGCTTATTCATATGCCTGCAAGGATTGCGAGGGCATGGAGGCCTGCCCAGGGAAAGTGATCGCAGCGACCAAAGATGAAGTATGGAAACTCATGGAGCTCCACGCGGTGGTCGCTCATGGAGAGGACCCCAGCTCGTGGGATGCCGACACTCGGGCATATCTGGAAACACTAATAAAGCCCGCTTGATCAAATAAATTAAGCTTCAAGTTCCTACGGATAATCGGCCAAAATTATCAACTTGGTTGCTTAACCGCGAAGGGCAGCTTTCGTCTGCTACTGGGAAATTGCTGGGCCCATTTGTGAGTATCCGGGTTTGGACTGCGGCCTACCGCCAAGGCGCCTAGAAGCGCACGGCCATCACGAACCCAAATCGGAAACGTGTGAGATTGGTTTGCATCACAAACCATCCTGCTACAGCGAAACCTTGCTCCTATTCAGGCAAACCGGCTAGTCGCAATGACGCACAGTCTTTCTCCAGCCTTTTTCTGTCAGAGAAAAGTTGAGTATTCGCCCAGTCCGATATGGAAAACTGAGGGCGGTATTTCATCACATTCCGTGCTTCATCGCGAGCGGCCTCAAGGTTCTCCGTCTCTACATGGACGATTACGAGGTCGAGGTGACCAAAGCCTTCAACCCTTTGACCATATTCGGTGAATGCTTTCTTGGCTTCCTCGTATTGACCGTCGAGTCGAAGGGCTAAACCCAGAACGCCTGCATACCAACCTGGATAGTGAGGGTTCAGGGTAATGGCTTGTTGTGCGACTTGGATCGCTTCATTTGCCTGGCCATTGAAAGCTAGGGTGATTGACAGTCTGGCAGCCACGTCAGCGTGGTTTGGATTCAGCGCTAGTGCCTCGTTGAACTTCTCGATAGCCGAAACCAGCTTGCCATCGATTGCATCCGCAAAACCCGCAATAGCGTGAGCCTCTGGGTTGTAGCTGTCTATTTCCAGAGCCCGCTGAGCGCAGTCACGAGCCTCCGCTAGCGCGGCACGCCGGTCAGCAACAAATCCATGTCGTGCTTCGACAGTGCAAATGAATCCCAAAGTACAATACGGAGCCGAGTAACCCGGGTCGAGTGCAATTGCCTGTTGTGCAAATCGGCGAGCGTCGGCCTGAGCTTCCCTGGTAATTCTGCGCGAAGCCTCAACGGCCTTTAGTTGAGCGGTCCACGCGCCTAGGTTATTTGTGCCGGATCCTCTGAAACGAGCCATTTCTCCCGCCAACAGTTCGACTTGAAGCTCGGTTGCAATCCTAAGTGCGATTTCATCCTGAACTTCGAATACATCTTCAATGAGGCGATCATAGCGGTCTGCCCAAATATGCATGCCGGACTTTGCATCGATTAGCTGTGCTGTGATCCTCACCCGGTTACCGCTTTGACGGACACTTCCCTCAAGAACAAGATCGACACCCTGCTCCAGACCGACCTGTTTCACGTCAACGGAGCGACCTTTGTAGACGAATGTAGAGTTACGCGCGACGACTAGTAAATTCGGGAGTTTTGATAAAGTGGTGATGATCTCTTCGGTAATTCCATCTGCAAAAAACTCCTGATCCGGGTCAGAAGAAAGATTATCGAAAGGTAAGACGCCGATTAGCAGAGACTTTGTATGGCTAGCCGGAGTTACTCGCGGTGGGGCAGAACCTGGCGGCGACCATTGGAAAACTTCTATTGGTGACGGCGCGTTCTTAAACTGTCGCTCTCCAGCGCGATAAAATTGCTCAGCGAGGCGCTCGTCAAGGCTGCGATGGACGACATCTGAAATTAACACAGCCCCTTCGTTGGAAGCCTCTTGTAGACGTGCAGATAGATTGATGCCATCGCCGAAAATGTCATCTTCGTCGAATACGACATCTCCAAGATGCACACCCACTCGTAGTTTCAATGAGGACTGAGTCGACACCTGGCTTTGAAGATCAAGGGCGCATCGTACTGCATCAGATACCGAGTTAAACTCGACTATCCATCCATCACCCATCCTCTTAACGACATTACCTCGATGATCGCTAACCAAAGGATCAAATAACTCTCGACGTAGAACACGAAGTTCGCTGAGAGTCCTATTTTCATCTGCCTTAATCTGGCCTGAGTAGTTTACTACATCTGCCGAGAGTACTGCGGAAAGTCTGCGGTCTCCATTCATGTCTATTGGTAACGCAAATTACGCTGCTTGGAAAAGACAACATGATTTCCTGAACGTCGCGCATGTCCTAGTGAACGGTTTGGTGCAAAACTGAAAAGCTTGACTGTGAATGCCTGCTTCGGGCCGGACCTGCCAAACATGCAAGCTGCGGAGAATGGCCGCTTCGAGCCCAAACCAACCGATGTTGCTGAAAGCACCAATGTCAGCGATGCGCAGAAAGCTGACTTTGCAAAGTTGCCGTTCAACGTTTCGCTTGCCCGACCTGACCGTCCCAGATGGTCGGAGGCTCTTCTTGGAAGTGCGGCACTTTAGATTGTTGTCCTAATTGAGGCAAATTTAGGTACAGAGCATTTTTGGGCTACGTCAGCCAACGTAAACGCCAGGGAATATGGGCAATACGAAATCCAATTATCCAGATGACAATTGACGAACTATTGGTCGACTAATCTCATTGTCCGAGCAAAACCTACCATGCGAGCTTCAGCGCTGCTTTCGTTTGACCGAAATAATGCATCCAGAATGTTTTGGATGCCTTGCAGGCACATCCCGTGCCATTGCGTCCACGTTTCCCAGGTGCCGTAACGCTCCGTTGTTCAGCAACACGCCTCGCCCAGCATCATAACGGCGCTGTCCAAATCCGCTGGCAACGCATTCCCAGTCTTCCTTGGCCGCCGCGTTGCGGAATCTCGGTAGGTCGTGCGGGTCATGTCGTCCAGGTGTTGCTGCGACGTGATCGTGTTTCTTCGCATTGCTTTGGTGCGTTAGATGGTGGGTCACTTGTGTTGTGCCAGGTTGCTGGACAGTACCGGTTGTCGGCCTCGGCTTAGGGCGCATGATTGTCACGACGCCTTGTGGCTTCGGATGCCCTGGGACTGCCACGTGAGTTGCCGTCGGTTTTGGTGTCAACTGTGGAACCTGGCCAGGAACCGCCGTGGGAACCTGATTGGGGGTTGCGGTTGGGACAAGCGGTGGTGTCGCCGTAGTACCGCTGGGTTGCGGAACACGGCCGGGCACTGCGACCGGAATCTGGTTTGGTGTTGCAGTTGGGACGAGCGGTGGCACAGCAGTTTGTCCAGTGGGCTGAGGTGGGACCTGACCAGGAACTGCGACTGGTATTTGGTTTGGTGTTGCGGTGGGCACAAGTGGCGGCACCGCTGTTGGGCCGGTGGGTTGAGGCGGAACCTGGCCAGGGGTAGCGACCGGAACTTGATTGGGAGTTGCAGTCGGAACTTGCGACGGCACCGCGGTAGGACCGGCGACCAATGGTGGAACCTGATTGGGAACGGCTGTCGGAACCCGGTTTGGTGTCGCGTTTGGTGCCAAAGGCGGAGCTAGAGTTGGCGCTACTACCGGCGTGGGAACCTGACCAGGAACCGCTATCGGTGTCGCAATAGGAACCTGACCGGGAATTGCGTTCGGGACCGCGCCCGGCGCAAGGACTGGAACAGTAACGGACGTGGGCGTTTGCTGCGTTCCCTTAGGCGGCAACTGATTTGCCACCGGCTGAGTTGGGCCAGTAACTTGATTACCTGCCCCTTGCCCACCAGCCTGCCCGCACCCTTGGCTCGACTGGTGTGGGTTCCCTACACCTCGGCACCACCCGTAGTGATTTCCGCGGGCAAAGACCTGAGTAACGGCCAGTTCTGTAATTAGACAAGTTGCGGTAAGTACAGCAATTCGGTTCAGTTTCATAACATTCTCACCAACTTGTTGTCAGAGCAAGATACGCGCCAGGATCGCCAGAGTCGGTCAAAGGGCCGTCTCTCAAAGGGACACCGACATATCCGGACAGAAATAGATTTTTCTTAAACTCAATGTCCAAACCCAGACCTGTCGACGCCAGTGTAGCATTATCAACTTCGAAACTCGCAGGGTCATTGTTCGAGATGTAACCCACGTCGAAAAAGGCAAAGGGCGTTAAGCGATGTACGCTCTGGGAACTGGGGAAGTAGGAATGAGACACTTCGAAAATCGCGGAAATCCCGGAATCGCCATCCACTTCGTCAAAACGATATCCGCGCAAAGCATAACGATCACCAAGGAAGTACTCTTCGACCGAGGGCAGCCGGTCTGTTGTGTACTGCCCCCAGATCTCGGTTCGCCAAGCTGTGTTGGGAGACAAGCCCGTTAGCGGGCTTTCGTATCCGACGCCGCCTCGTAGATGCCAGAACGAAGAGTCCCCGTCGTCAAAATTCGCGTCTGTCGTGTCGTTGTCATTGTCACCAAAAGATAAGGTTAGCCCCGCTTCCAGAGCTTGTCCCTTTGGATAGTTTTGCCCGTAAAGATATGTAAGGCCAACGACACTCGCGTCACTGGATAGTGGAACGCCACCACTGACTGAGTCCGCTTTTGAAAGGCGATAGTCCAACAGAAGATACCCATAACGGGCCACATCGCGGATCACGGGGTAACCCATCGCGACTGTGAAGTTCTCGCCGTCAATATCTGTTCTCGCAAAGTCCCCCGAGAGGTCACGTTTTGCGTTTATGTTCCCGTAGAAGATCTCACCGTACAGACCATTGCTGTTCAGCGGCGTGCGATAGGTAAGAGCGCCCCATAAAGAGTGTTCATCGTCTTTGTCCCAATTGTAATTGCCTGATCCCTCAAATCGCAGCAAATCCCCGACGGTCAGCGTTGAATAAAACTCTTGTACGACATAGAAGCTGAGCGCTTCTCCAAGCTCACGCGGAGGGTTGTCGAGTGTCGCACTACCGGCTTGTTTGCGCAGAGGTTCTCCCAATACCCTCAGCCGAGCACCAGCCTGATCCGGGTAATCAAGTTCGGTCGACACGTCCAAATCGGGTATGTCCTCGGCTAGCATAACCGCCCGCTCAAATCGTTTGAGAGTTATTGGATATGCGGTGGTGAGGGGCTGAAAAATCTTCTCTAGTGTTTTGAACGTGCGAGTATCTACGCCTTCAATTTCGATGGTTTGAATGCGCCCTTCATCAACAACTATGCTCTGCCCATCGGGACCAGGCCACGCCTCAGCTAAGAAGTAGCCGTCTTCTCGGTAGATCTGAGTGATCGTTGATGCGACCTCCACCGCTGTAATGCGCCCTGATCGATCAAAGGCCAACTGACCGGCAAAAGTTAACAGCTCATCCGCATCATACACCGTTACGCCGCTGACCGAGTGCTGGGATGCGATGTCCCAGGTTTGGGCAATGCTACTTCTTGGAACTGATGCAGTGGCCACAAGAGTGCAAATGATCGCAAAAACAACTGATCTGAATACGCGCATTTTTGACAACCTTAAAGTGACTGAGCATGTTGAAGTCCAATGTTATTATGTGGTTCGCATGTGTGAACCTGACGCTACTCGAATGTATTGATGGGTGATGTTTTTAAGAAACACAGTGAACAGAACGCAGATTTACTTATTACGCCGCACATACGACGGCGCTGAATTACATAAACCGGCTTTTCAACAAGTTAGAGTAGAGAACTAGTAGGACAGTCCTCACAATTCCGGTTGCTCAAAAACATAAAGCCGCGATTTCTTGGCATCGTCTGTTAGGACATAGAGAAGCCCTTTGGTCTCATCGAGAGCGATTCCTTCGGGATGTTTAACTTCCTTTTGTTTGCCATCTTCTGTGAACGTCAAACTGATAGACTTTACGGACTTGGACTCTGGATTGTAGACGAAGATTTGACGGCCTTTGTCACTTACAATCCAAAGAGAACGTGAGGACGGGGACCATGCTAGGCCGCTCAAATCCAGTTCATCATCATCTACACGCTCGGAGATAAAACCTGCATCGCGGGCTAAAGGAATGATCTCAACAATTTCGTCTAGCGCTGGTGATACGACCATTAACAACCTTGGTTGTCCTTCAATGCCAATGAAGACCCGCCCCGATTCCGGGTCAACAGCGATACCTTCGGGTCCCTTGTTTAATGGGTTGCCAACGAGTAATTCAGCGGCGGCCGAGTAACCTTTAAGAGATGTGAGAGGTATTGTTGTCAATTGAATGGGTTCGGTTGGGTGAACGACTAGAATTGATCGGTCAGTTTCCTGAAGCACCAAAACAGACCCATCCTTTCGAGGTGCAACACCCTCCAAATCTGATCCTGCCAATGCTGGCAACTTGAAAGAGTTTCCTAATACCCCGTCGACTCTGAGTAGGTGCAGTTTAGGTTCGGCATCACTTACAGACCACAAGAAGCCTTCAGCGTTAGACATTGCCAAACCGGAAGGCTCTGAGAAGCCTTCCGATTTATCTGCCACCTTGAATTTATCGACCAGAACCAAACCAGCACTTTCGGCGTAGGCAAAATTGGTCCAAGGCAAGAAGGCTGCCGCAACCGAGCTGGCCGTAAAAGCGAGTCGTCTAAGTTTGCAGAAACACCGTGAAATTTCAGCTTTTGACGAAAACACTCTGTTTTCTGTCATTGGATTCTCTCGCGCTTGGACCACATCCCTGTATCAGCGTTCGTATCACAGTCCGGATGCGATGTCCGGAGAATGCACGGTAATCTCTTTACCTGATCGCGCCTGTTGCGATTGAATTGGACAAGATGGCGGAACGCAATCTGCCAGAGCAAGCAGGAAGGAAGTTAAGTTGAACAAGACTTTCCCACTCATGGCCGCGCTATTGATGGTGCTGTTGCCAGGCGCTGCGGTAACACAAATCGACCCCGCGACCATGTTGGCCGGTACTACGGAGTCGGAAATACTTATCGAACGACGTTGGTTACAGTTTCGGGGCAAACAGGAACTGTATTTCTTCACTCTCGACGTCATCGTAACTGTCATACTGACTGGACTAATCGTCTATCACCCCGTGAGGCGGAGAGCCCGCAGAAGTGTCAGTGATATCGTCATGCCGCGACTGTTCTTCCTATACGCGCTTGTTGGCATGGCGGTTGGGTTTCTGGTCGTACAGCACGGATCGATGATCGGGTTCGTGATATTTGGAATAGGAGCTCTGCTGCGGTTCCGGTCAAATATGGATGACCCGGTCGACACGGTGGAAATGATCATAGTCACCGTGCTTGGGCTGGCGGTAGGGCTGGGCTTGCCCTTGATGGCCACGCTGGTGGCGGTTGTTTGTTGGTGTTTCATTTGGCTTGGTGGACGCAACAAGGGTGTTGAAATTTCCCTCAAGGCCTCAGACGAAGAGCACTCATTAAAAGTCAGCGGAGCCATTGAAGCCATGGCCGCAGACGCTGGCTGGAAGCTGGTCAGAAAACACCACGTTCCGGGCAAATCTCGTGTTTCATTGCTTTTCATCACCTCGGGTGGACTTTCGGAAGCCCGGATCGAAGAGATGATAAATGATCTGGTCCCTGAAAAAGTTGAGCTGAAACTCAACTTCTAGTCATTTCACAAGGTCCAAGCGTTTCAATACCGCATTCGGGGATCTGATCTCTTTTGGGAGCGACTTGAAGTTAACCGACCTTTCGAAATCAGGCCCTCGATATACTGCTATCCCAAACTCTCCGTTCGACTGGAACGTAACATGCGTGAAGCTGTGAGGTGATCTGGCGCTATCGCCAATAAGCCGCCGCGGGCCACCGCCCAAACAAGCCTGTGAAACATAAGCCACACCGCCTTTCCAACCCGGATAGAAGGCATGATGGTGGCCTGACAGATGCAGAACAACACCGCTTTCCAGATAGATTTTCTCAAGTGTCGGGTCACCGATGATTTCGCGTTCGCGCTGGATCGCGAAAGGCCAAAGTGGGAGGTGACTGAAAGTGACAATCGGGTCTCCATCTGAACCCAGTTCCTTTAGCCGGTCCTGCTGGTCGCCGGATAGCGGCCCTAGGGTTGTTGCATCCAAAGACGCAAATGTTACACCCTGCATCTCAAATGCGTAGAAGAACGGGTAGTCATCCGAAATCAGGAAATCGACGTCTGGCTTTCTCGGTGTCCATTGCTCTGCATATATTTTTCTTTCACGCTCGAACCCTCGGTAAGCAGAGGCATCGTGGTTCCCAGGCGTGACCGCAAATGGAATTCCGGCGGCCTCTAAAGGATCTGATACGGCTTCGTGAAAGGCATTCCACATCTCCCTGACTTGTTTGTCTGACAAGTTGGGAATGCGCTGTCCCGCGACCATATCGCCCGTCGAAATCACCAAATCGGGATCAATCTCGATTATCCGTTCAATCGCCGTATCGACCCGAGGCGCATACTTTACCGAACCGTAACTGCCGTTCAGGTCCGATATGACGATGACGTCCAATGCCGCCGCTTTGCAGGCGATTAGAGCGGTCCAAATGAACGCCGCAAAAAGCGTAGAAAGCCTACGGGTCATTACAATCCACTGTCTCTACCTCGGTGTTGTTTCTCAAAAAGAATGCGACAGGATCCAAGTCGAACATCAAATCACCATTAGAACAATTGTCCTGGAGAATGGACGTTGCCAACTCGGTGTTTTTTACAACCTGTGCAATCTGCCTATCTGACAACCCAAGGCTTCGCGACAACCAGCCGTAGACGGGACCTTGAGATTGAAGATCATTATTCAAAGCGACCAAGCGCCGGTACGTGCTTGGAGAGAAGTGCCGCATTTTCTCCAGCATTTGAGTGGATTTCGCGAAGTTGGCATACTCGACCCGCCCACCAGCATCGTTGTCGTTTAGATTGCTGCGACGGATCAATAATGCGTCGGCGGGAATATCTCCATCGTTTGGCTCATGGTGTTTGGCTTTCTTGTGCTTCAGCTTTCCGTCTTCGACCCAATACCAATAGGGTGTGAAGTCTATGTTTCCTACGCGGTCCTGCTGGCTAAAGATAAAGTCGAGGAGAACAATCTCGGTCAGTTCTTGCATCCAAAATGCCATCTGTTGGTCACTGACATCGGGACCGAGATCCTTGTTGATCATCCGGTCTTTTCGGCCTTCTTTCACGCCCTCTGCAATGGCCTCTAGCAAGGGTTTTGAAGATCGCAAAGCCAAGAAAGCGGGGGTTTCCTGAAAATCGCGGTTCTGACCTTTCCCCCAACCAGATTTGCGGGTGCCGTTGATTTCCGAGCCGTATCGATGCCCGGGACTGTCAAGCAGTACACCGTAAATTTGCGTTCGATCCGAGGTGAACAGATCATCGGTGGGTTGGTATGAATTTGGGTCGGAATCCGCAGCTGCGAAGACCCGCCAGCCTTCATGGTTCATGCGCCCGCCATGAGAGCCACCAGAAATCGCAAGGCCAGGTTCGGCAACCTCGGAAAAATGCGCCTGGGCGTCCATGCTGCGCCAAACAGCGACTGGAACTTTTACAGTCGTGTCGAAATATCTGGAGAAATGATAGTAAAGCAGCGACGAGGTGGAAAAGGTTCCGCTGGTGCCCTTTTGGTTCATGGTGGATTTGAATTTGGCCACCCTGTCCTTGGCCAGATCTTTCGCCGCCTTCCCCTCTTTGCAAGCGTTTCTCTCGAACTCAGAACGGTTCCCCGCGTAGGGCCCTTCCGAAATATCGTAGACGGCCATTCCTGGGCTGGTGCTCCAGGTTTTTGGGCAAATAGCGATACCGGGTGCATAGAAATCGATCTCGCAATAGGCTGTTTCTTCCTCAAGATCGCTTTTCTTATACTCGCCCGTAGGAGTTTTTTCGATCCGAATACAGCGTTCAGTAACGCCGTTGGGACTCTCAAATGTCGTGGCTTCACCAAGAACATCGTCGTTCGCCCACAAGACGGTGGGTGCAATGAAAGCAAGTGACCCCAGAAGATTGAACTTCATTTGGATAGTCCTTCTGATATCATTTGGGACAAATCGCTGCCTGTTGTTCGGCGGAGATCTTCAAATTGGGGTCAACACTGAAGTTGGCGAATTTTGAGTCAATCCACTGGTCACACCCGCCTGAACACGGGGCCCCGTTTCGGGCATCATTCCAATATTCCTTGGCCCTGCCTTCCGTCCAACCGCAAAACTGAACGAGTGCCATTGCCGACAATGCCCCCGAAGAATGAACGCCCCACATGCAGTGCACCAAGACAGGGCCTTTTCCGGGGTTTTCAATCACCTCGTGTATGGACGCCATGACAGCATCGGGTCGGGAGGATCTGGCGCTCTGATAGTCAAAGGATCCGTTTCCGCAGCTGGTGCGACCGTATTCAGTGTTTTTGCCGAAGTCGGCATAGAACCCAGTTGAAAACCCTTCACCGCACAGAGTTTCGCGTTGACCGTCACTTAGGCCTGTTCGATCCTTGTCGCCGCCCTTGAAACCGGATCGATACAGCACTCCGCTTAAGACTGGACGAAAGAAAGCGACACCATCAACGCCTCCGTCACCACCCTTTGACAGCATTTGACTGTTACTTGGACCGCCATTTCGACTGGTCACGTCAGAATTCGCCGCGGTTGCCAGAACACCAATGAATATGAGGGACGTCAAAAACCGCATGCCAGCTCCTTTCTATTTTTCAGCCTGTTATGCTCAAACTCTTCCCACTTGGCGGGGCCAGAACATCCTAAAACAACGCGATGGGATCAAACAGTTAGACATCCAATGTGTGTTCTTTTTCCCAACGCGAAAAGTGGTTTGTAAAAGACATCCACTCCTGCTTCTTCATCTTCAGGTAAGCGGCCGAGAATTCCTCGCCCATAGCAGCCTTCAACCCTGCATCCTTGTCATATTCGCGCAGCGCGTCCAGCATGTTCAGCGGCAGCTTGGGCGCATCGGTGACAGTGTGCCCTTCGGCATACATGTCGATATCCCAGCGTTTGCCCGGATCAGCCTCGGACCGGATGCCCGACAGACCGGCGGCGATGATGACCGCCTGCAACAGGTAGGGGTTGGTGGCCCCATCGGGTAGACGCAGTTCGAACCGGCCCGGTCCGGGGACCCGCACCATATGGGTGCGGTTGTTGCCGGTCCATGTGACCGTATTGGGCGCCCATGTGGCCCCCGACATGGTGCGCGGCGCGTTAATGCGCTTGTAACTGTTCACCGTCGGATTGGTGATCGCTGCCAGCGCGCTTGCATGTTTCATGATCCCGCCGAGGAAATGCTTGCCCTTCTCGCTCAGGCCCACCTCACCGGTCGGACCGTCGCCTTCACCTGCAAATACGTTGGTCTTCGCGTCCGCGCCCGGCGCATCCCAGACCGAGATATGGGCGTGACAGCCATTGCCAGTCAGCCCCTCGACCGGCTTGGGCATGAAGGTGGCTCGGAAGCCGTGCTTTTCGGCCACCGATTTGGTCATGAACTTGAAGAACGAGTGCTTGTCGGCGGTGCGCAGTGCATCGTCAAATTCCCAGTTCATCTCGAACTGGCCGTTGGCATCCTCGTGGTCGTTCTGATACGGACCCCAGCCCAGGTCCAGCATGTAGTCGCAGATCTCACGCACGACATCATAGCGGCGCATCACCGCCTGCTGGTCATAACAGGGCTTTTCTGCCGTATCGAACGGGTCGCTGATCTGCTCGCCATCGGGGGTCAGCAGGAAGAACTCGGCCTCGATGCCGGTTTTGACATGCATTGCTTCGGCGGCGGCTTCGTCGATCAGGCGACGCAGCACGTTGCGCGGGGCCTGTGCCACATCTTCGCCCTCGATCACGCAATTGGCCGCGACCCATGCAACCTCGGGCTTCCACGGCAGTTGGATTACCGAGGACGGATCGGGCACCGCCAGCATGTCAGGATGGGCGGGCGTCATGTCCAGCCATGTGGCGAACCCGGCAAAGCCCGCGCCCTCGTCCTGCATGTCGGCAATGGCCTGCGCGGGCACCAGCTTGGCCCGTTGCCCGCCAAACAGGTCCGTGAATGAGATCATGAAGTATTTGACGCCTTTTTCTTTGGCGAAAGCTGCCAGATCTGTCGTCATGGTCGGCCTTCCTTTCCCTGTTTATATGTCTCAATAGAAGAAAGGCGCCGCCCTTTTTAGGACCGCGCCCTGGTGTCATGTATCGATCAGAACCCGGTTTTGCCCGGGTACCAGTCGGTGCCTGCCAGCGGCACTTTTGCCATCGCAGCGGCTTCCATAGTCAAGGCGCAGAGGTCCTCGGGTTCCAGATTGTGCAGGTGATTGTGACCACAGGCGCGCGCGATGGTCTGCGCCTCAAGCGTCATCACCTTCAGGTAGTTGCGCAACCGACGACCCGCCTCGATCGGGTCAAGGCGCGCGGCCAGTTCCGGGTTTTGCGTGGTGATGCCCGCCGGGTCCTGCCCTTCGTGCCAATCGTCATAGGCCCCGGTGGTGGTGCCCAACTTCTGATACTCGGATTCCCATTTGGGGTCGTTGTCACCCAAAGCGATCAGAGCAGCCGTACCAATGGCCACCGCATCCGCGCCCAAGGCCATCGCCTTGGCCACATCGGCCCCGGTGCGGATACCGCCCGAGATCACCAGTTGCACCTCGCGGTGCACACCCAGGTCCTGCAACGCCTGAACAGCAGGGCGGATACAGGCCAGCGTCGGAATGCCGACATGTTCGATGAACACGTCCTGCGTGGCAGCGGTGCCGCCCTGCATCCCGTCCATCACCACGACATCGGCCCCGGCTTTCACCGCCAGCGCAGTGTCATAATAGGGCCGCGTTGCGCCGACCTTCACATAGATCGGCACCTGCCAGCCGGTGATTTCACGCAGCTCTAGGATTTTTATCTCAAGATCATCCGGACCCGTCCAATCAGGGTGGCGACAGGCCGAGCGCTGGTCGATCCCCTTGGGCAGAGTGCGCATCTCCGCAACACGATCGCTGATCTTTTGGCCCAACAGCATACCACCACCGCCGGGCTTCGCGCCCTGGCCGACAACGACCTCGATGGCGTCAGCCTTACGCAGGTCATCGGGGTTCATACCGTAGCGAGACGGCAAATACTGATAGACCAGCTTGGACGAGTGCCCGCGTTCCTCAGGCGTCATACCGCCGTCACCAGTGGTGGTGGACGTTCCAGCCGCCGATGCCCCACGGCCCAGAGCCTCTTTTGCAGGACCGGACAAAGCGCCAAAGCTCATGCCTGCAATGGTGACAGGAATATCTAACTCGATGGGCTTCTTGGCAAAGCGTGTGCCCAGCGTCACCGAGGTATCGCAACGCTCACGGTACCCTTCCAGCGGATAGCGTGAGACCGAGGCGCCCAGAAACAGCAGGTCATCGAAATGGGGCACCTTGCGTTTGGCTCCACCACCGCGAATGTCATAGGTACCGGTGGCCGCAGCCCGCCGAATTTCGGCGTTGATCGGGTTGGTGAAGGTTGCCGACTGAATCGGCATGGTGCGGGGGATGGTCTGATCCATATCTTTCATACCCTTCGTACTCAGTAAGCGGCTGCGTTGTCGACGTCGAAGTTGTAAAGCTGACGGGCCGAGCCGTAACGCTTGAACTCTTCCGGCCGGGCGTCCGAGCCCGCGCGTTCCAGCAGGTCGGTCAGAGTTTCGATGTGCTCAGGCCGCATCTCTTTCTCGATGCAATCCGCGCCCAGGCTTTTGACCGAGCCGCGCACGAACAGCCGCGCCTCATAGAGCGAGTCGCCAAGCGCGTCGCCTGCATCACCACACACAACCAGATTGCCCGCCTGCGCCATGAACGCCGACATGTGACCAATATTGCCATGTACGACGATGTCGATGCCCTTCATCGAAATCCCGCAGCGCGAACTGGCATTGCCCTTGATCACCAGCAACCCGCCATGCCCGGTCGCACCTGCATATTGGCTAGCATCGCCGTCAACAATCACGGTGCCTGACATCATGTTCTCGGCCACACCCGGGCCCACCGAGCCTTCGATCTTGATGGTCGCCTGCTGGTTCATGCCCGCACAGTAGTATCCAGTCGAGCCTTTGACGGTGACCTCAATCGGCGCGTCCAGACCCACGGCGATGGCGTGGCTGCCCTTGGGGTTCTGCACTTCCCAATTGGTCCGGTTGGTCTCGGCGCTTTGCGCCTGAAGGGTCGAGTTCAAACCCCGCAGGCCGTTTTCTGCAACATCATAGGTCTGCATCTTAGTGGCTCCAGAAATAGACGGTTGCGGGTTCGGGTTCCCAGACCTTGGCGTCTTCGATGCCCGGCAGGTTTACTAGCGCGCGGTATTCGCTGCCAAAGGCCACGTATTGATCAGTCTCGGCCATAACCGCAGGTTTGCAAGCAATGGGGTCACGAACCACGCCGAACCCATCCTTGGTGCCGACCACGAATGTGAAGAACCCGTCGAGATCCTCCAAGCTGCTTTCCAGCGCCTCACCCAGAGTCGCGCCGTTCTGCATCTTCCAGGTCAGGTACGCCGCGCCCACTTCGGTGTCGTTCATCGACTCAACCCGCACGCCTTCGCGCTTGAGCTCGCGGCGCAGTGCATTGTGGTTCGACAGCGATCCATTGTGAACCAAACACTGATCCGCGCCGGTGTTGAACGGGTGCGCGCCTTCCGTGGTCACAGCGGATTCCGTTGCCATGCGCGTATGACCGATCCCGTGGCTGCCGCCCATGGTCGACAGGTTGAAGCGATCTGCCACGTCTTTAGGCAGGCCAACCTCTTTGTAGATCTCAATCGCGGCACCGTCTGACATCACGCGCAGACCGGGACGCAGATCGCGCACCGCTTGGCGGGCCTGTTCCACCTTCGTGCTGTCCAGTTTCAGAATCGCATGCGTGTCGTTGGCCTGCAGAGTAACCTCCGCCTCGATCGCCGCCCCCAGATCAGCGGCAAGCGCGGCGAAGTCCTCCTCAGGCTTGTCCGACTGCACTGTCAGCTTCGCGGCCCCGGCTACCTCGGCCCCATAGATTGCGATCCCTGCGCTGTCCGGGCCCCGGTCGGTCATTGTGACCAGCATATCCGTCAGCATCGAGCCCAGCTCGGGCTCCAATGTCTTGTCCTTGAGAAACAGGCCGACAATTCCACACATCAGCTTTTGCCCTATGAAATTTCATCGAGCCCGACGCTAACAGCGCAAGGCGAGAAAAACAACTATAAGAAATAAATATTCATGTGGGGAAACAATCGCGCGAGACACTCAAATCCGGCAACCGCCAGGAACGATGGCCGCCCGGCTCGAAAAACAATAAGCAAGACTTAGCTGGTCTGCGGATAAGAAATGATCGACAGGTATCTCGCTGGCAGTTTAACCAGAACTTCTGGCCCGTGCGGCGCGTCGGCATCAAAGAAAAGCGTGTCGCCGGGCTTCAGGGCATAAATGCTGTCGCCGTGGCGATAGTCCACCTCACCTTCGAGCATATAAAGCATCTCGATCCCATCATGCTGGAATGTCGGGAACCGGTCAGATTCCTCGGTTAGCGTGATCAGATAGGGCTCGACCACCACGCCACTGGCATTGGCCCCAAGATGGCCCAGAAGGTTATACTGATGCCCGGCCCGTGTGCCCGCCCGCTCGGTTTCGGCCCCCTCACCCGCTTTGGTATGCACTGCGTTTCGGGTTTCTTCATAGCGGCGAAAAAAAGAGGTAATCGGCGTGCTAAGTGCATCTGCTAAAGATTGCAGCGTGGTCAGCGACGGTGAGGTCGCCCCGTTCTCGATTTTGGACAGCATGCTGATCGACAGGCCAGTCAGAGCGGATAATTCGGCTATCGTGATCCCCTGCTGCAATCGCAACGCCCTAATTTCGCGTCCGATTGCGGTTTCCAGATTCTTCTCACCACTGTCCCGAACCTTATGCGGATCCTGTGACAGGATCGCTTTTTCATTGGTGGTTTCTGCCTGCGCCATCGCGGTCCTCTTGATCGCTTGTGGTGTTTGAACCAACCATGACATAAGAGCGACCGTTTTGTGTAGCTGGTCTTGCCAGGAAATTTTTATGGATCTGTTGCAAACTTTTTACCATTGACGCTCAAGAACGCTGAGAGTGAATAGC
>NZ_JAEDOS010000007.1:0-152815 GCF_017872495.1 Ruegeria sp. HKCCE4148
CACCGTCAGCCTCGTAACCCGAAGCTCAGAGGTGCAAACCCTAATCACGTAAACAGCGTCAGAAACACAAAAAAACAACCCAAAATACTACTGGGCCAACACTTCAAGCCATGAACCGAGCCGCCGAAGCTCAGGACAACAGACGCAAATACGACTAGTCACATTCCCGAGACCAACACGAAGCTAGGTTGCTCAAACGGTCTGACGTTTCTTTTCCGGCCAGAACTCATCTACTACGACATAGGCTGCGATTACAAAGAACGCAGCGCTGGCGACCTGCAGAACGCGCGTAATGCTTTTGACATCTGCCTCGTCGGAGAATGGTGCAATTGATCCACCATACACAATCAACGCTGTTGTAATTGCAGACCCGGCTGCTGCGGCCAGAGGGAATTGGGACTTTCCAAGAGCACCAAGTGCCAAGCAAAAGAAAAAGCAAAGCAGAATTGATGTCAGAATGACTGGGGCTATGACGTTAATCTCATAACAAATGATTGATATTGCGGCTCCGAGCAGGTTTGACGTGAGCATCGCCTTTGCCACGGTTTTTCCTGCTGCAGGCATTGCTGCGAGTTGTTGGCTGAGAAGGGCCACAAAAAACAAAACCAGCAAAGCTGAGGCACCAGATACGAAGAATGCCAAAGCAAAGGGCACTGTTACAAGCGACATTCTGACAATTCGTCGATGAGGGTCAAAATCTGTCGATGCTGCGGCTTTGCTGCCCGATGCCGTTTGCGGGGTCGATGGTATCAGAACAAACATCAACGTTGAAACAAACCCTGCAAATAGCAGGTTCAACGGTATCCAGAACACAAGCACCAACGCCAAATCCTGGGATTGTAAAACAAGGTTTGGAATCATCAATGCGCCCATAAGAGCGATGACACCGGGCAGAACGCCTGCTCCGGAAACCGACCACATGAAGGACAGGATTATTCCGATGGCCACCAGTATGAGGAACACGAGAGGATAGGGTGCAAGCACAGACGACAGAAAGAAGGAAATGAACATCAATCCAATCGAAAAAATGAACAGTTTTCCGAAGGCTGCCAACGGTAGTGCTGCAGGTGCCTGAAGGAACAGGGCTGTGAAAACCGACCCGACCACGGCAAGTGGCCACCCCAGAAACAGGCCCAAGGCGAAGACGCCAGTCACACCCAGCGCCAGTCGCATAACCGAGTTTCGGTCCTCAATACGCATAGGACAGGATTGAAACCAGACGGATATAGGTCCGGCCGACCATGTTCAGCAGGGAATTGTCGCTGAGATACATGATCACATCGGCCTGTCCGTTGAGCTGGAAGCGAAGATCATCTTCAGCGTCTCCAGCCTCATATCCCGGCAGAACTATCCGTACGGGAAACCGTTCTGGTTCACGCAGAAAGCCCTTGGTGCTTGGTGGGCTGGCCAACTGACCCGGTTCATCCCCACCGCTGAGTGAGACGGCTGCGCTGAAGCTCTCAATCACGCCGGGAACAATCTTGCCGGGGTGCATGTCCAACACGACGTCAACCGGCGATCCCACCGAAGCGCGGCCGATGTTGTTCTCGGTAAAGTACGCCTCGATCCAGACGTCGGTTGCATCTAAAAACGTCAACAGGTCCTGACCGGATCGTGCATATGTACCAGGGGCGATCAGCAGATTGGATATGACACCTGTTGCTGGTGCGCGCAGTTCCGTCCATTCAAGGTTCAGTTCTGCGTCTGCCAAAGCGGCCAATGCGCGCTGAATTTTCGGGTTTTCGATACCGTCATCGCCCAGCCTTTGCTTGGCTTTTTCCAGATCAGCTTTGGCATTCTCAAAGTTTGCTTCAGACTCGGCCAGTTGCCCGCGTGCGTCATCAGCCTTTGAGACGGCGATCAACCCTTTCTTTTCAAGGGCAAACACACGTTCGGTTTGAATGCGCATCGTGTCGAGATCACTTTGCGCCCGCGCCAGTTTGGCCTGCGCGGCACTCACCTCTGCCGAAGATGCACCAACTTCCTGCGTGGCTGCTTCCAGATCAGCTTCTGCCTTGTTGCGATCGATTTCATACGGCCTGGGATCAATCCGAACCAGTATTTCCCCTGCCGAGACGACCTGACCGTTTGCAACAAGGACTTCGGTGACTGTTCCGGTGACCTGAGGAACGATCTGGGTCGCGACGGCCTTTACTCTGGCGTTTCCAGTAAATGGCGTCTTTCGGTCGGCGACGAGGTACCAGACGAGGAAGATCAGGATGATGCCCAGCGTGGTCCATATCGTCTTTCTCATTCTGCTTCTCCTGCCGCAGCACTCTCGGCTTCGGGCGAAGCATCAATCCAGACTTTGAACAGCTCGTAAAAGACAGCGAACAGAACCGGCCCCATGAAAATACCGATCAAGCCATAAGCCATCATGCCCCCAAGAACACCGATGAGGATAACCAGCATGGGTGTCTCGAGCCCTTTCGAGATGAACACGGGTCTTAGGAAGCTATCCATTATTGTGACGGGAACGGCCAGTATCGTGAAGATCAAGGCGGTGCCGCCGGACATCGAGCTCCATGCGTATATGATCACCGGCAGAAGAACCAAGCCGGGGCCAATCTGGATGATCGAAAGTATCAGGCAGACAAATGCCAGCGTCGCGGCCGAGTTGATCCCGAACAGCACAAGCAATATCCAGACGACGACCGCCTGAATGGCCGCCACGCCGATCACGCCTTTTGTTACGTTTCGAATCGTTGCTCCAGCCAGAGTGACGAATTCCCCGCCACGTGGTGCGAAAACACGGTTCGCAAAACGTTGCAAACCTTGAACCATAGTTGGTCCAGGGCTGAACAACGCCCCCATGATCAAAACGGACAGAGCAAGTCCCAACAGCCCAATTCCGATTCCCAGAACCTTACCGAAAAGGGACTTTGTGATCTCAAGGATCTGCGCGCCGTATTTCGCCAACGCTCCGTCCAAATTCCGCTCGAACATCCCCCAAACGTCGGCAATCTTGCCTCCAACCAGAGGTAGCTCTTTGATACCCTCTGGCGCAGGTGGAATTTTCAACTCACCTTTGTCAGCCTGTTCTGCAAACTCGGACCCAAGCTCTGCAGCGCCCGATACCGCCGTTGCCACCGGACCAAGGGTTAGTACAAGACCCAGCAACACCAGGATTGTTGCGGCAAGTTTCTTCCGCCCGCCCAGCTTGGACTGCAACCAATCGAAAACAGGATAAAGTGCGACGCACAGGATCGTGGCCCAGATGACCACGCTGGCAAGCGGCGCAACCATGACCAGCGCGCTATAGAGGAATAATCCGAGAAAGAGTAATCGTATTGCGAGGTCGACAATTTTGGCGTCCTGAGTCTTTTCCATTCCATCCCTCCGCTATCCGTTTTTTTGAATATTACATTCAAAAAAACACTATATGTGTATTTTTTTGACCTTTGGGGGTCACCTATCATTTTGAAGACACGTATGAATCCCGGTCAGAGCCTGTGTCGTCATGTTGACGCCTCGTCAGCACGAGGATTTGCTTAGCCGGGGACGATACGGCTATTTCTCTTTTTTCTCGTCGCTTTGAGACAAGATCGTGTCCGCGACCGTGGTTGCCGCAGTCACGAAGACGCCGAGGCCCACAATGATGTATACCATCGTGAATATCTTTCCCGCCGCAGTTTCAGGTGAAAAGTCACCAAAGCCTACGGTCGAAATCGTCACGACAGAAAAGTAGATGGAGTCAAGCCAACTCCATCCTTCGACAAAGCGGTAGAAGACCGAAGCCCACAAAATCATTCCGATTGTGAAGGCAAGTAAGCCTTTCACTCGACCGTCCTTGAAGGCGACACTTATCCCTCGTGTTATTCTGGTTAGTGAATTCAACGAGCCCTCACTGGTAAACAAATTCATATATACTATTAACAAAGAACTCGAAAATTCGAAGCATTTTGGCGGACGGTCGTGCACAGGGTTACAAGGTGTGTTCAAAGGACGGATGGGAAAACCCCTCAAGCGAAAGCATATTGGATATCTGAACCGGCAATTTAGCAGGGCTTAAACACTGACCCGCGACGCGTACCAAAGGCGGCTTTAAGTCGAATCCATGCAAACGGTTTGATGGTTGCTGACGTGCCAAGAATATTGCGTTCAAATTTGCGTCCCGCCGATGTTTGAAGACACAAATCCAACGGAGCAAACTTGGATAAATATAGACATATACGCAAATTAATTTGGTTTTTGCAGACTCAACCCTGAAACCCATGTTAGGAATAAAGTTGAAGTAAGGGGACTTCAGAGGGGCAACATGTCTCGGGACCTGAGCAAGTGGCTAAGCGCAATTGGATTATCTGACTACGCGCAGGCCTTCCTAGATAACAAGATCGATTTTTCCATACTGCCAGATTTGACGGCTGAAGATCTTATAGAAATTGGGGTAACTGCGGTCGGGGATCGTCGGCGGTTGCTGCGTGCTATAGAAAAACTCGACGTGACGGAAACGTCCGAGGCATCTGAATCCTCCGATCCAATTGAACCTGCACGGCGCCAAGTGACTGTGATGTTTGTTGACCTCACGGGGTTTACAGAAATGTCCAGTGGTTTGGATGCCGAGGATCTGCACGCGCTGCTCAACCAGTTCTTTGGCAAAGTTGACAGCGTGGTTGAGAAATTCGGCGGGCGCATAGACAAGCATATCGGCGATGCTGTCATGGCGGTTTTCGGTGCACCTATCTCACATACCAACGATACAGAACGGGCGGCCAGAGCAGCGGCCGAGATACATGCGGTATTGCCAACACTGACGCCACCATTGTCTTGTCATATCGGTATCGCTTCGGGTCAGGTCATTGCCAGTACAACAGGCAGCTTGGCGCATACGGAATATACCGTCACCGGAGACGGGGTGAATCTGGCCTCGCGCTTGACCGATATTTCAAAGGGCGGTGAAACATTGGTTTCACATGACATTCAACGCGCTCTGGGTCCGCTTTTCGTGGGCGAGTCTATTGGTGTGCAGGCGATAAAAGGCCTGAATGACCCTGTCGAAGTCTGGCGCTTGGACCGTTTGGCCCGGAACATTCGGACAAGACGACATAAGTTCATCGGGCGCGACCGCGAGATGTCGTTGTTTTCGGCGACATTTGACCGATGCAAGCGACACGGAGAAGGCGAGGTTCATGTGGTGTTGGGTGAGCCTGGGATCGGCAAGACGCATTTGTCCGAACAGGTGGCCGAGTTGGCCAAGAGCCTGTCCTATTCAACCCACAATGGCGTGGTTATGGATTTCGGAGCGCGCGAGGGGCACTCGGCTATTCAGACCGTGGCCCGCAGTGTTTTGGGCCTTGATCCGTCGGATGGCGCGGAAACAGGTACGGCCCTGGCCAAAGACGCGATCGCCAAAGGCTGGGTCAGCCCTTCGAACGCCGCGCATCTCAACGCACTGCTTGAACTTGAGCAGGATCCCGGTTTGGCTGAGGTCTATGCCGTAATGGATAACAAGACCCGGTTGCGTGGGCGCAGGCAGGTCATTGATGAGTTGCTGCTTGCCCGCAGTCAGGACGCGCCTTTGCTGATCCAGATCGAAGATATCCATTGGGCGTCACCCGACATTCTTGCAGCCTGCGCACATATCGCCGCAGCAACGCGGCAAATCCCCTGCGTCTTGATGATGACCAGCCGGGTCGAAGGAGACCCGATCGACCGAGACTGGCAAACAGCCACGGATGGCGCGCTTGTCTCCAAGTTGGAATTGGCACCGATGGGGGAAGATCAGGCACGGCAATTGGTCGAGGAGTTTACGGCCATCGACCCCGAGCTTTTGGAAACTTGTGTCAAACGTGCGGGTGGCAACCCGCTTTTTCTGGAACAGTTGCTGCGCAACATTGACATTCTCAAGCAGGAAACCGTGCCTGGAAGCATTCAAGGCATCGTCCAGTCGCGTTTGGATGCGCTGGACCGCGCCAGCCGCACCGCCATTCAGGCGGCGTCAGTGCTGGGGCAGAGGTTCTCACCCGAGGTTCTGAATTACATTCTCGGGGAAGGGCATCTGGACACCACCAATCTGATCCGTTCGGCCCTGATCCGAGAGGCCGGGGCTGATCTGATGTTTGCCCACGCGCTGATCCGGGATGGATCATATGCTACGTTGGTCAAATCCGAGCGCGCGCGCCTGCATCGCCAGGCGGCCAAATGGTTCGAAGATCGTGATGCAACCCTGCGCGCGCAGCATCTGGACCGGGCGGGTGCCAACAATGCGGCGCAAGCCTATCTTGAAGCTGCCGACAAGCTGATCCACGCGTTCCGGTTCGACGACGCCAGCCCGTTGATCGAACGTGCTTTGGAACTGCCGTCGCCCGCAGGCGTCCGGTTTGACCTGCTGTGTGCACGGGGTGAGACGCACCGGCTGCAGGGTTTGTCCAACGAAGCCTTGCAGGAATTTCGAGACGCAGCGCGACTTGCAGAGACAGATGAGCAAATCAGCCGGGCGCATATTGGTCTTGCACAGGCTGCGCGACAGGCCAGCTTGTATCAGGACGCGCTTGAGGCGCTGGATACGGCTGAAGCTGCGGCCGAGCGTGCTGGCTCCGAACGGGACGTGGCCCAGATCAACTATGTGCGCGGCAACGTGTATTTCCCCTTGGGCCGAGACAAGGAAGCGTTGAGCGCCAATGAACGAGCGCTTACTTTGGCCCGCAAACTGGACTCCGTGCGCCTTGAAGTGGGGGCGCTCAGCGGGTTTGGTGATGCCAACTTCATGAAGGCCACAATGAGGACAGCGACTGGGTTCTACACGCAGGCGGTTGATCGGGCGCGCGAAAAGGGTCTGGTTCGGGACCTGGCGGCCAATCTGCACAACCTGAGCGTTGCGCGCAGTTACATGGGGGATGTCGAACAAGGGCGCGCAGACGCAAACGAAGCCATCGAAGTTTCGCAGAAGTATTTTGCTTTTGTGCCCGAATGTGTGGCTCAGACCTGCCTGGGTGTGGCCGATACCTTTTTGGGCGATCTTGATCAGGCGCTTGAGGCATTCCGGGTTTCGGCCGAGATCGCCGAGCGTGTGGGGGCTAAGCGGCTAGAGGCGCAGGCGTTGGAACATCTCGCCCGCACCCAGGTTTATGCCGGGCAAATGGATCAGGCTTTGGAAACGGGCCGCCGTGCGGTTGAGATTGCATTGGAACATGGTCGGAATTTTGTGGGGCCCAAGGCCTTGTCGGCTCTGGCGATGGCCGAAACTGACCCGGACGAGCAAATACACCTGTTGAATTTGGGGGCCGAAATCATTGCGGAAGGATGTGTCGGTCATAGCCATCTGCACTTCTACCCCGATGCCAGCGCAGTCATGTTGGCGCGAGGTGATTGGCAAGCTGCAAATGACTATGCGGATGGGCTGGCGGCCTTTACGGCCGGGGAACCTTTGCCACTGGTTAATTTGTCCATCCGCCAGACGCGCTTTCTGGCGGAATGCGGGCAAAAGGGTATCGTGCCAAGCGAACATGAGAGATTTACCACCCTTCAAGCCGAGTTTGCCGAGATGGGAATTACTCAATCCCTGCTGGGGCGCGCTGATTTTCTGACGGAACAGGCAGGGGGCTGAATGAGCGTCGAGAAGAAGGTTTGGCTTATCTCTGGCCTGCTGACCCTAGGGTTGGCAGGTCTTTTGCTGAAACTATGGATCGAACTGAACCATTTCGAAGGTGATCCGACGCAGTTGCCAGATCAGGCCGCCGTAGACTCATATCTGGGTAAGCTGGATGTTGTTCCAGACTACTACGTGCGGACAGGGATATTCATAAAGTCATTCAACTTTATGGGGGCCAGTGATGTTCAGGTCACGGGCTATATCTGGCAGCACTACAAGACGGGCGAGCATGATAAGATTATCCCGGCAGAGGGCGAGGTCGGATTTCTTCTGCCCGAGGCGGTGGACACCGCAAGCGGCCTGATTGCCGAGGCGTATCGACTGCCGCAGCCTGACGGTGTTCTGATTGGGTGGTATTTCGAACAAACCCTGCGCCAGAGCTTTGATTACACAAGCTACCCCTTTGATCACAAAACGGTCTGGGTGCGGTTCTGGCCGGCATCGTTTCACGACGCCGTCGCTTTGGTTCCTGATTTCGAGGCATATCCAGCGACCGGACCGGACGATATTTTTGGAATCGACAATCAGATCGTGATGGGTACCTGGGAACGGGAAAACACTTATTTCGACTACAAGCTGTCAAATTTGGATACAACGCTGGGCATCGGACAGAATGCGTATCAAACTAACGCGCCCGAGTTGCACTATAATTTCGTCATCAAACGCAATTTTGGCAATGCGTTTATCGTTCATATGGTCCCTTTGCTCGTTGTGATGATGTTGCTGTTCGGTGCGGTCATGACAGTCACCCGCCGCGAGGGCTTGGCCGAGAGGCATGATTTCAGCACGTCCAGCGTGATCGGCACCTGTTCGGTTCTGTTCTTTGTGATCCTGCTGGCGCACGTGCAGCTGCGCGAAGGCTTTGCCGGCTCGCCCGTAATCTACATGGAGTCGTTCTTTTTTCTGATGTATTTCATGCTGCTGGCAGTCTCGATCAACACCTATCTATTCGCCTCCGAGGCGGTGCCGTCGCTGCGGATCATCCACTACCGGGACAACCTTATTCCCAAGGCAAGTTTCTGGCCATTTGTGCTGCTGTGCATGGTGACGATCACGGCTTATAACCTTAGCCTGAAGGAAAGCCATGAATCGCCGCCGATCATCACACAAGACGGTTAAGCTACAGGTTCAAACCCCGGTTTTGGCTCGCCCTGCGCCATGTCCAGCGTGTAATCGCTGACCATCTCTGAAGTACCATCGCGCAAGTTCTTCAGGTATTTCTGTGGGTCTGCGATCACATAGGCGTATGCGGGCTTCATCACGCCGTTCACAACCACATTGATCTTCTTGCGGATATACACGTTTTCAGATGAGTTTGGGCCGTGGTAACCTTCCAGCTTATCCAGCTCGTGCAAGCCGGATTCCGTCACGCGATAGACCTCACCACTGACCTGTTTGCCCATACCTTGTTGATCCACAAGCGTGGCCATACGGTGCAGGTATCCGCAGTTCGGATTGTCACAGAATGGCTCGTTCGGGACGATCAGCGGCATGGGTTGCCGGGTGCGGGCCGGACCCACGAAGTCGTTTAGAACTTTGCTGTGCGCGGCGTGGTTCGGGAATCCCTGTTTCAGCGAACCGTAGGTGAAATAAAGATATGTTGGCTCTTGCACGGCCACAAAGCTCTCGTCGCGCCCCTGTTCTGGTTCAGCGATCTTCACGTCATGATCGCGTGCCCAGGCGTCCAGCATGGCTTGGATTTCGGGTTCGATTGTCATGCCCTGGACAAACTCGATGCATGATGTTGCATCCATGCCCTTTGCCCCCAGCAGGATTTCCACCATCCTGGGCGCTTTGTTCATCACCGCCACGTGCAAGGCCGTAAACCCGTGGTCATTGACGATGTTGACGTCGATCTCGCGGTCGATCAGATTCTGCGCAGCCTCGTAATCCGGCTTGCCCAGATTGTGACCGCTTTCGTTCAACTCACCTTCACCACCGGCTGCATAATGTAGCAATGAATCACCATGGGCCTCGTCCACGATGTTGATGCCGACAATATCTTCGTCGATGGCGCGGAACACCCGCTTCCATTCGTTGATGTCATCGGCGGCGGCAGCTTCGCGCGCCCATTTGCAAACACGGTATTTTTGATCGTCCAACTCCTCGAAGGCGTCGGCCAAAGCCTCCATGATCTGGTCCGGAGTTGCCATCATTCCGATACCCATCCGCCCGTTTGACAGGCGACCCTCGCGCGGCCCGATGAAATCAACGCCCAGCGTCTTCAGCTTTTCGACATTGTTCTGCGTAGTGATGTTGTTCCACATATTCGTATTGCAAGCGGGGCAAAGGATCACCGGTTTCTTCTGGTACTGCCACGCCACAAAGACTGAGGTCAGAAGGTTGTCAGCAATACCGTTGGCCACCTTGCCCATCGTGTTGCAGGTGATGGGAGCCACGATGACGCAATCGGCCCAGTCGCACAGCGCCAGATGCGAAGCCCGCACTGGCATGTCGAATTTCATATAGCGGAAATTCCACTCATCATCGTCGCGGTAATAGTCATTGTGGGTAATTTTGGCGTCGATCCTCTCCGCCCCGAAATCGCGGAAGAACTTTTCGGCTGAGACTGAGGGGATAAGTTTCACATTGTGCCCGGCATCGACGATGCGCTCGACAAGTTCAGGGATTTTGTCTGCTGCAGACGAGCCGCAAGCACACAACAATACGTTGCGCTTGCCCGCGTTGACCTGATTCATCACCCCTTTGGGATAGCCGAACGGGTTCTTTTCCAGGCTTGGGGTTTCGTTCAGTTCGGAAACAGGCAGCCCTTCCTGGCGCATCCTGGCCTGCAATTCACCGGCCCGGATCATGTCCACGATGTCTTCCAGCTCTTCGCTTTTACTGATGCATTCGCCCTGGAAAAACAAATACGGCACGTCCGGTCGTTCACCAAGCGTTACCAATTGCCGCCGCATCCTGATCATATTGGGATCGCGTCCGCCTACGTCGATCTGCTTGACGGTTGTCGCGCCGATATTCGACAGAATGCTGCGCAGCATATAGGACCAGGGGTCTTCATCCTCATAAAACAGAACCATCGTGTTGTGCTTGAGAATACTGACAACATCGCTCGGGTCCTCGGGCGGGTCGATTTCTTCGATCATCACCAATGCGGGGTCTTCCAGATCGCGCAACCCGCGGAAAATATTGCCGCGTGGCGCTTGCCAGACCTGAGAGGTCGCGGGGCTCATGTCGACAATGGTGACAACATCTGTGTCTTCGTCATAGGCGATGCAAAGACACCAGAACTCTTCCAGCAGGGCAGTTTCCCGATAGACGTTTTCCGGTGGGCGGATTGCTTCAATCCCGGTGACGCGGTTGAAGTCGATATTGATCATCAGGTGACGATCTTTGTTCGTATTCAGGCTCTTTAGCTGTTCCTTGAACCAATCCTGCGGGGTTTGGATCGATCTGTCCTTGCGGGTTGCAAAGCTTTGGAACGTACTGCCCAAATGCACGTTTTCAGACTGGCTGAGGTATTTTTCCGCCATCTCGTGCATGTCTTTGGCGGTGGCGACCCGGCTGACAGCTTCTGTGAACGACGCCTCGGTGGCCCGCAAAAGCTCATCCTCGTCCACGCGGTTGTCGCCGTGAATGGCCAAACTTTCCGCCAACACACCGAGTGAGTTCATATTGGGTGTGGCCCGACGGAACAGGTTGCGGCGCTTCTTTGGGTCTTTTGCCAAATAGAGCGTACTGTCGACATAGTTGCACCGCTGTTTGAACGTTTTCAGATGGGTTTTGACCGCGGCACGCGCCGAGAACCGCAGTATGCCACGAGACCGCATCGAGGTTCCGTCACGGTCCGACATGGCCTTCCACAGCCGTTCGATCGTAGTGACCCAAAGCTTGCCGTATTTTTCTGGATGCACATCCATCATGTGGATCAGCCCGGTGCTTGGGTTGCACTTGGCAATGACGGCAAAATGTCCGCCCGGCATGTTTTCTTTGCCATGGGCGACGCCGACTTGAAAATTCGCCACCAGAATATCGTTTTCTCCGCCCAACTGATTGGACTCGTCGATTGCCTCAAGCAGCAGCGGCACGCTTGTTGTGTCTTCGTCCATGAAATAGGCCTGAACCTGAACCCGGTCCCTAAGCCCTTGCGAATGAATATAGGTGCAGGCGACGTCAAACAGTTCACCCAACGAGATGCCGTCATTCACCACAAAGGATGACGGCAGCGCGCATTCGCGGAATATGTCATTCACCTCGCAGCTGAAACCCAGAGCCGACATGCTGAGCGCGGCAGCCGTCACGCTGCAACAATTGATCGGCTGCTGGAAATTCTCCAACTGTACACTGACAAGGTCGCCGAACATTGTAGCGAAACAGCGTTTTCTGATGTCTTTGGGTATATTCCGCCAGCTCTCGCTGGACAGGTATGCCAACCGGGTTCCGTCCAGCGCAAGCGCTTCGAGGCTGACAGGGATATCCGAGATCTGAAGATGTTCTTCGTAGAAATAATCACCCACATCTGCGCTGGCCAGAGGGTGGCCGTTTTGCCGCAATTGAACGACACCACGCAACACAACATACATGCCGTTCGCGGGCAGGACCGTGTTTCCGGTTACCTCGATACACTCGAAATGAGGGTTGATAACAGCAGGCTCGGCCACTTCGGCCTCGCCGGGCAGCACTTTGTAAATCTGGCTCCAGTCTGCGTCATTTGGGATGTATGATCTGGCATTGGCAATTTGGTCTGTGGTCAAAACTATGTCCCCCCGGAGCTGCGTTTCAAATTTTGAATTTCGACCAGCAGAATGTTTGTTTGTTGTTCGGGTGGGAACTTATCTTCGCGCAACAAAGACCACCCGGGTCGGAGCTTTTTCTCTGATCGAGGCTGATCTGTTGATTTAAAAAGTATGAACAAATCGGCCCAATTGGCCGAACAATATCCGATTTTTAGACAAAAATCACGAATACTATGAGTTTGATTTCAATGGCGTTGATGCTTGGGTCGGCTGCGGTCTGAATCAGTGCACGGCGCGTACCCTGCCAGAGCCATTTTTCGTTTGTCGCGCAGAGTTTCTGCCTAATCGAGGAAGAGGTAATCTAGGCGCATCACGGCGCTGGCCTTTTCCTGATTCACGCCAAGGAACCTTGAGATGACGGCTTCGTTTTCACTGCGGTCGGCCGTTTCCCGCAGACGCAAACAATTCTCAATCCGCGCCGCTCGGATCTGTTGCGATTCATAACTCAGATCGTTTCGCAGCGTCGGCACTAGGCGCGCTACGTTTTCCCTCGGGCTGTTTTCACCCGCCAGCCCGACGCGGCGGGCATGTCCGATAAGATAGTCGTCGGAATACTCGCATTCGACTTCAAGCACATGGGTTTTGGCCTGATCCCCGCAGAAATCTTCAAGCACATCCAAATTGGCTGGGTCGAGGCACAGAACCAATTGATCCGACCGGAAACTGTCAAACAGCATGCGTACAACCGCCCGCCTATGGCGTGACCGCTTGGTAAGGCTCGCTTCTATCCCACCCAAGTCGGGCAGGTAGGTGTCCTCTTCGTTAAACAGGTACTCAACACAGGGGATATCCGTCTCAGACGCGATCTGACTGACCAGCCGTTTGGCAACATGCCATTTCTTGCACACGATCACGAAAAGCTCGCGTTCAGGGCCCAAGGCCCGACCGGATTCCCAGAAGCGTTGCCCAAAGCGGCGACCGATCCGCCCGCGTCCGGTCAGAAATGCGTAAAGGTTAGGCCCTTCATTCGAGACCGGAAAATCAATGCCCTCGCTGGCATAAAGCGACCCCAGGCGATCTTTAAGCTCGTGCGCTTCGGGGCTGATCTTACGAGCAAACAGGTAATCCTGCCCCAAAAGCATGTCATAGTGGTCGTTGTAGAATGTGACCGGCATTCCATAGTCAGAAAACATAAGGAAAGTCGGTGTGCGGTTTTCGATCTCACCCTTCGGAATCAGGTGGCGTACCAGCGTCTGAAAGAAGGTCTCGTCCGGGATCCATGTGGTTGAGAAAAACCGGATCACATCTCGTCGCTGGCGCAAGAAGTCCAGGATCATCTCAACCGTGCGGCGGCGCAAGCACCACCACTGGCTGCCGATCATGATTTGCAGATCTTCGGGAATTTCCCGCGTCAGACCAAACCGCTTCTGCATCTCATAGGCGGTGTAAAACAGTTTGGGCTGAGTGCGTTCGTTGAAATGATGGCGATAGATCAGCCGGTCTTCTTTCATGCCGGTCTTGATCCAGTTGCTTTCAAAGAAATCGTGGCTTTCGATGAAATCCTTATCGCGATCGTCCAGAAAACGGTGGGTGTATTCGGCAGTTTTTATGGCCATGCAATCGCCAGAAAGCATGTAGAAATGCGTGGCGCGCGGAAATGCCTCGACCGCGGCCTTCACGGCGTTCAGCGTGGCGTGCACCAGCGACCATTCTCCCCAGCCGCATTTGATGCGCTTGGCGGCAAAGGCCACGTTGGGATTTTCGCGCAGCGCGGTTCGGATCCGGTCATAGGCGTCAGAGCTTGCACGCGCATCGAAGTGGATCGCCATGCAATCGCCCGCTGCAGTTAGCTGTTCGGCCTGTGCGATGATCGCCTCGGGGTCCTTATGGCACAGCAATATGTAGGCAATCTTTGCCATTGGTATCAGGTAATTTCCATTTCTGCCCGGTTTCAACCGTGATACTGAGGATGCGCGATTGAATAAACAGAATAATTTTGGTTCTTTAAGACCAAACGCTGGCGTATCGGATCGAGTTCTGACCAGCGAAGGAGGCACAGCAGATGGGGTTTCCCGGTACCTGGATGACCGAGAGTGAAAGCATGGTGTACCGTGTGGTGCCCAAATGTGCGTGCTCGACCATTGGCCAGATCATGTATTACTCGGATCACGGTCAGTTTTTTGATGGCGACATCCACGATGCAAAGGACGGAATGCACAAATGGGCTTTTGACCAGAGTCAGGGCCTGATTACCAATAATGTGCGCAGCCACGCCTCGTACTCTTTCACCTGTGTGCGCAACCCTTACACCCGCATACTTAGCTCGTTCTTTGACAAGATCTGCGGCATCCAGCGAAACGGCAAGCGATACCGGGGCAATCTGGTGCCGACGCTGATCTACAACTACGGGATCGAAGTGGGTGGCGATGACGGAAAGGGCGAATTCGATCAGATTGCCAGCTTCCGCCGGTTCCTGCTGTTTGCCCGTGATACGATCCGCTGGCGGCGTCCGATGGACCCGGACATTCACTGGTCAGCCATGTCAGGTCATGTATCGACCTTCATTGTGAATGGCGGGCGTTACGACCAGATTTTCTGGACCGAGGCCTTCAACGACGGAATGCAGGGTGTTCTGGATCATGTCGAATTGAAGCACCCAGTCGCATTGGCCGATATTCCGCGGTTCAACGAATCCGAAGGCCACGGCCCCAAACGCGCGCATCCGGTCGAGGATTACTTCGACGATCTGTCGATGCATCTGGTCTATGAAATCTACAAACAGGATTTTGAGCTGTTCAAATACGATTTCGAAAACCCGGCCAACAAGATGCCGATCGGCGAAATCGATCTGGATGAAATTCACGCCAAACTGGGCGATTGAGGGCAGGGCCTCCGCCTATCCTCACTGTTTCCTGCCAAATACTTCCAAGTATTAGCCTAGAAAGGGTCGATTAACGGCCAGCTGAAAAGGCTGGCCGTTACCAGATCAAAGCTGGCGTACAGCTCCTTTTGCCGCGCTGGTGGTCAGCTTGGCATAAGCTTTCAACGCAGTAGAGACCTTGCGTTTGCGCGGCGCGGCAGGTTCCCACCCCTTGGCGTCTTGCTCCTGGCGGCGCTCTGCTAGCTCTTCATCGGACACAGCCAGGTGGATCGAGCGGTTGGGGATATCAATCTCAATTTTATCGCCGTTCTTGACCAGTCCAATTTCACCACCCTCGGCTGCCTCGGGCGAGACGTGGCCAATCGACAATCCGGACGTGCCGCCCGAGAAGCGGCCATCGGTCAGCAAGGCGCAGGCTTTGCCCAGCCCTTTGGATTTCAGATAGGAGGTGGGGTAGAGCATTTCCTGCATGCCGGGCCCGCCGCGCGGGCCTTCATAGCGGATGACAACCACGTCACCCTCTTTCACCTTGCCGGTCAGGATGTCACTGACGGCCTGATCCTGACTTTCGCAAACGTAAGCAGAACCGGTGAATTTCAGGATGTTTTCATCCACACCAGCTGTTTTCACGATACAGCCGTCGCGGGCGATGTTTCCGAACAGAACCGCAAGGCCGCCATCCTGGCTGAAAGCGTGCTCTTTCGCGCGGATCACGCCGCCTTCGCGGTCGGTATCCAATTCTTTGAACCGGTTCGACTGGCTGAACGCCTGCGTTGTGCGCACACCGCCAGGAGCGGCCCTGAACAGCTCTTGCGCCCTGGGGTTGTTGGCGACCTTGATGTCCCAGTTGGCAATCGCCTCGCCCATCGTGGCCGAGTGCACCGTGCTGCAGTCTTCGTGCAGCAGGCCCGCTCGGCTGAGTTCGCCGAGGATCGAGAAGATTCCGCCAGCGCGGTGAACATCTTCCATATGCACGTTCTCAGTGTTGGGCGCGACTTTGCACAAGCACGGCACCCTACGGCTGAGGCGATCCATGTCGGTCATGGTGAAATCGACCTCGCCCTCATGTGCGATGGCCAGCAGGTGCAGAACGGTATTGGTCGACCCACCCATGGCGATGTCGAGGCTCATGGCGTTCTCAAACGCGTCAAAAGTTGCGATCTCACGCGGCAGGAAGCCTTTTTCGTCCAGATCGTAATGTCGCTTGGTGATCTCAACGATACGGCGACCCGCTTCCAGGAACAGCTCTTTGCGGTCGGCATGTGTTGCCAGTGTCGAACCGTTGCCCGGCAAGGCCAGACCCAGCGCTTCGGCCAGACAGTTCATCGAGTTGGCCGTGAACATCCCCGAGCATGATCCGCAGGTCGGGCAGGCGTTTTCTTCGATGTGCTGAACCTGCTCGTCGGTGAATTTGTCATCCGCTGCGGCGACCATGGCGTCCACAAGGTCGATTTTCTTCGCGTCCAGATCGGCGATGTCGATCTTGCCCGCCTCCATTGGCCCACCTGACACAAAGATCGCAGGAATGTTCAGGCGCATGGCAGCCATTAGCATGCCTGGCGTGATCTTGTCACAGTTCGAAATGCAGACCATGGCGTCAGCGCAATGCGCATTGACCATGTATTCCACAGAATCCGCGATCACTTCACGCGAGGGAAGCGAATAGAGCATCCCGTCATGGCCCATGGCAATGCCGTCATCCACCGCGATGGTATTGAACTCTTTTGCAACGCCACCTGCGGCCTCGACTTCACGCGCCACCATCTGACCCAGATCTTTCAGGTGCACGTGGCCGGGCACAAACTGGGTGAACGAATTGACGATGGCGATGATCGGCTTGCCGAAATCATCATCGCCCATGCCTGTGGCGCGCCACAATCCGCGGGCACCGGCCATGTTGCGGCCATGGGTAGAGGTTCTGGATCGGTACAATGGCATGATGCTGTTTTCCCTATTTCCTCGGGTTGCATGTCTTTGGGGTCGTACGTTATAGCGCACGTAGCACATGTGCGTTATAACGTACAAGAGGATTCGCGGAGCGCTAAAATGGATGCTGATGACATTACGCTTAGGTTGCGAGATGTGCGGTCGGCTTCGGGTCTGAGCCTGTCGAAAGCGGCTGAGTTGACGGGCGTCAGCAAGGCCATGCTGGGTCAGATCGAGCGTGGTGAATCCAGCCCGACAATTGCAACACTGTGGAAGATCGCCAAAGGCTTTCAGGTGCCGCTGAGTGCGTTGATCGACACGGCCAATGGCGACCCCTCAGTCTTTCAGACTGTCACCTTTCCCGGCAGTATCGAAGTCAAGATCGTCTTCCCTTTCGATCCCGTTCTGAGGGCCGAGACGTTTCACGTCAGTCTGACCCCGAACCAAAGTCACGAGTCACCAGCGCACGCAACGGGTGTAACAGAAGAAGTCTTTGTTCTTGAAGGTTCTCTCGACATTCTGCGCAACGGGGACTGGGTACCCTTGCAAGCAGGCCAGGGCGTGCGATTTGCTGCTGATTTGCCGCATGGCTATCGCGCAGGTCCGCAGGGGGCAGCGTTTCTGAACATGCATCACTACGCCCAACACACCGAATATTCACAGACGACCAAGGCAGAGTCATGACCGCATTTTTCGACAGCCTCACCATCGTTGACGCCATCGGCTCGTTCGGAGCCCTTATTGTGGTTGCGGCCTATTTCGCGACACAAATGCGGATGATGAACTCTGACGACCTGGCCTTTCCTGTCGTCAACCTGCTGGGGTCGGTGCTGATCGTCTATTCCTTGCTTGAGAATTTCAACTTGGCTTCAATGCTGATCGAAGGGTTCTGGATTTTGATCAGTATCATCGGCATCATTCAGCACTTTCGCCCGCGCGGGGCGCGATAAATCAAGTGGGTATCAGGCGCTAGCGCTATCCACACTTGAACCTAAAAGACGCGGGGTATAGGGAAAATCCAAGCTCGCTTAGGGGAGGCTTTGATGCAGGACGATCCAAAAACCCTCGTTTCGACTGAATGGCTGGCCGCGCATATGAAAGACCCGGATCTGCGGATTCTGGATGGGTCTTGGTATCTGCCCGCGCAGAACCGCGACGCCAAAGCCGAATATGATGCCGGCCACATCCCCGGGGCGCGGTTCTTCGATATTGACGAAATCTCGGATCACCGATCGGAACTGCCGCATATGGCTCCTCCGGTCGAGAAATTCATGTCACGCCTTCGGGCGATGGGCGTGGGCGATGGTCATCAGGTTGTCGTCTATGACGGCGCTGGGCTGATGTCAGCGGCACGTGTCTGGTGGTTGTTCCGTCTGATGGGCCAGGAAAACATCGCGGTTCTGGATGGCGGTTTGCCCAAGTGGCAAGCCGAAGATCGCGAGATCGAGGATCTGCCGCCGGTCATCCGTGATCGTCACATGACTGTGCGCGTTCAAAACCAACTTGTCCGGGACGTCACGCAAGTTTCCGCTGCAGCCAAGTTGGCTGATCATGAGATCATCGATGCCCGCTCTGCCGGTCGGTTTACCGGCGCGGAAGCCGAGCCGCGCGAAGGATTGCGTTCGGGCCATATCCCCGGGTCCCGCAACGTCCCGTTCGGCCAGTTGCTCAATGCAGATGGCACAATGAAATCGCCCGAGGACTGTCGTGCCATTTTCCAGGCCGCTGGCGTTGATCTGTCCAAACCTGCAATCACCTCATGCGGGTCGGGCGTCACTGCCGCGATTCTGAGCCTTGCGCTTGAACGCATGGGCAAGAAAGACCACTCGCTTTATGACGGCTCCTGGGCTGAATGGGGTGCCTTCCCAACCCTGCCCGTCGCAACCGGAGAGAACTGATGTTCGAGAACCTCAAGCCGCAGCCTGCCGACAAGATTCTGGCCTTGATGCAGATGTACCGCGAAGACCCGCGCGATCAGAAGATCGACTTGGGTGTGGGCGTCTACAAGAACGCCGATGGCGTGACTCCAGTGATGCGTGCAGTCAAAGCTGCCGAGCGACGCATTTTGGAAGAGCAGGAAACCAAAGCTTACACCGGTCTGGCGGGTGATCCGGCTTTTGCAGACGCGATGATCGGCTTGGTTCTGGGCACATCGGTTCCGCGTGCCAACATTGCCGCTGTGGCGACACCCGGCGGCACGGGCGCTTGCCGACAGGCGTTCGAGATGATCCGCATGGCGAACCCTTCGGCGCGTGTGTTTGTTTCGAACCCGACCTGGCCGAACCACCTGTCGATCTTGAACTATCTGGGGATAGAGACCGTTCAGTACCGGTATTTCGATGGCGAAACCCGCGGCGTTGATTTCGACGGGATGATGGCCGACCTGAAAACCGCCAAAGCAGGTGACGTAGTTCTGTTGCATGGCTGCTGTCACAACCCGACCGGTGCCAACCTGAACATGGTGCAATGGCAAGAGGTCGTGAACCTGATCAACGAGCTTGGCCTCGTGGCGATGATCGACATCGCCTACCAGGGATTTGGTGACGGTTTGGAAGAAGACGCACAGGCGGCACGCCTGGTTGCCTCATCGGTCAAGGAATGCCTGATTGCCGCGTCTTGCTCGAAGAATTTCGGTGTCTACCGAGAGCGTACTGGTTTGTTGATGGCGATCAGCGCGGACGCCGGACAAACCGCTTTAAATCAGGGAACACTGGCGTTTCTGAACCGCCAGAACTATTCCTTCCCGCCGGATCATGGCGCGCGCGTCGTGACAACCATCCTGATGGATGAGGCCCTGCGCGCGGATTGGGCAGCAGAGCTGGAAGAAGTCCGCCTGTCCATGCTGGGACTGCGCCAGCAAATGGCCGACGAGTTGCAGCGTCTGAGCGGTTCGGACCGTTTCGGTTTCATTGCCCAGCACAGGGGTATGTTCTCACGCCTGGGTGCGGCACCGGAACTGGTCGAGAAACTGCGCGTAGATCACGGCATTTACATGGTTGGTGACAGCCGCCTGAACATCGCAGGTCTGAATGCGGCGACGGTGCCGATTCTGGCACAGGCGATTATCGCCGTGGGTGTCTGACCGGGTCACCATCAAATAACAGAAGCCGCGCCAACCAGCGCGGCTTTTTTCTGGAATATGGCATTCGGTCCGACTGGCCCTATCGCCAACAAACAACCGCCCCTAACCTCATAGAGGTACTGAATACGAGGTTAGGAATGCGCTGGGCTGTTATCTTCAAAGACACAGAGGACATGCTTCAAGTTCGCGCACGGCGCGACCTTCGCGATGCGCATGTCGCATATGCCAAGGCCCATCCCGAGTTGTTGATCGGCGGCGGCTTGAAGCCTGATACAGATGAAGACTTTTGCGGCGCGCTTTGGGTTGTTGAGGCCGACAGCAGAGCGGATGTCGTCGGTTTGATCGAAAAAGACCCTTTTTATGTGCCGCAATATCGTAGCTTTGAAATTTTCACTTGGGGAAAATTGCTCGAAGATCAGATGGCGGTTTTATAAAAAAAGCCGGGCGCGAACGCCCGGCTTAGGCTCTAATATCTCAGGCTTTAGCCCTTCGAGAATTCGGGGTAGGCTTCCATGCCCAGCTCTGCCATATCGAGGCCGTTGATCTCGTCTTCTTCGCTGACGCGAATGCCAAGGGTGGCTTTCAGGATCGTCCAAAGGATCAAAGCGGCCACGAAGGTGAAGACACCGTAGGCCACTACACCGGTCAACTGGGTTATCAGGCTGGCTTCACCGTAGAAGATGACGGCGATGGTGCCCCAGATGCCTGCGAACAGGTGGACCGGGATGGCACCGACCACATCGTCGATCTTGAACTTGTCCAGCATCGGAACCGCGAAGACCACGATGATACCGCCCACAGCACCGATCCAAAGCGCGCCGAACAGGGTCGGGGCCAGAGGTTCAGCGGTGATTGACACCAGACCGGCCAGCGCGCCGTTCAGCACCATGGTCAGGTCAGGCTTTTTGTACAGGACCTGTGTCATGATCAGGGCTGCGACAGCACCGGATGCGGCGGCCATGTTGGTGTTGGCGAAGATGCGCGATACGTCGGTTACGTCACCCACGGTGCCCATCGCCAGCTGCGAGCCGCCGTTGAAACCGAACCACCCCAGCCACAGGATGAAGGTACCCAAGGTCGCCAGCGCCAGATTTGAACCGGGCATCGGGTGAACCTTGCCGTCCTTGTACTTGCCAATCCGCGGGCCAAGGATCAGACAGCCAGCCAGAGCGGCCCAGCCACCGACCGAGTGTACAACGGTCGAACCGGCGAAGTCGGAAAAGCCCATGGCGTCCAGCCAGCCGCCGCCCCATTTCCAAGACCCCGAGATCGGGTACAGGATACCGGTCAGCACGACGACGAAGATCAGGAAGGGCCAAAGCTTGATACGCTCCGCTACGGCACCCGACACGATCGACGCGGTTGCCGCCACAAAGACCAACTGGAAGAAGAAGTCCGACCCGATCGAGGCGTAGTCCAAAGCAGCCTCGGCAGGGTCAACGCCGACTGGATCAAGCACGGTCGGACCACCAATGGCAAGGAAACCATTGAAGTCGCCCGGATACATCGTGTTGAAGCCAACCAGCCAGTACATGATCGCGGCAATGGAAAAGAGCGCAATGTTCTTGATCATCTGCATGGCGACGTTCTTGGACCGCACCAGACCGCCTTCCAGCATGGCAAAGCCTGCAGCCATGAAGAAAACCAGAAAGCCCGCCATCAGGAACAGCAAGGTGGTGAAGATATACTGGGTGTGCAGCGCAGCCTCGCCTTCAGCGGCCTCTTGCGCCAGACCCATCTGCGGCAGCACGACAAGTGCAGCGGCAGGGATGAGAGATTTCATCAGGTTCATTTTACTTCCTCGAATGAGTGTGAGTGGCCGCGCTTACAGCGCTTCCTCGTTGGTTTCCCCGGTTCGCACGCGCAGAGCCTGCTCGACATCGAGGACGAAAATCTTGCCGTCACCGATTTTCCCGGTTTTGGCGGTTTTGGTGATGGTCTCGACGATCTGGTCGGCCATTGTGGCGGGCACCACGATCTCGAGCTTGATCTTGGGCACGAAGTTCACCGCATATTCGGCCCCACGGTAGATTTCGGTGTGACCGGACTGCGAGCCGAAGCCCTTGATTTCGGTCACCATCATGCCGCGCACGCCAGCTTCGGTCAGTGCTTCGCGCACCTCCTCCAGCTTGAACGGCTTGATTGTCGCAATGATCAGTTTCACGTCTTTCCCCTCTGATTGTCCGGTGGGACCGGTTTGTTTGCACCTGCAGAAAAAGAGCGTGACAGAACGTCGTAAGAAACGGTTACGGGTCGTAATTGCATACCAAAATGGCGTATTGTTGCACATTTTTTGCACAAAAAGTACGAAGTGGCTAAAAAATGAGCAGATTGATGAGGGGAAATTACGGAAATTCGGACCTCTACATAGACGGGTCTCCGGGGTATGGTGGCGCAAAAGTATAACGGGCAGAGTTTGAGCATGACTGAGTCCAAGCGCCGAAAGCCGCGATTGGTTGCGGACAAAAGATACCCCTCCAAAGGGCGTAAACCGTCGGCCTCCAAGCGCCCGGCGGGCAAGAAATCGACCGCACGCAAGACGACCGCCCGCAAAACCACGCGCAAGACAAAGCGCAAACGCACCGGCGGAAACGGAGGCGGTATTTTCCGTCGACTCTTCCGCTGGATCTGGAGGTTGATCTGGGGTTTGACGTGGCGCGTGGGGGCAATTGTCGCCGCCCTGATCGCATTGGCGGTCGGCATCGTGTATACAACTCTGCCCAATGTAGATGCCTTACTGGACGGGCGCGCGCGCGGGTCAGTGACCTTGTTGGATCGCGATGGCAAGGTTTTTGCCTGGCGCGGGGATCAGTTTGGCGGGGTGATCACGGCGGATACGGTGTCGCCCCATCTGAAGAACGCCGTGATCGCGACCGAGGACAAGCGATTCTACCGTCATTTCGGTGTCAGCCCGCGCGGCGTTGCAAGTGCCGTGCGCATCAACCTGAGCGAAGGACGCGGGCCTTTGTCTGGCCATGGCGGGTCAACCATCACCCAACAGACAGCCAAACTGCTGTGTCTGGGAGAGCCGTATGATCCGTCTGAATGGGACTCTGAAGCCACTTACGAGGCCGATTGCCGCCAGGGCTCGCTTTGGCGCAAGGCCAAGGAAGCCGTTTATGCAATGGCGATGGAGGTCAAATACTCCAAGAACGAGGTTCTGACGATCTACCTGAACCGGGCCTTCTTGGGTGCAGGCGCGCGCGGGTTTGAAGCGGCCAGCCAGCGATACTTTGGAAAGTCTGCCGCAGAAGTTTCCCCAGCTGAGGCTGCGATGCTGGCCGGTCTGCTGGTGGCACCCACGCGGTATGCGCCAACGAATAACCTGCAACGTTCTCAGGACCGGGCACGGCTTGTGATTGGTTTGATGGAGGACCAGGGCTATTTGACCGCGGCACAAGCCAGCGAAGCACGCACCAGACCGGCCGAGCTTTCAGAAGCTGCCGCTGCGCGCGCAGGCGGATATTTCGCGGATTGGGTCATGGCAAGTGGGCCCGAGTTCTTTACGCGCAACACCACCGAGGATGTGGTGATCCGTACCACTCTGGATCAGCGCATCCAAACCTCTGCCGAAGAAGCGCTGAAGTTCATCTTTCAGGAAAAGGTGCGCGAAGGGTCCGAGGCGCAGGCCGCGATTGTCGTGATGTCTGCGGACGGTGCAGTGCGCGGCATGGTTGGTGGGCGCAAGACAAGGGTGTCTGGTGCGTTTAACCGGGCGACGCAGGCGTTGCGTCAGACAGGGTCGTCCTTCAAGCCGTTCGTTTACGCCACCGCGCTGGAACTTGGGTATTCGCCGCTGGATACGGTGATGGATGAGCCTTACTGCGTGAACATTCCCGGTTCAGGTCAATGGTGCCCCAAAAACTACACCAACAAGTTCTATGGGCAGGTGACGTTGGCAGATGCGTTGATGAACTCTTTGAACATTCCGGCTGTGAAAGTGGCGGAGATTTCGGGTTTGGAAAACGTCCGCACTGTCGCAAGCGGCTTTGGTATTGCCAGCGATCTGGCGCAGGGTCCGGCCTTGGCGCTGGGCGCGTCGGAAAGCACGCTGATCGAGATGACCGGAGCTTACGCAGGAATCCTGAACGGTGGATCGGCAGTGGAGCCTTATGGCTTAACCGAGCTGAAGCTGCTGGGGGATGAAACTCCCGTCATGGTCACGACGACAGGTATTGGTGAACGGGTGATCAACGACTCGGCCGCCAAGCAACTGACCTGGATGATGGAGCGTGTGGTGTCCGAAGGCACCGGCGGACGCGCCAAGCTGCCGGGTTGGCAGGTGGCAGGCAAAACCGGGACAACTCAGGCCGCGCGGGATGCGTGGTTCATCGGCTTTACGGCTGATTATGTGACCGGCGTCTGGATGGGGTATGACGACAACACGCCGCTGTCTGGCGTAACCGGGGGCGGGCTGCCTGCTGAAATCTGGAAAGAGACCATGCTGCGCGTCACCGAAGGGATGACGCCTACGCCCCTGCCGATGATGGCACCTGAACCGCCGGTGCAAGTTGCGCAGCCACAGCCCCGTCGTAGGCAGGGCGGTTTTGCGGAAGACATCAATAACCTGCTGAGAAATATATTCGGCGGCAACTAACAAAAAAGGCGGTGCACTGGGTACCGCCTTTTGTCGTTCGTTTCTTGCGTGGTTTAGACGCTGGCATCCAAAGCTGCCAGGATCGCATCACCCATTTCGGTGGTGGACACCGGTGTGACGCCTTCATCCGCCAGCAGGTCGCCGGTGCGGACGCCTTCAGCCAGAACTTTCTCGATCGCGGCTTCAAGGCGGTCTGCCTCTTCGCCCTGATCGAAGCTATAGCGCAGCGCCATGGCAAAGCTGAGGATACAGGCGATCGGGTTTGCTTTGCCCTGACCCGCGATATCAGGGGCCGAGCCGTGGACCGGTTCGTACATCGCCTTGGGGCGGCCATTGGCCATAGGCGCGCCCAGCGAAGCTGAAGGCAACATGCCCAGAGAGCCCGTCAGCATCGCGGCACAGTCGGACAGGATGTCACCGAACAGGTTGTCGGTCAGGATCACGTCGAACTGCTTCGGCGCGCGCACCAACTGCATGGCGCCGTTGTCGGCATACATATGGCTCAGCTCAACCTCGGGATAGTCGGCGGCGACACGATTCACGACTTCACGCCACAGGATGCCGGATTCCATGACGTTGGCTTTTTCCATCGAGCACAGCTTTTTGTTCCGGCGCATCGCCAGTTCAAAGGCCGAGCGTGCGGCGCGTTCAATCTCGGATTCGGTGTAACGCTGGGTGTTGATGCCGACGCGTTCATTGCCTTCTTCGAAGATGCCGCGCGGTTCGCCGAAATAGACGCCCGAGGTCAGCTCGCGCACGATCATGATATCCAGACCGGCAACGATGTCTTTTTTCAGCGACGAGAAATCGGCCAGCGCGTCAAAGCACTGGGCCGGGCGCAGGTTGGAATACAGGTCCATTTCCTTGCGCAGGCGCAGCAGACCGCGCTCGGGCTTGAGGCTGAAATCCAGATCGTCGTATTTCGGGCCGCCAACAGCACCCAGCAGAACCGCGTCCACCTCTTGCGCTTTGGCCATCGTCTCATCAGACAGCGGCTTGCCGTGGGCGTCATAGGCCGCACCGCCTACCAGATCCTCGCTCACGTCAAATTGAAGACCGCGATTGGTGCCGAACCAATCGATGATTCTGCGCACTTCGGCCATAACTTCCGGGCCAATTCCGTCTCCGGGCAGGATGAGGAGCGAGGGGTTGGACATGAAGGGTCTCCTTGCGTTTTGTTGCACAGGCCCTAGCGTCTGCGGTGCATCGGGTCAATGAGACGAACCCGTCAAAACACGAGGAAAACACATGCTGACACCTGGAAATCCGGTTCCTGCGCTGAAAATCGAAACCGTGGCGCATGGCAGCTTCGATCTTGAGGCAGACAAGGGCGAAAACGGGACTCTGCTGATTCAATATCGCGGACTTCATTGCCCGATCTGCATCAAGCAGATGACCGAGGTCGAGGCGGCGCTGGACGATTTTGCGGCGCTGGGCGTCGAGGTCATCATGATCACAACCGATACCGCCGAACGTGCCGCCGAAACAGCCGAGAAAGCCGGGGCAAAACGACTGCGCGTGGGTCACAGCCTGCCGCTGGCTGCCGCCCGCGAGGATTGGGGGCTGAACATCTCAACCAAGCGCGAAGGCAGTGCAGAACCCGATTTTTTCGCAGAGCCCGGTCATTTCTATATCGCACCCGATCAGACGCTCTATTACGCGTGGCAGCAAACCACGCCATTTGGGCGCCCGTCGATGTCGGATATTGCGGGTGGTCTGAAGTTTACCCTTGGCAACAATTACCCTGCGCGCGGGACTTATACAGGGCCGCTTTGACCGTCAAAGACTAGCCTTGAGCCCTTCGGCCAAAAGGTCCCAGACCCTGCGAATGCGCGGGGTCTGGCGCATGGCTTGCGGCGCGGCCAGCCACACCGGCATTTTCTTGATCTCGACCCCAATATCCAGAATTTCGACCAGCGGATCGGCCTCGGCCACCTGAATCTGACTGAATCCCAGTCCGCAGCCTGCTCTGATCAGTTCCCAATACACGGTCTGGTGGTCGCATCGTGTGGCAAAGGCATCGCGCCCAACGTTCCAGCCCCTTTCCTGCATCGAAGCAATGATGCGGTCATCCGTGTCAAATCCCACAAGGTCGTGTTGGAACACCTCTTCTGGTGAGGTCGGGCGACCTGCGCGATCCAAATAGCTTTTAGCGGCGCAAAAACATAACGAGATCTCACCCAAATGCCGGGTCAGAATGTCCATCTGTTCGGGGCGGTACATGCGCACGGCAATATCGGCTTCTCGGAACAGCAGGTTTTCGGTGGCATCGGTGGCAACCAGTTCCAACTGAATCGCAGGTTCCTGTTGCCGGATATGTGCCAAAATCGGCGGCAGGATGTGGTTCGATGCAAAGACCGACGCGGTAATGCGCACTGATCCTTCCAGTTGTTGCGACTGACCGGCTGCTGTCATGCTAAAAGCGTTCATGGCCGTGTGCATCTGTTGGGCCATGGGCAGCAATTGATGGCCCACATCGCTTAGCTTCAGCCCTCTTGCGTGTCGTTCAAAAAGAGAAACCTCCAGCTCGGCTTCCAGCGTCTGAATCTGCCGTCCCAAGGTGGGCTGGCTGCGGTCCAACTGTCGGGCTGCGGCAGAAAGAGACCCGGTTTCGGCCACCGCAAGAAAGCTTTGGATCAGGGACCAGTCGGCATGTGTAAGGGCTTTGTCCATTCAAAAATGAATACATGATCTGCAATTTGGGGCAATTCCCTATTGCTTTCCTTAGGGTAATCTCTGCCCCAACAGGAGGGAACCATGCCGCAATCCGTACTTATTCTGGGGGCCACGGGCCGATTTGGTCGCAACGCTGCGCTGGCGTTTCGCAACGCCGGGTGGACCGTGCACAGCTTTGACCGCACGCGCGACACGCTGGAACAAGAGGCGCGCGGAATGGACGTTATCGTCAATGGCTGGAATCCACCCTACCCCGATTGGGCAGGTCTTGTACCGGGCCTGCACCAACAGGTGATTAAGGTAGCGGAGGAGACCGGGGCAACGGTTTTGGTGCCGGGAAACGTCTATGTCTTTGGACCTGAAGCACCGGGTCCCTGGTATGGTGGAACACCGCACAAGGCGCGCAACCCTTTGGGTCGTGTCAGAATAGAGATGGAGGAAGCCTATCGCCGCTCGACCGCGCGTACCATTATTCTGCGTGCCGGGGATTTCATTGACACATGTGCCTCGGGCAACTGGTTTGATCAGGTCATGATCAAAGATCTTGCTAAGGGGCGGTTGGTCTATCCCGGCAACCCGGACATCCCGCATGCGTGGGCTTATCTACCAGATCTGGCCCGCGTTGCAGTGCTGCTGGCCGAAAAGCGCCATGAGTTGCCCCGGTTTTGCGATGTCCCATTCGAAGGTTACACCCTGACCGGATCACAATTTGCTCATGCTCTGTCGAAGGTCACTGGGCAGGACATTTCCGTGAAGCCGATGCACTGGTGGCCCTTGAAATTGGCTCGACCGTTTTGGCGTATGGCCGCGCACTTGCTTGAGATGCGGTATCTTTGGCAAGTGCCCCATCAGTTGGACGGCACATACCTTACCGAGTTGCTAGGCGCGGTGCCGCGGACTGATTTGGATGTTGCCCTATGTTCTGCGATTCCAACGCAACTTGTAGCCCCATCGCCTGCGATCCGGTCCGTCGGCGGCGGTCTGTTGAAACCTGCCAACAACTGACCTTCGTTGCGTTTACTTTGGACGGTGAAGGTTACCCGGTTCAATAAGAGGCCAGACCTCGCGCTGCTAATCCAATTGGCTGCGGCGGAGCGACGGATGCCGCCGCGAACAATTTTTCTGTTTATTGGATCTGATCCTTCAACGGGTGCGCCACGCCCCTTCGGGACCAACTATCGCGTCGCCCGAGGTTTCACGACCTCCACCGGTTTGTTGGCAAAAACCCTGATAGCTGAGGCTCACGAGGCGTGTTGACCCACAGCTCACGGTCCGGGTGCATACCGCCGCCGCGCACAGCGGGCACGGCGGATGACCGCATCCGGTGCAAAAGGCGGGTATCCGCTGTACCGCAATTTGGATGTACGCCGCCGTTTCCAGCCACCTCGGCCTCCCAGCGTGCCTTGCGTTCAGCAACAACATTTGGGTCGTCCAAAACCGGCGCGTTTAGCTCGTTCACATTCAAATCGGCAATAATCTCATCTCCGTCCTCAACCAAAGCAATCGGGCCACCCAAAGCAGCCTCAGGTCCGACATGCCCAATAACCAGCCCGACCGATCCGCCCGAAAAACGCGCGTCGGTCATCAGAGCAACTGTGATCCCCCGTTCGCGGCACAGGGTCGTGATCCGTGCCGTTGCGTCCAACATCTCGGGCATGCCTGGTGCACCTGACGGCCCTTCGTATCGAACAATGATCATATCATTGTCTTCAAATCCCATTGGGTTGGTGTCGAGCATCTCAAGCAGGCGGGCTTCGCCCTCGAACACCCTCGCTTTACCTCGGAACACGTTGTCCTCAAGTCCGCGCTCGACACCTGCAAGCTTCAAAATGGCGCTGAATTCCGGTGACAGATTACCGCCCAGAAGGCGCAGGCCGCCCGTTTCTTTAAAGGGCGCTGACACAGGATAGATCACCGTACCGTCCGGCGCGGCAGCGCCCAGACGTTGGACCTGTTCCGCCAGAGTTTCGCCAGTGCACGTCGGCGCGTCGCCATTGACCATGCCAGCGTCGATCAGTTCCTTGACGATCACCTGCACACCACCGACCCTGTCGATGTCCACCATCGAATAGCGGCCGTAGGGTCGTGCGTCTGTCAGGACCGGAACAATTTTCTGAGACCATTCATTGAACTCTTCTGGTGTGACGATGTCTTTCCAGAAATTCGCGTAACCTGCGGCACGGGCAATCTCGGGCACGTGCAGAACCACGTTGGTCGAGCCGCCGATCGCCATCGCAACAGTCAACGCGTTGCGCAGTGAGTCGCGCCCGACGATGTCGCGCGGTCGCGTGCCGTCTTCAATCAACTTGGCAAGGTAGCCTACCAACTGCGACGGAAACTCTTCCATGCGGCGCGGGTCGTCCGAAGGCGGTGCCACCATATGCAATGGCTGCATGCCCACAACGCCAATAAAGGTCTGCATCGTATTGTAGGTGAAAATCCCACCGCACGATCCAATACCGGGGCAGGCAAGGCAAGCGATGCGTTTGCGGTATGCTGCGTCCTCGCTCCCGGCAACTTGATAGGCGGCGATGATGTCCAGCATTTCGCCGGTTTCCGGGTCTTTCGAGGGATGAATGGACCCATCGGACATCATGATCGCAGGCTGGTTGTGTTCAAGCAAAGCAGCCAGCGTACCAACCGGTGGCTTGTCACATGCCACCACAGCAATTGTGCCCCCCAGGCCGGAGGCTGAGAGATGTTCGGAAAACACGTCGTTGGTCACTTCGCGCCCGATGAGTGAATAGCGCATTTCGCGCGTTCCATTGCGGATGCCGTCAGATGTTGCGATGGAGTATTCAGGCTGAACCAGACGCATGGCGATTTTGCCTGCGTCTTTGCCAATCTGGTCTCGCAGTGCTGCATGTATTGCTTCGACCTTGGGCTGCACGCCAAGATAGCACTGACTATCGCCTTTTGTGCCGACAACACCAACAGAAGGCGCGTGGATCAGATCTTCGTCCGTGCCAAGTTCGCGCGCAATTCCATAGGCCTGAGAGTTGCGTCCAGGATGGTCGTCGATCAGTACAGGATTCTTAGCCACGAGATACCTCCAAAATGGATTTCAGAACTCAATCGACCGCCATCACCTCTGAGGGAAACTGTGGGCGCAAAACCTTGCGCGCAGGCAGGTATGAGGGTTCCAGATCAGTGAAACTCAAAGACGCGGTTCCGTCAATGAAACTCAAATTGGGGTTTTTTTAAACGTATTCTCGGGGCAAAGAGCTATGGCAGCGCCACGTCGACCCAGACCAGCCGGTGCCTGCTTGCACGATGCGCATTGTCCCACAAAGGTTCACCATCTTTGGGCCATAGAACACCTGAATCCAAGACACGCAGATCGCGAGACGGTAAAACGTAATCGACGCGCATTTCACCCGTCGCTTTCCAGTCAACTGTTGCGGACGAGCCTGATGGGTCTGTCGGTACCGGATCTTGAAGGCGAGGATCGGTCAGAAGGGTGCGAATGGCCCGTTTGTGACCTTCCCCGCGCTCGGGATCGAGGTTGGCATCACCCGCAATGACGAAGGGACCATTTGGAACCGGCCCCAGATCACCGCTCAGCAGGACAGACCAAAACCTAATCTCATCCCGATTGCGCAGTCCGTTGCGATCCTCGGGCCCATCGAACACCGGTGGGGCTGCGTGAAAGGTCATCAGGTTGAGCCGCCCCAAAGGTGTTTCAATGGGCACCACCCAATGCGCTGTTGAGGACAGGCGCTGTATTTGGTGTGCTTCTTCAGACGGAAAAGGGCGGTCATCCACGAAAGGTAATGCTGCCCCCGGAAGATCTTGCCAGAGCAGCTCTGAAAAGTTCAAAATCTCTTCGGTGACGATTTCATAGCGGGACAGAATTGCCAGCCCGCCCTGTCCGGTGAAACGGCCCCAGCCCTGCGCGTCACCGGGGCCTTGTGTGCGTCCATCACCATCCAGATCCAACGGTGTTTCCAAGCCAGCATTGGGCTGAGCGGCATAAAAGTAACCATAGTCCAGACCAGCGGCGCGCAGCTTTTGAGACAGAGCGTTGACTGCGGCTCCCTCCAGATCCCAGTCGATACCCTGAAGCGCGATAATGTCGGGGCGGGCGGCTGAAACCACGTCGATGGCTGCAAGAACCTGGGCGTCATCCCGGTCTATGTCCCGCAGCAACAGCGCCGGGCCTTTTCGGCTCAGCTCGGTGTTGTAGGTGGCGATGCGCACGACTTCTGCCTGCGCCGCAATGGGCAGCAGAAGCAGGATAAGCAGGCGGATCATGCGGCCTGAGTCGTCTCGCTTGTTGAATAGGCGCGCCGTTTTTCCACGATCAGCCCGGCGATACGCAGGGTGGCCACACCGCGCATGATCATGCTGGCGGGCAGGAAGGCCCAGGCGCTCATCATCCAGATCAGTGTCTGTGGATTGTTCAGCGAAATCGGAGCGATCACACTGTTCATCAGTTTTATGACGGCCGGTATGAGGAACGGTAGCAAAATACCGATACAGATGTTCAGGCGGCCATCACGTTGCAACCGAATAACGACATCTCCGCCCTTGGTGGGGTCAAACAAAGGAAGATTGGTCCATACATTGAAGGCACCGTTTCCTGTGGGCCACCCCCGGACTTTGACGGCATAGGCAAAACTGGCGATCGTCACCAAAGCCGCGACGTAGGCTACGCTGGCTGTAACCCTAATCAGTTCGATCAGCGACTGGCTGGCATCCGCTGGCAGCATCAACACGATCAGGCGCACCGGAGAATAGGGAAAGTCCACCACGTTGGCGACGGCCAGACCAACGCCGTAAGAAAAGGTTGTCAGTTCTGTTGGAGTATAAACGTTTTTGCAGATTAGCGTCAAAAACGTGACCATCGACATAAGGCCAACAAAACGCAGGCGGTTGACCGGTGGGGCATCGCGAAATTCTATAAAGCTGGGAAAGGCCGAGTTATACTCGGCGAACGTCAGTATGAACGCGAGGATCGCGAGGAAGACCAGTATTTCGGTCCCGTTCGTCGATGATACAGGCAGATACAACGCGGGTGTCAGCACCATCAGTGCCACAAGTACTCCGCGTATCGCCGCCCCTGTTGTGCGTGCAATCACATTCCGAACCCTTTTTCAAACCGGACCAGCCGATCTTTGCCGACTTGTATCCAACTTGTGCCCGTCCAATCTCGTCTTTGCGACGGATGCCTCGTTAGCGCCAAGATGAACGATAAGCGGCATTTCGCTCAAGACAGGGTGCAGAAAACACGTGATTTCGGGCAAAATGATGGCGCAACTGGTGCGGGATTGCATCATTTTGGGCGCAAATTCGACGTGTATCTCAATTTGAGACCAAGATGTTGTGGTTGTTGGAAAATCAACCCCAAGAATGAGAGCGGGGCCACCTAGGCGACCCCGTTAGGTTGAGTATCCACAGATTCGACCCCAGAATCAGACCCAAGGGCGGGCTTGACCGGCGTGATCTTCGAATTTGTCGATGTGGTGGTCTTTTTCCATTGTCAGGCCGATATCGTCCAAACCGTTCAGCAAGCAGTGCTTGCGGTGTGGGTCGATGTCGAATTCGATGACAACACCATCCGAGGTTGTGATCTGCTGATCTTCCAGATGAACGGTCATGCGGGCGTTCTCGCCTTTGTGCGCGTCTTCCATCAGGACTGCATGATGCTCTTCCTCGACCACGATGGGCAGGATACCGTTCTTGAAGCAGTTGTTGAAGAAGATGTCGGCAAAGCTGGTCGAGATCACAACCTTGATGCCGAAATCCTTGATCGCCCAAGGCGCGTGCTCGCGCGATGAGCCGCAGCCGAAATTGTCGCCAGCCACCAGAATCTCGGCCTCGCGATAGGCGGGTTTGTTCAGGACGAATTCCTCGTTCTCCTGCCCGTCATCGTGATAGCGCATCTCGTCAAACAGAACGACGCCCAGGCCGGACCGCTTGATAGTTTTCAGGTGCACTTTCGGAATGATCATATCGGTGTCGATATTGATCAGCGGCATTGGGGCGGCCACCCCGTGGACTTTGTCAAACTTTTCCATGTTCACACTCCTGCGGGAGAGGGCCGCGCCCATGCCCCGCGTTTAAGCTTCTTTTGTTTCGTCTTTGGGTGCGTTCTTGACGAAGAACGCCATGAAGACCAATCCGAACCCGTTGAACAGCATCTCGATGCCCAAGAAGATCCCCAGTATACTCAGCAATGCCTGTGGCTCCTGCCCGACATAGCTCCAGATGATACCGGCAAGGATGATCGACAAGATGCCCGAGATCATGGTGGGCCAGAAAAACTGTGTTCCTTTCATCTGGAACGACAGAATGACCCGCGCGATGCCGCCTGCCATGAACAGGATCAGCATCACGGTCGCCAGCGTCAGCGTACCCTGCAATGGGTGACCCAGAAAGGACCAGCCCAGAAACAGCATGACCGCACCCATGATGAGCGACAGGATCTTGTTGCCGGTGCCTTCAACGGTGAAACCGCCGACCACCTGCAACGCGCCCGAGATCAGAAGCAACGCTCCGGTCACGACCGTGACGGCCACAGACGCCACAACTGGCGCGCCCAGCACAAAGATACCGAACGCTATGGACAGAAGCCCCAGCAGGAGCCATTTGATCCAGTCACTCATGTTTTCAATCCCTCAAATATCTAGATATGAGGGAAGCTTACATCAATTCACGGACGTCTGTCAGCCGTCCTGTGATTGCCGCTGCGGCAGCCATTGCCGGGCTCAGCAAATGGGTCCGACCACCACGGCCCTGACGACCTTCGAAGTTGCGGTTCGAGGTCGCGGCACAGCGCTCGCCCGGTTGCAACTGATCCGGGTTCATCGCCAGACACATCGAACATCCGGCCAGACGCCATTCGAACCCGGCCTCTTTGAAGATGTCCGCCAGACCTTCTTCCTCGGCCTGCGCACGAACCAGACCCGAACCGGGCACGACCATGGCGCGCATTCCGTCCTTGATCTTTTTGCCCTTCAGAATTTCGGCCGCGGCGCGCAGGTCTTCGATGCGGCCATTGGTGCAGGACCCGATGAACACTGTGTCGATTTCCACATCGCTGAGCTTCTGACCGGCTTCCAGACCCATGTATTCGATCGAACGGCGGGCCGCGTCGACCTTGCCTCCTTCGAAGTCTTCAGGGTGAGGTACAGATGCGGTGATCGGCAGAACATCTTCAGGGCTGGTGCCCCAAGTCACAACCGGAGCAATATCCTCGCCACGCAGGGTGATGACCTTGTCAAAATGCGCGTTTTCGTCTGTGTAAAGCGTTTTCCACCAGTTCAAAGCGGCTTCCCACTGCGCGCCCTTGGGGGCGTGCGGGCGGCCTTTGACGTATTCAAAGGTGGTTTCATCCGGCGCGATCAGGCCAGCGCGCGCGCCGCCTTCGATGGCCATGTTACAGACGGTCATACGACCTTCCATCGACAGATCACGGATCGCTTCGCCGCAATACTCTATCACATAACCCGTGCCACCGGCTGTGCCGGTTTCACCGATCACGGCCAAAGTGATGTCTTTGGCGGTCACACCCGGCTGCAGTTTGCCGGTGATTTCCACCTTCATGTTCTTGGATTTCTTCTGGATCAGCGTTTGCGTGGCCAGAACATGCTCGACCTCAGAGGTGCCGATGCCGTGGGCCAACGCACCGAACGCGCCGTGAGTCGCCGTGTGGCTGTCGCCGCAAACAACGGTCATGCCGGGCAGGGTCCAACCCTGTTCAGGGCCAACGATGTGCACAATGCCCTGACGCACATCGTTCACGGGGTAGTAGTGAATACCGAAATCCTTGGCGTTCTTGTCCAGTGCTTCGACCTGGATGCGCGATTCCGGGTTTTCAATTCCGTTCACGCGGTCCGGTGTAGTGGGCACGTTGTGATCCGGCACAGCGATAGTTTTTTCCGGCGCGCGCACCTTGCGACCGGCCATCCGCAGCCCTTCAAAGGCTTGCGGGCTGGTCACTTCGTGCACCAGATGGCGGTCGATATAAAGCAAACAGGTGCCATCATCGGCTTCGTGCGCGACATGGGCATCCCAGATCTTGTCATAGAGTGTTTTGGGGGACATCGGTCCTCTCCCGTATGTAATGAGAAATGGCTGGCGAGTTGGCTCAGGCCGCAGATAGGCGGGCCAGAACCGTGCGGGCGGCCCCAAAGAACCGTTCACGCAGGCGCGTGCGGTCTTGCAGTTTCGGAGCAGGGGCCAAGTTGAGTCTCATGCGGTCCAGATATATCGGGCTTGACTGTCAATCAAGGTTCAATCCGGTGTCAGGCTTGCATCACCCGGCGTTGCTGTCCAAGCTGTGATCATGAACCAAGACCTGATCCCCAGCACGTTGTCGGACCTATACAACAACATGGTCGGGGCTTTTTCTGTTCAGTTTGGAAAAATGGTCGAATTGGTCGTTACACCGGGCTGGCGGCAATACCAGTTGATTATCATCCTGTTCCTGTGGGCGCTGGCCTTCCTGCTAAAAGCTCTGACGCAGTCCAGATGGGAAGCTTGGGCACGAGCGCGAAGCGGATGGCCAAAGTGGCGCCTGCGCGTGCTCGTCCAGCTGATGCGGCGGCTGACACTGGTTTATTTCGTGATTTTATCCTGGTCGCTGTATTTGATTATGCAGCACGTCACCTGGCCGTCTCGCAGCTATTTTATTGGTGTGCTTGCAACATTGGCAGCGGCTTGGCTGGCTATTGCGCTGATCGCCAGACTTGTACGAAACCGCACACTGCGGCGCATCTTCAAATGGGCCATGTGGGTCTATGCAACGCTCGTTGCATTGAACCTGACGGATGACGTGGCAGGTTTTCTGGATGGCGTGGCGATTTCCATCGGCGATCTGCACATTTCGGCGCTGGGCATTCTCAAGGCGATTCTGCTGATTGGCGTTCTGCTGACGTTGGCGCGCATCGGCACCCGGGCGGCTGAGCAGGGGTTGCAGAGCAATGATGACATCACGCCGTCAATGCAGGTGCTTTTAGCCAAGGGCATTCAGGTTCTGCTTTATGGCGCAGTCTTTTTGACCGCCATCCGCACGCTAGGGTTTGATCTGACAGGTATCGCGCTGCTGTCGGGGGCGATCGGTGTGGGCATCGGGTTTGGCCTGCAAAAAGTGGTGTCAAACCTGATTTCCGGGATCATCATTCTGATGGACCGCTCGATCAAGCCCGGCGACGTTATTTCGCTGGGCGACACGTTCGGTTGGATCAACGCATTGGGTGCGCGATACGTCTCGGTGGTCACTCGGGATGGGCGGGAATACCTGATCCCGAACGAGGATCTGATCACCAATCAAGTGGTGAACTGGTCGCATTCCGACAAGTTCGTGCGTTTGGATCTGGATTTTGGCACCAGCTATGACGATGACCCTCACAAGGTTCGTTCCACGGCGATCCGGGCGGTGAAAGCGGTGACACGGGTTCTGAGCGGAGGGTCCCATGAGCCGGTTTGCCACATCACCGGCTTTGGCGACAGCAGCGTTGACTATGTGTTGCGCTTTTGGATCAGCGATCCGACCAAAGGGCTGACCAATATTCGCGGCAATGTCTATCTGGCGCTTTGGGACGCTTTCAAGGAAGAAGGCATCTCGATCCCGTTCCCGCAGCGCGAGGTTCGGTTACTGCCAGACGGCGTAACCGCGCAACAGATCGTTGAAGAGTGAACACGCGTACGCGACCTTTGGTTTGCATTCATTGAAATGTTGCAATCCCCTTGTTACCTTATTAGTACCCCTGCGCCGGGGTTTCACGGCGCGCAGCAAAGGAGGACTATGTCCTGTCTCTACATACTCAGGCGGGTTTGCCCGCCGATGATGGGGCCAGTGTAATGGCCCACTCTCAGTCAATCAGCGACAAGCTGCTTGAGCGTATCCTTTCCTCACTTACCGATGACAAGGCCGAAGACGTCGTGCAGATCAACCTGCAAGGTAAGTCTTCTGTTGCGGATCACATGGTGATTGCCTCGGGTCGGTCGACCCGTCAGGTATCGGCCATGGCGGAAAAGTTGACGGATCGCATCAAGCAGGAATTCGGTTTCACTTCGAAGGTTGAAGGCAAGGATGCCGGCGACTGGGTGTTGATCGATACGGGCGACGTGATCGTCCATATCTTCCGCCCCGAAGTGCGTGAATTCTATCAGCTGGAAAAGATGTGGCTGCCTCAGGGCGGCAGCGCCTCGGCGAACTGAGGCGCCATCCTGGCCCGCATTGAGGGGCCGGAGGCGAGAGAGATATGCGTATCAGCATAGTTGCGGTCGGGCGATTGCGCGCTGGACCGGAAAAGTCCCTGCTTGATGATTACGTGAACCGATTTGACCGGACCGGCCGCGGCTTGGGCCTTGGTCCCGCCCGCGTGATCGAGGTCGAAGACAAGAAAAATGCAGGCATGGGGGCCGAGGCTGCTCTTCTGCGCAAAGCGCTGCCCAAAGGCGCGGTGATCTGTACATTGGATGAGCGCGGACGGGTCATGTCCTCACCCGATTTTGCCAAGAAGCTGGGCGGCTGGCGTGATGCCGGGCGGCAGGATTTGGCGCTGGTTATTGGCGGAGCGGACGGAATAGACCCTAATCTGCGGGCCGAGGCCGATTTTTCCATCTCATTCGGGTCAATGGTCTGGCCCCATATGCTGGTCCGTGTGATGCTGGCCGAGCAACTTTACCGGGCCGCAACCATCCTGTCGGGCGGCCCTTATCACCGGGTCTGACATGGCGCAGCTTCTGATCGTTTACCATTCGCGCACTGGTGGCGCCCGGCAAATGGCCGAAGCGGCGGCTGCGGCGGGTCACGACGAGGCAGACATTGTTCTGAAAACCGCTGATCAGGCCGGTCCTGAGGATTTGTTGGGCGCGGATGGCTATATCTTCTGTGCCCCGGAAAATCTGGCCGCAATTTCAGGTCTGATGAAAGAGTTTTTCGACCGCAGCTACTATCCGGTTCTGGGTAAGATCGAAGGTCGCCCTTATGCGCAAATGGTTTGTGCAGGATCAGATGGTGCCAACGCCGCGCGCCAAACCGCGCGCATTGCAACCGGCTGGCGGTTGAAAGAAGTGCAGCCGCCTCTGATCCTCTGCACTCATTCACAAACGTCCGAAGCGATTCTGGCCGAAAAGACCATCCCCGAAGGACAACTTGAGAAATGCCGCGAGATCGGTGCAGCGATGGCGGCAGGCTTGGCCCTTGGGGTGTTCTGAACTTCAGTACAGGTCAATCACCGTTGTGTCTTCACCCCAGCCACCGACATTGTCTCGTGCCTGAATCTGGACCTGGGTTGTGCCTTCGGGTATCGCTACACCGCTCAGCGAGCGGGTGAACGGCTGCTCATCCACATGCGGATGATGCAGGACACGCATCCCTAGTTCATTGCCATTCATGTCCAAAACGCGCCAGCCATCGGCGTAGTCATCCCATCCGGTGTCCGGGTGCCGGATCGTGACATCGAAGCGCCATGTGTCGCCGCCGCGGGTGGCCGCGACCTTCTCGATCGTTGGGGGGTCGGCAAAGGCAGGGCTGGCCAGGAAGGCGCTGAGAATCACATATCGCATGGCGCGAATGTACGGGTTATCGCGGCGCATCGGGATCACGTCTCTGTGTAAGGGGATTGGGATATCAGGATTGTTCGGGACTGCGAAGCAAACTCGCGTCGATACAAAACACCGAACGTGATTATGGTGCTCAGCATCAAAGCGATTGGCCCGAGGAACCATGCCAGCGAGGCCAATGCAAAATAGGTGGCGCGCAGGCCACGGTTAAAGCTGCGGGCGGCTGTGACGCAAATTTCGGCCGACTGAGCGGCGCGCGGGTACGCCTGCGGGTCTTCGGGATCGTTCGGGACCGAGGCCATCAACACAGCACAATAGCCAAACAAGCGATGCGCCCAGACATATTTCAGGAATGCGTTGGCCAGCAGAAGTACGACGACAAGTATCTTGATTTCCCACACCAAAGCGGGTGCGCTTCCAATGGCAAGGTCGCTGGCCACCCCGGCAAGTCGCTCGGTATTGCCCAGCAGGGCCAGCCCGCCGCCGATGGCAATCATCGTGGTGGATGCAAAGAACGTGCTGCCCTGCCGCATGGCGGCCACAACCTGCGCGTCAAACATGCGCGGTTGGCGCGTCACCATCTCGCGCATCCAGTCGCGGCGGTAATTGTCCATCATTTGCGAGACAGATCGCCTCTGTGGCGACGGATGTTCGATCTTCCACCCTATCCACAGCCATGCGCCCAGCAGCAAGCCGAGGGCGGCGTAATCCAAAGGGGCAAACAAAGCGGCACGTTCGATCCAGGTCATGGGCGTGACAGTAAAACTGAACGGAAGAACTTGCCAGATCATGAAATTGGTAATATTATTTTACCAAATTGGAGGATCAGCGATGGAAATGCCCCGGCCAAATCCCGATGTTCTGGCGCGAAAGCAAGCCGTTCTGGCGCGATTGCTGCAGGTATTGCCTGAGGATGCTGTGTTTCACGATCCGGCTGAGACGCGGGCCTATGAGTGTGACGCGCTGACCGCTTATCGCTGCCCGCCGATGCTGGCAGTACTTCCGTCAACGACGCAGGACGTGTCTGATGTCCTGCGAATCTGCTATGAAGAAGGGGTTCCTGTGGTGCCACGTGGCTCCGGCACGTCACTGGCGGGTGGGGCCTTGCCGACTGCGGATTGCGTCATTCTGGGCGTGGCGCGGATGAATGAGGTGCTGGAGGTCGATTATGACAACCGCTTCATAAAGGTGCAGACCGGACGGACCAATCTGAGCGTGACAGGCGCGGTCGAGGAAGAGGATTTCTTTTATGCGCCCGATCCGTCTTCGCAATTGGCCTGTGCCATTGCGGGCAATATCGCGATGAATTCGGGTGGCGCGCATTGCCTGAAATACGGTGTGACCACGAACAACCTGCTGGGCGTGACCATGGTGATGATGGACGGCAGTGTTGTGGAAATCGGCGGCGCGCATCTGGATGCCTCTGGCCTGGACCTGCTGGGTGTTATTTGTGGCTCAGAGGGGCAGCTGGGCGTGGTGACCGAGGCCACGCTGCGCATTCTGCGTAAACCCGAAGGGGCGCGACCGGTTCTGATGGGGTTCGACGACAATGAGGTCGCGGGCCAATGTGTCTCTGACATTATCAAATCGGGCATCTTGCCGGTTGCGATCGAGTTCATGGACACCCTGTGCATTCAAGCCTGCGAGAATTTTGCGCATGCCGGGTATCCCGATTGCACCGCCTTGCTGATTGTCGAGGTCGAAGGCTCGGAGGCTGAGATCGACTATCAGTTGGCGAAGATCATAGAAATCGCCAAGCGCCACAATCCTGTTGAATTGCGTGAGAGCCAGTCTGCCGAAGAAAGCGCGAAGATTTGGCTGGGTCGCAAATCGGCTTTTGGCGCGATGGGTCAAATGAACGATTACATGTGTCTGGACGGCACCATCCCGGTATCCTCCTTACCCGAAGTCCTGCGCCGCATCGGTGAGTTGAGCGAGGAATACGGCCTGCCCGTTGGCAATGTCTTCCACGCGGGTGACGGCAACATGCACCCCTTGATCCTGTTTGACGCCAACAAACCGGGCGATCTGGAGAAATGCGAAGCATTTGGTGCTGATATTCTGAAGCTGTGTGTCGACGTAGGCGGGTGCCTGACCGGAGAACATGGTGTCGGCATCGAAAAGCGTGATCTGATGGCACACCAGTACGCGCCAGCGGATCTTGAGGCGCAGATGGCGATTAAAGATGTGTTCGATCCGCAGTGGTTGTTGAATCCCGCGAAGGTGTTCCCCTTGGACGCATCCGAGGCGAGGCGCCTTGCGGCGGAATAGGGGCTCTGCCCCAATTGCGCAGGCGCGGTTTCCCCGGAGTTTTTGTGAAAAGATGAAGCACATGAGACCTGAAACGGAAGACGAATTGGCGGATCTGGTGGCCGGGCTGACCGAGCCAGTGCGCATAGCCGGGGGCGGAACGCGTGGTGTGACCGGGCCGGAGCCTGAACTGAACGTTTCCGGGCTGAGCGGTATCACCCTTTACGAACCCGGAGCCCTAACACTTGTGGCTAAGTCAGGCACGCCGTTGGCCGAGATTGAAGCCGCGCTGGACGCGGAGGGGCAACAACTGGCGTTCGAGCCGATGGACCATCGTGGATTGCTTGGAACTTCGGGCGAACCGACCATCGGTGGTGTTGTGGCGGCAAACGTATCTGGGCCGAGGCGGATACAGGCCGGGGCGTGCCGGGATTTTCTGTTGGGCGTTCGCTTTGTCGATGGGCGCGGTCAAGTGGTCAAGAATGGCGGACGGGTGATGAAGAACGTCACCGGTTATGATCTGGTGAAGTTGATGGCTGGGTCCTGGGGCACTTTGGGCGTGTTGACCGAGGTTTCGCTGAAAGTGCTACCCAAGCCAGAGGCCGTTGCGACGCTTGTTTGGGAGGATCGCGGATGGGTCGTGACGTCCAAGTTGTTTTGTGACGCGTTGGGATCGCCATACGAAGTCAACGGTGCGGCTCGGTTGCCCGAGGGCGGCGGCAAGCCGTCCCGGACGGTGCTGCGGATTGAAGGGTTTGACCAATCGGTCGAATATCGCGTTTCCAAGTTGCAAGAGCTCTTTGCGGAAACGAATCCGGATCAGGTTGTCACTGATGCGGCCGAAAACACCGCCATTTGGCGCGAAGTGCGTGATATTGAGCCTTTTGCCGACAGACCGGGCAATGTCTGGAAAACCTCTGTCAAACCGACTGACATGATTCGTGTGGTCGGTGACGCCAACCCGAACAGGGTCGTGGACTGGGGTGGGGGTCTGATCTGGACTTTAGCAACGGAAGGCACTGATCTGCGATCTGAACTAAGTGATCTCGAGGGACATTCGACCCTGGTGCGCGCGACCCCGGAAGACATACAGAATCTGGGGCGGTTTCAGCCGGAAAATGCTGCTGTTTCGGCTCTAACACAGGGGATACGGGCAAGATTCGACCCGCGATCTGTGTTCAATCCGGGACTCATGGGATAGCGCGATGCAGACAACATTTACGAAAAAACAGCTGGAAGATCCGGCCATTCAGCGTTCGAATGAGATTTTGCGCAGCTGTGTCCATTGTGGGTTTTGCACTGCGACATGCCCAACCTATCAGGTGTTGGGGGATGAATTGGACAGCCCGCGCGGTCGTATTTACCTGATCAAGGACATGCTGGAAAACGAACGTGTACCGGATGAAAAGACGGTCAAGCATATTGATCGCTGCTTGTCCTGCCTGGCTTGCATGACCACTTGCCCTTCGGGCGTGCATTACATGCACCTGGTCGATCATGCGCGCGAATATATCGAGGCGAATTACAAACGTCCTTTGACGGACCGTATCCTGCGTTCGATTCTTGCCCAAATCCTACCCTACCCGATGCGATTTCGCTGGGCCTTGATCGGAGCAAAGTTGGGCCGTCCGTTTCGGTTTCTGATGCCCGACGCCCGGTTGCGGGCGATGCTGGACATGGCCCCAAAGCACATCCCGCCGGTCAGTCGCAACGACGACCCTCAGAGCTTTGCGCCCAAGGGAGAACGAAGAAAGCGTGTCGCGCTGATGACCGGCTGCGCACAGAAGGCTCTAAATACCGACATTAACGATGCTACGATCCGGTTACTGACGCGTTTGGGGTGCGAGGTTGTGGTGGCCGAAGGCGCCGGATGTTGTGGAGCCTTGACGCACCACATGGGTAAAAGTCGTGAAAGCCACGCGGCTGCCGCAGCCAATATCAAGGCCTGGGCGCGCGAAATGGATGGTGACGGCTTGGACGCCATCGTCATCAATACGTCTGGTTGTGGCACGACGGTGAAAGACTATGGGCACATGTTCCGCAATGACTCTCTGGCCAAGGACGCGGCGCGTGTCGCGGGTATTGCCATGGATATCAGCGAGTTGGTCATGCAACTGGACCTTCCTGAAGGGCGCGACCAAGACCTTACGGTCGCTTATCACGCGGCCTGTTCGTTGCAGCACGGACAAAAGATTAAGACCTATCCTAAGGACTTGCTGAAACGGGCAGGGTTCCAAGTTGTTGAGCCTGCAGATAGCCATCTGTGCTGTGGCAGCGCAGGCACCTACAACCTGATGCAGCCCGAGATTTCGGGCCAATTGAAAAAGCGCAAGGTCAAAACGCTGGAGGCGAAGAAGCCGGACCTGATCTCAGCCGGAAACATCGGATGCATGATGCAGATCGGGTCGGGTACCCAAGTGCCGGTCGTGCACACGGTTGAATTGTTGGACTGGGCGACCGGCGGACCAAGGCCGCCGTCGTTGCAACACCCCAGGGACGCTGTACCGATCCTGAAGTAATTCGCTTTGGTGCCGACGCGCATCACTTGCCCGGAATTTCTTATAACCCCTGATTGCCCTATTTTCGCCCAACGTAACCCGTAGGACAAAAAGGTCAGAGTGAGTCCCGGAGAACCGCGTGCGCAACTGGATCAAGGCTATTGTGCTCTGTGTCATGCCGATGGCGGCCACAGCGCAGGATACCGGGCTGGAAAGTCTGGACACCTCGGATTCCGGGCGCGATTGGATGGCCGTGGGGCGGCTGGACATAGCAGGCAGAGGGTTTTGCACCGGAACGCTGGTGTCGCCAACACTGGTGCTGACAGCAGCGCATTGCCTGTTTGACAAGGTGTCCGGGCAACGGATCAATCCGTCGGAAATTGAGTTTCTGGCCGGGTGGCGTTTAGGCCGTGCCCTGGCCTATCGGACTGCGCGGCAAGCTGTGGTCCATCCCGACTATCAATTTGGTGCAGAATCCACGGCCGACAGGGTCAGCGCAGACGTGGCTTTGATCGAGCTGTGGCAACCGATCAGAAATACCGCCGTCATTCCTTTTGAGTCAGGGAATCAGCCCCGCAGAGGTGCCGAAGTTGGCGTGGTCTCTTATGCGCATGACCGGTCCGAGGTCCCTTCGCTGCAGCAGGTCTGCTCAGTCATGAACCGGCAGCAGGGTGTCATGATCATGTCCTGTGACGTTGATTTTGGCTCATCAGGTGCGCCGGTCTTTTCCTTTGCAGGCGCGCGCCCTCAGATCGTGTCGGTTGTGGCGGCCAAGGCCAGTCTGGACGGCCAGAACGTAGCAATAGGCACTGCGGTTGAACACTCGCTGCAACTGCTGCGCGACGAGCTTTCTGCAGGGCGAGGGTTTGGGCTGTCAACGCCTGGGCCGGGGGCAGGGAAGAACATCGGCGCAAGGTTTATCAGACCATGATCAGAGTTTTCTTCAGCCTCATTGTCGGACTGAGTGTTTTGGCAACCACGTCCCACGCTCAATCAAACAAGCGTAAGCTGACGGATCGCGACGATCTTTACGGATGGGAGGCGGTTGGGCGTCTGGACATGGGGGACGGATCCTTTTGCACCGGTACGCTGATCGCGCAAGACATGGTGCTGACAGCTGCCCATTGTGCCGTGGACCAAAGTACCGGAACAGCGTTTGCCGGCGAGGACATCACTTTTCGTGCAGGGCTGAGCAACGGGAAAGCCCTGGCAGAACGTCAGGTCACACAGGTTGCGATCCACCCCAACTACGGCTCTAGACCGCCGCTTTCGAGCGAAAGCGTTCGGATTGACGTTGCGCTGTTGCGACTTGATAAGCCCATCCCCTATTCCGTCGCAGATCCCTTTGCGCTGTACAGTGGGCGTGTTCTGGGGGATGAGGTCAGTATCGCTTCGTATGGGCGCGGCCGGTCCGAGGCGATCACACGAGAACGCTCCTGCCGGATCATTGATCGTCGTCAGGGCCTGATCCTGTTCAATTGTGACATCACGTTTGGCTCGTCCGGGTCCGCCATTCTGACGAAGAAGGGATCGCGATGGCAGATTCTGTCGGTGGTTTCGGCGGTTGGTACAAATGGCAGCCGAAAGGTTGGCTTTGGTATGGAGCTTGGTGAAATTGTCGCCGAGCTAAAGGCAATCATGCGACGCGATGCGCCGCAACCCAAAGCGTCAATCCGCAGGCTGCAGGTGGGGTCAGGCAAGTCCGCGTCTGGTGCAAAATTCATCAGCTCTGGCGGGGGTTGAACTCGGTCAAATCGCTACCCATGTGATGAATATCGGATCGCCACAACGGGGTCCGGTATGAACCACTGCCCGTCCAGTCGGAGGGCAAAATTTCGTAAATCGCTCAAGGATGAGGATACGACACATGCGTACATTTGACTTTGCACCGCTGCACCGCGCGACCATTGGCTTTGATCAGATCGCCGATATGATGGATCGCGTTCTGACCAATGATGTGGCTCAGCCGAGCTACCCACCATACAATATCGAAAAAACTGACGCCGACACCTATCGCATTTCGGTCGCTGTTGCCGGTTTTTCGGAAAATGACCTGTCCGTCGAAGTGAAAGAGAATTCGCTGATTGTCGCTGGCAAGAAAGCCGCCGAGGAAAAGGATCGCAGCTATCTGCACCGCGGCATCGCCACCCGCGCGTTCGAGCGTCGTTTTGCGCTGGCTGACCACGTCCGCGTCACGGGCGCAAGCCACGAAAACGGCATGCTGAACATCGACCTGAAGCGTGAAGTACCCGAGGCGCTGAAACCACGCCGTATCGAGATCACTTCGGCCAAGGCCATCGAGAAGGACGTCGTTGACGCCAAAGCTGTCAACTAACGCGCCTTAACGTTCCGCGGCAGTCGCCTCCTCCCTGACTGCCGCAACACCCGCCCCGCGTTCCTCCAGACGCGGGGCGATGTTTTTTCGTCATCGGGACCTTCGGTAGGCGGACAATTCTGCCATTTGGCATATCGGAACGAGTGTCGGCTATTGGTCGTCGGTAAACTTGATACAGAACGCTTACAGTACCTTTTGTGCTTAGACGCAACTTTGGTACTGGGTGGGTCATTGACGTTAGCGTCAATCATGGAGTTTTCTTTATTTTGAAAGCATCTTTCCGGTTTTATAAAGTCGTCGCGCAGTGACTTCGATCAAATCCGTAAGCCTTCCGCGCTTCTCCATTTGCAAAACGCCCGCGTCCAACGATCGAAGCACTGAATCAATGTCAGGCGTTTCAATTTCGTAAACTGTTAAGTACTTTCCCTTGCCCTCACACACTTCGGCACGTTCATAGCGTGAATTCAAATCAGCTTCACAGATGTATCGTGTGGCACGCAGGATTCCTTTGATGGCGAGGACATCCGGCAGGTCGATGTCGTCATACCACTGATTGTACTCATCCTCACGAGAAGGATCGACGCAATTGGATTCTACGACGAAAATATGCGTGACCATGGTGAAACAGTCTCCGTATTGAGGGGTCCTAATTGAGTGTTAGTGCATGATTGGCCTTGGTTCCATTAGCCCCTGAAGTTTCTATCATTCCAATTTCTCAAACCGATCGTTCGTGCCTGGCGCAGCATCGGTCAATATGGGCTCAAAGCTGACGCTAGAATCAAAATGACCCCGCACAATTTCGTGCGGGGCCCATTGACGTCTTGCAAATAAATTAGTTCCCAGCCGTCACTGACCCGATCGACCAGAACATCGTCTCGCCCGAGGCATCGTCAACGCCGTCATTGTCGGTCATCACAAACGCCTCGCCCGAGGGCAGGATGGCCAGACCTTCGATCTTGTCCAAAACATAACCACCCGTCGAGGTCAGGTCGGGCAACAGGTCACGGACCTCTTGCTTGCTGACCACGGGCAGAGCGCTACCCAGCGGGGACGGTGTCATTTCCGACAGCGGGATGCGGTAGACCTTTTTGGTTACGGCGCGGTGGTCATGTTGGTTGTCGCGCTCGATGACATAGACATGATCACCAAAGGCCACGATTTCCGACAGACCGACCCAGCCCTTTTGCGGGTCTGCCTTGGGGTAATGCACGGCACCCCACTCCTTAGTCTCAAGGTTGTAGGCCACCAGTTTCACGTGGTTTTCCGGATCATCCTTCCATTCGCGCTGAACTGCCATCCACAGGGTATTGCCCACCTTGGTGATGCCTTCGAAACCAAAGCGTTTCTCAACTGCCATCAGTTCCGGCGGCAGGCCGATCTCGCCCTTGCGGTCCTTGATCAGACCATCTGCCGAGACGTGATAGATCGCATGGGGGATGACGCGGTCGGTGCGGCCTTCGGAGACGACGTAGAAACCACCTTGGCCGTCCAGCGTGATGCCCTCCAGATCCAGCTTCTGCGCCGGATTACCGTCCTGACGGTGGATGCGGATCACGTCCACGATCCGTGCCGGGCTCTGGCTGGGGTCGATCTTGAAGATCGACGGCTGGAAGCCATAAAAGCTGTCATTGACCGCATAGATCATGCCGTCCTCATCCGCGACCAAGCCGGACAGAGCCCCCCATCCGATCAGTTCATCCGCACCTTCCGAGGTTAGATGCGGATAGTTGGCCGGGGCGTCCTGATATTCGAAGATCGAAACATGCGCGCGTGGGCCGCCATCTTCGATCAGGTCTTTCTCGTTGGCCGAGATCAGAAGGTTGCGTTCGGGGATTGCAACATAGCCTTCCGGTCCAACGCCTGAAGGCAGCAGTTGTTTCAGCACTGGGTTGGCTGGTTCGGTGGCGTCATAGACACCCACGACCTAGGCGCGCTCGGCCCCGACAAAGATCATTGGTGTGCCGCCAAAGGTGGCCGCGGTTACACTTTCCGGCTCAACGCCTTTGCTGTCTGAACGCTTGTCAGGGTAGTGGCCGATCTTAATGATGGCCTTCTCGAAATCGGTGCCGTTCTCGTAAACAACCGTGCCGTCTTTGTGGAAGATCGTCCAACCGCGCGACCCGCCTTCATAGTCACCTTCATTGGCGGTCGCGAAATGATTGTCGTCAATCCATTTCACCGCGTCCGGTTCGCGCAAACGACCCGGCTGGCTTTCGGTGAAGATCAGCGCGCCGCGCTCATCAGTGGCGTCGATGCTTTCCAGATCAACCGCGCCTGCCGAGAAATGGCTGACCACGTTGCCGTCCCTGTCGACCACTGCGATGTGGTTGTTTTCCTGCAATGTGACGACAATTTCACCCAGAGCGTTGATGTCAACGAACTCGGGCTCGGGGTCGGTGGGCGCGACCTCTGCCAAACCGGTTAGCGAGGCCATCGTCATACCCGCGCACTCCAGCGCGCCGTCTTTCAGTGGCACCAGTGCTAGCGATCCGGCGGGCAATTGTGGGATTATGCCATCGTTCAGGTCTTCGTCGCGTTCGTTTTCGATCGCAACGGCAACAAAGCTGCCATCCGGTGCGATGGCGACGCTGTCAGGCTGACCGCCCAGATCACAGGCACCGGTTTCGGCCTTGCTTGCGATATCGACTGAGATCAGTTTGCCGGACGGGGCGGTATAGCTTTCCGACGTGTTCACGCCGACAAAAGCCGTCGTGCCAACAATGCCCACGGAGGTCGGTTCGCCGCCCACTTCCATCGCGCCCAGCGGGGCCGGGTTCGCGGGGTTAGTGATGTCGATCATGCCGATCACGGCCAATGGGCTGTCGGTATAAACCAGCGTCATACCATCCGCGGTGGCCGCGATGATCTCGGGCGAGGTTTCTCGGGTGGTGTCGGCCCCTTCGGCTATGTTCTTGACGACTGGAAAAGACGCAATTCGGTTGAAGTTCATCTCTGCCACGGCCTGACCGGCGGTCAGGGCAAGGGCAGATGTCAGGCAGGCAAAACGCAAAGACATCGTTGAGTATCCCCTCTCAGTTGGATGAGAGGGGGATGAACGCAGGTCATTGCAGGGATGTGACGGTTTATTTGCAGTTTTATGACAAACCGAATGGCCCCGGCGCTTTGCACCGGGGCCAGGTCAGATTAAACCGACATGCAGACGTATTTCATTTCCAAATAGTCTTCCATACCGTGGTGGCTGCCCTCACGGCCCAGACCGGATTGCTTGACGCCACCGAACGGGCCCAGCTCGGTTGAGATGATGCCCGTGTTCACGCCTACGATGCCATATTCCAGCGCCTCGGCCACTTTGTAGACGCGGCTCAGGTCCTTGGCGTAGAAGTAAGAGGCCAGACCAAAGATCGTGTCATTGGCCATGGCGATGACATCGTCCTCATCTTCAAACTTGAACAAAGGCGCCAACGGGCCAAAGGTTTCGTCCTGCGCGACCAACATATCCTGGGTCACACCGGTCACAATGGTCGGCTGGAAGAACGTGCCACCCAGATCATGCGGCAGGCCACCGGTCAAAACCGCGCCGCCCTTGTCGGTGACGTCCTTGATATGCTCTTCAACTTTGGCGACAGCTTCAGCATTGATCAGCGGGCCGGTTGTGGTTCCGTCGGTCAGACCGTCACCTACCTTGAGCGCCTCGGTGGCGGCTTTCAGCTTGGCTGCGAAGGCGTCGTAAACGCCAGCCTGCACGTAGATACGATTGGCGCAGACGCAGGTCTGACCGTTGTTGCGGAACTTGCACATCATCGCGCCTTCGACCGCTGCATCCAGATCGGCGTCGTCGAACACGATAAACGGAGCATTGCCGCCCAATTCCATCGAGCATTTCATCACCTGATCGGCAGCCTGTTTCAGCAAGATGCGACCGACCTCGGTTGAACCGGTGAAGGTCAGCTTGCGCACGCCGGGGTTTTCGCAGAATTCCTTGCCGATTTCGCTGGCGCGCGACGACGGAACCACGTTGAACACACCAGCCGGAATGCCAGCCTTTTCGGCCAAAACGGCCAGAACCAGAGCGGACAAGGGTGTTTCCTTGGCCGGGCGCGCAACAAACGCACACCCAGCGGCCAGGGCAGGACCGGCTTTGCGGGTGATCATTGCGTTGGGGAAGTTCCATGGTGTGATCGACGCCGCAACACCAATCGGTTGTTTCAGCACCATGATCCGCTTGTCACGCTGATGCCCCGGGATCATCTCACCGTAGACACGCTTGGCTTCTTCGCCGAAGAATTCGATGAAGGACGCGCCATAGCCGATCTCACCAATCGCCTCGGCAAGTGGTTTGCCTTGCTCGGCCGTCAGGATTTTGCCCAGATCCTCAGCGTTTTCCATCATCAGATCGAACCAGCGGCGCAGGATCACCGCACGTTCCTTGCCGGTCAGTTTGGCCCATTCCTTTTGCGCGGCTTCAGCTTGTGCAACCGCTCCGGCAACCTGGGCACGGCTGACATCGGCCACTTCAGCGACTACGTCACCGCGTGCGGGGTTGGTCACGTCAAACGTCCCGTTATCCCCGTCCACCCATTGGCCGCCTATATAGGCTTTCGTCGCCAGCAGTTCAGGGTTCTTCAAAATCGACTTCAGGTCTGTAGTTGCGTCCAGCATGGGCCAGCCTCCGGCAGGAATAATGTTTGCGCGCACCCAATCAGCGGGTTCGAAACTGTCTATGGCCACTTCGCCCCCTAAATCAATCCAGATTTGGCTGAATAGTGTGTGATTTTCGTATACCGATCCACGTTAAGCTGCAGCCAGCCGCCTATCTTTTTTGCCCCGAGTTTGCAAAAGTCTGGTGGAAAAATTAGCGCAGGGGGATGTAAATCGGTGTAACATTCCCTATCTTATTGGTTAAACAGACAAAAAGGGACACCAGAGATGTCGAACCAGCAATTCGAAGCCCTTATAGAAGAAACTCAGGCAAAAGTGCGTGAGTCTCAGTCACAAATCGAAGGGCTGACCTCACGGATTGAGGCTGCGCGGGCCAAGATCGGCACCGCCGAGGCGGATATCGACATTGAGAACGCAACGCTCGAGGATGTTCACGCCCATACCGAGGTGATGAATGCCAATATCGCCGAGCTGATCATGGGGCTGGACGACGTTACAAACGCGTTTTCCAAAGATTTCGACGAAATGCGCTCGAAAACCGGGTGGGAGGCGTTTGTTGGCATCTTCTCGAAAGGTAAGTCCGAGTCGATGCGGCAGGAACGGATGCGCACGGCCAATATCGACGACAAGCTGCAGGACCTGATCGCTAAATCAGATGTGATCGTGCAATTGTTGCAGGGGCAGCTGTCCGTACTGGAAGAGCAGCGCGTCAAAGTTGAGGACAACTTGACCGGCACACTGGATGACCGTGAGGCGACCGTGGCCGAGCTTGAGGCGTTGCGCGCCGAGATCCAAGGCATGGATCCGACCATTATCACGCTGGAAAACAAGATCAGCGTTGAACAGGACGCCGCTGCACGGACCCAGTTAGAGACTGAATTGGCCGAGCTGAACAAGCAATACAACGCCAAGGTTCAGGAAGAGCAGGTCAAGCTGGCCAAGTCTCAGACGCTGGAGCGCTATATCGAAAAGGGCAAGACCTGGGTCGACTCACTGCAGAACCAGGCGGCGACTCAGATGGTGCTGATCAACAAGCTGCAGACAGACACGCAGCAGCGCGTGGTGCTGTATGACGCGCTGACCAAATCGCTGAAAACCGCGCAGCAGCAGGACGTGGCGCACCGCATCAACGAAATCGGCGTGCAGACCGACCAAGAGGCGCAAACCGCAATGGCCGCCATCGGCACCGCGACCAACCAGAAAATGGCCGATATGCTTGAAGCGCACGAGGACCACATGGTTTTTGCCCGCGACGTGCTGGAGAAAAAGGCCAAGGCGGACGAACGCTTTGCCCGCCGGTTTGCGTCTATTGTCGAGAAGCATGATAAAAATTTGTATGGGGGTTAAACCCTGATGTGGAGCTGGAAAGTATTTTGCAGGTTTGGCCTCTTGGGCATTTTTTTCACGATTGCAGGGGGATTAGTCTCCTTTCTCTCTGGTGTCGGTGTTTCGTTGTCGAAAATTGGTGCCGATGCGCCCTTTCAGGTTGCCAGCCAAGAGGCAGTAAACGGAATTGTGTTCGCAGCACTTTTTCTGGCAATTATTTTCATCTTGGTTGGGTGTCTTGGAAATCTAGCCCGCGCGCTGTTTTCAATGACTGCTCACACCATTCGGAGCCGCGAGCCACAATTCTTCAATGTGCGCCAATCGGAGGCCAATATGCTCTTTAGCTTCTTTGAACTTGATGCATTTGGAAGAGTGCTTTCTGTCAAGGATGAAGGGCAGTGATTTCAGAAGTTGAAATGCTGCCGAGAACCGCAAATGACTGACCCCACCCAAGACCATGTCGGCCTGACCGACACCTTCGCCTCGCGCCGCTATTTCTGCAAATTTGAGGTGATCACTGTCCACCTCCTGCGCGTGGCCGCGACGATGGAGGCGGAGGGCGCGATCAGCAAGCAAGAGGTGCGGATCGTGTCGCGGTATCTCTCGGGGTTGCTCTATACCTTCCGCGCACTGTCCATGAAATACCTGCTGGTCGGGCGCGATACTGGGCGGTTCTTTGGCAGCCTGGCCATGGACAAGCGCGACAGCGGGTTTCCGGTGGCGGCCGAATTGTTGACCATGGCCAATGACGCGCAGCAGGCGCAGGTGCATCTGGCGAATATGCCGTCGGAAGACGATCTGAAAACCGACATGGTTCGGACAATTATTGGCGACCGGGAGATCCCCACCAAGCTGCAATTCGCCCTGTCACAAAGGCTCTTTTATGAAGAATTACTGAAAGGTCAGCTGTTCTGGGCCCGCAACGATCCCGAATGCCATTGGATCGGGAATGAGGGGGATCGGCGCAAGTTCATGATCCACTGGGCGGTCTATGACAGCCAGATCAACCTGCCGGTCATCTACTTGATGCAGCTTGAGGACAGCGGCAAGACGGCCCTGCCCAAGGACCAGCGCCGCTGGCCCGAGGTGCAGGCGCATCTGATGGCGCAGTCTTTGGGCGGTTTGAAACTGGTGACCATCGCCAAGGGCTTCGACCAGGATTTTGACGACCTGCATCCCAAACACCTGCGCCGCATTCATGTGGGGCCAATGTATTCCTCGGCCTATACCGAGCAATCGGGTCCTTTGCGGCAGGTGCTGGAGGACGCACAGGCACCCGAAGGTCAAGATTGGGCACTGGCCTGGACCACCGAGGAGCTGGAAAGCGAAGAGGTCATCGAAGAACGCGCCGGATGGTTTTCAACCGTCGAGCGCGAGATTTTCGCGCTGGATCCGTTTGGCGGGCAGGGCGCTGAGACCGGGGCCACGCGGACGCAGCGGTCGATCATCCTGCCCCAACGCCCCTTTCAGGTGCTGGCCGAGCGCAACCCGCCGGGGTTTGCCGATGTGCGCAAATTCGTCGTTAGCAAGGCAGGACAGGTGTTGCGCTATTGAGTTTTTCGCCTTCGGCGACCGTATTTTGGACGAGAAGAAGATGCAGGGTTGAGCAAATGAGTTTGACGTCAGATCAGATGGAATTGCGCGAAGACGATATTCGCAAACATTACCCGGCGGCGACCGCCTTGCTGAATGGGTTCGAACACGCGCCGCGGATTGCGAAACCGGTTGAAGTGGCGGTCGAGCGATCTCCGGGTGTCACGACCGGGAGGCGGTTTCGATCCACCACACCCGGTTTGGTGACGCGGCGCACTGTACGCGCAGACGGGGTGCATCTGGTTGAACGGATTGAGGCATCCGATGACGGCGATACGCTGGTCTCGCCGCCGCAGGCCACCACGCAACAGGCCATTCGCCGCGCCATCGCAATCGCTTTGGCTGTGGCCGAGGCTTATGCGGACCAGACACCGCTGGCCGATTTGAAGCGTGCGAACCTAGCCGGGGATCTGCCTGCCGCGCGGAAGGCCGAGTTCTCGGGTTTGCTGACCGCGGAGGCGCTTATCTCATCGCATGTGCTTGGAAATGCGCTGGCGTATCTGATGTCCTCACATCTAAGTGAAACCACCGTCGATATCGGCGAGGTCGAAGAGATCCTGACCGACAACGGCCAACTCGCCCTGCATGGCGCGCTGTGGGAGCTGGACCAAATGTTGGCCAAACACGCCCCTGACGACGCCCACCTGATCGCCGCCACAAGTGCCTATGCCGAGCAGTTGATGGAAAAGGCAGCCCTGCGTGCGCAGTCGGCGGACCATCTGGCCCCGTTCCAGAACGCCGCCTGGCATATCGACGCCGATGACCTGACGATCCGAGGGTTCGAGCCGGCCTCAAAGGCCAAATCCTCCACTCTGACCATGACGTTCAAGAAACCGAACGAGGTGGTGGGCAACCATATCGCCAAGTATCAGGCGATGAAGCTGGCCAAGATGCTGATGGCCTATGACTTCGACCGCCGCCTGAACCCGTTTGCGGAACTCGGCGGGTTCATCTTTACCTTCATGGGTGACGGCAAACCGGGCACCGGCAAGACCACCCTGATCCAGATGATGGCCGGGCTGATCAATGACTATTGCCAGAACGCGGGCTATCCGTTCCGCTATCAGAACCTGAGCACCGACAATATCGACAGCTATCAGGGCAAGTCCGGCCAGAACGCCAAAGCCTTTATCAATACGATCATTGATCCCTCGGTCATCGGTTTCGGGACCATCGACGATATAGACCAACTGGCGGGAAAACGCGGCGACCGGCAGTCCAGCGCGGGCCAACTGGAAATCACCGCTGTTCTGATGGAGAGCTTTGCTGGCGCCAACACCGTCGTGCGCGGCAATTGCACCTTTGGCATGTTCTCGAACTACCCCGAGAATGTGGACGACGCCCTGCGACAGCGGGCCGGCGCGCGGTTTCTGGTGGACGGGCCGCAAACGCGCGAGGATTACATCGACATCCTGCACCTGCTGATGGGCCGCAACCACGACATCCCGCTGGGCGAACACGAGGCTCACGCCGCGCAGGAGATCAAGAAGGCCGTCGCCGCCAGTTTCGAAAGCCATGCCCGCCCGCATGAGGACGCCCTGTTGCAGGTCTATGACCGGGTTTCGGGCGAGATCGGCCAGATGGACACGATTGCCAAGCTGGGCACCTACCTCAAGGCGATCCAGGCCGCGGATGAGCGGTTCACCGGCCGTGCGATCAAGAACATCACCGACGCGGTCAAGGTCCGCGCGATGGATTTCGAATTGCCCGACGAGTGGATGGAGAACCCCGACCTGTTCCTGTTCCGCGACTACGACACCAAGAAAGCGATGATCGAAGACCTGCGCCAGCCGATCACGGTTGAGATGGTGATCCAAGAGATCAACCGCTACGCCGACAGCGAGTTCCGCTATGCCGACAAGAGCGACGAGGTCGCCATCGAGAACGCTGTCCGTGAGATGGGCCGGATGGAAGAGGCCAAGCGGCGGTATTTAAAAGGAATGAACTTTGACTAGAAGATTTGTTATTGAAGCAGAAGGCTACCCGGAAATGCCTGGCATGATGCTGGTAACCGTCGAGGCTATGAAACAGGTAGGGGGCTCCGCAAGTATTTACGAACTTGACGAGAAGGTCGCGGAACTTGAAGGCGTTTCTGAGGAAGAACAATCCTTCATGATGACCGGAACTAACCAAGGCCAACCACGATTGAACTACTATCTGGCTTGGGCTCGAACCTTTTTGAAGAAGGGTGGTGCGCTCGAGAATTCCGCTCGTGGTATTTGGGCGTTAACTGAGTTCGGAAGCACCATAGATACAATTGACGATACTCAGCGAATAATCGACCAGGTTAACGAAGAAGAAAAAGCTAGAGCTCGCGAGCGCCGGAAGAAGAAACAACAAAACGGGGATGAGCCCGAGTTGTTTTCACCTTCTGATCAGAGTGGCAATATCGAAGAGACGCCTGATACAGAGACGTGGAAATCAAGGTTACTTACCACTCTAAAACAAATGGACCCATACGCCTTTGAACGTTTAGCACAGCGCTTGCTTCGGGAAGCAGGGTTTACCAAAGTCGAAGTCCGTGGAAAATCCGGTGACGGTGGAATCGACGGTGTCGGCGTTCTTCGGGTGAACCTCGTTTCGTTCCAGGTGTTCTTTCAGTGCAAACGCTACAAAGGAAGTGTTGGGTCATCGGAAATTCGCGACTTTAAAGGGGCGATGATGGGACGAGCAGACAAAGGATTGTTCATAACGACTGGAAATTTCACCGCGCAAGCTTCGGACGAAGCTACAAGGGATGGGGCTACCGCGATTGACCTAATTGATGGGGATCGCCTGTTTGATTTGCTCAAAGAAAACGACCTTGGGGTTGCGACAGAAATGATTGAGTCGGTCACAATAGATGAGAAGTTCTTTGCCAGCGTTTAGTGTTAAATCAAAGGAAGGAAGGTCCGCTTAGTGATCCGCCTCATCGAAAAAGGCCTGATGTTCGGTAATCTTGTCCACATCTCCAGCCCGGCTCTGGTCGAGCGGTATAACCGCGCGCTGCAGCATCTGGCGGGCAAGACCACGGCGCTGACGGATTTCCATGTCGATATCTCGGGTTATTCGCCGGAGGTGGGGATTGAGCTGGAGGACACGCTCTACCTCAATCCCAACGGGGTCAACCGGCAGTTCATCCTGCTGACGACCGAACAGAAACGCGCGCCGCTGTTGAATGTCAAATTCTCGACCTCGCGTGATATCCTGCGTGAATTCATCGAGATGAACGAGGCGCAGTTGTTCGCCCTGACCGCCACCGATGCAGTGGCCGGAGAGCTGGTGAACTCAGTCTTCAAACTGTCCACACCGCGCGACCTGCTGAACCTGCGCAAAATCGAGATTGAGGCCGACACCGCAGGCGGCACCTTGCGCAAGGCCCAGCAACTGGCGGGGATGGTCGAACGGTTCAAGACCGAAGAGGATGCGTGGTTCGACGACGTATTGATCGCCAAGATGATCGAGACGGCCAAAGAAACCGGCGACGTCACCCGCAATCCGGTCCGTCTGCGCCACACGGATTTTGAGCAGCGCAATTTCTGGACCGCGCATTTTGGCGGGCTGTATCTGTTTCCGGATGTGGATCACCCGGCGGCCATCTGTATGGGCGAAAAGCCGGATGATCTGCCGATAAATTACACCTTCGACCCGTCACAGCGGAACCAGATTGCCAAGTTTCTGGACTACAACGATCTGGTCGAACCGATTGTCAAAGCGCGCGGCGTGGATGCCGCCGCGATCCTGCAACAAAAGATGGATTTCCTGACCGTCGATGCGGCTGCGGATGCAGATGTCGACCTGACCGGGCTGGATCGCAGCGACATGCGTCGGCTGGCGCGCAACCACTCGGATCGCCTGCCCGAGGCTTATCACGGGCTCGCTCAATTGCTGCGCTGGGCGAGCGATGGGGGGCCATGGCCGCGTATCACCTCGGACCATCCGGCCTATTTCTATACTTTGCGCGCGGCGGATACACCGAACCGCGATCTGGTGAACATGCTGCTGTCTGAGTTGGCCCCGCTGGACCCGCGCCAGATGTTCATCTGCCATAAAGAGCTGTTCTACCGCACATATTCAGGTTGGCCCGAGAGCAAGAAAGCCTATGTTGCCGACTTCCTTGCGCGTGAGTATCAGGTGGACAAGCAAGGGGCCCGCGCCGCGTTGTTTGGGCATGAGCCGGATATGAGCGGCAATGACCGGGTCAGCGATGACATAATCGCTCGGGTCGGTCCCTGGGGTTCGGTGAGGAAAGGCTGATATGATCGGATTGTTGCGCCTGTTGCTGATCTTGCTGGTGGTCCAGACGATTGCCTATGTGGCGCTGTCTTTCTATTCGCGCGGCATTCGGCGGCGTAAGCTTGAGGACTGGTGGGATAAAAAAGGCAAAACGGGCAACAAAGAAGCCTTTGTCGAACGCGGATTGCATGTGTATGACAATTCGTTCCGGCGTAAACTGATCCTGGGTGTCTATATTGTGCCGTGGGTGGCGATTGGCGCGCTGATCTACATTGTGAATTACATGTGAGGATTTAGGCATGGCCTATGTGAAATGGGCGTTCATTATTATCTTCTGGGGTACGATTGCGGCGGTCTTGCAATACTCATTGCCGCAGCATGACATTGTGCGCATCGTCAATACCTATGAAGAACGGCAGGATCTGAACGACTGGACCCGGATTTTCTGGTCTGAACCCCAGGACCAGTCCGCAAGCCTTGCCAATCGGGACGTGCAGTTCATTCAGGCCGTTCGCGAAAGCGGTAAACCCATCGTCTATCGAAACGAGGATACTGGATGGGGTTGGCCCCCCTATTTCAAGTTCGATACCGCAAACCTGTATACCGAAGCCAATGATGCGAAATCGACCAAAGAGAATCCGAAATGGGTGGTTGTTACTCACTACGGCTGGCGCAACGAGTTTCTGTCGATCTTTCCAAACGCCATCTTCATCAACCATGTAGATGGGCCGGATGCGCGGATTATCCCCTGGTTCAACATCATATTCCTGACGATTTTCGCCGCGGTGGTCTGGGCGATATGGGTGCGCTGGCGCAGGTTCCGGGAGGCCCGGATCGACCCGATGATCGAAAACGTGGAAGACGGGCTGTATGCGGCGGGTGACGCAATTGAAGAACGGCGCACCAGGTTTCGACGCTGGCTGGACAGCTGGAAGTCAAAGTAAAGCGCAAGGGGCGTGCAATCAGCACGCCCTTCCGCCGTCACCTGACTATGAACTCTGCGTGCAGCGCGCCCGCTGCTTTTATGGTTTTCAAAATGTCGATCATGTCCTGAGGCGACACGCCCAGCGCGTTAAATCCAGCAACCACTTCGGACAGAGTTGTCGCCTCGGGGATTTCGGCAAGACCGGTGCCTTCTTCCTCTTCGATGCCAGCGATGGTGCGGGGCACGACCACTGTTTCACCTCTGGCAAACGGGTTGGGTTGCACTGCAATCGGGGCCTCTTGCACTGTTAACGTCAGATTACCCTGAGAGACAGCAACGCGCGAAATGCGGACCTCTTGACCCATAACGATGGTACCCGACCGCTGATCGACGACCACGCGCGCTTTTGTTTCCGGTTCAACCAGTATGTTTTCGATTCGCCCGATGGCATGGGCCGTTGATACCGCTTGCGTCGCGGCAATGTTAAGTTCAACCGTTCCCGAATCCCGCATGATGGCCACGGCCCTGTTGAACTCGGTATTGATCGCGGATTCGATCCGTGCGGCTGTGGTGAAATCGGGTTCTCTCAGAGCAAGACGCATTTGGGTCAGGGTCGACAGGTCAAAGTCAATTTCACGCTCAACCCGTGCACCAGATGGTATGACGCCCGACGTCGGCACCCCGCGCACCACCGAAGCGGCCTCACCTTCGGCAGAAACGCCGCCCGCCAAAATTGTGCCTTGAGCGACAGCATAAATTTGACCGTCGGCTGCGTTCAAAGGTGTCATGATCAGCGTTCCGCCCAACAGGCTGCTGGAATCGCCGATGGCCGAAACAGTCACATCGATCTGACCGCCCACCCTGGAGAAGGGTGGGAGGCTGGCTGTGACCAAAACCGCTGCCACGTTTTTTGGTCGAAAATCTTCGCCGTTCACGTTGACGCCCAGACGTTCGAGGATGTTGGACATGATTTCTTCGGTGAAGGGGGCATTGCGCAATCCATCACCGGTTCCATTCAAACCTACGACTAGGCCGTAGCCAACCAGATCGTTGCCGCGCACGCCGTCAAAATCGACCAGGTCCTTAAGACGGATTGCCCCCGCCCAAGCCAGGCTGGGAAGGAAGACCAAGATAAGTATCAGCGCCCTCATCTCAGAAAATTCACCAGCGATAGGTTCGCGTTGCGAACAGTTACGGAATACAAGCTTTCCAATTGGAACTGCACAGTTTGCAGTTTTGCCGCCGTTTCATAAGGGTCCGCCGCGATCAGTTCGTTTCGGCTGTATTCAAGGCTGGTGCGAGCAGCCGAATTGCGTGTCGCTGCCTCTTCTATACGGGCCTCCGCCGTGCCGACTTCGGCCCGGAGTTGCACGGTATCATCCTGCGCGTTGGCCAGATCAACACCCAACTGCGTGAACAGCATCGTGCGTTGATCTGGGGAAAGCGCCAATGCGCTGTCTGTGGCCAATGCGGCCACTGCAACGTCCCTGAGGGCGGCTTTGAAAGCCGGGTCCGTTGCAGTGATCGGCAGAGTGACGCTTTCATTTTCTGATACCTGCATCGGGGAAAGCGTGTTGTTCGATCCTTGGTAAATTACGGCGTCAAACCCGGCCGGGTCATTGAACCATGTGTCTGCTGCCAGACGGATATCTGACACAGTCGCAAGCCCGGTCAACTGCGGCCTCAGCGCCGCCAAAAGATCGTCTGATGATTGCAAAGGCGATACGTCGGTGGCCGTGCCGGAAAACAGGCTACGTCCACCGACGCGCGTGTTCAGCGCCGAGATCATCGTGTCCAGTTCGTTTTTCGCCTGCACCGATGCTTGTTCATGGTTCGCAGGCTGATTTGCGGTTCCATAAGCCAACAAGGATGCGGTCATTTCTCCGACAGAATCGCTGAAGGTTGTCAGGCTTAACTGCATGGCATCGGCGAACAGAGCCGCCTCAGATGTTGCTATGCCAAAGGCGTCGAGCCTGGCGAGGCTGCGATCCAAGTCGAGAAGCTGCGAATAATCGCCCCCCAACCGGCCTGAGATATCCTGTACCTGTCCAGTGGACATCTCAAACGAAAGCGTTTCGATCTGTGTTTTTATGTCTGTGGCACGCGTGCGCAAGGTCATACCGCGCGCCAGATCGCCGATAGATGTCAAAGTCATCGTTACAACCTCAGTAGAGTTTCAAGCAATTCATCCACGACCGAGATAACCCGTGCATTTGCGGCATATGTCTGTTCAACCTGCATGAGACGTTGCAGTTCCTGATCTGTGTCTACACCTTGCTCGGCCTCGATCTGGGCCATTTGTTGTTGGGCGCTATTGGCGAAGGCCTGGCGTTGATCTGCTGCATGCGCATGTGCACCCGCTTTAGAGAGCAAAGCCTCGGTCAACTCGGCGGCACGCATGTTTCCTGTACCGAACACTCCGCCAGGTATCGGACGCGCGTCACTCAGGATGTTTCCGAAGGCACTTAGTTGAGCGGCTTGTCCGGGATCACCTGCTGTCACAGCGCCCAGACCCGAACGCAGCTTCCAACTGTCTCCGCCAACGTCAGGATCCACCGTAGAATTGATTGCAATCCGAGAGGCGAGCCCGACAAAAGCGGTAGGATCAAACCGGTTGCCATTGTCGGTAAACAGGCCCGGATCGCTAACCAGGGCGGTGAGGTCCAGCCCCGACGTTTCGAACCGTTCGATCAGGTCGCGGGCAACAGTGTCCAGTTGCATCTGTGCCTCAATAGCCAGTTCATCGCGGATAGTGAACTGGGCCATCAGCGCTCCGCCACGAATCTGTGCGGTGTCACCGCTTGTGCGCACAGGGTTTCCGTTCATCTCCAACCCTGACAGAAGGCCGTTTGCCACCGTCATATGCGGCATGGTCTCACCCGTTGTGGAAAAGGTGAACTCTGACGCTTTGCCCTCCAGCAGTATTAAGCCGCCATCGGAATATAGCGACACCTGATCATTTACGCGCGGCACGACGTTGACCGGAATCATCGTGTTGACTTGATCGATCAGGACATGTCGTTGATCCAACAGGGCACCAATGTCTCCACCCGAGTTTTTAATGGCAGGAATCTTGGCGTTCAGGTCTTCGATATCCTGCAAAGTCCGGTTTAGGTTTTCAACTTGAGCGCCGATCTTGCGATCTGCGTCCGAGCGCGCCTGCCGCACGCCTTCAGATGCTTTATTCAGCGCGTTGGCCAGATCACCTGCCGAGCGCGCGACCTGATCTAGTCGTTCGACCGAATCAGGCAGGCTGGCTGCAGTTATGAAGCTGTTTTCCAAGTCCGACAGGCGCGTGGACAACGAGGACCCGTTTGCTGGAGACCCGACTAGTTGTTCGAAACGCGTATGAAAATCCGAAACTGCGGATTGTAACGCAAGTTCGGCGTCCGTTGACCGTCTGTTGGCGGTTAAAACAGGGTCCTGGTGCCGAACCACCCCAACCGTGCGGACGCCGCTGCCGGAAATCTGGCTGGTTGTCAGTTCAAGGGAACGGCGCGCATAGCCCGGTGTCAGGGCATTTGCGATGTTCCCGGACACCACAGAGGCCCCTCGGCTGGCCGCTGTCAGCCCACCCAATGCATTGTTGAGTGCCGTCGACATGTTCATGAGGCTGCTCCTTTCCTTTGATCAGACACTGGTTCAGCGTTTCAGATTCGTCGTTTCCTGCAGCATCTCATCCACCGTCTGGATCACCGTGGCGCTTGATGAATAAGCGCGCTGTGTCTGGATCAGAGAGGTGAGTTCGGTGGCGACGTCCGTAGTTGATTCTTCGCGGGCGAAGGAAACAAGATCTCCGGTCGGGCCGTCGCCTGCGTTCCACAGAAAGAATGTGCCGCTTTCACGTGACGGGGCGTAGGTCTGACTGTCCAACGCCGTCAGGCCATTGGGATTGGGCACGTCCGCGAGAGGAATCTGAAACATCCGGCGGCTGACGCCAGTATCGTAGAACGCATAGACATAGCCATTTTCATCCACTTGAACGCTAGTCATTGTACCAACGGCGGAACCATCTCGTGTGATCGAAACCGGTGCAAAGGTGTCAGAGAGCTGGGTTATTCCATCGTCATCGCCGATCATGCCGATATTTATCTCCATTGGACCGCCGGCAACGTTGACCATGACGCTGCCGGTCGTTGGGTCGTATGCGCCACCTGATACTGCCGCGACACTGGCCAGAGTGCCGCCTGCGGTTCGGTTGTCGGTGAAAGTTAGTGTGTATTCCCCGATGATTGCGCCGCCAGAGGCGGAATCGCGCAGAACCATAGTCCATTCATTGCTGCTGCCGGTCGCCGGAACGGTTGGGATCAGCTGGATATCAACGCTTTCGGATTTGCCAAGGTTGTCAAAATACTCGACCGACAAAGGTTGAACGTCGCCCGGAGCGCCCGCATCGGTCGCGGTGGCGGGCAAGTTCATGCGCAGGTTCATTTCTGTTGTTGGGGCGCCTGAGAGCTGATTGACGCTCAGTTGAATGGGTTCAAGTGCAGCGGGTGTGTCGCGGGGTACAGACGGAATGGTCCCATCCGGACCAGCGCGCCATCCTAGAAGAACAAGGCCGGATTCGGTTACCAGATACCCTTCTTCGTTGGTGCGGAACGATCCGGTTGTGGTCAAAAGCATTTCGTTCGAGTTATTGCCGATTTGCGAACTAGGGCGCACTGGCAACATCCCGCGCCCGCGAACCGCGAGGTCGGTGGAGTTGCTGGTTGTTACCAAGGGTCCGCGCTGATCAATCATGCGCTGGCTTGTCGTGCGCACGCCACCTGCCGAATAGCTGCCACCTTGACCCGATGTGACCATAGAATGAAAATCCGTCTCGACCCGCTTGTACCCATAGGTCGAGGAATTCGCGATGTTGTCGGAAATCGTTGCCAGCCTGTTGGCGTTGGCTTTCAGCGCTGCCACGCCGGCATTGAGCGAAGAGGAAATGGTCATGGGCGCGCCCTTCTGTTGCGTCAGTCGTTGATGCAACAGGTAACGCGCTGCCCCTTAACAGCGCGCTAACATGTAAAATGCGTTCTATCCTTTAGGGGTGACGCAGGAAGATCACTTCGACCCTGTTGTTCCGCGGGGCCATTGGGTTTTTAGCAAATAACTCACGGTCTGCATGGCCGGTGACGCGATCCATCCGCCGTGCCGTCACGCCCTTGTCCTGCAGCAACTGGCGCAGTTTTTGCGCTCGTGCAGTAGACAGATCCCAGGCGGTGTTGCGGGCCTGTACAACAGGCGAGGCGCTGACATGGCCTTCAACGGCGATCGAATTTGTCACTAAATCCGAGGATCGGGCGATGATCAGGGCCAGCGCGCGCAGGAAGCGGGTTGGCGTGTCGGATCCCGATTCGAACAATGCCTGATCCTCGGTGTCAAAGAGTTCGACGACAAGTCCTTCGTCAGTGACGCGTGTGACAATGTGCTTGAGCAGCTTGTCCGACACATCGCTTTCGCCGGTGCGGCCAAGCAGTTGGGCTTCAAGCGTCGAGAAGTCTTCCTTGTTCCCTTTGCCGCCACCCTGTGCATCCACGCCGACGGACCCACGGGCCAGGCGCGACTCGGTTGCGTACTTGGTTATAGCCCCTTGGCCGTCCCGCAGCAGCGTGTCTTCTGACAGCATACTGTCGCCACCAAAAGCGCCGTCACCGCCCCCGGATTCCGGGCTCAGCGGGATTGTCGGCGCGAAGTAATCCGCCAACCCCTTGCGTTGTTGTTCCGTTGTTGCGTTCAGCAGCCACATCAACATGAAGAAGGCCATCATGGCCGTAACAAAGTCGGCATACGCGACTTTCCACGCGCCGCCATGATGGCCATCGCCACCTGACACACGCTTCTTCTTGATGATGATTGGCGCCGCGTTTGTTTGCGCACCCATCTCCACCACCTTTTTATCACCCAACTCTGTGACTAGCAGCGGAGGACTTAAGGTGGCCTTAACACTTAAAACTGTTCAGAATTCGCTTAACGCGGTACCCCGACCGATGCGCGGCGCAGAATCAGAGACAGTCGACTAAAGCTGTTTTCGATCCCTTCGGAATCCGGTTTACCGAAAAACGAATCCAATTCGTCGTGAACGCGCACGGCCTGATCCAAAAGCGGGTCTGACCCTTCGGCATATAGCCCGGCCTTTATCATCACTTCTGACTGTTCGTAGCTTCCGACAAGTCTGCGTGTTTCCGAAATCATATGGTTTTCCGCCTCGGACGCCGCCCCCGGCAAACTGCGGGACACGGACCTGCTGAGATCGATGGCGGGGAAACGCCCACGTTCGGCGATGTCACGGCTAAGCACGATATGCCCGTCCAGCACGCCGCGCAGAATGTCTGCGACAGGTTCATCCATGTCCGATCCGGCCACCAGCACGCTGAACACGGCGGTGATATACCCCTGATCCTGCGCGCCCGGTCCTGCGCGTTCACACAGATTGGCGATCAGGGGTGTGACCGAAGGCGGATACCCGCGCAGAGACGGCGTTTCCCCCATGGCGACGGCAATTTCCCGGTGTGCTTCAGCAAAACGGGTCACTGAATCGGCCAGAAACAGGACGTTCAGGCCCTGATCGCGCAGGAATTCTGCTGTCGACATCGCTGACCAAGCGCAGCGCCTGCGGGACAAGGCCGATTGGTCCGAAGTCGCTGCCACCACGATGGTCCGCTGCATGGCCTCCGGACCGATGGCATGGGCAACAAATTCATTTACTTCGCGCCCCCGCTCACCAATCAGTGCAACTACGACTGCATCCGCCCGCATGGAGCGTGCCAGAGTTGACAGGAGCGTCGATTTCCCAACGCCCGACCCGGCAAACAACCCGACCCTCTGACCGCGCACGATCGGTAGCATTGTGTTTAGAACGGACAACCCCGTGGCCATCCGCTCTCCCAACGGTTTGCGTGTTACAGCTGGCGGCGGGGCCTGCATGATATCGCGGTCCTGCGCCCCGTTCAGCAGAGGTTTCCCGTCAAGCGGTTTGCCAAATGGATCGATAACACGCCCCAACCAGTGCAGGCCCGGTGCGAAACCCGGAGAGGGGTCAAGATACACGCGGTCCCCCAGACTGACACCATCTGGTGCGGCGCCTGGCATCATATGAACATGATCCGCATCCACATGCAGCACTTCACCTGAGACATCAGGCCCCGAGCGCCGCTGCAATGTAAGCAGGTCGCCAATTCGCGCGTGACTGTTCAGGCCGCTGATCTCGATCAGACCCTGCGCGACGCCACTGACCAGCCCCACATGACGGACCGCAGTCATCCTGTCGAATTCATGTTTCAGAAGCATCGGGTCGAGATCTGACATCGTGGGTTCTCCAACTGAGTTCTGAAAACGGTTTCTAAAGGAATCGGGGTTAAGCCTTGATTGAAATTGATCGAGGGAGAAGCCCCGATGTTCTATGACCTGAACGTCTTTAAGACCGCGTACGCAATGGCAACCCATGCCGGGCAACGGCAGGCGGTCATTGCGCGCAACATGGCCAATGCGGATACACCCGGCTACCAGCCGCGCGATATAGAATCTTTCAAGACAGCTTTCGAAATCTCACAACGTGAAACGACTATGAGCGCCACGCGTCAGGGTCATCTGCACAGAGGTTCTGATGCGAAAAGCTGGGCCGAGTTCGATGCCGTCCCTTCTGGCGATCCTAACGGCAACGGCGTTTCCCTTGAAGAAGAGATGCTGAAATCGGTCGATGTTAAGCGCCAGCATGACCGGGCTTTGGCTATTTACAAGTCATCCATGAATATCCTGCGTACCAGCCTGGGTCGTGGCTAAGAGGAAAGAAGATGAGCGATTTTTCCCACTCTCTGACCGCATCCGCCAGCGCCCTGCGTGCGCAGGCCGCCCGCTTGCGGCATGTGTCCGAGAATATTTCGAACGCCGATACGCCGGGCTACCGGCGCAAAACGGTGCCATTTGAAACTGTACAAAAAGACGGTCGCGACATGGTGCAGGCCGGCCGTGTCACGTTTGATCGGCGTGACCTAAGCAGAATCTACGACCCTGGCCATCCGATGGCTGATGAAAGCGGCCACTATCAGGGATCGAATGTCGATCTGATGATCGAAATCGCCGACGCGCGCGAAGCGCAGCGCAGCTACGAAGCCAATCTCAAGATGTTTGATCAGACGCGGCAGATGTCGTCGTCGTTGATGGAATTGCTCAGAAAATAAAGGACAGCCAGAATGGACATCCGATCCCTGACCGCCGCACAGAACTATACCGGCGCACGCCCCGCGACACAGGCCGATCCCGAACACACCGGGACGACGCAGGGGCTTCAGGCCAGTTTTCAGGACTTTGCGGCCACGTTGAAACACAGCGAGCAGATGTCTCAGGCCGCGATGGTCGGACAAGCCGATCCGCACGCATTGGTGCAGGCGCTGGCGCAAACCGAACTGGCTGTCGAGACAGCCGTGATCGTGCGCAACAAGGTGGTCGAGGCTTATCAGGAAATCCTGCGGATGCCGGTCTGACACGATGCTGAGCGAAGGTCTTTTCTATGACATTGTGCGCCAGGCCCTTTGGGTTGCGGTGATCACATCGGTCCCGATTCTGGCTGTCGCCTTGGTCTCGGGCTTGATTGTCGGCTTGTTTCAGGCGCTGACGTCGATTCAGGAAATGACACTGACTTTCGTTCCCAAGCTGATCGCCATCGTTGTCGTATTCTGGATTTCGATGGGGTTCATGACCCAGACTCTGGTGACGTTCTTCACCGGAACGCTCGTCCCTTTGATTGCAGGAGGTCGCTGATGGACACCGCTTATGTTACCTTGTCCCGCCAATCCGGTTTGATGAACGAAATGCGATTGGTGGCAAATAATATCGCCAATGCGAACACGACTGGCTATCGCCAGCAAGGTCTTGTGTTTTCCGAGTTCATTCAGGGCATGCCAAAAAGCCCGTCGCTTTCCATGAGCCGGGCCGAAGCCCGCAACACGTCGTTGCAACAGGGGGTGTTGACGGAAACCGGTGGGCAGTTTGACTTCGCGATCGAAGGCGCTGGTTTTTTTATGGTTGAAACGCCGGACGGGAATCGGTTGACGCGGGCTGGCAGTTTCTCGACCAACGCAGAGGGGGATCTGGTGGCCCTGGATGGCGCGCGCGTGTTGGACGCAAATGGCGCGCCGGTTTTCATCCCGCCCGATGTCGTCACGATAGACGTTGGCAGCGACGGAACCCTGAGTGTCGATGGGCAATTATTGGGGCAGCTGGGGGTGTTCAACATCGCCGACCCTAAAGATCTAGTCCGCGAAGGAAACACACGCTTCCGCACGGATGAGGCCATAGATCCGGTTGACGAACCGATTGTTTTGCAACGCTTTCTCGAAGGCTCAAACGTCAATGCCATTGAGCAGGTGACGCGCTTGGTTGAAATCCAGCGCGCTTACGAACTGGGGCAAAGTTTTCTGGAAAGCGAAGACGAGCGGGTGCGCGGGGCGCTTAACGCCCTGATGCGCTGATCTGAATAAGGAGAGTGTTAAATGCGAGCCCTAAAAATTGCCGCCACCGGCATGTCCGCGCAACAGATGCGTGTCGAGACGATTTCGAACAACCTGGCGAATATGAATACCACTGGCTACAACGCCCGACGGGCCGAGTTTGCGGATTTGCACTATCAACAGATGGCCCGGGCCGGGGCAGTGAACGCGTCGGATGGAACGGTCCTGCCCACTGGTATCCAGCTGGGTCTGGGTGTGCGGCCTGCCGCCGTGACGGTGCAATTGGAGCAGGGTGCGCTGTCGGCGACCGGCAGTGATCTGGACGTGGCGATTGAAGGGCGCGGCTACTTGGAGGTGACGCTTCCCAGCGGTCAGACCGCCTATACTCGCGATGGTAGTCTGAAACGTTCGGCTGAAGGGCTAATCGTGACCTCTGATGGATTTGCGGTTTCGCCCGAAATCACCGTCCCTGACGATGCGCGCTCTATTTCGATCAACGCGGGCGGCGAGGTTTACGCCTATTTTGACGACGCTCCCGAAGGTCAGCTGTTGGGAGAATTTGCGCTTGCCAGTTTCTCGAATGCCAAGGGGCTTGAGGCAATCGGAAGCAATTTGTTCAAGGAAACCGAAGCCTCAGGTGCGCCCGTTTTGGGCACGCCTGGTGAAGACGGGCTGGGAACAATAAGGCAGGGCTATCTGGAGGACAGCTCGGTCGACGCGGTGCGCGAGGTGACAGAACTGATCGAGGCGCAGCGTGGTTATGAAATGAATGCCAAAGTCATTTCGGCAGTCGATCAGATGATGAGCGCAACAACACAGGTGCGCTAATGCAACGTCTTTTAGCGGCCCTGACGATCTTGATACCCTGTGTTGCGCAGTCTGACATCGTGGTTTCAACCCGAACGATCCGGGCAAAAGAGATCATTGTCGCAGCAGATCTTGAGATGAAGCCGACGGAGGTCGCTGGTGCAGTAAAGGATCCCGAGGCCTTGATCGGGCAGGAAGCCAGGGTGGCTCTTTACCCCGGCAGACCCATTCGTGACACGGATGTTGGTCCGCCCGCCGTTGTTGACCGCAACGATCTGGTGATTTTGGTGTTTAACAGCCAACCCTTGTCTATCACCACCGAGGGTCGAGCCCTCGGGCGCGGCGCAATCGGCGAGCGCATTCGGGTGATGAATCTTTCGTCTCGAACAACGGTAACAGGCCGAATCCGCCCAGATGGCCAAATTGAGGTGCAGTGATGTCAAGACTTCCAAAAACTCTTCTTTTGACCGTGTTTGCTTTGTCTGCGTGCGGGCGTCTGGACCATTTGGGAAAACCGCCAAGTTTCACCCCTAACGAGGACTCGCCTGAACAGGTAGCCATGCTGTGGCCGGGCCTGCCGTTACACACGCAACCCCAGCGAAATGTGGATCGTTCATCGCTCTGGAGTGGCGGTCAGCAATCTCTGTTGGGCGATCAGCGGGCGATCAAAAAGGGAGATATTCTGACCGTCGTCATCGAATTGGATGAAGAGGCCGAGATATCCAATGACACGCGACGCTCCAGATCCGGGTCGGAAGAGCTTGGGGCGGGAAGCTTCTTTGGCCTGCCGCAGTGTGTGCAAAAAAACCTGCCGGAAGGCGCGTCATTGGACGAAGCCGTCGCGATCGAATCGGATTCTTCAAGCTCTGGTCGCGGATCGGTTCGGCGGAACGAAAAGCTGACCTTGCGCGTGGCCGCAACGGTGCTGGATGTGCTGCCGAACGGGGTTTTGGCCATCTCGGGATCACAAGAGCTGCGCGTCAATTTTGAACTACGCGAGCTTTTGGTGGCTGGCTATGTCCGCCCTCAGGACATCTCACGCCAGAATGAAATCACCTATGACAAGATCGCGTCGGCGCGTGTGTCCTATGGTGGCCGTGGGCAGATTACGGATGTCCAACAACCTCGGTACGGCCAGCAAATTCTTGATTCTCTTCTTCCGTTCTGAGGTGCAGGTGTGATCGCAAAACTGATTCCAGTTCTTTTCCTGGTTGTTGGACTGGGGGCGGGTGCCGGCGCCGGGCTATACCTGGCTCCGGCGCAAAAGCCCGAGGATGCCACAACCGACAAGGATGCAGCGCTTAAGGGAAATGACAAAGGCAAAGAGCAGGGCAAGCCCAAGACGTCGAAAAAGAATGATGGCGGCGGATCAGAGTTTCTGAAGATGATCAAGCAGTTTGTTGTTCCGGTCGTGAAAGATGACTCGATAGACGCCATGGTGACTTTGACTCTGAGCCTCGAGGCTGATCCCTCGATCACAGACAGGTTCTATGCAATTGAACCAAAACTGCGGGATCGTTTCCTTCAGGTTTTGTTTGATCATGCAAATTCAGGTGGGTTCGACGGCGTTTTCACAGAATCCGGTAATCTGGACATCCTGCGAAAATCCTTGTTGGAAGTCGCGCGTAAAGATCTGGGCGATAACGTCACAGAAGTGCTGATCATGAGCGTAAACCGGCAAGACGTCTGAAAAAGCTTGGTTTTTATTCGACCAGCTTTCGGGCGGCTTTGAGGCAGTGTTTCTGATGAAATTTCTCCCCCAGAGCTTCGACGGCTTGTTTACGCCCAAACGCAAAGCGAAGCGCTTCGATCGCCGCAAGTTTTTGCGCTCGAATCTGGGCAAGTTGCATATTGAGCTGGCGCCGTGTGGCGGACTCCCACCCGTTCCACAGAATGTCGGTTCCGGAAACTTGGTATCCTTCGGTTTTGTCGCTTTCCGTTCGCACTTGACTCAGCTGCAAATCCAGTTTTGCAAGCTGTTGCCGAACCCTCGCCTCAGCGTCCAGGATCGGCCGCAATTCCTGAAACTTTTTTTGAAATGTGGCCTCTGTCACTTTTTCCAAAGCCGGGATTTGGGTGTGTTTCATCGGATCTGCTCCTTGGCGCGTTTTCGCATTGCTTCGGCAAACCGGATCGCAGCCGCCACGGGCCGATAATACTCTTCGGCGATTTCCTGCCCTATCTCGACAGTTGCGTGAAGCGCGCGGGCTGTGGGTGGATCCGAGTGGATCGGAACCCCGGCTTCGCTTGCGGCGGTTCGAATGGCTGCTGCTACTTCGTCGACTCCTTTGGCGACGCAAACGGGTGCGCTGCCGATAGTTCGGCACCATTTCAACGCAACTGCAAAATGGGTGGGGTTGACGATCACGACATCTGCGCCGGGCACATCTGACATCATCTGGTTGGTGGCAATTTCTTGCGCGCGCTGACGGCGGTGCTGTTTGACATGAGGGTCACCTTCGGCGTCTTTGGTTTCGTCTTGGATTTCCTTGCGCGACATACGGTTTTTGCGCATATGCTCGGCGTATTGCCACAGAAAATCGACGACCCCGATGACCAGGGCAATGGCGATCACGATAAACAAAAAACGAAACAATAGGTTCATCATCAACAGGATGGATGACTTGGCCGGTGCCGCGCTGGCCGACAGTATTTCGGTCAGGTTTGCTTTGAGAAACAGCGCAAGACACGTGCTGTAGATCACCAGCTTGATCGCACTTTTGGCGAATTCAAAAAGCCCGCCGCGGCCAAACTTGTTCTTGGCATTCGACGCAAGCGAGATGCGTGAGAGCTTTGGTTTCAGTTTGCTTGGGGCAAATATCAAGGCGCGCTGGGCGATCAGGTTCAACAACACGGCCGCTGCCGGCAGGCAAAACAGCAAGGCCACAGGCATCAAAGCCCCTTTTAAAATCCCCGCAGTCGGAGCGTTTGAAGGCCCATCTGTCAAAAGCCGCGCAATCTGGTCGGATTGTTCGATCAAAACCATGAACACGGTGCCCATTTGTTCGACAGTGTATTTCCCAGCCGTCATGAGCGCGATCAGTAACCCGGTGTACGCGGCCACGACGGACAAATCATTGGATTTGGGAACTTCACCCTTTTCGCGCGCTTTTTGCAGCTTTTGCGGTGTCGGTTCGTAAGATTTGTCACTGTCGTCGCCGCCCCCACTCATGGCTGCGGTCCGACCGGGTTCATAAAAAACGCCATCAGCGCGTCAGACCACACCGAAAGGATTAGCGGTGTACCGGCAAACAGCAGGAACAGCCCGGCAAAAGTGATTGCGGGTGCACCTACGAAAGCGACCATCAGCTGTGGCATGGCCCGGTTGATGACGCCCAGCGCCAGATTGTAGATCAATGAGGCGATGACAAAAGGCGTGGCCAGAGCAAAGGCCAACCCAAAACTATGTGTAATCTGCTGAACACCCCAGCGCGAGATATCGGCAGCCCCAGGAAGCAAGCCGGCTGGAAACAACGTGTAACTGTGGATCAAGAACTGCGCAGCCCGCACATGCAGCCCCATAATGACGGCGAGTGTCAAACCAGCCAGCGTCAAGAGATATCCCATGGCGGGAACCGGATCGACAGATGCACCGCCAAGAAGCTGGGACAGGGAGGTGGACTGAGCCGCGATGGATCCCGCCGTTTGTAAGGCTAGGACGAACAGACGCAATCCAATCCCAAGGGCGAACCCAATCAGGACCTCGGTTCCGACCAGGCGCACCACTGTCAAAAGACTGGTTTCGAAGGAGATAGCTGAAATAGCAGGCAGAATGATCAAGGTAAACGCGATGGAAATGCCAAGTTTGACCCGTGTGGGAATACTGCGCTCACCAAAGGCAGGCAGCAGCGAAACAAGCGCTGAAACGCGCAAGAACACGACAAAGGCTTGCCACAGAGTGTCGGATAGCTGCGACATCAATTCTGGCGGCAGAGCAATCACGTCGGGACGGTTCCGACCATGGCGGGTTTGGCTTCCAGACCGATTTCTTCGAAGGACAGAACGGGGTTGGTGATGCCACGTGCGTGCATGATTGTGCGCAACAATCGCCGCCGCCGGGTCGAAGTCACAACAGCAGGGAACAGGCCGCTATCGGCGGATTTGGCGACGCTGCTGACCACGCCGTCAGCCAGTTTGTTGAACAAGTTTGGCGGCAGTGCGACATCCAGCCCGGCATTGGGCGCGTCGATCTGGTAGGTGGCAAACGTGTCCTCCCATTCAGGGTCCAACTGGATCAGTGGGATCGAGCCATCCTCGCGCTTCATGTCGGCAACCAATTGGAAGCCAAGGCGTTGACGCACCAGCTCAAAGATGCCTTCAGGTTGGGTTGTGGTCAGTCGCGCTTCGGCCACGCTTTCCAGGATTAGGGCCATGTTTCGGATCGACACGCGTTCATCGAGCAACAGGCGCAGAACCGCGTGCAGGGTGTCGATGGGCACCTTGTCCGGGATCAGTTCGTCCAACAGTTTTCGGTTGGCTTCGGCGCGCACCGGGTCACTGAGCCGGGTCATTTCGGACAGCAGGCGACGCAGGGACTTCAACGTCAGCAGGCGCGAGAAATTCTGTTTGATGATCTCAAGAAGATGGGTGGCCAAAATCTCGGGAGGCGAGACGATGGTAGCGCCGCTCAGCGCCGCGTCTTCCTGATCTTTCGGAAGAATCCAGCGGGCAGGTGCGCCATAGACGGGCTCGGTCACATCGTTGCCTTCTGGAAGCAGATCAAACCCGTCCTGTACAAGGGCCAAAACAAGATCCGGATTGAGAACGCCGCGCGCCTGTTCGACACCGTGAACCTTGATCACATAGGTCCCGGTTGGCAGATCGGCGCGGTCCGTCAGACGTATTTCAGGCAGGATCAACCCAAAGGTTGACGCCACATAGGTGCGCATATTGGCGATCCGGGCATCTAGGCCAGTACCTGGGTTCAGCACCATGCTGACCAGATCGGGGGCGAACTCAAGGTGCACATCGTCCAAATCAAGGATATCTCCGATGGCCTGAGTAATTGGTGTATCCGTTTCGGTCGCGGGCAGCTGCGCCGCGGTTTCTTCCTCTTGCCGTTTGCGATGGACGGAATAGGCCGCGTATCCCAAGACACCTGCCCCAAGAATGAAGGGCAGAAACGGTAGTCCGGGCACCAACGCAAACAGGACCATCAGAACCGCCACTGTGGACAGGGCCGCCGGGTGGCGGCCCAACTGCGAGAAGATGGCGTTGTCCGTAGCCCCTTGCGTGCCGCCGCGTGCCAGCAACAAAGCGGAAGCGATAGAGATGATCACGGCCGGAATTTGCGACACCAACCCGTCGCCAACGGTCAGGATCGCATAAGTCTCGAACGCCGATGCCACGGGCATTCCGTGCACGATTACGCCCATGATCAGACCCATCACAAGGTTCAGCAAAGTGATCAGCAGACCGGCAATGGCGTCACCCTTGACGAATTTCGACGCACCGTCGAGCGAGCCGAAAAACGTTGTTTCCTGCTGTTCGCGTTCGCGTCTTTCCTTGGCCTGCTGGTGGTCAATGGCCCCGGCGGACATGTCACTGTCGATGGCAAGCTGTTTGCCCGGCATCCCGTCCAGGGCAAAACGCGCGCCGACCTCGGCCATCCGGGCCGCACCTTTGGTGATGACCATGAAGTTTACAATCAACAGGACGCCAAACACCACAAGGCCCAGAAAAATACTGCCGCCCATGACGAAATTGGCAAACCCTTCGATCACATCACCCGCCGCGTTTGGGCCGGTATGTCCTTGCCCGATGATCAGTTTTGTCGAGGACACATTCAGCGACAACCGCAGCATAAGGGATGCCAGAAGGATCGTTGGGAAGGACGAAAAATCCAGAGGTCTTTCGATGAACAGGGTCAGTGTGAAAATCAGGATGGCCAAGGCAAACGATGCGGCAAGCCCCACATCCAGCACCCAGGCTGGCATCGGAAGGATCATCATTACGATGACCGTCATCAGAGCCAGTGCCAGAAGAACTGTGGGTGAAAACAGGGATCGGGCGTCGATTTTGGGCACACGAAACTCCTAGTTGAACGCGATAAATGCGGTGGCGGCGCCCGCGGTCGGGACCAAAGAGCCCAATGCCCCACCGTGCTTCACGCTTGACCGCAGGGGGATCAAAGGTGTTCCTGTCCCGGTGAACGGATCGCGTGACATGGCTGCAAGCCGAGGCGAGGTCTCGCCGCTAAGCTGGGCCAGCACGGCCTGAAACCGCCCCGTGTACGCTTTGGCCAGCGATTCCGTACGGGAGTGATAGGCCCCGGCGGCAGCGGGCCACGTGCCAAGCTCGGTATACAGGGCTTTCAGGAAGCGGGCGGCGTAGCTGGCGTTCTCATCGGGGTCGAACATCGCGTCGATCGAGCGGAAGTCTTTTCCGTGCCAGCGGTAGTTGATCTGGAAACAGCCGACATCAAAGCTGCGCGCACCTGCTTTGAAGATCTTGAAAACATGGGCTTTGGCTTCATCTTCGGTCGTGAACCAGTATCCCTGACCTTCGGCGTTGATGGTCCATGGCCAGGGTGAAAAATGCCCCGCCAGTGTACGGCCGGTTTCAACACGTGAGATTGCGCGCAACACGTCCAGAGGCACCCCTTCGGACAAAGCCGCACGTTGCGCGGCTTGATCGCACAGATCCCGTGTATGGGCATTGGCGCGGCAAACACTGCCTCAGCCAGCGCGCCAAGCAGGAACATGATGAAAAACGAAAGCTTTCGAATTGGCATTCTGCCGGTCCGGGATTCTGAACTGTCCCGGCCAAGCTAGCCAATAATCGGTTTACAGAGGGTTATCGCCGCTTCAGTTTCGATCGATCCTGCGCCCAAAGACAACGCTGGTATTGGTGCGCAGGACGCCGGGAATCTTGGCCAGGTCGTCGACCAGAATGTCCAGATCTTCCAACCGGGGTGCTTCAGCCGAAAGCATAAGGTCGAATTCACCGTTGATTGACAGACACAATTTGACTTCGGGGTAGGCTTCGAGCCGTTTGATGATGCGGGTCGTTTCTTTTTGCTGCACCTCCAGCATGACGATCACCTGAACCTTGGGTGTATCTTCCGTCGCCCCAAGGCGCACGGAATACCCCGTGATGATGCCGCGCTGTTCCATCCGGTTGATCCGCTCATGTACCGTCGTGCGCGCGACGCCCAGTGTGGCTGCGATCTGTGTTGTCGATGCACGCGCATTGGCTTGCAGTGCGGCGATGATGCGACGGTCTAGCTGGTCCATTGGGGCTCCGGTATGCTATGACTCCGGGTTTAGTTCAGATCGAAGCTCTTGCTCAAGGCTCACGCGGGAAGTGCGGGTGCAGGTCGTCAATGACAATTGGATGCACATGCGGGCCTGACCCGGCCAGGTGCGGGTGATCGGGCGGTAAATCCGGATGATCGTGAAGGATCGGTTCCTGATCAAGCCGCGGCCAAAGGCTGATTGCACCTACAACGCCCACCACGGACAATGTCGCCATGCTGCTGAGGGTAACGGTCGGCCCGTACACGGTCATCAGCCATCCTGCCAGTGGGTAAAGAACCAACCAGCAGCCATGCGACAGGGTGAACTGTGCGGCGAACACGGCAGGGCGGTCTTCGGGCTGCGCCGACCGGGTTAATAAGCGGCCCGAAGGTGTGAGCGTTGTGGAATATCCGAAACCTGTAAAGGCCCACAACAGGGTCAGCAGACCCAGTGACAAGGGAACAGTTGCTGCAAGAACCGCAGCGACGGCCATCGATCCTGTAGCAAAAACGGCCCCCGAGAGCATGACGCGACGGTCTTCGATCCGATCCAGAAGGCGAGGCAAAGTAAAGGCTGCCAGCATCGATCCGCCTCCGAACCCGGCCAAGGCTATGGCCACGGCGCTTTCCGACAGGCCCAGATTGGCGCGCACGATGACCACAGTGTTGACGATAACCGTCGAACTCAACGCGGCTGCGCTCCAACTGAGCGAAAGCAACCCACGCAACCGGGGTGTCCTCAGATAAATGCGAATGCCGCGTGTCGTGCGGTCATAAATGCCGCGGGGTTTGGTTGGCCTTGGAGAAGGCAGCCCGACTGAAATCACAAGTAAAGCAGAAGCCAAAAAACCCAATGCAGTGCCCCAGAACAGGCTGTTGAAGCTGACAAGCAGCAGCAGGGTTGCGGCAAACATGGGGCTGAGCAAGCTTTCCATGTCATAAGCCAGGCGCGACAGAGACAACGCGCGTGTGTATTCAGCCTCATCAGGTAACACGTCAGGAATCGTTGCCTGAAAGGCAGGCGTGAATCCCGCCGAGGCTGATTGTAGTACGAAAATCAATACATAGACCTGCCAGACTTCAGTTACAAAAGGCAGGCATACCGCAACAGCAGCGCGGATAAGGTCCAGAAAAACCAGCATTTTGCGACGATCCAGGCGTTCGGCAAATGCGGCCGCCAATGGGGCGACGGTGACATAGGCCACCATCTTGATCGTCAACGCGGTGCCCAGCACAAGGCCAGCGGCGTCCCCTGCCAGTTCAAAAGCAAGCAAACCCAACGCAACCGTGGCCAACCCGGTTCCGGTCAGGGCGACGATCTGGGCGAGGAACAGGTGGCGGTAGGTGCGGTTTCTAAGAATGCTCAGCATGGTTCAAAGGTATTTCGTAATCGTTTTGAAGTCTTCGATCCCGCTGCCACCGTCTTCAGAAGACAGGCAATGGTCGATATGATCATGGATCAAAGCGCGCTTGGCATTGGTGACGGCCCTTTCAACAGCGAAAAGCTGTTGTGCGACGTCTGAACAGGGGGCGTGTTCTTCCAGCATGGCAATGACCTTGGCCAAATGACCGTGGGCGCGTTTCAGCCGGGCCGTGATTTGTGGGTGCGACTCATGTTTGTGATTTGGCATGATTTATCCTTATCCCCCCCTTGAGGATAAAATCAATTGCTTGGTGATGAAATGACCGCGATTTTTGGACGGCGTTGAGTTTATGGACCAAACCGCCTATCTCGGAGGCGAAAGCGCTCAGAGGAATAGTTGCGTGGCGAACCATTTGTACAAAAACGATCTGCCGGACGGGCTGGATTTGGGGCCCATTGTGGCCATGGACTGCGAAACCATGGGGTTGAACCCGCATCGCGACCGCTTGTGCGTGATCCAGATGTCGGGTGGTGACGGCAACAGCCATATTGTTCAGGTTGAACGGGGCCAGACCGCAGCGCCGAACCTGTGCGCCATGCTGGAAAACCCCGACGTGCTTAAGCTGTTCCACTTTGGGCGTTTCGACATTGCCGCGATGTATCACACCTTTGGCGCGTTGGCTGCACCGGTTTACTGCACCAAGATCGCCAGCCGGTTGGTGCGCACTTATACGGACCGGCACGGGCTGAAAAACCTGTGCCAGGAACTGATCGGTGTCGATATCTCGAAACAACAGCAAATGAGCGATTGGGGCGCTGAAACCCTGACGGACGCTCAGTTGGACTATGCGGCATCGGACGTTCTGTACCTGCACCGCCTGCGGGACGAATTGAACAAACGGCTGGCCCGCGAGGACCGGACCGAGATGGCGCAGGCGTGTTTTGATTTCTTGCCAATGCGTGCGAAGCTGGACCTCGCCGGTTGGCCCGAAACGGATATCTTTGCGCACTCATGACCGATACCGAAGCCTTTCTAAGAACTGCCCGACAGGTTGTCACTGATGAAGCCCGCGCCCTTGACGTGCTGGCCGAAAGCCTTGATGAACACTTTGCCGAGGCTGTGCAACTGATCCTGCAAGCAACGGGTCGCATCATTGTCAGCGGGATCGGCAAATCAGGCCATATCGGTCACAAGATTGCTGCGACTCTGGCCAGCACGGGTACGCCGGCCTATTTTGTTCATCCGGCCGAGGCCAGCCATGGCGATCTGGGGATGGTATCCAAGGGCGATGTTGTCCTGGCGATCTCAAACTCGGGCGAGGCTCCGGAACTGGCCAACATGTTGGCATTTACCCGACGCTTTGGCATTCCGCTGATCGGCTTGTCCAGTAAGCCCCAGAGCACGCTTATGAAGCAGGCGGATGTACATCTGCTGATCCCGTCAATGGGTGAGGCATGTGGCTTTGGCATGGTGCCTTCGATCTCGACGACATTGACTTTGGCAATGGGCGATGCGCTGGCGATTGCTTTGATGAAGTACCGGGATTTCAAGCCCGAGAATTTCCGCGACTTCCACCCTGGCGGTAAACTCGGCGCGCAGCTCAGTAAGGTGCGCGACCTGATGCATTCGGATATGCCTGTTGTCGCATCGGGCACTCCGATGAGCGAGGCTTTGCTGGTCATGAGCCAAAAAAGCTTTGGTGTCGTTGGTGTTACCGATGACGCAGGCCGTCTGCTGGGCATTGTCACCGATGGCGATTTGCGTCGTAACATGGACGGGCTGTTGGACAAGAGCACGCAAGATGTCATGACCCGTGATCCGATGACCATTGCTCCCAACGCACTGGCCGAAGAAGCGGTCGCGATCATGAATGATCGCAAGATCACTTCGCTGTTTGTGGTCGACCCCGAGGCGGATGGACAAGCACAGGGCTTGTTGCATATCCACGATTGTTTGCGCGTCGGTCTGGGCTGAGGGGGGGCGAAGTGGACAGATATTCCCGCATGGTGCAGTTCCTGAAGGTCCTGTTGCCGCTTGCGGCCATCGTCTTGCTGTCCACTGTCTTTCTGCTGTCCCGCAGCATCGAAACAAATGTGTCAGTGCCTTTCGCGCAAAATGACATTGATGAACGGCTGGCGCAGCAAGTCGTGACCCAGCCAAATTACCAGGGTACAACCCGCAAAGGCGAAGATGTGCAAATTGAAGCCACGCAGGCCACCCAAGGCAGCGAAGGGTCAACTCCGGCAGCGTCTGAATTCCGCGGCCGGTTTGGTTTACTGAATGGCGGAACGATCACATTGGATTCCAACTCTGGGTTAATTCGTCCGGATGAGGGCACGGCCACCTTTGTCGGCGACGTGGTGATCACCACAGCGGATGGTCTTCAGGTCACAACAGATCTGCTCAACACGTCGCTGGACGAAATTCGCGGCGACACACCGGGGCAGGTGAACGGAACCGGGCCGATCGGCAACTTTTCCGCCGGGCGCATGACCTTTGGAACTGAAAAAAAGGATGGTCCCGTCCATATTGTTTTTACAGATGGCGTGAAGCTGATATACGAGCCTGAAAAGGCAGAAAGATAACCTGTGTTCGATTTTCGTTTTGTTCCTCTGTGTCTCGCTGTAATTGTGGGTGCCGGGTCCGCGACTGCGCAAGAAGCGCAGGTGGCCTTTGGTTCTGCGAATGCCGACCCAAGTCTGCCGGTCGAGGTGACGTCTGAAACGCTGAATGTGAACCAGGAAGACGGCTCTGCCGAGTTCCTTGGAGATGTCATCGTTGTACAGGGTGAAATGCGGCTGACAGCTGAACGGGTTTTGGTGATCTACAATCAGGAACGCTCGGCCATCGAACGGATGGAGGCAAGCGAAAACGTGGTTCTGGTCAGCCCACCTGACGCTGCTGAAGGCGATTGGGCAGAATACACAATCGACTCGGGCGTGATCGTGATGAAGGGGAACGTCCTTCTGACACAGGGCCCCAGTGTTATCAGCGGCGATCAGATGAACGCCAATCTGACGACGGGTACCGCAACGATGACAGGGCGTGTCAAAACGATCTTGCAGCAGGGCAACAACTGATGGCGCGCCCCGAGCTTTCTGTGGCCGAGGGCAGTTCAGGCCTACGTATCGAGAAGCTGCGAAAGTCTTATCGGAAAAAGACGGTTATCCGAGAGGTTTCCATGACACTGGACCGGTCCGAGGTCGTGGCGCTGCTGGGACCAAACGGATCGGGTAAAACCACAACTTTCTATTCCGTGGCGGGTCTTGTGTTTCCCGAGGCGGGTAAAGTGACAATCGACGGCCAGAATGTCACGACCTTGCCGATGTATCGGCGCGCTCGAATGGGGATCGGCTATCTGCCACAGGAAATGTCGATTTTCCGCGGGATGAGCGTCGAGGACAACATCGCCGCCGTTCTGGACATCACTGTCGCACACGCCCATCGGCGCAAAGAGCGGCTGGAAGAACTGCTGTCTGATTTCTCTATCGAGCATTTGCGCCGGGCCCCGGCCTTGGCGCTTTCGGGTGGTGAGCGCCGCCGTGTCGAGATCGCGCGCTGTTTGGCAGCAGATCCGAAATATCTGCTCTTGGACGAACCCTTTGCAGGCGTCGACCCGATCAGTGTCGGGGATATTCGGCATCTGGTGGCTGACCTGAAAAAACGGGGAATCGGTGTTCTGATCACAGATCACAACGTCCGGGAAACGCTGGAAATTGTGGATCGCGCCTATATCCTGCATGATGGCCAGGTGCTGATGTCTGGCACACCTGATGAAGTTGTCGAAAACGAGAATGTGCGTCGGGTCTATTTGGGCGAAAACTTCCGTATTTCATAGGGTTGTGCTGAATGGCATCCGGTTCACGACGGAAATCGCGTATATACACGCCTGTTTTGATTGACTCTTCCTTCGTCTCTTGCCTCAATTGGTCTATGGCATTTACTCGGTTCCAGTCTGGATCTCGATGTCCCTTCTTCGAAGGGCAGGTTTTAAGGCAACCGCAGAAAATGTCGCGACCCCCCACCCGATAAAAACAAGTTCGTCGCGGACTGCGACGTCAGAATGGGTGTGAATTGTGAAGGAGATCACATGCGTTACCAAATCAGCGGAAAACAGATCGACATCGGCGCGGCCCTGCAGACACACGTGCAGACCGAGCTGGGCGAGGTTGTGGGCAAATATGCTCAGCGGCCAACAGATGCCAACGTCGTCTTTTCCCGTTCAGCGCATGAATATGTATGCGAAACAACTGTGCATCTGTCGACGGGCCTTACCGCCCAGGCCAAGGCGCACGCAACTGAGATTTATGCAGCATTCGAGGCATGCTGTGACAAGATGGAAACCCAACTGCGCCGCTATAAGCGCCGACTGAAGGATCACCACAAGGACCGTTCAGAGCCGGTTGAACTCTTTGGTGCGTCCTCTTATATCCTCGCCTCTGACGAATCGGACACGGCAAACGAACCCGAATCGCTGCAGCCCATGATTGTGGCTGAGATGGAGACGAAAATTCCGTCTCTGAGCGTTGGGGAAGCCGTGATGCAAATGGAACTTGCTGGCGCTCCGGTGCTGGTGTTCAGGAATGAGAACAAGGATGGATTGAACGTTGTCTACCGTCGCGATGACGGTAACATCGGCTGGATCGATCCGTAACAGGCAAGAAAACGGGACCGCACCCGCCAAGGCGGGTGCCGTTCCATGGAGCGTGATCATGGAGCTTTCGAGCATTCTCAAGCCCGAGGCAGTACGTGTACTCTCGGCCGCTTCCAGCAAGAAGCGGTTGTTTCAGGAAATCGGCGACGTCGCCGCCGCGACCCGGAGCCTTGATGCTCAGGCCGTCGTTGATTGCCTGCTTGAGCGCGAAAGCCTTGGCCCCACTGGCGTTGGGCATGGTGTGGCTTTGCCGCATGCGCGCCTGGCCGGGCTTGAAGCGGTTTCGGGCGTGTTTGTCATGCTGGAAAAACCCATCGATTTCGGGTCGGTTGATCGACAGCCTGTAGACATCGCTTTTGCGCTGTTTGCGCCGGAAGAGGCGGGCGTGGATCATCTCAAGGCGCTGGCATTGGTGTCGCGCACGTTGCGAGATACTTCGGTCTGCACCAAGCTGCGAGCGAACCCAGATCCGGTTAAGCTCTATGCGATATTGACCGAAGCTCAATCTATGCAAGCTGCTTAAAAGACTAAAAAAGCCCCCGTTTTCCGGGGGCTTTTTTAGGCAGATCTGGATCAGCCGCCGGATCCCATTTCCAGCGTCCACCAGATTTTTCCACCGCTTTCCTGATGCCAGGCGAACCCCATCTGGGTTGCCTTAGGGTCCATGATGACAGCGCGCGGTCCCGGTTCTTGCATCCAGGCTGCCAGTGTCTCGGTCTCGGTCTCGTAGGTTTCGGAAATGGCCTCGCCCAGAAATGTGCCGAAATACCCGACCCGCGCGGCCCGATCGATCGGCGAAGAACCATCTGACCCAAAGTGCCAGGGCCGGTTTTGTCGGGCCATATCCTTGGAATGCGTTGCTGCCGCCGCGTTAAGCTGAGAGTTCAACTGCACTGCCTGCAGACCCTGAGCCTGCCGCAGAGCGTTGACCGAATCCAACATACGGAACTGCAGCTTTTCCGGGTTGCCGCGAATCTTGTAAACCGTCGGCAAGGGGCGGCCATCTGCGCCAATGGCCGTGGTGCGGGTGTCAGTACATGCCGCAAGTGCGACAAAGCAAATCAACAGTAAAGAAACGATACGCGTCATGATCGACCTGATAATTGTGTTGTCACCCGGCATAGCGTGCCTGACTGCGCTGAGCAAACGTACATTCGTCATTACTCGCGTGATTCTGCCGGTTTGGTTTGCGACTGAAGCATTCTCGCAATAGAATAGGCCAGATTTCAGAACTCTCCAGAACACAGGACCCATTGTCATGGACAAAAAGCGTTTTCTGTCGCCCACACGCCGGGGGTTTCTGACCGGTGCTACCGCGTCGTTGGCGTCTCCGGCGCTGGCCCAGTACATTCCGGGTGATCCGCTGCGCCCCGCGCCTGAACCCGAGCCGCCCGTGCGTCGCAACGTGTCCGGTTTCCGGGCTTTGGACTGGCAGCCGTATTTCTCGAACACCAGAAACGGCGCTATTCTGGTCGATACCGTGTCTCGCGCGCTGCATTATTGGTCAGATGATCAATCCGTATACAAACTCTATCCATCTTCGGTGCCTTTGACCGAAGAGATGACCCGTCGCGGGCGCACCAGCGTGATCCGCAAAGTTGAAGGCCCCAGTTGGTCGCCGACACCGTCGATGAAGAGAAGAAATCCGGAATGGCCCGACTATATCCCGCCGGGGCCAGATAACCCTCTGGGAACGCACGCTTTATATCTGGGCTGGAAATATTATCGCATTCACGGCACCCACGATACGCGCAAAATTGGGCGACGTTCGTCGAATGGCTGTATTGGCCTCTTCAACGATGATATTGCTGAACTGTTTTCTATGGCGAAGGTCGGCACGCAAGTGTTGCTAATTTGACGACATTTTCCTTCGCGAAGCCGCTTAGCGCTCAAGTTGCAATTGCAATCCAGCGCCAATGCTGATTAGAAAAAAACACGAGGTAAGTCTTAGGTGCGCGGTTCCGGGCATTGGAACCGTGCAAATTCTGGAGGTTAATATGAAAAAACTCGTTCTCGCCGCAGCTCTGACCGCCGCAGCTTCGACCGCATACGCTGGCAACCTGGAAGAGCCGGTTGTTGAAGCACCTGTTGTTGTTGAAGAAACTCAAGGTTCGTCGCAGGGCATCATCCTGCCGCTGATCCTGCTGGTTGTTGTTGCTGCTGCTGTTGCTGCAAGCTAAGCCAACACGGAATTCTTGAAAAAGGCGGTGGAGCAATCCACCGCCTTTTTTATTTCCGACTGTTTGTCTCGGCCCTCGGGGATTCATTGTTGAACGAATCGCCCGTCCACCGTGGCGATCGCCCGAGCGAAATTATTCCAGCCAACCGCGCAGGTTATCTTCGACCACCTTCCCAAGGGCCGCTATGTGCGCATCGTCGTCGTTCAGGCATGGAATATAGGTGAAGGTCTCGCCTCCCGCCTCTTCAAAGCTTTCCTTGATCTCTTCGTTGATCTCTTCCAGCGTTTCGATGCAATCGGCTGAGAACGCGGGCGCGATGACGGCAATGTTTTTCTTACCCTGCTTTGCCAGATCCGCCACGTGATCCACGGTGTAAGGCTTCAGCCATTCCTCGGGACCGAATCGAGATTGGAAGGTCGAAACCAGTTGATCATCCGACCAGCCCAACCGCTCTTTCAGCAGACGTGATGTCTTGGCGCACTGGCAGTGATAGGGATCGCCTTGCTGAAGATAGCGATCTGGCATTCCGTGGTACGAACAGACCAGAATGTCGGGTTTTGTCTCCATTGCCGCATAGGCGCGCTCGACAGATTGCGCCAGCGCGTCGATGTAACTGGCCTGGTCGAAATAGGCGGGCACAGTGCGAGATGCTGGTTGCCAGGCCTCTTCCATCAACGCACGGAAGAACTGGTCATTGGCTGTGGCCGTCGTTGCGCCTGCGTATTGCGGGTAGAGCGGGAAGAACAGAATGCGGTCACACCCTGCCGCCACCATTTCACGTACCTTGGACTTGGTTGAAGGGTTGCCATATCGCATACAAAAATCGACCATCACCTGATCGCCATAGCGGTCATGCATCGCCGCCTTAAGCTTGGCGGTCTGATCCTTGGTGATCGTCATCAAAGGGCTTTCGCCTTTGTCGTGATTCCAGATCGATTTATAAGCTTCGCCTGAGCTAAAAGGCCGTTTGCTTAGGATTATGGCCTGCAGAATCGGCTGCCATTTCCATTTCGGATAGTCGATGACGCGCTGGTCCGACAGAAACTCGTTCAGATAACGGCGCATCGGCCAATATGTATAGTCATCCGGTGTACCCAGATTTGCCAGCAGAATGCCGACGCGGCCCATCCTGATCTTGGGATGATCCGTAGGAGCGTGTGCAGGGCGGATAGCGTCGAACATATGGGACTTCCTAAATTTCTTATGGTCCGGCCTGAGATAAGGGGATTTATCCGCACGTCAATCAGGCAGTTTGCCCTCGGTGGTGCGCAAGGCGTCAGCCAGACGGGCTTGGGCCGATCCTGGGCGCAGGGGTTTGGGTTGGCTATCGTGCGGCGACCAACCGGTCAGACAGATCAATTCGAAAGTGGCGGTCAAGCGGCCTGAGTCGGTCGAAAAGTGATCCGCATAGATACGTTGTGCGGCCTCGAACACGGTCCGTCTGGTCGGGCGTTTTAGCCGTGCAGACAAAGCGTTGGTTTCGCCCATATGGCGCAGATCGCGCATCAGATGCCAAATGTCGCGGTATTCCGCCGTCAGAGGTATCGAATCCGCCACGGGCAAGGCCAGACCTGCCCGTTGTAGCAGCCCGCCCAGATCTCTCAGCTCGGCCATTGGTGCGACACGGGGGCTCAGCCCGCCTGTACTTTCGACTTCGGCTTGCCCCAAAGCCGCGCGCAGTTCGTGAAGTGTTTCGCCGCCCAAACATAAGACCAGCAAAAGCCCGTCAGGTTGCAGCGACCTGTGGCATTGAATCAGCTGCCCAACCGGATCATTGGCGCAATGCAGGGCCATCGCGTGGATGACCAGATCATGGGCGCCGGGCTGCAGTGCCAGAACGTCGTCATCCTGGACCAAGGTAGCTCCCGAAAAAATGCCGTCCCAAAGCTGTGGAAACGGGCTCACGATCGCAGGCGCTGTAAAGGCTTTGTTAACTATAGAGAGCCGATCCTGCGCCTCGTCAATCGCGGCGCGATGCAGGAAGAAGGCGTCATCCTGTGCACGTCCGCGGTGGCGCAGGATAGTTTTGCGATCAAACAGAGAGGGTGCGTTGGACTCGGGCAACTTCATAGCTCGCAAGTATCGCATCGCGCGGCGGATTCAAACCGCACTCGCACTGATTTACCCGCCTCGTTGTATGGGATGCGGCGCGCTTACCGCGTCAGATTTTGGCCTGTGCGGGGCGTGTTGGCGCGAAACGCCCTTTATTGGAGGCACCGTATGCGAAAGCTGCGGAGTGCCGCTGATGGGCACACAGGATGGGTATCGGATCGAGTGTGACGGCTGCCTAAAAGCCCCGCCGCCCTGGAAGGCTGGCAGATCAGCGTTGCTGTATGATGGAAAGGCGCGTGCGCTGATCCTGGCTTTGAAACATGGCGACCGGCCCGAGCTAGCCCGCCCGGCAGCGCGTTGGATGGCGCAGGCAGGGCATGAGCTGTTGCGACCGGATATGGTGATTGCCCCTGTGCCGCTGCATTGGTCCCGTCTACTCAAACGGCGTTACAATCAATCGGCCCTGTTGGCGCAGCACCTGGGTCAGGACAGTGGGCTGGACTGTGTGCCGGACCTGCTGGTGCGAAAAAGACGGACACCGGTTCTGGATGGCAAAACGGCGCAAGAACGGGCCGAGATCCTGAAAGATGCGATTCGCATCCACCCGCGCAGGGTACAGCATCTGAACGACCGGGACGTGTTGCTAGTGGATGACGTGATGACATCTGGCGCAACACTGGCGGCCTGCGCCCGTGTATGCCAGGATGCAGGAGCAAATCATATTTTCGTGTTGGCTCTAGCGCGCGTTGCCAAGGATGCCTAATTCGCCCAAGATTGCGCGAAACCCAAAGGGAACGGAAAATGAAGCCGGTAGAAATTTATACCTCGCCGCTATGCGGTTTTTGTCATGCGGCCAAACGTCTGCTGAAACAGAAAGGCGTTGAATTCAAAGAAGTCGACGTGCTGATGCATCCCAAACGCAAACCCGAGATGATCAAACGGGCCGGTGGCAAGCGCACGGTGCCGCAGATCTTCATCGGAACACAGCATGTAGGCGGCTGTGACGATCTGTATGAACTGGAACGTCAGGGCAAGCTCGACCGGTTGCTGGCGGCCTGATGAAGACCGCGCTGCTGCAGATCACCTCGTCGGACGATCCGGCCGAAAATCTGAACACGGTGCGCGCCATGATGGCCGAGGCGGCTGGGCAAGGCGCGCGGTTTGTTTTGACGCCTGAGGTTACGAACTGTGTTTCGACCAGCACAACGCGGCAGCGCGAGGTTCTGCAGCATGAAGAAGACGACATCACCCTGGCGGGCTTGCGCGAAGAGGCCGCCAGACTGGGTGTGTGGCTTTTGATCGGTTCGCTGGGGATTAAAACCCATGACACGGATGGACGCTTTGCCAACCGGTGCTTCATGATCGACCCGCAGGGTCAGGTCGTGGCGCGCTATGACAAAATCCATATGTTTGACGTGCAGGTTTCCGAATCCGAGACCTTCCGCGAATCGAAGAACTACCGCCCGGGCGAGAAAGCCGTGATTGCCGAGACCGATTTTGGCAAGGTGGGGCTGACCATCTGTTACGATATCCGCTTCCCCAATTTGCACGCTGCTCTGGCGCAGGCGGGGGCACGCATCCTGACGGTTCCAGCGGCGTTTTCGCCTGTCACAGGGGCCGCGCATTGGGAATCGCTGTTGCGCGCCCGCGCGATCGAGACCGGGTGTTGGGTGCTGGCTCCGGCACAGACCGGAGAACATCCCAAGACGCGCGGAAAAACCCGCTACACGCACGGCCACAGCATGGTTGTCGCCCCGTGGGGGGAGGTGCTGATCGACGCAGGTACCGATCCGGGCATTCACATTTTCGATTTGGATGATAGTTCTGTGACAGAGGCGCGCCGACGTGTGCCCTCTTTGACGCATGTGCGGCCTTTCGACAGGCCCTGATCCAGAACCGGACTTATGACGGACGAAAAAAATGCCCTGGCGGTCACGCTGTTCAGCGAGATTCTGACTGCAGACCAATTGTTGCGCAACCGGCTGAGCCGGGTGCTGCCCAAGGGCATGGAAATCTCGCATTTCTCGGTGCTGAACCATCTGGTGTTTGTGGGGGATGAGCGGACCCCGGCGCAACTGGCCAGCACCTTCCACGTCACGCGTGGAGCCATGACAAACACCTTGGCCAAGCTGGAATGGGCCGGATACATCCACATCCGCCCCGACTGGGACGACGCCCGCCGCAAGATGGTGGCGATCAGCCCCGCCGGTCGGCGGGCACGGGATCAGGCGATTTCGTCGATTGCCCCGCTGATCAACCGCGTGGTCGGAGAACTGGGGCTGGAGCGCGTCCGCAGCACGCTGCCGGTGTTGAGGGATTTACGGTTGCAGTTGGAGGGAGAGTAGGGGTAGACGCTTTCCAATTTTCGACGTCCGTCAGTTTCTAGTTTTAAGCTAGAACTGGCCATGTTTGAATAACCTGCGCGACAAAACACTAAGATTAAGCGGCCGTTTTAGTTTGCACCTGTCTCTATGGGTTCTAAACCAATTGGAATGAACCTCAATTCTTCGTCAATGTTCTCATGAAGCCGTGTTCCCATTACGGCTCGCATCGTTCCCAGCGTGTTATCAACATAAGGAAAGCCGCGAACAAGCTGACCCCACATCTTACGGCCACATACTCGAATTTCCGGAACATTTAGCGCGCGAACGCTATGAAGCCATATCATTGCACCCGCCGCATCAGATGGCTGCCCGATTTTCTGGAATTTCTTTACACCATTTACTAATTTTAACGAACACATGTCACATTGATACATAACGTCCTCATCCCGAGGGATGCTTAGGTCGAGTGCTGCGGCTGGAATCACACCGCTATCTAACATTCTAAGCCTTAAAATATTTGCTATAACCAACATTGTTGAAATTTCTTCGGCATCAGCACCTTCTAAGCCAGCCGTGAAGCGCTCGATATCGTTTTTCATTGCATCCGCGGATGCGTTTAAAACTCGTTTTTTCAACCATCCAAACATAATTTTTCCAATCGTTTTAATACCAATCTATTGGCTTTTTTGGACGTGTTGGCAGGCAACAGCAACGGGAATGCCAACTTCGATCGCCTCGAATTATTGTTTGGTTTTTTATGCTCTTTCTTTCCACACCAGTTTTATGACCCCGGCTTCACGCTCGCCGTCACATAATTCACGCTCAAGTCCCGGTCCGAGATCGACCAGCTCCACAAGATCGGGTTGAACACAAACCCCTTGCGATCCACCGGGTCCAGCCCGGCCTGGCGCAGTAGCTCGAACAGTTCGTCAGGTGTGATGAACTTGTTCCACTCATGCGTGCCGCGCGGCAACCAGCGCATGACCACCTCGGCCCCGAAGATCGCCATCGCGTATGATTTCGGATTACGGTTTATGGTGGAACAAATCTGCAGCCCACCGGGTTTCAGCAAGTGTTGCGTGGCGGTCAGGAAGCTTTGCGGGTCGGCCACGTGTTCAACCACTTCCATGTTCAGCACGACGTCGAACTGCTCACCAGCGGCTGCCATGTCCTCGGCAGTGGTGTGGCGATAGTCAATCTCCAAGCCCGATTGTTCCGCATGGATGCGAGCGACAGGAAGATTGCGTTCGGCGGCGTCGGCACCCACGACCGCCGCGCCCAAGCGCGCCATCGGTTCACTGAGCAACCCACCACCGCAGCCGATATCCAGCAGGCGCAAACCCTCGAACGGGTTTTGCGCGGTCAGATCACGGTCAAACTCACCTGCAATCTGCTGTGTGATATAATCCAGACGGCACGGATTCAGCATGTGCAGAGGTTTGAATTTCCCGTGGGGATCCCACCATTCCGCCGCCATCGCCTCGAATTTTGCGATCTCGGACGGGTCCACAGTGTTCGGATGCGCTTGCATTCCTGTCTCCGTATGCTCTTTTACGCTTAAGGACTATATAGGGCCATAATGGACAAGTACCCGGACCAAAAGCGCGCAGTTCAATATCTGTACCCGCCGATCGACCCGTTCGATCAGCGCATGGTCGATATGGGCGATGGGCACCGTATCTATGTGGAACAATGCGGCAATCCCGATGGGATACCGGTTGTTATCCTTCACGGAGGCCCAGGGGGCGGCTGCAGCCCTGCTATGCGGCGCTATTTTGATCCGCGTGCGTACAGGGTGATTCTGTTTGATCAACGCGGATGTGGTCGGTCGCGGCCCACAGCATCGGTCGAAAACAACACGACGTGGCATCTTGTCGCTGATATCGAACGGCTGCGCGAACTGTTCGAAATTGATGAGTGGATCGTTTTTGGCGGCAGCTGGGGGGCGACGCTGGCTCTGATCTATGCGCAGACGCATTCTGATCGGGTCAGCCGTCTGGTGCTGCGCGGTGTGTTTCTGGCCACGCAGGCCGAGTTGGACTGGTTCTACGGCGGTGGGGCCGGACGGTTCTGGCCCGAGCACTGGCAAAAATTCACCGCTCTGCTGCCCGAGGGTGAGCTGGACGATACAATTGCTGCTTATAATAAGCGCCTGTTCTCGGGCGATCGCGCGACCGAGATCCTGTATGCACGCGCCTGGTCGCATTGGGAAAATGCGCTGGCCTCGATCCATACCAACGGATCGGTGGGCGAAAGTCCGGGTGAATACGCCCGCACCTTTGCGCGGCTCGAGAATCACTATTTCATCAACAAGGCGTTTCTGGAGAGGGATGGGCAGATTCTGGATCAGATGGATCGGATCGCCGATATTCCCGGACATATCGTTCAGGGGCGGTACGACATGATCTGCCCGCCTCAGGCCGCATGGAATCTGGCTGAACGCTGGCCCAATGCCGAGTTGAAGATGGTGCGGCAGGCGGGCCATGCGTTGTCTGAACCCGGCATCAGCGCCGAGCTTGTGCGCATCATGGATCGCGTGGCGGAGGGTGTGGCATGACCCGGATTGACCGCCGTGCCTTGTTTGCGTCAGGTGCCGCTGCCGCGCTTTTGGCGGCGACCGGTGCGTCCTTGGCGGACACGCCGAAGAAAGGCGGCACGTTGCGTCTGGCCGTACCGCGCGACGACAGCCTTGAACAAGTTGCACGCGGGGCTGTTTTCGACTCTTTGACCGAGATCGCGCCCGACGGAACGCTGCGGGGTGAGCTTGCAACAGGGTGGCAGACCGACGCCGACGCACGGGTCTGGACCTTTGATCTGCGTGATGATGCGGTTTTCCACGATGGTACACCGTTGGAAATTACGGACGTTCTGGCCGTTCTGGCGGAAGTTGGTCGCGCCGAAGCCATGGCCCCCAATCGCGTGCACTTGGAACTGGCTCAGGCCAATCCGGGTCTGCCCTTTATGTTGGCAGACAGCCGGTTTGTCGTCAAACGATCGGGTCAAACTGTGTCGCCATTACATGCCGCCAACGGCACTGGCTGTTACCGCGTCGAACGGGCCGAAGACGGGCGACATTTCCTCGGTCGCCGTGTGGTGGGGCATTACAAGGATGGTCAGGCCGGATGGGTCGATGCCATCGAGGTTATCGTAATTCCGGACGCGGGGGTTCGGGCCGAAGCGCTGCGCGATGGTTATGTCGATGTGGCGGCTCTGCCGGATAAGGCGGAAATGCAGGGTGTCCGCGGTCTTCGGTTTCACCCGTCCGAAGCGGACATGGCCCTTGCTGTAGCTGGTGCTGTCGGAATGCCGCGCCATATTGCAGGACCTTCGGTTTTAGACGACGGCCGTATCGCAGAACGGTGGTGGATGGCGTAAATTCGGCTGCGAATCCCGCCGGGGGTTGCAGACTCGGACCATCCTGCGTATATGCAGTTTCAACAGCGGCGCGTTGGACTTCTGGTTCAAGGCTCCACCGGAAAATTCGACGGGCCGCGCGCCCGTTTTTTTGTGCCCGATTAAAGGGTAGAGCACCTGATGACAAACGACTTGATAGCCAAAGCTGCCATTGACCGGCGACTGGCCGAGATCATCGCCCCCGTGATCGAGGATCTGGGGTACGAACTCGTGCGTATCCGCCTGATGAGCGGTAAGCAGACCACGCTGCAGATCATGGCGGACAAGCCCGACGGCGGCATCGAAGTGGACGACTGTGCCGAGATTTCGAACGCGGTCAGCGCCACGCTGGATGTCGAAGACCCGATCCTTGATGCCTATACGCTGGAAGTGTCCAGTCCCGGTATCGACCGCCCTCTCACGCGCCTCAAGGATTTTGAGACGTTTGAAGGCTATGAGGCCAAGATCGAAACGGCCGAGCTGATCGACGGTCGCCGCCGCTTCAAAGGTGAATTGGCCGGGATCGAAGGGGATGAGGTTCTGATCAACATCCCCGAGGGAGATGAGACGATCACCATCGGTCTGCAATTCGACTGGTTGAGCGACGCCAAGCTGGTCCTGACCGATGATCTGATCAAGGAAATGCTGCGCCAGCGCAAGGACGCCGGCGCCCTGAACGAAAACGCTTTCGACGAGATTGAGACCGAAGGGTCCGAAGAGGAGACGAACTGATGGCAATCACCTCAGCCAACCAGCTGGAGCTGCTGCAGACCGCCGAGGCCGTGGCCCGCGAAAAGATGATCGACCCCGGTCTGGTTGTCGAAGCGATGGAGGAATCGCTCGCCCGTGCCGCCAAGAGCCGTTACGGCGCGGAAATGGACATTCGCGTGTCCATCGACCGTAAGACCGGCAAGGCGACCTTTACTCGTGTGCGCACCGTGGTCGAGGATGAAGAGCTTGAGAACTATCAGGCGGAAATGACTGTCGAACAGGCGCGCCAGTACATGGAAGCGCCCGAGGTTGGTGACGTCTTCGTCGAAGAAGTGCCCCCCGTGGAAATGGGCCGTATCGCAGCGCAGTCCGCGAAACAGGTGATCCTGCAAAAAGTCCGCGAAGCGGAACGTGATCGTCAGTACGAAGAGTTCAAGGATCGTGCGGGCACCATCATCAACGGTGCAGTCAAGCGCGAGGAGTTCGGCAATGTCATCGTCGATCTGGGCGGTGCCGAGGCTGTTCTGCGCCGCAATGACAAGATCGGTCGCGAAAGCTATCGCCCAAATGACCGCGTTCGTGCGTATATCAAGGAAGTGCGTCGTGAGGTTCGTGGCCACCAGATCTTCCTGTCGCGCACCGCGCCAGAATTCATGGCGGAACTGTTCAAGATGGAAGTGCCGGAAATCTATGACGGCATCATCGAGGTCAAGGCCGTGGCCCGTGACCCCGGCTCGCGCGCGAAGATCGCCGTGATTTCGTATGACGGTTCGATTGACCCCGTCGGTGCTTGCGTCGGTATGCGCGGCAGCCGCGTACAGGCGGTTGTGAACGAATTGCAGGGCGAAAAGATCGACATCATTCCGTGGAACGAAGATCAACCGACCTTCCTGGTGAACGCGCTGCAGCCCGCCGAGGTCTCCAAGGTGGTTCTGGACGAAGAAGCCGGCAAGATCGAAGTTGTGGTCCCCGAGGAACAGCTTTCGCTGGCCATCGGCCGCCGTGGTCAAAACGTACGTCTAGCCAGCCAGCTGACGAATCTGGACATCGACATCATGACAGAAGCCGAGGAATCGGCGCGTCGTCAGAAAGAATTCGAAGCCCGCACCCAATTGTTCATGGAAACGCTGGATCTGGACGAGTTCTTCGCTCAGTTGCTGGTGTCCGAAGGCTTTACTAACCTCGAAGAGGTTGCCTATGTCGAAATCGAAGAACTGCTGGTCATTGACGGCGTTGATGAAGGCACGGCACAGGAACTGCAAACCCGTGCACGTGAATTCCTGGAAGCGCAGGCCAAGGCAGCACTGGACGCAGCCCGTGCGCTGGGCGCTGAGGACAGCCTTATTGAATTCGAAGGCCTGACACCCCAGATGGTAGAAGCGCTGGCCAAGGACGATGTGAAGACTTTGGAAGATTTCGCAACCTGCGCGGACTGGGAACTGGCCGGTGGCTGGACCACGGTTGATGGCGAACGCATCAAGGATGACGGTGTACTTGAACCTTTTGGCGTGACGCTGGAAGAGGCACAGGACATGGTCATGACCGCGCGCATCCTGTTGGGTTGGGTTGATCCGGCCGAGTTGGAGCAGGCGGAAGAGGATGTCGACGGCGACGGAGAAGACGAGGAGGTCGAGGCCTGATCTCAGGCCTCGGGTGGCGCGTATGGGTCGCGGTGGCGTCCATAAAGATCGGTCTGACGGACCCGAACGCAAGTGCATTGCCACGGGCGAGGTTCAGCCGAAATACGGTCTGATCCGCTTTGTGACGGGACCGGACGGTCAGGTTTATCCCGATGTTGCGGCAAAGCTGCCGGGGCGTGGGGTCTATGTGGCGGCAGATCGCGCCGCACTGGACAAGGCCGTTGGCAAAAAGCTGTTTGCGCGCGGGTTCAAGGCGCAGGTTTCTGTGCCGAGCGATCTGAGCGACGAAGTTGAAAAACAGATCGCGCGCCGCGTGGTTGAGTTGCTCAGTCTGGCGCGCAAGTCTGGTGACGCGGTTGCCGGTTATGAAAAGGTCAAGACGTGGCTGGACCGAGAAGAAGCGCAGGTGCTGCTTCAGGCCATTGATGGATCGGGGCGCGGCAAGTCCAAACTCAGCACGCCGCACTTCGGAAAATACATTGGTTGGCTGACTGCGGACGAATTAGGGCAGGCATTTGGACGCCAAACGGTGATTCATGCTGCCATGGCCTCTGGCGGACTCGCCAAACGTGTTGTAGAGGAAGCGCAGCGCTTGCGTGGCTTGCGCGAAACGGATGACGGCGGCAGGGGCCGCGCGGAAGGGTAAGAAGCTTTATGAGCGATAATGACGGCAAAAAGACATTGGGTCTTCGTGGCGGGGCACGCCCCGGAAATGTGAAACAGAGTTTCAGCCACGGACGCACCAAGAATGTCGTGGTGGAAACCAAACGCAAGCGCGTGGTGGTCCCCAAGCCGGGCGCGGCAAAGCCAAGTGGCGGTGCTGCACCTTCGGGTGATCCGTCGCGTCGCCCGGCGGGTATATCCGACGCGGAAATGGCGCGCCGCATGAAGGCGCTGCAAGCAGCCAAGGCGCGCGAGGCTGAAGAGGCCGCCGCCCGTGAGGCCGCTGAAAAGGCGCGCGAAGAAGAGCGCGCCCGCCGCCGTGCGGAACAGGAAGCCAAGGAGCGCGAACAGCGCGAAGCCGAAGAGCGTGCACGCCAGAAGGCGGAAGAAGAAGAGCGCAAGCGCAAAGAGGCGGAAGAAGCTGCCAAACGTGCTGCTGCAGCGCCCGCGCCGGAAGAGCCGAAAGCGGCACGCGCTCCGACCAGCAAACCTGCGCCTGCTGCGACTCCGCGTAAACAGGATCGTGAACGCGAGCAGCGCGGTCGCGGCAAAGGTCGTGAAGATAATCGCCGTTCTGGCAAGCTGACACTGGGTCAGGCCACTGGTGGCGAAGGCAACCGCCAACGCTCGATGGCTGCGATGAAACGCAAGCAAGAGCGTGCGCGTCAGAAAGCCATGGGCGGCACGGTTGAGCGGGAAAAGGTGATCCGTGACGTGCAGCTGCCCGAGGCCATCATGGTCTCGGAACTGGCCAACCGTATGGCCGAACGTGTGGCTGACGTTGTCAAATCGCTGATGCAGATGGGCATGATGGTCACACAGAACCAGACCATCGACGCTGACACGGCTGAACTGATCATCGAAGAATTTGGCCACAAGGTCACGCGTGTTTCTGACTCGGATGTTGAAGACGTCATCAAAGAGGTCGAAGACAGCGATGAAGATCTGAAGCCGCGCCCGCCGGTCATCACCATCATGGGTCACGTTGACCACGGTAAAACCTCGCTGTTGGATGCAATCCGCGATGCGCGTGTTGTGGCGGGCGAGGCCGGTGGCATTACCCAGCATATCGGCGCCTATCAGGTGAAAACCGAGGGCGGCACCACGCTGACCTTCCTGGATACACCGGGCCACGCAGCGTTTACGTCGATGCGTTCGCGCGGTGCTCAGGTCACGGATATCGTGGTTCTGGTTGTTGCGGCTGACGACGCAGTGATGCCGCAGACGATCGAGGCGATCAACCACGCCAAAGCGGCAGAAGTGCCCATGATCGTGGCGATCAACAAGGTCGACAAGCCGGACGCAAACCCGGACAAGGTGCGCACCGATCTGCTGCAACACGAAGTGATCGTCGAGAAAATGTCGGGTGAGGTTCAGGACGTCGAAGTGTCCGCGATCACCGGTCAGGGTCTGGACGAGCTGCTGGAAGCCATTGCGCTGCAAGCCGAAATTCTGGAACTGAAAGCCAACCCCGACCGCGCCGCCCAAGGTGCTGTGATCGAGGCGCAGCTGGATGTTGGTCGTGGTCCTGTGGCCACCGTTCTGGTTCAGAACGGCACGTTGCGCCAGGGCGACATCTTCGTTGTGGGTGAGCAATACGGTAAGGTCCGCGCGCTGATCAACGACAAGGGTGACCGCGTCAAAGAAGCTGGCCCATCGGTTCCTGTCGAGGTTCTGGGCTTGAACGGCACGCCCGAAGCCGGTGACGTTTTGAACGTGACCGAGACCGAAGCACAAGCCCGCGAAATCGCCGCTTATCGCGAACAAGCTGCCAAGGACAAACGCGCCGCCGCTGGTGCCGCAACGACCCTTGAACAGCTGATGCAAAAGGCGAAAGAAGACGAGAACGTGGCCGAGCTGCCGATCCTCGTCAAAGCTGACGTGCAGGGGTCTGCCGAAGCTATCGTTCAGGCGATGGAAAAAATCGGCAACGACGAAGTGCGCGTGCGCGTGCTGCATTCGGGCGTGGGCGCGATCACCGAGACCGACGTCGGCCTGGCCGAAGCATCAGGCGCGCCAGTCATGGGCTTCAACGTTCGTGCCAACGCATCGGCCCGGAACACCGCGAACCAGAAGGGTGTTGAGATCCGCTATTACTCGGTGATCTATGACCTTGTGGACGACGTGAAAGCAGCTGCATCCGGCCTGCTGAGCGCCGAGATCCGCGAGAAGTTCATCGGCTATGCCGAGATCCGCGAAGTCTTCAAGGTCACCGGCGTCGGCAAAGTTGCCGGCTGTCTGGTCACCGAAGGTGTTGCCCGTCGTTCGGCAGGTGTCCGCCTGCTGCGCGACAACGTGGTGATCCACGAGGGCACGCTGAAGACGCTCAAACGCTTCAAGGACGAAGTGGCCGAGGTTCAGTCGGGTCAGGAATGCGGTATGGCGTTCGAGAACTACGACGATATTCGCCAAGGAGACGTTATCGAAATCTTCGAGCGCGAAGAGGTCACCCGGACACTGGATTGATCCGGTTCAAAACGAAATTAGAGAAAGCGGCCCCCTTGGGCCGCTTTTTTGTTGGTTCTTGTTGGGTTTCAACATCTGCCGCGTGGGCAAAACCAATCTTGGATTCCGCACCTTTTCTGACGCAGCATCCTGACGCATTCGCGGCAACTGCATTTCCTCTCAACACTGCGTTGGATGGTGCCTTTGTTCCAAATGTATGGACATCTTCGGGTGCAGCAGCGGCTGAATAGTACGAGTTCGCCTTTTAGTTGGTCGCGCTCTCAAACCGGGATCCCGTTTAGCCAAGTAGGGGGTTGGACTTGAGGCACTCGGCGGCAAAATCCACAAAGGCGCGCACTTTCGCAGACACGGTTCGGCCCTCTTGATGCACAAGATGGATGGGAACCTCGGGCGGTTCATAAGGCTTTAAAACAGTCTTGAGTCGCCCATCTGCTATGTAGGGTGCCACCTGATAAGACAGAAGCCGCCCGATGCCATGGCCTCGCAAGGCCAACTCGATCACAGCATCATTTGTATTCATGCTGATGCGCGGGCTCACGCGTTTGACAGTTGTCTTTCTGCCCGTTTGAAAATGCCATTGGGCCGATGGATTGAGCGCAGTTGAGTTGATTATGGCACGATTGGATAAGTCTTCGGGTGTTTCCGGTTCGCCGTGTTGGTCAAGATATGCCGGCGACGCAAATAGTACCTGCCTCACTGCGCCGCATTTGACAGCCATGAGGCTTGAATCCGCCATGTTGCCGATCCTGATGCCGACGTCGAGGCCCTCATCAATCAGATTGACCACGCGGTCAACATAGAGGGTACGTGCCGAGAGCTTTGGGTACAGATCCAGAAATTCGCCCAAAAGCGGAGTAATGAACATACGACCAAACAAGACCGATGCAGTGACACTTAATTCCCCGGTGGGTTCGGAATAGGAACCGATTGCAGCGCGCTCGGCCTCTTCAAGATCAGCCAGAATACGTTTGGCATCCTCAAAAAACCTTTGCCCACTATCAGTCAGCATAACTGAGCGCGTTGTGCGCACAAAAAGACGTAGCCCGAGGCTTTCCTCAAGCATGGAAACCATTCGGGTCACTGTTGGCGGCGACATTCTGAGGTGACGGGCCGCAGCGGCAAAGCCTTTCAGCTCGGCCACTTTGACAAAGACGTTTAGCGCGTGAAATCTGTCCAAAATATTATTCCATATTTTGGAATAATATATTGCCAATTATCCTAATTCCGCAACACAGAAGCTCTGATTAACTTCACCTCAGTCCCAGGGCATAGCCCAGATCAAGGTGGAGAATACGATGGTACGACCCTTTGCAGAGATCAGTTTCACGCCCTCCGTACGCGAAACGCAGGCCAAGAATGGGTCAGCGACCGGTTACGCGAAGTTTCTGGCAGGTGCCCGTCAGGAGGACCTGATCAGCCCGGTTGAGGCCAGCTTCATCGCGCAAAGGGACGGCTTCTATCAAGCTACGGTCTCGGAAACCGGCTGGCCTTACGTACAATTCCGCGGTGGACCAGTTGGTTTTTTGAAGGTGTTGGATGAACGGACACTTGCCTACGCCGATTTTCGGGGCAACCGGCAGTATCTCAGTACAGGCAACCTGCTGATCAATGACCGCATCTCGCTGATCCTAATGGATTACCCCAATCAGAGACGTCTCAAGATCTGGGGTCGGGCGATGCTCATTGATGCCGAGACTGATCCGGCCCTGATGCGGCGCCTGAGTGCGCCAGGCTATCGCGCTCATCCTGAGCGGGCGATTGTGATCAAGCTTGAGGCGATGGACTGGAACTGCCCGCAGCACATCCCCCAACGCATGACCCTTGAAGAATTTGAAGATTATCTGGCCCCGTTTCGCACTGAACTGGCAGCGCTGAAAGCGCGAAACGCAAGGCTCGAAGAGGCGCTCGGCTAGCAAAACTGACCGGTGTCAAACCCCGCGCGTTAAGACGCGCGCCCTAGAATGACGAAAGGAAATACCCATGCCGCGCAATCTGAAATCCATCCTGAGCGCCAGTATTCTTGCGCTTTCTATTGTTGGGCCATTGGCACCAGCCCCTGCAATCGCCGCAGAGACCCAAGTTGAAGCTACTCAGGCCATCAGTTTCCGTACGGAACAAATCGGCGACATCAATATCGCCTATCGTGAGGCCGGAGATCCGAACAGGCCCACTGTCCTGCTGCTTCATGGGTTTCCGACCTCTTCACACATGTTCCGAAACCTTATTCCTGAACTGGCCAAGCGCTACCACGTGATTGCGCCCGATTTTCCAGGATTCGGGGCATCGGATATGCCGATGGCCGAAGACTTCGAGTATTCCTTCGCGAATATATCGAAAATGATGACGTCGCTGCTCGACCGAAAGGGCGTAGATCACTACGCGGTCTATCTGATGGATTACGGCGCTCCGGTTGGTTTTCGTATGTTTGCGGAACGGCCCGAACGAGTCACGGGCTTCATCATTCAAAACGGGAATGCCTATGAGGAAGGGCTGCGCGAATTCTGGGATCCAATCAAAGCCTATTGGGCCGAGCCATCGCAAGAGAATGGCGATCAGCTTCGTGGATTCCTCACTCTGGATGCTACCAAATGGCAATTCACCCACGGTGTCCAGAAACCGGAACTGATTAACCCGGACAATTTCTGGCACGTCCAATACTTGCTCGACCGCGAAGGCAATCAGGAGGTACAACTTGAACTTTTCCTGGATTACGGCACCAACGTTGCCGAATACCCAAAATGGCAGGCGCTGTTTCGCAAGCATCAGCCACCGGCGCTGCTGATGTGGGGCAAGAATGATCACATCTTCCCTGCCGAAGGTGCCTTTCCCTATCAACGTGATCTGAAGGATCTTGAGTTTCACCTGCTCGATACTGGACACTTCGCGCTGGAAGAGTATGGACCCGAGATTGCCACGCAGATGACTGCCTTTCTGAATCGTATCACCAACGCCAGCAACTGACGTAGAAATGGCCGCACCATGCTCAAGGGTGCGGCCTTATGCATGGAGACGAACAATGAACACGCAGGCAAATACAGCCAGACAGGCAACGGTTGAAGTCGTACACGGCTTTGTCGACGGTGGCACCGGAGGAAATCCCGCAGGTGTCATTTTGGACGCTGATGAATTGAGTGAGCAAGACATGCAGGACATTGCAGCAAGGGTTGGATTGTCCGAAACGGCCTTTGTCTCTCGGTCCGAGACCGAAGGCTTCAAGCTGGATTTCTTCACACCGAACCGACGCATCGCTCATTGCGGTCACGCGACAATCGCAGCCTTTTCGCACCTTGATGCGTTAGGTCGGATCCCCAACCCCGATACTTCCAAGGAGACGGTTGATGGGCCGAGGCGCATCCTCATGAAAGAAGGTGCCGCCTACATGGAGCAATTGGCCCCACGCTATTCAGGAGTTGAAGAGTGGGCCAAAAAGGGCGTGAAAATCGATGATGTTCTGAACTCACTCGGGATCGACAATTCTCAAATTGATCGGAGGTTCCCACCGCTTCTGGTCAATACCGGTAATAGCTTCATCGTTGTCGGTCTTTCAAATGCCAGGGTTCTTGCCAATGTCAAACCAGATTATGCCAAAATCACTCAAATCAGTGAGCAGCTGGATTTGATCGGCTACTACGTCTTCACAAACGATCCCTTAGCGACAAGTCGAGATGCCACGACTCGCATGTTCGCGCCCAGATACGCGATTGAAGAGGAAGCAGCGACCGGGATGGCCGCGGGGCCGCTGGCATGTGTATTGCACGATTTTGGCGATTCATCTCAGCGTTCATTCCAGATCGAGCAAGGAGTGTTTATGAACCCTGCAAGCCCGAGCCTAATTAAAGTTGAATTGGAGGTTGAGGATGGCGCAATCTCGGGCCTCATGGCGGGTGGCTACGGCAAGGTCGCGCGCTCGCTTCAAATTGCTTTCTAGCGACAAAAAAGCTGATCACGTGTGACGTTCGTTGGGGCCAATTCCGCGTAGGACGAGTTTACGAAATGAGTTCATCCCATTGGCGTATGGACTGCTTTTCCATCGCAATGCGACACGAGTATTTGCGTTTCGGAACAACAATTCGTGCTGCTCGCGGGGGCAGCACGAAATTTCAATGGCCGGGTTGCGCTTGGGGCTGGCATTTGCAGTTCCGGTACAAACCTCGGTTCGTGTTTGATTATTTGGCTCTCGGCGAAGGGGACAAATCTTTTGGGCGCCCGATGTCCTTGACTAACGCGACACCGATAAAAACGTCCCCGGATGCATGATGATGTCAAAATGGTGCATCCCACGTTTCAGATCGAAACTGACGGAATGCCCGGCTTTGCGCAGCTGTTCGGCATAGTCCCGGCTCTGGCGGATGAACTCGGGCGTATCGCGTTCGGCCACGGTCACGTGATAGCGCGGGCCGGGGCGGGGCAGGTGGCGGGTGGGGGACAGGTCGTTCACCTCAACCGGGGTCAATTGCAGGGGGTCGTTGATCGGCGTCAGGCTGATCGGTTCAAGATCATAAATTCCGCTGATCAGGATCACGTCGCGCACACGCAGCCCCGCGCGCGCCAGTTTGTTGGCTGAGCTTGCCATTACCATGCTGACCAACTGAGCCCCGGCGCTGTGCCCGGACAAGGTGATCCGCGACGGGTCAAAACCCAGATCAGATGCGTTGGTTGCTAGCCAGAGCAAAGCGTCGCGACATTCTTCGACCATCTCTCCGATCCGTGCATTCGGGGCGAGTGTGTAGTTCAGCGTCGCAAACGACTGTTCAGCCTCGATCAGGGCAGGTGCCATCATCGCCGAATCGCGCTGGCTGAGGGCTTGCCAATAGCCCCCATGAATAAAGACATGCAGCGGAGCACCAGCACCTTTTGCGGGAAAGAAATCCAGAACCTGAGCGGTTCCATCACCGTAAGAGATGTTCCCGATCACCTCCATCTGCGCGCGATGCTGTGCACTGAGCGCGGCGTAGCTGTCCAGATAGGGTGTGAGGTCTCCACCGATCATTGACGAGGGCGAATACTCCTGATCCAACTCGGCCTGTGTGAACCCCCGGTACAGCATTGCTCACTCCTGATCCGCATACATCAATTCGGTGCGTAGGTCGTAGAGATCATGGAAAAAGCGTAAATCCAAGGCCTTGCGCAAAAACGACACGCCACTGGAGCCGCCGGTGCCGGGTTGGTTGCCGATCACTCTTTCCACCGCTGTGACGTGATCGAAACGCCAGCGCTGGAATAGGGATTCCACGTCCATCAGCTTTTCCGCCAGTGCATAAAGATCCCAATACTGCGACCTATCCCGAAACACCTGCAGCCAGATTTTGACCACGCGCGGATCACCGGAATAGGGCTGTGCAAAGTCGCGGTCTAACAGGTCCTTTGGTACGTCAAAGCCCTGGCGGGACAGCATGAACAACACCTCGTCGTACAGAGATGGTTTGGTCAGCGCATGATTCAGCATCGCCATAACTTCGGGGTCATGCTGATGCACTTTTAGGGTCGCGGGGTCCTTGTTGCCCAGTATGAACTCGATCTGCCGGTACCCATAGCTTTGAAACCCTGAAGAGTTGCCCAGAGCCTGCCGAAACGTCATGTAATCGGCGGGCGTCATGGTCAGCAGGGTTTCCCACGCCGCGATCAACTGTCGCTGGATCGCCTTGACCCTGTCGAGGTTCTTCATCGCCGGGCCGAACTCGTCCTGTTGCAGGAAATGACGTACTTCCACCAGTTGGTGGTGCATCAGTTTCAACCACAACTCGCTGACCTGATGGATGATGATGAACAGCATCTCATCTGGTTGCGCAGGGTCCTGAAAGGTCTTTTGCAGGTTCAGCAGTGTCTTGAGCTGCAGGAAATCGCCATAGCTTTTGCGATGGGTCTGCGCGAAATCGGTGACCAGAGTGTCTTCGATCCCGCGTTCAAGAAATCGATCATCCTTATCGCTCATGTGCTTCTCCCTGCGCCGGCGTCCCCCCATGTGTAGGGGGTGAATCGGCGCAGGGCCAGAGTGTCAGGTCCAGTCGAGGACCACCTTTCCTGACCTACCCGATTTCATCGCGGCAAAACCCTCGGTAAACTCGTCGACTTTCATCTGGTGTGTGATCACGCGAGAAATATCCAGCCCGTTTTGCAGCATGGCAATCATCTTGTACCAGGTCTCGAACATCTCGCGCCCATACACGCCCTTGATGGTGATGGCCTTGAACACGATACGCGACCAATCGACCGGTGATTTCCCGGGCGGAATGCCCAGCAAGGCGATCTTTCCACCCATCACAAGAGCTTCGACCATTTGGTCAAGCGCGGCTTGAGACCCGGACATTTCAAGACCGACGTCGAAGCCTTCTTTCATTCCCAATTCGGTAATGACGTCTTGCAGGTCTTCTTTGGACACGTCGACGGTGCGGACAGTTGGCACCACATGTTCAGCCAGCTTCAGGCGATCTGGATTGATATCGGTAATCACAACATTCCGCGCACTGGCATGGCGCGCAACTGCGGCGGCCATGATTCCGATCGGGCCTGCGCCAGTGATCAGAACATCTTCGCCCAGCAGATCGAAGCTCAGCGCTGTATGAACAGCGTTGCCGAGGGGGTCGAGAATGGCTCCGATCTCATCCGGTATATCGTCGGGCAGTGGCACGACATTAAAAGCCGGCAATTTCAGGTACTGCGCAAAGGCCCCTTGCTCATTCACACCGATCCCGCGAGTGCCGGGGTCGAGGTGGAACTTGCCCGCGCGGCTCTGGCGGCTGTCGGTGGTGATCAGATGCCCCTCTCCGGAACACCGCTGACCGATCTCAAGCCCCGTCACGTTGCGCCCGATCTCGACGATCTCACCGGCGAATTCGTGGCCGGTGATCATCGGAACCGGCACAGTGGCAGAGGCCCATTCATCCCAGTTCCAGATATGAATATCGGTCCCGCAGATGCCGGTTTTGTTGATTTTGATCAGCACCTCTTCCGGCCCGATCTCGGGCACCGGGGCCTGCACCATCCACAGGCCCTCTTCGGGTTTGGATTTTTCCAGTGCCTTCATGGTGTTGGGGCGCATTAGATCACCCCCAGTTCTTTGCCAACCTTGCCAAAGGCGGTCAGCGCGCGATCCAATTCATCCTTGGTTAGAGCCGCATTCATTTGCGTTCTGATCCGCGCTTGTCCGCGTGGAACAACCGGGAAGAAGAAACCCGAGACATAGACGCCCTCATCAAACAGCTTTGTCGCCATGTCCTGCGCCAGCGTCGCTTCGCCCAACATCACCGGGATGATCGGGTGTTCGCCGGGCAGTAGATCAAAGCCCAGATTTTCCAGCCCCGCGCGCCAGTATTTGGCGTTGCCAAACAGCTGGGCACGCAGCATGTCGCCTTCTTCTACAAGACGGATCGCCTCAAGCCCTGCGGCGACGATGGAAGGCGGCAGCGAATTTGAGAACAGATAGGGCCGCGCCCGCTGCCGCAGCAGGTCGATCACTGGCTGCGGCCCGGCGATGTAACCGCCGATTGCCCCCCCAAGTGCCTTGCCCAAAGTTCCTGTTAGAATGTCGACATCAACACCGAAGTGGTCCGGCGTACCCGCACCGTTCGGCCCCATGAAGCCGGTGGCGTGGCAATCATCAACCATGACAATGGCGTCATACTTGTCCGCCAGTTCGCGAATCTTCGGCAGGTTAGCCAGATAGCCATCCATCGAGAACACGCCATCCGTTGCGATCATGATATGCCGTGCCCCGTCCTCGCGTGCCTGTTTCAGCCAGGCTTCGAGGTCGTTCATGTCATTGTTCAAATAGCGATAGCGCTTTGCCTTGCACAACCGCACTCCGTCTATGATCGAGGCGTGATTCAAACTGTCTGAGATAATCGCGTCCTCGGGGCCGAGCAGCGGTTCGAACAAACCGCCGTTGGCATCAAAACAGGCAGCAAACAGGATCGCGTCGTCCTTGTTCAGGAAAGTCGCCAGCTTCTGTTCCAATTCACGATGAATATCCTGCGTCCCGCAGATGAACCGGACCGATGCCATGCCGAATCCTTTGGGCTCCATCACGCCCTTGGCGGCGTCGATCAACGCCGGATGATCGGCCAGACCCAGATAGTTATTGGCGCACAGGTTGATGACCTGTTTGCCGCCCACCGTAATCTCACCGCCCTGAGGCGAAGTGATCATTCGTTCGCGCTTGTACAAACCTTCGGATTCGATCTGCGCGAGTGTGTCCGTGATGTGGGACAGGAATGCATCTGCCATGGCGACCTCCGTTCAACTGAGTCGCACATCTAACATAGCGGATGAATTTCCCAAATAGGGGAAATTCAATATGAAGGAAAAATTTCCGTGAAGGCGGAATTTTGCCGGATTCAGGCGTTTTTCACGATCAAAAAGACTCGTGCGGGCCCTTTGGCAACAATGGAATGCGCGATGTCTGCAGCGTAACGCGCGGTGTCTCCTTGGTTCAGGTCCGACATGGCGCTGCCGGACGTGACCCTGACCCTGCCTTCCAGCACCGTCAGCTGCTCGTGCGCTCCGCGGGCGTGGGGTTGGCTGTTCAAAGCTCCGCCTTCACCAAACTCAATTTCATAGACCTCGTGACCTCCGGCTTCTTCCGGCGGGGAAAGGATGCGAATACGGCAGTTTTGCCCCATATTGTCGATACTGGGGACCTCAGAGCTTCGCAGAACCTCGATCTGGTCACTGGCTTGTGCGCCTTCCAACAGACCTGCAAAATCCACCTGCAAAGCGCGGGTCAGGTTCCAAAGGGTCGAGATCGTAGGGCTGCTTTCGCCGCGCTCGATCTGGCTGACCATGGACCGGGAAACGCCGCTGAGTTTGGCAACCGCCTCAAGCGACAGTCCTTTTGCCCGGCGTGCCTCTTTCAGGCGTGCAGGCAGGAGGTTCAGGATATCGTCTGTGTTTTCCGTCATGACGGAATCCATGCGTGTTGCGCAACGTAATGTCAATTCCGGGCGTGACAGTGAGTCTAATTTGAAGATCATGCTGCAAGTGCATAATGCGCGCGGGTTTTGGAGGAGAAAATATGACTGACGTAGTGATTCTGGATGGTGCGCGTACCGCCATCGGCACATTTGGTGGCGCTTTGGCCTCGATGGCTCCGATTGATCTGGCAACTGTTGCCACCGAAGCAGCCCTTGAACGTTCGGGTGTTGAAGGCGCGCAGATCGGCAGCGTTGTCTTTGGTCATGTCATCAACACCGAACCACGCGACATGTATTTATCACGCGTGGCTGCGATGCAGGCGGGTATCCCCAACGGTACGCCGGCCATGAATGTGAACCGTCTGTGCGGGTCCGGGGCTCAGGCCATTGTATCCGCCGTGCAGTCCCTGATGCTTGGCGATGCGGAATTTGCTGTGGCGGGCGGTGCCGAGAGCATGTCGCGCAGCCCTTACATCGTGCCTCAGGCGCGGTGGGGCGCTAAGATGGGTGATGTTACCTCGCTCGATATGATGCTGGGCGCACTGAATTGCCCGTTTGGCACAGGGCATATGGGTGTCACGGCCGAAAACGTGGCCGACGAACATCAGATCAGCCGTGAGCAGATGGACGAGTTTGCCATGACCAGCCAGACCCGTGCGGCTGCTGCGATTGAGGGGGGATTTTTCGAAAGCCAGATCGCTCCGGTGCAGGTCAAGGTCAAACGCGACATGGTCGATTTCCAGGTCGATGAACACCCCAAAGCGACTACAGCCGAGGCGCTGGCCGGGTTGAGGCCAGTGTTCAAGAAAGACGGGCGCGTCACGGCCGGGAATGCCTCGGGCATCAATGACGGCGCGGCTGCGATGGTTCTGGCAACGGCGGACGCGGCAGAAAAAGCCGGTTTGAAACCGAAAGCACGCGTGATCGGCTATGCCCATGCCGGTGTGCGACCCGAAGTTATGGGTATTGGCCCGGTCCCGGCGGTGCAAAACCTGTTCAAGAATACCGGTTTGTCGGCAGGTGATTTCGATGTGATCGAAAGCAACGAAGCTTTTGCCGCACAGGCACTGGCCGTCAATCAGGAGCTGGGTCTGGATGCGGCCAAGGTAAACCCCAACGGCGGTGCCATTGCGCTGGGCCATCCGGTTGGCGCGACCGGCGCGATCATCACCCTCAAGGCGCTGTACGAGTTGGAGCGTACGGGTGGGTCAAAAGCGTTGATCACCATGTGCATTGGCGGTGGTCAGGGGATTGCCCTTGCCATCGAGCGGCTCTGAACGACAACGGAGCAGGGGGGCTGTCTGCCCCCCATTGCGCTTTTGGCGCAATTCCCCCCGAAGGTATTTTTAGCCAGATGAAGCAGGCGGGTTTGAATTAGCCCAGCACCACGGCAATCAGCGTTGCGGCTATTCCAAAGAGCGCACCTATCGTGGCAGGTAGGGCATATGCACCAAAGCCGTTACTCTTTTTGTCGTCTTTTTGGGTTTGCGCGATCAGTGCGTTTTCAACAAGCGCTGGCAGGCGCGGGCCGAAACGGGCGAGCACCATTGCGGTTTTCCCAAAATCCCTCAGAGCGGCGCGAGGGCCGATAGATCGCTTGATGTAGTCTTCGACTACAGGGCGGGCGACCTCCCAGATGTTCATGTGGTCGTCGAGTGAGCGCGCGACACCTTCGACCACCACCATGGTGCGTTGCAGCAGGATCAGCTCGGTTCTTGTTTCCATGCCAAAGCGCTCGGTCACCTCGAATAGGTAATTCAGCAGGCGGCCCATCGAGATATGTGAAGCATCCATGCCGAAGATGGGTTCGCCAACTGCACGCAGGGCGCGGGCGAATTCATCTACGTCCTGGTTTGCGGGGACATATCCTGCTTCGAAATGTACCTCGGCCACGCGTTTATAATCGCGGCGGATGAAACCAAAGAGGATCTCGGCATAAACCCGGCGCGTGTATTCGTCGATATGGCCCATGATGCCATAGTCATAGGCGATGATATCGCCATTGGCGGCAACCTTCAGGTTACCCTGGTGCATGTCGGCATGGAAATACCCGTCGCGCAGGGCGTGCAGCAGGAACAGGCGCAGGACGCGTTCGGCCAGATCGCGGCGGTTGTGGCCTGCGGCGTCGAGGGCTGCGTTGTCGCCCAGCGGGATACCGTCGGCCCAGCTCAGTGTCATCACGCGACGCGCAGACAGCGACCAGACCACGGGCGGCAGCCAGAACCCGGCATCATCCTTGGTGTTGGCGGCGTATTCCGATGCAGCAGAGCTTTCCAGCCGCAGATCGAGTTCGCCACGGACAACGCCATCGAAATGTTCGATCACTTCCATCGGACGCAAACGGCGCGCGCCGGGGGCGAAAAGCTGCACGATACGGGCCGCGAAATAGAAAGCGTCTACATCCTTGCGGAACGCGCGTTCGATGCCGGGTCGCAGGACTTTTACGGCAACATCCTCGCCCGTGCTGACCAGTTTGGCTTTATGGACCTGCGCGATTGATGCGGCGGCGATTGGTTCGCTGAAATCGCTGAACATCTCGGCAACAGGCTGCCCAAGTTCTTTTTCGACCTCGGCCATGGCCTCAGACTTAGAAAACGGGGGTAGTTTGTCCTGAAGAACGCGCAGCTGTTCGGCCAGTTCATTGCCGACGACATCGGGGCGGGTGGACAGCACCTGACCAAACTTGATGTAGGCCGGACCAAGCGCTGTCAGAGCACGGGTGGCAGGCGGCATGTCAGGATCGCCTTTGTAGCCCAGCCACTGGAACGGCTTGCCCAACGCGTGGGCGATAAACCGCAGCGACCGGGGGGCCTCAAAAGCGTCCAGAACCACGTTCATGGCACCGGTGCGCTCTAAAGTGGCGCCTGTGCGGATCAGGCGGATAATATTGTGAGGACCGCGCATCAGATTTTCCAGCCGGAATGCAGCGCGGCGATGCCCATGCTCAGGTTTCGGTACTTGGCGTTCTCGAAGCCAGCAGCGCGGACCATGCCCAGAAAGGTTTCTTGATCGGGGAATTTACGGATAGATTCCACAAGGTACTGATAACTGTCATAGTCATTGGCGATCAGCTTACCCATGCGTGGGATGACGTTGAAGCTGTAGAGATCGTAAAGCTTTTGCAGCCCGTCATTGGGCAACTGGCTGAATTCCAGCACCATCAGGCGACCGCCGGGTTTCAGTACGCGGAACGCTTCGTTCAGGGCCTCTTGCGGGCGGGTGACGTTCCGGATGCCGAAAGAGATCGTGTAAACATCAAAGGTGTTGTCTTCAAACGGCAGGGCCATCGCATCCCCGACCACCCAATTCAGGCTGTCCGACATCTGGTCGGCTTCGGCGCGTTGGCGGCCTTCGACCAGCATAGGTTCGGTCAGGTCCAGAACAGTGGCGTGGCCGTGGCCTGCGCGTTTGAGGAAGCGGAAAGAGATGTCCCCTGTTCCGCCCGCCACATCCAGCAGCCGTTGGCCAGGGCGTGGGGCCAGCCAATCCATCATCGCGTCTTTCCAGACTCGGTGGATGCCCATCGACATGACATCGTTCATCACGTCATATTTCGAGGCCACCGAGTTGAATACGCCCTGCACGCGCCCGGCCTTGTCAGCCTCGCGCACGGTTTCAAACCCGAAATGAGTGGTCTTGTCGCTGTTGTCGGACATTTGCCTTGCCGTTCGTCGAATTTCGCCTCTGTTATAGGGCCATAAGAGGCGCGCACAATGCGGCCCTTTGAATTAGGAGCCGTGTAATGCCCGAATTGCCCGAGGTCGAGACAGTAAGACGCGGCCTGAGCCCTGCGATGGAAGGCGTGGTGATTGAACAGGCAGACGTAAATCGCCCTGATCTGCGCTGGCCCTTCCCCGAGCGTATGGCCGAACGGCTTACGGGTCAGCGGGTGGATCGTTTGCGGCGGCGCTCGAAATATATTCTGGCCGATCTCAGCAGTGGAGAAACGCTGCTGATTCATCTGGGCATGTCGGGCCGCATGACAGTATCAGGTGATCCTTTGGGGCGGTTTGTACATGAGCACCCGATGCCTGAGAAGCATGACCATGTCGTCTTTCACATGGCCAACGGTGCCCGCGTGACCTTCAATGACCCACGTCGGTTTGGCGCCATGGACCTGATGCCGACAGCAACGGCGGATGACCACAAGTTGCTGTCGGTTCTGGGGCCAGAGCCCTTGGGCAATGACTTCCACGAAGAGCACCTGATCGAGGCCTTCAAAGGCAAGAACACCCCGGTCAAATCCGCGCTCTTGAATCAGGGAATCGTTGCCGGATTGGGCAATATCTATGTCTGCGAGGCGCTTTATCGCGGCAAGGTGTCGCCACGTCGCAAAGCCGGGCAGATTTCTGCATCCCGTGTTGCCGCATTGGTTCCGATCATCCGGCAAGTGTTGCAGGACGCCATAGAAGCAGGCGGCTCTTCCTTGCGAGATTTCCGCCAAGCTGATGGAGAACTTGGATATTTTCAGCACAGCTTTGACGTCTATGGGCGCGAGGGAGAGCCTTGCCGGACAGAGGGCTGTGGCGCGACAATCAAGAGAATCACACAGTCCGGTCGCTCATCCTTCTATTGTGTGCAATGCCAAAGATAACTTGATCCAACGAAATCGCGTGATAAGGAATCGTATCTGAACGGAACAACCGGAAGCTTTCACCTCATGGCTTTTGAGACGATCATCGTCGAAATCGAAGACCACGTCGCTCTTATCAAACTCAACCGACCGGATGCGTTGAATGCGCTCAATACCCAGTTGCTGGGTGAGTTGTGTGCCGCGCTGGAAGATGCAGACAGCAACGACAAGGTGCGATGCATTGTGATTACCGGATCGGACAAGGCCTTTGCCGCCGGTGCGGACATCAAGGAAATGTCCGAGATGAGCTTTGTGGACGTCTACAACGTGAACCTGTTTGCCGATGCCAACGACCGGGTTTCGGCGATCCGCAAGCCTATCATCGCCGCTGTTGCGGGCTATGCGTTGGGCGGCGGATGCGAGCTGGCGATGCTGTGCGATTTCATCATCGCCGCAGACACTGCCAAGTTCGGACAGCCCGAGATCAATTTGGGTGTCATCGCGGGGCTCGGTGGAAGTCAGCGCTTGACGCGGTTCGTCGGCAAATCGAAATCGATGGATATGAACCTGACGGGCCGGTTCATGGATGCAGAAGAGGCCGAGCGCGCAGGTTTGGTAAGCCGAGTTGTGCCCGCCAAGAAGTTGATCGAAGAGGCAACTGGAGCGGCTCAAAAGATTGCTGAGAAGTCGCAGATTACCGCCATCGCAGCCAAAGAAGCCGTCAATCGCAGTTATGAACTTCCGCTAAGTGAAGGCATGTTGTTCGAGCGTCGCGTCTTCCATTCGATGTTTGCGACTGAAGACCAGAAAGAAGGCATGGCGGCGTTTCTGGAAAAGCGCGCGGCGCAATTCCGCGACAAGTAAGGCGTAGCTAGCCAAGGTTCGGGGGCGGGCTTTTGCCCGCCTTTTTTTGTCCGGTTCGCAAGCGCAGAGAATCGGCTTGGCAAACCCGAAAAACTTGGATACATACCGCCGCCATACATGCGCGTGCGGCCCGCTTGGCCCGACTCACACTCGTGATTTCTGATCCGGTGCGGATATGTCCGTGGCGCGCAACCCAAGATAACCGTACCGAACGAAGGTCAGAAACACATGGCAAATTCGCCCCAGGCAAAGAAACGCGCACGTCAGAACGAAAAGCGTTTCGCAGTCAACAAAGCGCGTCGTTCGCGCATCCGTACTTACCTGCGCAAAGTCGAAGAAGCGATTGCTTCTGGCGACAAGGACGCGGCAACCGCTGCTCTGCGTGCCGCTCAGCCTGAACTGATGCGCGGTGTTACCAAAGGTGTGTTCCACAAAAACACCGCAGCCCGCAAGATGTCGCGCCTGTCGGCCCGCGTCAAAGCACTGGGCTAAGTCCACTGATTGACCAATGGTCATGTCAGCAAGGCTGATCTAAATACAAGGCGTCGCGTGAAGCGGCGCCTTTTTTCGTGTTGCCGGAAAACCGCGCCTTCACAAAACTGAGAGATTCTTTCGGCCAAAGAACCGAGTCAATAACAGAGTTTCGTTGCCGCGCCCCGCAAGGAGTTGTTACCACTGTAATCAGCGATTCACTCGCTTGGGGGGACAGGCTGTTTCTTCGGTCGAACTGACGGGCATCAGGACGATCCGGAGAAGTTGTCGACGACTGGCTGATGTCAGGCTGCCGATTTGTCGAGAAATCCGGGACAAGCCCGGTGTGCTCGGCCCTGTCTAAAAAATTGAGAGTGCGACGTGCAACCCGGTTTTCCGGACGCTCAACTATTGCCGGGCGTTTAGCGGGGACATGTGTGCATTTGAAAGACATCCCGCCAAACCGGGTTGGTTTTGGCGCTTGGATACCTGTGTGCGAGTGAACGCTTAACCGGGCGACCGGGTTTGTATGAATAAGGCCGACAGGCCAATAAGAATGGGATGCGTGAGGCGCTGAATGACACAAGAGAAATGGGGACTACTGCGTAACAAATTGCTGAAGGCCGTCGGTCGGAACAACTACACCACCTGGATCGAGCCTTTGGAATTTAAGGAGCTGCAGAATGGTGTGGCGGTTTTTTCCGTGCCGACCAATTTTATGGGCAACTATGTCAGTCAAAATTTTGCAGACCTCATTTTGTATGAACTGAACACGGCAGGTGAAACCGTGCAGCGGCTGGATTTCCGGGTTGCCGCCAATTCGCCCGCACGTCCGAAACCAAACTTGCAAGCGGCCCCGGACGCGCCTGCAGATCCTGTTGTCGCGCCCGTGGCTGAGGTTGCCTCGGATGCGCTCGAGTCCTTGCAGGCCGCGCCTTTGGATTCCCGCTTTACCTTTGACAGCTTTGTTGTGGGCAAGCCCAACGAACTGGCGCATGCCGCCGCCCGCCGTGTCTCGGAAGGCGGACCTGTCACCTTCAACCCGCTGGTTTTGTATGGTGGTGTGGGTTTAGGTAAAACCCACCTGATGCACGCCATCGCGTGGGAGCTGAAGACAAAACATCCTGAGCTTAACGTGCTTTACCTTTCGGCCGAGCAATTCATGTATCGCTTTGTTCAGGCGCTGCGTGAACGCCGGATGATGGATTTCAAACACTTGTTCCGCTCGGTCGATGTGTTGATGGTGGATGACGTGCAATTCATCGCGGGCAAGGATTCGACGCAGGAAGAGTTCTTTCACACCTTCAATGCGCTTGTGGATCAGAACAAGCAGATCATCATTTCGGCCGACCGCGCCCCGGGTGAGATCAAGGATCTGGAAGACCGTGTGAAATCGCGCCTGCAATGCGGTCTGGTCGTCGACCTGCATCCAACTGACTACGAACTGCGCCTGGGCATCCTGCAGAACAAGGTGCAGCAGTACAGCAGCACCTATCCCGATCTATCGATTGCCGATGGTGTTCTGGAGTTTCTGGCGCATCGCATCTCGACCAATGTCCGCGTTCTGGAAGGTGCTCTGACCCGTCTGTTCGCCTTCGCATCGCTGGTGGGCCGCGAAATCGATATGGAGCTGACACAGGACTGTCTGGCTGACGTGCTGCGTGCCTCAGAACGAAAGATCAGCGTTGAGGAGATCCAGCGGAAAGTGTCCGAATATTACAATATTCGCCTTTCCGACATAATCGGGCCCAAGCGCCTGCGGTCTTATGCGCGTCCGCGCCAGGTGGCGATGTATCTGTGCAAGCAGCTCACCAGCCGCTCGTTGCCCGAGATTGGCCGCCGTTTTGGCGGGCGAGACCACACAACGGTCATGCACGGCGTGAAACGTATTGAAGAGCTGAAACTGACCGACGGTCAGATCGCCGAAGATGTAGAAATGCTGCGGCGGTCGCTGGAAGCCTGATCTGAGCATTTCATGAAGAAAACGCCCCGGTGCTTTGCGTCCGGGGCGTTTTCTTGTGCGCATTAATCCACGGTTGGACCAGAACTGAGGCTAGTTTGGCACGATGCCCTTGACGCTAAGGGCTTTCCAACCCAGAAATCCGTAAAAAATCCTTGTGCCTCAGGGTGGAACCGCTAACGTGCCAGTCCCGCCCATGTCGGTACGCAAGTCAGAGGAACTGAGGGTATGAAGATCAGCATTGAACGCGGCACCCTTCTCAAGGCCGTTTCGCAGGCTCAATCCGTTGTGGAACGGCGCAATACCATTCCCATACTTGCCAACGTGCTGATTGAGGCGGAGGGCGATCAGGCCCAGTTCCGCGCCACCGATCTGGATATCGAAGTGCTCGATAAAGCGCCCGCGCAGGTCGAGAAAGCCGGTGCGACCACTGTTGCGGCGACCACCCTGCATGAGATCGTGCGGAAACTGCCGGATGGGGCGCTGGTGACTCTGACCGCAGACAGTGCTGCAGGTCGGTTGACCGTCGAGGCAGGCCGGTCAAATTTCTCGTTGGCGACGCTGCCGAAAGAAGATTTTCCGGTCATGGCGTCCTCGGAATATCAATCGAATTTCACCGCGTCAGCGGCGCTGCTGCGTCGGCTGTTCGACAAATCGAAATTCGCCATCTCGACGGAAGAGACCCGGTACTACCTGAACGGTGTCTACATGCATGTGGCTGATGGCTCTGACGGCGGCAAAGTTCTGCGTTGTGTGGCCACCGACGGTCACCGTCTGGCGCGTATCGATGCAGATCTGCCGGATGGGGCCGCAGACATGGCGGGAGTGATCGTGCCACGCAAAACCGTGGGCGAGCTGCGCAAGCTGCTGGACGATGATGAAATGGATATCGCCGTTTCGGTCAGCGAAACCAAAGTACGTTTTGCCACGCCGGATATAACTCTGACCTCGAAGGTCATCGATGGCACATTCCCCGATTACACACGCGTCATCCCGCAAGGGAACACGCGCAAGCTTGAGGTCGATGCGGCCGAGTTTGCGCAGGCTGTAGACCGGGTGGCGACAGTGTCGTCCGAACGGTCGCGTGCGGTAAAGCTGCAACTGGACGGCGACAAGCTGGTCCTTTCGGTTAATGCACCAGACAGTGGCGCTGCTGAAGAAGAACTGGCCGTCGCCTATGGGGATGAACGGTTGGAGATCGGGTTTAACGCCAAGTATTTGCTAGAGATTGCGTCTCAGGTCGATCGTGAGAATGCAGTGTTCCTGTTTAACTCTGCGGGTGATCCGACCCTGATGCGCGAAGGCAATGACCAGAGCGCGGTTTACGTTGTCATGCCGATGCGCGTCTGATCGCGCTGGCGCGCGATGCCTTCGGCGACCGTATTTTTGACAAGAAGAAGGGAGGGGTCATGGGATTGGCCCTGACCGAGCTTACGGTCTCGCATTTTCGATCTCACAAACTGGCGCGGTTGTCTTTGGATGGGCGGCCCGTCGCGATTCATGGGCCGAACGGAGCCGGCAAGACCAACATCCTTGAAGCGGTATCTTTGTTTTCGCCTGGGCGCGGAATGAGGCGCGCGAGCGCGGCAGAGATGACGCGGCGGCCCGAGGCGTTGGGCTGGAAGGTGTCAGGGGTGTTGGGTGCGCAGGGGCAGCGATATGAGATCGAAACCTGGTCCGAGGGCGGTGCGGCGCGGCAGGTTCGGATTGACGAAAAAGCCTCGAGCCAGATCGAGCTTGGTAAACTGGCGCGGGTTGTTTGGCTGATCCCATCGATGGACCGGCTTTGGATCGAAGGAGCCGAGGGGCGGCGGCGGTTTCTGGACCGTATCGCGCTGAGTTTTGATCCGACCCATGCCGAAGCGTCTTTGTCATATGAAAAAGCAATGCGGGAACGGAACCGTCTGTTGAAAGAGCAGGTGAGGGATGCCCATTGGTATGCGGCCTTGGAGGGTCAGATGGCTGAGTCCGGACATCGCATCCATGCTGCGCGCCTTTCGGCGTTGGATTATCTGCGTGCCGCGCAGGATCGGGCGGAGACGGCTTTTCCGTCGGCTGAGCTGGAATTGATCCAGACTGAAGGCGCGATGCCTGAGACAGCAGAGGATCTGCGTGACGCCTTAAGTGAGAGTCGCTTCCGGGATCTGGCTGCGGGCCGGACTTTGGTAGGGCCGCATCGGTCAGACGTGTATGGGGTTTTTGCTGCAAAGGGCGTTCCGGCCAAGGATTGCTCGACAGGCGAGCAGAAAGCGTTGCTTGTGTCTTTGATTTTGTCGAACGCGCGTGCGCTGGCAGAGATGGTTGGGGCGCCTCCGATTGTACTGTTGGACGAAGTGGCTGCCCATCTGGACGCAGGTCGGCGCGCGGCGCTTTATGATGAGATTTGCGCTCTGGGGGCTCAGGCCTGGATGACGGGCACCGGGCCTGAGTTGTTTACTGAATTGGGGGACCGGGCCCAAACGGTGGTTGTCACCGAAGGGGATGAGGGCTCGGTCGTGACCGCTTAGGCCGGTTCGCTGACTTTACGTTCCCACAGGAAGCCGCGCATAACTTCGTCGACCGGGGTTTTGGCCATGTGGTTGACGTAGTTCGACATGGTTTTCTGTGCCAGGCCCAGCACCACATCCAGAACAGCGCGGTGTGAATAGCCCGCATCGAAGAACGCCTGCAGCTGTTCCTCGGTCGGGTTGCCACGTGTTTCCATAACTTGCAGAGTGAAGGTGCGCAGTGCCTCGAGCTTGGCCGAAGGCAGCGGAGTTTCATTGCGCAGCGCCTCGGTGATTTCGTCCGAGACTTTCATCATCTTGGCGATACCGGTGTGCGCGGGCACGCAATAGTGGCACTCGTTTTCCACGTTGATGGTCTGCCAAACAACGGTTTTCTCATCGTTGCCGAAATCGGTTTGCAAGAAGAGGCCGTGCAGAACCTGATAACCTTCCAGGTGCTGCGGGCTTTCGGCCATCACCTTGTGCAAACCGGGCAAGCGACCAAACGCGGCCTGCGATTTTTCGAGAAGAGGTTTGGACCCTTCGGGAGCGGTTTCGAGGTCGTGCGACGGAAAATTGGCCATGTCGGAACTCCTGTTTTTGGCGCGATGAATCGTATTTAGAGTTTATTGAACGATCGCTCAAGTATATACTTGAGTGAACGTTCAAGAATTGGTGATGCTGATGCCCCGGAAACCCGCATATGATCGTGATGCTCTGATTGCTAAAGCAAAGGACATCTTCTGGCGTCAGGGCTGGGCCGGGACGTCGTTGAAGGATTTGGAGCGGGAATTGAAGCTAAAGCCCGGCAGTTTTTATGCGGCATTCGGCTCGAAGGATGCGCTCTATGCGCTGACGATGGAAAGCTACACCCGGGAAGGCGTGGCACGCCTAAAGGCCTTGGCTGAAAAGTTGGGGCCCAAAGGGGCGTTGAAAGCGCAGCCCCGTTTGGTGATCGAAGCGGTCGAGAGCCCGACGAAAGCCTGCATGTTGGCAAAGACATATGCGGAGTTGCAAGCGAAAGATCACGATCTTGCAGATCAAGCTGCGCGGCACATGACTGAGATGAAAGCGTGTTTTGCCGAGCTGTTCCGAAGCGCTCAGAATGCTGGTGAAATTCGGTCTGAACATGACCCGGATCGACTGGCGGCGCGGTATCAGTCTGACATTCTTGGGTTGCGATTGTCGGCTGAGCGCGAGGATGTCGACGCAGAGGAAATCGCTGCGGATATTGCCGCTGACATTGATCGCTTGTGAGCCTGTAACCAGCAGGCAAAAAACGACCCTCGCAAACACAAAATCTTGGGGGATCGCGTGACATTCCCCACCAGAAAACGTATAAGTTACCAAAATAATATAGGTACTGACTGAATGTCCGAAGACGCACAGGCTCCTCAAGAATACGGCGCAGATTCCATTAAAGTTCTCAAAGGGTTAGAGGCCGTTCGCAAGCGCCCCGGCATGTATATCGGGGACACGGATGATGGCTCGGGCCTGCACCACATGGTGTATGAGGTGGTCGACAACGGGATCGACGAAGCCTTGGCGGGGCATGCTGACCATGTCACGGTAAAAATCCACGCGGATTCCAGCGTTTCTGTCAGTGATAACGGGCGCGGAATTCCGGTCGATATTCACCCGGAAGAGGGCGTTTCAGCGGCTGAAGTCATTATGACCCAACTGCACGCGGGCGGTAAGTTCGACAGCAATTCCTACAAGGTGTCGGGCGGTCTGCACGGCGTGGGCGTTTCGGTTGTGAACGCCCTGTCCGATTGGCTGGAATTGCGCATCTGGCGTGCGGGCAAGGAACATGTCGCACGCTTTGAGGGTGGCGAGACAGCGGAACATCTGAAGGTCGTGGGTGATTGCGGCGATCGAACAGGAACCGAAGTGCGGTTTCTGGCCTCGACCAACACGTTTTCGAACCTCGAATACTCATTCGACACGCTGGAAAAGCGTCTGCGCGAGTTGGCCTTCCTGAACTCAGGCGTGCGGATCATCCTGATTGATGAACGCCCTGCCGAGCGGTTGGAGACCGAGCTGTTCTATGAGGGCGGTGTCAAGGAGTTCGTCAAGTATCTCGATCGGTCCAAGACCCCGGCCATGCCCGAGCCGATCTATATCAAGGGTGAGCGTGACGACATCGGCGTGGAAATCGCGATGTGGTGGAATGACAGCTACCATGAGACGGTTCTGCCCTTCACCAACAACATTCCGCAGCGGGATGGCGGTACGCATGTCGCCGGTTTCCGGGGCGCTTTGACTCGGACAATCAACAATTATGCGCAGTCCAGCGGGATCGCAAAGAAGGAAAAGGTCAGCTTCACAGGGGACGATGCGCGTGAGGGTCTGACCTGCGTGCTGTCGGTAAAGGTGCCAGACCCGAAATTCTCATCCCAAACCAAGGACAAGCTTGTCTCGTCCGAGGTTCGCCCGGCGGTCGAAGGTTTGATGAATGAAAAACTGGCCGAGTGGTTTGAAGAAAACCCCAATGAAGCCAAGGGTATCGTCGGCAAGATCATCGAGGCTGCTCTGGCCCGTGAGGCTGCCCGAAAGGCCCGTGAACTGACTCGCCGCAAGACGGCGATGGATGTGAACTATCTGGCCGGTAAGCTGAAGGATTGTTCCGAGAAAGACCCGTCCAAAACCGAAGTTTTCCTGGTCGAGGGGGACTCGGCAGGTGGTTCCGCGCAAACAGGTCGGGATCGTCTGACTCAGGCTGTTTTGCCCTTGCGCGGGAAAATCCTGAACGTGGAACGCGCGCGGTTTGATCGAATGCTGTCGTCGCAGGAAATCGGCAACCTAGTGATGGCGCTGGGCACTGGTATTGGCCGCGATGAGTTCAACATCGAAAAGCTGCGCTACCACAAGATCGTCATCATGACCGACGCCGACGTGGACGGTGCACATATCCGGACGCTGCTGCTGACCTTCTTCTACCGGCAGATGCCGGAACTGATCGAGGGCGGGTACCTTTATATCGCTCAGCCACCGCTTTATAAGGTTTCACGAGGTAAATCAGAGGTTTACCTGAAGGATCAGGCCGCGCTGGACGACTATCTGATCAATCAGGGCGTCGAAGGGGCCGTGTTGAAGCTTGGCTCGGGTGAAGAAATCATCGGCCAAGACCTCACGCGTGTCGTGGACGAAGCGCGCCAGTTGAAACGTGTTCTGGACGCCTTCCCGACGCATTACCCGCGTCACATTCTGGAACAGGCTGCCGTAGCCGGGGCCTTCGTGCCAGGTGCCGTTGATGCCGACCTGCAAGGCGTGGCTGACAAAGTTGCTGCCCGTCTCGACTTGATCGCGCTGGAATATGAACGCGGCTGGCAAGGCCGGATCACTCAGGATCACGGCATCCGACTGGCCCGTATCCTGCGCGGTGTGGAAGAGGTGCGCACGCTGGACGGCCCCATGCTGCGTTCGGGCGAAGCGCGAAAAACCGGCAGCTTCACTCAGAGCCTGCAAGAGGTCTACAACACCCCGGCAACGCTGGTGCGTCGCGACCGTTCCCAAGTGATCCACGGACCGCTAGACCTGCTGCGCGCTATCCTGGAAGAGGGCGAGAAGGGTCTGTCGCTGCAACGCTACAAAGGTTTGGGTGAAATGAACCCGGATCAGCTGTGGGAGACAACACTGGACCCGGACGCCCGCACGCTGCTGCAGGTGCGCGTGGACGATATGGTCGAGGCCGACGATCTGTTCACCAAGCTGATGGGTGACGTGGTCGAACCACGCCGCGAATTCATCCAGAAAAACGCGTTGAGTGTTGAAAACCTGGATTTTTGATCGTTTGTAGGTTTGCGCATAACACTTCGCGCACCCCATAAGTTTACGTAGTTCGCCCATAGTTTTGCGCTGCGCGTTTGTCTGCATTAGCGACGAATTCAATCAGTTTATGGCTTAGTCGTCGCGGTTATGGCCCTTTGCATTGCTCAACCCCGCAAAGGGCCTCCCTAAGGAAACTTGGATTCTCGCGAAGGTCTGCGATGCGCAGAAAGCTGACTTTGCAAATTTTCAAGAAAGGCACCAAAGAAATAGCTTTCACCAATCGACAAACATGTCGCGTTATGGCCAGGCAAACGCTTGGTGGTGCCGAAAACAGAGCTTGTGAAGTTGTCCCAAGAGTTTTCTTCTTCGAAATCAGTGAGCTTCTAAAAGAACCGTCGCCCGCGTGGGTCGCATTAAACGGTTCGTTCGGCCGATTGTCACCAAATGTCGTCAGAACCTTCCCGGATACAAATTCATCATGTTCTGCACGTCCAGTTCACTCGAAAACGCATCGGGATTACTCCATATCACCTCGTTAATATAGGCGCGTTCCGAGTGAAGATCATTGTCCGTAGGCCGCGATTTCTGGTTTTCAGGAAAGCCTCTCTTGGTCCGACCGAACAGTCCACCAAATACGGTCCAGATGCTGGGTGACATTGTATGGGAAGCCATCTCATGGTCCTTTCCGAGTTACTTGTGCTGTCGCAACAACGGTAACTGTTCACCCGTTCTTCTAGTATCCGGCACAAAATTGTGCTGTTCTACAAAAATGAAGAACGGGTTCCGAAACTGGTCGGATATTCGTGTGTTCCTCTCTGTCTTCAGAGAAGGGTCTACGCTTGCGGCCTCCAGAAAGCTAAAGGTCTCCCAACCAACGGTTGCCCGACGCATTGATGTTCTCGAAAGAGAAACAGGCTTGACGCTTTTTGAGCGCGGTACGCACGGGTTCAAACCGACCCCAGAAGCCCTTCGCCTCATTCCCCTCGCCGAAGCAATCGAGGCTTCAGTCCTCGAATTTGCCGATTGCGCGAAGGAATTGACGTCGACACAACCCATCCGTATCACCGCTTATTCAGCAAACTTCTCTGCACGCATGATTGAAATCGTAAACGAGTTTTCCGCCGACAATCAGGATGTCGCATTCGAGTTTTTATCCAGCGTTCGGGCACTGGACCTGATGGCTGGGGAGGCCGACATTGCTTTGCGCCTCGCAAGAACCGATCCTGATCCTGACCTGATCTGCCGGAAGATCAGCACGGCGCGCTGGTCTTTGTTCGGCAGCAGGAATTACGCGGACAAATTTGGCTTGCCGGGGTCACCCGATGATCTGACCGGGCATCAGTTTGTTACCTTTCAGCGGGACGATGTACCGAATGTATTCCACGAATGGCTGACCGATCACGTGGCACCGGAACAGATCGTCATGTCTTTTACCGAACTGGAGCTAATGCACGCGGCGATTAGATCAGGACAAGGTCTTGGGATCAGCAATGTGAAGTTGGTTGAAACAGACGTGTCCTTTATCCGATGCTTCGACGAAATCCCCGAACTTGCGGTGCCGCACATAATGCTCATTTCGCCTGAAGCCTATCGTCGGCCAGAGGTTAGAGCGTTCGTTAAGTTCTTCGCACCTCGTTACGCTGCGATCTACAAGTCGTGATCCAGTGAAAATAGGCTGAGACTCTGCTTTTTGACACGAGGGCAAACTCTTTTGCACAAAACGGCAGTGAAGGCTTTTCATCAACGTAGCGGAAGAACTCGATATATACTCCGACCGGCCAGCGAAGGAAGAATTGGCCGCGTCGTCAAAAAGAGTTTTGCCAAGGTGGCTGAGAACTCGGAGAAAATGAACGCCCTGAATTGAACAAAGGTGGTTGTTCAACAGGGAAACGCGGCAATTTCGTTTCGTGGGCCCGATGCCTGCCGACACTATTCAAGCAAGTTAGCCTCGGTCATGCCCGAGCTTAAAGGTCCAGCAAAAACCGGGCCGAGCGTCGGCGCAACCCCATCGTCAGGCCACGCAAATGAAGCGGTACGTTAACAAACGACGTTCGTCCAAAGCCAGAAGTTGGTTCTGAACCATATCGCTGGCGATTTCCCCAAATAGTATCTGAGTCGTAACCGGCACGGTGCTCTTAGACTTGGGCTTCGAAACTCTCGCCTTTAGCCATTCGTAGCTTTCAGCCGTTGAATCTTCTTCGTCCAAAATCCCAAAACCTGCATCTTGCAGCAAACTGACCATTTCTTTCGGGGTCGCGAGATAGCTGATTAAGGCATCCATGGCCCATGGTGTCGGATATACAACGTCACCACCTTCACCCTGTAGAATGTCATAAATGCCAAATCGTGCTCCCGGCTTCAGGACACGACGGGCCTCTTTGTACACCGAAAGCTTGTCCGGGATGTTCATTGCAACATGGACAGTTACCGCGCCATCAAAACTGCTGTCCGAAAATGGCAGCTTTGTTGCATCTCCCTGAATAAACGTGGTTTGTTCATTGAGAGCGACCCAATCTGAAATGGTCTTGGCTGCGTCGCAAAACTCTTGCGTCAGATCTATGCCAGTAACCTTGCCCTGTACTTCTTCAGCAATTGTTCTGGTGACCCCACCCAGGCCACTACCAATATCAAGCACATTCGAACCTGGCGCTAGCTCCAGTTTCTCCAGTAGCTGTAAAGTCGCCTGTCTGCCTCGAAAATGGAACTCATCGATAGGCTCAAAATCAGCGGCGCACAGTTTCTTCGGGTCAACGCCCGCGGCCTTCAGGCGATCAGCTATTTGGTCGATCAGGCTACGGCTGCGACCATAGTGATCGGAAACCTGTTCTTTCATTTTCCCACCCTTTCATCAAACAAGTCGGGTGCTACTGAATTCATCTACGACCAAAGCAACCGAAGGGTATAAGGGCACTCAAGTGTTCAAGGTATAGCTTCGAACCAATCGAGCACCGCGTCCCGCCATCCCTCCGGCACGCCGTGTCCACCTTTGGTGACTTTCAGCCGGATCGAGCCTGCCTCACAATCCATCCAGTCCTTCTGCATCGAGTCGTCATCGCCAAAGCTGTTTTCCGCGCTACCCAAGCAGGCGTTCTCGCGGCGCCAGACATCCAAGCCCTTCATGACGTTACCCTGGTGAAAATCAACACCCTCCCATGTCAGCTGTCGGCCTTCGAACGGCACCATTCGATCCTTGAAGCCATGTACGTGAAATAGGTGAACTGGCGCATCGCACTCAGTGGTCATGGGCTCCCAGAATGCTCCAGCCACAGCGGCAAAGCCTCTTGCCATCTCTGGCGCTTGGCACGCAATGTCCCAGACCATCGAACCGCCGCGGGAGAAACCTGCGATCAGTATTCTCGACGGGTCTATACCGAAGCGCTCCACCGCGTCGGCGCGCACGGCGTCGATAAAGGCGACATCATCCCGTGCCAGGTCATACCCGTCAGCCACGCCCCAATCGAGGTCTTTGTTATTAATACTGGGCTGCCCGCTCGGCATAATCACAGCGTAGCCGCGCCGGATGAAAGGATCGACATAGGCGGAGTTCTGGATCATCCCTTTCCCAGACCGTCCATAACCGTGCAACCAAATGACGGCAGGCGGTTCATCCGGAACATCTGGTAGGGCCACGTAGTACTCACCGCCTTCCAGTGTGCAAGGTACATCTGGCGCGCCACACTCTCCGTCCGAGGCAAAGGCCTCTTTCGGACTTGCAGCAATAACAGCAATGACAATACTGAGCGTCAAAATGCGATTGCGCGTTTCGGGTCGCATCAAAAGTGTACCTTTGTGGTTAGGTCACAGAAAATCATAGCACAGCGTTGCGCATCTCCGAAGGCAGCGGCCAAGCGTTTGTGAACTATCTGAAGTTTAGGCAAAGTTGGCCGGTCGATCTCTTTCCAAATGAGTAGTTATGAGCTTGGGTAAGAACTTAGATTTTGTTCGAGAACCCAGGTAACTTTCATTAAAGTGGTACGGGGGGACTTATGGAACGCCGTCTAACCGCCATTCTGGCTGCGGATTTTGTGGGATTCTCACGCCTGATCGGGCGTGATGAAGAGGGCACGATTACCACCCTAAAGAGCTACCGAAAACTCATTGATGACCTCATCTCAAACTATGGTGGTCGCGTGTTCGGCAGCGCGGGTGACAGCGTCATCGCTGAATTCACAAGTGCAACGGACGCGTCCCGCTGTGCATTGGAAATTCAAAGAGAACTGAAAGCTCGCAACCTCGATCTGCCGGAAAAAGGGCGCATGAACCTTCGTATCGGAATACATCTCGGTGACGTCGTGGCAGATGGCGATAATCTGCTGGGAGACGGCGTCAACATTGCCTCTCGGTTGGAAGCAATCGCACCGCCCGGAGGCATTTGTGTTTCCAAAGCAGTTGCCGATCAACTTTCGGGAAAGGTGGACGCGGAATTTGCGCATGCTGGCGCCCATGAATTGAAGAATATCGCTAATAAGGTCGAGGTTTGGACCTGGCCTCCGGAACTTGCGGTCAAACCCAAGCGCAGCGCAGCGATCCGATGGACTGCCGCGACGGCTGTTGTCGCCACAGTTACCGCGATTTCAGCTTTTTTTGTCTTTGGAAGAGATGATCCGCGCGACCTTCCGTCAGGTGCGCGGATTGTCATTATACCTTTTGAAACAATCGGGGAAAACAAGGAAGACGAGTATTTCGCTGAAGGTTTGACGCGTGATCTTAATGCCTTGTTGGCGAAGTTCTCAAACCTGTTTGTTATAGCTCCCGAAGCTGGCGCCGACTTCAGCAGTCAGATAGATTGCGAAGCGATCAAGGATGCGTTAGGGGCCGATTACATACTTGGCGGCACGGCCCAACGGTCTGACTCGAAACTGCGGGTGACAACTACGTTCATCAATGCAAGGACTTGCCGTCAACTCACGCCGCCGGGCCCCTTTGATATGGACCTAAGCATCTCAAATGTCCTGGATATCCAGGTTGAGATTGCAAGAAAGGTCGCCTCGCAAATCGGCTCAAGCGATGCCCCGTTGTTCAACGCTTCTGTACAGCAGGCTATCCGCGACAAGGCACCGGAAAACCTGGAAGCCTATGAATGCTATCTGTTGGGATTCTGGTTTTATCAAAGTTTCAGCATTGAAGCGCATCGCAAGGCTCGGGACTGTCTACTGCGAACCGTGAAGGAAGAACCTGGTTACTCTCTTGCTTGGTCGCGATTGGCCTTTAACTATCTCGAGTCTAAGAAACGATCATTCGACACCGATCCGGATTGGGCAAATAAGGCCCGAGACGCCGCCACACGTGCACTTGAGGAAGACCCGGACAATGCGGATGCGCACTACGCCCTGGCAATCCTCAGCAGAATGACGGGAGAAGACAAGGCGGTCTTCTTTGAACACGCAAAGAACGCCACGGAGCTTAGTCCCAATGATTCCTGGATCCTCGCGGATCTGGGTATCTTTCTTGCTTACTCCGGCGAGTTTGAAAAAGGTAAAGAGTGGATTTCCCGCGCAAAAGACCTCAACCCCAAACTTCATCCTGGCTACAACAACGCTTGGGTGCTGCACGCGATCTTGCAAGACAATTATGATGAAGCACAAAAAGTCATCTTGAGCTGGGGTACGCCGAAATCCACCATGTCGATGGCAAGCCTGACTGCAAGCTATGCTTTGGACGGCGAGCAACAAAAGGCGCAAGAGATGGCGCGACGCTTGCAAAACGAACACCCGGAGTTTCTTGACGATCCACGCGCACCGTATCGAGCACGTGGAATGCCAACGGAGCTGATCGAAAAGATAATGGATGGGCTTCGCATTGCCGGTATTGAAGTTTCAGAGAACTAACGCCGAGATTGCTTGCAAACATCGCCTTCAGAAGGGCGGGCATAGAATGTTTGTAGCGGTTTTGGAACCAAGTTGCGCTTGCTACCTAACGCTGTTGCCGACACCGAATTAGGAGATTCGTTATTTCAAAGGACAGTTTTGCGGACACAGAGATTGGAAGACACTTGGCGGACGCTGCACGTCGTTGCCGCATGGTTTTCTTCACTGGATTACCGGCATCTGGAAAGTCATTCCTGTTGCGTCAGCAGATATCCATTGCGATCTCCTTGGGACGTCGTGTGCATATCATGCGTTGGGATACGGGGCTCGCGGCGTTTCAAACCGAAGATATACTCGCGAGGTATCCGGATGTTTCGGATGGAACTCATCCGTTGATCCGAAAGGCAGCCGGGCTGTGGGGGCGGAGAGCACTGGCGCGATGGCTGGCGGAGAATACCGACCCCACAGGCATGATTGTCGGTGAAGTCCCTATCATCGGAAACAGGTTTTCAGAGTTCATCCAGGCGCAGCCGGATCAGCTTGAGCCTGCCTTAGCTTCAGAGGAAACCAAATTCATTTATCCGGTTCCCACAAAGGGCTTGCGTGCCAATCTCGAAGCTATTCGAAGATCTACGTTTGCGAACCCCAGACATCCTGATGAGGCTAGGGACGCGCCACCATCCACAATGGAACTGGCTTGGCGTTTAACGTGTGCCAAGGCCGCAGAATTGGGCTTAATCTCTGAAGCGGATATTCATTCTCCGTACGAGGAGCTGATCTATGTGCGGTTTTTTGAGCACCTGCTGCAACACCGAAACGTTGTCAGAATTGCGGTCGATACGATTTATTCAGATGCCGGGTCAGCCCATGACCTGAATGCGAACGTCTTAGAACTCGGTGCTAGCTCAGACGAAGTAAAGTACGCAATCGCAGAGGTAGAGACTACTTTTTCAGCCGAAGCAGCCGCCCGAGAAGTTGAAAACTGGTATCGGGTGTAATCTCGGACAAAAGTCTGTTCGGTTGGCATTTCGGAATTTGCAAAGCTTGGTTGCGAAGGTCCGCGAATGGGATGTACCGGCTGCTTCACCCAGCAGGTTATTCGAGCTTTGGGGCGCATCGCGGAGGCAGCTCCATAAGAAGATTTGCGGGCTGTTGTAGATGAACTATCTGCGGTCAGAGATGAGACCCGAGAAAGCGATATGCTTGAGCGCGATATTGATAAGTTTTGTGGCCAGGTCGAAACCGCAATTGAAGGGTTTTAGTCAACCGTCCTGGACCTTTGTAGTCCAGTTCGGCTGGGGGATGGTTAGTGAGTGGGCCATCCCCCAACTTATAGAGAAGTGCTCAAGTTCTCGGCGTGCCTAAAAGGTCAAAAAGACAACCATAGGGCGCTAAAAGAAAACGACAGCTTTGTCTGCTTTTCAGGAAATTCAAAGTCCTCTTGTGAATGGCTGCTTCGGGCTGTCAGAGAGCTACCACTTTTCTCCGAAGGGGCGAATGTCGAGTTCGAATGTCCAGGCCGACTTGTCTTGTCGCACCAACATCAGAGCTGTCTCCGCAATCCGCTCTGGCTTGATAAAGAAGTCATCGGGTTCATCTGGTGCAAAGTTCGTTCGAGTGTCCTCGGTGTCGATCACACCGTCGATAACGAGATACGCCACATGTACACCCCTAGGACCGAGTTGCTTTGCCAGTGCATTTGCCAGCGTACGTTGGGCAGACTTTGAAGGCGCAAAAACAGTAGTCCAAACGTTCCCACGAAGCGCAGCGGTCGCGCCCGACACAATGATCACTCCGGAACCACGTTCGACCATCTGAGGCCCTAGAAGCTTTGCGGTAGTAAAAAGACCAAGAGCCCCGACGCGCCAACTCTGCTCGAACTGGAGCTCCGAAACGTCTTCAAGCGTTCCAAACTGTGCGAGGTCTGCGTTGTAGATAACGACATCAATTTCGCCTAGTTCGCTCTGGACTGTGGCAAGCGCTTTCTTCAAGTTTTCAGGGTCTCCGGCGTCGCATCTGTAGGATCGAACTGACGTATCAGTTGAACCGTCGTCACCGAGTGTGGCGCCCGAACGACTCAGCAGTGCGAGAGAGTAACCGGCCTGCTTGAAAACCTCAGCATATGCGGCACCCAAGCCCGGGCCAAAACCGATGATGAGACATACCTTGCCATCCATGACTTCTTCTCCTTACAGCTTTAGTCTCTTTGCAATCGTAGCACGAAACCTCTTGTTTCGTTCGGTGAGGGGCGGCAAAGTTCGCAAAGCTGGAATTGCAAAGTCTTGTTTTTAATGTCGGGTTTGGGCTGCTGCTCGACAGACGAGTATCTGGCCAATCTGGGCTGGCCATATCCCGAGCCTGACAGAAGGAAAGGAAAGACTTCTTCGGTTGAGAACAGATGGGCCAAGTCCGGAGGCTTACGACTTTGCAACTGGCAAAGATATGGTTGTTAAATAAGCAGCCCAGCGACCTCAAATCTGGATCGACTATCCTTAACCCGTTGCTTACTCCTGAACCACCAAGTCTTCAAAACGCCTGGCTCCAGCTTCTGGTAATGTTGCGAAACGAATTCCATCAAGACCAATCTCATCTCGGAGCTTTGCCAGATGTTTCAGGTCATAACCAGAGTCTTGAGGTACGACTAAGAGCGCCTCTGGTACAAGTCTCCTAAGGAGCCAAAGATAGCCAAGTGTATTTATTGCGAACTGTCTTTCTACTCTTGTCCTGTGCGCGTTTATTTCGACCGCTACTTTGGGCTTCCCATCAACTTCGATGACGTAGTCAGGATACAATGAACCTAGGCTCCTTCCGTCTTTGAGCACCGCGTTGTCGGATCCGAACATCTTGGGGCCATATACCCTTAGAAAAGAGAAAACAGTTTGATCAAAAATTTGCGCGCGTTGAGGAGAGGATAGTTTTGAAAGATTTGTATCCGAGTGCTTTTCTGCTCGCTCCTGTCGGAGTCGGTCGAACTCGGCCTTTAGCTCGACTTGTCTCATTTGTCCGCCGAAGACCTGGGGCGCTAGTCTTTCAGCAGTGGTCGGATCCAGTTCTTCTATTTTCATCAAAAACATGACCAGGGTCATACCCAACCAAGCTGGTCTATCTTTTTCTACGTCAGGAAATCTCTTTTTTAACCACTTGTATGCTTCGAGCGGGTTTCTCAGGGTAAGATCAAGCTGAAATGCTCGGCCCCCATCACCAAGTCTTCTTCCTTGGGTCTTCGATCCCGAGGTCGTCGAACACGTTGCCGCTACCATCAGTGATCTCGACATCATGGTCGTCAGTCACTAGATCCCAGGTGTTCTCTTTGACCCATTCATCCCGCCATTTGGGCGCATCGGCCGGACGCTGTGCAAAATCGGCGATTTGCTCGAAAATCATTTTGCGCAATGCAAGCCAGACCTCCGGACCCTCTCTGCGACGAGCTTGCAACTCTGCGATCAAGGCATCCAGAGGAACATCCTGCAACGGGCGCCCGAAGATCTCTTCTTCTGAAAAATCATCTGTCATCACTCAACATCCTCGACACTGATCGCCAAGACTAAGATCTTGTTTGGTTTTACAGTGGTTTCTTTTCCTTCAATCGCTCGGAGTTGGCCGTTCACCAAAGTCTCGCAGATTACGAAAATTGGGATTTCCTCTCCTGAAGTCTCGTCACTCATCTGGCTTACCCTTCGGATCAGGCACCTTTCGCGACCGGATCTCATCCGAGGTAATCGGCTTGGTAAGTTTTGCTCGACCGGCCGCAATTTCAGCCTCCCGAAGCCTAAGCAAACGCAAGGTTTGTTCATCCAGCTCAACGTCGTCATCATCACCCATCAGACTTCTCCCGAGTACAGTAACAGTGAGAACAGAGCACTTGAGACCTGTCGGCTGTCCGAACGATGTCACCAACGTGGCCACACTCTTCACACGTCACACCGCATCGAAACTCCATCCAGTCAGCGTACTCCTGAATGAGATCGTGGTATCGACTGAAACCGATGGAAATCTGGCCATCCTGGCCTTTCTTAATATCCGAGATCTGAATAGTTCCAGGGTCCAGTGCCCTGAATTCCTGACTGAAGGAAAGCTTGTGGAGTGCTTGCGAAATCATGACGAGCCAGCCCTTTCCGACAGCAGGAACAAGAGATGCGCAATCCGGGGAAACGAGGTCCGGATAGTTTTCCACAACGTCCAGCCTCAGGCTGTCGGGCCAGGATTCTTCGGCGCCCTCAAAACGCCGCCTCAGAGCATCATTGTAGCACCAGCTGCAAAGCGTCGTCACAAACCCAACGATGTTCTGGCGTTGAGCAGAATTAGAACAACCTTCACAGGTTTGCTCAATCTGATCGACACGCCATTGAATCTCTTCACTCGTAGCCTGGTTGCAGCCCGGGCCCTCATAGACGCGCAAGCCTCCCCATTTCTGTTTGATCTGAACGATGGACGGGTGTTCATCACCAAACAGGTCGGGCTGCTCGTCGATCAACCTCTTCACTTTCTCAAGTGCAAGCGTAAGCTGCTCCGCCCACCCGGCACGATACTCACCAAGCTGCTTGAAGACGCTTCCATGAATATCATTCCAGTCGACAACACTGCTCATCACTGACCTCCGGGCGCGCGCCTCTTTGAGATCGTGTGAAACCTGCGCCATAGCAGTCATCATATGGTCGACCACTTCGCGGTCATCACACTCGACATGCAGACCCTCGGTCGACCATGTGACGTCAGGGACGTGCGGAGCTGGGTAGTTGTGCGCCATCACCAAACGCATCTCTTCGGCGTACCAGGCGTCAAATGAGCGGAGATCAGCCGGCGCTCCATGGTCCTCGATCACACCTCGGACCTTTTCCCGGAATTCCTTCCAGCTCTTTTCGACATCACCCATCAGTTACACTCTCCAGAACTTGGTCTTGTTGAGATGGAAGACCCCTCTCGAGATCTGGCAAAGGGCAATCGGCGGGACATGACCGGTGGCCAGCGAGCTCGTATTCATGAGCTTCCGGGCGTAGTCCTCATCATCGTAGTCTTCCATAATCTTATTGAAGATCACTTGTTGTTCGGCGGTCATCACCAGTCCTTCTTCACGCACGCGGGGCACCGATTACGGTCATCCGTTCGGTCAATCTGGCCGTAATATCCGCAGACACCGCAGGTCATTCGATCTCGAACACGCTTTTTTCGAACGCCAAATAGCCGGTGCCGTTTCGGATGGCGCTTGGTCGCGACATCATGCGCGCACCAACAACACAATGTCGTGTACCAGCCGTCCAACAGCTGGGTCTCGGCAGCGTTTGAGCAGCGCTCACAGGTACGATTTGCTCGTGCAATCGTGGCGATGATCATCGACTGGATGTGTCGATCATCACACCTGTGGTAGATGCGGAGCTCTCCCAGCTTCCCCTTGATCTGGAGGACAAAGGGGTAGGTGGCACCCTTCAGATCGCAGTATTCCTTAACCTCTGTGAAGAGCGCGGTGACCAAGCCGGACCAGCCTTCGGGTGTGCGTCCGAGGCTCTCCTCGACCGATTGCTTGATATCGTTGAAATCAATTGTGTTCGTGACGTCGTCCGCCATGTCGGACACCTCCTAAGGATGGTAGGAGGCGTCGGAATCGAACCGACTCGTGCACTCTAATCTGGAGCAATTACAAGGATATAAGCCTCGCCCGCATACCAATGCTGCCTCCCGCGGATTTCGCGTGGGTTATCGACTTCAGGCCGATATTCGATGGCAGTGGATGCGTGTGAACGTCATGACCGCAAGCTGAACCAGTTCGCATAACCATGTCAAGACGGAGCGTGCTGCACTTCGAAATTCACCGCGTAGTTCTGGGAACCTTCTAGCTTAGCGTGTGCCAAAAAGAATGAAGCATCCTATTTTGCGGGCCAGTACAGCGTCGAGTAGTTCTCAGACAGCGAAGCGATTCGATGCCCTGTGATCCAGACTCGAGCTCAGAAACTCCGTCGATAGTTCGCTCTGAACCGACGCGCGTCTTTTGATCTGCGTCTGACGCGCTGTGTTCTGGAGAAATACAAAAGTCTTGATCTGACCAAACGTCAGCGGCAGCATTGACCTGCATCTTTCGAAAAATGGAGATCCCGGTTGCAAGACCTTGTAAGCCTCATTCCATTTAGCGTCTCGAGTCATTTGTGACGATACGTTCCTCACCTGAGCTGCTGGCGGTTTCGAGGCGTTGGTATGAAATACTCAGAACCAAAAAGAATACTGACGAGTTGCAGGATTTTCTGTCGCAAGCAGATGAACTAAGGTTCGTTGGCACAGGCGAAGGTGAGTTTTGGAGCGGGCAAGCAGTTCGCGATGGGGTTAGCGGATTTTTTGCGGAGATCCCGGCACCCGTCGTTTTCGAAGAAGTTGAAGCTGAGGCCTTCGAAAACGGAGAAACGGGATGGTCATCCTTCGTCCATAAGATTCAGTTTGTCGGCTTTGATGAAGCCGTCTTTTACCGCACCGTTCTGATTTTTGTCTTGGAGGGTGCGGCCTGGAAGATCATCAATCGCCACGCTTCAGTACCCACTCCAAATATTGAACTCGTGGGTAAAGAACAGCTGGCCATCCAAAAACTGGTGGATGCTGCGCGTGAAGATGGACCCGAGCTGGTCCAAACCGAAGGTTTGGCTTCGGTACTTTTCACTGATGTGGAGGGCAGCACAACGTTGGCGGAGGCGTTGGGCGATCAGCGTTGGTCGGTGCTGATCGAAAACCACTTCCAAGTCTTGGCGGCGATCATCGAAAAGTATCATGGCCAGTTCGTGAAATCCCTTGGAGACGGAACGTTGTCCGTCTTTCCGTCCGCGAAAGAAGCACTAACGGCCGCTATCAAGATTCAGGGGGCCATTGCATCGGCTTCCGAGGAGCCATCTTTCGGTGTCCGGATTGGGATTCATACTGGTGATGTCGTGCAATCTCGTGGAGATTTTTTTGGCACTGTGGTCAACAAAGCGTCACGCATAACGACCGTTGGTGCGGCGGGCGAGATACTCGTTTCAGATGCGACTCGTGCCATGGTCGGAGGACGAACCGATTTCTCTTTTTCTGAAATAGAACCCAGACTCCTTAAAGGTCTACGCGGTCACCACGTCTTGTATCGGTTGGAGTGGCAAGATTAAGTCTTGGGGGCGCCGTAACTCCGGTAATTCGCCTAGTCTCCTTGGGGAGCAGCACCGCAAGTTGTTTTGAGGTTCGCAGCACACCTCACATCGCCAGCAGTTCCCGGTGAATTGCGACCATCGCCCAGGTGTCGCGCGTGCAATACGCCACAAGATCAGAATAGACCTTCTCGCGCTCTGGATCATCCGGTTCGGTCAGTGTTACGTCCTTCCAAAGGCGAGACGCGCTCGCTCCCTCTTTGATGTCCAGATCATCGTATGAAAGTTCTGGCAAAAGCGCTGGAAGAACGGCCTTGATGGAGGCGCTTCCCTTGAACGCGGGATCGTTGATCACTTCATCCGCAAACGGCTTCATCAGATCAACTACGCGGGCGTTTAAGTCTTCCAGAAACCCAGCGTGCTCTGGATAGGTTTCCGCCATTTCCGTATTGCGCGATTTCTCGAACGGCGCATACCAAACCACTAAAGAGCCAACGTCTCCTATGTCCTCACGAAGCCTTTTCAGCAAGGCTGGCATCGGGTTACTGGCGTCTCGGTGGAGATACTCCCTGTGCTCAATTTCTCCGCCAGGCTCACGCTGGATATGCAAGGAATACTGGAAAGCCACTTGCTGATAGGGACGCGTTCCGTCCCAAGGTGGCAGCAAACTCTGAGACGTCTCGTAGTCAAAAAAATAAACCGGATAGACAATCTCGCTCAGAAACCTGCTCAACTCCTGATGGTCGATTGTGCGTGCACCGTTTGCCACTGCTCTCAAGTAGCGCTGTGTTGACTTGCCCAACACAGATGGATCACTGATCTCGTCAATCTTTGTGATCCCGTCTGCGATGAGTGCGGAGGCTTTTTCCGCGTTCATGAACGGAAGGCGGTGGATGCTGTCTTGCGCGATTGGAGGGTCGAGCTTCTCGCGGATCTCCAGCCATTCACCGTAGGATTTAAGGCGCGCACGTTCGGGGGACGGATCAGGCATCGTACCGCTGGCAACGACGCTCAATGCCTGATCGATACGCGTGCGTGTTTTTTCGAGCTGCTCAGTCACCGCATCCGTGATGTCAGTGATGCTGACAAGCTCTCGCGGATTGATTTCGCCGTTTCTGACGTAGTCACGGTTCACATGTGCCACTTCGCAGCGCGCAATGGGGAACCCGGCTGCCTCAAGCACGACACGCTGGAATGCGAGATCAAAAGTGTGCTCGGGCTTTGCAGAAGTCCCGCTCTTGATCTCTGTCAGAACGTACCCATCGTCACTGCGGCTCACGATGTCGGAGATGCAAGTTATGGTTCCATCTTCATAACGTCCCTGCGCCACTGCGTTTGCACCGTTTCTCCAAGCCTCCAAAGTACGCGCGGGCAGAGCCTGGTATTCTGAAAAATCTGAAAAACCGAGGTGAACGAGATCACCAAATAGCTCCTCAGCAAAAGGCTCAAACGCGTGCCCCTCGTCAAAGCGCGCTTGCAATGAGGGGTCAATCGGCGGCAACAGATGCCTGGCGTGTTTCTTGATCCATAGCCAGGCTGGGTGCCTAAGAAACATCATGTAATCTGATTTGGATAGCATCGTTTAATTTGCATCCCAGAATTGATGAAACCAGTGGAAGACCATCATGGTCAGCTATTGAGAGCAACATTTCTTTGGTGCAGTCGGCGTCACCACTCTACCAAAGCCTCATGTAAATCGTACCGAGAGCTCGGTGTCCATCACGCCACCAAAACCAGCTGACCATTCTTCACCCGGAGACACTGGCCATGCGTCTGTCAAAGTACCGGTTGTAACCAGCTCGCCTCCCTGAAGCTGGTCGGCTTCGGAGAGCAGAGACACAAGATGAGCCAGGACTTCAATTGGGCCTCCAAGCGCGTTTTCACCTTTGCCGGACCCGATGGCCTTGGTGCCCTTGAACAATGCTAGTGGCACTTCGGCCAAGCCGATCAAAACATCATGCGTCGCCGCGACTTTGTCGCCAAGAACAAGGCAGCCGTGCAATCCTTGTGCTGCGATTGAATCTTCGACTGAGAATTTCCAGTCGGGATAAATCGATTGCACGATTTCAAACCCTGGAGCGACCCACTCCACGCAACCTGCCAACTGTTCATTGTTCATTTCAGCCGTCGGGGCATAGCCAAGGCCTAGTACGATTTCTGGTTCGATTCTCGGTTCTGAATAACTTGCCAAGTTTACCGGCTGATCAGTCGAAAACAGCCCATCTGCGTGGACCTCTCCCCAAATGGGTTGATCCACACCGTAAACAGGCCAAATCGTGCGGTTCGTGAAGCCGACTTTTCGGCCGACTCTCTTTTTGCCCTGAAGCTCTCGGACGCGACTTGCAAGCGAATAAGCGTCATCCAGTGTTAGCTTTCCTGCCTCTGAAGACAGTTTGGGTATCTGCTGGCCAGAGGTCAGGGCATGAGCGATTTTCTGAGCGTTAGCTTCAAGATCTCTTGTCATATTCGTACTATACTCGCCGACGGCTGGATTGCGATACAAGCAAGGTTCTGAAGGACCAGAGTAATGATTTTCGCCCAAGTCTAGCTCCAAGACCTACAAAGTGTCTTTAACTTATACGGCAGTTTCGTACCAACGGCAGATGTTCGACATAGTCGGGGCAACGACTGAGTTGCGGACTTAGCTGCCGTTAACTTTTAGCGGTCAAATGTCCGCTTCCCTCGGTGTTCTAGTGGTCTCTGTCGCACAAGCCGTGGTCGGCCAACGATGCTAATACGTAGCAGTCTTCGGAAACGCCTTTACCATTGCAGCCCTTCGATATCCGGTTGAGTTCCTTTTCAAGTGTTCGGAGGCGTTTGATCTTGGTGCGGACCTCTTCAAGTTGAGATGTTGCGATATCCGTCGCAGCCTCGCACGACCGGTCGGGGTGCTCCTGCAATTCGATCAGCGAAGAAATTGCTTCAATTGAAAACCCAAGATCACGCGCATGGCGGATGAAGCTCAGCCGCTCTAACCCAGCTTGGTCGTATCGTCTTTGGTTGCCTGACGTGCGCTCTGCCTCGGGCAGTAGTCCCATTTCCTCGTAATACCGGATGGTCGGAACTTTGACCTTTGTGCGCTTAGAAAGCTCGCCAATGGAAAACATGAAGAAACCTCTTGAACCTCTAGTCGCTAGAGACATTACATCATGAACAACCAAAGATGAAAGAGGATTCCCATGGCTGGTTGCTGCGGACATGACGCCAAGTTTGACGGTGTTTCAGATGACTACAAAAGACGGCTTTGGATCGTGATCGCGCTCAACGCGACGATGTTCTTTGTCGAGATGACAGCGGGTCATTTGGCCAAATCCCAAGCGCTGCAGGCAGACGCACTCGACTTCGCAGGCGATGCGCTCACCTACGGCATTTCGCTTGCTGTTATCGGGGCCTCTCTCCGCGCAAGAACGAATGCAGCACTGTTCAAAGGCATCAGCCTTCTGATGATGGGCCTTTGGGTGTTCGGATCGACTGTCTATCGCGTCTTCTTTGTGGGCGTTCCAACTGCAGAGATAATGGGGGGCGTCGGCTTTCTCGCGTTGCTTACCAATCTAGCAAGCGTCTTGCTTTTGGTCCGCTACAAAGATGGTGATGCCAATGTTCGGTCGGTTTGGCTGTGTTCGCGCAATGACGCGATTGGGAACGTGGCAGTGATGTTTGCAGCACTTGGTGTCTGGGGCACGTCAACAGGTTGGCCTGATCTTGTCGTGGCAACCGTCATGGCCGGGCTCTTTCTGTCGTCTGCCTTCCAAATTGTGCGCCAAGCCTTGGCTGAGCGCCGGGAAATGACCGACCATAAGCACGCGGAAGCATGATGCTGCCGACCAAGCGCAAAAACAGACCTTCGCCATAGCGCGGCTTCTTGGGGGGTATAGGCTCGAAGTAGTTATTCGTGAAATGACTGCTCAGCGGACAAAGCTGACATAGTCTTTTTCCTGTTGAATTGCTGCTACGGTAACTGAAGAAGAGTTCCAAATCAGCCGTCAACTGTTGTGTTGTGCACGCGTTCATCCTATGTGCAAATAATCTGAAATGGAGATTTCATGTCCCGGTAAGGAAGGGAGGCAGCGCGCCTCCCGGAGCACATTCAACATCTGAAGAAACACCGTCACATTATGGCCGACGGTGAGTCTTGATGTGCAAACTTTTTTCTCACCAACAGCGCCCAGATCAGACTTGGGCCAGAGACATGAAAGTGACACCCTATGATAAGGGATTACTCAGACTTCCTTCCGCTTCGCGCACGCAACGCCGGAAGACACTCCGACTTCAACCCTCTTCAGGCATTGGGATGGCAACCGTTTTTCGCCCAGCAGATCAGCGTAGAAGATTTGTCGGTGACACCGCCCGTTCGAATTGTCGAAGTGCATCGCAATGGCCTGCACGCCCTCGGTGACGGCATCGATACGATACTTCCTCCCAGAGCCGATGTAACTGTAGGGGACTGGCTGATGCTGGATCCTTTGCGCCCGCGATCCAGTCGGGTTCTAGAGCGCACGAGCCTCATCAAACGGCGTGCGCCCGGAACCGACCGGCAGGAACAACTGATCGCGGCGAACATTGATACCGCCTTTATCGTCACGTCCTGCAATCAGGATTTCAAAGTGGCCCGGCTGGAACGCTATGCAGCTCTCACTTTTGAGGCAGGGATCACGCCTGTCATCGTCGTCACAAAGACCGACCTCCTGACGGACTCGCAAAGCTACATCGACACGGCCCGCACGGTGTCGGACATGATCGATGTGGTCGCACTTGACGCCCGCGGAGACGCGCCCCGGACAAAACTGACTTCTTGGTGCAGGCCCGGCAAGACGGTGGCGTTTCTCGGCTCATCTGGCGTTGGGAAATCGACGTTAGCCAATGCATTGCTCCAGAGCCAATCCATCGAGACCCAATCTATTCGCGAGGACGACGCCAAGGGGCGGCATACGACAACGCGGCGCGAGCTCCATGCAATGCCCAATGGATGTCTGATACTGGACACCCCGGGTATGCGGGAATTGCAGCTCACCGATGCAGCTGACGGCATTGATGATCTCTTTGCCGACATTCAGGAGTTGGCCGTGCGGTGTCGATTCAGGGACTGCCAGCACGAATCCGAGCCGGGATGCGCTGTTCTGAAGGCTATCGATGAGGGTGCTCTTGATGGCGGTCGTCTTAGCAGATGGCGCAAGCTCATGGCCGAAGACGCCTTCAATTCCGCGAGTCTTGCGGAACGAAGGTCGCGCGACAAGGCGTTCGGGAAGATGGTCCGCGGTGTCAAAAAGCTCAAAGATGTCAGGAAGTAAGACGATGACACAGTCGAAAGCAGGTCAATTCGTATGGCATGACCTTTTCACATCGGACAGGGCGTGTTCGATGGCATTCTACCAGCACGTCGCCAACTGGACGTATGAAGTCGAGCGGGCATCGGATTTTGCATGGGGTGGCGGCGAGCAGGATTTCGTCCTTGCCCTTTCCGGTGACGAAGCGGGTGCGGGATTGATTGAGACGCCCCTGGAGCAGGAAAATGGCTGGATCTCTTACATCGAAGTTCCCGATGTGGACATAGCGATCAACCGCGTCGGTACACTCGGAGGTAAGATCGTTCGGGAGCCATTCGAGGTGCCGGGTGTCGGTCGCAATGCGCTCGTCCGCGATCCGCTCGGTGCTCTAGTGGGGATTTCTTTGTCTCGGCACACTTTCCCCGTACCGCAAAGGCAGTTCGGCCCTGAAGTGTATGTCAGCAACGGGAATGACTTTCCGCAAGCGTTCTACATCGAACTCTTCGGATGGCAGGTTTCTCCCCAGCGGGGCAAGGATTGCGTCACCCTCCTCGAGCCTCAGGGCCAACTTGTTGCAATCCAGCATGCCGCGACTTGGTCAACTGCCTCAAACGCATCTTGGGTTCCTTGCATCAAGGTTGCTTCAGTCTCCGATGCCTCCCGTGCTGCCGAAACCAAAGGGGCGCGTCTGGCTTCTGTGAATGATAATGAAACCGTTCAAGCCGATAGCCCCATCCTGTGTGATCCAAACGGTGCGCCGTTTGCTCTCGGCGTTAAGCAGACAACGAATCTCTATTAGCTTGCCAAATTCTTCACAGGAATTGCAGAGCGGACATTTGCCCGCTCTGCAGCATCCGTGACTCAGGGCTCGAAGTAGTAATTGGCTGCAGGCTTCTACAAAGGCAGCTCTGCGGACAAAGCCGACCTCAGTTGGTGTTGCTTGAATGTCTGCTTAGATAAAAGTGGGGTTGTTGCTTATAAGTGTTTGCTGGCCAATTGCGACGACCAACCTAGGAGCACACGTACCATGTCCGACGCAATCCTTGCCGCCGAGCCGACCATCCGCCTTGTCGCCTTTCTGGGCGTTCTTGCGGTCATGGCGCTGTGGGAGATTGGAGCACCGCGCAGAAGGAGGGAAATTCCGCGCGTTGTCCGGTGGACAAATAACCTAGCACTCGTGGTGCTCGACACCGCGATCCTGAGGTTGACCTTTCCGATCCTCGCAGTGGGTCTCGCGGTTTTGGCCGAGGAGCGCGGGTGGGGCCTCTTCAACAACATCGACGCCCCGGTCTGGCTTGCCATCGTCGTCTCGATGCTACTGCTCGATCTAGCGATCTACCTCCAGCACGTAATGTTCCACGCAGTGCCGGGGCTCTGGCGCCTGCACCGGATGCACCACGCCGATCTCGACTTCGACGCGACCACGGGACTGCGCTTCCATCCGGTGGAAATCCTCATTTCGATGGGGATAAAACTGGCCGTCGTTGCCGCTCTAGGTCCGCCTGCAATCGCCGTGCTCTTGTTCGAGGTGATCCTGAACGCGACGTCGCTTTTCAATCACGCCAACATCAATTTTCCCCGTCCAGTGGACCGCATCCTAAGATTGATCGTCGTCACCCCGGACATGCACCGCGTGCACCATTCCATTGATCCACGCGAAACCAACTCGAACTTCGGTTTCAACCTACCGTGGTGGGATCGGCTCCTGGGAACCTATGTTGCGCAGCCTGCGCAGGGACATAAGGAGATGGTGATCGGCATCGAGCAGTTTCGCACAAGCCGCGACCTCTGGCTCGACCGGATGCTGATACAACCGCTGCGGGGTCCGGCAAGCGGAGGTTCGCTCGACGCCCTAAGCCATCAGGAGCAATCTTCGCCCGTCTCATCTGAGCAAAACAAACTTGGCAAAGACCAAGGGGACCAACGGCGCTGAACCAGTGACCGCTATGCCGCGCTTGGAAGTCAGTCAGACTTTGCGCAGCATCCGTCACTCTGGGCTCAGAGCGGCCGTTCGCATTCATTGTCGCGGAGTCCGCATCCAGCCCAAAGCAGACCCACAGGCCGGAGAAGTCTTTGAGATCCATGTGGCATTTCTCCTGCGCGAATAAATTTGCGCTGATGCGCGTTTGTTTGCTGTTGTTGTCCAGGCATCTCATAACTGACGCGTTTGCGGTTTATCGCCTGCGTGCGAGTGAAGTACTTTGATCGGTCAAAAGTTGAAGACTGCCAATCAAAGCGCACTTATGATTGAAGGGCAGTGCTCTAAAGTTGTAGGACCCGTACAGGAACTATCTTAAATTGAGCGCGTACTTTGGAACGCGCAAACTTATGGGCAAATCGTGCAAAGTTATGCGCAAGTACCGCGCAGAGTTTTGGGCAAAGCTCCAAGATTTTCTTTAACGAAATCAATGTAAACAATGCAGCGTTATGAGCGCACCTACATCGTTGTCGAGCGGCGAAAGCTGTCTTGTAAAGGCTGAGCAGGGTGTAACTGCATCGAGTGCTGTTCAATGGCTTAAAGGTCGGAAGGAATATTACCCTTCAATTTGGGAAAAGCCGGATAACGTTACACCAATCTTGCCCAGCATAGATTTCGAAGATGAAGTGGTTTTCGTTCCGGTGGCTACCGATAACGCTTATTTCCATCCTCGTCTGGCTCGAGGCGGTAAATTCACAATTGGAGCCAAGGGGGAGGAGGTTCAGTATGACTCCTATGACGAAGCGCTTTCCGAACTTCAGAAGATGGCCACTCCGCGTTGGCGTCGCCCTAACGGAGCGGGAAACTGGGGCATCGTTTCCGGACGGGATTGGAAGAGAGTCGAGCGTCGCAAACTGCCCGTAACATAGTTTGGCGGATTGGACGCTTCGCACTCGGCGCTCCGCCACTTCCTTGTTGTTTCATAGCGGCAAGAAGTCAGAATCCACCACAATTGAACGGTAATGAAATCGCCGGCCCGATCAGGCGGTTTCATCAAAACTAAACCTAGAGGGTAAGCATGGCACACCAACAGTGTTCCGACTGTCTTCGGACAGTCTATATGGATGATGATAGAGAAACAGACTACCCAGATGCTACTGGACTTTGTTCCTCTTGCGCGGAAGAACGGCGGCGGCAGGAAGAGGACTATTGGGACGACTAGAACCTGACATCACAGGTTGAGGCTATGTGTATGGAGTTTCATCAAAACTATACCGCCTTTTTAGTCCACTGGTGTCTTTAGACGGACGTCGTTTCAGGTTCATTGCCAATAACCTGTGGCAAACTTTCCGCAACCAAGTGTTGAAGCTTGCTAGCTTAGATGTACTTATAGCTGTAAGGCGCTGGCTTTGGGTCAGTTTTGCGAGCACCTAACTACAGAAGTCAGAGTGCTTTCGACTCGGAGTGCAGGCTTTTGGGCAAATCGTGCAGAATTATGCGCAAACGTCGCGCAAAGTTATGGGCGAGTACACTTGAATTTCATGAATAAAATCAGTGACTGGAACGCAGCGTCATGCGCGTCCCTACATCGTTTTGTGAGAGTTTTGTAAAGTTGGCCCTCACCGATCCTAAAACGGCAGTTGCTTTCATTGCCATGTTCTACATTGGACCGTAGGCTGAATAATAAACGGGGTAGAGCATGCACGCTATAAGGTGGGTTATTTTATCGGCTGGATTTATCGCTCTAGCCACAGCGTCGTGTACAGATTTGTATCCTGACGCCGATGTCATGCCCACTCGCGCTGATGGGGCAGCCTTTTTCTCAGAAAACTGTACTTCTTGTCATGGTGTGGATGGTAGAGGCGGTGGCCCGGCAAGCAGCGGTCTTTCCGTTGAGCCAACAGATTTGACAACATTGAGCGCGAAGAACGCAGGCACTTTCCCTCAAGCACGGGCCCTAAGCTACATCTATGGCGACCCAGGAAACAGCCATCTTGCTCGGGTTATGCCGGAATTTGGTGGGGAAATGGCGGAAGACCTGGTTCCGGTTGAAATCGAGGGTGTCTTGACGCCCACCCCGCGCGAGTTAGCAGGGTTATTGTTTTTCTTAGAAGGCATCCAACAGTAGATTGGTGTTCTTGGCGTTAGGTCAGTAATTGATCGTTTGCCGGTGTTCTGGACTTGCACCTTTTTTGACCCGGTGACAATTGCAGGCCCAGCATTGTGAAGCGCCGTGTTCTGCTAGGCGTAAGCAGTCACTCAAAATCATTTGGCCGAATTGGCGTGTCGAGTCCAATTCTGGCAGACTGCGAGTTGAAATATGATTTATGTCAAAGAGTCGAGCGCCTTCACATGCTAAATTTCGAATGTTAAATAGTGAAGCTGTTCTGAGCTCGTTGCTGCCTGTCCCCATCAATCGGTTTTGGGCCACAGGATAGCAAATGTTATATGGTAGAGGACCGACGTTGACCGGGGGAAGATGTCGGTCCATTTCTGTTGTAGTAAACTCTCGTGTTGCAAAGGACCTCCGGCTTATGAGGCACTTTATGATCGTTGCAAGCATGGGCATTAGTTCGGTTGCAACGACGTCTGCGGCCGATGAGTTTTCGGACCTTGGCAAAGACTTCTTTGTTGAGCATTGCGCCAGATGTCACGGAATCGATGCATCTGGAAAAGGGCCTGACGCAGCTGGTTTGAAAACTGATCCTGCTGATTTAACAAAGATTTCCGACCGTAGGGGAGGCGTGTGGCCCATGTTGGAGGTCATGTCGATCTTGGACGGTTATTTGAAAGTTCAAGAACCTCGCGATGACATGCCAATAATCAACGAGTTGAACGACGGCCCTACTGTCGAATTCGATACGGGGAATGGTTTGGTTACGCGTATTCCTTCCAGACTAATCGAAGTTGCTGAGTATTTGGAGAGTATTCAGTCTCCGAAGCCGGAACGATATGTTCCGTGAAGTTCTGCTCCGCATTTATGTATGCTAAAGAATGCTACGTTGGGCGGTTTCCGTAGTCGCCAAGAAGCAACGAATATGAGGATCGCTTTGTGGACGATGTCGTCGCGGTCTGGCCTAGCGTGCTTCAGTATCAGGTCTCGCGCTTCACAGCGGTCTAATCCAAGACTTCTTGTAGTACCTCACCGCTCGCACCATTAGGACGTGCCGTGCTCAATATGCTGACAGTGTGGATGCGAGAGCAGTCTTGCAAACACGGCGTGCGACCCGTTGCGGTTTTAAGTTCGGTCCAGCAAAGATAATCGGCACATGTGTGTCACCGCGCCACGGTGACCCGTGGGTGGATGTGACAGACAGACCATCGAAGTCCGCGATGAACCAGCCGGGTTTGAAGATTACGTACATGTTCCCGGATCGGGTGGGGTGGTAGTTGTTGCGGACCAAGCGCATGATGTCGGTATCGGGCAGGAGGTTTGCTTCGATAGCCGTACTGGGGACGGCGAATGCCACATCGGGAAAGGATAGAAGCTCTTCTGCAATGGCTGACTCCAGCGTGGGTAAGTCAATATCACTGCGAGCCAATACTTCGGGGGCGATATTGAGATAGGGGTGATTATAACCCTCAAGCAATTTCCCGGTGATCCCAAACCGCTCCTTAAGCCTGGCTATCTGTTCCGTCGGGTCCCATGTGTCCGGAGCAACAAGGCCAGTTCGGATGCCAACACTCTCTAAATAGCCCGGCGCATCGGTGGTGCCGTGGTCCGCCGATAGAACGATCAAAACGTTTTCCAGCCCAATCCGTTCGTCAATAAACGCGAAGAGATTCATGAGAGTCTGATCGAGGCGGTATATCGTGTCCTCGGCTTCAAGACTGGAGGGGCCAAACACATGGTTGACGTAATCCACGGACGAGAAGCTAATCGCCAGATAATCCGCTACCGCGTCTTGCCCGATATCCTCGGCATCAATCAATCGTTTGGCAAATTGCGCCGTCAGATCGTCACCAGCGGGACTAAGCGTTAAAAAGGTCGTAAAGTAGGGATCTTCCAGCGGGTCAAACCCATTTTGCGCCGAAGAATAGCGATGAGGAAAGGTTGTGCCGAACCCGGCGACATCCGTCTCCCATGGTTGGTTGTCACGGTCGCCAAAGAGATAGGCTTCCTTTGGGTGCATCAATTCCCAAGAGGTTCCTTCAAAGGAGGCGCTTGGCGATGCGTCATTCCAGGCGGAAACCCAATCCGGGTATTTGTCGTAATAATACGAGCTTGTGACAAAACGGTTTGCGGCTTTTGAGAACCAGAAGGCTTTGCCGCTTTGTCCCGCCATTGTAATAGCCCCACGGTCTTTGATTGAAACTCCAAAGACCTTGGCCGCACCAGCAGTGGAAGCGCTTAATTCGTCCGAAAGAGTTGTAACAAGCATAGCGCGTGGTGACCGCCCATCTGTGCCAGCTGCCGCCTGTGTTGGGTCAATTTCAATGTCGTCATTGACGCCAGCGCCATCTCCAAGGAGCGGAGCGGTGCTGTCTTCAACGTTGTAAACAAGGCGGTCTAGGGTTGTGTCGAACCAAATGTTTCCGATCATCCCGTGCACTGCCGGTGTTGCCCCGGTGGCCAATGTGGCGTGCCCGACAACAGTCTCTGTATTGGCATGGCAATGATGGGCGTCCACATAGTGTACACCGTTTTCAAGTAAATACTTAAGGCCACCCTCCCCAAGATTCTCAAAGTAGCGTGTCGGTAGATCGCCCCGAAACGCGTCAACGGTCAGCTGCAAAACGAGACGAGGAGGTTCTTGTGCATACGCAGGAGCGACTGCAACCAACCACAAAGACAAACAAGCTCTTAGTGTTTTGGTCATAGTGTTTCCTTTCGCTGTATTGCGCAGCTGGTTAGCGGCGACCGCAATTGCGCGTTAGAACAACCCGTTTCAATACCAAACTGATAACAAAAACGCTTCAAGTCTACTTCTTCCCACCTATCGCGAAAGAGCCTGCAACACCCAAACCGGTGTTCATACAAACAATTGCTTGGCACTGAGGTGTCCGGGTCGGTTTTGATCCAAAACAAGGCTTTGAGTCTTTTAAGACACTAAACTCTGCGCCAGAAACCCTGTTTCAGGTGAAACGCTATGACCAAAAGCCTATCGGTTTTTCTTATTTTGGCTGGTTTAGTAATTGCTGGTGCGTTGCTGTATGTCGTTGTTGCCGAGGATGGCGATGAATTGCCGGTTGGGTTTGTTCAAGGAAACGGGCGGGTTGAAGCGGAACAAGTCGAAATAGCACCAACTAATGCAGGTCGGGTTGCGAAGGTAACGGCAACAGAGGGCAGTATGGTTGCAGCCGGTCAAATCCTGGCCGAAATGGACATAGACGAGCTATCTGCGGCCCTGGATCGGGCTAGAGCCGAAGTAGCATTGGCAAATCAAACAAAGGCCGAAGCAGAAGCGCTCGTTGTGCAACGCGAAAGCGAACAGCGCAGGGCTGAGCAAGAGCTTGATCGTGCCACGGCGTTGCTGGCAGGACAAAATATCTCCAAAACTATTTTTGAAGATCGCGATACCACTCATAAAGTTGCTACAGCAGTATTGGGCGCCGCCAAAGCCCGAGTTGCAACCGCAGAAAGCCGTATTGCAGCCGCTGAGGCAGAAGTGCGCAGGATCGAAGCACAGATTGAAGACAGCGCTCTAGTGGCACCTTTGCCCGGACGCGTGCTTTACCGGCTTGCAGAACCCGGAGAGGTCGTTGGCGCGGGCGAACCAATCCTGACTATTCTTGGCCTTGAGAATGTTTACATGGAAGTTTTTCTTCCGGCGCGTGAAGCCGGACTTTTGCCCATTGGAGCTGAGGCTCGCATCGTGCTCGACGCTTTGCCGGAATATGCGATACCTGCATTCGTGAGCTTTGTTTCTCCCGAGGCACAATTCACTCCCAAACAGGTCGAGACCCTGGATGAACGGGAGCAACTGGTTTTTCGCGTTCGCGTCCGTATCCCAATAGACTTGGTTGAAAGTCGGATCGAGCACGTCAAAACCGGTCTGCGCGGTGTCGCGGTGATCCGGCTTAACCCAGCCGTTGCTTGGCCTGAGACGCTGGAACAACGCATCCCAGCAGAGCTTTTCGAATGAGAGTAGAGGGTGAAACCAGCGATATTCGAATTTCAGGTGTTACGCACCGCTATCGGAAGCATGTTGCACTGGATTCTATTTCGTTGGAACTGCCAGGCGGCCAGCTTGTGGGCTTTATCGGGCCGGATGGGGTGGGAAAGTCTACACTGCTTGGTTTGATCACCGGCGCAAAGAAACTGCAATCCGGCAATATCGACGTTCTAGGCGGCCCGATTGGCAATTCTGGCCATCGACACAGGATTTGCCCAGCCATCGCTTTCATGCCGCAAGGGCTGGGTCGAAACCTGTATCCGGAGCTGTCTGTACGCGAGAACCTCGAGTTCTTCTCAGGTCTCTTTGCTCAAGGGCATTCAGAGCGGGATGACCGTATCGCAGCGCTATTGGCTGCGACAGGGCTTGCGCAGTTTGAAGACCGTCTGATGGGCAAGCTCTCGGGTGGGATGAAGCAAAAACTAGGCCTTTGCTGTGCTTTAATCCATGACCCCAAACTTTTGGTTTTGGATGAGCCAACGACCGGGGTCGACCCGTTGTCGCGTCGGCAGTTCTGGGCTTTGATTGATGCAATCCGAGCAAAAAGCCCTGAACTGTCGGTATTGGTTTCAACGGCGTACATGGAAGAAGCCGACGGTTTTGACCGGATTGTCGCGATGGACGCGGGTCAAGTCATCTTTCAGGGGAAGCCCGCCGAATTGAAAGGGAGTGATGTCGACCTCGAAATTGCATATCGGCGTCTGAGATCACAGGAGTTGCCCGTCGAATCGGAGGGGAAAAACAAAACGAATGTGCAGATCGAAGCAAGCCCAGTGATAGTTGCGCGTGGACTGACACGACGCTTTGGTGATTTCACGGCCGTAGACAACGTCGACTTCACAATCAATCAAGGAGAGATATTCGGGTTTCTAGGATCAAACGGTTGCGGCAAGTCCACGACAATGAAGATGTTGACTGGCTTGTTACCTTCCAGCTCAGGTGAAGCACTGCTGTTTGGCAACCCTGTCGATGCATATGATCGAAAAATGAGGCGTGAAATCGGCTACATGAGCCAGGCCTTTTCCTTGTATGGCGAGTTGTCGGTCCATCAGAACCTACAATTGCATGCGCGGATATTTGCAATTGCCGACCGAGAACAACGTGTTTCGGAACTCACTGAGCGCTTTGGGCTCGAGGAACACCGGCATACGTTGGCGACGGCACTGCCCCTTGGGATCAAACAGCGACTGTCGCTAGCCGTAGCAGTGATCCACCGCCCGCGGGTGCTAATTCTCGACGAACCAACATCCGGTGTGGATCCAGAGGCGCGCGATTCCTTCTGGGATTTGCTGATTGAGCTCTCTCGAAATGAGTCGGTTACAATCTTTGTGTCCACTCATTTCATGGGCGAGGCGGAACGCTGTGATCGCGTTTCTTTTATGCATGCTGGTAGAGTTCTAGCGGAAGGTACTCCGGCTGAACTGATCGCTATTGAAGGGGTGGAAAGCCTTGAAGACGCTTTCATTTCGATATTGGAAGCAGCAGAAAAACCAGTCTCTGTTGTCGCGCCAGAAGTAGAATTTGGGACTAAATCCCAAGCCAGTCGAAGGGATTTCTCTCGTGTATTGGCATATGCGCGGCGCGAAACCGTTGAAGTAGCTCGTGACCCGGTGCGTCTGGCTTTCGCGTTTCTGGGTTCTGCTATTCTAATGTTAGTTTTTTGCTTTGGAATTACGCTGGATATAGATGAACTTGAATTCGCGGTACTTGACCTTTCTCAGGGGCCGGAGAGTCGTGCTTATTCGGCTGAATTCGCCGGATCGTCCTACTTTAAAGCCACATCGCCGCTGCAAAGCGCCAGCGAAGGGCGCGACCGTCTAGTGGCAGGTGAGGTCTCTCTGGTTGTTGAGTTGCCACCTGACTTTGACCGAAAGATGAGTACGGGTGAACCGACCCAGATACTTGCAACTGTAGACGGCGCTATCCCATTTAAAGGTGAGACGGTTGAAGGTTATGTTTCCGGATTGCACCAATCATTTCTCTCGGAATATGCCCATAGCAATGGCAAAACCCAGATAGATATTGCCCGGATCGAACCCCGGTTTCGCTACAATCAGAGCTTTGAAAGCATCGCCGCGATGGCTCCGGCAATGCCTGCTATCTTACTGATTATGTTGCCAGCTGTTTTGACTGCTGTAAGCGTAGCAAGGGAACGAGAGCTGGGGTCAGTTGTCAATTTCTACGTGACACCAACCACGCGGCTTGAATTTCTAGTCGGCAAACAAATTCCATACATTTTGATCGCCTACGCAAATTTTCTGCTTTTGGCCGGAATGACAGTTTTTCTTTTCGGGGTACCGTTAAAAGGAAACCCTTTCCCTTTGGCTGTTGGCGCCCTTCTTTACGTTTGGGCAACAACATCCTACGGGTTGTTGATCGCCACAATGACATCCAGTCAGGTGGCCGCCACGTTTGCAACTGCCATCGCCTCAGTTGTCCCAACAATCCAGTTCTCAGGTCTGTTGCAACCTGTTTCAACGCTTGAAGGAGGCGCACAAGTGGTTGGCTCTCTTTGGCCTTCCTCATATTTCCTACACCTAAACGTTGGAGCCTTCACTAAAGGTTTGGGGTGGGAGGCCCTTGCGCCAGACATTCTGGCCCTCGCCTGCTTCGGACCAGTTCTGACACTGATCGCAGCCCTATGTCTTCGGGCGCAGGAGAAGTGAATGCAGCGCTTCTACTGCATATTCTGGCTAGGCTTGAAAGAAGTGATGAGCCTGCGCCGTGATTGGGTGATGATGGCATTGTTGGTCTGGTCGTTCACGCTGGCCCCGATCATGGAAGCAACGGGAGTGGCAAGTTCTGTAAACAACGCCTCGATAGCGTTTGCGGATGAAGACGACTCGCCTCTTTCTCGATCACTTGCCACAGCGTTTTTCCCACCAGAGTTCCAACCGGTCGTCCTAATCGAACCCGGAAAAGGACCAGCGTACATGGATGCTGGGCGCTTTATTTTCGTTGTGGCTGTGCCCCCCGGATTCGAAAAGGATCTGCGCGCAGGGCGCAGTCCGGAGATTCAAGTTCTTATTGACGCAACCGCTATGGAACAGGCCGGTATTGGTGCAAACTACATCACCAGTATCTTGAGCGCTGAAATACATCGCTATGCAATTGGTATCGATCTAGTGGATGCTCCCTCAATCAGTGTCATCCTTAGAAGCGCCTTCAACCCAAATAGAGATACTGTACGTTTTGCTGGTATCGTTGCTTTGATCGGCCAGATCATGTGGCTCACAACTATATTGACCGGAGCGGCAATGATTAGAGAGCGAGAGCACGGGACTATTGAACATCTCCTTGCCATGCCGCTTGCCCCATTTGACATAGCTATTGCTAAAATTTGGGCGAATGCAGCAGTGGTTTTGGTAGCGGCTGGTCTTTCACTAACATTTGTGATGCAGGGTTCTTTGGGTATTAGTATCGCTGGATCCAAGATGTTGTTTTTGGTTGGCACGGCGTTGTTTCTTTTTACTGCGACGGCGCTTGGGGTGTTTCTGGCAACCATTGCACGCTCTATGGCGCAGTTCGCGCTTCTGGTCATGTTGATTGTGCTGCCAATGCTAATGCTGTCAGGTGGCGAAACCCCAATTGAAGGTCAGCCGGCGTGGTTGCAGGCAGGTACTTTGGTTCTGCCGTCACGCCATTACATGTCAGCAAGTCAGGCTATTGTTTTCAAAGGCGCTGGTATTGAGACTGTCTGGCCGGAATTCGTTTGGATGACGTTGTTGGGAATTGCTTTGTTACTAATGAGCCTACGGCTTTTTCGGCGTTCTCTTGCGCAGATCAGCTAGCAATCCAACTTGTTGGCTGTGACAGATTGGAGCGCTAGCTTCAATGTCTCTAGTCATATCGGCATTATGTGGGCCGACGGCTGGATTGCGATGCAATCGAGGTTTTGAAAGGCCATAGTCGCAAACTCAAAGGTTTGCACTGAAAGTGTCGAAACCTTCTGAATCAAATGGGCAAGTCCAAGGCGTTCAAGCGACAAAATTCTCCGCCCGTTTCTGAACCGAAGTTTTTTTACGCCACAACGGGTACACACAATAGAATTGGACAGGCCAGATGAGACTGTTAATGAGGTTCAATTATGGTGACAGGCGACAGGCTGTCGGCAACTGTAAAGCTGGCGGCATTCTTCAATCGCTAACTTGTCGTGATTGTTGGGCTATGGCGATGATCAGCCAGGCTTCGCCATGAAGTCCGCGAACGCTTTCTTATAGTCTGGATGCCATCGGCTGAGAGGTGGGCGATTTTCGATGATGTCTCCCACGCTCCAAGCAATGCGTTTCTCATCGATATCGCGTGAAACGTCATTGTCGGGGCAAAGGATGTAGAAATCCCCTCGGTTCACGCTTTCAACAAAGAAGTCGACCGCCTGCTCAGCGGTCCAGGCGGAGGCAGGCTTCTCGGGCGCGGAGATCATGCCGGTATAGACGAATCCTGGGACCAGAAGATGCGCGGTAATCTGATGACCTGGGCCCGTTCTGAGCTCGTGGGACAGTGCCTCGGTAAAGGCTTTGAGAGCCGCCTTGGAGACATTGTAAGCCGGGTTACCTGGCGGTGTCGTGATGCCTTGTTTGGACCCTGTATTGATGATTGCGCCTGGTCTGCCACGAGCGATCATGTTTGGCGCGAAGACCTGGGTGCCGTGGATCGGACCCCATAGGTTTACACCCAGCATATTGTCCCAAGCAGCGGCGTCGCCAACTGTCGATGAATTGCCTCCGACACCGGCATTGTTCATCAGAATATCTGTCCCTCCGTAGCGGTCTGCCACCATCCGCTCCAACGCCTCTAACTGCGCACGATCACGGACATCTGTCTCAGACGTCATTACATCGGCCGCGCCAGCGGCAGACACTATGTTTGCCGCGGCCGCCAGTTTCTCGGTGTCTCGATCAACAATAACAATGCGCATTCCCATTTGCGCGAACTTCACTGCGGTGGCGAGGCCAATGCCGGAAGCACCCCCGGTAATCACGGCCACAGAGTCTGAGGTAAATGCGGGGTGTGTCATCGGCTAAGCTCCTCCTAAGCCCGTGTTGGATCGAAAGGTCCGGAAAATCCAGACCGGCCTGGTGATATTAGGCGGCGTCGGCAACGTTAGTCTTCAGCTTGATAATACCTTCCAAACCGTAGGCGGTGAATAGCGCCTAGGTCGCCTTTTCTGCTTGTAAGCTTATCGGAATGACGGGGTCTGCCATGCCACTCTTGTCCACTTCATTTTGGAGTTTTTGCTGCCCAAGCGTGGTTTGGGTTGAGTTTTGCCAACTAGAATGCACTTTTGATTGAGTTTTGGTGCGTTCAAGTTGATCGAGCTACGCTAAGTCAATCGACAATTGAGCGCGTATAGTGAACCGTGCAAACTTTTGGGCGAATCGTGCAAACTTATGGGCGACGACACCCAGATTTTCTGAATAAAATCAATGATAGGAATGCAGCGTTACGCGCGTCCCTACATCGTTTGTGGATGATGACAGAAAAACAGATTATCTGGATGCTACTGGATTTTGTTCCTCTTGCGCGGAAGAACGGCGGCGGCAAGAAGAGGATTATTGGGACGACTAGAACCTAACATTGCGGGTTGAGGCTGTGTGTATGGAGTTTCATCAAAACCATACCGCCTTTTTAGTTCCCTGGTGTCTTAAGAAGGACGTCGTTTCAGGTTCATTGCGGACAACCTTTGGAAAATTTCTGCAATCAAGTATTGAGACATGCGAGCTTATATATACTTATAGCTGTAAGGCACTGGCTTTGGCTCAGTTTTGAGAGCACCTAACGACAGAAGCCAGAGTGCTTTCGAGTCGGAGTGCATGATTTGCCCATAAGATTGCGTGCTAAAGAAAGCCCATCGAACAAAACAGCTCCAATGACTTATCTGCGGTGCCCAATTACAGTTTACTCCCAATCACCAGCAGACGAGCGCCA
>NZ_JAEDOS010000008.1:0-138035 GCF_017872495.1 Ruegeria sp. HKCCE4148
ATCCCATAACAAAACCCCGCCAAAACATAGGCGGGGTTTTCGCCAATCGGAAACTTCCCAAACAATTTGGCACTGACCAAACCAAGGTTGGTACATCCAATGAAACACTACGTTGTCACGAATGATCACGAGAATGCTGCCAAAGGCTCTGCCCCGGTGTCAGATCGGTTACAATTCATCGATGTCGTTTTGTACCGAAACTCTGACAAAGCCTCTGCTGAACTGATTATGGAGTTTTACCGGGCGCTGAACACTTTGGTGGAAAAACACACCTATGTTGTGAATTTACGTGTCCTTGCTAGAGAGCCAGTAGGAGGTCCGCTGTATTGGGCCGGACGTACCGCGATTTTTTGGGGGGATTTTGAACGCGCCTGGTGCCCCACTGCAGCTGAAAGGTCCTGGGTGAATCAGGTGCTGAACTTGTCCCCCAGGTCTGTTCTTGTAGGGGGGGCGGTGATGCTGCTGGCCCAACTCGGAAGTGCTGACAGAAGCACAGCAGCCGTGCATTCGGGTTTCGAAGCCGCAGCGCTGGAACTGGGGATTGGAAACAGCGGAACTTCGATCCATTTTCCCCCAGATGGGCGCACGCACAGCGCAAACACACGGATCAGCGCCCTACGTCTGCTGGCCGAGTTTGTGTCAATGGATCATGGTGAGCATTTGGCAGACACGTTGCGGCGGTATGTCGGGCTGGCCGAACCCAAGGGTGCAACTGAAAGCCAGGTCGCAAATCGCCTCATTCGAAAGTCCAATGGAGACAGGCTTGTGAGCCTTGCCGTGGATACAATGCTGGATAACATCGAAGACCCGCTCAGGATTTCTGAGCTTTCTGAACTGGTCGGGACGTCCATCCGGCAGCTTCAGCGAAGGTTCTTGTGTAAAACGGGCATGACTCTTTTGGACACATATAAGGAACTCCGCCTTGAGAGGTCCAACAGTCTTTTGAAGTATACTGACATGCCACTTGTTGAGGTCGCATCTGCAACTGGTTTTTCGTCCCGAACGGCAATGTCGCGGGCCTTTATTAAACGTTACAAATTACGCCCAGAACAGGTTCGGAACGGACGGTTTCTTGGACACATGTCTGCTTGAATTAGCAGTTGCGGGTTTCCAGCGATCTAGCGGTACGGGCGATAGGTGCTGTGGCCGGATCAAGGGTAGCTGTCCCGATGACTTGGCCGTTTTCAACAAGCTGTATTATTACTGCCCTGTCGCGGCGTTTCCTGTTGGACATTTACGTCAAGAATTTGGACAGCAGTTTTGACCAATGGCACACCTTTTCCGAGGTTTTCTGCTGCCGCCTCTTTCGTTGATTTTAGCCATAGTTGTCGCGCTGCTGTGGTACGCCCACCGATGAGCCATAGGTTGTCCAACACCCTCGCCGCGCTTTCAAGATAGCCCTGATTTTTTCTTTTGGCTCATCCGGTCCCACGTTCGTTAGGCTTGGCTGAGGCGAGGATTGCCGCGCAGTTTTTCTACGTTGCGCAACGAAAAATCCCAATACAGCGGATTGAACGGGCTAGCTTTCGGGTCGGTTTTTTGCTTTACATCATATCGGCACGTGTCGCTATTATCCGACATTTTGTTGATGTAATTGCTGCTGGCCGCATAGGGTTTCGATCCCAGCAATCCTCAGTCGGCAAACTGACTCAAGCTAATGACATTGGAGGCTTCGACCGCGTTCAGCGGGGCATGACCGTCATAATAGGCGCGTTTAACCCGTCGGCAGATTTCCAGTGGATACAGCAGCCCGGCGTTCAGATACTGAGCTAGGACCGAATAATAATGAAACGGTTCACCCATCTAAATCGCGTCCTGACAGTCACCGAAATGCGGTAAGGCCGTCTGCACAAAGTGCTCCAGCGCGTTGTCCCGTGTTGCGGCAAACAAGAACGGTATCACGCGCGGCGATGCCCCGACGCAGCGCGGCGATCTTGGGGGGTCAGCTGATCGCCAAGGACGACAATTATCCTGAGGTGCGTTTCTTCCATTGGCTTGGAGCGAGGACATCAGAGCAAGTTGGCCAGATCAAACCGAGCGTATGCGCTTTGGTCTGGCTGGCTAATCCCGCCATTGGCAAAACGCGTGAAAACTGAAGTCTTCTTCTCTGAGCGTTTGCCAGTTTCCGTGGCGTAAAAGGTTGAACCAAGAGCGCCTCACTCAAGGTCTTCGGCGAAATCAGGATGGTTGTCGATTGACAATGAAACCAGCACGCGTCGCGCTCAGGTCATTCGTCGGCATAGTACCCTACGACATCGCCATCCGTTGTGACGCCCAATCCGTTGAGCAATCGATTGGCATAATTGAAATAGCCGACGATCTGGTTGATTTCGAGAATCTCGCCGTCGTCCCAACCTGCGTGTCTCAGTGCGGTGACGTCGGATTCAACCATAGTGCCAGGCGACACAGTGAGCTTTTCGGCGTAGATCAAGGCCTCTAGATGTTCGCCGTCGAACGCATCCTGCGGTCGTTGCGCCTTGAGCGCGGCCTCGATCTTGTCCGCCCGCGCGTCATCCCCGATCAGATGCCGCGCGTTGGCCCAGTGATTTGCGTAGGAATACGGGCATGTGTTCAACGTCGAAACATAAGAACTGACCACTTCCTGAAACCACATTGGGATCGTGTTGCTGTCATCGTGCAAGCAGGCGCGATACAAAACCACATGCCCTTTCATGGTATTGGGGCGCAGGGAATGCACGCGCATAACGTTGTCCACCGTTCCATGCGGAGTTCGCGCAAGGTCCAGAACGGCCTTAAGCGGCGCTTCGGCCTCTTCATCAGATATCATCCTGATCCAGGCAGACAAATTTGGTTCCTTCCTTGTATTCATAGCCCAGGTTTTGAGCGATCGTTGGTGTCACGCCACGTTTGTTTGGCGAATTCCGTATCTTGGTGAACCAATGTAGAGCGCGCGCATTAGTGTCAGTATGATTAACCTGTTTTGCGCAACCCGATATCTGTGTCGGGATGGGCAAATAGCCCTGCGGCGCAAGGATACCGGCTTAGTATCTCTGAACCGCGCGGCAGACGATCGGCGTAAAAACGCCCGCTCTGCCAATAGGTTGTGCCGTCGATGACAATGGTCGGGTCGATCACGTTCCAGCTGATTTCACCGGGAGCGTAAGCACCACATGTGTGGAAATGCAAGATGCGCGGATTGCCGAATGCCGCCCCGCCCCACCGTTCATAGTTCTCACGCATGTCCCAGGGGTAGCCGCATCCGGGATGAATGCCAGCATGCCAGGAATGCACAAAGTTCCGGTCAATTTCGAACTGTTCGGCCACCCGATCATAATGAGTCTCTGCCCGCGCTACATCTGAAGGATGCCCCTCGAACCCGGTCAGGCGGCCTTGATCTAGGCGCGCAAGAACGGGATGAGTGAATTCGGTAGTGTAACCTTCATAGTATTTTGATCCGGTCCCTGTCAGGAAGGTCAGGGCCACTTGGCCAGAGAAGCTGTGTGCAGGGACAGGCGTGAAAACCGACATCGGGAAGCGCAGGATGGAGGTATCACCCGAAGGGTCCAGGTTCATTTCAGGCCGCCCCCGCACATCCGTGCCAAGGGGGCACGTGAAACGCACTTCCTGCGCGGTATTTAGTACAGAGTTGATCTCGGCCTTGAGTTCCATGAAGGCGTCGTGGTGCCCGTTCGAAAACCCCGACCCGAATTGTTCGCGGCTGAGGGCAAAGCTGACGATGATCTTTTTGCCCTTGGGCATTTGCGAAAACCGTAGCTGATCTCCGAGGCGGGCCAGAAACAGGATAACATCGGCGGTTTCGAACCTTTTAAGCAAGTCCACAGGCAGATGCGGAGTGTCAGGGTTGAACCCCACATCAACCGTTTCGACGGACAGGCCCATGGACTTGGCAACACGCGAGACGATTTCGACACTGTCCGCGTCGAAATACCCGTACTCTGGCGGTTCGTAGACGATCAGCAGCCGGTCTCCGGCCGTTGCATGGGCACAGTTTGCCAACAGGTTTTGCGCGCCACGTTCCGGCGTGATGTCCGACATTCGCGTCTCCCATAGGATCGAATTGGTCAAGGTTACGCCAGGGGCTTGCAGCCAATCTATTTGAAAGTATTAATGAGTGACATTAGAGTTACTAATATGATCTTGAACTTGCCCTATTCCGCACTAAGAGCGTTCGAGGCCGTCGTCCGACATTCGGGGTTTTCACCCGCTGCTACCGAATTGGGCGTCAGCCAGAGCGCTGTCAGTCAGCATGTGCGCAGCCTTGAGGAATGGTTGGGGCGCGAGCTTTTGGTGCGGGGCGCACGTCAGTCGCGCCCAACCCGTGAAGGAGAGTTGTTGGCCCTTGCGATCTCGGAAGGACTGGGGCGCATCTCGGATGTATGCGCACAACTCAGGGATAAAACACGCTCGGATCGGACAATCGTTATCTCATGTCTGCCGGGTTTTGCGTTCAACTGGTTGTTTCCACGACTTTTACGCTTTGACATGGCCCACCCGAACCTGTCGATATCGATAGCAACCGATACCGGACAATTCCCGTTTTCCGGTGCGGATGCGGATATCGGAATTCGCTATGGCTTGGGCGATTTTCCGGGCTGTCAGGTCGATTTACTTATGACAGAGCAGCTGTTTCCGGTTTGCGCGCCGTCGTTGTTGCCGGACCTTCGCAAGGTCGATGACCTCGCACGTCACACGATGTTGGTGGACGAGAATCTACATCACAGAGCGGCGAGCCCCACATGGGAATTCTGGGCGCGGCGCTGTGGCCTGACCTTGCCAGCCGCGCTGCGGACACGGCGACTGGGGCAGTCAAACATGGTTGTTCAGGCGGCGATTGAAGGATTAGGTGTGGCACTGGGGCGCGAGCCTTTGGTCATTGACATGATGGCAGACGGGCGTTTGGTCCGACCCTTTGCGGAAATGACCCAATCGCCGTTGTCTTATTGGCTGGTCCGACCGCACGAAACCAAGGGTAGCGAAAAGGTTGCCGAATTCTTGAGCTGGATTCATTCCGAGGTTGCTGCGCAACCTGACATCCCTCCGCCGGCTTCAGTTTGAAATTAGTCAGGCTTATACAACCCATTACTACTCTGACATGGCATGGCGGCGTTTGGGCGCCCATACTTTAGCAAGCCAAATGATGGATTGGCGGGCAATCGATGTTTCTGAGAAATTGCTGGTAAGTTGTGGCCTTGAGAAAAAATATCGGGCGCGTGCTGAAGGCCGAAACGTTTCTGGCTAAGAACATCGTTTTCTTCCGGCAGGAAGATGGCACCCCGGTGTCGTTTCCGAGCGATTGCGACCGGCTTCAGCATTACGAGATGTGCCTGCCTGCTATCGCGCTGAACAGATCCGTTTACGCGCCTGTTGGAACCGGTGGCTATGGCAACCCCCATTCGACAAGATCTAAGTCAATATCTCGTACAATTTCATGACGCCGTTTGACGAGGACCGAACCCGGTACTTTTGGTTTCAGCACCGAAACACAGACCCCGATAACGCAGAGGTTTTAAAGTTCATGAATGACGCATGCGGATGGCGTTTCTCGAAGACAAAGGGGTGTTGGAGCAGGTGCATCTGGGTATTAAGCACGCCAAGACACCCTATATTGATCTTGGTCTGGATAAGGGCGCAAAACTGTTCCGCAAAGCACTGGACAGCGCTATCGAAGCTGAAACGACATCCATGGGCACCACAGCGCGGGCTTACCGGCCTTTTCCGTATACCGTTTCGCCTGATGAGGGGCAGGGGGCCGATGTGTTGACCAATCGTCGGCAAAGCGCAGCAGTTCAAAATCCCGCGGCGACAAGTCTACCGTTTCTCAATTCAAGCGTGTCCGGGGCCAATGCCTGACGGAAGGATGGCGCATGGCTGACCAGTAAAATGGCCTGTGGCAAACCCTGTAGTATCTCCAGCAGGCGGGCTTCGTTCTGGATATCGAGCGCATTTGTTGGTTCGTCCAATAACAGTGCCCGGGGTTCCATCGCCAATACGGTGGCAAGGGTCACAAGACGCTTTTCGCCCCCCGACAATTTATGTGTTATGCGATCACGCAAGTGCATCAAGTCTAGATCAGAGAGAACTCTGTCGACGATGGCGAGAGCATCGTCCTTGTTGCGCCCTAGATTGAGAGGCCCAAACGCGATGTCTTCTGCCACAGTGGGGCAAAACAGCTGATCGTCAGGGTCTTGAAACACCAGTCCGATCTCGCGGCGAACCTCGTGAAAATCGGCCTCGGTGCGCCGATCTTTTCCAAGGGCGATCACACTACCCGAGGTTGGCTTTTGCAAACCAAGCGCAATTCCAAACAGGGTGGATTTCCCTGCTCCGTTAGGTCCTGCAATCGACAGGCGTTGCCCTGGTTCAAGCGTAAGCGAGGCGCCGTCCAGTACGGGTGCTTGACCGGGATAGGCGAAATGAATGTCTTCCAGCTTGAGGATCGTCATGCGAAATCCAGACAAAGAAGCCCAATGCACACTATGCATAGAGTCGCCGCAAACACGTAGTCGCGCAGGGTCAGGTTAAATTCCTGCAGCAAGAGAAGCCGTCCAGAGAACCCTCGGCATTTCATCGCTGCTAAGATTCGCTCGGACCGTTCGATGGCGCGGACCAACATCATGCCAACCAGATAGCCAAAGCTGCGATACGTGTGCCAATTAGTGCCCGGTCGAAACCCACGGACCTTCATCGCCGCGCGCAGGCGCATATATTCCTCGCGTAAAACTTCGATGTAGCGAATGGTAAACATCAGAAGGTGGACGAGTGCTTCGGGACAGCGCAGTTTATGCAACGCGTGGCCAAGCGTAACCGGTTCCATCGTTCCAACCAGAACCATCAGGGACAATATGACGGCGTTAGCTGTCAGCGCAATCTCAGTGGCTTTCCAAAGGCCTTGCCAACTGGCCGGAAACCCAAACAAGTTGAACATCGCATCCCCGGGCGTGGTAAATGGCAAAAGTACCAACATGAAGATGATAAAGCTGTCCATCATCGCCATACGTTTGAGCGTTCGGCGAATGGGCAGGCGAGACATCAGCAGCACTCCGATAGAAACAGCCAATGCCGCAATCAGCCCTGGAATGGTGCTGAGCGAGACCGTGACAATGGAAAAAACACTCGCCACCACGATCCGCATCCGAGGATCCAAGCCTTGGATCACCCAAAAGGATGCACCCGTACCAGTCTCGGCCAATGTCTTGGCCTGGGGTTCCAGGGCGTGGGCCATCAGGAGGTCATCTTCTTGCGTGCGGCGATGTAAAAGCCGATTCCGAACAAACCAATGATGTAACCGATGCCACCCAGGATCGTTTGCAGATCATTGTGTTCACGATAGGAGGCAATCTCGCGTCGCAGCGGGCGGGTTTCGTCTCGGACCGCCTGAGCAATTGCGGCGCGTTCTTCGTTCGTCAATGATGCAACAGTCACCTGCGTCCCACCTTCCTTAGGGGCAATCATTGCGGCAGTTTCGACCACGTCAGCTTCAACACCCATTATCGCCGCGACATCGGCAGCAGGCATGGTGACTTCTGCCACATGCCCCGCGCCCAAGTCTGCTTTGAACGTGTGTTCTACCGGGTTGGTCGGGGTGTAAAGGAAGAAACCATCTGTATCGGTCAGTGTTCGTCCCAACTCAGCACCATCGGGCCCGTACACGATGACTTTTTGGTTTTGCGCCATATCGCCGTTTGAAAAGCCCAATTCGCCTTCGATTGCATCGCCTGCAGGAAAGACCCCTGCGATAACTTTGTGGGCCAGCGCAGGAAGCGGCATCAGTGACAACGCAAAAACAACGAGCAGTTGCCTCATGCCGATGCGCCTTTATAAAAGAGTTCTGGTTTAACCTGACGAGCCAGTAAAATGGCGAACCCGGTCAGAACCGCTTCGACGGCCATGACAGGGACGTGAGCAAATAACACAAGCTTCGCAGCCGGCAGGAATTCGTCGCCCGACAGCGCCAGCGATACTGCGACAAAAGCCGTCGTAGCTGCGATTGAGAAAGCGCCGCCTATGCCGCCCCAAACTGCTCCTTGAACAGGCGTGCCCTTGGCGATCAGACGACCGAAGATTATCCATGTAAGCACCGCCGGAAGGGCGATGTTGACTGTGTTGATCCCAAGCACTGTCAGTCCTCCAAAGCCGAAGAACACAGCCTGAAGCAGCAAGCCAACAAAAAGCGCCGGAAAGGCCGCCCAGCCGAGCAAAAGCCCGGCCAGACCGTTCAGGATCAAATGCACAGAGGACGGGCCGATCGGAACATGGATCAGTGAGGCGACAAAAAAGCTGGCTGACAACACCCCGGCAGTGGGAATGCGATCCAGGTCCAGCGATTTCAGCCCCATGGCGATCCCGCCTGCTGCCGCGATTGCGCCGCCAATCACAACAGGGTTCGAAAGGGCTCCGTCCACAATATGCATATGGGTTACTCCAGATCCCAGGCGCGGATCCAGATCACAGCGTCCTGACTTAGTTCTTTGCCTTCATGTTCAGTCTTCGGGCCCGAACCCAACGCTGCGAAACCCCAGTAGCCTGCTTTTGGCACGCCAAAGGTGAAATAGCCGTTTTCGTCCGAAATTGCGACCAGTGCGCCGCCTGGCAGTGGGGAAGCAGTTGCGTTTTTTGCGCCGTTTCCGGCCAAGTCGGGTTCCGCGGCCATGTATTCGATTTCAATCTCTACGCCAGCCACTGGGTTGCCCTCGCTCAATACACGTCCCGTGAAGGTCGAGCCAGCGATGATGTTATAGGGCTTGTTCAGCGGCAGTATTTCGGTAGCCAAACCTTGCGGCTGGTCCCAGTCGGTGGGCAGCTCGTTTCGGTTCAGATATGCCTTGGTGACCTGCTGGATATAGATATCCTCAGATTCCTCGTAATAAGGCGCAGGTACCGTTACCACGACGTAATCGCCAGAACGTTTCACTGGAACCGAGCCCAAAAAGGCCTTGGCCGTGTTCTCGGGGCCTTCGAACGTGGTTTCTTCCAACGTACCCAACAAATCGGTCTTTTCGCCGTTGTGGATCACATAAAATTCTTCTGGCTTTTCCAGGGTCATCACGTGCCCGGCTTCAAACGGATGCCAGAAGACCAACTTGACCGGAACGTCACCAGGACGATCAATCATGGTATCTTCGGTGTATTCCAGCAGGAAATGAGCCTGAGCCATCGCAGGCAATGCAATGGCAGCTGTTGCCGCCAACAAAAAGTGTTTCACAAACAAGTCCTTCTCACGTCGCGCCTTCCCCGGCACGCATTGGTTTTTGACATTGGGGAATGCGAAACCATTTGCTCAAATAGGCAAACAGTTTCGGCGCACACCCCGTCGCCGACGATCAACGCCCATTCCGAGGGCGCATGTTCGGCAGGTCTCCTGACTTGCGGGTCAAAACGCTTGGCTGGCCTTCCCGGGCATATCCCAGTGGCACGATCAGCCGCGCTCGCCGCTTACAGTTGCGGGGGCAGTTGCAGAATTGGCGAAGAAAAAGCCGCACTGCATTCCCTATTGCCTCCGGGTGAGTCCCCGGAACCGAACATGGCGCGTTGATGGCAGAAAAACTTGTACACGGTCAACTCTCGTTTGCGGCATCGCTTAGGGCAATACCGAATTTCAATAAGGTGTTTCTGCCGTGTAGTTGCGGCTCGGTGCATAGAGGTGATCAGTGTCACTGTCTGACAATCAGTGCGGTGACCTCAGATTTGATGCCGAAGCATAAGTATCCCGGCTTGTGAAACCAGAAATTTACAATACGCACAAAAATTGGACTTTTCCATTGCCGAAACCGGTTTCGGAAACGCAAAATGATGGAATGACAGCGAATCTCAACACGCGACAGCGACAAATCCGATCCCGGCGCGCCTCGGCGACTGGACGGGTGAAGCTTGATGAACTGGCCGATCAACTCGGCCTTTCGAAAAGCACGGTGTCGCGGGCATTGAATGGGTATTCCGACATCTCAGAATCAACGCGAAAGCGGGTTGAGGTGACGGCGCGCAAGATGGGGTATCGCCCGCTCAGCCACGCTCAGGCCATCCGAACGGGGCGCGTGCGTGCCATTGCAATGGTCATCAACAGTGAAGAACCGGATCGGCACAATCCGTTTTTCCAAGACTTTCTGGCAGGGGCTTGTGAAGCTGCCAGTGCGTCTGACTGGACGATGACAATTTCGACCGCGAAGTCGAAACAGGACATGCTGAACATGCTGGGCCGTTTGGTTGAAGAACGTAAGGCCGACGGATTTATACTGCCGCGAGCCGAAGTCGATGATGCGCGCGTTGGATACCTGAAGGACTTGCAGGTGCCGTTCATCCTTTATGGGCGGACTGGCTATGGTCAGGTCGGGTTTCAGGACGATACGTCGTGGTTTGATATTTCCGGCGAAACAGCCATGAGCGACGCGGTCGAACGTCTGGCCCGTTTTGGTCACAGCCGTATCGGGTTTGTCGGCAGTGATCCAAAGTTCAACTACAGCCACCTGCGTCGGGATGGCTATGTCGACGGGCTTAGGGACGCAGGATTGCCAGTTGATCCCGAATTGATACGCGAAGGGGCCCGCACCCGCGAAGAAGGGGCCGCTGAAGCGCGCGCTTTATTGCGTCTTCCTGTCCCGCCGACCGCGATTGTATTTGCGACAGACCAAGCGGCACTGGGAAGCTACTCTGTCTGCGCAGAATTTGGCCTTGAGATCGGGCGCGATGTCTCGGTTCTTGGATATGACGGGGTCCCGGAATGCCAATACGCCAGCCCCGGGCTAACGACGTTCAGCGTCGACTCTAAACGGGCAGGTGAACGCCTTGCTACGATGCTGATACGTCAGACCCGAGGAGAAGAACCCGCAACTTTGCGCGAACTCAGTCAGGCGGTGCTGATTGAACGCGACTCTGACGGACCGCCGCTGCTGACCTCGAACGAGTTGGCGAAAAAAATCAAACGATCCATGGAAGACAATCGGGGAGGAAACCGACCATGAAACTTACACCAAAAGCAGCCAAGCTGATGCTCGGCTCTTCGTTGGCAATGGCGCTGACGGCAATGTCGGTACAGGCGGACACGATCCGTTTCTGGACGACCGAAGAGCAGCCCGAGCGTCTGGCGAAACAACAGGAAATGGCCGACCAGTTCAAGGCGCAGACCGGCACGACCGTTGAGGTGATCCCTGTCACAGAAACAGATTTGGGCACCCGCGCGACAGCAGCTTTTGCCGCAGGTGACTTGCCAGATGTGGTCTACCACCCGTTGCAGTACGCCCTGCCGTGGGCCGAAGCTGGCATTCTGGACACCGAAGCTGCGACCGAAGTGATCGAAGAACTGGGCGCTGATACTTTCGCTCCGGGTGCTTTGGGCATGGCTGCGTTCAATGGTGAAACCGCCTCGGTTCCGGTGGATGGCTGGACGCAAATGGTTGTGTACCGGAAGGACCTTTTTGAAGAGGCCGGTCTGGAAGCGCCCGACAGTTTTGCAGATATTCAGGCCGCACTTGAGGCGCTGCACAACCCGCCAGAAATGTATGGCTTTGTCTCGGCCACAAAAGTTGACGAGAACTTCATGAGCCAGGTGCTGGAGCATGTATTCCTGGCAAACGGCGTCAGCCCGGTTGGCCCCGATGGCTTCCAGCCGCTTGATGAGGCCAAGACCACCGAGGTTTTGGATTTCTACAAGGCCATTTCCAAAGCCTCGCCTCCGGGTGAACTTTTCTGGAAGCAATCGCGTGAGCTGTATTTCGACGGTAAAGCCGCGATGATCATCTGGTCGCCTTTCATTCTTGATGAACTGGCCGGTCTGCGGGACAGCGCCCCTCCGACCATCAACGACGACCCGACATCGCGCGATCTGGCCAGCAAGACCGGTATCGTGACCAAATTGTCGGGCCCGTCGAACCCCGATGGCGCGGCCTGGGGCGACGTGCGGTATTTCGGTATCACCAATGATGCGGACACCGACGCGGCCATGGAATTCGTAAGGTTTGCCATGGATGACGGCTATACCCAGACGCTGGCCATTGCGCCTGAGGGTAAGTTCCCCGTGCGCCGTGGTAATGCAGACAATCCGACTGCATTCTCTGAAGCCTGGGCGGAACTGCCTGTCGGTGTCGACCGTAAGGCCCCTCTGGGCGAGTTGTATGAACAGGCGATGATCGATGAGATCGTCGGTGGTCTGGACGTGGCGCAGCGTTGGGGCGTAGCCGAGGGTCAATTGGCGCTGGCGTCGAAAATGATCAACTCTCAGGCCATCAATCGTGTTGTACGTCAGTACATTGATGACGAGATCGACGCAGCCGCAGCGGTTGCAGCCATGAACGAAGAACTGGCGAAGGTTCAGTAATCAAGTGGCATCTGCAGCGGCGTGCGCGCCGCTGCACTTAACCCTTCGAGGTACCCCATGACTTCGGCCACCCCACCGACCGGAACCGGGGCGTTAGCCAAACGCGAGGCGCGTCTGGCCTGGACGCTGCTGGCTCCGACCGTGATCAGCGTATCGCTTGTGGTGATCTTGCCTTTGCTGGCAATCTTCTGGATCAGCTTCAAGCCATTTACCCTGTCCGATCTCCGCCCACCCGCACCGGTTGTGCGTGAAAGCCTGCGCGGATCGGGCGACGATCTGCGGATTGAATACCGTCTGCGCAACTCTAGTCAGGAGATCGCAATCGACGGCGTCACCCTTAGTGACGTTCTGCCCGACGGTGTCGTTGCGGGGGACGTTGCCGCCCCCTGCGTTTTGGACGGGCAGGACCTGTTTTGTGACTTCGGCACTCTGGAAGGGGGCCAGCGTGAGCGTATCCGCATTCCTGTTGCCGTCGACGGCGATCCCGATGCCTTTGAAGACGTGGTCGAAGCGTCAGAACCGCGTTTGACTGGTAGTGGACCGAACGTTCTGACCAACTTTGAATTCAGCCTCGAAAACTATGCTCGCGTCTTTGACGGAGCTGAGTTCTGGGGCGTGCTTTGGGTAACGTTGTTTTACACGGTGTTCGGGACCATTGGCGCCTTGGTTATGGGCCTGTTTGCAGCGCTTTTGCTGAACAAGAGCGTCAAAGGGCAGGGGGTCATCCGGGGCCTTTACTTGTTTCCCTATGTCGCTCCTGTCATTGCGGTGGCCTTTACCTGGGTCACGCTGTTTGATCCGTTTTCGGGTTCAGCCAATGCGCTCTTGATCCAGATGGGTCTGACCAGTGCGCCGATCAACTTTTTCGGCGAACGCCCTCTGGCACTGATCATGGTCACGGTGTTCGAAATCTGGCGCTATTTCCCGCTGTCTTTCCTGTTCATTCTGGCGCGGATGCAATCCATTGATAGCAGCATGTATGAAGCCGCTGATATGGATGGAGCGTCGCCCTTCCAGAAGTTCTGGTTGCTGAGCATCCCGCAATTGTTGGGCATCCTGTCGGTACTGTTCCTTCTGCGCTTTATCTGGACGTTCAACAAGTTCGACGACATTTTCCTGCTGACCGGTGGTAATGCGGGTACCCGCACACTGACTGTGAATGTCTATGAGCAGGCGTTTGCGATCTCAAACATCGGGGCAGGCGCGGCGGTGGCCGTGGTCATCCTGCTGTGCCTGATCGCCTTCAGCTTTGTCTTCTTCCGCTTCATCAGCCGTGAGGAGGGTTTGTGATGCGCAAAGGTTTCATCACTGGCCCGGTTCTGGGCGCACTCTGGTTGGTCATCATTTCAACCACCGTTTCCGTCACCATGTCCTTCGCCACGGGCGCAGCGTTTCGCCCGCAGGTGGGGTTGAGCCTGATCTGGGGCGCGGTGGCAGGTCTTACCTATGTTGCGTTTCCGGCGCGTCATGCTCCGGCGCGTTTGGCGATCTCTGTGCTGCTGGGTTTGTCTTGCCTAAGCGGTTTGGGTCCCGTTCTGATTGGTCCGGATACGACGCTGCAGGCAAGCCTAACTACTGTCATCGCTGTTGCGGTTGTCATGCACCTGTCATTGGCCGAGATCCTTAAGGAACTGCCCTTCACCGAACTGACACGCCATGAATTCGAAGATGCGGTGATCCGCTTTTGCACCGGATTCGGGTACATCTTTTTCACGGCAATTGTCGTCATCCCCTTCTATGTGATGGTGATGACCAGCCTGAAATCTCAGCAGGCGCTATTGCAGAACCCGCTGGATTTTTCCGTTGATCTGAGCCAGGGCACTGCACTGTTCCGCAGCTATACCGAGCTGTTCCGCGACTTCAATTTCGGCACTTATCTCTGGACGTCCTTCTACGTCTCGGTCCTGACAGTATTCATCACGTTGCTGTTCAGTGTCCCCGGTGCCTACGCGGTGGCGCGGTTCCGGTTCAAAGGGCAAAAGGCGTTTTCGCGGTCGATCCTGCTGATCTACATGGTTCCGATGATCGTTCTGGCGCTGCCGATTTATATCGCGTTTTCGCTTACGGGCCTACGGAACTCGATCCTCGGCATTGTCATGATCTACCCGGTCACGACGATCCCCGTCGCGCTTTACATGCTGCAAGGCTATTTCCGTGGTCTGCCCACCGAAGTGGAAGAGGCTGGTCTGATGGATGGTCTGTCGCGTCTGGCCGTGATTTGGAAGATCACCCTGCCGCTCAGCCTGCCTGCGCTGGCCTCGGTCTCGCTCTATGTCTTTATGATCGCCTGGAATGAATTCTTGCTTGCCTTCATGCTGCTGGACGATCCGTCGAAATTTACCCTGACCCGAGGCGTCACGATGCTGAACTCCTCGGAAATTCCCCGACAACATCTCATGGCTGGCGCGGTAATCGCCACTTTGCCGATCATGGCGTTGTTCCTGGGGCTTGAACGTTTCATGACCAAAGGCCTGACTGCGGGGTCCGTCAAAGGATGACAGAAATGAATCAACATACGAACCACAACCGCGAAGCGCGCAATATCCTGATTGCCAATGATCGCGGGGGTTACACAATCCCGACCGAGGGGCTGTATCCTTATCAGTGGAACTGGGACAGCGCGATTGCCGCCGTGGGCTTTGCCGAATTCGACATCGACCGCGCCTGGACTGAGGTCGAGACGCTTTTCTCGGGCCAATGGGCGGACGGCATGGTGCCGCATATCCTGTTCCACAAGCAAGACGACGGGTATTTTCCAGGCCCGGATGTATGGGGTTGCAACGGCCCGATCCCGTCGTCGGGTATTATTCAGCCACCCATCGCAGCAACGATGGTTCGCAAAATTTGGGAGCAGGACAAAAAGGTGGGCGACCAGCGCCTGCGTGCCCTCTTTCCAAAGCTTTTGGCCTGGCATCGTTGGATCATGAAGTGGCGGCTTGATGAAAAGGACGCTGTCTGTACGACGCACCCTTGGGAGGCAGGTCGCGACAATGCCCCTGACTGGGATAAATCCATGGCGCGCATGGACGCCTCTGACGTGGGGGAATACCAGCGCAGGGACATCGCGCATGTGAACAGCGACGATCGCCCTACCAAGTTTGACTATGATCGTTACATCAAACTGGTCCAGATTGGCCGAGAGGCCGGATGGAACCAACAGGCTCTGTTGGAGAAAAACCCGTTTCGGGTCGCCGACCCGACAATGACATTCACGACCTTGCGCGCTGCGCGGGATCTGCTGGCGATCAGCGACCAGCTGGGCGTCGACGCCGAAGGGTTGCATTCGGATGTTGAGAGGCTCGAAAATGGTGCGCGATCCTTGTGGAATGAGGATCTGGGTAGTTTCGATTCCCGTGACGTTCGTACAGATGAATGGGCCGGCAGCATCTCGAACGCTTCATATATGTGCTGGTACGCAGGCATCCAGTCGGAACAGATGCTGAAGCGTTTGGATGCTGTGTTGGACACCGTTCCTTATCCGGTTCCAAGCTATGATACGTCGATGCCGAATTTTGATGCGCGCCGCTATTGGCGTGGTCCGACCTGGGCGATCATGAACATGATGATTGGGTTCGGTCTGGCTGATATGGGACACACGCGGCAGGCAGAAGACCTGCGCCTGAAAACAGCAAAGCTGATTTCGACCTACGGCTTCGCCGAGTATTTTGACCCCAACACAGGCAGCGCTGCTGGCGGCACTGCCTTCACCTGGACAGCCGCGGTCTGGCTACACTGGGCAGGGAGGAGCTAATGGGCAGCATCGAACTGAAGTCCGTCGAAAAATGGTTTGGGTCCGCCCAGGTCATCAAAGGTGTGGACCTCAAGATTGAAGAAGGCGAGTTCATTGTCTTTGTCGGTCCGTCGGGCTGCGGAAAATCCACTCTGCTTCGCATGATCGGCGGGCTTGAGGATATTTCGCGCGGATCGCTTCTGATAAACGACAATGACGTCACCGATCATCCGCCTTCGAAACGCGGCCTGACGATGGTGTTTCAGTCTTATGCGCTGTATCCGCATCTGACTGTTGCTGAAAATATGGGGTTCTCGCTGAAAGTGGCCGGGGTGCCAAAGGCTGAAATCGCAGAACAGGTCAACAAAGCGGCTGAGGTTCTGAAACTCGGGCCGTTTCTGGAACGCCGACCCAAAGACTTGTCAGGCGGGCAGCGCCAGCGTGTGGCCATCGGCCGATCCATCGTGCGCGACCCGACGGCCTTTTTGTTCGACGAGCCGCTTTCGAACCTTGATGCGGCGCTGCGCGTTGAGATGCGATACGAGATCGCCAAGCTGCACCAAAGCCTCAAGCGCACGATGATCTATGTGACCCATGATCAGGTCGAAGCCATGACGCTGGCCGACCGGATCGTGGTTCTGGAATACGGCAAGATCGCGCAGGTCGGTACGCCCCGCGAGCTCTATGAACGTCCGGCCAATCTGTTTGTGGCGCAGTTCATTGGAAGCCCGAAAATGAACGTGTTGACCTGTTCCGCTCAAGGCGGCAGTTATACGCTGGCACACGGCAGAGGGGGCCAATTTGCGTTTTCCGGCGAAGCCAACCGATTGGGTGTTCGTCCTGAACACATTGAAGTGGTTGCAGCGGGCGAGGGCCAGACGGACGGTGTGATCGAGGTGATCGAATACCTGGGTGCTGATACGTTCCTGATCGTCGATGTCGGTGCTGAAGAAAACGTCACTGTGCGTTTGAATGGAGACACGGACCTCAAACCGGGCGCACATATCGGTTTGCATTTTCCGACCAGCAAGCTGCATTTTTTTGATGAAGATGGTCAAGCTGTGGGTCGGGAATAACCCAATACACTGCCGATAGCTTTTCAAGCACGCGTTGCGGTTTCAACTCCTGAACCGCAACGTGTTTTGTTTGAGGTTATGTGCAGCTTAGTAACTGCATTCGCCTGCCCCGGCTGGTTTATTGTCAAAAACACTTGGAACCTGTGGCAATCCACAAGCCTACAGGATCATACTGTGTTTGTGTCCGTCACATCCAATTGACCCTTGTGTGATTTGAAAAGTCGGTGAAGCGACTTTGATTTTTAGGATGGCTATTGAATTAAAGGCGGACAGGATGTTGGCTACATCTTGTTGAATTTGCTCGAAACGAGAGAAGAGAGACATGGCGAAAAACGTGTGTGAGGTCCTGCTGGACATTTTGTCGGATGCAGGTGGTTGCCAGATCTTTGGCGTGGTTGGCGATGCGCTCAACCCGTTTCTCGAAGCCATGCGCGGGGACGACCGTTTTGAATGGAAGGGTTTGCGGCATGAAGAAAACGCAGCCTACGCGGCTTATGCGCAGTCGCATCTGACCGGTGGTATCGGCATTTGTGCCGGCACGGTTGGTCCCGGTGCTTTGCATCTGATTAACGGGCTCTACAATGCCAAACGCGAAGGCGCGGGCGTGGTGGCGATCACTGGCCAAGTCGCCCATCGCGAGCGCGGCACTGGCTATCATCAGGAAGTGAACCTGGAAAAGGCATTTGATGATGTGTGCGACTATCAGGCGGTGATCCACACGCCGGATCAGATGCCGCGTCTTGCCCAGATCGCCGTGCAACGTGCGCTCATCAACCGCGAGGTGGTGCGGATTGAACTGCCCATCGATGTATCCGAACAAAAGGTGCCCAGCCTGCACCAGTTCCACCCGCTTTTGAAACAGCCCTCTACCCTGATCCCACCCGAAGCTGAGATTGCCCGTGCTGCGCAGATCATAAACGCAGGCAAGAAGGTGGCGCTTTTTGCCGGTGTAGGTTGCCGCGAGGCCAAAGATCAGGTTTTGGCCCTTTCGCAAAAGCTCAACGCTCCGCTTGCGCATACGTTGAAGGGCAAGGACATCTTCGACTACGATGACCCGAATGTGGTTGGTATGACTGGTCTCATCGGCAACCCCGGTGGTTATTATGCGGTACGCGATTGCGATGTGCTTGTGATGCTGGGCACCGACTTTCCCTATGAATGGTTCCTGCCAGAAGCGGCCAAGATCGTGCAGATCGACCGCAGCGTTGAAAATCTGGGTCGCCGTGCGCCTATCGCATCGGGCTTGTTGGGGGATGTCGGTGCAACGCTGGACCGGCTGCTGCCTCAAATAGCCGAAAAAGAAGACCGAAGCTTCGCTGATCATCAGGTCAAACTGTGCAACAAGTGGCTGGCGCAACAGGACAAAGAGGCCAGCCTTGAACGTGCCAGCGAACCGCTGCACCCGCAGTTATTCGCCCGCGAGATATCCAATCAGGCCGCAGAAGATGCGGTTTTTGCGATGGACATAGGTGAATGCACTGTCTGGGTGGCGCGGCAGACCCGAATGAAGGGTGGGCGGCGTATGGTGGGATCATTCAACCATTCCTCTCTGGGCTCTGGCTTGCCTTCGGCGCTCGGCGCGGCTGCGCTGGATCCCTCGCGTGAGGTCTGGACGTTCTGTGGCGACGGCGGCTTTGGTATGTCCATGCAGGATTTCGTGACCGCCGTGCGCTACCACTGGCCGATCAAGGTGATTGTGTTCAACAACCAGACACTGGGTTTCGTGAAGATGGAGATGGAGGTCGCGGGCTATGCTGTGAACCCTATGGCAACGGATCTGGTGAACCCGGATTTTGCCGAATACGCCAAGGTCTGCGGTGGTGATGGCGTGCGCGTGGAACATGCCGCTGACATCAAAGAAGCCGTGGCACAGGCCAAAGCCAGCACCAAGCCGTTCATCATCGACGCCATGGTCACGCCGGGTGAGTTGGTCATGCCACCTCATGTGGACACAAAGATGGCCTGGGGATTTGGCATATCCAAACTGAAAGAGGGCATCCTTCTGGCCAAGGGCGACCACGCGCAGTGGGACAACTGGGTCAAAGAACTCAAGGCGCAGCTTTAGTGCAGGTGCCAATCCAAGCTAGTAACCGGAGATCGGACGCATGATTGTACGCAATATATACTACGCGGTGGCCTTTTTTGGTCTACCATTGACCTTGTTGCTTGGCTGGTTCTGGACCCCAGCGCTGTGGCTGTTGGTGATCGTGCTGCCCTATATCGCGATCGGGGCTTATGACCTGATGACGACCAAACACAATGTGCTTAATAACTATCCGGTTCTGGGCCATTTTCGTTACATGCTGGAATTCGTCAGCCCAGAAATACGCCAGTATTTTGTTGAAACAAACGAAAGCGGACGGCCCTTCAACCGGATTACGCGCAGTCTGGTCTATGCCCGTGCCAAGGGTCAACAGGATACACAGGCGTTTGGCACCCAGTACGACATCACGCAGGTGGGCTATCACCGCACCAATCATTCGTTGGTGCCGAAAGAGGTGGGGGAAAGCGAGAAGCGTGTTACGCTGGGTGGTCCTCTATGCTCTCAGCCTTACGATGCGTCGCGCCTGAACGTTTCAGCGATGAGCTTCGGAGCGTTGAGCCATACCGCGATCCGGGCTTTGAATGGTGGGGCCAAGGACGGTGGCTTTGCCCACAACACCGGTGAAGGAGGGATAAGCCCGCATCATCTGGCGGAAGGCGGTGATCTCATTTGGCAGATCGGTACCGGCTATTTCGGCTGTCGCACCCCCGAAGGTGGGTTCGACAAGGACAAGTTTGCCGAAAGAGCCGGAAAGGACGTGGTCAAGGCCATTGAGATCAAGCTGAGCCAGGGCGCAAAACCCGCTCATGGCGGCGTGCTGCCTGCGGTTAAGGTTGATGAAGAAATCGCTGAAATTCGCGGTGTTGAACCCCATAGAGACGTGATCTCACCTCCTGCACATGCGGCCTTTGAGACCCCCACCGGGCTGATGGAGTTTGTGCAACATCTGCGTGAGATGTCGGACGGCAAGCCAGTGGGTTTCAAGCTGTGCATCGGTAAACGGTCCGAGTTCATGAGTATCTGCAAGGCAATGCTGGATACCGGGATTTTGCCCGATTTCATTACCGTGGATGGAGCTGAGGGTGGTACCGGTGCTGCACCAGTGGAATACTCCAACAGGCTGGGGATGCCCCTGAACGAAGGGTTGATCTTTGTCGACAATTGCTTGCGTGGCATCGGCGTGCGCGACAAGGTCCGCATCATTTGTTCGGGCAAGGTGGCGACGGGCTATGACGTTATCGAGAAACTCGCCTTGGGCGCTGATATGTGCAACTCAGCCCGCGCGATGTTGTTTGCCGTGGGCTGCATCCAGTCGCTGCATTGCAACACCAACCGCTGTCCTACGGGCATCGCCACTCAGGATCAGGAACGCGCCAAGGCTGTGAATGTACCTCAAAAACGTCAGAGGGTGCATCGCTATCATGATGCGACGCTGGAAAGCTTCCGCGAAATTCTGGGTGCAATGGGCTATGAAAAGGTCACGGAGTTGCACCCTTCGGACATTCTGCGCCGCTCAACGGACGAAAAAGAGCTTACATACGCGGACCTTTATGAACGGCTTCCGGAAGGTGGGTTGCTGGCAGACAGTGTCCCTGCGGGATTTGCAAGCGATTGGGAGCGTGCATCGGCCCAACGGTTCTGAAGTACCGACGGCTCGATCATTGGCGTTTTACCACCCAAGCCTGTATGGAAATAGATCGAAGAATACGATTCTGATCAGGGGGGCCAAGGGCTTGCAGAGAACACTCATGTACCTCGCCGTCTTTGTCGGCGGCGCGCTTGGGTCCTTGCTGCGCGAAGTGCTGTCGCTTGAGATACCCGGTGTGCCCTTCGTGACTGCGACCTTCGGAATCAACATCGCGGCCTGTCTGTTCATCGGCTGGCTTTATGCGGTGCGGCACAGGGTTCATGCCCATGTCATCCACCTGGGCGCGGTTGGCTTTTGCGGCGGGTTGTCGACTTTTTCCTCGTTCGTGGCCGAGCTTGACCGGCTGCACCAAGCAGATGTCACCTATATGGTCGCAGCTCTGACCCTTGAGGTTGTTTTGGGCCTTGCCGCCGCTATCTTGGGTGAGGCGATCGGGCGCAAGTACCACGCCGGAGAGCACCCGGATGAGTGATCTCTATTTACACGCAGCATTTGCTCTTGGCGGCGGTCTGGGCGCAGTCGCACGGCACATGCTCAACCGCGTGATCACGCACGAACTACCGCTGTCGACGCTGATCGTGAATGTGGCAGGTTGTTTGCTGCTCGGGTTGTGGGTCGGTTATCTGGGCGATCCCCAGGTTCTGCCGGACGAGGAACGCCGCCTGGTGTTCGGCTTTTGCGGAGGGTTCACCACTTTTTCCAGCTTTGCCTACCAGTCTCTGCAACTGCACCGCGAGCGCACCATCCTTATGGCGGCAGGAAATATCCTTCTCAGCGTGGGTCTATGCTGGATTGCATTCTGGTTGGGCCTTCGTGCGATGCTCTGAGCCTTGCCGAAACCGGAGGCTTGAAATTTCGTTGCCCTTGGCTGAACGCAGCACGAGTATGCCAGGCCAGTGTCTGTCGCCCTAGATAATGGTGCCTTTTTGCGATGACGAAATTGGCAGCCTCGCCAACATGATCTGCCTAGGCAGATTGAAACGCGTATTAGGCGTTCATTTTTCGAAACGCGGTCGGGGTCTGGCCGAATTCCGCCTTGAATGCCCGTGTCATCGCACTGGCGTTATCATACCCGCAACGCCCGGCGATTTCCGCAATGGACTGTTCCGTATCCTCCGCCAGATTACGCGCAAGCGTTAGGCGTAGACGTCGGTACAATGCTTGCGGCGTTGTTTTCAGGTCCGCCCGGACGCGAGCCTCGATCCGTCTTTGCGAACATCCAATGCGTCGTGCAACCTGAGCGATTGAAAGCGGCGTTTCAATATGCGCCTGCATCACGTCCAGTACCCGATTGACCAGTGTGTCTTTGGATTTCAACGGAAGAGCATAAGCGTCGCGCCCCTTACGGCCCATCAGCAGGTGCGCTACCTCCATGGACAAAAGCGGGCCATGATCCCGCTGAATGAGGGCAGAGGCCAAATCGAACGCCGCCATTGCCCCGGAACAGGTCAGCAGATTGCCATCAATCACAAATCGCTCCCGCACGGTATCGACGGCCGGGAAGCTTTCTTCGAACCGCGAAAGCTCGTCCCAATGAATGGTCGCTTGGCATTCATCGAGCAAACCGGCTCGTGCCAGAAGCCAGCTTCCGGTGTCCAATCCTGCGATCTGCTGGTGCCGTTTTGATGCGGCCAGAATTGCCCGCGCAGTCGACCGGGTATCGAGTTTCAGAAAGCCGTAAGATGGCATAACCACCAAAACATCTCCGCTCTGACCTTCGAGGGCGCAATCCGGGGTTACGCTTAGGCCGCTGGAACTGCGTACGGGCGCCCCATCAAGCGAACAGAACCTCCATGCATAGAGCGTTTGCCGTGACATGTTGTTCGCCGCCCGCAATGGTTCGACCATGTTCGCAAGACAATGGTTCGAGAACCCATTGAAAAGCAGAATATTGTAGTGCTGTGGCAAAAATTTCGAATCCTGCATGAAATGCGACCAAGTCTGCATGCCGAATACTTGGAGGATGACGTTCTTTGGGTCAACAACTGATCCAAGGGATGCGCGCTATGCAGTTTGGTTTGTCCGAAGAACAAGAGATGATCGTTTCGACCGTCCGCAGCTTTGTTGAAAACGAAATCTACCCGCATGAAGAGGCCGTCGAACGCAGCGGTACGGTCCCGCTGGAGCTGGGCAACGAAATCAAACAAAAATGCATCGATCTGGGTTTTTATGCCTGTAACTTCCCTGAAGAGGTCGGTGGCGCGGGCTTATCCCATCTGGATTTCACCCTTGTTGAGCGCGAGCTTGGCCGAGGCTCGATGGCACTGACGCATTTCTTTGGACGCCCTCAAAACATCCTGATGGCCTGCAACGAAGAGCAACGCGAACGCTATCTGCTGCCCGCCGTGCGCGGCGAAAAGATGGATGCTTTGGCGATGACCGAACCGGATGCCGGGTCGGATGTGCGCGGTATGAAATGTCAGGCGGCGCGCGATGGTGGTGACTGGGTTGTAAACGGTTCGAAACACTTCATCTCGGGCGCGGAACACGCGGATTTCTTCATCGTCTTTATCGCAACAGGCGTGGACGAGACCCCCAAGGGCCCCAAAAAGCGCATCACTACTTTCCTGGTGGATCGCGGCACCCCGGGCTTTGAAGTGCGCGAAGGGTACAACTCGGTAAGCCACAAGGGCTACAAGAACTATATCCTGTATTTCGATAATTGCCGTCTGCCGGATGCGCAGGTTCTGGGCGAAGTCGATGGTGGTTTTGCCGTGATGAACGAATGGCTCTACGCAACCCGCCTGACGGTTGCGGCGTTCTCGGTTGGGCGCGCGCGGCGCTGCTTTGACTATGCGCTGAACTATGCGGCCGAGCGCAAGCAGTTCGGCCAGCCTATCGGAAAGTTTCAGGGCATCGGCTTCCAGATCGCAGACATGATCACCGAGATCGACGCCGCCGACTGGCTGACCCTCGCCGCCGCCTGGCGGCTGGATCAGAACCTGCCATCGAACCGTGAAATTGCCTCGGCCAAGCTTTACGCCTCGGAAATGCTGGCGCGGGTGACGGATGTGACGCTGCAAATCTATGGTGGTATGGGCCTTATGGACGACTTCCCGATCGAACGGTTCTGGCGCGATGCGCGCGTTGAACGCATCTGGGACGGCACCAGTGAGATTCAGCGCCATATCATCAGTCGTGATCTTCTGCGTCCACTGGGCGCCTGACCATGAACAAAGACCTAACTCGGCTGCTGCGCCCCAAAACCATCGCTGTCATTGGCGGTGGTGCCTGGTGCCAGCAGGTCATTCTGCAATCCGAACGTATGGGCTATGCCGGGCAGATTTGGCCAGTGCATCCCAAAGCCAACGAGATCGCGGGACACAAGGTTTATGGCCACATCGAAGACCTGCCTGAAGCCCCGGATGCGGTGTTCATTGGCATCAACCGCCACGCCACGATTGAGGCGGTTCAGGTCCTCTCCAGCATGGGCGCGGGCGGGGCGGTCTGCTTCGCCTCGGGTTTTTCCGAAGCCGTCGCTGAAGATGATAGCGGCGGGGACTTGCAGGCGCAGCTGATCGCCGCAGCCGGTGAAATGCCCATTCTTGGCCCTAACTGCTATGGCTACATCAACGCGCTAGACGGAGCCCTGCTGTGGCCTGACCAGCACGGGGCGACGCCGGTGGACAAAGGCGTGGCGATCCTGACGCAAAGTTCGAACATCTCGATCAATCTGACCATGCAGAAACGCGGTTTGCCGATTGCCTATATGGTGGCCTGCGGAAATATGGCTCAGACCAGCCAGGCGCAGATTGCTGCGGCCCTGCTAGATGATCCACGCGTGACAGCCGTGGGCCTGCATATCGAAGGCTTCAAGGACATCCGCGAGTGGGAGGCGCTGGCCGTCAAGGGGCATGAAAAGGGCATCCCGCTTGTTGCCCTCAAGGTCGGTGCATCGGAACAGGCGCAGGCAGCGACTGTCTCTCATACGGCATCTTTGGCGGGCAGTGATGCAGGCGCGCAGGCGCTGTTGGACCGGCTTGGCATCCCGCGCCTGACTGCGCTTCCGGATTTCCTCGAAACGCTCAAACTTCTGCATTGCTACGGGCCGCTTCCCGGCGGCCGTATCGCTTCGATCAGCTGTTCCGGCGGGGAAGCAAGCCTGATTGCAGACATGACGGTTGGCACTGACCTGACTTTCCCAATGTTAAGCGATGATAAAAAGGTTCGCTTGCGAGACGCGCTCGGTCCGATGGTCGCGTTGAATAACCCGCTGGACTATCACACCTATATCTGGCGCGATGAAGAGGCGATGGCCCGGGCATGGTCAGGTATGACTGGCGCGGATATCGATTTGACGTTTTCTATTGTCGACTACCCGACCACCGATCCAACTGACTGGGCCAGCGCGACCCGAGCGGCTTTGAAGGTGCGCGCTGACACTGGAGCGCGTTTTGCTGTTGTCGCTACATTGCCAGAACTGCTGCCGGAGGATGTCGCGCAAGACTTGATGGCTGGCGGAGTGGTGCCATTTATGGGCTTGCGCGAAGCGCTGGCCGCAACACGCGCAGCGGGTCAGATCTGTGCGCCTTGTGTACAGCCTGTTTTGCTGCCGGGCTGTGCCGAGGTGTCCCGAACCCTGACCGAAGGTGAGTCGAAACAGGCGCTGGCCAAGTTTGGTTTACGTATCCCGCAAAACCGTTCGGTCAGAGGTAGGGAAGAGGCCCGCGCGGCGGCTCAGGACATGAACGGCCCCTTTGCTGTAAAAGGCGTGGGGCTTGCTCACAAATCAGAACACGCCGCCGTTCGGTTGGGCATTCAGGCGGAAGATGTTGCCGCTGTTGCCGCTGAAATCGGCACGGAAATCATTCTGATAGAAGAGATGATCACCGGCACTGTCGCCGAACTTTTAATTGGCGTCTTTCGGGACCCAGCGCATGGATTTGTGCTGACATTGGGGGCAGGGGGCGTGTTGACCGAACTGCTGCGCGATACGGTTTCGTTGTTGGTGCCCAGCTCTCCTGCGGAGATCCGCAGCGCCCTTGGCACATTGAAGATAGCACCCTTGCTAGAAGGCTATCGCGGTCAACCTGCGGCTGATATGGATGCGATCATTGCCGCAGTCCAGGCCGTACAGGCCTATGTCACGCAAAATGCCGACGCGCTTGGCGAGGTCGAAATTAACCCGCTTCTGTGCACGCCTGAAAAGGCGGTTGCTGTGGATGCTTTGATAAGAAAGGCCTGAGAATTGGACCCGATCAAAACCCGACGTGATGGAACGATCCTTGAAGTGACGCTAGACCGACCCAAGGCCAATGCCATCGATCTGGCCACCAGCCGCAGAATGGGTGAGGTTTTTGCCGAGTTCCGCGATGACCCGGACCTGCGCGTGGCCATTCTGACCGGCGCGGGCGAGAAATTCTTTTGCCCCGGCTGGGATCTGAAAGCTGCTGCTGATGGTGACGCGGTGGACGGAGATTATGGCGTTGGCGGGTTTGGAGGTCTGCAAGAGCTGCGCGACCTGAACAAGCCTGTGATCGCAGCCGTAAACGGCATCGCGTGCGGGGGCGGGCTAGAGCTGGCCCTGTCAGCGGACATGATCCTTGCCGCTGATCACGCCACTTTTGCTTTGCCGGAAATCCGATCAGGCACTGTGGCTGATGCAGCCAGTGTCAAGCTGCCAAAACGCATTCCCTATCACATCGCCATGGAACTGCTTTTGACCGGGCGCTGGTTCGATGCTGAAGAAGCTAATCGCTGGGGTTTGGTGAATGAGATTGTCACCGCAGATCAACTTATGGACCGCGCGTCGGAACTGGCGCGTTTGTTGGCGTCGGGACCGCCCCTGGTTTACGCCGCAATCAAAGAGATCGTGCGCGATGCGGAAGATTCCAAGTTCCAGGATGCGATGAACCATATCACCAAACGTCAGCTGCGCACTGTGGACGTACTCTATGCCAGTGAAGATCAACTGGAAGGTGCCCGCGCCTTTGCCGAAAAACGTGATCCGGTGTGGAAAGGGAAATAAACAAACCCGGCGATCAGTAGGTGAATTTGCCATTTACTGATCCACGCTGCGGGTGCACATTAAGTTATGCCTTATTTCGAGCGTAAACCCTACGAAAACCCGTCGCGCGTAATTAGCTCTGTTGCATCGCAGCCGGACACGCAACCGATTTCGGATATCGCGCGCCGCGTGCTTGAGACAGAGCGCGGCAACCAAAAACACCTCAAAGGGCCTTTTACCTGTCGCAAGATCTGCCATCCCGGCGGTACGGCCACAATCTTGTTGTCCTTTGCTGCGGCTGAAGGTGACGAGCCGGTTGAAATGCAGTTCGAACCTGGTGATCTGACCAATCCGAATGGGGATATTCTGCCTGCGAACCGCGTCAACGTTATTCCGCCCCAGATTCGATTGGCCGCAGGTGAGGCCACAGATGTAGCGGTAGTTGTCACTGTACCGGACCTGACGGAACCGGGCGCTTATCATGGTCGGATCGCCTGCACCGGGACCGAGCAGACTTCGATCGTTGTGGTGTTTGAGGTTGCAGGTGCTCAGACCTGACGGGTCACGAGGTAATCCATGAACTGCGCGAGAAATGCACGCGGGGCGTCTTGGGTGCCTGCAAATACCTGCGCAAATTCCTGACGGGCGGAAGCAAGAAGATCGTTGGCCGCATCTTGCGCAAATCGGATGCTGCCATAGTGGTCCATACGCTCAAGCACCCATTCAACATCTTGACTTGAGCGATTTTCGCGCGGGTTTGATAGCAGTTCGGCCAATCGCTTCTGTTCCGGCTCATCTGCGTGCAGACCAAGTTGCCCCAACATCAGCGTACGCTTGCCCTCATAGATGTCGCCGCCAATTTCCTTGCCGTATTTATCTTGCGAACCAACAAGGTTGAGAACGTCATCCTGAATTTGAAACGCCGCGCCCAGAAAGAAACCGAACGCGTTGAAGTCATCCAAATTCAGTGTGCCCGAGGCGACATCCTGCGGCCGTGCAATCAATGCGCCGATCCGCATGGGGTGAATGAAACTGTACCAGCAGGTCTTTTTGAGACACATCCGCAGATAGTCCGAGGCGCCCACGTTTAGCCGATTGTCCCGTATCCAACCCAGCTCCAACGCCTGACCTTCGATGGACTGCTGTAGCAGATGGTCGAACTCGTCCACGACACGCATCCCGGTTTCCAGTCCAAGCGACCCCAGATTTTGTCGCAACAGCCGCAGGGCCAGCGCCTGCATCCCGTCGCCTGTATTTATGGCCAAAGGGATCCCAAGCCGCTGGTGCATACATGCACGCCCACGCCTGAAATCGCTTTGGTCTTCGATATCATCGTGGATCAGAAAGGCATTGTGCAAAAGCTCCAGCACAGCTGCGGACACTCGTGCTTCCTCGGTGTTGCCGCCAAAGGCTTCGCATGTGGCCAGCAATAGCGCGGGCCGTAGTCCTTTGCCTGATGTTTCGATGTAATCCCGTATCGGACCATACAGGTAAGCCTGGGGTTCACCCGTTGGCAAAAGCCCCAACAGAGTTTCGCGCGCGCGATCCCCGTAAGAGGTCAGCTGTTTCAGAAACTCCTGCTGTGCCGCAGGGTCCAGATGCGCGGTTCCGGGTTTCAAAGGTTAACCCTTCTGCGTGATGATCACGCGAGGTTTGCTGCTCTGCGCGCTGGCGGGGGCAAACCCGGTTCCAGCAGAGGCAAAGGGTGCATCCGTTATCGGCAGGGCTCTGGACAGCACATCAGACTGACCGCTGTCCCGGCCCAGATCATAGGCCACATCTTCGGCAACCTCATCTCCGGGTATCGGAAGATCTGCCGTTGGTTCATAGCTGGCCATCAGATCAAACAGTTCTTTTGGCGGGCAAATCATGCGCAGCGCTTCGGCAATGGCCGGGTCTTCGATGATACCGCCGGGTTTTGAATACTCTGCAGCCGGTTCACCGATGGCTGCCAATGGCCCGTCACCACCGCGATCAATCCCTGCGGTGTCTTGGCCCATTTTCAGTGCAGCTTCGACCGCGACAGCAAACCTGTTGTCCCACGGCAGACCCGCTTGATAACGCGCGTAGTCATAGGCGCGCAGCGGTTTCAGGATATCAGGCTCGTGCAGGTCCCAGATCTGGCAGGGCTCGGCATCCGATCCGCTGCGTTGCAGGATCGCGTTGACTGCCCGGCGCGCGGCCTCATTCGCCCCTTCCATTGTGGCAAGGTCAGTAAAGGTGCGCACATAGTCGGATGCCAGAAAGAAATTCGGGATCAGCGTGGCCGCATCTGGCCGCAATCGCCAACTGTTGATGCGGTTGACAAGCAGAGGTTCCACATTGCTTTGGCGTTTGGGATCTTCGGGGTCCTGCACGATGTCGGGATCAAGGAACCAGTAGTGCATATCCTCATCCCGCAGCAGAGTCTCGCCATCCACGTTGAGACTGCGTTTGAGCTGCTCCCAAACTTCTTTTGCAATCTCTTCCCGGGTGCAATTGCGCGCGGTCTTTCCGTTCAAGCCCGGCTTGTCCCATTCCGAAATATCAATTGAAAGCAGGCCTTTGGTTTTGCCTTCAGCCCAGTTGTCAAAGTTGATCCCCGGCCAAAACTGTTTTTGCGACACGGCGGTCAGAGCCCACGGGCTATCGATGAAGATCACATGCCCGTTTGTAAGTGTGACCTCTTTGGTCAGATAGAACTGAATACCGTTCATCCACTGAACGTCGTTTGCTAGCAGTGGCAGTTTGGCAAGCGCCGGATCGGCTGCCATCATCTCGGGCGTGAGAAGTGGCGCGATGCGCTCGATCGGCATGGCACTGATGAACCAGTCGCCTGTTACGTTCTGTTCTCTGCCATCCTGTTCAACCGTCGCACCGGTGATCCGCCCGTTTTGGCATTCGATGCCTGTTACCTTGGACTCGAAGTTGTAAACGACCCCCTTGCTTTTGAGGTAATCCAGCCAGGGCTGAATCCATACTAAGTTGGTCGGTCCGTTCAGCAACCTGTTGCAATGCGGCTCAGGCGTGGCAATGCCCAACTGCAGCTGCACGGCAATGTCGCCAACGGTCTTGGTGCTGGCAGTCGTGGCTTTAGCGGCCACCAGAGACCGTGTCAGGCCGATGGCAAGAAACTTCTGATACGCTTCCGAACGGTCTTCCGCCCCGATGAAATCCCACCATCCGATCCGTTCATATTCGTCGAACCGGCGTTCCTTGCAGGACGTCGCTATCCGCCACATGCAGGCAACGAAATGCTCGACATCCTCATATGCTATCTGGTCCCTTGGCGAGAGCGCGAAGGCAATTGTCTTGAACGCATCCGCCACGTCTTTGAGGGTGCGAGGAAATCGCTCGGGTACAATGATGCCGGGCTTGTCGAACTGACTGACCAGAACCTGAGTGGTCGGCACCAGATTATCAAAGCACGTGCCTTTGTCGTAATAAGGCGTACGGGCCATCGTGTCGGTAATATGTCGATAGAAGTTCGGGAAGAACCGGAACCCATGCTCGCCTGGCAACCATGGGCGTTTCACTCCGGGCGGATAGCTGGCCCCGTCCATCTCGGCCCAATTCTCCAGCGCTTTGATATGCTTTGCCTTCGAGCCGTGATCGCCTTCACCCTTCATCACAGGGATACTGCGTGCCTTGCCGCCGGGGATCATTTGGCGTTCGTGGATCTCAACCTCGAAACCGCGTTCGATCAGTTCGTGCGCGGCGCTCATGCCGGCCACGCCACCCCCAAGAATGACAACCTTTTCAGCCATCTGATGTTCCTTTCGCGGAATAGACGTCAAAGCGCAGGGTTATGTCCGACAGGCTGGCTTCGCCAATGCCAAACCCCTGCACCCGATTCATCCAGCTGTAATGCAGGTTCGAGGTCAGGTAGCGCGACGCCACCCGCACAGGGGCCGACGCAGGCAGGTTCCCCTTCAACAGTGCGGCATAACCATCGGGGCCAAACTCACACATGCCGGTATCTTCAAACAGGATCGGAGCGCCGCCGTCCGCTGGCTTGATCAGCGCTTTGGCATGGAGAAGCCCCACGCCGTCAGGACGCACACGCATCCAGTCGCCTCCAACCGGTTCAATCACCCCATTCAAATGAGGGCCTTCGACCGTACCGCCTTCCTTGATGGCGAAATGCAACCAAACCCCGTCCGGCGTCTCGCCCGAAGGGTGGAAATCGCTGGCGAAGGGGACAACGAACTTGGCGATATGGTCCAAAACCGGTGGTTGTGGCGCGGGGTTTGGCTTTTGCACCGGTGCTGTCTTGGGGGCAGTGTCCGGTCCTGGGTCATACTCATGGCCGCCAGACGTCAATACCGGACGCCAGCAAAGTGTCTTGTCCTGTGCTACCGAGGGAAGTGTTGCCGCAAAGCGCTGAAGCCCGGTTTTCTTATCATAGCTCAAAGGCCAGCCGCGAATGGCCCGCTCGGGGCCGCCATCCGGTGAACAGATCAGCCGCATTGTGTCATGAGGCGAAACGGATGGTCCAGCTTCTATCAAAGCTCGCTTGTCACCGGTTGCACTGATCGTTTCTGACCAGCGCAGGGTTACACCCCGGTCTGTAAACTCGCGCACAGCCAAGCCTCCGGTCAGCAGGTGAGGGTGCAGATGGCCTGTTCTTCCTTGATCCGCAGGCGGAATTTCTGTTGCACACGGAAGACATGCTCACCTTCCGACGAAGTCTGCAAGTACTTGACCGCGATTTCAGATGGCACCACGATTTCAACAGGTGCGCCTTGCAGCGACACAAGCGCTGCGTTATTCGCGGGCAGGGTGCCCGAGCGCAGCAACGGACCATCCAGAAACGGCAGAATGCTGTCCCGCGGCAGCACCATCGAGTTTTCCAGCGGCGTCGTCACGGCCTGGAACAGGCCATTGCCCATCACACAGGCATAGGGGCCCAGATACCCGCGCGATTCCAGTTCATTGATACCCGCAACCACCGCTTCGAACACTTTGGTGCCGGTGTAGGTTGTCTTCTTTGCTGACGACGAACCAGAAGATGTCTCACCCGCTTCCAGCAAGCCTTCGTATTTGCCGCCGCCGCTGACGGTATAGATCGGTGGCAAAGAGGTGGGCGCGCTAGAGTTGGGTTTGGGACCTTGCCCGGTGCCCGGTTGGCCGTTGAAGATGATGTCGTCTTCGACCCGTGCCACAATCGCAGCCGCACGGCGGAACATGATCAACGCCGCGGACAGCTCGGGGTCGGCCATCTGCGCGCTTTTCAGATAGACGTTCACAGACACAGTGGTCAGGCGCGTGGTGTCAAAGTCGTTGACACCAAGGCGTTTTGCAGTGCCGTTTTCGTTGTCGACCAGTTCAAGCCGGTTCAGCGGGACCGATTGTGTATCAGCGGGGAGCGGCCCGTATAGTGGCAGAAAACTTGCGGCCACCCGCGCGCGGAGCGCCTCATCATGGACGGCTTTGTTCACGGCGTTCCACTGGGCGTCGCCCCAGTCCAATGCATCGGTCATGTCAAATCCCTCTTGGTTTTGCCGCCATATTTGGCGGTTCACTTGGTTTTGTTCAATTTTTTTTCGGTCAGTTGGTCCAGAAATTGTCTGGCCCGATCTTCCTGCACAATAGCCCCAATGCTGCGCGCCAGCGTTAGTGCCTGCACGGCTTCAGCCCTGGCTGCATCTATTTTCCCGCTTGCCGCGAAGGCCTTGGCTCGCACGCGGTGATATTCAGGCTTGTTTAGCGTTTCTCCGCGTTCCCAGCCGGGTGCGCAGACCGCCTCGAGCCGGTCCATCGCCCTATCGAGGTCACCATGATCGATCATTATTTCCGACAATACGATCTGATTCTGCGGGAAAGTGAAGTTGCCGCCTGATTTCGAAATCAGGTTCATGCGCGCTTCGATCTGTTCGGGCACATCAGCAAGGTCGCCTTTCCCGGCCTGTGCAAGACCCATATAGATGTCCTGCATGGCGTGCAGATACAGGAACCCTTCCTCATCTGCGATCTTGCGGGCTTCCTTCATCGTTACGTCCATCCTGTCCCACTCACCAGCGTAAGGCAGGAACATGCAGCAGGCACCCATGATATAGACCAGATTGGGCGCGTGGTTCAGCGCCCTGCTGACTTCAATGGACTTAAGACGCGCAGTTTCAGCTTTGTCGAACTTACCTTGCTGCCATAGCAGGCATCCTTGAATCGCCAACAGCGAAGCCATGGTCGAAGACTGCGTCATCGGCATCATCGCCATATCAAGTTCTGGCGATATCAGGGCAAAGGCCCGGTCAAGCTGACGCTCACATTCGGCGAACTCACCACGGAAGTAATGGGTGAAGCTCAGCGCGCGGGCGGTGAGAACGTTGGCAACCGGATCCCCGGTCATTCCAGCCATCGCATCCAGCGCCTGTCCCATCTCCATTGCGTGATTCATTTGGCCACCAACAAAGAAATTGGTCCAACGGCAGAAGGTTGCAGCGAAAAGCGTCTCTCCATCACCCAGAGACTGGGCAAGCTCCATGGCGCGCGCGGCTGTCTCTCCGACCTGATCAGCAGACCAGCCATAGATCGCCATGTAAGCGGGCAGAATGTTCATCTGAACGCGCAATTCGAACCCGTCACGTTCGGCAGTTGCGGGCATGGACCCGAGATTGCGCAGCGCCGCCCGAAAGGCTGAGATCGCGGGCAAGTTCGCGAGTCGGGACAGGGCTTGCTCGCCTGCGGTGAACCAGTGGGCGACAGCTTCGTCCTTTAAACCACCCAAATCGCAGTGATGCGCGATGGTGTCAGGGGCTGGGTTGCCAAAGGCCTTGTGCTTTTCAAGTAGGGCTTTGCCAATTTTCAGATGCAGTTTTTGACGATCGTCGCGTAGCAGAGAGTTATAGGCGGTATCCTGAACAAGCGCGTGGCTGAACGTATAGGTGGCGGACCCTTCGTCGCTGGTCGCCAACAGTACACCGGCCGCCATCAATTCCAGCAAGGCTTTGTCGACATCCATGCTGTCCTGGGCGACCGCGTCGATCATGCGTGCTGAAAAGCTGCGCCCGATGACTGATCCCAACTGCGCAACAGGTTTGGCGTTTTCCATTCTGTCAAGGCGTGACATCAACGAATCCTGCAGCGTGGATGGAACGCTCAGCGCATCCAGCACCTCGGCATTGATCGGCGCGTCGGCGGGTAGCTGATCCAGAACCGCCTTTGTTATTTCCTCAATGAACAGAGGAACCCCATCCGCTTTTTCAATGATCTGACGGATCAGAATAACTGGCAGACTAAAGGGCTCGGCCACACGGCGTACCAACTCGGATGCCTCTGTCCTTGCAAGCGGTGACAGATCGACGGTTGCCGCCTTGTCCAGGTAATGCTCTGGCGGCTCGTATTCAGGCCGGTGTGACAGAACCATAAGTACCGGGAAACCTGCCAGATTGGCAGCAAGTGTGTCCAGAAAATCCAATGTGGTGGCATCTGCCCAGTGAACATCTTCTATAACCAACAGCAACGTGCCGCGCCTGTCGCATATGCTGGCAAGGCTGCGCAGAAGCACATCCATGGATTTCCGCGCCTTTTTCAGCGGATCAGGTTCGGCGGGCGCGCCCGAGTCGACACCTGCCAAATCCAGCAGGACGGGCAAGTCCGTTTCGTTCACACGCGAGGCGGATTGAACAAAACCTGTTACCGCAGCCTGGATATTTTCGTCGGATTGGTCGCCTGACACACGTCGTAACTCGTTTATTATAGGGTGTAGAGGTAGACTGGTCAGGTGTGGCGTACATTGTAGGGTAAGCGGTTTGACCCCGACCGTTTCAGACAGCGACTTGATCAGTCTCGACTTGCCTATACCTGCCGCGCCGCCGACAAGTGCCATTCTGCCGGCCCCTTCCTGTGCTGCAGACCAAAGCTGAGTCAAAGTCGACAGGTCGTCGTGCCGTGCCACCAGTTTGACTGCAGATTGTCCGGTCCGGGCCTCAAATCGACTGGCAGATACGGTTTCCTTGAGCACGCAAAAGACTTTGCGCTGGTCTTCGAACCCTTTCAAATCATGGCTACCGCGCGGCTCGAATTCGAACGTTCCCTGTGTCAGCCGCATTGTTTCTGATGAGACGATCACCTCCCCAGGCTTAGCGAGCCCTTGCAACCGGGACGCAAGGTTCGCCGTCTCGCCAACCAAAAATTCCTCAGACCCAAGGCTTTTCGAGGACACGATGCCAACAACGACCATTCCGGTTGCGATTCCTGCACGCAGATTAAGTTTTTCACCGAATTTGTTGTCCAGGTTTTGAACAGCCTCAATGGTTTCCAAAACTGCCCTTACAGCCCGCTCAGCGTCGTCTTCCATTGCTTTGGGATACCCAAAATACACCATGATGCCATCGCCCTGACGATAGGCCAGATGACAGCCATGCTGTTTCAAGGTGCCGATGGCTGTATCCAAGTACAGATTCATGATCTGCATCAGGTCTTCGGGATCATAGCGCTGTGCAAGCTGCGTGGATCCGACGAGGTCGCAAAAGACCAGAGTCAGTTGCCTTCGTTCGGCCTCGGACTTTACTCCATCTCGGCCTGACGCGTCTTTGCTTTTGAGTTCCGCCTGAGCTTTGCGAAACCTTTTTCTTTCCCCAACGCTCAACCCAAGGTCGCGCAGTTCCGGGTCGGTCAGATCGTCCAAAAGCTGGTCGTCCACGCCTTCTTGCCGGAACATCGATAAATGATCCGTCAGACCGGCCAGATTTAGAACTTTGGAAATACGTTTTGCCTCAAGGACCCGCGTCATAGTCTTGCGATCCCGCCCATATTTTTCCCCTCATAGTCCCCACAGTTTATATTGTATTTGCATAGGCAAAAATAGAGAGGATTTTTTAGAAGGCGCTTGACGCAAGGGCAACTTCGTTAACGAGTTATCTTGTTTGAAGAAATCCTGTTGAAATTTCAACCCGCCTTTGCTGCCTTCAGTTGGGAATAGTGAGTCAGGGTATCAAAGCGATATTGGAAAGGGGGAATCCCGTTCCACAGGTTCGTTTTTGCTGCTCAGCTTGCCAATTGAAATCGGTTAAGAAATGAATTGCAGCAACCCAATGACAAAGAACGAGGCCGCGTGTTGAATTAGAACGCTACGAGGTACTCGACCCAAACAGCGTTCAAGGCCAACAGGATCGCTGATTGACAAATACCCGGCCCTCGCTCAATGCAGTAGGGATGATCACAAGTCTGAATTCACGGAGCGCGGCCCCAAAAATGCCCAATCTCACCCAGCTGGCCAAAAAACACGGTACCGACAAGGGACTGACGGATCTGGCTCATGGTTACACGCGGCTGTACGAGCTTCTGTTTCACCCGCTTCGGGACAAGCCTATTCGGTTGCTTGAAATGGGGTTGTTGCGCGGTGGCCCCGAGGTGCGGGGGCGTCGGGCAGACCGTGAAACGGATCGCGTTCCATCGGTTGATATGTGGCTGGAATATTTCGAACATGCTCATGTCACGGGTCTGGATATCTCGGACTTTTCTTGGCGCAAGGGGCCTAGGTTTGATTTCGTCCAATGCGATATGGAAAAGCGTGAGAACATCAAAGCTGCAGCGGCCCAGTTTGAACAGCCCTTTGATGTGATCATCGACGACGCTTCGCACGCCTCGCATCATCAGCAATTCGCGCTTTTGGAGATGTGGCCAAAACTCAAGGATGGTGGGATTTACATTATCGAGGACCTCCACTGGCAACCGGGCACGTTTGAGAACCCGGATTTTCCCAAGACGGGAGATCTATTCCATGACTTCCAACGTACCCGTAGGTTTGCGCACTCTGATCAGGAGATCGAGCGCGATCTGAACGCTCTTGCGGATGAAATCGGGTTCGCCTTCGTCTTCCCCGACAAGTTCAAGCGACGCGGCGCACCCAAAATCCTAGCGATGCAAAAAGTACTTGGTCAATATGATTGATAGCCTATCGCTCTCGATACCTTTCGGCCCATTTTTGCGTTCAAGTTATGACCCGCAGGATTGTGTCGGATGACCAGCGACAAAAAAATGGCTGTCGTGCTGTGCACGGACGAAAACCAGATTTGGCAGGCGGCCTATGCGTTGGTGCGATCATTCTTGCTCGACACGACCAACGAGATTCAGCATTACCTTTATGTCTCGGCTCAGGTAGATCCGCGGTTGGAAACTCTGTTTTCAAGATATTTCAGGATCGTCTATTGTTTGGACGATATTGTCCCGCCCGAAAAATTCAAGTCGCATGGTTACGTGTCCCAGGCGACTTTGCTCAGGCTAAAAGCACTAGGCGATCTGTCTCATTTGCACGAATTTGTACTGTATCTTGATAATGACATCGTGCAACGTTGGGGGTCGCCGTCAGACCTGATGCAGTTGCAGGGTTTTGAACAGCCCATTGCGGCCGTGGCCGATAACACCCGCTGGACGCAGGGCCGGTTCTGGAAAAACGCAGACTTCAATTTATTACCTGCAGGCGCGCAGCAAAAGTACTTCAATGCCGGTATGCTGTTCGTCAACAGCAGGGCTTTGATTGCGGAAAACATCTTTGAAAAGGCGCTTGGCGCGTTGACTGGTGCGAGTGATCCTCTGCCCTTGGCCGACCAAAGCGCACTTAACATTGCTGTGGACGGAAACTGGCTAGAGTTGTCGCCATCGTGGAATTGGCAGCACTCATACCTGCCGGGCAAGATCATAGCTTTGCTGAACCCCCGTTACGTTCACTTTACAGGACCAGTCAAACCCTGGGCCAACACGACCCGCGAAATAGAAGAGATCTATACCCTGTCCCTTTTGGCTTTTCTAAAGCACTTCGGACTTGATGATGTGCATAATGAAATCGCGGCTGAGAATTTTCCGAAGAAACGTCTGACGCACTACATGAAAAGAACGCATGGCATTTCGGAGAAAACGTTGTCCAGATACGACAAAAGCTTGCCCTACTTTTCAGACGGCACATTTGCAGACCGCCAATCCGGCATTCTTGCTTTTGGGGCGGATGCCGACAGGCAGGACTACCCGTTTCCTGAACTGTTTAACTTCCTTGGATTGAATCCAGATTGAGCCCTAAGGTCTGTTGGCGTGTGTCGGTCCCGCCGGGGTGGCGGAACCGGATCTATGTCAGGCCGTAGAACCCTTGAGTCGAATGGCCGTGCCCAAGCTGCCTGCGCAGACACCGACCACGACGGCGATGACAAGCTCTAAACCTTCGACTTGCGCGAATTGAAAGCCAGCAAACACCAGCGTTTCGAATATACCGACTGCGCCACCCAATGCCGCGCCCAGCCACAGCTTGCGGGTCATCATGCCAAGGGCCAGCCCCAGAATGCCGGGCAGGCTTAGGATGTTGCCGCCTATCGTTCCCAGTATCTCTAGCATCTCCGCTCCCCCTTCAATTCGAGCTGTTGTTCAGGAAGTCACGGATATCGTCGCCAGATGCGGTCGCATGTTCTTCCAGAACTTCGCCTTCAAGTCCCGCGGTCACATTCTCATATGTTTCCAGGTAGTTCGGCGGCAGGCTGTGCGCGATACCCTGGTGGCAATCGATACAGGTCATGCCTGTGTCGATAGCGCGCTGGTGTTCCGACGCGGCGCGGGTTTCCTGAATGGTAAAGTCCATATAGTCGAAGTTGTGACAGTTGCGGCATTCGCGGCTGTCGGACGCTTTCATCTTTTTCCACACCGCCGAGGCCATTGCCAGCCGGTGATCCTCGTATTTCTCGGGCGTGCTGATGGTTCCGGCAAGCTCGTGATAGACGTCTTTCACGGCCATGATCTTGGCTTTGATCTTGTGGTTCCACTCATCCGGAACGTGGCAATCGGAACAGATCGCACGCACACCGGAATGGTTGTTGTAGTGGATCGTCTCGCGGTATTCGCCCAGATTCGTTTCCATGGTGTGGCACGAAACACAAAACTCTTCTGTATTGGTCAATTCCAGGGTCCAGTGAAACCCACCCCAGAACAGGATACCGGCCAGAAATCCTGCAAGGATCAGAAAGCCCGAGCTGAACATTACCGCCGGTGTCCAGATCGCGTTCCACAGTCGACCTAAAAAGCCGCGTTTTTCGGGGGAGTCTGCCATGTCGCTGCTCCTTTCAGTCTTGAGTTGAATCAGTTGCCAGTTGAGGGCTGGAACACGTTATCGACCAGCGGCGGCGCGTCCGCTTGCGGAACGTGGCACTGATTGCAGAAATACCGGGTTCCTGCGATGCGATCCAACTCGCGGCCTTCGCGGTCCAGATAGTGGGTCATCGAAAGGGTCGGTGCATTTCTCTCGCCAGCTTTGGACCAGTCATGGCAGGACAGGCACTGATTGGTGCGCACATCGATCTGATATTGTTCGATCGAGTGTGGGATCAGCGGCGGCTGCTGGCGATAATTGCGCTGCATCCGTCCTTCTACATTTTTGTGGATTTGATCCAGCGGGATCGGTTCGTCCACGTCCGCGCCTCGCAGGGTTTCAACTTGTACGGATTGCGCGAGGGCCCATCCGCTCAGCAACAATACGGGTAGAAGGGCAATTCCGCCTGTAACGATTGATCTTTTCATCTTGGCACTCCCCTAGATAGGTCTGGCAGCGCGCGGTTCAGGCGCGGCAACTGGATCGGAAGGTTGAACGACGTGGTCGTCAAACCGGTGAGTAAAGTTAAAAACGTCGACTGCGCAGACATCGATGCAACGTCCGCAGTTTGTGCAGTCGGGTGACAGGATCAGTGGCGTGTGTCCCGACTTGCCTTTCAGCGCGGGTGAGATCACCTGATTTTCCGGACAGACCGCATAGCAATCCATGCAGTCGTCACAGGCGGCGCGATTGGTGGCGCTTACACGTAGCAGGCTTTTTGACCCGATCAGGCCATAGAACGCACCGACTGGACACAGATGACCACACCAGCCATGACGTGAGACAATCACGTCAAAGATAAAGATCGCGGCAATCATGGCCCAAACAAAACCCATGCCGAAAACCAGTCCGCGATGGAGCATGGTGATCGGATTTACCAGCTCCCACGCGATCACACCGCTCAGGCCCGACACAAGCAAGACAGTTGCCAGAACCCACAGGCGCGAACTGCGCTTGGGCTGCCAACCTTTGGGCAGATCCAGCTTGCGATGCAGCCAGTTCGCGGCATCCGTCACCGGGTTGATAGGGCAAACCCAGGAACAATAGACCCGACCGCCGATCAGCGCATAAACCGCCAAAACGATCAGCCCGCCGATCAGTGCCGTCACCTCAGGCAAATGACCCGCAACGAAGCTTTGCAACAGGATGAAAGGGTCTGTCAGGGGCAACACGCCCAGCGTCAGCGACCCCGCCAGGTTTCCTTCCACGATCCATATGCCGAACCACGGACCCAGCAGAAACAGAACCAGAAAGAACAGCTGACTTACGCGGCGCAATAACAGATAGCGATGTGCGCCGATCCAACCTTTGCTTTCGACTGCCTCGTGACCTACAGGCATATGCGTGCGGGCGCTCATTGTCCGACTCCGGGTAGTTCATATCCGGGGGCAAACCCGCCCGGAGAAACCAAGTTGTCGGTGCCAGGTCCTGGCAAACGGTCGGGCAAATCAATGATCCCTTCGACAACCGGCGCGCCCTTGGCAGCCTTTTCTTCCCAGCCTTTCCGGTAGTGTTCTGCCGAACTACCACGCGCCAGCCGCGTAGGCAGAACCTTGATGGCTGCTTCGGGTAGAACACAGCTTTTTTCGCACATGCCGCAGCCAGTGCAGCGATCGGAATGGACGGTCGGAATGAACAGCGCGTGATGACCGGATCGAGTATTATGCTCGGTCTCGAGCGTGATCGCTTCATCAATCACCGGACAAACGCGGTAACAGACATCGCAACGCAGGCCGAGGAAGTTCAGGCAGTTCTCTTGATCGACCAGCACCGCGACGCCCATTTTGGCATCGTCGATATTGTCCAACCCGGGGTCCAATGCCCCTGTTGGACATGCGGCCACACAAGGAATGTCGTCGCACATTTCGCAGGGAATATCCCGCGCGGTGAAAAACGGCGTTCCGGTTGCTACCGCATCCGATCCAAGTTCGGCCAGCTTCAGGGTGTCGTAGGGGCAATCCCGCACACACAGACCGCAGCGGATGCAGGCCGACAGAAACTCCTTTTCCGGCAATGCGCCGGGCGGGCGCAAAGCCTCGGCTGGCAGCGCGCGGGCGTCGCGGGCCAGATAGGCCAGCACCGACCCGGCGACAACGCAGCCGCCCGCCGCGCGGGCCGAGTCCTGCAGGAACCGGCGCCGTTGCGGCGAAAGGGGTGTGTCGACAAGAGGCATGGGAATTACCCGTACAATCCTTGCTGGTTACGCGCGCTCGACCTTGCAGGCGCACTTCTTGAAGTCGGTCTCTTTCGAAAGCGGGCAGGTCGCGTCCAGCGTCAGTTTGTTGGTTAACTGATGCTCGTCGAACCAGGGCATGAAGACCAAACCACGCGGCACCTTGTTCCGGCCTCGGGTCTCCACTCGGCTGGTGACTTCCCCGCGACGGGTGGACAGGACAATCTCTTGCCCGCGCCGCAAGCCGCGATCACGCGCGTCTTCTGGGTGCATGTACACCACAGCCGACGGATAAGCGCGGTGCAGTTCCGGAACCCGGCGAGTCATCGAGCCCGAGTGCCAGTGCTCCAGAACGCGGCCCGTTGACAGCCACAGATCGTACTCCTCATCGGGCACTTCGGCGGCAGGTTCGTACGGCGCAAAGATGATCTTGGCTTTACCGTCTTTGTGACCGTAGAACTTCACATCCGCGCCTTCGGGCACGTAGGGGTCATATCCTTCGCGGAAGCGATAGAGCGTTTCCTTGCCATCCACGACCGGCCAACGCATGCCGCGTGCCTGATGATACATGTCGAACGGAGCAAGGTCATGCGCATGACCACGCCCGAAATCGGCATATTCCTCGAACAAACCTTTCTGGACGTAGTAACCGAAATGCTCGGCATCGTCGTTGTCGAAGCCTTCCGCAGTTTCGGACAGCGGGAATTGGTCAACCCTGCCGTTGGCGAACAGCACGTCATACATGGTCTTGCCGCGATGTTCGGGCATCTTGGCCAGCAGCTCTTCGCCCCAGACCTCTTCGACGGTGAAGCGTTTCGAAAACTCCATCAACTGCCACAGGTCGGATTTCGCTTCGCCCGGCGCCTTGACTTGTTGACGCCAGAATTGGGTGCGGCGTTCCGCGTTGCCATATGCACCTTCCTTCTCGACCCACATCGCGGTGGGCAAGATCAGGTCGGCAGACACCGCCGTAACTGTCGGATAAGGATCAGATACGGTGATGAAGTTTTCCGGATTGCGGTAACCGGGATAGCCTTCTTCGTTGATGTTGGGCGCAGCCTGCATGTTGTTGTTGCACTGAACCCAGTAAGCGTTCAGCTCACCATCTTTCAGTTTGCGGTGCTGCAACACGGCGTGGAAGCCGGGCTTTGGCGGGATGGTGCCAGCCGGAATGTTCCAAGCGGTTTCGCAAATTTCCCTGTGCTCATCATTCGCGACGACCATGTCGGCGGGCAGGCGATGGGCAAAGGTGCCGACCTCACGCGCGGTGCCACAGGCCGAGGGCTGACCGGTCAGCGAGAAGGGCGAGTTGCCGGGTTCCGATATCTTACCCACCAGCAGGTGCACGTTGTACATCAGAGAGTTCACCCAGGACCCGCGTGTGTGCTGGTTGAAGCCCATGGTCCACAGGCTCATGACCTTGCGTGTTGGGTCTGCATATTGCTGCGCCAGTTTTTCCAGCTTATCCGCAGGGACGCCGGACAGCTCGGAAGTGTACTCCAGCGTGTAGGGTGCGACAGCCTCGGCGTATTCCTCGAAACTGATGGTTTCCAGCTTGCCCGAGTTCGGGTTCGCGGCTTCCTGCTGCAACGCATTGGTTTCACGCAGGCCATAACCGATATCGGTTGCGGTCTTAGTGATATTGACGTGGTTACGCACGAAATACTCGTTCACCGCGCCATTCTGGATGATGTAGTTGGCGATATAATTCAGGATTGCCAGGTCTGTCTGTGGTTCGAACACCATTCCGTTGTCGGCCAGTTCGAACGAGCGATGCTCGAAGGTCGACAGTACATGCACTTCGCATCCCGGTTTTGTCAGGCGCGTATCCGTCAGGCGCGACCACAGGATCGGGTGCATCTCGGCCATGTTCGAACCCCACAGCACGAAGGTATCGGCGTGTTCCAGATCGTCATAGCACCCCATCGGCTCGTCGATGCCAAAGGTACGCATGAAACCCACAACAGCCGAGGCCATGCAATGGCGTGCATTGGGGTCGATATTATTTGACCGGAAGCCTGCTTTCATCATTTTGGCCGCAGCGTAACCTTCCCAGACGGTCCATTGGCCCGAGCCGAACATGCCGACGCTGGTCGGGCCTTTCTTGGCCAGGGCCTCTTTCCATTTGGCGGCCATGACATCAAAGGCTTCATCCCAGCTGACGGGCTCAAATTCACCGTTCTTGTCGTATTCGCCGTTGGTTTTGCGCAGCAGTGGGGTGGTCAGGCGATCCTTGCCGTACATGATCTTGGACAGGAAATAGCCTTTGATGCAGTTCAGACCCCGGTTCACGGGTGCGTCGGGGTCGCCTTGTGTGGCGACAACGCGGCCATCCTTGGTGCCAACCAGAACCGAGCATCCAGTGCCGCAGAAACGGCAAGCGGCCTTGTCCCAGCGAATATCGGGCGCATCGGCCTGCGCATTGGCCTGACCGGCGGCCATCGGAATGCCAGCGGCCGAGGCCGTTGCGGCAGCGGCGGATGCCTTTAGAAAAGTACGACGGGATTCAGAAACAGTCATTGCATGGGCCTCCTGCTGGTCGGTTGGCTTTGGGCATTTGATTGCGGAGATGTCTCCGCCGGATCTTCGAAATGGTGATATGTCAGCGACAAAGAGATCACGCCGGGGATCTGGTGCAGATCCATAATGGTGTCCGAGGCCAGCTTTTCAGCGGTATCCTCGACAACCACTACAAACCGGCCATCCTCGGCTTCGGCATGAAGCTCGACGCCTTGGGTTCCAGTCATTGCCGCACGCGCGGCGTCGGTGTGATCTGGGGCGATGTGGACGAGACAGCCACAGATATTCATTAGGTCACCTCCGGGTGTTGTGGGGTGGGGCGGTGCATCGAGATGGCCCCGGCGGGGCAGGCAGCAGAGCAGCTTCCGCAACCGATACAGACTTCGGTATCAAGCGCAGGCTCCGCCCGTCCGCCCAGTTGCAGACGAAAGCGGATGGCGTCTTGCTCGCAATTGTCCTGGCATACGCGGCAGCTGACCCCGTTCATTGACAGGCAGCTTGCCGCATCAACTTGTGCACGCCACGGCCATTGGGCCACACGTTCGGGCAACAGCGCAAGTGTTGGGCACGCTTGGGCGCAGTCTCCACATAGGGTGCAACCATCTGCGGAAAAGTCGAGAGTGGGAAAACCACCGTCATCGAATGTGATGACGTTTTCGGGGCAAGCCGAGGCGCAATCCTCGCAGCGTGTGCACAGATCTGCAAAGTCCGAAACGGCCGCGCCCGGCGGGCGGATCGCATCGCGATCTTCCCTAAGTATGCGCGCGCTGAGAAAAGCGCGTCTACTCGTCATCTGGCTCATGGCTGGTGACTCGAATGTGGACATTTTTTGTTCGCGTGTTTGTTTTGATAACCGCCAAGTCGCGAATCTGACTTGATCCAAGTCATATTCGTTCAGAAATTTTATTGATCACTTTGACACTTTGGCGGCTTTCTTAGGCGTTCAATTCAATCCGGGTGCCGGGAAACCGTTGAACAATTTCCTCTGCGTGACTGTCTGGGGCGGCGCATATGGCGGTTGAAAGCCCATCTGCTAGGCTTGCGTTCGGTGCTGAAACCGAAACTGTTCTGTTGCGGCGCACTGGCCCTGCAGAGGTGAGGATATGTCCAAGCCCGTGACCTAGCTGTGTGCCCAAGGATGACGACGTAGCAACGGCGCGGTTCCGCAACGCAATGCGTTTCAACACCCTTTGATCCGGTTTGGCCAACCCAACTTTCCAAGGCGTTCCATCGCTTCGCGTGCCCAAAGCGGCGACCTCTCCCATGTTTACCAGAACATCTCGCAAGCCAAAGTCGCGTAGCAGAGCAGCGATGCGATCGGTGATGGCACCCTGCGCGATGCCGTTCAACGTCAAGGCCGATTGGCCCGGATCCGGAAGGCGCACATTAGACGCGTCAAAAGACACTTTTTCCCAACCAACCAGGCGTTGAGCCTCAATCAAGTCTTTGGGGCGAGCCCCGTTCGCCAAACCCAACCACATCGGTTGAATACTTGGATCGAACGCACCTTTCGAAGCTTGGTGCAGGGCTGTGCACAAGCTCAACACATTCAACAATTCCTGAGCCGGAGCAGTAAGTACACCGTCCCGGTTCAACCGGCTCAGCTGCGAGTCTGGGCGGTACAAGCTAAAGATGTCTTCCAGTCGGGAAATTTCCGCTTCAACAGCAGCAATGATCGGTGCGGCATCCGTGTTCGACAAACCAACCAGCCGCAAACTTGCAGCAGCACCCAACGCCGTTCCATTCCATCGCGCGTCCGAGGCCCATGCCGGGTTCGCCGCCGCGCACGCGGCTGAGATAAACAGAAATCGACGGCGGGATAGGGCGGTCATACAGGGGTCTCCAACGACAGATCAAGATCAACAGGGCCGAGCACTTCTGCATCGGGGATGTCTGGAAGGGGCATCGCCGTCCCGCCGTAAGTGTCAACAAATGTCTGAGCGTCAGTGGGATTGGCAAACGGCACCACCTCGCGCGCGCCCATGCCCCCGGCCACATTGCCGCCGACGACAAAGGTCGCGTCATTTGCGGCGATCCAGTTGGATATCCCCGGCTGGCGCCAACTTGGCGCAATTCCCATATCGCTGACATAAACGGCCGTGATTTTCGCGTCACGTTCCGGACTTTTGAGATATGCCACCATGTCCCGCACTTGCGCAAAGAACAGTGGGGCTGGGTAGCCTTCCAGGTGAATCTGTCCCTTGGGTCCGCCATGCTCGGCGATGTTCATCTGGCAGAAGAAACTCAGCGCATCTGGGGTCAGATCGACCGGATCGGGGGCTTCGGCGACCTCTTCCTTGCAAGCCGCCAGCGCGACCAGCGCGATCAGCGCGAGACGTTTCATGGTTCAACCCTCCGGAATGCAAGCCGGGCGAGGGCGAAGGCCAACACGGGCCAGATCAGCAGAGACGCAGGCGCGGCCCAGACGGGAAGGGCTTGCGCAGCCCCGGTCATGCCGGATGCCATGGCCACGCCTTCGGTCGCGGCGATGTTCCACAGTCGGAATGCGTCGGCCGGGTTGGCCACCATCACCCATGGAAAGACGGATTGGGTGAAGGTGCCGCCCTTGTCCATGACGACGGCCCCCAACAGGCCCAGATCATAGAGGACGACAAAAACCAGCCAGAGCCCGGCCGACAAACCCGCCGCCGCCGTGGCCCCCTTTGCCAGGGCAGACAGAAGGTATCCCAGCGCCAAAAACACGGCGCCCAACAGGATCGAAGTGAGGATGAGGCGCGCCAGTGCCATTAGGCTTTCGGGCCCTGCGCCGCCAAAGAACGCGGCCACCGCGCCTGCGGTGCCGAAGCCGACGGCCATGGCAAAGGCCAGCGCCGCCAGATGGGCGGTGAACTTACCCAACAGGATTTCCCCGCGACCCGCCGGGTAGGACAACAGCAGCGACAGGCTGCCCCGATCCAAGTCGCCTGCAATCGCGTCGAACGAGATCATTAGGGCCAGCAAGGGCGCAAGATAGACCGACAAGGTGGTCATCGACGCGACCGAGACGGTCAGCATGTCCACGCCCAGTGTGCCGGTTGGTGCGCTGCCCGCAAATGTAAGGGCTAAAGCGAACAGCACCATGATCAATGTCGCAACCAGCAGCCAGCGGTTGCGGCTCAGGATCAGCATTTCGGTGCGGGTGACGGCGAGGAAGCGGGTCATTTCAATTCCTCCTGTGCGTAATGGCGATAGAGGTCTTCCAGTTTCGGCGGTGTCATCTCGACATCCGCCACCGCGTCGCCCATGCCAGCGATGCGGCGCAGGGCTTCCATCTTGTCGGCTGGGCTACAGAGTAGTTCCACCGACGCGCCGTTGATGCGGCTGCCGCCCAATTCGGCGGCCAAGGCATCAGCATTGACGCTGGCGCGTACTTTCAAGCGGATCGGTAGACCGGCCAAAGCCGACAGATTGTTCAGCGTGTCGTCGGCGACCATCTGACCCTTGCGCATGATAGCGATCAGATCGGTGCGAGCCTCGACCTCGGTGAGCGCGTGGGATGCGATCAGTACGGCGGTGCCTTGCGCAGCCAGCTCGTCGATGATGGCATAAAGATCCTGCCGGGAAATCGGGTCCAAGCCGCTTGTCGGCTCATCTAACAGCGCCACTTTTGGCTGGCCCAGCAGCACCTGCGCCAGACCTAATCGCTGCCGCATGCCTTTCGAATAGGCACCAATCCGGCGGTCCAGCGCGTCGCTCAGGCCAACGCGTTCCAGAAGGCCGGGCACATCAGCTTTTGCGCCGGACAGTTTCGCAAACAGAGTCAGTTGCTCGCGTCCGGTCAGGGCAGGGTGGAACGACACTGCCTCGGGAAGGTAGGCCGTCTCGCGCCGCGCTTGCGCGCTGCCCGGGGTTGCCTCTCCGATCCGGATTGTTCCACCGTTGATCGGCGTCAGGCCGAGGATGGATTTGATCAGCGTCGACTTGCCCGCGCCGTTATGGCCCAGCAGCGCAACGCGCTGTCCAGAGGCAAGAGACAGGGTGATGTCGTCAAGGACGCGGGTTTTGCCTCGGTCCTTGAGAACATGGTCGATTGACAGGGCCTTATCCGTCATGAGGCACCTTTTTCATTGCTGGGGGTTCAGGGGCTTGCATCAGTGGATTGCTGTCCATCACACCCCCCGGCAGCAGCGCCGGGAAGGCCGATTGCGACCAGCGCACCAGCTGCACGGCAGGGGAGCCGAGCAGCAGTTTGGCTGCGGGTTGGGTCCACAGCACATGGTCCATCGAGTCATTGGGGCGATAGGGGGCATCGGCAATGCCGTTGCCGTCCACATCAAAGGCGGCGAAATCGGACCAGTAATTTCCGCGCCCGTCCTCAGACCACTCGACCCACTTGGTCGAGACGTATTTCACCTGTGTCCGGTTGCCGACAAAGGCGTTTCCAACGATGCGATTGCGCTCGCTACCAGCGGTAAAATGGATGCCGATGCCGCACCCCTGGAACCAGTTGTCGGTGAATTCGTTCTTGTTCGAGTTATACAGAAAGGTGCATTTCTCTTTCGCACCTTTCACAACGTTGCCGGTGATGACGCTCTTGTTGGCATAGTTCAGCATCACGCCATGTTCGCGGTCGCCAATCGAGACATTGTTGGCCACGGTCACATTGGTCGTAAACATCACCGCGTAGCCCAGATCGTTACCGATCGAGACATTGTCGCTGACCACTGAATTGTCCGCGTACATGTAATGCACCGCGAAACGCAGATCGCGGAACAGGTTGCTGGTAAAGGTGTTCTTCTTCGACGAGTTCACAAAGATCCCGTCGCGGCCATAGCGAATGTCGTTGTCTTCAACCCGCGCACCCGGCGCATTCCAGACATAGACGCCATTGCCGCGGTCGTTCATGCGCTGGTCTTGTCGTCCTTCGATCCGGTTGCGCCGCACGATGCTGTCTTTCGCACCGTGGATGTCGATGCCATAGAGATTACCTAGCAGGACATTATCCTCGACCACCGGTGCGAATGCCGTCTTGGTCAGCTGGATTCCGCTGTCGATCCCGTCATGGTCCGAGCCTGAGCCGATCACCGTCAGCCCGCGCACCGTCACGCCCGGCCCGGTCACGGTGATAACGCTGCCTTGGCCTTGTCCGTCGATGGTGGCCTGTCCCAGCCCGTCAAGGGTGACGGGCCGGTCCAGAACCAACGTTTCAGTATAAACACCGGGGCTCAGGCGGAGGGTGTCTCCATCCGCCGCCTGCGCCAGTATCTCGTTGATGGCCCCCGCCCGGTTGGGCACATCCCAGTCCGCCGCCCAAAGGGGCGAGCCGAGCAGGAGCGGTATGAGCAGGGACCAGCGCATTGCTTATGCGCTCCGCGGCTCAACAAACATCCGGCCGCGCATCTCCATGTGCAGCGCATGGCAGAACCACTGGCAATAATACCAGTGTACACCAGGACGGTCGGCGATGAAGGTGACAGACGCGGTGGCTTGTGGTGCCACTTCCATTGCGATACCGAAGTTCGACAGGCACAGCCCGTGGGTCACGTCATCCACGTCATCCAGGTTGGTGACATAGATGGTTACTTCATCACCCTGTTTGACTGTGAACTTCTCCATGCTGAAAACTGGCGCGGTCGAGGTCATGTAGACGCGGACCTTATTGCCGTCCCGGATGGGCTCTTCGGCACCTTCGTCCAGATCAACACCATCGGCCTCGGCCTGTTTGCGGGCATCTTCCCACATCGGATCATTTCGATCCCAGACATTGACCGGGTTCACTTTGGACCGGTGCACAAGGATCGAGTCGTGCGGTTCCGCGAAGGTCGGGCCATCATGAACTACCTTCATCTTGTCGCCCGAGATGTCGATCAACTGCTCGTTTTCAGGCTTCAGCGGACCCACGTTCAGGAAGCGGTCTTTCGAGAACTTGTTCATCGAAATCAGCCACTTGCCATCGGCTTCGGCGGTCTCACCCATCGAGGTCGAGTTGTGGCCGGGCTGATACTGCACATCCACCTTGTCGAGGATCGGATCAACGTCCGAACCACCATAGGCTTCGATGGCCTTGGCGATGTCCCATTTCACCACCTGGCTGTCCAGGAACAGGGTGGTGTAGGCGTTGCCCTTACCGTCGAACGCAGTGTGAAGCGGGCCAAGACCCAGCTGCGGTTCAGCCACGATCGCGGAACGCGGGTCAGCGTTGTCTGCAAACAGCGCGTCCACTTTTTCGACATCAATCACGGACACGGTCGGCGAAAGCTTACCGTTGATCATGATATGCTTCTTGTCGGGCGCGGCGTTCACACCATGCGGCGAGTTCGGGATCGGGATGTAACGGGTCAGGTTGCCGCCTGCCTCTTTGCGCCCGTCCACGACCTTGACGCCGTTCAACTCTTGATAGTTGCCGGCAGCAACGGCCTCTTCGATGCCTTTCAGGTTGAATACGACCACGTGGTCCAGTTCATTCTCGGTCATCTCGGCCAGATTCATGCCCATTTCCGAGTTATATGAGGTGGAGAAGGCGTATTTGCCCTGATAGTCGCAGTCGGTGTTGTCGAGGTTACCAGAGACCATCACCTGCCACGCGATCTCCATCGTATCACCATCGATGGCGGTGAAGATGTTCACGTATTGCGACGGATCGTCGAGAATCTGGCCGTCGTTGACCAGCGGTGCCTCGTGTTCGCCATTGGCAAAGACATAGCCGGTGCGTGGATATTTCTGCGGACGCAGGCCGTGAATATCGTGTGCGTTCGGGATCTCGATGATCTTGTCGCATTTCATCACGTCGCAGCGTACGCGAGCCACACGGGTGTTGGCCTTGTCGTTCATGAACAGGTAACGACCATCATAGGTGCCATCGGTGAAAGACATGTGTGGGTGGTGCAGGTCCCCGTTGTGATAGGTGACCTTGCCGTTCGCGGCTAGGAACTCTTTGGTTTCGGGCAGCAGGCCTTCGGTCAGAATTTTCAGCGACTCATTGGTCTGACCCCAGCCGGTGGCCGAACAGCGATTGAATACTGGCACCCGCATCAGCTCACGCATCGAGGGCACGCCCAGAATGCGCAGCTCACCGGTCTGGCCCGAGGACCAGAAGCCATAGTACTCGTCCAACTCGCCGGGCTCCAGATGAGCATTAGCGGCGGCGCTGGCCTCTTTGGCGGTCATCAGGGTGCTGCCCAGACCGGTCCCGGCCAGCACGGCGCCAGTTGCAGATGCACCCAGCAGCCCGCGGCGTGTGACGTTTAGTTTCTTGTCATGTTCCGACATGATCGTTCCTCCTTTTTAGGAAACGGATTGCGGTTTGGCGTTCGGATGGTTCGCCGGTGGTTGCCCGAGGGGGGTATTAGGTGTGACCGACCCTGTCTTGGCCCGCCGTTTCAACTGGCGGATAACGACGGGACATTTGTCCTCGGACTGGTAGAGCACCTGACAATGCAGGCAGGTGACGCACTCGTTCGGATTGATCTCGCCTGTGGGGTGGATCGCCTGAACGGGGCATTCGTTGGCGCAGGTCTGACAGGGGCTGCCGCAATCCTTGTAACGGCGCAGCCAGTCGAACATGCGGATACGGGCTGGGATCGCGAGCGCCCCGCCCAGCGGGCAGAGGTAGCGGCAGTAGAACCGTTCGATGAACAGCCCGATCCCCAGCAGAGCCAGCGCAAAGACCACAAATGGCCAGTCGCGCATGAATTTCAGAATGATCGCGGTCTTGAACGGTTCGATCTCGGCATAGGTTTCTGCCAGCGGGATTGACACAAAGCTTAGGCCAAAGAGGCCAAGGAAGATCATGTATTTCGCAGGCCAGAGCCGTTCGTTCAGACCCCAGGGCAAAGTCCATTGCGGCACCTTGAACGCCCGCGCGATCTTGTTGGTCAGTTCCTGCAGCGCGCCGAACGGGCACAGCCAGCCGCAATAGGCCCCGCGCCCCCAAAACAGCAGCGCTGCGGCCACGGCGAACCATTGGATGAACACCAGTGGATCCAGCAGGAAGGCATCCCAGCTGAAACCGGTGCGCAGGCTGCCTGCCAGCGCCATCAGGTTCACCACGCTCAGCTGCGCATTGGCGTACCAGCCGATGAAGAACAGAGTCATGGTCAGGTATCCGATGCGGAACCAGTAGAAGACACGCGCGTCCATGGTGGCATGGAACTGGAAGAAGAACGTCGCTGTTAGCACCAACAGCATCACACCCAGAACCGCGATCTCGACAGTACGGTCCTTCCAGATGCGCTGCCATAGTGCGGCTTTGGCGGCGGCTTCACCGGTGGCGTCATCGACCACCACGGGCGCGGCGACCGGCAGCAGGTACTGTTCCGGCAGCTTGTAACCCAGATCGAAGGTTAAGAATGTCTTTTCGACAGCACCAATCGCGCGTTGCACCAGCAGTTGCAAACGGAACGGTTCAGCCGGATCAAACTCGGCATCGGCGGGGATTTTGAAGATGTCGAGTTCGGTAAAGCTGGGTGCATCCGGCGCGGCAACCTTGCCCAAACGGCGCTGTTGTTTGTCAAAAAAGCGCACCGAGCTGTCGCCTTGGATCAGCTGAATCCGGTCAAAGATGCCACCCCGCACATAGCCCGATCCCTTGAAACTGTAAGCCCCGCGTCCCAGCACCAGAATGGCTTGCTCGCCCTCATCCAGCCAGTTCAACAGGTTATGATATTCGGCCTCGCCCAGCAGCGACTTGCCGATCGACGGAACCGAGACAAGCGCCATATGCATGTCGATGAAGGTGTCATCCGGTTCGCCTGGTTCCGGGCGTTTGATGGCCCGTTGATCGCCAGTGGCCTCGAACGCCGCGTTGACCTGCCCGATATCCAGCGTCAGCCGCCGGACCGAGCCGTCGCCCGACAGGGTGGTCCAGTCGTAAACCGCATCCTGCGCCAGATCGACCTCGCGCTTCGGTCCATCGGCCTGCAGCGGAGACAACCCACCCAGCCCCAGCGCCCGCGCCACCTTGATGCCGCCGCGCACAAGGCTGTCGTCGATGACCATGATCGTGACCGTCGCGCCCGAGATGATGTCGAGGTCATGCCCCTCGCCACCGGTTTCGGCCTCGACCCTAAGGTCCAGACCGGCATAGCCTTCGGTCAGCTCGACCATGCGGGAATTGGGGATCCCGATCAGAACGATGGGTTCCGAATGCTTGACCAGTTGCACGCCAGTCAGCACCGCATCCTCATCGATACCGGCGACCACATGGATGGGTTTGCCGGAATACCCTGTCGTGCCCACAAAGTCAGACGTCAAGAATGCCCAGGCGACAGTTTCGCCATCCTTCAGGACAGGCGCTACCGGAACGTCGTCACGTACCGGGCCAAAGGAATCGGCACCGGGGGCCAGATCGGCGGGTTCAATCTCGGGCAGGAAACTGGCCAGACTGTCGGCATGGGCGCTGATCGCCATCAGGCAGGACAGGGAGAAAGCCAGCAGGAAATGGATTGCGCGACTTACGACCACGGCGCACCTCCGAATATTTGGGTGGACGCCATGGACGCGCGCAGGGCGCGTTCAGATTCTTCTTGGGTCGTAAACGGGGGCCCTCGGGTTTCGGGCCACAGTCGTTTCGAGTTATGGTAATTACACGGATCACCAATCCCAGGGAGTACAATTTGCTGGGCGCGGTCCGCGACCAGCAGCGGAGTGTCTGGCACAGGTCCGGCTGTTGTTACCGCGCATAGCGCACAGTCGGCGCATTTCGGGCAGGGCGCGGTTGGATCGGTGTTTTCCTCTTCAAGGTCCACCTCAACCCAAACCGCGCCTGCCTCCGAGCAGATCTCTACCCACATGCTTTGTCCGGGACTCGCCAGCACAGGACCAAGCATTTGCAACAACAGAAGAAGGGCGCCCGCCACTCCACAGACCGCACGCAAGACGCGGTCAGGGAGGATGTGGAGAAAGTGATAGGCGGACATGGAGAATCCAACTCGGAAGTCTTTCCTGAACCGTATGGGATTCCTGCTTGCCGATACTTGACTTTGGTTAGGCAGACGGACTCTTTGCTCAGCCGTCTGCTTCGTCCATCAAACCGCGTACCCAGCGGCCTGCCAGCCATGTCGCTGGAATGCCCAAAGGGACGGACCACAGAAGTGCGGGAACTGGTTCAATCGCTCCGAACCCGATGCCGTGTGAGATTAAACCCAACAAAAACAGGTTGATAGCCACGGTCAGAGCCGTGGCGGGATAGAGCAGAATGGCAAGTTTCCAAACCGGCCATTTGCCGTCAGTGGCTGGTGCCTTCCGAGAAGGTGATTTTGTTCCAGACATTGTACTTTCCAGACGGTTTGCGCATCGGCAGGCGACGGACTTCTTCCAGCGTCTGCGCGTCATAGACGATCACTGCGCCATCATCTTCCCAGATCGAAACCAGCGCGTGGCTACCATCTTTGGTGAACTCCACGTGAGCCACGGTTTTGCCTGGCGCGGGGCGCAGAGTTTTCACGATTTCAAGGCTCTGCTTGTCGATCACGTGCATCGCGTCCTTGTTCGGGCCAAAAAACACATCGGCCCAGACATAAGGCGAGTTTTCATGACTGCGCATGAAGAACCCGGGTCCCTCTGTCTTGATCCGTTTGACGGTTTCCCAGCTTTCCATATCGATCACGGAAACTGTGCCGTCGGTCAGGTGCGGCGTTGCCATCACGGTCGTATCACCATGCTTCCATGTAATCCCAGAACCAAGATGCGGCATCCCCGGTAGATCCAGATCGGCGACCTTGTGCCCGATCACCAGATCAATCACCTGACCGCCTTTGCCACCACGGGACGCCCCCATGACAAACTCATAGCTCTGATCGAAAAAGAAATCGTCCAGATAGTCTGGCGTGGTGATCTTGCGCACGGGGAAAGGATTAGGATTCTTGAACTGGCCTTCAATGCGGAAATCATGCCCGATTCCGAATTGCGGCGGATTGGCACCATAGAACACCTCCCAAATTTCGGGCACGTCCTTCAGGGCCAAAACAAAGCTCTCCCGCGGTGGAGCCTGATAGACGGCAGACACCCTGCTGGGCACGCCTTTCTTGCTTTTGACTTCAATGACAGTGGCAACCGAGAGGTCCGCGGTCGACAGCAGGGACAGGCTGTTGGGCAAGTAATTTGCAACGGCCACCCATTTTCCGTCGCCTGACATGGCGATGTTGCGACTGTTGAGGCCCGCGCGAACGCGTCCAACCTGCTTCAACGCCCAGATGTCGTATTTCTGAACCCAGCCATCGCGGGACATGATGAAAACGTATCGGCCATCTGGGCTGAATTTTGGCCCGCCATGAACGGCAAAAGGGGTCTCGAACCGGTCCAGCACTTCAAACGTGTCGCCATCCAGAACGCTGACGTGATGATCACCGGTCTCCACCGCCAGCGTGATGTTCATCGGGTCACTATCCCACACGGGTGCTTCGACCGGGGTGTAATCCTCGTCCAGAATACGGCTGGCCATGATGTCAGCTTCACCCCATTCCGGGTCGCTCTCGAGCGGAGATTTTAGCCACCCCGCCAGTTCTTCGATCTGCAAAGCGTCGAGCTCATGTGAAAACGCAGGCATCTGTGTCGCGGTGCGGCCCTCGGCGATCACCGCTGCAACCCGCGGTCCCCGCATTCGCTTTAACGTCTCGGGGATCAAAGCTGGCCCAACGCCGCCTAAGCGGTTCTCGCCATGGCATGACGCGCAGTGCTCAGCGTAATCCGCTGGCGCGTCGGCCCATGCCGAACCAGCCGTCAGAACGGAACACAACAGTCCGATCTTCATCTTTTTCCAAATACTCCCGCCGGAGGCTCCCGCAGGCTCCACAGGTGGCACGATTTGCCGGAACAGGGAGGGGTTATCCAAAGAACTGATGCGCCGGATCATGGCTTTTCCCCCGGAACGGCGTGACCTGCAGGCGCTCTCCTGTGTCATCCACGCCGATTTCTTCGTTAGACAGGTAACAGGCCGGATCTTCGGCCCAGGGATCGCCTGTCAGTTGCAAGGCGCGAATACGCGTGTTGCCACCGCAGACGTCCTTCAGCTCACACGCACCGCAGCGACCTTTCAGTGGGCGAGGACGGGTCCGTAACATGGCCAGCATCGGGTCATCGCTGGTCCAAAGCTCGGAAAACGGTTTGGTTTTCACGTTGCCGACCGTGTAATCGGACCAATAGGTGTCCGGATGAACCCGACCCAGATTGTCGATATTGGCGACTCCCAACCCGCTGGAGTTTCCACCCCATGCGGCCAGATGCGTACGCACATGCGCGGCCTTTTCGGCATCAAAGTGCGCACGGATCCAGTTCAGGAAATACCCTGCATCGGCGTCATTGTTGCCCGTCACGATATCCAACGGTCGCCCGCCTGACGCGGCTTCCCACGCGCGCTCCAACAGCAGGTCCAATCCCTTGCGAGTAAGTTGATGTGCGGCGTCTTCGCCTCGGTTCTTGTCGCCCCGCCCGGCATAGACGAGGTGAGACAAGTAGAACTTGTCGACCCCTTCTTCATCACAGAGCTTCAGCAAGTCAGGCAAGTGATGCTGCGTGCCTTCGGTCAGGCAGAACCGAAGGCCGACCTTGATGCCACGTTTCTTGCATTCACGCACACCGCGCAAGGCGTCAGCAAAAGCGCTTTCGACGCCACGAAACCAGTCATTCGTTGCTCCAATTCCGTCCAGAGAGATGCCCACATAGTTGAACCCCACATCGGCAATCATATCGGCGGTTTCCTCGTAAATCCGCGTGCCGTTGGTCGACAAAGCCAGCATAGGCACCAGATTGCGGGCACGTTTGGCGATGTCGAAGAAATCGAACCGGTCAAGCGGCTCCCCACCCGAGAGGATCAAGGCCGGGACGCGAAACTGGCCAAGATCCTCAAGGGTTACCATGGCTTGCTCATGGCTGAGCTCACCGGGGAACGCCACATCTGCTGAGACGGTATAGCAATGGCGGCACTTCAGGTTGCAGCGTCGCGTCAGGTTCCAGATCACCACCGGCTTCACTGGGCCCGGGCGGCGTTTGCGCACCGGGGTCGGGTTGACCAGTTGGTGCATGTACTCTGTCAGGCGGAACATGTCTCAGCCTTTCTTTTTCAGGCGCAGCCCGGTCTTTTTCAAGATGCGCGTGGAATAAAGGATATCCTTGGCCCGGCAGGCGTCGCCCAGAATTGCGGCGATCTCGGCGCGCTTTTGTTCAACCTCATCGCAGTTGGTGCCATGCACCATGGCAAACAGGTTGTAAGGCCAGTCGGGCAGGGCGCGGGGCCGTTCATAACAATGGGTCACAAAGGGCAGCGCACCGATCTGTGCACCCAGCTTGGTGATGCAGGCATCGTCCACATCCCAAACCGTCATGCCGTTCGAGGTCATGCCCAGTTTGTAGTGATTGGGTGCCGCAGCAATGCGACGGATCACACCCCGTGCTTTCAGGGCTGTCAGCCGTTCAAGCAGATCGGTTTCCTGTAGCTCAAGATCCTTGGCAACCTGCGCATACGGGGTCGGCGACAAGGGTAAGCCCCCTTGCAACGCCTCGATAATCTGTCTGTCGGTTGCATCGATCATGCTGCCACCCGGAAGCCAATGAAAAATTCCTGGAGTTTGGGGAAACGGAGAACATCGATCCCCGTTTCCCGTTCGATGGCATCGGCGGCGGCCTCGATCCCCGCAGGTGTTTCGGTGGCCAGCACGAACCACATGTTCAGCCGGTGCGTACGTTCATAATTATGGGCGACCTCCGGGTGTGCATTGACTTTCGTCAGGACGGTTTCGAAATTTTCAGCCGGAACAGCCATGGCGCAAAGGCAGAAGGCCCCGCCCATAGCAGCAGCGTCGAAAAACGGACCAAAGCGTGTGATGACACGGTCTTCCTTCAGCCGTGTCAGACGCTCCAGCAGCTCGGTTTCGGACAGGCCAAGCTCGTCGGCCACTGCCGCATAAGGATGAGAGGTGAGCGGCAGATCGTCCTGCATCCGGTTCAGGATCGCGCGGTCTTTGTCGTCCAGAGTCATGCGGCAACCTCCCGCGCTTGAATCAAGGCTCCGGTCTGCTTGAAACAGCGGGTCGAAAACAAAACTTTGTTCCGCGCGCCGGCCAACTCGGGCAACTCCATCGCGCCAGCCAGCACACCCAGAGCCTCGTTCCGGGTCCGGGCGTGGATCATCGAATAGAGGCGATAGGGCCAGACATCTTCAACCGGATTTCGCTCATAGCACAGCGTGACACCGGGATAGGCGGCCAGCGCCGGACCGGCCGTGTCAATTTGTTCCGCTGGCAAATCCCAAACGACCATCGCGTTGGCGGACCACCCCAGTGCCCGGTGGCGCACGATAACGCCGAGCCGTGAAATGATACCGGCGGAGTGCAAGGCAACGATCCGCGCCATCACATCATTCACGTTCCGGTTCAATGAACGAGCCAGAGCCTCATAGGGCTCTGCGACCAGTGACAGGCCCGAACTGAGTGTCTGCAGCAAGCAACGATCTCCGTCGCGCATGGCCGATGCGTCGACTTTGCGCGCACTAGGGACGTTCTTGGCGCCAGCAGTCATGCGAAACCCAAGGTCCACGTTGAACGGCCGGACAAGACGCAGATCCAGCACCTGCAACCCCGAGGTCCGGCTGATCCGGGCCAGTGTCTCGTTGACATGTTCCCGGTCCGGGCCTGTTGCGACAAACCAAAGGTTCCAGGCATCCTCTCGCTGGTAATTGTGGTTCACCCCAGGTTCGGCATCGATCAGGGCGGCAACTTCTTCCAACCGATTTTCCGGGGCGGACACAGCTGCCAGAGTGCTGGCCGTCACCGCGCCGGGCGTGATGGTTGCGCCAACCCGCGTGATGCGGCCGGTGGCACGCATCCGGGTCAGCCGGTCAAGTACTTCGGTTTCGTCCAATCCCAGCGCGTCTCCCAGCACTTGAAAAGGGCGCTCTGTGATCGGGAAATCGCGCTGAAAGTCGTCCAACAGGCGGCAATCGATTGGGTCGGTGATATGCTGCATCCGTCAAAGCCCCGTTTTGTGCGCGCGGGCCGTGAAGAAGATGCCCGAAGGGCTGTCGGCATCGATTTCGCGCAATTTCTCAAACGTTTGCGTGTCGTAGACCATCACCTTGTTGGCATCGCGCACGCTGATCCAGACTTCATGCCCGCGCGGCGTGAATTCCATATGCAGCACGGCGGGGCCGGGTTTGAATTCGTGAATGATCTCCTTGCTGACGCTATCGATCACTTGAATGGTATCGTTCAACGGGTGGGCGAAATTCACCCAGACTTGCCGTCCATCAGGGCGGGCCATGGCAAAGACCGGCTGGCCGTGTGTCTTGGTACGCCCGGTTTCCGACAAAGTGTCGGCATCGACCCAGAGCACCTCGTGATGACCCACTGCAGGCAGCACGAATTCGCGCCCGGTCAGCGCCCAGCCTTCCAGATGAGGCATCTTGTAGACGGGCATTTCCTCTTGCCCGCGCCCATAGTCAGGCAGCACACGGATGGGTTCCAGGGTGTCGGCCCACAGATCAAGCGCGGTCAGGCCGTCTTCGCCAAACAGGCCGGTGATATAGGTGCGGCCATTGGCGGTGATCAGCGCGTCATAGGGGTTCTTGCCCATGTCAGGTATCTTGGTGATCGCGGGCTCGCCTTTGGCGAAATCGGCAATCCATGTCTCGCCCGTGTCCCACATGGTGAAGACAAACCGACGTCCTGGCGCGTCCACAAGACCGATGGTTTTGCTGTCGGTGGGTATGTCCGCAACCATTTCCAACGTGTCAGCATCAAACACCCGCACACCACCGGGTTCGTAGTTCGACACGGCAACAAGTGTTCCGTCGTCCGAGATGGCACCGCCAATGGCGTTGCCCGCTTGAACAACGCGGTTCACGATCTGGCGGGTGACGATGTCAACCTTGGTCAGCCCGCCGTCACGGCCAAAGACATAGGCAAAGCGTTCATCGGGCGAATAGACCAGCGAGGCATGGGACAAATCGCCCAAGCCTTCGATACGGGCCAGAGCTGCACGGTCGGATTGATCGACCAAAAGGACCGATCCCTTGGCGCGTTCGATCACAAGACCAAGATCGCCGGTCGCTGTGGGTTCGGCATGTGCGGTGGTCAACATCAATGAGGCTGCAAGGCCGAGTATGAGATGTTTCATTGTGCCTCCTGTTCCAGCAGGTAGCGGGCAATCCATTCGGCCTCTTCTTCGCTGATCAGGGGCCGCCAGGGGGGCATCGCGGTGTCTGGGATGCCGTCAAGGATGACGCCGGTCAGGACGTCCGCATCATAATGTTTCAACGTCTCGCTGCGCAGATCGGGGCCGAGACCGCCTTTAAGCGACAAACCGTGGCAAGAGCCGCAGTCCTGGTGGACAAGGCGTTTCAGGGCGTTGGGGTCGAGGGTGTCAGCGGCGAAGGCGGATGTCGCAATGAGAACAGCCGTTGTCAGCAACACCGAAGGCACCGAGTGCCGCCGCGCGACAGGGCGCTGTACGCCACAGCTTATCGCACCTGTTCTGCACCCCAGCTTAGCCATTGGCTTGCTCCAAAAGCTCGGCCACAGGCCGTTCTGCGTAAAGCGACACAACCTTGCCAATTATGAAGAGCGTGGGTGCTTTCAACCCGGCCTCGCGCACGTCGGTAGCCAATTGGTCCAGCCGAGATACCATGCGGCTTTCATCCGGTGTGGTCGCTTTGCCCACAGCCAGAACCGGTGTGGACCCGGGAAGGTTTTCAGTCATCAGGCCCATGGCGATCTGGCCGATATTGGCAACCCCCATGTAAACCACCAGCGTCGAATCCGGATCGGCCAGACGTTTCCAGTCGAGGTCCAGCACCTTGTCAGCTTGACGGTGCCCGGTGACATACTGCACCGAGGTCGCCAGCCCGCGATGGGTCAGCGGAACGCCGGTAGAAGCGGACGCACCCTGTGCCGCCGTAATGCCAGGCGCATATTCGACAGCAACACCGTGGGCCATCAGATAGGCGGCCTCCTCTGAGCCGCGGCCAAAGATCATCGGGTCACCGCCTTTGAGACGGGCAACCGTGTGACCCGCACTGGCCTCTTCGAGCAGAATGTCGTTGATGCGGTCTTGTGGAACCGTATGGCACTTGGGGGCTTTGCCAACCGGGATCAGCCGTGCGCCTTCCGCGTGAAGGTTCAGGATGTCGGCAGACACCAGCCGATCATAGACCACCACATCTGCTTCTTGCAGCATCCGTAGTGCACGTAGGGTCATCAACTCGGGATCGCCAGGGCCTGCGCCAATCAGAAAAACCTTACCGCTCATGTGCAAACTCGCTTGGTCTGAATGTCATCGAAACCCGAATCTGCCTTGCGCAATAGGGACGTCGCTGGGCCTGCCGGGCGTGTCATGAGAGCAAGGTGGCGCAATCGCAAACCAACCTCCTTGACAAAAGTTAAGGAGCGCGGGATTTGCGCCCACGCTCCTGTCTTTTTTGCCTGTATTTTATTGCCTTAGGGTTCGACGGTGATCATTCCGATCATGTTCTGTGTTTCCCAATGCGGGCCGCACAAATATTCCTGCGGGCCGGGTGTGAGAAACGTCAGATCAACCGATTCCTCAGGGAACAAACGGTCGCTTTCCGGTTCGCTGCCATCTTTCAAAAGAACTGAGTGGCTGGTTCGTTTGTCGACATTCACCCAGCGGACAGTTGTGCCTGCCTTCACGGTCAGCTCAAACGGGCAGAAGTTATATTTATACATCAGCACCACTTCGGCGTCCTCAACGGCAGATGAAGGCTGACCAAACAGCTCGACATAACGCTCTTCTGCCTCGGCACACAGCTCGGCGGTCTCACCCGCCCAAGCAGGCGCGGCCAGGAGCAGCAACGCGGGAAGAAGGCGTGGGGGTTTCATCGTCCAAGTCTCCTCTTCTTGGTGGAAGGGGCCGGATCGCCCGGCCCTTTTTCTTTACTGTTTGACCACGTTGATGAACGCGCTGTCGTCGTCCAGTGCCAAGCTGGTATCCAGCGTCACGTGGTGGAACCTTGCGGCTGCAAAGTCATCGTGGATGGCAAACCCAACAGTGTAGGTATGGCCTGCCTCCAGCGGCACATCTCCTGGCGCGCCCGAATTCAGAGGGCGGGTTAAAACCACGGTCCATATACCAGCGTCCAAGCTGGCCGAGGCCGTGATTTCGCCGTCATTGACCACGCGTTGCTCCAGCAAGTAGCCATTGGTGGCACTGCCGTCTGCATAGACGCGCATCAGGTCAAGATAGGTGCCGTCGGCCAAGTACTGCTCGATCTGATCCGCAGCCTGCAGCTTGTCCCAACCGCCCAGCGCCTTGCCGCGACGGCCTTTGATTTCGACCTCGGTTCGGCTTTCGCTGATGTATTTGGTCACGGTGTCCTGAGTGTTAAGTCGGCCTGCCGCATCCGCATTGGCGGCAATTGCCTCGGCACCGGGATCAAACGGCATGTAAGAGTTATCCGCGTGGCACGATGCCCAACAGCCCACCTGATCGCCCAGCTCGATTCCTGTACCGGTGATCATCATGGCGACTTTGATCTGGTTGTCGGGGTCCATCTTGCCACCATCGACAAACGGGGCAGGGTTGTGACCAGCATCCGGCCACTGCAAGCGGATATACAGGTTCTCGTCGTCATGCGCTGCCTGGACGGTTGCGTCGATCACACCGCGCTTGCCAGGGATCGGAGTAGGCTCCAGTTCGCCTCCCGCAACGATCTTGTTGCCGATCGCATCCAGTTCCTTAGCGTGACATGTGGTGCACTGATCGCCACCCTTGGTCAACGGCCGCGCGCCACCGTGGGACCTGCCGTTCTGAACCCATTCAAACGAAGCCTGACCAGGATAGAACAGTTTCATGTCCGCACCTGGAACAGCCGCCCAATCGATGCCTGTCCCGACATCACTGCCTCCACCTGCGGGGGCTGTGGCCTCTTCACCTGCTGCTTTGGCGCGTTCTTCGGCCACGGCGGCATCCATAGCCGCGGCGATCTGGGCCTGAACGGCCTCTTGCTGCGCCACACGTGCGGCTTTTTCAGCTTCGGCTTCGGCTGCCTCCTTGGCTTCGACCCGCTCAAGGCTGGCCAGGTATTCGGCGGGGATTTCGCGAATGAAATCAGGATTCGGAGCTTCAAGTTTTTCGAGATACTCTTCGTCGGCCCGGTCACGTGCGTCGGAATGCGCGATGCCCTTGTGGCAGTCGATGCAGGTTTGACCAGCGGACATCGCGTTTAGGTGCTGCTGCCGGGCGCGGGGTTTTTGAAATTCTGGCATCATCGATTCAAAATCGTGACAGTTTCGGCACTCGCGAGAGTCGGTTGCTTTCATCCGCTCCCATTCATTCATCGCCAAATGCACGCGCTTGGCTTCGAACTTTTCTCGGGTGTTGATGGTGCCGACCATTTTGCCATAGAGCTCTTTCGAGGCCTTTATCTTGCGGATGATCTTGTGGGTCCAGTCCTTGGGCACGTGGCAGTCTGAACATACAGCCCCTACGCCGGATCGGTTCACATCGTGGATCGTACCGGTGTATTCCTCGTAGACGAAATCGCGCATCTCGTGGCACGAGACGCAGAATTCCTTGGTGTTCGTGGCTTCCATGGCGGTGTTGAACCCACCCCAGAAGATGATACCGGCAGCAAAGGCTGCGGCAATGCCGGCCACGGGCATCCCCCATAGGAAATACCGGCGCCAGATCGGTGGTTTTTTATCAGGTTCGGAGGTCATATCCGGGCTCCGTCTTGGCTGTCTTGACTGGCGCGGCGTGTTAGGCCGACGCGTTTAGCTGATGGGGAAAACGAAGAAAGGGCGGGCGAGGGGCCCGCCCTTTCTGTTTCATGTGTAAATCCGTCAGGTGACGTGGTTTGACCGATTGTAGACGTTGAACTTGCCGGTGGGCGCAAACAGACCCTTCACGCGGCCGATTTCTTCCAGCGTCTTGGCGTCAAAGATCACGATCTCACCGTTTGGTTCTTTCGAGGTCGAGCGGTTCCACTTGGAAACCCAGACCTCAGACCCATCCTGGTTGAACTCGAAGTGGACGGCGACGTTGCCTTCCTCTTCAGTGATCTGGATCGTTTTCACGATTTCACCGGTTGCCTTGTCGATGACCTGCACCGATTGCTGGATCTCAGGCTCGGGGTGCTTGGTCTGGTCAGCCCAGATGTAGTCTGATTCCGGGTGTGTCCGAATGAACAGACCGGGTCCGTCGGTTTCGACTTCGTAGCAGACCTTCCAGGCATCATCCGGGCGACCTTCGGGGTCGTTGCTCCAAACGGTCACGGTGCCTTCACCCAGGTGGGTTGTACCGGCAACAGGGCCGCAATTCGGATCATCCCAGTTGGCGCCCGGGCCGGGGTGCGGCAGCGGCGCGGTGTCGATCAGAGCTTCCAGCTTGTGGGTTTCGGTATCGACCACAACCATCTTGTTCGACGCGTTCGCGGCGATCTGAAAGTAACGGCCGGTCGGGTCAAAGAACCCGTCATGCAGGAACTTGGCGCTGTCGATCTTGTCGATCCGCAGGTTTTCCAGATCGGTGTAGTCGACCTGCCACAACTGACCCAGTTCTTTCACGGCAACGATCCAGGTGGGTTCGTTTGGAGTGGTGTAGATCGCAGCCACGCGGGCCTCTTCCACATAGTCCCCATCGACGTTGTAGCCGCGGGTCGAGACAACCTTCTTCGGCTCCATGGTTTCGGCGTCGACAATGGCGAAGTGCGGAGGCCAGTAGGCCCCACCGATCACGTATTTACCGTCGCCCGAAACTGCCACGTCGCGGGCGTCATAGCCAATGGTCACTTCGGCCACCAACATGTTCTCGGGGTTCTGCCACAGGTCGATCTTGGTCATCTTGCCGTCGCGACCCATCGTGTACCAGAAGCGGCCCGGGTTTTCCGGTTCTTCCAGTTTATGGTGTTCGGAGGCTTTCAGAACGTGCACGGCGTAACCCGTCGGGATGTGCGCCAGAACTTCCTTGGTGTCACCGTCGATCACGGCCACCTTGCCCACGTCACGTTCGATGACCACGAAGAAGTTTTCCCAGTTGCGGCCATGTAGTGGCTCGGTCGGGTAGTCTTCGGGTTCAACATAGACCTTGCGTGTCGCCATCATCTGTTCAAGCGACATTTCCGGTGGCTGGGGCGGTTCCATCTGGATGTAGGTTGCCATATCGCGGATTTCTTCTTCGGACATAACGTCCGAAAAGTTGTTCATCCCGCCTTCGGTCCCCCAGGCGATGATCTTTTCAAGCCGTTCCTGACCCAGCTTCAGGGTGCCGGATTCGGTTACGGTACCGTCGGCGTTTTTGGTTTCCACCAATGGCTCAAGGCTTTTACCTGTCGCCCCTTTGCGCAGCACGCCGTGACAGCCGGCGCAGCGTTCAAAGTACAGTTGTTTGGATGATTCAAAGGCTTCCTTGCTGAGAGTTGGCTCTTCGGCGAAGGTTGGAGCAGCGACGCTGCCCAACAACATTGCCAATCCGACCCCCAATGTGCGGCCAGTTTTGTTGTAGCTGATTCCAAGTGACATGATCACTCTCCATTTGCGTGGTGAGGCAGGAGAGAGACTGAGCCATCACGGAGATGTCATCCTTGACCAAAGTCAACGGCAAGAGCGCAAACTGAGACTTCCAGGTAAAATTAAAGCGTCGAAACGCCAATAAAACTTGACATTTTCACACATGTTTTAAGGGGGTCTTGATTTCTGTTAAGTCCGTGCACCTGCTGCTGCGATAGAGCTTGATCAACGGCAAGCGAGGCTATGGAGAGCAGGGATGTCTTCCGTAATTACACGCGTTTTCAGTGAGGGTTTTCGTGTCTTTTTCCTATTAGCGGGCCTTTACGGTGTATTCGCCGGCGTTGCCTGGGGCGTGTGGTTGGCTTCACTGGACGGGTTGTTGCCGTTTGTAAACCAAAGCTATGCCATGCCACCTGTTATGTGGCACGCGCACGAGATGATCTTTGGATATGCAACGGCAGCATTGGGCGGGTTTTTCTTGACAGCCGTCCCAAATTGGACCGGAGCGCCCGAGGCGCGGGCACGCTTTATCACTGTGGTGGCGTTACTCTGGATTGCTGGCCGGATTGCAGTTTGGTTTTCCGGTTCGTTGTCCCCCGTGACCGTCGCTTTGGTGGATCTGAGTTTCGTGCCTATTCTGGCGCTGAAGGTTGCAAGCCAGTTGATCCGACGTCCCAAGCCGCAGAACATTGTCTTTTTGTATCTTCTCGGTTTGATCTGGACCGCCAATCTTTTGATCCATCTGGATTGGATCGGGGTCACTTCGGACACCTTGATCACAGGCGTTCGGGCGGGCTTGCTTGCCATATGTTCGATGATTGCGATTTTAGGGGGTCGGATTACGCCTGCTTTTACTCGCAACGCAATGAAGCGGGAAGGTCAGCCCGAGGCGTCCTGGCCCGTTTCCGTGCCGCAAGTCGACAAGGCGGTGATGATCTTGGCCTTGCTTTTGCCTCTGCTCGTGCTGACATTTAACATAAGCCCGGTGGCGGGTGGTGTTGCCCTTCTGCTGGGCTGTGTTCAACTGGTGCGCATGGCGCGCTGGAGGGTTGGCTGGGCTCTGCGTAGGCCAATCCTTATCGCGTTACATCTGGGACTGAGTATGCTGGCATTGGGGCTGATTCTCTGGGGTCTGGCAACGGTCGGGTTTGGCAACGAGATCGGCGCGCTTCACATTCTGGGAATTGGGTGTGTTGGCGGTATGACTTTGGCCGTTATGAGTCGTGCCGCCTTGGGTCACAGCGGGCGTCCTCTGGTTGCGCCTTCTCCGATGGTGGTCGCATACGGTCTTATGGCGGCGGCGGCTCTGGTGCGCTGGCTGGGGTCAGAGCTTACAGGCGGCTACATGGCCGCCATGCTGGCGGCTGATGGCCTTTGGATTGCAGCTGTTGGGCTGTATGTCTTTGCGATGTGGCCTGCATTGACAGGACCTCGGGTATCCAGGCCAAGCTGAAAAACCCGATCCGGCCCGACCTAATTGTCAGAGATCAGTGGGCGTTCATTCTTGATATGGCGGAAAACGAGCGCGCGTGCGCGTCTGCCTTGTTCTGGAATGTGACGGGCTGGTTGAGGGACGTAACCCGGTTGCGCAAGCTCCGGAAACAGTTCAAGGATCTCGGCGCGACCATCTAGATGGATGCTGGCCAAAGCTTGTGTGCCGGTAAACAGTCTTTCGGAAGGTGCACCTTCGGCAAAGACGATCTCGTGCCGGTCGAAAAGAATGTGGTAGTAGACAACGTCTTGCGCACCTGTCTCAACCGTGATGCCGGGAATGCCAACAAGTTTGTGCGCCGGAAGCAGAACCTCTGCGCTGTCAAACATACGCACTGCAATTGGTGAACGCAGCATCATGCGGTGTTGTGGTGACACCACGAGATCTCGTTTGGGCAAGCCACTGCCAAGGCTTCCTGCCGCAATCCGAATGGGCTTCAGCTTGGGACGCGGGGCCAGATCCGCAGCATTCAATTTACGCGCTCCAATCCAGCGATTTTTTTTGCGATCCGTTATCCGCAGTTGCGACCAGATCGCCGACCCTTAGATTTTCGATTGAGACAGGTCCGTCCTGTGTCGTGATCTGTGTTCCTGCTGCGACGCAGGGAACATCGACAATCGCCGTAGGGTCAGACGTATCCGGTGCGTTTGTCGGGGTGACGTTCGATCTGACAAAGGAATAGTTCGTTCCGGGGACCAGCGGTTCTGAGGTGATGTATCCAACCAGATTACCTTCAACTTCGACCCGAAATACATCGATGGTGCCGCCGCCGGGTTTGGCGAGGCTATAAGATTCCTCAAGATAGATAGCGCCCGAATCTATCGTAACTGACCCATCAAGGTTGGTCACGACCCCGGATTGGGTCAGGTCGTCGCCGAATTCGTTGTTGAATCGATCGCCGTTAAAGTCGGTTCCGTTGTCTGGGTCGCCATTGACCAGTGTGCCACCGGCCGTGTCAGTTACGTCAAAGCCCCGACGGTCCGTGGCAGCATCATAGGTCCCGGAAAGCGTAATAGTGCCAGTGCTGAAACCGGTAAAATTGACCGAAATGACCCCCGGATCGTAGCCGATATATGAATAGTTCGCCATTGATTAACCCGTCACCTATTACTGCTGATCAGAAGCGTTGATTCACACTTCCGCCATTTCGCGCCGTACCTGTTATCATTGTATGAATTTAAGTCATTTTAGGGCGTATTTTGGTTTCCTGTCAGCAATTTCAGCCACCTGCGCGCGCTCAGTTTCGTGGTCTTGACTTTCGTTAAGGCACCGCTGCGCACCTCCCGCCATTGTGCAAATACTAGCTAATCTGCGCAAAGGAGAGCGCGATGCGAGAAGTCATGACAAAGAGCATGGCTCGCAACATATTCTATGGCGGGTCACTGTTCTTCATCCTCATCTTTCTGGCCCTGTCGGCCCATTCGCACCTGTATATCGTTAACTCGGAAAACGCCGCCAAACTTGATGAAAGCGTGATCCGCGGCAAGCATGTCTGGGAAAAACACGCCTGTATCAACTGCCACACTATCCTTGGGGAAGGGGCTTACTATGCTCCCGAAGTGGGCAATGTGATGACCCGCTGGGGCGTTCTGGATGACCCGGAATCGGCCTTTGAATCGCTCAAGGGCTGGATGGAAGCACAACCGACCGGCATTCCCGGCCGCCGACAAATGCCCAATTTCAACCTCAGCGACGAAGAAATCCGTGATCTGACCAACTTCCTGATCTGGACGGACAATATCGACGCTCAGGACTGGCCGCCCAACGAGGCAGGCTGAGAAAGGGAACGGAGCAATGAAATACGAATCCCAAAAAATCGCCTACACCTACTTCGCTGTAGCCATGGCCTTGTTCGCAATACAGGTGATCGGCGGCCTACTGGCCGGTTTCATCTATGTATTCCCAAACTTCCTGAGTGAGCTTCTGCCATTCAACATCGTGCGGATGCTGCACACCAACTCTCTGATCGTCTGGCTGCTGCTCGGTTTCTTCGGTGCAGCGTACTTCCTGATCCCGGAAGAGACTGAACGCGAAATCCATTCGCCAACGCTGGCCTACCTTCAGCTGATCATTCTTGTGGTCGGCACCTTGGGTGTCGTCGTCACCTATGTCTTCAACCTGTTCGAAGGCAACTGGTTGCTGGGCAAAGAGGGGCGCGAGTTCCTTGAACAACCCAAATGGGTCAAGGCGGGCATCGTCGTGGCCGCGCTCATGTTCCTTTACAACGTGTCGATGACCGTCCTGAAGGGCAAAAAGACCGCCATCTCCAACATTCTTCTGTTGGGCCTGTGGGGTCTGGCCTTGCTGTTCCTGTTTGCCTTCTACAACCCCGGCAACCTGTCCCTCGACAAGCAGTACTGGTGGTATGTTGTCCACCTGTGGGTGGAAGGCGTCTGGGAGCTAATTATGGCTTCGATCCTGGCCTACCTGATGCTGAAGCTGACCGGTGTGGACCGTGAGGTGGTCGAGAAATGGCTGTATGTCATCGTCGCCGCCGCGCTGTTCTCGGGCATTCTGGGGACCGGGCACCACTACTACTGGATCGGTACGCCAGCCTATTGGCAGTGGATCGGGTCGATCTTCTCGAGCCTCGAGGTGATCCCGTTCTTTGCAATGATGGCCTTTGCCTTTGTCATGGTCTGGAAGGGCCGCCGTGACCACCCCAACAAAGCCGCGCTGCTTTGGTCGTTGGGATGTGCCACGCTTGCCTTCTTCGGCGCCGGTGTCTGGGGTTTCCTGCATACGCTGCATGGGGTGAACTACTATACCCACGGCACGCAGATCACTGCCGCACACGGCCATCTGGCCTTCTACGGTGCTTATGTCTGCCTCAACTTGGCGATCTTCACCTATGCTATGCCGATCCTGAAAAACCGCGATCCGTATAACCAGGTGCTGAACATGGGCTCGTTCTGGCTGATGACCAGCGGTATGGTCTTTATGACCTTCGTCCTGACTTTTGGCGGAACCGTGCAAACGCACATGCAGCGCGTGGTTGGTGACTACTTCATGGACGTGCAGGACCAGATCGCGGTCTTCTACTGGATGCGTCTTGGTTCCGGTGTGGTTGTGGTTCTTGGTGCGCTGCTGTTCATCTACTCGATCTGGGTGCCCCGGAAAGAGGTCATTGAACCCGGCGCAGCCGAAACCCCTGCGGAGTGATGGATATGGACGGCTCCATGAAACTGAATGAGGGGGCGGCAAACGCCCCCTTCTACCTGCCCCAAGGCGATGAATGCGATGTGTTCTGCGCCGCGTATAACAACGACCTGCCGGTTCTGCTGAAAGGTCCAACAGGCTGCGGAAAGACCCGCTTTGTCGCTCATATGGCGGCCAAACTCGGCCGCCCGCTTTACACCGTGGCCTGTCACGATGATTTGGCCGCAGCCGACCTGATCGGGCGCTATTTGCTGAAAGGTGGCGAAACCGTCTGGGTCGATGGCCCCCTGACCCGGGCGGTGCGCGAAGGCGCGATCTGCTATCTTGATGAGGTGGTCGAGGCCCGTAAGGATGTCACCGTCGTCCTACACCCGCTAACCGACGACCGGCGTATCCTGCCGATTGACCGCACAGGTGAAGAGCTTGAGGCTGCGCCCGGCTTCATGCTGGTGGCTTCATATAACCCTGGATACCAGAATATCCTGAAAACCCTGAAACCCTCGACCCGTCAGAGGTTTATCTCGCTCGAGTTCGACTTCCCGTCGCCTGAAATGGAGGCGCAGGTCGTCGCTCAGGAAAGTGGGTTGCCGCTGGAGCGGTGCAAACCGCTGGTGCGACTGGCGAACAAGCTGCGCGGGCTCAAGGGTCAGGACCTTGAGGAAGGCGTTTCCACCCGTCTGGTCGTTTATGCCGCGACGCTGATTGCGCAAGGCATGTCCACCGACCGCGCCATCCTCGCCGCTATGGTTGAACCTCTGACAGATGACGAGGACATCAAACGCGGGCTCCTCGATCTTGTCACGGCTGTCTTTGGGTGAGGCCGGCCGATGGTCAAGATCGACTTTGAGCCATGGGAACCCGAAGAAACGATCGGGAAACTGTGGCACACCCTAGCCAGTCGCCTCGATGCACCCCAGGTGCATGAAGGAGCCGCGGTTGACCTGTCTCAGGTCGCGGGGCGGCTGGCTGTCCTTTTTCGAGGACTTGGGGGTAGTCCGGGCGTTGAATTGCGCCCGGTCTCACCCGAGGTTTCGCGCCACCGCCTAAGCTGGCGGCGCCGATTGGCGACTGAGGTCGAACTGATGCCCCGCGCATCGTTTGACGGTGAAGTGCTTCGGCTACCGGATCGCCTGGCTGTGTTCCCTGCGCGTGAAGCAAATGGCGCGCTTTATGTCTGGCTGGCCGCCGCTGCGGCTCATGCCGGAACCCGCATCGACGAAGATGACGCATTACGCGCTGACCTGCGCGCCCTGATCGCTGCTCAACACATGGTCGATGCAACATTAGATAACGCCCCCGGGCTCCGTCCGCTTTATACCGAGCTGTGCAAGGGCGTTCTGCATCACCGTAACGTTCCCGACCTGCCGCCCGATGAGGCAGCAGTAGAAGAGCTTGTCCGTCATATGCTGGGCGACCCTGCCCCTCTGTCTTCAAGAGCCGAACAGCTTTTGACTGCAGTAGATAACGACCTGTCTGCGCCGCGGGGCTATCAACATTTCCGCCCGGTTCCCCTGTGGCCCGAATTGCGGGCGGTTGGGTTTTCCGAACATAACGAGGTGGAAAACCCCGAGACTGAGGGCGAACCTGAAGAGTCTGGTGAGAAAACTCACCGGGCCCGCCGCCGAAAGTCCGATCAGGCCGAGCGCAGTGACAGTTTCATACTGCACAAATTCGAAGCGATCCTCAGCTGGGCCGAGTTCCTGAATATCAACCGCCGCATCGATGACGACGATCCTGACAATGCCAAGAAAGCCGCTGACGATCAGGAAGAGATCGGCTTGGGTCAGATCTCAAAAGCGCCGCCAACCAAATTGAAACTGCATCTGGACCTTGCGCCAGAGGATGTGAATCGCGAACGCTTATCTGGTCGGATTCTCTATCCTGAATGGGACGTGCGGACCGGGCAATATCTGCCGGATCACGTCAATGTTCTGCTTTCAGATGCCGATATCCGCGAAGACGCGGCCGAGTTTGGCAAGGATCCTGCAACTGCCCGCCGTATCCGTGCTGTGAAACGCCAGTTCGAGGCTCTGCGCCCTGGTAGGGTGATGACGCGAGGCCATCTGGACGGAGACCAGCTGGACATCGAAGCTGCGGTACGGGCCGAAACTGAGCGAATGGCGAGCGGCGAAGCAAACGAGCGCATCTGGATGCAATCGCGCCCGGAAGCCCGTGATCTGGCGGTGTCGATTCTGTTGGATGTCAGCCGCTCGACCGAAAGCGCGGTCACAGGTCGCGCCGTGATCGACATCGAACGCGAGGCTTTGGCCGCGCTTGCCTGGGGTCTAAACGCCTGTGGCGACGACTTTTCCATCCACGCGTTCAGTTCTTTGAAACGTCAACGTGTCTATGTGCAGCGCTGCAAGCGGTTCGATGAACCAATGGGGGCTAAGGTCGAGCAACGTATTGCCTCACTGCGACCGGGTCACTACACCCGGCTCGGCGCGGCGATCCGCCATTGCTCTGCCGATCTGGCCAGCCAATCCCGCAAGCGTCGGTTGTTGTTGGTTATTACAGACGGCAAGCCCAACGACCTCGACCATTACGAAGGCCGCCACGGTATTGAAGACACCTGCATGGCGGTACGTGAGGCGCGCCGTGCCGGGCAATCGGTTTTTGGCGTCACCATCGACAAAACTGGCAAAAGCTGGTTCCCACGCATGTTCGGGCAGGGCGGTTTCGCTGTCATCCCCGACCCGCACCGCCTGACCATGGCCCTGCCTCAAATCTACCGCCAGCTGGTCGGGGCATGAGCAACGCTTCCTTGATCGACGAATTACCTGGCGAGTTGCTGATGTGGGTTCTGATCATATCGGAACTGCTGGTCTTCGGTGCTGGCCTCATTGCCTTTATGGGCGTGCGACTGACCGATCCTGTGGGCTTTGCCGAGGCGCAATCGCATCTCTATCGCACCGGAGCTGCCTTCAACACTGCGGTGCTGGTCACGTCGGGTTACCTGGCCGCGCAAGCTCTGCACTGGCGTCGCGCCGCGGAACGGTTCAAGGCACGGTTTGCTCTAGTGGCTGCAGTTGCGTTGGGGATCGTATTCCTGGGTATCAAAGGTGTGGAATACGCAGGAAAGGCCGCACAGGGCATCACCTATGAAACCCACCCCTTCTTTCTGTTCTATTACCTTTTGACGGGCTTCCACGCCGCCCATGTTCTGGCCGGGGTCGGAATCCTTCTCGTGGTGGCCTGGCGCGACGATCCACGCAATATCGAAGCAGGCGCGCAGTTCTGGCACATGGTCGATCTGGTCTGGATCATGCTGTTCCCCGTGATCTACCTGCTTGGGTAATTAAAATGCCTGCGTGTTCATCTTTTCACAAATACTCCCGCCGGAGGCTCCCAAACGCGCTCACACGCGCGTGGTTCACCCTGTTGGCGCTCAGCCTAACATCGGCGCTGCTGACGCTGTTTCCGCTTGGACCTAAAATCGTCGGCGCTGGTATTCTGGGTCTTGCGCTGCTCAAGTGCCGCATCATTCTGGCGCAGTATCTGGATCTCGCGACCAGCCCGGCCTTGCTGCGTGGGTTTTCCGGGGTTCTGACGGGCTTTGCGTTGATCGTCTTCGTCCTCTATCTGCTCTGAACAAAAATGTGCCGCCCCGAAGGGCGGCAGTTTTTCAAGCAAAGGGGTGCTTTGAACTATTGTGCGGCCATTGGCATGCGCGCGATCTGACAGCGCTGCCACAGGGCTGAAAGCGCACCGACCAGATGGTCGATATCCTCGTCCGTATGAACCGGAGACGGCGTAATCCGAAGGCGTTCGGTGCCTTTGGGAACCGTGGGATAGTTGATGGGCTGAATGTAGATGCCGAATTCTTCCAGCAGCGTGTCCGAGATGAACTTGCATTTCACCGGATCGCCCACCATCACCGGGATGATGTGGCTGGGGTTGGGCAAATGAGGAATGCCTTCGGCATCCAGACGGGCCCGAACCTGCGCCACCCGCTGTTTTTGCAAGTCTCGTTCCGCGCTCGATTGTTTCAGATGCTGGATCGAGGCCGCAGCCCCAGCCGCGATCGACGGCGGCAATGCGGTGGTGAAGATGAACCCGCTGGCAAAGCTGCGGACGAAATCGCACAGCGCGGCAGAGGCCGCGATATAGCCGCCCACCACACCAAAGGCCTTGCCCAATGTGCCTTCAATAACGGTCAGCCGATCCATCAGCCCTTCGCGCTCGGCAATGCCGCCTCCGCGAGGGCCATAAAGACCGACGGCGTGGACTTCGTCGAGATAGGTCATTGCGCCGTATTTGTCGGCCAGATCGCAAATCTCTTTGATCGGGGCAATGTCGCCATCCATAGAATAGACAGACTCGAATGCGATCATCTTGGGCGCGTTGGGGTCGGCGGCGGCCAATTTAGCCTCCAGATCCTCAAGGTCATTGTGGTTCCAGATCACCTTCTGCGCCCGTGAGTGGCGAATGCCTTCGATCATCGAGGCATGGTTCAACGCGTCGGAGAAAACAATCAGATCCGGAATTTTCGCAGCCAGCGTTCCCAACGCAGCCCAATTGGAAACATAACCCGAGGTAAACAGAAGCGCAGCTTCTTTGCCATGCAGTTCAGCCAATTCAGCTTCCAGAAGCACGTGGTCATGCGTGGTCCCCGAGATATTGCGCGTTCCGCCCGCGCCAGCACCGCAGCGGTCCAGCGCATCGTGCATAGCCGTGATTACCGACGGATGCTGGCCCATGCCCAGATAGTCGTTTGAACACCAGATCCGCACATCCCGCTGGACTGGCCCGTCGGTCTGCCGGGCGTTCGGAAAAGCCCCGCAACGCCGTTGCAAATCGATAAAAACCCGGTAATTGCCTTCGTTCTTCAAAGTATCGAGGCTCTGGCTGAAAAATCGCTCGAAGTCCATCTGACATCTCCCGGGATAACTGGCTTTGAGCAGAGCTTAAGTCAGCTGATCTGGTCGTGACATGACAATTGTCAAGTTTGGGGACAAGAATAGGGGTGGTACGCCGCAACGGGCTTTGGCATAGCATTGGTCAAGGTTGATCATTCGGGCGCTGCCCGGAACGGACAAACAGGGGGACGCCTGCATGCCACATGAGGCTCAAAAGGCAATTGCGCGCCAGTCACTGCTTTTGCGCAGCCTGCCTGAGCAGCATGTCGACACTTTGCTGCGTCAGGCCGTTTGGCGACAGTACGACCGGGGTGAGACAATTTTTCTTCAGGAAGAAGAAGCAAAGGCAGTCCATGTTGTTCTGGCCGGTTGGGTCAAACTGTTCCGGGTTACTCCGACAGGTGCCGAAGCGGTGGTGAGCGTGTTCACCAGAGGCGACAGCTTTGGTGAGGCCGTGGCCCTGCGTGATGTGCCATACCCTGTATCCGCCGAGGCCGTGTCCCCCTGTGAAGTTATGCACATCCCAAGCCCCGTGTTGCTGTCGTTGATGCGAGAGGACGCGGAAATAGGTGTCTCAATTCTGGCGGCTACCTTTACGCATCTGCATTCACTGGTCGCTCAGCTTGAGCAACTCAAGGCGCAGACAGGCGCGCAGCGCGTAGCTGAGTTCCTGCTGAATTTGTGTGAAGTCGAAAGTGGCACCTGCGAAGTTGAATTGCCCTATGACAAGATGTTGATTGCCGGGCGTCTGGGTATGAAACCCGAAAGTCTGAGCCGCGCGTTTTCGCGTTTGAAAACAGTTGGCGTAAAGATCAACAGGAACCACGCCGATATCGCGGACATCGACGTTCTGCGTGATTATGCTGAAAACGATCCGAGCGAAAGATAGCGCCAACCCGGATAGGATTGATTGATCGGCTCTGTTCACAACAATGCAGGACGCATGGATCAGTGATCCAACCGTGTGGCGGCAGGTCTGTCTTTTGGTGACAGTAGTGACTGATTATTCTCGGTCGGGGCCACTCCTTCGCAAGCATCTTCACGCAAAAAGCAGGTGCCAGATCTTATGAAGGTCGCGTATTTTCGAGCAGAACCAAGGCGTCTGCGACATCTCTGTTTTGCGTGCTGCCGGTAATCGCGTCTAGTATGCCTTCGATGTCAGGGGGAACCTTGGGCGCACGCCCGCAGCGCTGACAGGTCCGCAGATAATCTACGGCCACGCGAAGCTCGAACATTCTGGCTTGCTGATCGCGCGCAGATTGCAGGGCGTGCGAAAACAGGTGGTCGGCTGGCTTGTCCGAGGACTGTAACAGCGCTTCGATTCGATCTGTTTCAGCCTGCGCCCACCCTTCATTGGTTAAATCTTGCTGCGCACGTGCTTCGTTCAGCAGGTCCAGCGCGGACCTTGAATCTTGCGCGTTCAAAGCAACCTCGGCCATCGCGGTCAGAAACAAGGGTTTGTAGTTTCCGGCCCCACTGGCCCACCAAGCCTCGGCTGCGTCGCGCATCACGCTGAGGGTGTCTGGGTTGGGATTTGTCTGTGCGTCTGCCCAACTGCGCCAGACATTGGCTGTTAAAGTCATAAACGGGAACGCATGTTTGACAGCCAACGCTTCCAGCTGTGCCACAACAGGATAGACCTGTTGGGGGTCGCGCCTCAGCAAATGAAGCATGCAAAGATAGGTCAATGTCTGCGCCATGCTGTGTGCATGTTTCAAATCCTGTGCCGCCGACACAGCCTGAAGCTGAATATCAAGGGCACGGTCTGGCTCGCCGCGAAGCCAGACCGCTATGCTCAGAAAACAGGACGTAATGGCGGCATGATCAGTGCCATAGACATAGGCCAGTCGGCTGTGCTGTTCCGGATCATACAAACTCAGCGCCTGTTTTAGGTGATCACAAGCAGATTCCAGATGCCCGATATGCAGCAACACGGCGCCCATGGCCCGATGCGCGATCATGGTGTGATGCGATTCCTCGTCAAGTTTTGCCAGATCCAGCAATTGCGCTGCAGTGTCCTTGGCCAGATTGTATTCACCCCGCACCAAATGATAAGCGTAAAGGCCATTGAGAACCGGGAAAAGCTGTTCGGTTTCGCCCAGCCGGTTGCACAGGTCGCGTATTCGCGCGTAAGCGGCGCCCGTTTTATCGGCCGCAATGCCTGCAGTCGAACGGAGAACGCCTGCTCGCAGAACCTGAATGCGGGTCTCGTTTCGATCCCGGTCGACAGAGTCGTCCATCTTTTCAAGCAAGGCGACGGCCCGGCCCAATTGTGTCACCGCTTCGACCGCAGCCGACCGTTCGACAGAGCGTTGCCCAGCCAGATACCAATGATCGATCGCCTCCTTCGGCATGTCTGCCATCGTGTAGTGATGGGCAAGTATCTCGGGGCCGACTGCTGCGTCTTGATGTTTGGTCTGTTTCAATGCTTCGACCACGCGGGCGTGCAGCCCTCGCCGTTCGCGTTTCAGAAGGCTGTTATACGCCGTGTCGCGAATGAGGGCGTGACGGTAGGTAAAGGTCTGCTCTGGAACCGTGCCCGAGCTGTTCACGATGTCTGCCTCCACCAGCAAATCCAGACCTGCCCGCAACGCCCTTTCGTCCAACCGCGCAACCTGGGCGATCAGAGGAAACGAGAAATTTGGTCCGATCACCGCCCCTATCTGGGCCACTTCTTTGGCCGAACTCAGTCGATCTAGCCGGGCCATCAAGGCATCATGCAGTGTCTTGGGAACGGAAGATGAGGCCGACGCACCGCCAGCCGCTAAGGTGTCGGTGCCATCAATCAGAAAGTTGGTCTCAATAAGGTCCTTGGTGACTTCTTCGACATAAAGTGGAACGCCGTTGGAACGGGCCGCGATTACATCATAAGCCGCTTTTGGAACAGGTCTGCCATTGGCGACGCCGTCCACGATTTCTTTGATTTGTTCAAAACCCAACTGCTTCAAGTCGACATGAGTTAGATTTGAGGTGAAGGTCCAACCCGGATCAAAGCCCGTGCGATAACTCATCACCATCAGCACAGGTGCATCAGCGAGGCGTTCAACAACAAGGTCGAGCATCAATTTTGTTGTTGGGTCGATCCAATGCGCATCTTCGAACAGCACAAGCAGCGGAGTCTTCCCGGCTGTTTCAAGCAGATGATCCACCAGCATGTCCAGCGTCTGTTTCATCAACTGATCAGGCGTCAGATCCAGCGGACCCAACTGATCCTCGAATGGAACCGACAGAAGTAATGCAGCCAGTTTCAGCGTGAGGTCAGACGGTGCGCCAAACAAGCGCTTTAACTTGTCCAGTTTCTCCGTCGCGCTGTCGTCCACTCGCAATTCTGCCGCGGCCTCAAGCTGGCGAATGACGGGGTACAGTGCGCTGGCATCGTGATAAGGTGAGCATTGAAACCGGATGTGCTGGAACTTGGTTTCGGGAATCGATCGGCTCAGCTCTTCGATCAGGCGGGATTTTCCGATCCCTGCTTCGCCTGACACTAGCGCCACTTGACCATGCCCTTGCCGGGCCAAATCCCATTTGCTGTGCAGGGTTTTGTATTCAAGCGTTCGACCGACAAGCGAGCTCATCGCTGTGTCATCCGAGGCCATGAACCGGCTGAGAGTTTGGCGCGTACCGGTGACCTGCCAGGCTTCAACCTCTTTGGCGAAACCTTTCAACTGAAATGTACCGCGACGTTCGTATTCAAACGTATCGCCCGCAAGCTCGTGTGTCGTTGGCGCAATGATTAGGGCGCCTGGGTCGGCCATGGATTGCAATCGCGCGGCGAGGTTTGGGGTTTCGCCCATCGCTGTGCCATCCTCGAACATCTTTTCACCACGCAGATCGCCAACGACGACCAGGCCGGTGGCGATACCGATACGCACCTGAAGCTGTGCGTGGGTCTGCAAGTTGGGGATTTCGCGAATGATCCGCAAGCCCGCGTGTATCGCGCGTTCGGGATCATCCTCATGCGCGTGAGGAAACCCAAAGAACACCATGATGCCGTCGCCATAATAGCTGGCGATATGTCCGTCATATGCGGCGACGGCTGCGGCGCAGGTTTCCTTGAACAGCCTTAAAACCTCGGCCAGATCTTCGGGGTCGAGCTGTTGCGACAACGGCGTCGAGCCCACAAGATCTATGAACATCACCGTCAGCTGCCTGCGTTCGGCGACAATATTGCGTTCGGGAACTGAACGTCCCTGCGTGCCTTCGCGGATGGCCTTCAAAAAGCGCCGTCTTGGACCCAACGGCAATCCAATTGTGATCAGGTCGTCATCGTTGAGTTCCGAGAGATCGCTCAACTCGATCTCATGCCGGGAAAAGGCGTCGGCATATTTGGATAAGCCGTGCTTGCTCAGCCAGTCTGAGATATCTGCCATGTGACCCCGCGAATGACTCAGACGCGACGATGCCAAGCTCTTCGCGTTTTCGTATGATCCCTAAGATCGGCGTCTGGGCCGCGCGGGACGATTGATCTTATCAAGAACGACAGGGCCGCGCGGGTCAAGAGTGTGTTGTGGCAACAAGGTACTGCACGTTCATCGCGTTGCTCCTAAACGCTTCCGTGGGTCCATTTGATCGAACAACCCATCGATGGTGTCTGATCCTGAGGGCCTTGGCCGGTTTCGGCGATTCGAAGCATCGCATCGACAAGTTCCGGCACGCGCGCTCCGGTTTCGCCGCGGCGCAGATTGTCCAGACGTCCACGGTATTGCAGCAAGCCATTTGCGTTCAGTCCAAAGAAATCGGGTGTACAGACTGCGCCATATGCTCGGCCAACGGTTTGTTCTTCGTCGACCAGATACGGGAAGTTAAACCCGTTTTCGCGCGCGAATTCCAACATTCTATCCGGTGCATCTTCAGGATAGTCGCGATAGTCGTTCGACATCACCGCCAAGACTCCAATCCCCTTTGACATTAACAGGTCCATGTCCTGCGTCAGCCGATCTGCCAGCGTTTTAACATATGGGCAATGATTGCAAATAAAGGCGATCAACAGTCCGTTTCGCAGATGATCGGACATCGTGAAAAGTTGGCCGTTGGGATCCTTCAGCGTGAAGTCCGGGGCCTTCCAGCCAAAATTGCAGATTGGGGTGTCTAGCAGCATGTTCTTCCCTGCGAGTGCTAAGAACGGCGTTAGGTTCAATCTAGCGGACAACTTTTGTAAAGTTTAGCGCAAGTTTTTCCTGTCGCGAAGATGAGCGTTTGGTTCCCCCTCAGATCAGCAGTGTCGACAGGCTGGGGAAATAGCTGAGCAAAAGCAGAACCAATGTCACCGCGATCAGGAAGGGCCAGAGCGATTTGAGGATTGAGCCCGGTGTGGTACCGCTCATAGATGAGGCGATGTACAATCCGATCCCGACAGGCGGTGTCAGCAGGCCAAGCACAAGGTTCAAACAGGCAACTATGCCGAATTGATAGGGGCTGATGTCATAGGACCCGGTTGCAATGGGCAGAAGGATAGGTGTGATCAGGATAATCGCTGCTATGCCGTCGATCACCATTCCAACCAGCAACAGAGCCAGATTTACAATAAGCAGAAATACAAAGGGGTTCGAGGTGACGGATGTGATCAAACCGGCCAGATGCTGCGGTATCTCTTCGTAGATAATGACCCAACCAAACACACTGGCGGCCGCAATCATGAACAGGATCATCGAGGCATTGGCAGCGGTGCGTTTGAACATCTCGGCTAGGTTTTTCGGTTTCAGATCGCCATACACCAACCAGCCCACTAGAAAGGCGATCAGGGACGCAATCGCGGCGGACTCGGTCGGGGTGGCGATCCCGAACAGGATGCCGCCGATGATCGACAGCGGGATCAGCAAGGCCGGAGCGGCGCTGATAAGGGACCGGAAAGCCTCGGCCCGCGTCATCCAGCGGCCTTTGGGAAACTGTTGCTGCCAACCAATCAAAGTGATGACCAGCGCGAAAGCACCAGCCAGAATTAAGCCCGGCAAAATACCCGCAATGAACATATCACCTATGGGGATCTGGGCCAGCACACCAAAGATCACGAACATCATCGATGGCGGAATGACCGGGGCCAATAAGCCACCAGCGGCTGTGGTCGCGGCGGCAAAGCCTTTGTCATAGCCTTCTTCATCCATCGCTGGGACCATAGCGCGCGACATCACCGCGATCTGTGCTGTGGCAGAGCCGATGATCGCCGCCATGAACATATTGGCCAGCAGGTTGATATAAGCCAACCCGCCACGAAACCCGCCGACAAACACCCGCGCTAGCGCGACAAGGCGTCGGGTCATTCCGCCCTCATTCATAAGCTCGCCGGTCAGCATGAAAAGCGGAATGGCTAAAAGGCCATAGTTCTCAAGACCCCCGAACATTTTCTGCGCGAAGCTGTCATAAAGAACAGTGTTGCCGCTTTCCCAGATGTACCAGATGGCGGTGATGGCCAGCACGATTGCCACTGGGACAGACAGAAGCAGGGTCGCCAGAAAGACGATGGGACTCATGTTAGCGTTCCCTTCGTAGGGGCGCTCAGCAAGTGCATGGTGGAATGCAAAGTTGCACCAAGCGCAAACAGCCACATGACAAGCCAGAACAGGTATTTTGGCAGGCCCAGGGTCAGTGTCGGCTCGGCATAGATGAAATTGAACGTCTGTCCTTGAAAAGCCAAGGTGTCAAAGCCGCTGAGCGCGATGTCCAGCGGCAGAAACCAGAGCCAACAGAACCACAGCATCGTGACGGAGAAGGCGAACACAACGACATCGACCGTCTTGCGGATTACCCGTTTTGCGTGATCCGGCACATTGTCGGAGAGAATGGAAATCGACACCGAACTGCGATGATGCAACGCGGCGGACGCGCCCAGAAAGGTCATCCAGACCATCGCGTAAATCGCCAGTTCATCGACCCAGAACAGGGCGTTACCCGCCGTGCGGGTGACGACATTCAGCAAAATCAAAACGGTTATGCAGACCGCCAGAAAGGCAGCGCACCACAATTCGACCCGCGCCAAGCCAGCCGACAGCCGATACAACATCGCTGTTCTCCCGAGAAAAAGGGCGCAGGATCGACCTGCGCCCTTTCCGTCATGCCGTTTTCGTTATTTTGTTTCTGCCGCAGTCTGCCGCAAAGCGTCAAGGGAAGAGGTCTTCTCGGACCAGATCCCGTTCCACTCTTCAATCGCATCGCCAAAGAACGAGGCATCGACCTTTTTGTAGGCTTTGCCCGTGCCTTCAATCTGCTCCAGCCATTTAGAATCGTTTTCGACATAGGCGTCGATGGTGCTGTCGACGTGTTTGGCCATCAGCTCAGAAATCATCGCCCGGTCTTCTTCCGACAAACCCGCCCAGACCTTGGCCGATACCAGACCAACCATCGGGAACATCATATGATCCGACTGCACGATGGTGTCAGCGTGCTCATAATACTTCAGAACCCAAATCAACTCGGCATCCATATCGATGGCATCGACCTGGCCGTTGGCCAAAGCATCATAGACCGCAGGCAATGGCATCGGCGTAGGCGCTGCCCCTACCGCGTTGTAGAAGTCGAGGATAGGTGTAAACGGCGTGATCCGCAGCTTCAGGCCAGACAGATCGTCGGCGGATGAAACTTCGCCTCGGCTGACGATCTGACGCAGCCCGGCCATACCATATCCCAAGCCCACGACGCCAACTTGACCCGGTAGCGGCTCAAGCATGGATTTGGCTGTGTCAGACCGAAGAATGCGCCCTGCGTGCCCAATGTCATCTGCCAAATAAGGAGCGTAGAAAGCCCCCAACTCGGGCGCGCGGTTCGACACTTCCGCGACTGTCATGAAGGCCATGTCCAACGCGCCGGTTTGCAATTGCTGCAGCATTTCAGCTTCGTTCCCCAGCTGGCGCGCCGGGAAAACCGACACTGAATGCGTGCCGCCACTGGCCTCATTCAACTCAGCCCCAAAGGCCTCTGCGGCTTTGGTCCAGATATGCGGTGGCGGCGTGATCAGGCCCAACCGGAACTCTTCGGCCTGAGCGGCAACGGATGACATTGCCAGCACAGCCGCAGAGGCGGCAATTTTTACAATATGTTTCATGACTTCCCCTGTTTTGATCTTATTTCACAATGTAACCCAGCCCTCGGGTGGTTCCTTGCCCGGATGCACCGCCTGACAATTTGGGCAAGTGCGATCTTTTTCCGAGGCATAGAACTTCTGATAAACCGGAGGCAGGTCATCAACGATGGACTTTAGCTGCATTTCTGCGCGATGCACCAGTGATCCGCATTCGAAGCAGTACCATTCGATGGCGTCCAGCTCACCCGTCTGGCGTTTTGGTTCGATAACAAGCCCGATAGAGCCTTCTTGTGGGCGTTGCGGAGAATGGCGCACATGCGGTGGCAGCAGGAACACTTCACCTTCGCGGATCGGAACGTCATAGAACTCCTCTCCATCAAAGATTTTCAGCACCATGTCGCCTTCCAGCTGATAAAAGAACTCTTCGACCGGGTCGTCGTGATAATCCGTTCGCTTGTTCGGGCCGCCAACAACCGTGACCATAAGATCGGCATCTTCCCAAACCTGACGATTGCCCACAGGCGGCTTGAGCAGATGGCGGTGTTCGTCGATCCAGGCCTTGAAGTTAAATGCTTGCAGTTTCGACATGTCCCACTCCCTATCGTCGAAAGTTTGATGTGTTTTTCCACAACGGCAAAGAAATTTTCAGGATCTAGCTATCAGATTTCTTTATACAGCTCAGTGCGCAGCCTTTTCAGACGCGAAGGCCGCATTCGTCGAATGCCTTATGAATGATCGTCTTCTCGGCCTCGGTCAGTTCCAGCATTGGTGGGCGCACACGGCCACCGACCTGACCCAATAATTCCTGCCAGTATTTTCCAAAGGCCGTGGGTTTACCCGCCGGGCGCGTGCGTTTCATGGCATCCCGGACAGGGTTGAGGCTGTCAAACACACGTCGCGCTTCATCCGCCTTTCCGGCAAAAGCCAAATGCGTGTATTCGTTCATCCGCTGATCGACCTTGCTTTGCAGCTGATAAGGCGGGGAGGAACAGAGATAGAGCTTCCAGTCGAGTTCCAGGATATTGTCCAGCCATTCATGTTCGGCTGAGGTTGAGACATGGATCTTGTCTCCGACCATATGTGTCAGCTTCACATACATCTCACGAGGGACTGAGTATTTGATGGCCACGATATTCGGCAAGTCCGCTATGCGTGCGCATTCTTCGGGTTGCATCAGATAACCGCTGTCCGGATGGCTCCACATGGCGATGCCGATGTCCAGTTCGTCACAGAACCGCTTGTAATATTGGTAAAGAACCTCACCGCGATCCTGCACAAAGCTCAGAACCGGCGCGTGCAGCACGATGTAATCCGCGCCGCAGTTCTGGGCATGGTGGGCCAATTCCAACGCCGTATTCATGTTCTGATCCGAGACCGAGACAATCACCCCGGCCTTGCCCGCGCATTCTTCGACGGCAATTTCGAAGTTGCGCTTGCGTTCTTCGATGCTCATCGAAAAGAACTCGCCCTGTTTGCCGGCGACGAACAGGCCCTGAATGTCCAGATCGTCTATCCAATGCCGGATATTCGCGCGCAGCCCGGGTTCATCCAAGGACAGATCTTCATTGAACGGGTTCAATGCTGCAGCCCAGATCCCTGTCATGTTCTCGCGGGCATAAGCTTTTGCGTCGTGTTTGGTGTATTTCATAGAATGCAGTCCCAGTGGCTTTGGCCCCATGAAAAGCACACTGCGACAGTCGATCCAGCCCGATTTCGGGGAAATGGTTATCTGAAAAAATTATACCGCAAACTTACCAATTCAGATTTCTTCTGTGCTGGTCTAGGATTCAGGTATGAAAATAGCAATCATTGGAACCGGCGCAATTGCGCAATATGTTCAGCGCGCCTTACCAAAGCATGAGCACGAAGTGGTGGCGTTTCTCGTCAGACCACATCGTGTTGAGTCAAAAACGCCTTTATTTGTTGGCTCGGTTGATGCCTTGCCAGACGGCACCGACATGGTTTTGGATTGCGCCGGGCATGAGGCCTTGGCCGGTTTGGGGCCGCTCATACTTGCTAAAGGTATCGACATCATCAGTGTTTCTGTCGGTGCACTGGCGGACCGGAAGACCGCAGATCGGTTGGAAAGCGCGGCACGGCAGGGTGGGGGACACTTGCATCTGGCCAGTGGTGCCATCGGCGCTTTGGATTGCCTGAGCGCAGCGGCGGTCGGTTCGCTCACATCTGTTACCTATGTTGGGCGTAAGCCGCCAGCGGGGTGGAAAGGATCGCTTGCCGAACACAGCCTGGATCTCGACAAGTTGAGTGACGCAAAAACCCATTTCCAGGGTTCTGCCCGCGAGGCGGCGCTGTCTTACCCAAAGAATGCAAATGTCGCGGCAGCCGTGGCATTGGCAGGATTGGGATTTGATGACACACAAGTTCGTCTGATCGCAGACCCAACGATCCAAAAGAACATTCACGAGATCGAGGCTGAAGGCGATTTTGGCACCTTTCAGTTTCGGATCAGTGGCACAGCACTGCCTGACAATCCAAGAAGCTCGGCGCTTGCAGCGATGAGTGTGCTGTCCAAACTGAACCAGCTTAATAATCCGATTGTGCTTTAACCATGGTTGGGCGTCACTCTCGCATCGTTGATCGTGCTTTGACACGCCTGAAACTGCGTCAACTGCGTCTGCTGGTTGCCGTGGGTGCGCATGGCAACATTCAAAACGCGGCCCGAGAGTTGGGCATTTCTCAACCTGCGGCCACCAAAATGATCCAAGATCTTGAACTGGATTTTGAGGTCAAACTGTTCACTCGCACCAATCGTGGGGTGGTGCCAACCGTTTTCGGAGAGACCCTGATCCGTCACGGCAAACTGATCTTTGCGCAGGTTTCGAATGCCGCGCAGGAATTGGATGATCTGAACGAGGGTAACTCGGGTCGTGTCGTTGTGGGTACATTGCTTGCTGCATCAACCAGTCTCTTGCCTGCAGGCATTGAACTGTTGCTGGAAGACCGTCCGAATGTTGCGGTCAAGATCAACGAGGGCACGAACGAAGTTCTGATGCCTCGACTTCTGTCGGGTGAGATCGATATGGTTGTTGGCCGTCTGCCGTCACACCGGCATCGCGACAAGATTCGGCAGGAAAAACTGTTCGAGGATCGAATCTTAGCGGTTGTTGGCCCTCAACATCCGCTTGTCCGTCGCAAAGACGTGACGTTTGCTCAAACCAAACCCTTTGGCTGGATACTGCCCCCGCAAGAGACTACGTTGCGGCGTCAGGTCGATCATTTCTTTGTTGGGCAGCAGCAATATGTGCCACCGGTCATGATCGAGTCGGTGTCTTATCTGACGAACCGCGCCTTGCTGCAGTCGCGCGACCTGATTGGTCTTATGCCAGCCGAGGTTGTTGCGCAGGATATCGAACATGGTCACCTTGCCAAAGTTGATTGGAACGTGCCCTTCGGTCAGGGGCCGATCGGTGTTTCTTTTCGTGCTGACGATGATCTGTCACCTGCCGGGCGGGCGTTTAAAACGGCACTGCACAAGGCAGCGCAGGGTAAACAAGCCAGCTATTCGCCAAAGTGATACCCGTATTTGTTCAATTCACTTGAAGTAATGCGAAGCATCGAGCGATCTGAAAACAACGCTAAAAGAGGTGTTAGCTTCATGTATCCAGAGCTTAAACTGTTCATTGATGGCACGTGGCGAAAAACCGACCGCGATATCCCGGTGATCAACCCGGCAACCGAAGAAGAGCTTGGGCGGTTGCCCTGCGCATCGGTGAAGGATCTGGATGATGCGTTGGAGGCGGCTGTCAAAGGTTTCCGCGTTTGGAGCCGCACGTCTCCGCGTGAGCGCGCGGATACAATCCTGCGCGCCGCAGCCCTGATGCGGGACCGTATCGACACGATTGCGCACTCAATGACGTTGGAGCACGGCAAACCCCTGAAGCAAGCCCGGCTGGAAGTGATCCGCGGGGCCGAGTTTTTTGAATGGGACGCTGGCGAGGCCATGCGGACTTATGGGCGGATCATTCCGGCGGCTCCGGGTCACAAATTCGCGGTGCATCGCCTGCCAATCGGAGTTGTCGCAGCATTTTCCCCGTGGAACTTCCCCATGAGCCAACCGGCAAGGAAAATCGCTGGTGCGTTGGCTTCGGGCTGTTCGGTGATCCTTAAGGCTGCGGAAGAAACCCCTGCTGGGGCGTTGCATATTGCCAAAGCGTTTGAAGATGCGGGATTGCCTCCGGGCGTTCTGAACCTGGTATTTGGGGAGCCAGCAGAAGTGTCCGGATATCTGATACCACAAGACCCCGTGCGTCTGGTGGCTTTTACCGGTTCAACAGGTGTTGGGCGGCATTTGACCACCCTTGCGGCCCAGCATGATACGCGTGTGCTGATGGAGTTGGGCGGCCACGCGCCGGTCATTGTCTGTGAAGACACGGATGTTCAGGCGGCGGCGACATCTGGTGCGGTGCGAAAAATGCGCAACGCCGGGCAAGTATGCACGTCGCCGACCCGCTTTTTCGTGCACCAAAGCATCTTTGATCTCTACGCCAATGACTTTGTGAAACGGGCAGCGGCCACAGTTGTCGGCAACGGCTTGGAGTCAGGGGTCGAGATGGGCCCGCTGGCCAATGAACGCCGCGTGCCTGCCCTGACCGAATTGGTCGAGGATGCACGGGCCAAAGGGGCAACTGTCGCCACGGGAGGCGCGCCGATAGGCAATCAGGGCTATTTCTTTCAACCTACAGTCTTGTTGAACGTTCCCGATACCGCGCGGATCATGCAGGAAGAGCCTTTTGGTCCCGTGGCGGTCATAAACCCCGTGGCCTCATTGGATGAGGCAATCGATCAGGCAAATTCTGTCCCTTACGGTCTGGCCGGATATGCCTTTACCAACAGGGCGGATTACATCGACCGATTGATCGATGAGGTTGAAGTAGGAAACCTGTCGATCAACACGCTTGAAGCGTCGATGCCGGAAACGCCTTTCGGCGGTGTGAAATCCAGTGGTTCTGGCCGTGAAGGCGGAACAGAGGGGCTTGAGAATTACATGACGGTCAAACACGTCTGGCATTCGGCTGGCATCGTCTGAGAGAATCAGCAACCCGACTTCTGCGCGATTTGCCGCGCTATAGGCTCTTCGCAATACTCGCTTGAAGCGGGTACCAAGGGTAAACGCACACTGCAAGGATCAGGTCGGAGGTATCATGGTCTTCAGGCACAGCCTTCCCGCGACGGCCACAGGTGAAACATCCGAAAGATCTATGGCCGCACCGCTTGGAGTGGCCATCGCCATGGGGGTCGCGTTGGTCTTCATCCTGTCGGTGTTCCTGTACATGTCGCGCGAAACGACAGACCGGATCGGTGAAATGCGAAAGGTCTGGCAGGGCTATTCAGTCGAGACCACCCCTCGCGGCTATTGGATATCGGAAATCCGGGGATATTTCGGCTATGGCGGGTTGATTCACAACTTCAAAAACTACGTCCTGCGGCACGACGCAGAATACTCGCCGACCTTAAAATCCCAGTCGCAGAACCTTCTGACAACCATCGAAACCTACCGCAACGCCGCGCCGTCGCAGACTGAATTGGATGCATTGCAACGCATCGAACGGGTGGCGCTGGAATATATCGGGAATATTCCCAAGATTGAGGCGGGCATAGCAGCCGGCCTGCGTGCCGAAGAAATAGATGCTTTGGTGCGGGTCGACGACAGTGACGCGCTTGCGGCGCTTTCTACGCTGGAGGCACTGTGGATCACCGAGCGCGATCAAAGCTTGTCGGACATGGTTCAGGCGTTCTCTGAAGGGGAACAGCTGGTGCGCCGCTTCTCGGTTCTGCTGGTCGGTTTAATAGCGGTGGTTGGGGTTATTGCCATCCTGACCACGTTGCTGATCTCAAACATCCTGCGGACCAATCGTCGTTTGAAGGCTGAGTTGGAACTGCGCGAGCAAGTGGAACTGGCCGAGCGCAAGCTTGCGCGGGCTGTCGAACAAAGTCCGGCTTCGATCATCATCACAGACACCGAGCTGAAGATAGAATATGCCAATCGCAAGTTCTTTGACCTCAGCGGATATGAGGCGGATGAGGTCTATGGGCACACGCCCAGAATGCTGCAATCGGGACATTCGGGACAGGGGGTTTACGCCGATCTAAGGCAGAAATTGCAACGTGGTAAAAGCTGGTATGGCGTGTTTCGGAATCTCAGCAAGGATGGCAGCCATTATTGGGTTTCAACTGCGATTTTCCCGCTGGTCGATCAGAACGGCAAAGTCACGCACTATATCGGGATTGGCGAAGACATTACCGAAACCCGGCGCACGCATGAGCAATTTGCCCAAGTGCAGAAGATGGAAGCTGTGGGTATTCTGGCAGGCTCGGTCGCGCATGATTTCAACAACGTGTTGATGAGTATCACTGGAAACGCCGATTTGATCGAACTGGATGCGGAAGGGATTGACGACATCCAGACCTCGGTCAACCATATTCGCATCGCTGCGCGCCGGGCTCAGGCATTGGTTCGCAAGATGCTGACCTTCGCCCGACAAAGACCGCGCAACCCCCGTCGCGGCGATATGGTCAAAGCCACGCAAGAAGCGCTGGATCTGATCCGGGTATCTGCCCCGCCTAGCGTTCAGACGCGCTTTGATATCGAGGTCGAAACTGCCTTTTCCGATTTTGATGGCACACTGTTCTTTCAGACCCTTCTGAACCTGTGTCACAATGCGTTTGAGGCTATGGGCGATCAGCCAGGTGAGGTTGCGTTGCGTATCGGCCTGGTCGACAAGGGTGCGTTGGACGATTTGCCGGACGGCGCTATTGGGGTGATCCGTTTAGACGTCAGCGATACCGGCCCTGGCATTGCTGAGGATTTGCAGCAACAAGTGTTCCAACCTTTCTTTTCCACAAAACCCGTCGGCAAAGGCACAGGTCTGGGTCTGACCATCGTGCACAACAGCGTCGAGGAATGTCATGGTCGTGTCGAACTGCATTCAGAACCGGGCAAGGGCACATGTTTCAGCTTGTTCTATCCGTTGATGCCCGCGCTCAGCCCCGAAGATCAGGCTGAGGTCGAAGCAGTGGCAGGGGACGAACATGTCCTGTTGGTCGACGATGACGAGAACATCCTTTACGTGACGCGGCGGCTGCTGACGCGATACGGATATCGTGTCGAAGCTTATTCCGATCCGTTGAAAGCGCGCGAGGCGTTTCGTGAAGCTCCGGAAAGCTATGACATCCTGATCAGCGACCTGATGATGCCCGGCCTGCGGGGGACGGACCTGATCGAATCCGTGCGCGCAATCCGGTCAGACTTGCCTGCTATTCTGATCAGCAGCTATTTCGATGATGCCGAGGTGTCCGTTGCCGGGGCTTCCCCAATCATGGTTCAAAAGCCGCTGGAAATTCAGTCACTTGCCCGAATTATCCGGTCTCAGATGACCTGAGTTTGTAACATTATTTAACATCTCTTCTTAAAACTTAACAAAGGTCAAATTCTCACGAAACAACTGACCCTTAGTGTTCGCCATACCGATCCCCAATCACCCGGAGAGATCGGATTAGCGATAAAGGGGCTTTTAGATGATGACCAAAGCCAGAACATGGTTCTCGGCGCTTTCGACAGCTTCGCTGCTGACGATGAGCGTCGCGTTCCCGGTTCACCAGGCCCTGGCGGATGAGCCGGGACCGGTAGAAGCCATAGAGTTCGACCCCGCCAAGGCGGCCCTTGGCAAACGTTTGTTTTTTGATCCGCGCCTGTCCGGCGACACCGAGCTGTCTTGCGCCAGCTGCCACCAGCCGGAAAACGGGTTTACCGACGGGCAGGCCCTGTCGGATGCCTATTCCGGCAGCTTGCATTTCCGCAATGTTCCCACGCTGATCAACAGCGCCAAGCGGGCAGCGTGGTTCCATGACGGGCGCATAGGCACCAACCTCAACGACGTGACCCGCGAAAGCATCACCGAGACATACTCGATGAATATGGACATGCGTCTGATGCAAGAACGCATCAAGCAGGACCCCGTCTATGTCGAGATGTTCGAAGCCGCCGGCTTTGGCGAGCCTTCGAACGGCGGTGTCCGCAATGCGATTCCGGAATATTTAAAAACGCTGATCTCGCGCGGGGCACCCTTCGACACCGGTGAGATGTCGGATGAGGCCAAAGCGGGGTACGAGTTGTTCAACGCGAGCGGCTGTAATTCGTGCCACTCGGGCGAGCGCTTCACCGATGACCTGCCGCACAATATCGGCGTTGGCGACAATCCCGATATCTGGGCAACTCCGGAACGTCACATCACTTTCGTGACCATGATGAAGTTCCTCGGCGTCGAGAACTACATGAACCTGCGCGCCGATCCTGGTGCGTATATCCGTACCCACACCGCCGACACGTTCGGCACCTTCATGACACCCACGCTCCGCGAGCTGACCTATACAGCTCCGTATATGCATAACGGCTCGATCGCGACGCTTGAAGATGTGGTGGCCTTCTACAACGCAGGTGGTGGTGACGACGAAAACAAGGATCCGCGCATCAAACCGCTGAACCTGAACGAGACCGAGCAAGCACAGCTGGTGGCCTTCCTCAAGGCACTGTCCGGCGATCCGCTGACCGGCCCCGACTTCGTCGCCGAAGAGATCGATACGGACTATGCGCCGATCGAAAACTGGCAAGACGCAACAAACTGAGGAGTGGACCCATGAAAGACCTTAAGTCTTACCTTTCAGGCACAATCGCCACCGCTGCCCTGTTTGCGGTCCTTGGTTCGCAGGCTATCGCGGAAACCAGCATGGAGATTGAGGCCGGCATCGGTGGGGCAGACCCCGACCCTGATGCGCCGCTTGTGGCATTGGGTGAGCCCCCAATCCCGTTGGACAACCCCCAGACCGAGGCCAAGATCGAACTGGGCAAGATGCTGTTTTTCGATCCCCGTCTGGGCGGTAACCCATCGACCCCGTGTTCGTCCTGCCATCTGCCGGACGTGGGCTGGGATGTCGAAGCCCCGATCTCGTTCGGCTATCCGGGCACGACCCACTGGCGCAACAGCCAGACCATCGTGAACTCGGCCTATTACGGCAAACTGTTCTGGGCGGGCTCAAGCAAAAGCCTTGAAAGCCAGGCCAAATCCGCCGCAGGCGGTGCGGTAGCAGGCAACGGCGAGGCCGACATGATGGAGGCGCGTCTGGCCTTTGTTCCCGAATATGTCGAACGCTTTAACGATGTCTTCGGTGATCAATGGCCGCGCATCAGCAACGCATGGCGGGCCATCGCCGCGTTTGAGCGGACCATTGTTCAGACCGACACGCCCTTCGACAACTATCTGCGCGGGGATGATGCGGCGCTGACCGAGGAACAGAAACGCGGGCTTGAGCTGTTTACCGGCAAGGCGCAATGTTCCGAATGCCACAACGGCGCGCTGCTGTCGGATGAGAAATACTACAACACCGGCGTGCCGCCCTATAGCGGCTGGGAAGATGATGGTCTGGCACAAGTGACCTTCCGGTATGAGCTCTATGCCAAAGGCTCGACCGAGGATTTCTATCGTCACACCAAAGACGACCCCGGCTTCTATTTCCGCACCAAGGAAAAGGCCGATCTGGGCAAGTTCCGTACACCATCCCTGCGCTACACCCTCTACACCGAACCCTACATGCATAACGGCATGTTGGAGACGCTCGAGGATGTGGTCGAGTTCTACAATCAGGGCGGCGGCGAAAATGAATTCGCAGCAACCAAATCCGATCTGATCCAGCCGCTTGGCCTGAACGATCAGGAAAAAGCGGATCTGGTGGCCTTCCTGAAATCCCTGTCCGGTGACGAGATTCTGGTCGAAGAACCTGATCTGCCGGATTACCAGCCGCTTCCCGCGGCAGCAGAGGAGTAAGCGTCATGAAAGATCATAACGCAACCGGATGCAGCTGTTCGGGTGAGGCCAAAAAGGCCTGCACCGTGAACCGCCGCCAGTTCCTGTTCGCCTCGGGTGCCACGACCTTTGCCGTGATGGTGGCCATGCCCACCCGTCACGGCCAGGCCGAACAGGTTCCCGCCCTTGTATCCACCTATCCGCGCAAGCTGATCGGCAAACTGTCCGAACTGAAACAGGATGAGCCGGTCGAGTTTTACTACCCGGATGAGGGCGATTATTCGGACTCGATCCTGGTCAAGACCGGCGTGGAAAGCGGCGGTGGCATCGGTCCGCAAAAGGACGTTGTGGCCTTCAACCTCACCTGCACCCACCAGGGCGGGTCGATGTATGACAGCTACAAGCCCGAACATAAGGTGCTGGGCCCGTGCCCGCTGCACCTGTCCACCTATGACGTGACACGGCACGGCATCCTCGTTTCGGGGCAAGCCTACCAGTCTTTACCGCAGGTTCTTTTGGAACTGGACGGTGATGACATCTACGCCGTTGGCATGTTCGGCCTGATCTATGGCCGTTACGACAACCTGATTGCATAAGGGGAGACGGTATCATGGCAACCCCGTATTACGTACCCGAAACAAACGTCCCGCTGCCGCCCAAAGGCGCCGAGGTCATCTCGACCGCCTGTGATTACTGCATCGTGGCCTGTGGTTACAAAGTCTACCGCTGGCCCGTGACGGCCAAACCCGGTGGCCCAACTGCGGACGAAAACGCGTTTGGCGAGGATTTCCCTGTTGCACCTCTGGGTGCCTGGGTCGCGCCGAACCAGCACAATATCGTGCTGCACAAAGGCCAGCCGCACCATGTGGTGATCATTCCTGACAAGGACACGCAATACGTCAACACTGACGGCGACAGTTCCTTGCGGGGCGGGTGTATCGCGCAGAAATGCTATAACCCGCAGACACCGACACGCGACCGTCTGAAGACACCGCTGATGCGGATCTACGGCACATTGATGCCAGTTCCGTGGGATCTGGCGCTGGATGTGGCGGCCGAGGTGGGCAACCACGTCATCGCCAAGCACGGCACCAACGCTTATGGCGTGAAAACCTTCAGCTATCAGTATATCGAGAACACCTATGCGATCTCGAAATACGCGCTGCGCCATATCAACACCGCCAACTTCACTTTCCACGACACGCCGTCCGATGTGACCTCGACCCCCGGTTTCAGGGATGCGGGCTTTGACAACTTTGGCCCCTCCTATGAGGACTGGCGTGACGCGGAAACCCTGCTGGTCTGCGGCACTGATCCATATGAGACCAAGACTATCCTCTATACCCAGTGGATGATGAAGGGGATGCAGAACGGCCAGAAAGAGATCTATCTGATCCCGCGTAGCTCGGCCGGTGTGGCCCATGCAGTCAAGATGGGTGGTCTGCATATCGATGTTCTGCCCGGTACCGACTTGCTGGTCGTCAACGCCATCGCCCGCGTCATCGTGGAAAATGGCTGGGAAGACAGCGACTGGATCAAGAAATGGGTCAACAACAAATGGGAAAGCTCCTCCGGCTTTGGTCAGGGCACCCGGAACACGCCATGGCAGTGGCGCACGACCTGGGGCAAGTTCCAGACCAAAGGCTTTGAAGACTGGAAAGAGTGGCTGCTGTCGCAAGACGAGTTCTCGCCCGAGAACGCAGCCGCCATGGCCGAAATCGATGTGCAGAAAATCTATACTGCCGCCGAATGGCTTGCCAAACCCAAGGCGGATGGCACGCGGCCCAAAACCTCGGTCATGATCGAGAAAGGGTTCTACTGGTCCAACAACACCGGCAACACACAGGCGATTTCCGCGCTAGGCATCATCTGTGGCTGTGGTGGTCGTCCGGGTCAGGTCATTGGCCGGGCCGGTGGACACCAGCGTGGCGGCGTGAAGGGCGGGAAATATCCGCGCAACAAATCGCCCGAGAAGCTGCCGGGTCGCCGTCGCCGCGCCATGGATACCGACCGGTACCTGATCGCAGGTCATACCCGTATGGCCCACGTGATCGGCACCACATGGATCCAGGCCATGTGCGGCAGCCAACAGCTGGCCGACAAGTTCGAGGAACTAACCGTTCGCAACCCGCACCAGATCGCCTCTTTCGACAAGCAAGAGATGATCGACACGTTGAAGGCCCGCGCCGACAGCGGTGGCATGGTGGTGATCAACCAGGACATCTATCTGCAGGACCCGATCGGCAACCGCTACGCCGACATCGTGTTCCCCGCAGCGACCTGGGGTGAAGAGGACTTCTTGCGCGCCAATGGTGAACGCCGTCTGCGTCTCTATCAGAAGTTCTATGATGCTCCCGGTGCGGCAAAACCCGACTGGTGGATCATCGCGCAACTGGCACAGCGGATGGGTTTTGACGGGTTCGACTGGCAGAGCTCGAACGAAGTCGCCGAAGAAGCCGTGCGCTTTACCCGCGGGTCGCGCAAGGACTTCCACGCTGTCTATCGTTTGGCCAAGAAAGAGGGCAAAGGCCTGCACCAGAAGGTCCGTGAGTTTGGCACTGATGGTGTGCAATGCCCGGTCATGCTGGATGCCGATGGCGTAACGCTGATTGAAACCAAGCGTCTGCACGACACAACCCGCACGCTGCCCGATACCGGTGCAGCCGGCGCGGATGTGTTCAACAAGAAGCTGACGCATTTCAACAGCCAAACCGGCAAGTGCAACATTCAGAAATCGCCGTGGGGCCTGTTCTCGGATTATTGGGAATGGCTGAAACCCAACAAGGACGAAGGCGAGCTTTGGGCCACTTCGGGTCGTATTAACGAACGCTGGCAGTCCGGCTTCGACGACCGTCGCCGCCCGTATATCGTGCAGCGCTGGCCGGAAAACTGGGTCGAAATCCATCCCGACGATGCGGCTGAACGCGGCATCGAAAGCGGCGACTATGTGATGGTGTATTCGGAACGCGTTCCGGGCAACAAACACACGCTGCTGGGTGTGGAGGGCGATGACTTTCAGTTCTCGAAACTAATGGAGAACGGGCATATCGAGTTGACCAAAGCGGCGATCACCGCCGTGGCCATGGTCACGCCCGCCATCAAGAAAAGCGTGGTCTACATGGACTTCCTGCACATGCAGCAGCCTGCGAACGCGCTTGAGGGCCGGATCGTCGACTGGATCAGCGGCAACTACAATTACAAGATGGGCGTTGCCAAGCTGCGCAAACTGGGGCCGAGCCCCTACAAGACCTCGTTCCGCACGATGTCCTTTGCGCCGCGCGATATCGCCTGATGAAAGCATGCCGGGGGGCGGACGCCATGCCGCCCCTCTGGTTCGGTCCCAGTGCAGAAGGGACCACCTGGAAGGCAGGTATCGGTTGGGAAACCTGCCTTCCACTTCCCAACCCTCCCAACACAAACATGGCAGCTTGATATGAACATTCAGACCAATACCGCCCTGCGAGATGAGGCCACCGGCCTGTTTTCCGAATATGCAAAATCCGAATATGACGTCATTCGTCTGCGAGCGATTCAGGCCCTGACCACCATAGGCGCCAGCAACAGCCCGGCCCTGATCGAAGCGCTGCTGGACGACGATGAGGACGTCCGGCAGGATGCCGCCCAAGCTCTGGGGGCATTGGGTGTGAAAGAAGCAGCCCCGCAGCTACTTGAGAATCTGATTCACGATCCCTGTGGCGAGGTCAAACTGGCCTGCGTGACGGCCCTGGCCGAGCTTAAGGCCGAAGATGCCGCGCCTTACCTGCGCACCCTCGTCACCGGACGCGGGGATGAGATTACATGGGATGAAGACGAGTTGCACCAGGACGAATGGGATGACTGGCTCGACACCCAGATCGCTGCGATCAGGGCGCTGGGGCAGATGGCGGATGCGACTGCGATTGAGCCCATTGTCATTGCTTTGATGGACGAAGACGGGCAGGAGTTGGGCGATGTTGCCTGCGAGGCTTTGGGACGGATTGGCGTACCAGCCGTGCCAACTCTGGGCGTTTTCACACAGTCTTCAAACCGCCGCCTGCGCCACCGCGCCCTACGTACCCTGGCAACGATTGGTGGTGCCGAAGCCGAAGGTCTTCTGCGCAAGGCTTTGAATGATAAGGATGGAGCTGTTCGTTTGATTGCCCATGAGGCACTGATGCCCAACGATCCGGTTTTGGTCGAGCAAGCATTGACGGACTCAGTGGAAGAAATTCGGATTGCCGCGCTCAATCAGTCCGGTTTTTCAGAACCCGAACTGCTGGACCGTATGATGCGTGACCCCGGCGCCAAGGTTCAAATGGCGCTGATCGATCGACTGGATCGTAGCCAGCCTATCGCGGATCAGGAAGACTTGCGCTGGCAAGTGCTGGACTTCCTTGCCACCGGTCAACAGCCCGAGGTATCGGCGCAGGCGTTGGGCCTGTTGTCAGCTTTGGCGCCGACTTTGGTGGCGGATCGCCTGAATGCGCTTTTTTCTGTTGAAAGCGATGACCTCAAGGCTGAGCGCCTGCAATGGGCTATCGTAGATGCTCTTGCAACTTCTCCCCTGCGCGAAGCGGCTGAATGGTTGCAGCGTGCATGTCGCTCTCCCTTCCGGTCCGTTCGGCTCAAGGCTGTGGCGTCACTTGCCTTGATTGTTACTGATGTGGATCGCCCGCATGTGAACCAACAACAGGGCCGAGAGTTGCTGCTGTCCTTTGCGTTGGCCCCGATGCCAGTGGCCTCGGAAAAAGAGGAGACCGAGGAAGACGCCCCGCAGAACGATATCGCCGCGCTGGAAGATGCTGGGCTGGACGTCTCAGAAGGGGGCGAGAATGGTCCAACATCAAGCCTCGGTGCAATCCTCGGCCATGACGCTATCGCCGCTGAGATGACACAAGAGGCCGAGGAAGACACGGTTCAACCCCTGACACCGCGCGAGCAGGCGCTGTTGGCCAAGGCAACCCGTCATCCCAAGCGCCGTCGCGTCGCGCTGGACGACGACGCCGAAGCGCTGGACAGAGAGACCCGCATGTCCGCCATCCGCCTGTTGGGCGAAATTCGCGGGATGCAGATCATGCTTGCTCAGATCGCCAAGGACCCCGAAAGCGATATAGCACAACAAGCCTTTGCAGCGCTTGGCGTTTCAATTGTGCGCAACGGGCTAGAGCTGGGCGAAGCGCAACTGATCGATCTGATCACTCAGGGGCTTTCGCACACAGATTCAACACTTTCGCTGCAAGCATTGAAATTGCTGCAAAAGGCCGATCTGCCACCGCAAGACGCGCTGAGAGGTAAGTTGCGGGCGATGGTAAAAACCGGAGACACCGCCTTTCGCATCGATGCCATGCACGTCCTGACCCAATGGGATGGCACCCCCGACGTGGCGCGTAGCCTGCTGGATGACATTTCGGCCCCGGTGCGGCAAGCAGCGATGCGTCTTTTGTCGGTAACTGCTCCGGATCAGGCAGGCGCTGCTATTGTGCCGTTCCTTCTGGCCAACCCCGAGCAACGAATCCTGACCTATGTCAAAGACGACGCCCCTGCAGTGATGTCCATTGGTCGCCAATTGCTGACCGAGTTGCGCGACGAAGACCACCGCGCCGAATGGCCGGTAATGATAAGCGCGCTGGCCGATTTGTTGGGGGAACCTTCACGGGCGGCCTGAACCCGGAGGGACAGATGGTATTTTCGCTGAAACCATGTGCAGCGATTTTGGCAGGGGTATTGGCATTTGCTCCTGTCGCGAAGGCCTCGGATGTTCCCGAGGTTGCCGTTGTGCATCAGATCATCGATTTGAACGCCGATACCCCGGCGCATACCTTTCGGTTTGAACCGAACCTGTTGCGTGTCCCCGCTGGGGCAACCGTGCGTTTCAAAGGGTCTACTGGGCGTCACACGGTAACGTCGATTATCCGAATGATCCCCGTCAGAGCCCGTAGTTTCGAGATCAGAGGCAAGCCCGAGATGGACTTGACCTTCGAGAAAGAGGGTGTGTATGGCATCCGCTGCCGCGTGCATGGCCGCCATGGCATGGTCATGCTGCTGGTTGTCGGCGATCCCAACTCGAACCTGGAAGAAGCGCGCGCCTATCTGCCCAAACTCGGCGAGGCTGAGCAGGCTGGATTTGAAGCGCTGTTCGAACAATTGGAGAACAAAAATGGCTGATGGATGCGCCTGTGACCGCCACGCTCACATGTACCTATCTGTCGATCAGGCACAGAACCGCGGTTTGGCCGTTTCTGATCCGTTGACCGACACGGAAACATTGCCGTTGATTCAAGCGATTGGACGGGTTCTGGCAGAGGACTGTGTCAGCAAGGTCGACATGCCAGCCTTTGATAATTCGGCGATGGACGGCTATGCGGTTCGGACTCAGGATCTGAGCGATGGCCCACTGTTCGATTTGCCCGTCGCTGGACGTATTGCAGCTGGCGACAGCGGCGCGCATTCGGCCCCGGCAGGCAGTGCACTGCGCATCTTCACTGGTGCTCCGGTTCCTGATGATTTCGACGCGGTGCTGATGCAGGAGGACTGCGAGACGACCGAAACCGGCATCCGGTTCACCCGCCGCCCGAAACCAGGGCAGCATATCCGCCGCGTGGGCGAGGACCTGAAAGCAGGTGCCCCGATCTTGCGCCGGGGATGCGAGATCACGGCGCGTGAAGCAGCCGCTTTGGCCTCGGCCGGGTACGGAGCGGTGAAAGTGGTCCGCAAACTGAAAGTTACAATCTTCTCGACAGGAAGCGAGTTGAAGCAGCCGGGCGAAGAGTTGGGCCCCGGCCAGATTTACAATTCGAACCGCTATATGCTGTTGGCATTGTTGGACAAGCCGTGGATCGAGCTGACCGACAAGGGCCCGGTTGAAGACAACCCGGTCTTGCTGGAACAGGTCTTGCGTGAAGCCTGTGAAACCTCTGATCTGATTATTACCACGGGTGGTGTATCTGTCGGGGATGAAGATCATATGCCACGCCTATTCGCGGAAATAGGCGGCCAGACTGATGTGATGAAGGTTGCGATGAAACCCGGAAAACCGATCATGTTCGGACGGCGAGAGGGTGCTTTATATATCGGGCTGCCGGGTAACCCGGTGTCTGCCTATGTGACCTGGCAGATCATTGGATCGCAGATGATGGCGCGGCGGGCCGGGCTGCATCGCACGCCTCAAATGCCAGAGCAGGCGGTTCTGGCCGAGCCGCTTCAGCGCCGCGCGGGTCGTCAGGAGTATCGCCCGGTCCAGATCGAAGGCGTGTCCGTAGAAGGTGCGCCCCGCCTTCGGTTAATGGCCCCATCCTACAGCGGGCGCGTCGCACTGTTGGCGCAAGCCGACGGTTTAGCCATAATTCCGGCAGAGATCGAAGCCATGCCCGAGGGGCAGGGGCTGCATTTTTTGCGGTTCTGATGCCGTTTGTTGCGAGGAATTCTGTTACCGTTCGCGGCTTGCACGACCCAGGTGGCCGCCGGTACAACGGATCAGCGCCAGCCTGTAAAAAACGCTAGAAAGCCATTATGGTCAAAGAACATATTCTTGTAGTTGATGATGATCCCCAGATCACCTCGTTCTTGCAGAGGTATCTGGAGAAGCAGGGTTGTCAGGTCACCTGTGCGGCGGACGGCGATGCGATGGATGCGATCCTGGCGCAAGGTGGCGTGGATTTGATCCTGTTGGACATTGGCCTGCCGGGACGCAGTGGTTTTGACATTACCCGCCAGTTACGGGTCGAATCGAATATTCCGATCATCGTTTTGTCGGGCCGCGACGACATTTTTGACCGCGTTGTAGGATTGGAATTTGGTGCTGACGATTATATCACCAAGCCCTTCGAAGCGCGTGAAGTGCTGGCACGCATCCGGACTGTGTTGCGTCGAAGCCGCGGGGACGAGGACGTGAGCTCTGCAAATGGGTCTGGGTCTCCACTGATCATGTTCGGCGACTGGGTTCTGAACCCTTATGAACGGACGTTGACATCCAAAGACAGTGGTCAGCAAACGCCTTTGACCACAACGGAATTTGATGTTTTGCAGGCGTTTGTCCTAAGCCCGCATATTGTGTTTTCCCGTGATCAGTTGCTGGACAAGGCGCGGGGCCGGGACACTGTCGTAGGCGACCGAACAATAGACGTTCATGTTTTGCGTCTTCGCAAGAAGATCGAGCCCGACCCGACCGACCCCACATATATCAAGACGGTTCACGGTATCGGATATTGCTTTGCGGCGAATGTGCAAAAGTCCGGGGCGTGAAGCGCAGGGCTTTCCGGGCGTCAGGTGGTGCTAAGACACCAGCTCTTCTGCTTCTTTCTTTGAGCTAATGAACTATTTGGCGAAAAGAAGGACTTGCGTTTTAATTTCTGCGGCGAACGTTCCCTGAACATCCTAAATTTGTCGCTGTTGTTAAAGTGCATGACGGAATATGCACTGACAGAGGCGATTGGAGTGCGTCACGATGCGTTGGTGCACAGAAAGTTAGGAACACTTCCACATGCGGTATTCGGCGCTCGCTATTTTGCGACAGGTTCTGAACGGACACAGGGGCTGGGGCCCCGCGTGGCGGGATCCCGAGCCGCAATCGGACTATGATTTTATCGTCATCGGTGGCGGCGGTCACGGTCTGGCAACGGCTTACTATTTGGCGAAGGAACATAATGCAGCCCGCGTTGCAGTGTTGGAGAAGGGCTGGATCGGTGGTGGCAATGTGGGCCGGAATACCACGATCATTCGAGCCAATTACTTGCTGGACGGCAATCAGCCGTTCTATGAGTTGTCGCTGAAACTCTGGGAGAACCTTGAGCAGGACCTTAACTACAACGCGATGGTCAGTCAGCGTGGCATTCTGAACCTGTGCCACACGGATTCACAGCGCGATGCGTATCGCCGTCGGGGCAATGCGATGATGTTCACCGACTCGGGGGCCGAATTGCTGGACACCGACGGTGTGCGTGCGATGTATCCGTTCCTGAATTTTGATGATGCACGTTTCCCGATCCTCGGCGGACTGCTGCACCGCCGCGGTGGTACAGCGCGGCATGACGGAGTGGCCTGGGGCTATGCCCGTGCAGCGGACCAACGCGGTGTCGATATTATTCAGAACTGCGAGGTCACTGGATTTCGCATCGAGAACGGCAAGGTTCTGGGTGTTGAAACCACGCGGGGTTACATCGGCGCCAAGAAAGTGGGCGTTGCAGTTGCGGGTTCGTCCGGCCGGGTGATGGCCCATGCGGGACTGCGTCTGCCGATCGAAAGCCATGTGCTGCAGGCCTTTGTGTCCGAGGGGCTGAAACCAGTTTTGGACGGTGTGATCACCTATGGGGCCGGGCATTTCTATATCAGCCAGTCTGACAAAGGGGGGTTGGTGTTTGGTGGCGATATCGATGGCTACAACACCTATGCACAACGCGGCAACCTGCCGGTGGTCGAAGATGTCGTTGAAGGGGGTATGTCCCTTATGCCGATGATCGGCCGAACACGCCTGCTGCGCATGTGGGGCGGAGTGATGGACATGTCGATGGACGGGTCGCCGTTTATTGACCACACCGGTGTAGACGGTCTCTATTTCAACGGCGGTTGGTGCTATGGCGGCTTCAAGGCAACGCCGGCCTCGGGCTTTTGCTTTGCGCATTTGATGGCCACAGATCGCCCGCATGAAGTCGCCACCGCGTATCGTCTCGACCGCTTCAGAACGGGTCGAATGATCGACGAAAGAGGCGCGGGCGCGCAACCGAATCTGCACTGAGGAAGCCAGGACATGATCATTAATCACCCACTGCTTGGCCCGCGTGATGCATCCGAGTTCACCTATCTGGGCGATGCCGCGTTGATCGAACGGCCAGATTGGCAGTCAGAAACGGCGCAAGACGAATTTCACGACTATGTCTACTTGCGAGACAACCCTGCGGGGACGCATCGCGAGCTTTGGTTTCATGAGCAGGGGGACCGGTCCTGGCTGGTGGTTACCCGCAATACAATGACGCATGAAATTCTGGCAACGGAACTGGCGCGGGATGTTGCCCGCAAGATGGGGCGCGGGAAATGACTCAGAAAAATCGCTTGCAAGGGGGCTTGGTCGACCGCTCGAAAAAGCTGTGTTTTACCTTCGATGGGAAGTCATACGAAGGGTATCAGGGCGACACGCTTGCCTCGGCCCTTTTGGCCAATGATGTGCGGTTGGTTGGCCGATCTTTCAAATATCACCGACCGCGGGGTGTTCTGGCGTCGGGTTCTGAAGAACCCAACGCGCTGGTCGAATTGCGCACGGGCGACCGACAGGAACCCAATACGCGGGCAACGACCGTTGAGTTGTTTGACGGGCTTGAGGCGCGCTCGCAAAACCGTTGGCCCTCTTTGGCGTTTGACGTACTCTCTATCAATGACCGGTTGTCTCCTTTTCTGACGGCGGGGTTCTACTACAAAACGTTCATGTGGCCCAAAGCGTTCTGGGAAAAGCTCTACGAACCGATGATCCGCCGGGCCGCTGGTCTGGGCAGCCTGTCGCAAAAGGATGACCCGGATATTTACGATAAAGGGTATCTGCATTGTGACGTGCTGGTGATCGGGGCGGGACCTTCGGGCTTGATCGCCGCTTTGACGGCGGCTCGTGCTGGAGCAAGGGTCATTCTGGCTGATGAAGACAGTCAGATGGGCGGTCGCTCGCTAGCCGATAGCGACAGGTTCGAGGATGTTTCGAATTCCGATTGGGTCGCGCAGGTTCTGGGCGAGCTGGCGTCGATGGACAATGTCCGCCTGCTGACGCGTACCACCGTGTTTGGTGTGTATGACCATGGCATCTTTGGCGCGCTCGAGCGCGTGTCGGATCACCTTGCTACGCCCGAGGTGGGCAAGCCGCGTCAGATCCTGTGGCGGATCTACTCAAAAAGGTCGGTGCTGTGCGCCGGTGCGACCGAGCGGCCCATCGCGTTTGCGAATAACGATCGTCCGGGCATTATGCTGGCAGGCGCGATGCGTGAATACGCAAACCGCTGGGCAGTGACGCCGGGTCAGCGCGTTGCAATCTTCACAAATAACGACGAAGGCCACTTTGTTGCGCAAGACCTGATCCGCGCCGGTGTTAAGGTTGTCGCCGTGATTGATCCCCGTCGCGATGTCACGCGCATTGCAGAATGCGAGTTGCTGGCGGGTGCACAGGTCACGGATACGCAGGGCCGACTGGGCCTGAAAATGATCACCGTGCAGCTGTCTGATGGTAAAACCCGGCCGATTGAAGTAAGTGGATTGGGCGTCTCGGGCGGGTGGAACCCAAATGTACAGCTGACATGCCACCAGCGCGGTCGTCCCCAATGGTCCGAGGAACTTGCGGCTTTCGTGCCTTCTGCTGATCTGCCACAGGGCATGAACGTGGCAGGGGCAGCAGCCGGTGATCTTACCACAGCTGGCGCGTTAGTTTCGGGCTGCAACGCAGCGCTTACGGCGCTGGAGGGGCTGGGGCTTAAAGCCAGCGCAATCGATCTGCCAAAGAGCAATGACGAGGCGGTTCGGATCACGCCGCTATGGCATGTGCCTGGCAAAGGCCGCGCCTGGCTGGATTTCCAGAACGACGTGACTGTTAAGGACGTTAGACTTGCCGAACAGGAAGGGTTTCGCAGCGTTGAACACCTGAAACGGTACACCACGCTTGGAATGGCGACCGATCAGGGCAAGACGGCTAATGTGGGTGCTTTGGCCGTGATGGCCGAGATCACCGGCAAGAGTATTCCAGAAACCGGTACTACCATATTCCGCCCGCCGTATTCTCCGGTGTCGCTGGGAGCTTGGGCCGGGCGCTCGGTCGGCAAGGAATTCAGGCCCACCCGTCTGACGCCCAGCCACCAATGGGCTGAAGAACAGGGCGCGGTGTTTGTCGAAGTTGGCCCCTGGCTGCGCGCACAATGGTTCCCGCAGTCCGGTGAAACCCATTGGCGTCAATCGGTAGACCGCGAGGTTCTGGCCGTGCGCAGCGGCGTCGGTGTTTGTGACGTGACCACGCTGGGTAAAATCGACGTACAGGGCACCGATGCAGCGGCGTTTCTGAACAAGGTCTATTGCAACGGGTTTGCCAAGCTGCCCGTGGGCAAGACCCGATATGGGCTGATGTTACGCGAAGATGGTCTTGTTATGGATGACGGTACCGCCGCGCGTTTGGCCGAGGACCATTTTGTGGTGACTACGACGACGGCCAATGCCGTTGGTGTTTATCGCCATATGGAATTTGTGCATCAATGCCTGTTCCCGGACATGGACGTGCAGCTGATCTCGACCACAGACGCCTGGGCTCAGTTTGCCGTGGCGGGCCCGAAATCTCGAGAGCTGTTGCAGCAAGTTGTTGATGACACATTTGACATCAGCAATGAGGCATTCCCATTTATGGGTTGTGCAGAAATCACCATTGCAGGCGGTGTCCCCGCCCGACTGTTCCGCATCTCGTTTTCCGGCGAGTTGGCGTTTGAGCTGGCGGTTCCCACCCGGTACGGCGACGCATTGATCCGGCATCTGATGGAACTTGGCAAACCCTTGGGTGTAACCCCATACGGGATGGAAGCCTTGGGCGTATTGCGGATCGAAAAAGGCCATGTCACGGGGAATGAACTGAACGGAACCATCAGCGCCCATAATCTGGGTATGGGGCGCATGGTTTCGACCAAAAAAGACAGTATCGGCGCGCCGCTCAGCGCGCGCGCGGCTTTGGTTGATCCCGAGGGTCTGGCGCTGGTTGGCATTCAACCCGTTGAGAACTCTGACACTGTGTTGGCAGGGGCGCATGTCTTTGCCGAGGGTGCACCGCATTTGCGGCAGAACGATCAGGGCTATGTCACTTCAGCAGGATACTCTCCACACTTGTCCAGCAGTATCGGTCTTGCCTTTGTGGAACGCGGATCGCAACGTCTGGGTGAAGTTGTTCAGGTTGTGAGCCCGGTAGACAATTCGAACATCAAAGCAACCCTTGTCAGTGCCCATTTCGTTGACCCTGAAGGAGACAGGCTCCGTGCGTGATTTTGTTGCCAAGACTGCCTTAGGCGGCATTGAGCCCCGCAAAGATGTGATTGGATCGCTTACCCTTCAGGAACGAGATGATATCGCCCTGGCTTCAATCTCTGCCCGTTTGGGTCAGGAAGAAGCGCTAAAAGCCAGGCTAGAGACCGTGTGTTCCGTTGTCGCTCCAAAGCCGGGGCGCAGCGAACAAGGCGAAAACAGAAGCTTGCATTGGTTGGGTGCTGATCAAAACCTGTGTGAAGAAGCGCTTTCCGGCCCGTTGGTCTTGGCCCGTCGGCTCGTGGATGAATTGGCAGGTGTCGCCTCGGTCACTGATCAGACGGATGCCTTTGTGCGGATGGACGTATCGGGTCAAGGCGTAGTCGATCTGTTACAACGCCTGACCGTCCTGGATGTTGAACAGATGCTCGCCGGGGCTTTCAGTCGTACCGCCATTCACCACGTGGGATGCTTGCTGCGTTGCAATGAGGCTGGGATGGCCTTTTCGGTGTACGCGCCGCGCAGCTATGCGATCTCAGTTCACCACGCGTTGGTTGAAGTATCCAAGGCTTTGTAGGCGGCGTGCTGGGATGCTTGCTCGCAAGGGCGTGAAACGGATTTGGGTCGCGCCTAAACGCGCCTGCGCCCGATCAGACTGAACCAGGCGTTTCCATGCCAGCGCTGTACTCGCCTCATTGCGCGCGGCCTGTAATACCAATTCATAACTGTGCATGCGGGGTTAAACAGGAATTTCACCCTGAAAACCTATGTCGCGAAAACAAGAAGGCCCGGTGTCCAAGTGTTCTCATGCTCTTCAAGGAATACCAGGCGCCACTGAGAGCCCAACAACAACTGTCTAAAACCTCAGTGACGCGTTGCAGCGCTTGATGGTGTCGCTAACACTAAAATGAGCGAATGTGTTAGTCGTATACTGAGGTGTAAGTGTCGCCTTTTTGACTGAGCTACCCTCACCTAGCATATATTTATTCCAAGTTGAAAAACGCAAAAATATTTGTGCTTGCGCGCTTTGGTCAAGCGGCTTCAACGTATGCCGGAAAATCCAGAGGCGTATGCAAGTGGTTAAAAAACCGGGAGAAGATAAACGGTAAGCCATGCAGCCAAGCGTGGTCAATTGACCGTAGCTCAAATCTGAACTGTGCAAGGTTCTCAGTTGATCTGGCCTGTGGAGCAGAGCGTTTCGCTTAGTGACCCGGGAAATCAACCTGCTCAGTTACATAATCCAAAACGGCATACGCAAGGAGGAGCACCCAACATGTCGATACCTGAACCTTTTACGGACGTTGAAATAGAAACGGCGGATGCCGGTTTCTATGAAAACTACAGCGTCCCGATTGCCCTTATCAGTAAGGCGATCATGGTTGGCTTGGTTTTGTGGGCTCTGGTTTTCCCCGCAAATGCGAATAGCACGCTGGGCAGCCTGAACGGACAGTTGCTCGAAGTTTTCAACAGTTTCTATGTCGTAATTGTAGGCCTGTTTTTCTTCTTCCTTGCCATCGTGGCCATCATTCCGGCAACGGGTCGCCGGGTCATGGGTACTCCTGGAGAAAAACCTGAATTCTCGAATTTCTCATGGTTTTCCATGATGTTTGGAGCCGGTCTGGGTGTAGGCCTGATGGTGTTCGCCACAGCAGAACCGCTGGGCCTTTGGGGATCAAACCCCGTGGTCGTGTCTGGAGCGGTTGAAGGCAACACGCCTGAAGCCCTGCAATCGGCTTACCGCTTCACCTACTTGCACTATGGCTTCCATGCGTGGGCGATCTACGTCGTGACTGGTCTGTCGCTGGCCTACTACGCATACACGCGCGACATGCCGCTCACGATCCGCTCGGCGTTGACACCGCTGTTTGGTCGTTTCGTCAACGGCTTTTTCGGCCATGTGGTCGATGTTTTGGGCGTTGTTGCAACGATCCTAGGTGTGTCCGTTACTATCGGTTACGGGGTCAGCCAGTTTATTGACGGCGTCTACGCCATCACCGGTATGGGCTGGGTCATGGATCTGGGCGGAGAAGTTCCGACTCCCAGCAAAGTTGGCCTGATCACCGGTCTGATCGTCATCATGACGTTGTCGATCATCTCGGCTGTATCGGGTGTTGGCCGGGGTGTGAAATACCTGTCGAACCTGAACCTCGTCCTGTCGATAATCCTGCTGGGCACATTTATCGTATTCGGTTCGTTTGTCTTTGCCATGACCACATATGGCTCAGCGATGATCGACTACATCCTTCACTTCCTGTCGCTTAGCTTTAATGCCTACGGCCCCCTGTCGGCCGAAGCATTTGCTGCGGCTCTACCCGCCGAGGCGCAAGCTCACGCAGCAGACCTGATGGGTGGTGCAACCAACGCCTGGGGTAGCTTTGACGGCTTCAAGGGCGGGCTGGAAGGCGCAGCAGCCGAGTTGGACGAAGCGACCTTGGCCGCAGCTTATGCAGCCGGTGAGCAAGGCCGTCAGTTCGGTTGGCAGGCTGGTTGGACTACCTTCTACTGGGCCTGGTGGATCGCGTTCTCGCCCTTTGTGGGCCTGTTCCTGGCGCGTATCTCCAAAGGTCGCACTGTCCGTGAGTTCATCCTGGGCTGCGTGTTCGCACCGGCACTGGTCTGCTTTGCATGGATGACCGTATTGGGCGGTACTGCGATTGATTTGGAACTGGCAGGCGCCGCTGAAGGTGCGATCATCGGGGCATCGAACACCAACAAGCTGTTCGTGACGCTGTCCTACATGATCGACGGTGGTTTGCTGTCTATGCTGAACGTCATGTGCGTGATCCTGATCATGACCTTTCTGGTCACGTCTGCTGACTCGGGTATTTTGGTGATGAACACCATTATGTCCGGTGGCAGCCAGGAAACGGGTGTCAAGCACCGCATTATCTGGGGCGTGATCCTGACGGCAGTGATCGGTGCGCTGATCCTGGCAGCGGGTGAAAACAACCCGATGGATGCATTGCGCAATGCCATGATCATTGGCGCGCTGCCGTTCACAATGGTGATGGGTCTGATGTGCGTTTCGCTGGGCAAGGCATTGTTCCGCGACAGCCAGCGCGACAAACACGGCACTGTAAGCACACAGGCTGCTGAGTAAGCCCACGATTTGTAGATCGTTTGGTCAGGCCGCTCTGTCACGGGCGGCCTGACTTTTTACGTAAGTTCCCGCGCCAGCTTTGAGTTTCCGCAAAAAAAGCCCCGGGGCGAACCGGGGCTTAGCGGACTCTCGTTTCAACAATGCTTACATGCAGGCTTCAATTGCGCGCTTTGTCATGACCGATACAAGGTGCGCGCGGTATTCTTTGCTGCCATGCAAATCGGCGATCATGTTCGCCGGATTGATCCGAAGGCCCATCAAAGCATCTGGGCGGAATTCCTTGTCCAGGGCTTCTTCGGCCTCGGACCAACGGAAGACACCATCTTCGCTTGCACCCGTCACAGCAACGCGCACGCCATCCGCAAAACGAGCCAGGTAGACGCCGACCAACGCAAACCGTGACGCGGGCTGCAGGAACTTTTGATAGCTCGCTGCCTGCGGTACGGGGAAACGGATCGAGGTGATGATTTCACCTTCGTCAAGCGCAGTTGTAAACATGCCCTCAAAGAACGCATCCGCAGCGATCTGACGCGCATTTGTCACGATGGTTGCCCCGGACCCCAGAACCCCCGCTGGATAGCAAGCTGCCGGATCATTGTTGGCCACAGAGCCACCAATGGTGCCCCGATTGCGCACTGCAGGATCACCGATCTGACCGGCAAGCGCCGCCAGGGCTGGATACGTAGCGGCAGCGTCACGCTCCACAGTGGCATGCGTTGTCGCGCCACCGATCGAGACGGACCCGTCATCCTCAGCGCAAACGCCCTGCATCTCGGCTATCCCACTCATCGACACCAGCTTGGATGGCGCGGCAAGTCTCTGCTTCAGTGTCGGGATCAGTGTCTGCCCGCCTCCCAAAGCCTGCGCATCCTCAGCCCCCAACGCGGCAACCGCATCGGCGATGGTCGAGGGTTTTTCAAAATCGAAACTGTACATTTCGTCTTCCTTTCCGAAAGGCGCGGATCCGCCCTTCATCTGGCTATAAATATCTCGGGGAGCGCGAGGGGCTGGCCCCTCGCACCCCAACACCTCAGCTGTTCATCGCCGACCAGACGCGAGCCGGGCTCATCGGCATGTCGATGTGATCCACCGCCTTCCCGCCCGAGTTCAACGCATCCAGCACCGCATTGACCACTGCAGGTGGCGAGCCAATTGCACCAGCTTCACCACAACCCTTCACTCCAAGCGGATTGTGCGTACAGGGCGTCTGGCTGGAATGGTCAACACCATAAAACGGCACATCATCCGCGCGCGGCATGGCGTAGTCCATGTACGAGGCGCTGAGCAGTTGGCCGTTCTCATCATAGGCACAGTTCTCAAGCAGAGCCTGGCCGATGCCCTGGCCAATACCGCCATGCACCTGACCGTCGACGATCATCGGGTTGATGATGTTGCCAAAGTCGTCCGCCGCCGTGAACTTTTCGATGCTGACCTGGCCGGTATCCGGATCGACCTCAACCTCACAGGCGTAGGCACCAGCCGGGAAGGTAAAATTGGCCGGGTCATAGAACGCAGTCTCTTCCAGCCCTGGCTCCACTTCTAGCGGGAAGTTGTGTGGAACATAGGCCGTCAGGGTTACATCGCCCCAGGCCACCGATTTGTCGGTTCCTGCTACACTAAACTGACCGTCTTTCAACTCGATATCGGCCTCGGACGCTTCCAACAGGTGCGCGGCGATCTTTTTGGCTTTTTCGATCACCTTCTCAGTTGCCTTGACCATAGCCGAGCCGCAGACAGCCAACGAACGAGAGCCGTATGTGCCCATTCCAAACGGAATCTTCGAAGTATCGCCATGTACGATTTCGACCAACGACTCATCAATGCCGATCATGTCGGCCACAACCTGTGGGAAGGCGGTCTCGTGCCCTTGTCCGTGGCTGTGTGCGCCGACCATGACGCTGATTGAACCGGTGGCGTTCACGCGAACAGTGGCTGCATCATAAAGACCCGCGCGGGCCCCAAGCATCCCAACAATGTTGGATGGCGCAATGCCACACGCTTCGATGTAGCAGTTGATGCCCAAGCCCCGCAGCTTGCCTTTGGCTTCGCTTTGCGTACGACGCGCGGCAAAGCCTGCCAGATCAGCAGCGGCCTCAAGCTTGTCCATCGTTCCGTTGTAATCCCCGGTGTCATAGGTCAGCGCTACTGGTGTGTCATAGGGGAACTGAGTGACAAAGTTCTGACGGCGCAGCGCTATCGGGTCGACGCCCAACTCGCGCGCTGCCTTATCCACTACGCGCTCCAACTGGAACGTCGCTTCGGGACGACCCGCACCGCGATAGGCATCCACCGGAACCGTGTTGGTGAACATCGCTTTCACATTCACCTGAATGACCGGCGTCTTGTAGTTGCCTGCCATCAGAGTCCCATGCAGCCAGGTTGGAACCGAGCTTGAGAAGGTCGACAGATACGCACCCAGATTGGCAAAGGTGTTGGTACGCAGACCGATGAAATTGTTATCTGCATCCAGCGCCAGTTCGATCTTGCTGACATGGTCACGGCCATGGGCATCTGACATGAACGCCTCGGACCGGCTTGAAGTCCACTTGACCGGACGGCCACAAGCTTTGGCAGCGAAGGTACAGAATGCCTCTTCCGCATAGTGGAAGATTTTGGTGCCGAAGCCACCGCCAACGTCTGGGGCCACAACGCGCACCTTGTGTTCGGGTAAGCCCAGAACAAAAGCGCACATCAACAGGCGGATCACGTGCGGGTTTTGCGACGTGGTATAAAGCGTATACTCGTCCGTTCCACGCTTGTATTCGCCAACGGCGACACGCGGTTCCATTGGGTTCGCGACCAGACGGTTGTTGACCAGATCAAGCGTCGTCACATGCGCGGCATTGGCAAAGACTTCATCGACCTTGGCGTCGTCAGTTTCACCCAACTGCCAATCGTAACAGATGTTGTTCTTTAGATCGTCATGAACCAGCGTTGCGCCATCCTGCGCTGCAGCCTTCATGTCGATTACAGCGGGCAGCTCTTCGATGTCCAGATCGATGGCTTCGGCAGCGTCACGCGCCTGCTCAAGGCTGTCGGCCACAACTGCGGCAATCGGATCGCCCACATGGCGCACTTTGCCCTGCGCCAGAATAGGATGCGGAGGTTCCTGCATCGGAGCGCCATGCTTGTCGGTCACTTCCCATCCGCAAGGCATCCCGCCGACGCCTTCAAAATCCTTGCCGGTGAACACCTTGACCACGCCGGGCATGGCTTCGGCGGTAGAGGTGTCTATTGATTTGATCCGACCATGCGCAATGTCAGATCTCAGAAAATGCACATAAGCTTGGCCATGTACGTTTATGTCGTCGGTGTAATTACCTGCTCCGGTCAGAAAGCGCACGTCCTCGCGCCGCTTGGAACTGGCTCCGATGCCACTGTCTTTGGGCATTGCTTGTTCTCCTCCCTGGAAAAGAATTTTCGGCGAAAATTCTTGTGCGCCTCACTCGGCGGCGATGCTGGAAACGTCTTGGCCAGATGCGGCCATGATCGCTTTGACGATGTTGTGATACCCGGTGCATCGGCACAGGTTGCCTTCCAGATATTTCCGGATTTCAGCCTCGGTTGGGCGCGGGTTCTCTTTCAGCAGTGCTACCGCACTCATCACCATGCCTGGCGTGCAAAAGCCGCACTGAAGGCCATGGTGGTCCTGAAACGCCTGTTGGATCACGTTCAGCGATCCATCCGCATTGGCCTGGCCTTCGATTGTACCAACGTCGGCCCCGTCAGCCTCAGCCGCCAGCATGTTGCACGACTTCACCGCCTCACCGTTCACATGCACGACGCAGGCGCCACACTGCGCAGTGTCACAACCGACATGGGTGCCCGTCAAAGACAGATGCTCACGCAGAAAACCGGACAGCAATGTCCGGCCCTCAACGTCTCCGCTTACGGCCTTGCCGTTCACGGTCATTGAAATCTTCATGAATTTCTCCTCCCTGAATTCCCTTGGTTCAATCGCCCAATACGCGTTTGAACCAGCCTTTCTTTTCTTCCTTTTCCTCACCGTCATCCGAAGTTTCCGCCTCGGGCGCTGGTTGCGGTTCGACCGCGTTCTGAAAATTCTCAAAGAACTGATCAGCCAGTTTTCTGGCAACGCCGTCGATGATCCGTCCTCCCAACTGGGCCAGCTTGCCGCCAACACGAGCGTCGACGCTGTATGTCAGCAAAGTACCTTCGGGGGCGTCTGCCAGACTCACATCTGCAGACCCTTTGGCGAACCCTGCTGCTCCGCCCTTACCTTCACCCGAGAGCTTCACGCTTTCAAGCGCCACGAGATCGGAAAGAGTGACGGCCCCTTTGAAGGTCGCTTTGACAGGCCCCACTTTTTGCACAACCGTTGCTTCGAACCCGTCTTCAACCGAGCCTGTCATCTCCTGACACCCCGGAACGCAGTCTTTCAGAACCTCCGCCGACAAGAGCGCATCCCAGACCTTGGATCGTGGCGCAGCTATGACGCGGCTGTCACTCAGTTCCATTCAATGTCTCCAACCATTTTTTGTTACGCTACGCGGTGTTGGCTGCCCTGCCTATAAGACCTTGGGTGTAGTCGCCGCCCTGCGCGCGGCCAATATAGACCACTGTGACGCTGCATTTCCCTGTAAGCAAACCATTTGTCGTCTACGACCATCGGCCAGTAGGGACGGTTTTCATTGAGTGTTAGGATTGGTTAGGCTGGGACCAAATGGATTACAAAAGGCGATACCAAATGCTTGCCGATTCCGCCCGACGGACAGATTTCAAGAATGTGCTGATTGTTGATGACCATCCTTTGTTTTGCGACGCTCTGTCGATGACCTTACAGACGGTGGCGAAGATTGGCGACATCCACACTGTGGACAGGCTGGAAGGTGCCATGGATCTACTGGCGCAAGGATTAAAACCGGATGCGGTCATGCTGGATCTGAACCTGCCGGATGTGGACGGGTTGGACGGGCTTGTGCGTCTTAAAGCTGCTGCCAATGTGCCGGTCATTGTGGTGTCTTCCCTGACGGACAGCCGTGTTGTCAATCAAGTTATTCAAGCCGGAGCGTCTGGTTATGTGCCCAAGCACAGTCAGCGGGATGTGTTTCGAACAGCAATAGAAGCGGTGCAAGCAGGTGACATCTTTGTGCCCGAAGGCTGCGTGTTGATCGAGGCGGAAGAAGACGACGAACACAGCGATGCAGTAAACCGGCTGGCGACGCTGACAAATCAGCAATCGCGAATACTGCAACTGATCTGCGAAGGCAAATTGAATAAGCAAATCGCCTATGACCTTTCAATTGCCGAGACCACGGTAAAGGCGCATGTTACTGCAATCATGCGGAAATTGGGTGTGCAAAGCCGCACGCAGGCGGTTTTGATCGCCAAGAAAGCGTCGTTTGCCAGCGTCTTGCAAGAGCAGGGCTAAGCGGCATAGTCTCATTCAACCGTCGCGCTTTGAGGGAGGACGCACGATGGACCAAGCAGTCGGGTGTGCGACAGCTCAGGCCCGTGCGCCAGGCATCGTTAAAACGGCATTTGTACATTATGACAGCACCCAGGCGGTCAAATCACTTGAACGCGATTTGGGTGATGGGCCTTTTGCGCTTGTCATTCTTTTCGTAAGCTCCAAGTCAAATGCGTCTGCCGTCATTTCCGAAGCTCAGCGTATTTTTGCGCCAACACCTGTTGTCGGCTGCACCACCGCCGGAGAGTTGGCGAATGATGGCTATTGTGAAGGCAAAATCGTCGCGATTGCCATGCCGCAAAGCCACTTTGAAGCCCGCACTGTCCTTATTTCCGATCTGAACAACATTGATGCGCAGAGCATTATTAACGAGATGATTAATAATCGTCATGCCATGATGGAGTCATCGCCTGACTGGGCGCATGAATTCACATTCCTGATGATCGACGGGTTGTCGACCAAAGAAGATGCACTGACCTCTGAACTTGCAGTTGGCTTGGGGCCGGTGCCTTTGTTTGGCGGCTCGGCCGGGGATGGAACGCGATTTGGGCAAACTTTTGTGTTGCATGAAGGTCGTGCGCTCAGCAATGCGGCCATTCTGGCTCAGGTTCGTACCCGCTGTCCGATCAAAGTGTTCAAAACCGATCACCTAGTGCCGGCCCAACGGCGCATGGTTGTCACCAAGGCTGATCCGGCAAAGCGGATTGTACAGGAGATCAACGCAGAACCAGCCGCGCGCGAATATGCGCGCATTCTTGGAAAAGACCCCGAGCAACTGACAACATTCACCTTTGCCGCCCATCCAGTGGTCGTGCAAATTGGCGGGCAGCATCACGTCCGCGCGATCCAACAGGTGGCTGGCAATGGGGATCTGGTTTTTTTCTCGGCCATTGATGAAGGTTTGGTTCTGACGCTGGCTGAACCTCGTGACATGGTCGAACATCTGCAAACAGAAATTAGTGCGCTGAACGAAAAGCACCAACCGGATACCATTTTGGGCTGTGACTGCATCCTGCGCCGGTTAGAGGCGCAGGAAAAGCAGAAGACGCGCGACATCTCGGATATTCTGGCGCGCAATCATGTGTATGGGTTTTCGACCTATGGCGAACAATACAATTCAATCCATGTGAACCAGACGCTCACCGGTGTTGCGATTTATCAGCCGGAGGATGAGTAACTCATGATCGAGCACCTGACGGACCCCTCCGACACGATAGAGCGTCAAAACGAGAAGCTACGCAAAATTGTCGAAGCTCTTATGCGGCGGGTCGAAGAGTCGACAGATGCTTCAGGAGCTGCATATGCGCAGTTCCAGCGTGCAGCTGTTTTGGAGCAAGAGGTTCGAGCCAGAACAGACGATTTGGAACGCGCACTTGAGCTGCTGAACGAGTCAAACGCAAGGCTGGCGCAGGCCAATCAGGAAACCGAGGCGGCGCGGGCCGACCTCGCCAACGCAATCGAAACGGTTCAGGAAGGCTTTGCTCTGTTCAATCGGGATGATCAACTTGTGCTGTGCAACAGCCGTTTCGGTTCACATATGCCCGACATTCAAGACCGGATGAACCCCGGGCTCGGGTTTTCGGATTATGTCGAATTACTTAGCCAGTCCAAGTTCCTGTCACTACCCGAAGGGATGACCCCGCATGATTGGGGCCAAACTCGCCTGGACCGGCACAGCGAAGATCGCGTGGTCTTTAATGTCCGGCTTGTTGGAAATCGTTGGATGCAGGTGTCCGAGCACCGCACACCAGATGGCGGCACTGTGATCCTACAGACGGATGTAACCGACATTATGCGTATCGAGCGGCAGGAGAGAGACCGCATTCTCGATGACAAAGCCCGCTTGATCCGCGCAACTTTGGAACATATCGAACAGGGTGTCTGCATATTTGACAACAAACACCGCCTGATTGGCTGGAACAATCGTGCCAGCGAATTGTTGGCTGTGCCAATCACCCAATTTCAGATGGGTACACGTTTCGACACTCTGTCCAACCGCCTCAGCGCAAACATTTCTTTCCAAAAGGGGATCACCGAACAGGACTTGTTAAATTGGGTGCGTCGCAGGACCTCGCGACGACCGCTGCAATTTCAAATGCATCGCGGGCGCTCAAAGATTCTGTCTGTTTTTGCTCAGGAAATGCCGGATCGGGGTTTTGTGATCTCTTTTACGGATGTGACGGCGGAACGCAAATCAGCCGAGGCCTTATATGAAGCAAAAGAACTGCTGGAACAGCGCGTGGCGTCACGCACGGTGGAACTTGCCGACGCGCTGAATGAGGCCGAGCGTGCCAACGCGTCGAAGTCGCGTTTTGTGGCCGCCGCCAGTCACGATCTTCTTCAGCCATTGTCAGCCGCAAAGCTGTATGTGGCGTCGCTGGGCAGCGGGTTACAAGGCGAAGATGCCCAGGCTGTTGCTGCAAAAGCGGAAAGTGCGTTGAACAGTGTTGAACACATTCTCGAGGCTTTACTGGACATATCAAAACTGGATTCAGGGCGCGCTCGTGTACACTTGTCCCCAGTTCCTCTTGGACAGCTGTTTTCTCAGATTGAGGACGCATTTCGCCCGGTTGCACAGGCTAAGGGATTGGATTTGCGCTTTGTGGGCACGAGCTCGGTTGTCACCAGTGATGCAAGTTATCTGCGGCGCATTCTACAAAACCTGTTGTCGAATGCGATCCGATACACCGAGGCAGGCAAGGTGCTGGTGGGCGTCAGGCGGCGCAAGAAAACCGTGTCGCTAGAGGTTTGGGATACTGGCATCGGCATCGCACCACATCACAGAGATACTGTTTTTCAGGAGTTTCAGCGTTTGCACTCAGACGCTAGCGCCGCAGAAGGTATGGGGTTGGGGCTTGCGATTGTTGAACGGGCCTGCGGGTTGTTGAGACACCCGATCCATTTGCGGTCCGAGGTTGGCAAAGGTTCGGGGTTCTCGGTTGAAATTCCTCTGGCAAAGACAAGACTGCCGGTGGTGCGCGATCCCTCGGCGCGTCAAAAATCAAACTCTGTATTGCCGTGCAACACTGTCACTTTGCTGATCGAAAACGATGAGAACCTGCGCAATGCGTTGCGCATGACCATCGAGTCTTGGGGTGTTGAGGTTCTGGAAGCGGAAGGCGGAGAAGACGCAACCCGTCTACTACGAGAAATAGGTATACTGCCAGATGTCATTGTTGCCGATTACCAGCTAAATAACGATGAAACCGGGATTGATGCAATAAACGCACTGTTCCACGCGTTTGGCCCTTTGCCTGGGTGTATTATTTCGGCCAATCGGTCCGCTGACCTTGCTGACTACTGTGCGCGTGCTGATCTTCCGTTGCTCTATAAACCTATTGACGCCCAAGTGTTGCGGGCAACTTTGGAAACATCTGTCGCTGGGCGTGATTAACCGCCCCGATTTTTTGCGACCGCTTCAGGGCTGGGGTCTTTTACTTGTTGAAACGGCTGGGTAAGACACCCTTCCACAGTTGTTTCAGGAGGCTCCTTTGGACCGTATCGCCCGCACCATTGCCACCGAGATTAATGCAGGCTCCAATCAGGTCGGAGCCGCGATCAAATTGCTGGATGATGGGGCAACCGTGCCATTTGTCGCCCGCTACCGGAAAGAAGCAACAGGCGGTTTGGACGATGGCCAGTTGCGTTTGTTGTCCGAGCGGCTGACCTATCTACGAGAGCTTGAAGCGCGACGTGAAACCATCCTGAACTCGATCCGGGACCAGGGGAAGCTAACCGAAGACCTGAGCAAATCAATTGCCCGGGCCGAGACCAAGGCGCAACTGGAAGATATTTACCTGCCGTACAAGCCCAAACGGCGCACCAAGGCGATGATTGCGCGGGAAAATGGGCTTGAGTCGTTGGCCGATGCCATTTTGGCCGACCGTGATGCGGAACCGGAAACACTGGCCAAGGCTTATCTTTCCGAGGCGGTACCGACCCAGCGCGACGCGCTAAACGGGGCGCGGGATATTTTGACCGAACGGTTGACGGAAAACGCTGAACTTTTGGGCGAACTGCGGACCTTCATGCAGCGCGAGGCAATACTGACTGCAAAGGTCATCGATGGAAAGGAAAAGGAAGGCGCGAAATTTAGTGATTACTTTGACCATTCCGAGCTTTGGGCCGATGTGCCGTCGCATCGTGCGCTGGCGATGCTGCGCGCCTCGAAAGAAGGCATTGTTACGTTGGATATCGCGCCCGAACCCGAATTTGGCGCGGCGCGGGCCGAGACGATTGTCGCCGCACATCTACAAACGCGCGGGAAGGGGCGAGGAGATGCATGGCTGCGCAAGGTTGCGGGCTGGACGTGGCGTGTAAAACTGTCGTTATCGATGATGGTTGATCTCATGGCGGATCTGCGCAGCCGAGCGCAGGACGAAGCCATTCAGGTCTTTTCGCGCAATTTGAAGGATTTGCTCTTTGCAGCGCCAGCAGGGGCCAAGGCCACTTTGGGTCTTGACCCGGGCATCCGCACCGGTGTGAAGGCGGCCGTTGTTGATGCAACCGGCAAGGTGGTGGCGACCGACACGCTTTATCCATTTCAGCCTAAGAAGGACGTGCGCGGGGCGCAGGCGACCATCCTCGATCTGATCTCGGCCCACCAGATCGAACTGATCGCCATCGGTAACGGGACCGCCAGCCGCGAAACTGAACGGTTGGTTGCAGACACACTTTCCCTGCTGCCGAAGACGGTGAAAGCGCCGACAAAGGTGGTGGTGTCCGAGGCGGGGGCTTCGGTCTACTCCGCCTCTGAACTGGCTGCGCGCGAGTTTCCTGATCTGGATGTTTCGCTGCGCGGGGCAGTGTCCATTGCCCGGCGGTTGCAGGACCCGTTGGCGGAGCTGGTTAAAATCGAGCCCAAATCCATTGGCGTCGGTCAGTATCAGCATGACGTGGATCAACACCGGCTTTCCCAGTCTCTGGATTCCGCGATTGAAGATGTGGTGAATGCAGTTGGCGTCGATCTGAATACCGCTTCTGCCCCGTTGCTGTCGCGTGTGTCGGGTCTGGGTCCGGCACAGGCAGAGGCCATCGTTACCCATCGTGATCTGAATGGGCCGTTTCAATCGCGTAAAGATCTGTTGTCCGTTGCTCGGCTGGGCCCGCGTGCATTTGAACAATGCGCCGGCTTCCTGCGCATCCGGGATGGCGCAGAGCCGCTGGACGCCTCTTCGGTTCACCCCGAAGCATATGACATCGCCCGACGTGTTGTGGCCGCTTGCGGACGCGATATTCGACGCATCATGGGCCATGACGGAGCTTTGAAAGGAATGAGGGCCGAACAGTTCGTGACAGAAGATTTCGGTCTGCCGACGGTTCGGGACATCTTTGCCGAGTTGGAAAAGCCTGGACGCGATCCTCGCCCAAGTTTCGTCACGGCCTCCTTTGCGGATGGCATCGAAGAGATCACTGACCTGAAGCCCGGGATGGTTCTGGAAGGCACCGTGACAAACGTGGCCGCCTTCGGGGCATTTGTGGATGTTGGTGTTCATCAAGATGGGCTGGTCCATGTCAGCCAGTTGGCAGATCGATTCGTCAAAGACCCGCATGAGGTTGTCAAAACCGGGCAGGTTGTGAAAGTCCGCGTTGTCGAGGTGGATGTGCCCCGAAAACGGATCGGCCTGACGATGCGAAAACAGGGCGGCGGTGGAATGAGGCGCTCTTAGTCTTCGATGTGCCTAGTTTCAGGACGCACAGACATCAAGTCGTTGCATTCTGAAGGTAGAGTGGCGTCCAAACCGGGCGGCGTTGTTGCATCGTTTTCATTGAACGCCAAACTGAGTATCAGCAAGAGAGTTCACAGCGCCGCGACACGGACCGAAACGGAATCGAAAGTTCATGCAGTATCACAACAAGCCTTATGACAAGCTTCAGGTCGGCGATACTGCCGAGCTGGTTCGTACCTGCTCTGTCGACGACTTCTATGTATTCGCGAACAATTCCGGCAATCACAATCCGCTCCATCTGGCAAGTGAAGATGGCGACGGTGATCATACCAACGAAGCGGTTGCGCCTGCCATGTTTGTGGGGGCTCTGATCTCTGCCGTCCTGGGAAACGTTCTGCCGGGCGCAGGGACGCTCTACAAGTCGCAGAACTTTAACTTTATTGAACGGGCACATGCGGGTGATGAGCTTGTGTCCAGGGTCACGGTTGCAGAAAAGCGACCGAACCGAGAAGTTGTTTTCGATACAGCTGTGACACGCCCATCCGACAGCGCAGTGATCGTTACTGGGCAAGCTGTTGTCGTTGCACCGGACAAAGAGCTGGCGTTTGCCGAACTGGAATTGCCCGGGCTTGTGGTCAAACGGCATCGGCACTTTGACGCCATGTTGGATAAGGTGCGCCCTCTGCCGCCCATGCCGACGGCGGTCGTGGCCCCTGAGGACCCGAATTCTTTGGGTGGTGCCCTGCTGGCCGCGCACGAGACGATCATTGCCCCTATTTTGATCGGTGATCCCAAGAAAATCGCCAGCGCGGCCGCCGAAATAGGCGCTACGCTCGATAAGTTTGAGATCATACCGCAGAGCGACCATTTCAGCGCAGCCAATACGGCGGTTGATCTTGTTGCTGCAGGTCGGGCCAAGGCGTTGATGAAAGGGCATCTGCACACGGATGAACTGTTGAAGGCCGCGCTGCGACGCGAGAATGGCCTGCGCGCGGGACGCCGGTTTACCCATGTGTTTGTTATGGACGTGCCAGGGCAACCCAGACCGCTATTGGTGACAGACGCGGCGATAAATATCGAACCGGACCTGGAAACCAAGATAGACATTGTCCAAAACGCGATCGATCTGGCCTTGTCTCTGGGGATCGAACAACCCAGGGCGGGCATCCTTTCCGCTATCGAGACTGTCAATCCGGCTATTCGATCTTCGGTGGATGCGGCCTTGCTGTCGAAAATGGCGGAACGCGGTCAGATCACAGGAGGGTTGGTTGATGGCCCCCTTGCCATGGACAATGCCGTCAGCCTCGCTGCTGCGCGATCTAAAGGAATAGTCTCGGACGTTGCGGGCAAAACAGATATTCTGGTGGTGCCCAATCTGGATGCCGGAAACATGATGGCCAAGCAACTGACCTATATCGCGAATGCAGAAGGGGCAGGGGTGGTGATGGGGGCCAAAGCGCCCATCATTCTGACCAGCCGAGCTGATGACGACAAGGCGCGGCTGGCGTCCTGCGCTGTAGCCGCGCTGCACGATGCATTTACTATGTCGCAAACCGGAGCACACGCATGACACATGTCGTGACATTGAACGCTGGATCGTCTTCGATGAAATTTGGTCTGTTCGAGTTGACCAATGACGATCCGATAATGGTTTGCACCGGGGCGGTTGAGCGGATTGGCGAGGGGGAGCCTTTGGTCAAAGCCAAGTCATCTGATGGCAGTGTTTTGGCCAGTGGCACGGCGGGCGAAATCCATGACCATGCCGCGGCCCTGGATTGGGTGTTGAATCTGCTGGCGCGTTCATTTCCAAACAGCGAGGTGACCGCATTTGGACATCGTGTTGTCCACGGTGGTCCGAATATCGATGCACCGCTGCCGCTGACCGAAGCCTCCATTGAAGCGCTGGACAAGCTTTCGCCCTTCGCGCCATTGCACCAACCGCACAATCTGGCCGGGGCAAAGGCGGCGATGAAACGGTTTCCGAACGCTGCCCAGATCGCCTGTTTCGACACGGCCTTTCACCGTAACCACCCGTGGGAGAACGACGTTTTTGCCCTGCCACGCGAGTATTATGAGAAGGGCGTTCGTCGATACGGTTTTCATGGCCTGAGCTATGAATACATCTCGGACCACATGGCCAAGACGGCCCCGTTGTTGCACGAAGGTCGCGTGGTTGTTGCCCATCTGGGCAACGGTGCATCAATGTGTGCAATGATCGGAGGGCGATCTGTTGGCTCGACCATGGGTTTTTCGGCTTTGGATGGGCTGCCAATGGGGTCGCGTTGCGGACAGCTTGATCCCGGTGTGGTGCTGTACTTGATGGATCAGGAGGGGTTAAGCGCCGACGAAATCTCGGACCTTCTGTTCCGCAAGTCAGGCTTGCTGGGCCTTTCGGGGTTATCGAACGACATGCGTACCTTGGAAAAGGCGGACACGCCCGAAAGCCGTCAGGCGATCAGTTACTTCACATTCCGTATTCGGCGGGAGCTCGGGGCGATGGCGGCCATTCTGGGCGGTATAGACGCCTTGGTATTCACCGGCGGGATCGGAGAAAACTCGCGACTGGTGCGCGACCGGGTGTGTTCCGGAATGGGATGGTTGGGGATCGAGCTGAACCCGGATGCGAATGCGGACAATGATCGGATCATCTCAACGGATCTGTCCCGCGTTGTGGTCATGGCGATCCCGACGAATGAAGAACTGATGATTGCCCGCGCCGCAGCGGACCTGTTGGCCGGTCGCCCACATCTGAAAACCGCGTAGCGGCGGTTCATTTCGGCTTATAGGTCCAGCGATAGGTGGGTGGTGTCGGTCCCTTGTTCCTGCCCCCTTGTTGCATCTGTTCCCATGCATGGGCCAATATACCGACGGATCGGGATAGGCAGAACAGACCGCGCGCAAGCGGGGGCGCAAAACCAAGTTCGGCGTAGATAACCGCGGTTGCGCCATCTATGTTCATTGGAACGGGCTTGCCTTTGCGCCGTGCCAATTCTGCCTCGATCGCTTGGCCAATCCGCATAAACCGTCCATCACACGCTTGATCCTTTACGGCTTGAGAAGCCATTGTCATCAGACGCGGAGCGCGCGGATCCGTTGGGGTGTGAAACCGGTGGCCAAAACCAGGCAGTATCGTTCCTTCGCTTTCAATCCAGTCGTCCAATGCCTGTTCCAAGCGACCGGGATGTTCCGCAACGAAATGGTAGAGAGTTACGGCTTGCTCACCAGCCCCGCCGTGAATGTCGCCCAACATATTTACGGCGCTTGCAATCGCGTTGTTGAGAGGTAAGCCACAAGTCACGGCCATGCGTGCAGTTGCAATCGATGGTGCCTGAGGGCCGTGGTCCACCGCCGCGACCAAAGCTGCTTCGAACAATCGGGCCTGCGCGTCCGAGGGGCGATCCCCGCGCACCATGAACCAGATCATCTCCGAGAAACTGACATTTCCGATCAGGTCCTGGATCGGCTCACCGCGCATATCGATCCGGCCGGGCTCCATGTCGATGATGGATGTCGTCCACCAATCGGAAACATCGCTCATATGACCCCCTCCTTGTTCAACGCATCAATTTCTGCGTCGGACAATCCGATTTCAGACCAGATCGCATTGTTGTCAGCTCCAAGTTCAGGTGGTGCGTTTTGTGGCAAGCGCCGCGCGCCGTCCATGACAACGGGACTGCCCGCAAGCTTCATATCTTCGCGTTGAACCCGCACAGACCCGATCAGGCCACGCCCAGAAAGTTGTTCGTCTGCAAGAGCTTCGGCCACTGTCAGAACCTGCCCGGTTGGTACGCCGATGGCATTAAGTTCTCGAACCCAGTCGGTTGCGGCTCTGGTCCGCAGAGTTTGTTCCAGCGCGTCGCGCAAGGCGTGACGGTTTTGTTTGCGGTCTTCGCGGGTTGCGTAGTCGGGGTTGTTTAGCAGATCGTCCCGCCCCAGATGTCTTGTAAGGGCCTGCCACTGTTCATCTCGGTTTGCAGCGATGTTTATTGGGCTGTCGAGCGTCGCAAACGTCCCCGATGGGGCAGACGTTGTGTTTTCATTTCCATGCGCTGCGGGTGTGACGCCGCCGACTAAAAAATTCGACACGACCCAACCCATTGTGGAAACAACGGCTTCGGACATCGCAACATCCAGAAAGGTTCCACGCGGTTTCGCGTTCAACGCCGCAGACACGGCAAAGGCGGCCGTCATCCCGCCGACCGTATCTGCCAAAGGGTAGCCAACGCGGTAGGGTGCAGTGTCCGGTGCCCCGGTGATGGACATCACGCCACTGATGCCCTGAACGATCTGATCATAGGCCGGATCGTCCCGTCGCGGGCCGTCCTGACCGAACCCGGTGATGGCGCAGTAGATCAGGTTTGGATTGACCTTACGCAAGACGTCGTAGCCCAGACCAAGCCGATCCATCACACCGGGCCGGAAGTTTTCGACCAGCACATCAGCAGTTTTTACAAGCCGTTTAAGCAACGCCTTGCCTTTTGACGATTTCATGTCGAGCGTTACCGATTTCTTATCGGCGTTTTGCGCCAGAAAACTGATCCCCATGCCGGCTTTGTTTCTGTCGGGGTCAGCGCCCAGAACGCGGGCAAGGTCGCCGCCACCGGGGCGTTCGACCTTGATCACTTCAGCACCCATCAGCGCCAGTTGATAGCAGCAATACGGACCCGCAAGGACATTTGTCAGATCTAGAACCCGTATTCCTTCCAGCGGTTCAGTCACCTTCGGCGACCCCCGCGGCCCGTGCCCGTGCGCGACGTGCACGGTAGCTTGGCAGAAGCACCAGCAGCACTGCGATAACCAGCAGACCCAGCGTCATCGGACGCTCCCAGATAAATGCAATGCCGTCATAGAGCTGCATCGAACGGGCAAAGTTGTCTTCCATCATCCCACCGAGAATGAAACCGATCAGCAATGGAGCCAGCGGGTAATCGGCGAATTTCAACGCTGTGGCGCAGACACCGAAGCCAACAAGTATCAAAAGCTCAGTCGCATTGTTCTGGCCAATATAGGCCCCCATCAGAGTGAAGAACAAAATGAAGGGGATCAGATAGTTGCGTGGAACCGAGAGAACTTTGGCGATGTAAGGGATCAGCGGCAGGTTCAGCACCAGCAGAACGAGGTTGCCGATGAACATCGACATGATCACGGCCCAGAAAATCTGCGGCTCGTCCAGCATCAGACGCGGGCCGGGCGTGACGTTCAAGGCGATCAAAGCGCCAAGCAGGATCGCCGTCGTACCAGAGCCGGGAATGCCCAGCGTCAGTAGGGGCACGAATGAACCGGTACACGCGGCGTTGTTCGCTGTTTCGGGTGCGGCCAGCCCTTTGATTGACCCTTTGCCGAATTCTTCCTGCTCCTCTTTCGGCGCGATGTTGCGCTCGACCGCATAACCCAGAAAGCTGGCAATGGTTGCGCCTGCGCCGGGCAGAACGCCGATGAAGAACCCTTGAACCGATTGACGACCGACCACTGGCGCTATGGCCTTGGCCTCGGCCTTGGTGATCCGCAGGTCCTTGATTTCACCATCGTCGCCTTTCAGGTCCTTTGGTTTGAGGACTAGAAAAAGTGCTTCGGGCAAAGCGAACATGGCCATAGCAAGCGTGATGAAGCCAAAGCCTGATTGCAGATCCATAATGCCCATGGTGAAACGCGGTAGGTTGAACAACGCACCTTCGCCGACAGTGGCCATGATCAGGCCCAAAACCGTCATGATGACAGCTTTCGCCACCTGACCTGTACCTGCAAAGGCTGCAATAGCCGACAAGCCAACCACCATAAGCGCGAAATACTCGGCGGAGTGGAACAGCAAGGCCACGGAGGACAGGGCAGGGGCGAAGACCATCAAAAGGACCGCGCCCAAAGTGCCGCCCGCGAAACTTGCGATGGCCGCGATGGTCAGGGCTTTGCCCGCTTTGCCCTGTCGGGCCATTGGATAGCCGTCAAAGCTGGAGGCCACCGTGCCTGCGACCCCCGGCGCATTGAGCAGGATCGAAGAAGTTGAGCCGCCGAAGATGGCGCCATAGTAGACACCGGCCAACAGGATCAGCGCCGCTGAAGGGTCACCCATGGAAATCGCAACCGGGATCATGATCGCGATAATCGACATCGGGCCTAGGCCCGGAAGCATGCCGATGAATGTACCGATCAGACATCCTGCGATGACCATCAGCAGGTTTTGAAGTGAAAATGCCGTTTGCAGGCCGATCAGAAGTCCTTCAAGCATGTCAGCCTCCGAAAATGCCCGGCAGGGGGCGCATGTAGATGCCAAGAACTTCCTGCACCAGATACCAGACGGCACCTGTCGCGATGAAAGCGACGGGAAGCATGATATGCCACTTACGTTCACCCAGAATGAACGATCCCAGGATCAGGAAAGCCGAGGTCGAGATCAGAAACCCAACAGGGCGCAGGCAGAGGGCGTAGATCACCATCAGAGCGAGGAGCATCAGCGCCTGATCAAGATGGTAGTCACCCAACCGCCGATAATCGATATCGGCTTTTTTTGGTTCAGCCTTCTCGAAACCCAAGAGAATGATCGTGGTGGTGATGATACCCAGAATCGACAGCACTTTTGGGAAGGTGCTGGGCCAGATTGGGTTTCTCTGCATGAAAGGGGGAAGGCCGCCATCCATCGTGAACCAAGCGGCGTAGCCATATGTTAAACACACACCCAGAAGAATGAGCGCGATCCAGCGATCCAGCGCCATGAGGCCCCCTCCTTTCTTGTCGTTGGGGATGGCAGAGCGGCGGCCCGCTCTGCCGGTAGTGGTTTCAGAGGAAGCCCAGCTTTTTCATCAGATCGCCGATCTGCTGTTCCTGCTGCTCCAGGAATGACTGGAAGTCGTCGCCAGAGTTGTGGATGTTCACCCAACCGTTACGCGCACGAACCTCTTCCCATTCCGGGGTGTCGTACATCTTGGCAATCGCGGCCTGATAGGCGGCCAGCTTGTCTTCGGGCAGTCCAGGGGCTGCAAAGAAGCCACGCCAATTTACGAAGGTGGTGTCGATGCCTTGTTCCTTCATGGTCATCGCATCAGGCGCCGCATCGACGCGTTCTTCCGACGTCACGCCGATGATTTTGACTTCTCCCGCGTTCGCCAGATCAACGGCTTCTGAAAAACCGGTGGACAGCGCCGCGATCTCGCCCGACAGCAGTGCCGCCATGGCTTTACCGCCTGCATCGTAAGGGATGTATTTCACCCCAAGTGCGTCCTTACCCGCAGCTTCCATCACCATCGCGGCCACCAGATGGTCCATACCGCCGGGAACCGAACCGCCACCAATCGCAGTTCCGCCCGGATCGGCGTCAAAGGCGGCAAGCAGGTCATCCATGGAGTTGATGGGGCTGTCTTTGCCCACAACGATCGCGGCATAGTCACCGATGGTGCCCGAGACCAGAGTCAGGTCGCGGAAGTTATGCGGAAATACGCCGGTCAGTGAACGGATTACGATCGGAGTTGAGTTCACCATCAGCGTGCCGTGATTACTGTCGGCGTTTTCGATCAGATAGCCAATGGCTTTACCGCCGCCGCCACCGGACATGTTCTCGTAAGATGCCGTCCCGACCAGGCCAGCATTGGTTAGTGCTTCGCCAGTGCCACGGGCAGTGCCGTCCCAGCCGCCGCCGGCGCCACCGGGGATCAGAAAGTGGATGCTGTCCACAACCTGATGGCCATCTGCTAAAGCCGGTCCTGTCAGGCCAATTGCGGCCACAGCTGCGATCAGGGCGCGGCGGCCCAGTGTGAATGTCGTCATGATGTCCTCCCATTTGACAACCGGCCGCGTCGCGGCTCAGATTGGCGGAACAAAAACACATCAACCTGACATCAACCTGTCATGCGTCAAAAATAGTGCAAAAGCCCCATGAAGTTCCTGCTTGTTGAAGACAGTCCCGACCTTGCACGTGCGATTTGTTCCCGCATGAGGTTAGACGGGCATGTAATTGATCACGCGGCAAATTTGGATGATGCGACGGGGTTTGTGGAAACTCAGGATTATGACCTGATCCTGCTGGACATCATGCTGCCTGACGGGGATGGACGCGACTTCTTAAAACAGCATCGCGCAGGCAATCGGGACACGCCCGTCATTGTGCTGACGGCCCGCAGTCAGGTGTCGGATCGAATCGGTTCGCTGGATCTGGGGGCAGACGATTATGTCACCAAACCCTTCGATCATGCCGAGCTTGAGGCGCGTTGCCGTGCCGTTCTGCGTCGCAAATCCGGGAACGCGAAGACAAGGATCGAAGTGGGCGGTATCGTATTCGATCCACTGGCTGGCCACCTGACTGTCGGGGAACAGACCGTTTCCCTGCGAAACCGCGAACTGCGCTTGCTGGAGTTGTTCATCAACGCGCCCGGACAGGTGTTTTCCAAGCAAAAACTTACGGATCGGTTGTTTTCTTATGACGACACTGTCTCGGACAACGCGATTGAGGTCTATGTGGGTCGCTTGCGCAAGCATTTGGAGCCGTCTGAATTGAAGATCACAACACTTCGTGGTCTGGGATACAGGCTGGATCATGCCTCTTGACCCGAATGTATCAGGGTCGCTGCGGAACCGATTGGTTTTGACACTCATCGGGGGTGCTGCACTTCTTGCGTTTCTGCTTTTTGTCGCGGTCCGAAACTATGCCGCGCAGGTTGCACAACAGGGGCAGGATAATATTCTGAGCGCCTCCGTGACCTCCATACTTGATGCAGTAGCCCTGCGCGAAGGTGAGCTTGAGGTTGATATTCCATACGCCGCCTTCGCAATGCTGAGTACCCCGTCCGACGACCGGGTCTTTTATGCGATTTATCAAGACGGAGAATTTCTGTCTGGATACGAAGACCTTTTACCGTCCTCAGAGCAGTATGACGGCCGGTGGCGCTTTGAATCAAGCCAGGTTCGAGGCGAGACCATCCGTCAGGTCAGTGCCAACCGAACGTTGGTGGGGTTGGACAAGCAAACCGTCATCGAAATTGTGTTGGGGCAAACACAGGATGCGCTGGCGGAAACCCTGGATCAAATCTCACGCAATGCGGCAATCTTGGGGATAGGGTTCTTTGGCCTTGCCGCCGCTTTGTCCTTTTGGGCGACATCGTCGACCATTGGGCAGTTGAACCGGCTGACAACCTCTGTCACCCGACGAGGTCCGCAGGATCTGAGCCCATTCAGGAAACCCGTGCCCCGTGAAATGGCACCATTGGTGGCTTCGCTGAACTCATTGATGGGGCGCCTCGATCAGTCCCTGAGCCAATCCGAAGACTTTATTGCCGAGGCGGCGCACCGCGTACGAACCCCATTGGCAACAGTCAGGTCTTATGCCGATGCGACATTGCAAAGGGTAGAAAAGGAAGAAAACCGTGAAGCATTGCGTTCGATGGTGCGCGCCATTGACGAAAGCTCGCGGGCGGCAGGACAGTTGTTGGATCACGCGATGATTACGTTCCGCGCGGATCACCTTGAACGGGAAGAGATCGATCTGGTCACATTGATCCGGGATTTGGTTCAGCGTTTGACACCCATTGCTGAAATGAAAGACCTTTCGCTGTCTCTGGGCGGTGACCCTACGGTTCATTATTCGGGGGACCCGATCCTCATTCAGAATGCGGTGCGAAACATGATCGACAATGCTTTGAAATATGCACCGCCTGACAGTTCTGTTCGCATTGAAGTGACGTCGGCACCCACGGCTCAGATCCGTGTCAAAGACCGCGGGCCCGGTTTTCCGCCCAACGAAATTGACACGCTGACGCGCCGGTTCGAACGCGGCAAAAACGCAAGCGGAACCATCGGCTCCGGCTTGGGTCTGACCATCGTGCAGGATGTTGCAACAGCCCACGGCGGCGAGCTGGAATTGGCAAATCGGCAAGGGGGCGGCGCGTGCGTTACATTATCGCTCTGATTCTGGTTATCTTTCCTGTGGTTGGGTTGGCGCAAGTCTGGGAAGACAGGCAGGTTTTCAATGCAGAGGCCGGCCATACATCCCTGCGGGTGATTTCTAGCACCGACACTTTTCTTTTCGAGCCGCTAATCGCCGCGTTTCTCAAGGAAAACCCAGGTATCTCGATTGATTACATGGTGACGGGCACGGCAGATATCGACCGTGTCGTCCGCGCGGCCCCTGACGATTTTGATATCGTCATTTCCAGTGCAATGGACCTGCAACTGAAACTGGCAAATGACGGATATGGGCAGGCGATTGACAACATCCAACTACCGGCTTGGGCGCAATGGCATCAAAGTCTGTTTGCCTTTACGTTCGAACCGGCAACGATTGTGATAAATAGCGCGGCTTTTGCGGGTGGTCCCATTCCGGAAACCCGCCAACAGCTTATCGAAATACTTCGTGCGCATCCCGACGATTTTCTGGGAAGGGTAGGGACCTATGATATCCGGCAATCCGGCCTGGGTTATTTGTTTGCAACTCAGGATGCGCGCGCGTCCGAGACCTATTGGCGCCTGATGGAGGTCATGGGCGGGTTGGATGTTCGCTTGTATTGTTGTTCAGCCGATATGATTGACGATCTTGTCAGCGGAGAGATTGCTGTAGCGTACAACGTACTCGGCAGTTACGCTTCAGCACGGGCGGGCAGCAAGGATGTTCTGGAAATCATCCGACCGTCAGATTTCCAAACCACCATGATGCGAACTGCGTTGATTCTAAAAGGCACGCCTGAGGTCGAGGCGGCTTCGTCTTTTGTTCGTCACCTCGTGGAAAGCCAGTCAGACAGAGGCCGTGGCGCTTTTTCACTGCCGCCTCTGGCACCGTATGATACAGAGACCGAGCGTGAAACGATTGGCTTGGACCCCGCTCTGCTTACTTTTTTGGACAGATTGAAGCGCCGCAGATTTTTGGCGGAATGGGAAAGCGCAGTGATCCAGAATTAGCGGCGCCTGCCTTATTCGCGGAAGGCGCGATTGAAATAGTCAGCCATTGGTTTGACCAGATAAGACAGCGGTGTACGCTCGTCGGTTTTAATCAGCGCTTCTACCGGCATGCCGGGCAAAAGCTCTTGCCCGTTCAACCGGTCAATCTGCCCGTCGTTCAGCTCAACTTCGGCGCGATAGAACGTAAACCCTGATTGTTCGTCGGTGAACGTATCAGCAGAGACGTTGTATACTTGCCCGTCCAGTTCAGGTGTTTCTCGCTGGTTAAATGCGGGGAACCGCAAAGCCACTGGCTGACCAACATGCAACTGATCAACATGGATTGTGTCCACTCGGGCTGCCACCAGCAAAGGTGTGTCCTGAGGCACAATATACATCATCGGTTCCCCCGGCTGCACGACCGACTGCAACGCAAAAACCTGACTTCCGTACACTCTTCCGGTAACTGGGGCGCGAATGTCCAGACGGGTCAGGCGCTCGGACAAGGACAGCCTGCGTTCAGACAGCTCGGCAACCTGTGCCTGGACGTCCCGCAAGGTGGTGATCGCCTCTTCCCGCCGGGTTGCGGTCAGTTCGACAATCTGTATTTCGGTCGAGGCGATCTGCCCTCGAAGTCGTGCGACAGCGGCCTCCAGGCGGCCAATCTCACCGTTCAGGCTGGCTTCTTCCCGTTGGAGCGCAAGTACACGGCTGGTTTGTGTCAGTCCGCGGTTCAACAGGCTTTGCTGATCTTCCAGTTCATCTTCGATCAATTCGACCTGGCGCCGCAAAGAGACCAGTTGGGCCTGCGTGCCTTCGATCTCGCTTTCGATTTGAACAACTTGTTTGCGCAGTTGTTCATCCTGACGGGACAGCGTTTCCAGTCTGGCCTCGAAAAGGTTCTGCTGCCCGGCAATCAGGTCGGCCCCAATGCCGTATTCTTTCTGAACCTCGGTGAGCTGGGTTGTCAGTTCCGCAGGTGTCAGGCCATCCCGCTCTGCCTCTAACCTGGCGCGCCGGACTAAAAGTTCGAACAGTTGCGCCTCGACAATAGTTTGTTCGGACGAAAGGAAGGTATCGTCCAGACGCAGCAGCATGTCGCCTGAAGACACCACATCCCCGTCGCGTACGAAAATTTCTCCGACCACGCCGCCGTCAGGGTGTTCGACGACCTGCCGATTGCTTTGCACTTCGATCACCCCCGAGGACACAATAGCACCGGCCAGGCGCGTCTTGACCGCCCAATAGCCCAATCCGCCCACCAATAGGAACAGCGCAAGAAATCCGACCAGCGCAGGAATTTTCATGCTCCAGACCTGTTCTGGTTTTTTCGTTGGTTTCTTCGCCATCATTCACCTACAGGGCTGAGCTTACGCTTGATCGCGCCTGCGTTCTGCACCATCGCGTTCAGGACTTCGTCTCGGCTGCCGAACTTTACTACCTGGCCCTTTTCAACAACGGCCAGATCATCGCATTCTGAAATGGCCTGCGGTCTGTGCGTCATGATGATTGTTGACTTGCCTGCGGCTTTCAGGCCGCGGACCGCCGTGTTCAATGCATCGGTTCCATCTGCGTCCAGTGCCGAGTTCGGCTCATCCAAAATCAGAAGGACGGGATTTCCATATAGCGCTCGTGCCAGAGCGATCCGCTGTTTCTGTCCCCCGGACAATTGGCTGTCATTGCCTTCCAGAAAGGTGCCGTAACCTTTTTCCAGAGACAGAATCAACTCATGCGCGTTGGCTTTCTTGGCTGCTGCTACAACCGCCTCGGAATCCGGGTTCTCGGACATTCTGGCAATGTTTTCAGCAACCGTTCCGTTAAACAGGGTCACCTGCTGCGGCAAGTAACCGATATGGCTGCCCAGATCGTTTGGGTCGTATTGATCCAGTGTTGCACCGCCCAACCTGATTTCACCGGCGGCAGGTCGCCAAAGCCCCAGCAATGCCTTTGCCAGTGTTGTCTTTCCTGATCCGCTTTTCCCGATGACACCCAAGGCTTTGCCGGGTTCCAGCTTCAGGTTTACGTTTCGTAATGTCGGAGTTGAAGCCCCCGGAGGTATCACCGTCAGGGATTTTGCTTCGAGTTGCGCCTTCGGCACGGGAAGACGAATGCGCTTTTCTTCTGGCGGAGTATGATCCAAAAACCTGTTCAATGAGACCCAAGCCGTTCGGGCGCGTTCCACAACATTCCACTGGCCTACAGCTTGTTCGACAGGCGCCAGGGCGCGGCCAAGCAGGATCGATCCCGCAATCATCGCGCCGGGAGTCATTTCGTTTTGCAGCACCAACCATGCGCCCAAGGCCAGCATGGCTGATTGAAGAAACAGCCGTAACGATTTGGTAAGTGACGTAAAACTTCCAGTCCAGTCGCTTGCTGCGACAGACTGCGTCAAGGCATCGGATCGCTGCTTCAGCCACCGCTTTGTGACGTCTGCCTGCATCCCTTGCGAACGTACTACTTCTGCCGCTTGTCTGGCGTGCTCGGAAAAGGCATTGGCCCGCGCAGTTGCGGACTGGGCCTCGGCAACTTTCCTGCTGGTCATCGCCTGATTGAGCAGGGCGATTGCCACAAGCACCACACCGCTGCCCACGGCCAGCCATCCAAGCAGTGGGTGAAACAGGAAAATCGCGCCTAAAAAGACCGGCGTCCACGGAAGGTCCATGACTGCCAGAAGAACCGGGGACGAGCATAGGTTTCGAATGGATTCCAGATCGCGCAAAGCGGTTGCAGGGGCAGAGCGCACCTGAGGAACAAGGGACCGACGCATAGTGGCTTCGAACACACGCTCGTCCAGTTGGGATTGGAACCGTGCGCCAAACCGCGCAACGATACGGCCACGAGCAAAGTCGAGCATCGCCATAAGCGCGTAAAGCATGGCGACGAGCAAAAACAGAGCGGTCAAAGTCTCGACCGCGCGCGAGCCCAAAACCCGGTCATATACCTGCAACATGAACAGGGGACCCGTTAGCATCAGCAAATTAACGAAGATGCTGAACAGGAACGCCAGCGCTAAAAAAGCGATGCCTTGGTTCCGCACATTGCGCAGTTCGTGGCGCTGAGGCGCAGATAGGCGGTGTTCAGATTTCACTGTTTTTGATCCTAATCATTCCAGGAAGCATCGCCGCATTAAAAAAATAGTTCAGCCTTGCCAAGTTTGCACATGTTTTTTTGAGCAAGAAACCGCAAACAACACGTTAAGAACAGCGTCATTTAGCCATGGGTTCAAATTTACGCCAGGTAGACCAGCACTGCGATGGGATTTGAGTCCAGAACGAATTGACCCCTATCTCGCAAATCCCGGGTCAAAGCTGTTCCGCGCGATCAATCTCGGTTCTGTGTCCCTTTCAAAATGAGATTGGCGGCGATTGGTGCGCCGATGATGACCAAAACGATCCTTGTCAGATGGTGAGTGATCACAAAGCCCAGATCGGCGCCCGATACAATAGCCAGAACCGTCATCTCGGCCTGCCCGCCGGGGGCGAATGCCAGAAACGCTTCGACAGGGTGCCCAAGACCTAAAGTTGTGACTAAGGCGGTGAACACCGCTGCAAGGACGGCAAGCACAATGACATACGTGAAACCCGCGGCCACGACACGGCGAAGTTCGGTCCATGTTACCCCCACAAATTTCACACCGATCGCACAGCCAATAAAAAATTGCGCAGCTAAAATGGCCTCACGTGGCGGCCTGGTGTGGATGAAGTCTCCAAGGGACAGCGCTGCCGTCAGGATCATTGGCCCCAAGATCGATGCCCCGAACAGGCCGATGCGCTCGCCGCCCTTCCAACCGATAACAGCGGCGACCAACATAAGTGCCAATTCGTGTATCGGGAGGTCCCGCGCAGGCTGGCCTATGGGATTGGTTAAGTCCGCGTCGTAGAAAACTGTCAGGAATACTGGGGCTAGGGTGACGATGATCAAAACGCGCGTTCCATGTATCAGCGACAAAGTGCGCGGGTTGGCCCCTGCTTCAGTGCCGAAAATGATCATGTCTTGAAGCCCACCCGGCATTGCCGCGTAAAACGCGGTTTTTGGGTCAAAACCCCAGACTTTGCGGAAAAACGGCACACCGACCATCGCGATTAACAGGATAAAGAATGGAACCAACAGAATCGAAGAGGCCATTTTGGGCAGTTGCACAAACAAGTCAGGTGTAATCGATGCCCCGACCGCAACGCCTAGTATGGTACGCGCTGCAACCGAGACCTGCCCAAAACCTTCCATGGGGGCATGAGCCAGAGCAGCAATCAGACACGCGCTCATAGGGCCAAACAAGAAGGGCAGCGGCAAGTTCAATGCCCAAAATACACTGGTGCCCAGAACCGCCAGGCCGAACGTCAGTGCCCGTTTGGTCATCAAAGAGGGTGAATTCAAGAGGGTGGGCACAATGGAGGTTCCGGCGTCGTTGACTCAGTGTGTATCCAAATGTATACACACGGACGCAAGTAAGCAAGTGAGCCTGTGATGACGATTCAAGACGCCTCCTTCCAGCCTGGTCCACAAGGCAATTCTGCGTACCAGCGCCTGCTGGACGAGATTCGCGGGGGCACTCTTTTGCCCGGCAATCGCCTGCGCGAGATTGAATTGTCTGAACGGCTTGGTGTCAGCCGCACCCCGGTGCGCGAGGCGATCCGGCAATTGGAGGCTGACGGGCTGGTCACACATGTTCCGCGGCAGGGCGCGACAGTGCGCAGTCTGGACTACGCCGAAGTCATGGAGCTTTACGAAATGCGCGCAGTGCTGGAGGGCACTGCCGCCCGGCTGGCGGCCCGCGCGGCGTCGGACATCGAACTGGATGAATTAGGCATATTGAATGACCGGCTTGCCGAGGCGGGCACAGGTCCTGACGCGGCTCAGATCAACAGGGTTTTCCATGCCACGCTTCTGGATGCCGCCAAAAACCGGTTTCTGGCCAAATCCATGCTGTCACTGCAAAAGGCTTTGCTGATCCTTGGCCCTTCGCAATTGTTGGACAGCGACCGTGCCGACGCGGCAGTGGCGGAGCATCGGCGTATCATGGCCGCTCTGAAGGCCCGCGATGGCGCGGCGGCTGAAACGGAAATGCGCGCACACATTCAGGCCGCGCAACGGATGCGAATCCGTGCGTTACAGGAACGCGACCGCACAACCGATGAAATTCAATAGGCAGTCAGAATATGGCTACCCAAAAGAAAGCTTACGATATTGCTGTCATTGGCGGTGGAAACGCCGCCTTGTGTGCCGCGATGACTGCCGCCGAGGCGGGTGCCCGCGTATTGATCCTTGAGACCGCTCCAAAACCATATCGCGGAGGGAACTCGCGCCATACCCGGAACTTTCGGTGTATGCATGCGGGTCCGTTAGGCCCTTTGGTCGATGCGTACAGCGAGAATGAATACCTGTCCGACCTGATGAAGGTCACCGATGGGAAAACAGATGAGCATCTCGCCCGCTTGGCCATACGCACGTCCGAGGAATGTCTGCCATGGATGGAAAAGCGCGGGGTTCGCTTTCAACCGTCTCTGTCCGGGACACTTTCATTGGCGCGAACAAACGCATTCTTTATGGGCGGCGGAAAGTCTCTGGTGAATGCGTACTATAGGACAGCGGCGGCTCTGGGCGTCGACGTGCTGTATGAAGCCGCTGTGACGCATTTGGAGCTGAGCGGCGATCGGATCGAATGGGTGGATTACACCTGCGAAGGCCAGTCTCACCGCATCGCACCGAAAGCAGTCATAGTCGCCTCGGGCGGGTTTCAGGCTGACACGGATTGGCTAACCCGCGCATGGGGGGAACCCGCGAAAAACTTTCTGATCCGTGGCACTCCGTATAACCGGGGCGTAGTTCTGGCTGACCTTCTGGATCAAGGCGTCGAGAGCGTCGGCGATCCTACGCAGTGCCACGCCGTGGCCATTGACGGGCGTGCGCCGAAATTCGATGGGGGCATTGTCACGCGGCTGGACTGTGTGCCTTTTTCCATCGTCGTGAACAAGAAAGCCGAGCGGTTTTATGACGAGGGCGAAGACGTATGGCCCAAGCGCTATGCAATCTGGGGCCGATTGGTGGCGGCGCAGCCGGATCAGGTTGGTTACGTCATCATTGATGCAAAATCGCTGAACCTGTTCATGCCGTCGGTTTTCCCGCCTCTGAAGGCGGATACATTGGAAGAACTGGCCGGAATGATGGGTCTTCCGGCAGACAAGCTGTCAGAAACGGTCGCCGCGTTCAACGCGGCCTGTGGCGACACCAGTGGCTTTCATCCTACCGAATTGGATGGCGTGGCGACCTCGGGATTGAAACCACCTAAAACCAACTGGGCGCGCCCGATTACCGAACCGCCTTTTTATGGCTACTCGCTGCGCACCGGTGTGACCTTCACATATCTGGGGCTGAAGGTTGACGATACGGCCCAGTGTTCGACACCGGACGGCAAGATCAAAAACCTCTGGGCAGCAGGCGAGACCATGGCCGGATCGATTTTGGGGCAGGGGTACCTGGCTGGGTTTGGCATGACCATCGGAACCGTCTTTGGACGCATCGCAGGACGTGAGGCCGCTGCTTATGCAAATTGATCTGATGCAAGAAGCCCGCCGTCAGGCCGAGGTTTGCAACGCCTGCCGGTATTGCGAAGGCTACTGCTCGGTCTTTCCATCGCTTCATGCTCAACGCGCATTCTCGGACGGCGATATCACGCAACTGGCCAACCTGTGCCATAACTGTCGGGGCTGTTATTATGCCTGTCAGTATACGGCGCCACACGAGTTTGACCTGAACCTGCCCAAGGCTCTGGCAGAGGTACGCCGGGACAGCTGGGAAAGCTTCGCTTGGCCGCAACCTCTGGCCCAGCGGTTTCACACCCAAGGAGGGGCCATAGCTTTGGCACTGGTGATAGGGTTTGCTTTCATGTTCTTGGCTATTCGCGTGATCAGGTCTGACGGGGGGCAGGGGTTCTACGCCGTATTGTCACACAATGCGATGGTCGCAATCTTTGCGCCGGCGTTCCTACTGCCTCTTATAAGTGTCGTCGTCGGTCTGAACCGCTATTGGCGTACGGTTGGGGGTAAACCGATAAAGTGGGCAGACCTAAAAGTTGCTTTAAATCATACGGGCAAAATGCAGGATCTGGCTGCTGGACACGGTGAAGGCTGCAACTTTGAGGACGAAAACCGGTTTAGCCAAGCTCGTCGTCACGTGCATCACACGATCATGTACGGATTTCTGCTGTGCTTCGCCTCGACTTCAGTAGCGACGGTTATGCACTATGGTTTCGGAATGCACGCGCCATACGGGTTTTGGTCATTACCTAAACTATTTGGAGTCACTGGTGGCGTTCTGCTGACTATTGGTTGCGGTGCTATGGCGCTTCTCAAACAAAAGTCAGACCGCGATCTTGGTGATCCTTCGGCATGGGGAGGCGATATCGGCTTTATCCTGTTGCTGGGTTTTGTCGGTCTGAGTGGGCTTGTCCTGTACGCAATGGGGTCAACCCAGATGATGCCGGCACTTCTGGCGGTTCATCTCGGATCGGTGCTGACGTTTTTTCTGCTCATGCCTTTTGCCAAGATGGCACATGGGTTCTATCGCCTTGCGGCCCTAATTCGGGATGCACAGAGGAAACGGGTTGCAAGCGTGTAAGCAGTATCCTCTCGCGAATCTAAAACTCTTGGGTGTGGTGAGCCTTCCGTTCTAAAGTTTTATTCTGAACTCAGGCGAGGGTCGCGTTGCCTGTCTTATCATCTTCCGTGCAACATGCTGTTTTAATAGAAAGATTGCACTTTGGGTGTGAACCCACCCTAGAAGTCTCAAGGGTCGTTGCGACGTTTTCCGCTATCTCAGTTTCATCAATTCAT
>NZ_JAEDOS010000009.1:0-126504 GCF_017872495.1 Ruegeria sp. HKCCE4148
CAATCGTGCCGATGTTGACGTGCGGTTTTGTACGCTCAAACTTTTCCTTTGCCATTCCTCAGGCGCCCTTTTGCGATTTGGGGGACCCTTGGTCCCGTGGTTACATCTGCGCGCGCGAGATATTTGGTTCACGGGGGAAAATCAAGCACATCCTGAAGGAAATGCGGCAATCACGCAGGATTTTGCGTGACCTCGGTGGATTCCAGCGGTTGGATCAGGCTCGGACGCTTGTCGAACCAGCCATTCTCTTCATGTTCTTCGGCCAACCATTCTTCGACTCGGTCCGCGACCTTCAGGGCCAGACCGCTCATCTGTTCTTCTTTGGTTCGGGTATTGCCTGAGCCAGTAAGGGCACTTTCACCGGTCGTGTCTTCCAGCACTTGAAACTGTTTCCCCTTGGCCAGAAACTCTTTTTTCTTAACGTCATACACGTTGACCAGCACAATCGCGGTGCTTTTGGGATTGTAAATCACAGGTATCCCAGGGGGTGCCAGCATATACCCCTCAAGGCTGATGCCGATGTCATATTCCTGCGCGCCTTCGTAACGGCCTAATCGAATATCAACCGCGTTCTGAATGGCTTTGGTCCATTCATCTGGTGTGGCGTCGCGCGACACCGGACCCTGCACGGCTTTGTCCGCAAAGGCATAGTTTACGCGCAGTTTGAATTCCCCCAACGACTCAGGCGGTTCATAAACCTGGGTCTGCGTACATGCGCCCATCAGGGCCAATCCGGTAATCAGGGTCAGAATTCGCAACATGTGTCTCTTCTCGATAGGCCTGTTTTACGGGATGTAGCGCACCAACACGGCCTGTGCAAAGTCGTATCAGCAGAAATTGATCGCAGTGGCAGCAGAGTCACGAAAACTTATAGTCCCGAGGGAAGCCGTAAGGTGGTTTTTTCCCAACGCTCGCGCGCTTGGCCAACCATTGGGACATGTCCGCCTCGTGTCGGGTCTTCTCACCGCCCATGGACCATTTCAGCCCTTCTTCCCAGTTGAAGGTGGTGATGTCCGACAACCCGCCATCCAGTTCCAGCGTGCCCTGCCGTCCACGCGCCATGTTGTACTTCTGCAGGCGCACACCCTTGCCACGGGTCATTTCAGGCAGTTCTTCTGTCGGGAAAACCAAGAACTTACCGTTCTGGGATACAACGGCCACGTGGTCGCCATCGACCGGCTTACAGATCATCGCCGTCTCGTCGCCTTTGACGTTCAGCACCTGTTTTCCGTTGCGGGTCTGGGCCAGCACGTCATCTTCGGGAACCATAAACCCATTGCCTGCATCCGAGGCCACCAGCAATTTACGCCCCGGCTTGTGGATTAGGATGTCGATGATCTGGGCCTCGTTCGGCAGATCAACCATCAGGCGCAGCGGCTCGCCCATTCCCCGTCCACCGGGCAGATTGGCCGCACTGACAGTGTAGAATCGCCCATTCGAAGCAAACACCAGTAGGCGATCCGTAGTTTCCGCGTGGAAAATGAAACGCGGGCCGTCGCCATCTTTAAACTTCAGCTCTCGTTTCAGGTCGATATGGCCGGTCATGGCGCGAATCCAGCCCATCTGAGAGCAGACAACCGTGATCGGCTCCTTATCGATCATTGCCTCAAGCGGAACTTCTTCGACTTGTCCGGCCTCGGCGAACTGCGTGCGACGCGCGCCGCCGTCGTAGTCTTTGCCGAAGGTCTTCTTCGTCTCTTTCAACTGCTCGGCTATTTTCGCCCATTGCAGGGCCGGATCGGCCAGCAGGTCTTCGAGATTGGCGCGCTCCAGCATCAACTCGTCACGTTCGCGGACCAACTCCATCTCTTCCAGACGGCGCAAGCTGCGCAGGCGCATGTTCAGAATGGCGTCGACCTGAACCTCGGACAGTTCGCCCTCACCCGGCTTGGGCGTGACGTAATCAGACTCGTCGGTGGCACGAACGTGGTCGATGCCCCAATCCTCGCGCATAAGCGCGGCTTTGGGGTCGTCGTCATAGCGGATGATGTCGATCACACGATCAAGGTTCAGGAAGGCGACGATAAAGCCCTCCAAGACCTCCAACCGATGGTCGATCTTCGCCATACGGTGACGCGAGCGTCGGATCAGCACCTCTTGCCGGTGATCGAGGAAGGCGCGCAGCACTTCCTTCATCGAACAGACCTTGGGCGTTACCCCATCGATCAGCACGTTCATGTTCAGGCTGAACCGCACTTCAAGGTCCGAGTTGCGATAGAGCATGCCCATCAACACCTCGGGATCCACGTTTTTAGATCGAGGTTCAAGAATCAGTCGGATGTCATCGGCGGATTCGTCGCGCACATCGGCGAGAATCGGGATTTTCTTGGTCTGGATCAGTTCCGCAATCTTTTCGATCAGCTTGGATTTCTGAACCTGATACGGAATTTCGGTGACAATGATCTGCCACTGGCCACGGCCCAGATCTTCGACCTTATATTTACAACGCAACCGGAACGAACCGCGCCCAGTGCGGTAAGCTTGAGCGATATTCTCCGCCGGCTCGACAATCACGCCGCCGGTTGGGAAATCGGGGCCGGGCACATAATTCAGCAGCGTATCGTCGCGGGCATCCGGCGTCTTGATCAGATGCAGGCAGGCATCGCACAGCTCGGCGATATTGTGCGGCGGAATGTTCGTCGCCATACCCACAGCGATACCGCTGGCACCATTGGCCAGCAGGTTCGGGAATTGCGCAGGCAGCACCACCGGCTCGGTTAGTGTGCCGTCATAGTTGTCGCGGAAATCGACAGCGTCCTCGTTCAGGCCCTCAAGCAGCGCCTCGGCCACGATGGTCATCCGCGCCTCAGTGTAACGAGAGGCAGCAGGGTTATCGCCATCGATATTGCCGAAGTTCCCTTGCCCGTCGACCAACGGGTAACGGACGTTGAAGTCCTGCGCCAATCGCGCCATCGCGTCGTAAATAGCGGCGTCACCGTGCGGGTGATAGTTACCCATCACATCGCCCGAGATCTTGGCGGACTTTCGAAAACCTCCGGTTGCACTGAGTCGCAGTTCCCTCATCGCATAGAGGATTCGCCGGTGTACCGGCTTCAACCCGTCCCGCGCATCAGGCAGAGCACGGTGCATGATGGTGGACAGCGCATAGGTCAGATAGCGCTCACCTATCGCGCGGCGCAGTGGTTCAGCAACCTCGCCCCCATTGTCAGGGGCCTCCATATTGGGGTCGTCGATCGTGTCATTCATACATGATGTGATACGACGCTAGGCTGCCCGGGTAAAGCAAGCAGAGTACATTTTACTGGGGACAAGTCGCGCTTTTTGCAACAGGGGGAGGCAAGTGAGTGTTTTCCCCGAATTTTCGACTCGGCCTCACAATTATGCTACCATTCCAACAATTGAATGATTGCTGCCTATTATTGTTGTTACGATTACCTTGGGGGATGGCCTCTATGCGCCTGATACTTGTTACTTTCGCCGCTCTCGGCTGGACGTTTTACGTGATGAGCGGAGGTCCCGACTTTGAACCGCGCGGTGTGCGCGACGCTAAGCCGGAACGCGTTGCTGTTGCAGCCAAACCGGCGACACCGGTCGTCGAACCCACACCAATTGTCAAACCTGAACCGGTTGAGAAACTGGTGATACGGACCTCTGCCGCGTCAGAAAAAGTGGTGCCGACGCCCGTCGAATCCGATGCTCAGCTGGGCGAAGAGGAGACCAAAGCCTTGCTTTCGCAAGTGGCTGCGGGCCTCAAGGCAAACCCGTCGCTGTTCAGCGACGAAAACGTCACTCTGACCCTGGCGTCGCTTGAGCAAGGTTTGGGGTCACTGGAACAAGTCGCAACGGATGCCGAACTGCCAACGGTTGATCTGGCTGCACCAGTTGAACCACCCAAAGATATCCGCGAAATTTCGGGTACCCGTGTCAATATGCGCGACGGGCCCGGAACCATTTATCCAATCATCGGCAAGGCCCGCATTGGCCAACAGGTCGAAGTCTTAAGCGAATCGGGCACAGGCTGGTTGCGCCTGCGCGTGTTGCCGGGGCAACAGGTTGGATGGATTTCGGCATCACTTGTCCGGAAAACAACAAACTGACGCCGGAGCGTCATTGCCCTGCCGCAAACCCCGCCATAGCTATTGGCGGGGTTCATGTTCGGAAGGCTCATGCAGAAATCGATACTCATTACGGGATGCTCTTCGGGTATAGGCCTGGATGCAGCACACGGTATGCGTGCACGCGGCTGGCGTGTTTTTGCGTCCTGCCGCCAGCAACGCGATTGCGACCGTCTGCGCGCACAAGGCTTTGAAAGCCCCAAAATCGACTATACCGACACCAAGAGCATTACGTCGGGATTATCTTCTGTGCTCGAGGCAACGGGCGGCACTCTGGATGCCTTGTTCAACAACGGCGCCCATGGACTGCCTGGCGCGGTCGAGGACGTGCCTACGGACGGATTACGCCATATCTTTGAAACCAATGTCTTCGGATGGCATGAGCTGACACGCCAGGTGATTCCCGTTATGCGGGAACAGGGTTATGGACGAATAGTTCAGTGTTCTTCGGTTCTGGGCCTTGTCGCCTTCCCCTGGCGTGGGGCCTATGTCGCCACCAAATACGCCATCGAGGGTTTGACCGACACAATGCGGCTTGAACTGCGGGATACCGGAATTCACGTTGTTCTGATCGAACCCGGACCAATCACCTCGAAACTCAGGGAAAAAGCGATCCCGATGTTCGAAAGATTCATTGATTGGGAAAGCTCGGCGTTACGAGAAAAATATGAAGCCTCGCTGTTGAAAAGGCTTTATGAAAGCAGCGGCCCGGATCGTTTCGAACTGCCAGCTTCGGCTGTGACCGACAAACTCGCCCACGCGGCTGAAGCGCGGCGGCCGAAGGCGCGATACTATGTGACGACGCCCACATATGTGGCCGGGATATTGCGCCGAATCTTGCCCACAAAAGCGACCGATCGCATCCTGTCGGACATCTGAGGCGAAATTTCCCGTTCGCTTTTTGACGTCCCAACGCTAGATGGGTCATAATCGAAAAAACCGGACGGTGACTTGAAATGGACCTTTTAATGGTCGTTCTGCTTTTGGCCATGGCGGCAGTTGTCGTAGTGCTGACCCTTGGCATTGCGAATTTCGGCAAAAGCGGCATGGAAGCTGCAAAGAAAAGCAACAAGATGATGCGGCTTCGCATCCTCTTTCAGTTCATTGCCGTGGTGCTGATCGTGCTATTCGTTTACCTGCGCGGACAAGGGGTGCAATAAATGGTCGTTCTCAACAAGATTTACACACGCACAGGTGACGACGGCAAAACCGCTCTGGGCAATGGCGAACGCGTGGCCAAATACGCGGGGCGCGTTGCCGCGTACGGAACGGTAGATGAGTTGAACGCATTTGTCGGTGTGGCCCGAACCGAGGCCCAAGGTGAAACAGATGCAGCATTGTCGCGCATTCAGAATGACCTTTTCGACCTGGGCGCAGATTTTTGTCGCCCCGATATGGATAAGGATTCCGAGGCCGACTATCCACCCCTGCGTATCGTACCCTCTCAGATCGACCGTCTTGAAGCCGAGATTGATGCGATGAACGAAAATCTGGAACCACTGCGCAGTTTCATCCTACCCGGTGGATCACGTCTGGCAGCGCATCTGCACGTGTGTCGTACGGTGTCTCGTCGGGCAGAACGGCTGGCGGTCGAATTGACGAATATGGAGCCGGTCAACGATGTGGCTGTCAAATACCTCAACCGGCTCAGCGACTGGTTCTTTGTCGCGGCTCGCTGCGCGAACGCCAACGGCAAAGACGACGTTTTGTGGGTTCCGGGCGCGAACCGCTGAAAGCGGCGCGGTGGGAAGGCGGCTGTCAAATTTGTGCGCGCCGCAGTCCTTAAAATGCAGAGGCTTCAAACGGCAATCTTTCGCCCTTGTTTGAAAAAAACCGCAAAACGCGACGTCCCGACGCTATGACGTGACGATTTTGCTCTGTTGTGCCACTGCTGCAGGCGCTATCTAGTCCGTCGAGAGCATTGGCAGAGTCGCCTTCGCGGCTTGCCGTTTTTTTGAGGAGCGTACGCAAAAATGAAGGTACTGGTGCCTGTCAAACGCGTGATTGACTACAACGTTAAGGTTCGCGTGAAAGCGGATGGAAGCGGTGTTGATCTCGCCAATGTCAAAATGTCGATGAACCCGTTCGACGAAATTGCTGTTGAAGAGGCGATCCGTCTGAAAGAAGCTGGCAAGGCCGACGAAGTTGTCGCCGTTTCGATCGGCGTCAAGCAGGCGCAGGAAACCCTGCGGACTGCGCTGGCCATGGGCGCCGACCGCGCGATCCTTGTTGTGGCGGCAGACGACGTTCACACCGACATTGAGCCGCTGGCCGTTGCAAAGATCTTGGCCAAAGTGGTCGAGGAAGAGCAGCCTGGCATCGTTCTGGCGGGCAAACAGGCAATCGACAATGACATGAACGCCACCGGCCAAATGTTGTCGGCCCTGCTGGGCTGGTCGCAGGGTACCTTTGCCTCGGAACTGGACATCGAAGGCGACAGCGCCAAGATCACCCGTGAAGTGGACGGCGGCCTGCAGACCATCAGCGTCAAGATGCCGACCATCGTGACAGTTGACCTGCGCCTGAACGAACCGCGTTACGCGTCACTGCCCAATATCATGAAGGCGAAGAAAAAGCCGCTGGATGAGAAAACCGCCGCCGATTACGGCGTGGATGTCAGCCCGCGTCTGGAGATTGTCAAAACCGACGAGCCGCCAGCGCGCGCCGCTGGTATCGTTGTAGGCTCGGTCGACGAGCTGGTCGAGAAACTTAAAGAAGCGGGGGCTGTGTAATGGCTGTACTTCTGCTTGCCGAAGTCAACAATGGTGAACTGGCGCTGGACGCGACTGCAAAAGCCGTCAACGCTGCAAAAACTCTGGGCGATGTGACCGTTCTTGCCGCAGGTGGGTCTGCCGCCGCTGCTGGTGAGGCTGCTGCAAAGATCGACGGCGTGTCCAAGGTTCTGGTTGCCGAAGATGCCTCGCTGGGTCACCGCCTGGCGGAAACGACCGCGGCGCTGATCGTGTCGCTGGCCGACGGGTACGAGCACATCGTTGCCCCTGCAACCACCGACGCCAAAAACGTGATGCCGCGCGTTGCTGCGCTGCTGGACGTGATGGTGATCTCGGATGCGTCCGGTGTAGTTGACGGCTCGACCTTCGAGCGTCCGATCTATGCGGGCAACGCGATCCAGACCGTGAAATCGAACGACGCCAAGAAAGTTGTCACCCTGCGGACCGCCAGCTTTGATGCTGCGGGCGAAGGTGGCTCGGCCCCGGTTGAGACCATTTCTGTCGGTGAAAACCCCGGTCTGTCGTCGTGGGTCGAGGACAAGGTTGCCGAGAGCGACCGTCCGGAACTGACCTCGGCAGGCGTTGTTGTCTCCGGTGGCCGTGGCGTCGGCTCGGAAGAGGACTTCAAACTGATCGAAACCCTGGCCGACAAGCTGGGCGCTGCAGTTGGCGCGTCGCGCGCCGCCGTTGACTCGGGCTATGCCCCGAACGACTGGCAGGTGGGTCAGACCGGTAAAGTTGTTGCCCCCGATCTGTATGTCGCTGTCGGCATCTCGGGCGCGATCCAGCACCTGGCCGGTATGAAAGACTCCAAGGTCATCGTTGCGATCAACAAGGACGAAGAAGCCCCGATCTTCCAAGTCGCCGACTTCGGACTGGTCGCAGACCTGTTCCAGGCCGTACCAGAACTGACCGAAAAACTCGGCTGATCAAACAGCGTAAGTTTTCGTCGAAAAACCTTACTGGGCCCGCCTTCTGGCGGGCCTTTTCAGTTTTGGTCCCGCAAAACAGGTAGCAATTTCCCGGCAATCTCACGGTGCGCAGATGGGCCTATCACATGCTCTGCCATTGGCTGTTGCAAGGTTCCAAACAACACATCTTCCAAAGATTCCGATTGCCCTGTCACGCGCACCGAACATTCAACGATACCCGTACACAAGGGCCGAAGCTGATTGATCATTTCGGCATTTGGCAAAACGAGGTCGCTGTGCATCCCCTCCTGCCTGTGCACCTCTAGCCAAAGCAAAATGACCGGCGGTTTGATTTGGCGTAGAACCTTGGACGTAGTGCGCACCCAAGCCTCGCGCAGTTCTTGAGCAATGACTTCAAATCGCGCGTCTTGCACTGCGTGCAGCCGCGTTAGCAGATGCCGTACGAAATGGATTTCCGTGAAGTCGACCTCGGGAAAAAGCTGTTCCAGATCGTGCGAAGGGGCCAGAAACCGATCATTGCGGCGCGGATGAACCCGGTAAAACCTGTTCGACAAGCACGGCAAGTCGGGTGTTTGCAACACGCAAATTTCGGCCCTGTTTGCCAACTCTAACACTGCCGGATCAGCAAGTAACGCGTCAGCACCACAAAAAAGGCTACCAAAATTGACACAAGGTCGTCCCAAAAGTTTGGTAAGCTCGGCAGGAAAAGGCTGTTCCACAAAACGGCCAAAGGTTTCCTCTCCGCCCAAACACGCAACGAAAGGGTCGCTCAGGTCACTCGGCGGGCCGCGAAACCAGAGTTTGGAGCCCTTGTATTGACAGACGGAGTCCCCGCCCCTGTTCATCTCATGAAAGCTCATCCCAAGCCCCCCACATTTCACCCGGTTGCCATCTTGCGGCCTCAGATGTTGAGAAATTCCTAATGCGCGCATTTGAAGCAAAATTGACTGGTTCGATCCCCTTGCCGCATGCCCCGGTCTGCCGATACTGTCGCGGTATCCTTCAGGGCAAAGGCAGCTGTACATGGAAGTAAAATCAGTCGGAGTGATTGGCGCAGGTCAGATGGGCAATGGGATTGCCCATGTTCTGGCATTGGCGGAATACGAGGTCTTGCTGAACGATGTCAGCCAGGACGCACTGAATAACGCTGTGTCCACAATTGAAGGGAACATGGCGCGCCAAGCCTCTCGCGGGAAGATCACCGACGCAGAGATGCAGGCCGCGTTGAACCGGATCTCGACCACTTTGGAGTTGCCCCGCCTTGGACAGACCGATCTGGTGATCGAGGCTGCGACCGAACGGGAAACGATCAAGCAGGCGATTTTCGAAGACCTGCAACCACATCTTCTGCCGCATACGATTTTGACGTCCAACACATCGTCTATCTCGATCACACGTCTGGCCAGCCGCACCGACCGGCCAGAGCGTTTCATGGGGTTTCATTTCATGAACCCAGTGCCGGTCATGCAGCTGGTGGAACTGATCCGGGGCATTGCGACGGACGAAGACACATTCAGCGCCTGCAAAGCTGTTGTCGACCGCCTGGGCAAAACGGCTGCTAGTGCCGAAGATTTCCCGGCCTTCATCGTTAACCGCATCCTGATGCCGATGATCAACGAGGCCGTGTACACGCTGTATGAAGGCGTCGGCAGCGTTCAATCCATCGACCAGTCGATGAAGCTGGGCGCGAATCATCCGATGGGCCCGCTGGAATTGGCGGACTTCATCGGGCTGGACACCTGTCTGGCAATCATGAATGTCTTGCACGACGGTCTGGCAGACACCAAGTACCGCCCCTGCCCGCTGTTGACTAAATATGTCGAGGCTGGCTGGCTGGGTCGCAAGACCGAGCGCGGGTTCTATGACTATCGCGGAGAGGTTCCGGTACCGACACGATAAAAGGGGGCCAGCCCCCTCGCCCGGATTTCATCCGGGCTCACCCCCGAGGTACTTTTGGCCAGATGAAGACGCGGATTAGGCTTTGTTTGATTGGCCCAAGGACATTGTGCGATCCCGTAGCCATGCCATGAAGCCGCGCGGGTCGCGCTCGAGCAGTTCCATGTCTTCATCGCCGATCGGCTCGCCGATAACCGGCGACTGCGGTTTGTTGCAGGATCGTACGATCTCGTGCAGCAGCAAACCCTGACGCAGAATCGGCGACAGTTTATTGGCAATCTGGTACCAGCGCGAGTTGCTGCCCGGGAAGAAAATCGGCAGCACCTGCGCACCCGAGCGGCGGATCATCTTGGCCGTGAAAACGTTCCATTCCCGCTCGATAGCTGGACCAAACCAGTCGTCCGAAGACATCACCACGCCTGACGGGAACAGTGCAACAACGCCGCCGTTCTTTAGGTGCTCCATCGCCTTGCCACGCATCTCGAGCATTTTGGCCTGCGCCTCGGGGTCGTGCGGGAAGGGCACCGGGATCATGAAAGATGTCGCCGCCTCATCAAGTCCGGTCAGGACCGAGCGAGTCAGAATGCGGTAATCGCTGCGGACCCGTCCAATCAGCTCGGCCAGGATCATACCATCGACCATACCGTGCGGATGGTTGGCGACCACAACGACGGGACCGGTTTTGGGAATCCGGGCAATCTGTTCCTGCGGTGTGGTCAGGTCGATACCCATAGTCGTAAGGGCACCACCCCAGAACCTCTGGCCGCGATAGTATTCGTTCTTTTTCTCGAATTTGTTGACCATTCGCAAAATGGTCAGCTTGCCGGTGCACCATTCGATGGCCCGAATGGCGGTTGAGGTCCAGGCATCATCGAACGAGTTCGCATATGTCAGGGTTCTACGGTCGTAGATTTCGCCCTCATCCGCGGTCCCATCCACCACTGGGCTTGTCTTGGTCTCGTGCGTCGTTTCCGCCAATTCCTGGTCTTCCCGTTTTCATGTCGCGGCGGGGCGGATTAAAACCCCTCTCCGAACTTGTCGTTCACAAGCGCTTCCAGAGCTTCCGCCAATGCCTCAGCATCCGGCCCGGACGTCTCGACGTCAATAGTTGTTCCGCGCGAGGCTGCCAACATCAAAAGACCCATAATACTGTCACCTGAAGCAGAAAGTCCGTCTTTTGACACCTCGGCACGGGCATCGAACCCTTCCACGACCTCGACCAGCTTTGCCGAGGCGCGGGCGTGAAGGCCCTTTTCATTGATAATTTTAAGGCTTCGGTTGGTCATAGTCGTCAATCCGGTTTTATTCTAATGTCACATTTTGTGCATTTATGTATTTCCGTCCAGCCTCCATCGCCTGACGCACAGCATCGCCGATGGGCAGGTGGCGGCTTTTGGCCAATTTGATCAACATAGGCAGATTGGCACCATAAAGAATCCGCCGATCCTGAGGTGCGCAGGCTCTTAAGCTGAGATTCGATGGGCTTCCGCCAAACAAATCTGTGACGACCACGACGCCATCGCCCATGTCTACGCTGTCGGCCGCCTGGCAGATCTCGGCTTGTTTCTTGTCGCGGTCGTGTTCAGCTTCGATCGCAATAGCCACCAGGCCGGGTTGCGGCCCGACCACATGCCGTGTGGCGGCCAGATATTCCTGAGCCAACCCCCCATGCGCAACGATCACAATCCCGATCAATCCGACCTCACATTCAACGTCCGGCGTTCCATCTCGCGATGCCTAATTGCCACTTGCTGACCGCCTTCGGCAAGGGCCTTTGCGACTGCTTCGGCCATTGCAACGGATCGGTGTTGCCCCCCGGTACACCCAAAGGCCACGGACAGGTGCGCTTTGCCTTCTGCCCGAAATGCGGGCAGCAGCAAAGTAAGCAGGTCCATGACTCGTTCAAAAAACGGCAAATAGGTCGTGTCCGATTGCACGTAGTGCGCGACATCAGGATGTCGACCATCGGCCGCCCGCAATTCGGGACGCCAATACGGGTTGGCAAGAAACCGGCAGTCGAACACCATGTCCAACCCGCGCGGTAGCCCGCGTTTATACGAGAAAGACTCGATCGATACCGCAAGGTGCCGCCCGCCTTTAGGCGCAAACCAGGTCTCGACCTCTTCGCGCAGCTGATGGACGTTGAGAAGACTGGTGTCGATCAGGGTATCCGCAATCTCGCGGATCGGGGCCAACAGTTCTTTTTCACGCTGGATGCCCGTTTCGGGGCTGGCATTTCTGGCAACGGGGTGACGGCGGCGGGTTTCCGAAAACCGACGCAACAGAACGTCATCGCTGCAATCCAGGTACAATACCGTTAGATCGACCTGCGCCATTCGGCCCAGCTTTTCTGCAAGCTCGATAAACCTGATTGTCGAAAAGTCCCGATTGCGAGCATCAACACCCAACGCCATCGGGCGGTCGCTGTCCGCGCTATCGAGCAGGCGCATCAGCAGCCCCATGGGCAGATTGTCGATGGCTTCAAAACCAAGGTCTTCGAGAACATGAATTGCGGTAGACCGACCAGCCCCCGAAGGGCCTGTGACCAATACGATCCGCCGTTGTGAAATCATGTGTTCGGCCATTCCGGATTTACACGCCCATTTTTTAGCAGCTGCATCAACGCTGCAGCCAAATTGGGGACGCCGGCACCGCGAAGCAAGGGAACAGTTTGCCTCAGAACCTGAACAGTGAATTGTTCGGGTAGGCGTTGTGGTTCGCTCTGGTCCAGATCGACGACGTAATCGATCGGAACTGGCCCGGTTGCTTCGGCCCTGAGCAGGCCGATGTAACGCGCCTCGATCAAGTTACGGATTTGTGAAACAGCGGACGCAACGATCTGTTCATCGTGCATCTGTAGAATCACACGGTCATCTGCAACCAGGTCAGCCCCATAGGCCATCAGCTGCAACGCCAACTCAGATTTCCCAGCACCAGAAGCCCCGATGATCAACACGCCACGCTGTTCTACCGATACACAAGACGCATGAACGCACGCCCTGTCACGGTTGTTGGCCTCTGACAGTAAGAAGATTTGCATTTCTCAAACAGGCAGCCCCACGACAAATCGTGCGCCCAGCGGATCAGAGGTGATGTCTGCCTCGGTCGGGCGTATGTTTTCGGCCCAGATCACGCCGCCATGGGCTTCTATAATCTGCTTTGAGATCGCCAGCCCAAGACCTGAGTTATTGCCAAAGTGCTCTGCAGGACGCTGCGAATAGAATCGCTTGAACACTTTCGTTAGCGCTTGTTCGGGGATGCCTGGGCCCGTGTCCTCGACCACAACCAGCACTCGGTTGTCGCGCTGACGGACCCAAACACGAATAGCATCGTTTTCTTCGCAGAATGAAATCGCGTTTGTGATGAGGTTTACAAATACCTGCGCCAACCTTGCTTCGAGCCCGTTGATGACAATGGGTTCGGACGGCAGGTCAGTTATATAGTCGATACCTTTGGACCGGGCGTCCTCACCCAAGTATTGGCCAAGGTTGCCCAGCAGTTTGAGCAGATCAAATGGCTGCTCTGCTTCTTTTACCAATTCCGCGTCCAGACGCGATGCGTTCGAGATATCGCTGACCAGGCGATCCAGACGACGGACATCGTGTTCGATCACATCCAGCAGCTTGTCGCGCTGATCCTCTCTTTTAACCATACGCAATGTGCCGACAGCGGATTGCAGACTGGCCAGAGGGTTCTTGATTTCGTGGGCAACATCGGCCGCGAACTGCTCGTTTGCGTCGATCCGATTATAAAGTGCGGTCACCATGCCACGCAGGGCGCGGCTGAGCCGTCCGATTTCGTCCGGCCGAGCGCTAAGGTCCGGGATACGGATACGACCGGGATTAACCCCTGTGCCACGATCCTTGCCCATTTCAGCCGCTGCCGCCAAATCCGCCAATGGGTTGGCGATGGTTGAGGCCAGAACCAAACTTAGCCCTACAGAGACAAGCAGGGCCACCACAAACATCTGAAGGATGCGCTCTTGTTCGCGGCGGGCAAGCGCGTCAATTTCCCCTGCCGGACCTGTGATGGCAACCGCGCCCGCTGGGTTGCCTTCGTACAGGATCGGAGCAGCGGCAACAATCACTGTGTCACCCGCGCTATCCTGCACCGCCTGAACCTGTGTTTGCCCGGTAAGAGCCTGCGGAATAATTGTTTGGACTCGCTGCGCCAAGGTCGGAGATTCAGTTTCGGTCGACCAGTTGAATATGTTCGACAGCCCAATCCAAACCGCATTCAATGTGTCGCTGATGACGGTGCCGCCAGTCTGTACTTCGGTGCTTGTACGCAGAAGCACGGGCATATCGGACGCTTGTGGCACGCCGCGTGTCCACCCGATCAAGGTGCCGCTGGCGTCGTACACAAAAACCTCGCCGCCTTCGGGCAGCGTCAGCCCTGAAAGCGTGTCCTTGACGTCCAGGTTTCCGGCATTTTGCGCAGATATCTGCGCCCCCTGCCGCAGCTGGGTTTCAAAAACGTTGCTGACCAGCTGCGCATCACCCAGCAGATTGCGGGCGGTTTGCTGCACCTTTTCTTTGCGCGAATCGTCCAGATACAGCAGCCCTGTGACCAAAATCACCAAGGCGATCAGGTTGAAAGTGATAATTTTGCGCGCCAAGGGTGAACCGCGCAGAGAAAACAGGTTTCTCCGGGACCGCTTTTCTCTCAGCTCGGCGGATTCGAAATCCTGTGGGATGACCCAGTCATCCCCAAGAACGACATCACCGTCGCGCAGTTCTCTGGTTTCTTCGGTGTCGCGCACGAGAGCCCATTACCTCTTGCAGGCGTCGCGCCTATTCTTCGTTGTAACGATAACCGATACCATACAGGGTTTCGATCGCCGAGAACTCTGGGTCGGCTGCGCGCATTTTCTTACGTAGGCGTTTAATGTGGCTGTCGATTGTCCGATCGTCCACATAAACCTGATCATCATAAGCCACATCCATCAACTGATCGCGGCTTTTGACAAATCCCGGACGCTGGGCAAGCGCTTGCAACAACAAGAACTCGGTCACAGTGAGGGATACATCATTCCCCTTCCAGCTTACAGCATGGCGCAACGGATCCATCCGCAAGTCGCCGCGCTCCATAACCTTCGTGTCAGCGCTGTTGGCGGCGACTGCATCTCCGCTTGTCGCCTCTTGTCGGCGCAACAAAGCACGGATGCGTTCAACCAGCAAACGTTGCGAAAAAGGCTTTTTCACGTAGTCATCTGCGCCCATGCGCAGACCCAGAACCTCGTCGATCTCGTCATCTTTCGAGGTCAGGAAAATCACCGGCATCTGCGTTTTCTGGCGCAGCCGCTGCAGCAGATCCATGCCGTCCATACGCGGCATTTTTATATCGAGCACAGCCATATCCGGCAGCTTTTTGTTGAACGCATCCAACGCGGCCTGGCCATCATTATAAGTTTCAACCTCGAAACCTTCGGCTTCAAGTGTCATGGATACGGACGTTAGAATGTTTCTATCGTCATCCACCAGTGCAATCTTTGACATCGGGCTCACCCCTATTCCTGCTCACTCGCGCAATAATTCGCTTATTTGTAAGGCATTGTTGGCGGTTTTAAGACGCCGAATCAATCCGTAACCGCGAATCGTGCCTTTGTTGCGGCAGGTCTGCGGCAAATTTGCCTTGATGCCCGCAAAAATCTGCCCGCTTTTCGAACATTGAATTGGTGGTGGCGCTAAACTCGGACTTGGTTGCGCTAACTGCGTCAACCCGCCTGTTCATGTCCCAAACGACCGTGATAAGAGGCGCCCAGCCGCCGGTTTTTACCGGCTCACTGCCCCAATGGCGCACACGGCCAAAGCCTTCGCGCCGCCACAGGAGAAGACAAACATGACATCTGGACGGGTTAACCCGCAATTCCGCCTCGAAGATCAGGGCATCGAGGGTCTGGGCAATGTCTATTACAACTTCATGGAACCAGCGTTGATCGAAGAAGCGCTGAAGCGCGGCGAAGGTACACTTGGCAACGGTGGTGCGTTTCTGGTCACCACCGGTAAGTTCACTGGTCGCTCGCCGAAGGACAAGCACGTCGTTAAAACAGATAGTGTCGCGGACACCATCTGGTGGGAAAACAACGCCGAAATGAGCCCCGAAGGCTTTGACGCGCTGTACGAAGACATGCTGGCCCATATGAAAGGTCGCGACTATTTCGTTCAGGATCTCGTTGGCGGCGCTGACCCCGCATACGCGATCAACGTGCGCATGGTCACCGAGCTGGCATGGCACAATCTGTTCATCCGCCACCTGCTGCGCCGACCGGATCGCGAGGATCTGGATGACTTCACAGCCGACTTTACCATTATCAACTGCCCGAGTTTCCAGGCCGACCCGGCCAAGCACGGCTGCCGCAGCGAGACTGTGATCGCGCTGAACTTTGATCGTAAACTGATTTTGATCGGCGGAACTGAATACGCAGGTGAGAACAAGAAGTCCGTCTTCACACTGCTGAACTACATGCTGCCGGAAAAAGGCGTGATGCCGATGCACTGCTCGGCCAACCACGCTGTTGGCAACCCGGTCGACACCGCCGTGTTCTTCGGCCTGTCGGGGACCGGCAAAACAACTCTGTCCGCTGACCCCGCCCGAGTGTTGATCGGCGACGACGAACATGGCTGGTCGGATCGCGGCACCTTCAACTTTGAAGGCGGTTGTTATGCCAAAACAATCAACCTGAACGCCGAGGCCGAGCCAGAAATCTACGCGACCACCAGCAAGTTCGGCACCGTGATTGAGAACATGGTATTCGACCCCGAAACCAAAGAGCTGGATTTCGACGACGATTCGCTGACCGCAAATATGCGCTGTGCCTACCCGCTGGAGTACATATCCAACGCCTCCAACAGCGCCTTGGGGGGCCATCCCAAGAACATTATTATGCTGACCTGCGATGCGTTTGGCGTGCTTCCTCCGATCGCGCGACTGACCCCGGCGCAGGCGATGTATCACTTCCTGTCTGGTTTCACGTCGAAAGTTGCAGGTACGGAACGCGGCGTCACCGAACCCCAACCCACATTCTCGACCTGCTTTGGCGCGCCTTTCATGCCGCGTCGGCCGGAAGAATACGGCAACCTTCTGCGCGACAAGATAGCCCAGCATGGCGCGACCTGCTGGCTGGTGAACACCGGCTGGACCGGCGGCGCTTATGGCGTAGGCAGCCGGATGCCCATCAAGGCGACCCGCGCTCTGTTGACTGCGGCCCTGGATGGGTCACTGCGCGATGCTGAATTCCGCAAGGATGCCAATTTCGGTTTTGACGTGCCTGTCTCGGTGCCGGGAGTGGCCGAGGTTCTGCTGGACCCGCGCCGCACATGGGACGATCAGGCGGCGTTCGACAAACAGGCGGAAAAACTGGTTCAGATGTTTGCCGAGAACTTCGAGCAGTACCTGCCGTTCATCGATGACGACATCAAAGCCGTTGCAATCGGCTAGCAAGTAAAGGGGCCTACGGGCCCCTTTTTCTTGCGCGGCGTCATTCTTTGATATCAACCTTTGATTGTATGTCACAAAAAGCACATACAAGTGCGTTGTTTCAAATTGCGATCTGCGGTACCCATAGGGTTCGAAGGGACGAAAAAGCCCGGCACGTCAGCGCCGGGCATTGACTGAAAGGACTTTTTGGCAGCTCAAACGCGCACACTCACAATGCAGAATTGAGCAACCTAATCAGGTGCCTAGTCTATGTAAATGGGGATGAGTGTCAATATGGGACTACCTGGTTTGTATTGAAACCGGGGTGTCCCAAATGGTCGCAGACTGGCGATCGTTGGCACAGGAAATTGCAGGTAAGAACATGACAGAAATCTCGAAACTCACCGAACTTCGCAAACTGATGCAAAGCATGGAGCGGACGCTGGGTCTGGAAAAACTATCTCCGGTTGAGCGCGACATCTATTACGCCGCAGAAGAGCTTTCCAAGTCCGATCAGGAAGTGCGCACGTTTGGTTTGATCGAGCATACATTGGTTCAAAGCGTATCGCGCCCGACTTTTTTCCGCGCCCTGAAATCCTTGGTGGAAAAAGGCTATCTTTCACAAAGCGGCAGCGCCAACCGGGGGCGGTATATCGTTAATGCTCCCAGATGACGCCTGCAACATATGCGCGATGCGGTGATCGCAGTGCGCGCCTGGGCGATTGATACGTTTGCGGCCTCATTGGCCTATGTCGTGGCGTCATTCCTGACCTTCGCCGTTCTGATGCCGCTCCAGAACATGTATTTTCCCGAATACCCAAGCCGGGCCAGCCTGCTGTTTTTGCCACATGGCGTGCGGGTTCTTTCTGCTTGGCTACTAGGGTGGCGCGCGATTTTTGCCTTGTTGCCAGGCGTCTTCATCGTTTTTGCTTATTTGGGGGGTACGGACGTTTTCCTGTCCAGTCGCCTGCTGGCCATTGCCATTGCAGTCACCACGGTTCCAGCAGTGTTTTATCTGTTAAAGGCTGTGGGGTGGGATTTGTTCCCGCGCCCTGATCGCAAACCATGTTGGGTTTGCATCATGGGAGTGGGTGTAATCACGTCCTTTCTTGTCTCAGGGCTGACAAATCTGGCCTTTGGCAGTGAAACCGTCGAATATATTGCCTTTTTGATCGGGGATATCTCGGGCTTGTTCTTCTTAATGCTGGGGCTCTATTTCGCATTCCGCTTTGCCGATAGACGTACGGGTTGAGACATCACCCCAACAGACCGCGCCGCAGCAGGTTCAACCCAGCCACCAGCAATACAAGTAAAGTCGCTTTGCGAAAGCTGGCCTGGTCAATCCGGTCCTGCAGTTTGAAGCCGACCCACATTCCAGCCATAGCCGGTAAGATCAGTATCGCGGAAAACGAAATTGTTTCCGTCCGCAAGATGCCGGATCCTAAATGAGCGGCTACAAGTAGCAGCGCACCTAGTCCATAAATAACACCCTGAATGCGGATCTGTTCCGACTTGGGTGTATTCAAGGCCATCAGGTAAGCCACTGTTGGCGGCCCCCAAACACCAGACATACCGCCCGCAAAACCCGCTTACCCTCTCATGGCAGCCTCAATTCTAGGCGACGGTTGGTTCAGTACCAGACGGACCCCCAGAACTTGAAACAGGCAGAAAACGGAAACAAGACCGCCAATCAAAAGCAACGAAACGGAACTGGGCACCATGGTGACTAGTTGCGCGCTCAGAACCAACATGAGGCCACCGACGATCAGGAACACGCGAAAGTTCAAGACCGAGGAATAAGCGGCGACCGCGCCTCCGCGCAATGCCTGAAGTCCATTCGTCACAAGCGTTGGCAGGATAAGCCCAGCCAAGGTCAACTCCGGGGTAAGAAAAGAATTCAACCCGGACACCATGACCATGGGCATGGCGAAACCAACAATACCCTTTATCCACCCCGCGGCAAAAGCAATGGCCATGGCAAGCATCAGGTCCTGCGGGGAAAGAATGGAAAACAAGGTCATTCCCCCTAGATACCATCTGGAATTTCTTCTGCATTGCAAAAATGATCAGGTAATTTTTGAACTTTTTCGCAGCGTAATAAGTATTTTTGTTGCGCTGCACGTGCAGCATGATATGACCAGACGACCCAGGAAAGGACGCGATTCATGGCCCACGACGGACAGGATATGACCGAGATGACAACTGCTGCAGTTTTGCCCGATCTTCTGGATTTAACCCGAGCCGCTGTGCCTGCGGTGGAGGCAGTATTTGAAAAAGCCCGCGAGTCTGTGCGCGGCATGGTCACTGCGGATGGCCGCGTGTCTGGCTCCCTTATTGAAGCGAACCAGACTGCTGCGCACGGCTTGGCTTGGCTCGCCACTTACACCCAATCGCTGCAACAGATGCAACGTTGGGCAGAAGCGCTGCAAGCCGAGGGAAAATTCGGCGAGCTTGAGCAGCTGCTGCACCAGATCGCCTTTGGCGAATATCTGCATCAGGTCGCAGGTGGCATCCCGATGAATCAAGGCGAAGTCGTCCGCCTTCAGGATATGGGCCTTGGCTGGGACGCGCTGTCGGGCTTTCAGTCTAGCGAAGTTCAAACTCTGATGGCGCAGGCCAACTCTCAGGCGGCGCGCAGCCGTTTGGTCGAACTGATGCAGGATCAGGCGGGTGCCACCATGTTCGGCAACTCTGGTCTGGACGAAGAGCTTGAGATGATCCGCGACCAATTCCGACGCTACGCGCAGGAGAAGGTCGAGCCCCACGCCCATGAATGGCACCTGAAGGATGAGCTGATCCCGCTGGAAATCATCGAAGAGCTGGCGGAAATGGGCGTGTTCGGCCTGACCATCCCAGAGGAATTCGGCGGATTTGGCCTGTCCAAGGCGTCGATGTGCGTAGTTTCAGAAGAACTGTCGCGCGGCTATATCGGCGTCGGTTCGTTGGGCACCCGGTCCGAAATTGCAGCCGAGCTGATCATCGCCGGCGGCACGGACGAGCAGAAAGCCAACTGGCTGCCAAAACTGGCCAGCGCCGAAATCCTGCCCACCGCCGTGTTCACCGAGCCCAACACCGGGTCGGATCTTGGCAGCCTGCGCACGCGTGCTGTGAAGGATGAAAACGGCGACTATAAGATCACCGGCAACAAGACCTGGATTACCCACGCGGCACGCACCCATGTGATGACCTTGCTGGCGCGGACAAACCCCGACAGCACCGACCACCGAGGCCTGTCGATGTTCCTGGCCGAAAAGACCCCGGGCACAGACGAGAATCCCTTCCCAACCCCCGGCATGACTGGCGGCGAGATCGAAGTTCTGGGCTATCGCGGTATGAAAGAATACGAGCTGGGCTTTGACGGCTTCCACGTCAAAGGTGAAAACCTGCTGGGCGGCGAAGAAGGCAAGGGTTTCAAGCAGTTGATGGAAACCTTCGAATCTGCCCGCATCCAGACCGCTGCACGCGCCATCGGTGTGGCGCAAAGCGCGCTGGATATCGCAATGCAGTACGCGATCGACCGCAAACAGTTCGGCAAATCACTGATCAACTTCCCACGCGTGTCCGGCAAGCTGGCAATGATGGCGGTCGAGATCATGATTGCACGTCAGCTGACCTATTTCAGCGCGTGGGAGAAAGACCACGGCCAGCGCTGTGACCTTGAAGCCGGTATGGCCAAGTTGCTGGGCGCCCGTGTGGCTTGGGCCGCTGCCGATAACGGGCTACAGATTCACGGCGGCAACGGTTTTGCGCTGGAATACAAGATCAGCCGCGTCCTGTGTGACGCGCGCATTCTCAACATTTTCGAAGGGGCCGCTGAAATTCAGGCGCAGGTTATCGCACGCCGACTGCTTGGGTAACTGCTTTCAGCATCCCGTTTCCCCAACTGACCCGGCCTTTGCGCCGGGTCTTTTTCTTGATGCAATGGCATTGCAAGGGCAGCCACTGATGTACTTTCAGTAAACAGAGAACATCCGGCGCACTTCCGCTGTGCGGCGCTGAACTCTGCAAACTTCCCCTTTGCATCTGTTTGGAACCCCGGTACAGCACCCAGCGAAACAGGCCCAGTCAACGGAATGGTGAGCATAAAATGATCCGACGACTCTTTGCGCTTTGGGCGATACTTGCTGCACTTGTGCTGGGCGGCTGCTCCGTCAGTCAACCGAACGCGACCCAAAGCGACATCGATGCGCTGACACAGGCCATCCGGTCGCTCGGGCCCGAGGTTGATCCCGTCGAGGCGCAACAGGCTGCCACGATCTCCTACACCTATTCTCAGCAATTGGCGCGGGAATGGAACATCACCGATCCAGCCATCATCCACAATGCCAAGATCGCTAACGGATTTCGCGAGTTTGGTCTGTGCAACGATTGGGCACAGGCCATGACCGCACGGCTACGGCAGGAAAACTTCCGCACGCTCGACTTGCATTGGGTCACGTCTCCACCAACGCAGTTTCGGATCATCCATCATTCCGCGCTGATCAGCGCCAAAGGGGATTCGATGTATGACGGTATCATTCTGGACCCGTGGCGGAATAGCGGCGCATTGTACTGGGCACCCGTGCGCGAGGACACCAAATACAACTGGAGGCCACGCCTTGAAGTGCGCCGGGACTTGCTGAGCGGCACGATCCCCTATTGAGTTTTCCCTACAGCCTAATTGGGTTAAGACCCTGAAATGACCCGCCTGATCCTGACTCTGCCCCTGCTGGGCCTGTTCCAATGTGAAAAAGACGAAACCGTCGCCGCCTATGGCGCTGCGGACCGGACATGGGTGTTGCAGGAAATCGATGGCCAACCTTACGAGGCCAGCGCCCTGCTGCGCTTTCCAGAAGAGGGTAAGATTGCAGGAAACGCCCCCTGCAACAGCTACACAGGCACTCTGAATGCGCCCTACCCCTGGTTTGAGATACAAGACCTGAGCGCAACACGAGCCGCTTGTGCGGGACTCGAGGCAGAGGGGTTCTATTTCGCCGCCCTCATGGCCATGACCCAATCCGAAGTGTCCGGCGACGTGCTGATCCTGCGCAATGAGGATGAGCACGAGATGGTGTTCACAGCCGCCGAGTAACCTGATCCACAAACCGCGCACGTGCTTCTGGCAGCGGGTTATGCCCCAAAGACGGGGCGACACGGTGTTCCAAGAAATACCCGGTCGTACGCAAGGCCTCGGCGATCTCGGTGTCCGGCGCGGTACCTTGGCCGCGCAGGCACGGCGGCAACGGCAACAGCTTGTCCGCCCATTCCCCGGCACCTTTTGCACTGACGGCGCGACCCGTTTTGGGTGACACGTAAACAAGCCCTTCCGTCACTCCGGTCACGGCGCAAGTGGTCAGGTCAAGACCAAAGCCCAGCTCATCCAGCAAAGCAAGCTCCCAACGCAAATACGCCAGCGGCCAGATTTCATCCTGACCCAGCAGATCCATCAATTGTTCGGTCCGCTTGTAAAGCGCGGGATGCGGTTCGCGTTCGGGCAGGCAGAAGGATAGCAACGCCACAACGGCATTGAGCCCGGACAATGCCAGCCGCCCCGAAAACGCGGCCGCCGCGCGGGACCTCAGCGGTTCAACCTGAAACGTGCCCAGATGCTCTTCCAGCCGCGCGCGCCACAGCACGTCCAGCTGCGCGCCTGGTTGCAGAATGGGCGCGACCTTACGGCTGGTTCCACCGCGTACAACACCGGCGTGACGCCCGTGGGCCTCGGTGAAGACCTCTATTATCGCCGCAGTCTCACCGTGGTTGCGAGAGGTCAGAAGTATGCCGTGATCACGCCAGTCCAAAACTCGACCTTGTTGCTGCTTGGGTTAAACCGCAGAAAATCCCAAGCCGAGTTGGCACGCAAGTGCAGAACCTGCCCCGCATGTACCGTTCAAGGTTCTTTTCAGAAACAGCCATAGTTTTGTGACTTCCTGCCAGCCATCTTGCACAGCCTCACAAGCTCGCCCACCTGCGCTTCAAATGGAAGGGGTCAAGTAATGATCGATGACGAACCGCAACCTGGGGCTTACTACGACGCACGAAACATCTGGACGCATGATCCAACGGCTGCTGACATGCAGGTGTATGAGAGGTTCGCTTCGACCGTTGTCGATCTGGTGCAGGTGCTGGACGACAACAAACCCATGCTATCAAGGGATGTTTACGCGCGCTTGTTCTCATCACTGCTACAGATGTCCAGAGTGTTGGGCGCGTACGAAGACGGCTGGAGTGGTCAAAACAACATGTGAGATTTGCCCACACAGAATAGCAAGCCAAAACCCTGCCCTTTTGAACATAGGGCCGTGTAAGGCGAGTCTGTCGCAATTCCCTTCAGTCCCAGCAAAGGCAGCCTTCAACACGGATCTAGGTCACTTCCAGCGTGGTATTACATCACGGTCCGAAGTCACGGTTTCGCGGGGATCGGGCTGACCACAGTGCAAGAATCGCATTGCACGAATGCAATTCCGCCATTAATGTTCCCTTTATGTTCTAAATTTAGGGATTTCAGAAATGTCACTCAACTATGTCATGATCGGTTCAAACGACGTTGTTAAGGCGCGCACATACTATGATGCGGTTGTGTCAACAATGGGCGGAAAAGTCGTCGCCGAGTACATGCCGCATGCAGTATGCTATGAGCTGCGCGGTGGCGGGTGCATATGGGTCGCGACGCCGTTCGATAAGGAAGTTGCGACAATCGGAAATGGCAACATGGTTGGCTTGCTTTGCCAAAGCGAAAAAGAAGTGAGAGATGCACACGAAACAGCGCTGGCCCATGGCGGCACAAACGAGGGCGACCCGGGTGATCGCCCCCAATACGGTCCGAACTTCTTTGGCGCCTATGCCCGCGACCCGGATGGGAATAAGATGAGCTTTGTTTACTTCAGCGATGCAGGTTGAAAGCGTCGTGAATGATTTTCCGGGGCGATGTTGATAAGAATTCCAAGGACGTCGGAAGATCAGAACGTCACACCGGCATGAATCAGAATACCCACGACCATCAGCAGATTCAGCACCGTTGAGATTCCGTTGCCCACATAGATGGGCAACTTGCCGACCACCAGCCCATAGGCAAACCACAGAAAAGACAGCCCCGCATAAAGCGACCAGGATAGCAGCGACTGACCTGAGGCGTGATCGGAATGGGTAAAGTAGAGCTTGACCAGTTGCGGAAGCGTGGCGAATGGGCCGACGACACCGACAAAGACCATGAAGTTCTCGAACCGCTGCATCCAGTGGCCAAGTTCCGATTTTTCCAGTTTCTCAGCAAGTGTTTCAGTCACGAGAACACCTCATCGTTTTGCATTGATCCAAGGGGCAATCAGCCCTGAACGGCCAGATGTCATTTGAAAATAGTCACTTTGATCCACGCGTCAAAGCGCGATCTGTGCAGAGGTTACTCCAAACCCTCTTCGCCAAGCAGATGTCGCCCTTGTCGGTCCTCAACTTCAATCACCCAAAGGTCAGGGTCAAAGCTGCGCTGTTTGGTGATGGCGGCGTCCACATCCATCTCAGTGCCGCTGGAAAGCTCGACCCATTTTCGCTCACCACTCATCAGGTCAAAGCTGCGTTGGAATGCGGCGGCCTTTCCGTCCAGCGTATTGAGCTTAACCAGAACCGCCCCAGCAGTGTCATCGCCATGGGCCACAACAAAGGCCGGGATTTCCTGAAACCGAAGCCGTGCCAAATAGGCATGGACCCAGAATTCGGCCGTCAGGCGGGTCATGCGTTGCCGTCTTTGAAATCCAAACCCATTTCCGAATACCGCTCGGATTCCTCCAGCCAGTTGGGCCGGACTTTCACTTGCAGAAACAGGTGAATCTTACGGTCAAGGAACTCTTCCAATTCGGCCCGCGCCGCCTGACTGACAGCCTTGATCGTCTCGCCGCGTTTGCCCAGTACGATGCCTTTGTGGCCGTCGCGCATGACATAGATGACCTGATCGATTTTGGCAGAGCCATCTTTGCGCTCTTCCCAGTTTTCGGTCTCAACGGTCAGCTGATAAGGCAGTTCCTGATGCAGGCGGAGGGTCAGTTTCTCGCGCGTCATTTCAGCCGCGATCATGCGCAAAGGCAAATCAGCGATCTGATCTTCAGGATAGAGCCACGGGCCTTCTGGCAGTTCCCCGGCCAACCATTTGCGCAGATCGTCTACACCATGTCCCTTTTCGGCCGAGATCATGAAAGTTTCTGCAAACGGATAGCGGGCGTTCAGGTCGCTGGTCAGCGCCAGCAACTTCTCGGACGGCACCTTGTCGATCTTGTTGATCGCCAGCGCGATGGTCCGACCCTGCCCGATCTCTTCCAGCCCCTCAAGGATGCGTTCAACCCCTTCGGTGATGCCGCGATGCGCCTCAACCATCAGGACAACGACATCGGCATCCGCTGCCCCACCCCACGCGGCAGCGACCATGGCGCGGTCCAGGCGGCGGCGGGGCTTAAACAGGCCCGGCGTGTCAACAAAGACCAGCTGCGCGTCACCCTCCATCGCCACACCCCGAATGCGGGCGCGTGTGGTCTGTACCTTGTGCGTCACGATCGAGACCTTGGCCCCAACCATGCGGTTCAGAAGGGTGGATTTGCCTGCGTTGGGCTCTCCGATCAAGGCGATAAATCCGGCGCGTGTGGTCATATATCTGGCGTTCCTGTTTGCAATTGCGCTCTGCTATAGCAGAAAGGACCTTTGGGCCAGAGGGATTTGTCGCATTGCAGCTATGCGCGGGCCAAGGCAGGTCAGGCACAGACGCCCAGCCGTTCCCAGCCCGGCGACACATCCCTACAGAGAGGTCGCAATGAAACGTCGCAAGTTTATTCTTGGAAGCGGTGCCGCTGCTGGTGCCATGGGTTTGGGTGGTTTGTCTTTGGCGGCAAGCGATGCCACGCAAGACCTCGTGTTGCAGACCGCCAGCTACAGGTTGCGCAATCGGTTGACCACGGGGATGGTCAGCCTTTACCCCGACGCACCACCACCGGTTCTGTATGGACGGCAAGGCGACGTCATGCGGCTTACGGTGCGCAATACCCTTCCCGATTACACCGCAATGCACTGGCACGGGCTGCGCATCGCCAACGAGATGGACGGGGTGCCTTATCTGACCCAGATGCCAATCGGCGAGGATGACAGCTTTACCTATGAATTCACACCACCGGACGCCGGCACATATTGGTATCACCCCCACTGCATGACAATGGATCAAATGGCCCACGGGTTGACCGGCGTCATGGTGATTGCCGAGCGGGAAGACCCCGGTTTCGACAGCGAGCAAGTGATCAATCTGCGTGATTTCCGACTGGACGAAGAAGACGCGTTTTTGCCCGCTTATACGGCGCGTGGTGCTGCGCGCGCAGGTACGTTTGGCAATGTCCAGACTGCAAACTGGTTGACAGAAGCAGTGTATGATCACGCGGCAGGCAGCCTTGTGCGGCTGCGCGTCGTCAATACGGACACAACCCGCATCTACAAGCTGCATCTTGAAGGGGCTGAGGCGCAGATCATTGCGTGGGACGGGCATCCGGTTGAGATCGACCTGACCTTACCCACACCCGATGCACCGCTTTTGCTGGGCCCGGGTCAGCGGGCGGATTTTGCCGTACTGATGCCAGACGATGAAGGGCAGTCGGTGGCACTTGTCGCCAAATTTCCTGGACAGAAACACCGCGCGATGGCGCGGTTGCGCGCGACCGGACAATCCAAAGCGCGCGATATGAGGGAATTGCGCCCTTTGCGCAGAAACCCTGTTCTGCGCCCTGAACTGAACCAAGCCGAGCTGCATGAGTTCGTGTTCGGCTGGACGCCTGAAGGTGGCCCTCCGAATGACGGGTTCTGCGGATCACTGGGGTATAGTTTCTGGTCGATCAACCGCACGCCGTGGCCCGGAGATGCAGCAGAGGGAACCGGTCCGCTGGCCGTGCTGGAACAAGGCAAGAGCTATGTTTTGCGCCTCCGTAACGAATCTCCTAACTTGCACCCGATCCACCTGCACGGACTGGCTTTCGTGCCGCTGAAATCGAACCTGCGCGCCCTGCCGCCCTTGATGACCGACACGATGCTTTTGTTGAAAGACGAGACCATTGATATCGCGCTGGTCGCTGACAACCCCGGCGACTGGGCCTTTCATTGCCACGTGATCGAGCATCAGAAAACCGGGCTGGCAGGGTTCATTCGGGTGGTTTGACCCTAGCCCAGCGTCGCTACGTCCAGCGCCAGAACATGGTTCGGATAGGCTTGGTCGCCGATCCGAAAGTCCGAAACGCCAACCTGCCTGAACCCTTTGGACAGGTAGAAATCGATAGCGGGTGCGTTTTCGGAATTTGTTGTCAGCCAGATCTCGCCCTGCCCTTTATCTCGGCAGTGGTCGGTCGCTAATTGCAGCAAGGCTGACCCAATACCCTTACCATGATGCCGCGGCTGGACATAAAATGTCACGATCTCAAGATCGGACAGCCCGTCGACAGGAGCTGCGCGACCTTCTGAAACCCGAATATAGCCATCAATACCATCCCGGTTTTCCAAGACCACCAAAAGGTCCGAACCTTCCTCGATAAGTGCTTCAAACCGCGCCGCTGTAAACTCAGCCAGTACAAACTCGGCGAACAAAGAACTCACGCCATGACGCAGGTAGGTGCCCACCCAGACTTCAATCGACAAAGCAGCCAGGCTGGCAGCATCCGCCTTTACGGCTGGCCTGAAATTCATTTCCCTAAGAGGAACTGGGCGGGCTCAACCTCTCAAGCAGCGCCTTCGCAGCTGCCTGCTCGGCTTGCCGTTTGGATCCCGCAGTGGCCTGTGCCTCGGTTCCGTCCTGAAGGCGGGCGGCAATGGTAAAGATCGGCGCGTGATCCGGACCGCTGCGCTTGATCTCGACATATGAGGGCGGTCTTTGGCCGCGGGCCTGCGCCCACTCCTGAAGCGAGGTCTTGGCATCGCGGGCGTCGGCCTCGACTTTGTGAATACGGTCCCCCCACAGGGCTAAGATGACATCGCGGGCGGCCTCAAACCCGGCATCGCGATAGATGGCTGCAATGACAGCCTCCATCGCATCACCCAGCAGCGCCTGTTTGCGGCGACCTCCGGACAACATCTCGGACCGGCCCAGCTTCAGCACCGCGCCCAGATCGATCTGACGCGCAACATCGGCACAAGCCTCTTTGCGGACCAATGCGTTGAATCGAGGGGCCAGCTGACCTTCGGAGGCTTTCTTATCGGCCTCTAGCAGCGCCGTGGCCATAACAAGGCCCAACACTCGGTCGCCCAGAAACTCCAGCCGCTGATTGTCGGGCCGGGTAGACGACGACACCGAGCCGTGGGTCAACGCGCGCACCAGCAGTTCGGGGTTGGTGAAATCGTACCCCAAACGCTGCTGGAACGCTTTTATTTCAGCCGATAGCTTCAATTGACCGCCTTGAAGAACCGATCACCGCGCCAGGTCCAGAAAAACAACATCGATCGGCCCGCAGACGAGAACATGATCCGATCAGCGCGACCGATCAGGTTTTCGTACGGCACATAGCCCACCCCACCTGCAGATTGCGGCAGGCGGCTGTCGCTGGAATTGTCGCGGTTGTCGCCCATGAAGAAATAGTGGCCCTCGGGCACGGTATAGATGCCGGTATTGTCCGACCCCTGATTGCCGATGTTCAGCACGTCATAAGACACCCCATTTGGCAGGGTTTCGATCAGGCGTGATTTTTCACAAGCACCACCAATGCCAACAGCTCCATTTTCACAACGGGGACGCAGACGCTGAGGCCCCTGAGGTTCAGCGACTTCGGTAAAGACGCCGTCGGGCTGCTGTGGAACCGGCGTACCATTGAGGATGATCTGACCTTCACGGATCTGGATGCGATCCCCCGGCAAGCCGATCAGACGCTTGATATAATCGCGGCCCGTGACGGGGTGGCGGAAGACGATGACATCGCCGCGCTCAGGCTCACCGCCCCAGATGCGCGTATCACCATCGCCCTGCATCCAGCCGCAGATATCTTCGGCATCAACATTCAAACCGACGCTTGGAATGATCAGACTGGGGCAAGACGCGTATGAGTACCCATAGGCCATCTTGTTGACGAAAAGGAAATCGCCGATCAGCAAGGTCTGCTTCATCGAGCCCGAGGGAATCCAGAACGGCTGAAAGAAGAGGGTGCGGAACACGCCTGCAATCAGCAGCGCATAGACGATGGTTTTGATCGTCTCCCAAACGGGATTTCCGGTTTTGGCTTCCTCGGCCATACTGCTCTCTCCAGTTCTGTGCTTGGCTTGGCTGCTACATGCGGGGGGGATGGGGGCAAGTCAAGGCTGCGTGGCGTGATCTTGAAGCGGACGCGCCTCGATCACCACAAATGCCTGGGCCCAGGGATGGTCATCCGTCAGGGTGACATGGATGATGGCCTCATATCCTTCGGGTGTCATTTCCCTGAGGCGCTCGGCGGCCCAGCCAGTGACATGCATGACAGGCTGGCCGGTTTTCAGATTGGTAACGGCCATGTCCTTCCACGCTATGCCCATGCGCAGCCCAGTGCCCAGCGCCTTAGAGCATGCCTCTTTCGCCGCCCACCGCTTGGCATAGGTGCCAGCGGTGTCGTGGCGGCGTTCGGCTTTGCGCTGTTCGATGTCAGTAAAGACACGATTGCGGAACCGATCGCCAAAGCGGTCAAGCGTGCCTTGGATGCGGTCGATGTTTGCGAGGTCTGTGCCGATACCGAGGATCATGACAACCGCACCGTCAGGATCTTGTAACTCGCCAAGCCAAAGAACCCGGCAAAGGCAAAATCGAACAAGCGGCGGGCGCGGCGGTAGGTTCGGACCATACGCTCGGACGAAAACAGAAACGCATAGCCGATGAAGATCATCAGTGACCCCGCATACAACATGGCAAAATAGCTCAATAGCATGGACAGGCTGGCGTCATTTGGGGCGACGATGGCGTAGATCGAGCCCCAGCTGAGGATCGCTTTGGGGTTGGTCAGGTGGATCGCCGCGCCTTTGGCAAAGATCGTCGGCAGCGAACCAGTGACAGGTTTGCCCAAGGCGACTTCGTCCGAGGTCATCGCACGGCGCAACGCCTTGAGGGCCAGCCAGCCCAGATAGGCCACACCGATGTAGCGGATCGCCTCGAACACCCAGACATTGGCCAGCATGATCGCCGACAAACCCAGTGCAGCTGCTATGCCCCAAGCGGCGGATCCGGCACAGATGCCCAGCGCAAAGACCAGACCGGCACGGCGGCCTTCGTTCATCGCAGTTCCGGCAATACCCATCGTTGCAGGCCCCGGAGAGCCGCCAGCCATCAGCCAGGCCAGCCAGATGGCGACAAAGCCGGGCGTGATCACGTGCGCGCCTCGTCCATCAGGCGGCGCATTTCCTGAATGGCGGGGGTGAGGCCCAGAAAAATCGATTCACCAATCAGGAAATGGCCGATATTTAGCTCTTTCACCTCAGGGAAGGCCGCAACCGGCTTGACCGTGTCATAGGTCAGACCATGCCCCGCGTGCACCTCAAGCCCCAGCGAGTGGGCAAACGCAGACATCTGGCGCAGCGATTCAAGTTCTTGCGTGGCATCTCCCATGCGGCTCTCTGCGTGGGCGTCGCAATAGGCACCGGTGTGCAATTCGATCACTTCGGCGCCAATACGGTGGGCCGCCTCGATCTGGCGCTGGTCAGCGGCGATGAAGATCGACACGCGGCAGCCGACATCGCGCAGCGGCGCGATAAAATGAGCCAGCTTGTTTTCTTCACGCGCGACTTCAAGCCCGCCTTCGGTGGTACGTTCCTCGCGCTTTTCAGGCACGATGCAGACCGCGTGCGGTTTGTGCCGCAGGGCGATTTTCTGCATCTCTTCCGTGGCGGCCATTTCAAAGTTCAATGGCACCGACAGAACTTCCATCAACCCGTCGATATCAGCGTCCGATATATGGCGGCGGTCTTCGCGCAAATGCGCCGTGATGCCATCAGCACCAGCCTCTTCCGCCAGTTTGGCGGCGCGTAGCGGATCGGGATAAGCCCCGCCCCGCGCATTGCGCACAGTGGCAACGTGATCAATGTTCACACCAAGCCGCAGATGGTTCTCAGACATCCCTCGATTCCTTTTGAGTCGTTTGGCCCGAGCCTAGTGGCTCTGCCGGATAAACGGCAGTCGATTCTTCGGCCAAGCGCTTGATTTCCTCAAACTTCGCCTTGATCTTGGCGCGACGTCGCTGCTGATAGGTTAGGATCAATGGCAGGCTGAGGTAATAACAGACCACACCCGCCACAATGCCGGGGATGATGCCACCAATCATATAGGGGTAGAAGACGTCATCGTAGAACTGCGCCAACCCATGCCAATCTGCCACGCGGTCTGTAAACAAGGCCACAAAGTTATTCTTGAGATCACCGATGGCGTCAGCGAACTTTCCCATCAGCCCCTGTGTGTCACCCTCTTCATATTCGGTTCCCAACAGAAAGTGCCCGGTCTGCAGGCAGATCACACCGATCGGCACATAGGTCAGAGGGTTACCGAAAAATGTGCCACTCAGCGCGGCCAGAATGTTTCCCTTGATCAGCCTTGCGCCAACAGCCGCGACCAGAAAATGCAATCCGTAGAACGGGGTGAACGCCGCAAAAACCCCTGCCCCAATTCCACGCGCAATTCGGTCAGGCGAATCTGGAAGACGGCGAACTCGGTGTTTTACATAGTGAAAAGCGCGGGTCCACCCACCACGCGGATAGACAAACTCCGACGCGACTTGGACAGCAGAGCGTCGGTCTCGGCGCTTGAATACCACGCGTGCTCACCCTTCCTCAGCCAGCCGCAACCGCAGCTTTGGTCTGATCCCGATACCGTTCGACGGCCGCAACATCGCTTTCCGCCTCAAGCATCAGCATAAGCGAATGCAACTGTTCAAGGTCGCGCAGTTCGACATTGATCAGCAGACGGTAAAAATCCGGTTTGCGGTCAACAAATTCCAAGTTTGAGATATTGGCCTTTTTCTCGCCGATCAATGTGCAAATACGACCCAGAACTCCTGCATCGTTGCCGATGGTCAGATCCAATGTCGCACCATAGACGGCAGGGTGGGTTCCCGAATGCCAGTGCAGATCGACCCAGCGGTCGGGTTCGCCTTCAAACTCACTCAGCCGGTTGCAGTCGATGGCGTGTACCACCACGCCCTTGCCCCGGTACGTGATGCCGACAATACGTTCTCCCGGCAATGGCTGGCAGCATGGGGCGCGATCGAATTTCTGACCTGGTTCAAGGCCGATCACGGCGCGACGCAGCGGAATGGCGTCACCATCGTCCTTAGCCAGTTCAGGATAAACAGCCTCGACCACTTCATGCGCCGTCAGTTCCGCGCTGCCCAGACGGGCCAGCAATTCATGCCGATCTTTCAGGCGCAGGTGCTTGGCAGCAGTGTCCAGCGCCTTGTCTGTTGCCTTGCGCCCAACATGTTCGAAACCGGAACGCGCCAGCTCCTTGCCCAGCTTGATGAACCGCTCTCGGTCGACCTCGCGCAAGGCGCGACGGATGGCGGTGCGGGCCTTGCCGGTGACGGCGATCTCAAGCCACGTGACCTGGGGCGTCTGACCGTCGGCGGTGATGATATCCACCGATTGCCCATTCTTCAGTCGGGTCCAGAGCGGCACGCGAATGCCGTCCACCTTGGCCCCGACACAGGCATGGCCGATCCGGGTGTGGATAGCATAGGCAAAATCAATCGGCGTCGCCCCGCGCGGCAGCTTCACCACATCCCCTTTGGGCGTGAAGCAGAACACCTGGTCGGAATACATCTCGAGCTTGACGGCCTCGAGGAAGTCTTCGTGATCTTCTTCGTTGTCGAACTGCTCAGTCAGGTTGGAAATCCACTTGGCCGGGTCAACGGCAAAGGGGTTCTCGGTCCGTACACCGTCACGATAGGACCAATGCGCCGCAACGCCGGTTTCAGCCACGTCATGCATCTGGCGGGTGCGGATCTGAACCTCGACCCGTTTTCCGTCGCGCCCTGAAACAGTGGTGTGGATCGAGCGGTAGCCGTTCGATTTCGGCTGACTGATGTAATCTTTGAACCGCCCCGGCACCGCGCGCCAGCGTTGGTGGATGGCACCAAGTGTGCGATAGCAGTCCTCTTCGGTCTGGGTGATGATGCGAAAGCCGTAAATGTCCGACAGGCGTGAGAAGCCCTGATCCTTTTCCTGCATCTTTCGCCAGATCGAATAGGGTTTTTTGGCGCGGCCAAACACTTCAGCCTCGATCCCCGCCTTTTCCAGCTCGTGCCGCATGTCGCCGGTGATGCGATGGATCACGTCACCGGTTTCGCGTTGCAGCGTGATAAAACGCCGGATGATCGATTGACGGCCTTCGGGGTTCAGGACACGGAAAGCGAGGTCTTCCAGTTCTTCGCGCATCCATTGCATACCCATCCGGCCTGCAAGCGGCGCATAGATGTCCATCGTCTCGCGCGCTTTGATCACCTGCTTTTCGGGGCGCATTGCCTTGATCGTGCGCATATTGTGCAGACGGTCGGCCAGCTTGACCAGAATAACCCGCAAGTCCTTGGACATGGCCATAAACAGCTTGCGGAAGTTCTCGGCCTGCTTGGTTTCGCGACTGGACAATTGCAGGTTGGTCAGCTTGGTCACGCCATCGACCAGCTTGGCGACCTCATCCCCAAACAGCTCGGCCACCTTGCCGTAATTGGCTTTGGTGTCTTCGATCGTGTCATGAAGCAGCGCCGTAATGATGGTCGCATCATCCAAACGCTGTTCGGTCAGGATGGCGGCAACGGCAACGGGATGGGTAAAATAGGGCTCGCCAGAATGGCGGAACTGCCCCTCATGCATCTGCTGACCGAATTCGTAAGCCAGAGTGATGCGTTCAGCATTCGTCTTGGGATTGTAGTTGCGGACCAGCGCAATCAGGTCGTCAGCAGAAATCATCCGGTCCGCACCTTCGTCTTTGGGGCTTACCCCTGTCCCTGTGCCTCCATCAGAGCGCGCAGGAGTTTTTCTTCAGACATGTCGTCCATGGCAGGTTTGTCCGATTCGGCACCCATCAGCAGCGCCATCTGATCTTCTTCCGGCTCATCAACCTCGATCTGGGTTTGGTTGGCTTCGATCAGGCGCTCGCGCAGTTCATCCGCACTTTGGGTTTCGTCGGCGATTTCACGCAGGGACACGACAGGGTTCTTGTCGTTGTCGCGGTCAACGGTAATCGCTGCACCGGCGGAAATCTCACGCGCCCGATGGGCGGCAAGCATCACCAGCTCGAACCGGTTTGGAACCTTATCTACGCAATCTTCAACCGTCACGCGGGCCATGGGGCGCTCTCCGTTTCTGAATCCATGTCAGGAAGAGGTTTATCTAAGCGCGAATCCGCGCCTTGACAAGCAGGAAATACCCCAATTGCAAGGATCACAGTGGTGTGACCGCTGCAATATCGTCCGCAGGCAAATCGGTGACCATCTGCGATACCGTGCGATCCAGAACAGGATGACGCCAGTCGGGGGCGATATCGGCCATCGGCACCAGCACAAAAGCGCGGTCCTGCAGACGCGGATGAGGCAGGATCAGTTGATCCGGGGCCTCTTGCCGCTGCGCCTCTGGTGGCAACGTCAGCCAGCGATCGAACTGGGCGCGATCAGGCAGCACCTGTTCATCAAAACACACCAGGTCCAGATCCAGAGTTCGCATTCCCCAACGTTGTATCCGTTCGCGCCCAAACTCATGTTCCACGGCGTGCAGCACACTTAACAACTCGGTCGCAGGTTTTTCGGTGGCGATCAAAGCCGCAGCGTTCACATAGTCCGGACCCGCCCCGGCGGGGAAGCAAGGCGTCGCGAAAAACCGGCTGACCGCGCGAATCACTACACCTTGACGCGAAATAGCGTCAAGTGCGTTCCGCAGCGTAACTTCGGGCCCTTTTCCTCTCAAGCTGAGATTTGCGCCCAGCGCAACAACGGCATTTGACAACGAATTGCTCATATAGCACCCTATATTCGACACATTGCATACTTGCGATAACCAGCAAAAGTTCTAATTATAGACCGACAGATCGCGCCAAATCATCACTCACTCACTCACTCACCATGCGGGGCGGTCTGGATTATACCGGAAGGGACTATTTATGTTTTATAAAGACGAACGGCTAGCGCTGTTCATCGACGGCTCGAACCTTTATGCCGCGGCAAAAGCACTCGGTTTCGATATAGACTACAAACTTCTGCGGCAGGAATTCATGCGCCGTGGCAAGTTGCTTCGGGCTTTCTATTACACAGCGCTCCTGGAAAATGACGAGTATTCGCCGATCCGCCCATTGGTTGACTGGCTGCACTACAACGGCTTCACCATGGTCACGAAACCCGCCAAGGAATACACCGACAGCATGGGGCGTCGGAAAGTCAAAGGAAACATGGATATCGAACTTACCGTCGATGCCATGGAGCTTGCACCACGCGTGGATCATATCGTGCTGTTCTCGGGCGATGGGGATTTCCGCCCGTTGATTGCCAGCCTGCAACGTCAAGGCGTGCGCGTTTCGGTCGTGTCGACGATCCGCAGCCAGCCGCCGATGATCTCGGACGAACTGCGCCGCCAGGCTGACAACTTCATCGAACTGGAAGATTTGCGTGACGTAATCGGGCGCCCGCCGCGTGAAATGCCGGCTGAGCCGCGCAACGTCGCCATGGCCAGCAACAGCTGATCCGGCACTCTCTTTCTGATGGGGTAAATTTCGCGCGGTCAGGACCGAGGTCCTGGCCGCGCTTCTTTAACTATAAACAGGTGCTGAAACAAAACCTGACTAGCATCGATTCGTGTCAGTTGAATGACGATCTCCTGTCTGGACCAAGGCCGTGAAAAGACTTACCTGTGCCTTAAGGAGACAACTCAATGACAAAGCCACCACTGACACTTTACCTTGCCGCTCCCCGGGGTTTCTGCGCCGGTGTGGATCGTGCCATCAAGATCGTAGAAATGGCCCTGCAAAAATGGGGACCTCCGGTCTATGTGCGCCATGAGATCGTGCACAATAAATTTGTCGTCGACGGATTGCGAGACAAGGGCGCGGTCTTTGTCGAGGAGCTACATGAATGCCCTGATGATCGTCCGGTGATATTTTCCGCTCATGGCGTCCCGAAGTCAGTGCCCGCAGAGGCCTCAAAGCGCGAGATGATCTATGTGGACGCGACCTGCCCGTTGGTCTCGAAAGTGCATGTCGAGGCACAGCGCCATGCGGATGCGGGGTTGCAGATGATCATGATCGGCCACAAGGGCCATCCCGAGACCGTTGGCACCATGGGACAATTGCCCGAGGGCGATGTTCTGTTGGTTGAAACCGTCGAAGATGTGGCCACGGTTGATGTTCGCGATCCGAAGAAACTTGCTTTTGTAACCCAGACCACCCTGTCGGTTGATGACACCAAAGACATCATAGCCGCGCTTCAGGCCCGGTTCCCGGCCATTGTCGGACCACACAAGGAAGACATTTGCTATGCCACGACGAACCGGCAAGAGGCCGTCAAGGCCGTGGCGCCTAAGGCAGACGCTCTGCTGGTTGTGGGTGCGCCGAACTCATCGAACTCGCGCCGTCTGGTCGAGGTCGCCTCGCGCGAGGGCTGCAAATACGCGCAACTGGTGCAGCGCGCCACCGAGATCGATTGGCGCGCGTTGGATGGGATCTCATCCGTGGCCGTCACCGCAGGCGCATCGGCCCCAGAGCTTTTGGTGAACGAAGTGATCGACGCCTTCCGCGCGCATTATGATGTCACCGTCGAATTGGTCGAGACAGCCGTCGAGAACGTCGAATTCAAAGTCCCCCGCGTCCTGAGGCAACCAGCGTGATCGGAGTACCAAAGGCGCCGCTTTTTCTGGGGCTCGCGGGGCTGATCCCGTTTGTTTGGGGTGCGCTGACCTACCTGAGCGGCGACCTGAATGCCTGGGGCGCACAAAACCTTGGCGCGCGTTTTGTGGGACCGTACGTGCAGTTGTTTTATGGCTCGGTCATCTTGAGTTTCATGTCAGGTGTTCTTTGGGGCTTTGCAACTAAAACCTCGGGCAGCAAGGCAGGTTTGTGCTACACTCTGTCGGTCCTGCCCGCGCTTTGGGCCTTTTTCATGACAGGCGGCGGACCGGTTCAAGCAGGTACAAACCTGATTTACGGGTTTGCCGGTTTGTTGATTCTTGATGCCCTGTTCACTTTTTGGCGGCTGACGCCGGTCTGGTGGATGCGGTTGCGCGTCCTGCTGACCGCCGTCGTTGTCGCCAGCCTTGCCGTCGGAGTTTATATGTGACCGACAAACGCACGATCAGCGCCTACACCAACCGATTGGCCGAGTATCTGAATATCCCGTTGCCGCCGGAACAGCTTGAGGCGCGCCAGGCATTTGCTGATGCAGTCGACACTGGGGGCTATGTGCTGGACCTGGGGTCCGGGCCCGGATCAGACAGCATCTTTCTGATGCGTCAAGGGCTGACGGTACGGGCGCTGGACGTAACGCCTGCCTTTGTTGACCACGCCCGCGACAACGGCGTGGATGCGCATTTGGGCACGTTCAACGACGTCACGGAGACGTCCGTCTATGATGGTGTTTATGCCAGCTTCTCCTTGCTTCATGCGCCGCGCACAGATTTCCCCGGCCACCTTCGGGCAATTCATGAAGCCCTAAAGCCCAAAGGTCAGTTGTTTTTGGGCATGAAACTGGGCACGGGCGAACACAGGGACGCGCTTGATCGTTACTTTACCTATTATACCGAAGCCGAGATCGAAGACGCTCTGACCCAGGCTGGGTTCACGATTGACCGCACCGTCAAAGGGATGGGCAAAGGTCTGGCCGGGTCTTACGAAGGATACATGCTGGTGTTTGCTCATGCCTGACTTGTTTGCCTATACCGACGGTGCCTGTTCCGGCAATCCAGGCCCCGGAGGCTGGGGCGTGCTTTTGCGTGCAATGGACGGGGACACTGTCTTGAAAGAGCGTGAGTTAAACGGGGGCGAGGCCGAGACAACCAACAACCGGATGGAGTTGCTGGCCGCCATCTCGGCCTTGGAAACGCTTGAGCGTTCCTCGAAAATCACCATCGTGACTGACAGCGCCTATGTTAAGAACGGCGTCACCGGCTGGATCTTTGGCTGGAAGCGCAATGGCTGGAAGACCTCGAACAAGAAGCCAGTAAAGAATGTCGATCTGTGGCAACGCCTGGACGAAGCGCAAGAACGGCATGATGTGACCTGGGAATGGGTCAAGGGTCATGCGGGCCACCCAGAGAATGAAAAGGCCGACGAACTGGCCCGCGCGGGCATGGCCCCATTCAAACCTAAGAAGGCGCAGGTGTGACCGCGCTTTCGTTGCTGGATTACGCCTCGGTCCTGATATTTGCTCTGACCGGGGCTTTGGTGGCAAGCCGTGCCCAGCTGGATCTTGTTGGGTTTGCTTTCATGGCTTGCTTGACCGCAGTCGGCGGCGGCACAGTGCGTGATCTGTTGTTGGACCGACATCCGATCTTTTGGGTCGGTCAGCCGGATTACATCCTGATCGCCGTTGCCGCTTCAGTGCTGGTGTTCTTTACCGCACACCTGATGGAAAGCCGCTACAACTGGCTGATCTGGCTGGACAGTTTCGCTCTGTCGGTTGCCGTCGCTGCCGGTACAGGCGCTGCGCTGTCATTGGACCAATCCGGCGTCATCGTCGTGTTGATGGGCGTAACAACCGGGTGTCTGGGCGGGCTGATGCGCGACGTGGTCTGCAACGAGGTGCCGCTGGTGCTGAAGCAGGGCGAGCTTTATGTTTCATGTGCTTTTGCGGGGTCATTGACGGCAGTTCTGGCCGTTCAGGCCGGAACGGAGCCCGCGCTTGCACTGGCTTTGTGCGCGTTGGTCTGCTGGGCCTTGCGGGCCGGGTCACTGGTGTTTGGCTGGCAATTGCCCGTCTACAAAAGCCGCCCACCGCGCAACTGAGCCTGTCGATGGACGTCAAAGCAATGTGCTGATACCTCTGTGAACATTGCAGCCCGGAGGCCAGCGTGATCTTTAGACTAACATCATTTGCAGCCTGTATGACCCTGCTAGCCTCATGCGGGGAATACTACACACCAGTCAGTTTCGTTGCGCAGGGCGACCAGATCATTGCCTCCGGCACAATTGATGAAACAACGTTATCCGCTTTTGAGGAGGTCATCGCAAAAAACCCCGAAGCCCGAATTTTGGTTCTTCAATACATCGAAGGATCAGTGGACGATGATGCCAATGTCATCTTCAGCCGCGAAGTGCGCAGGGCCGGTTTCGATACGGTCGTTCCTTCAAACGGTCTGGTCGCCAGCGGCGGCACCGATCTGTTTCTGGCTGGAAACCGCCGCACCCTGCAGCCGGGGGCCTGTGTCGGCGTTCACAGCTGGGCCGGATCGGGATTGGTGGCGACAGAATTGCCCGAGGACGACCCGGAACATGACCGGTACCTGGACTATTTCAAAGACATCGGAGTGGATGCGGAGTTTTACTGGTATACCCTGTTCGCTGCCCCAGCCGACAGCATGCACTGGATGACCGCCGCTGAGGCGAACCAATACGACATGACCACGCGGGGTGCTCCGGCGCTTGGATCGGCCACGGTCTGCGACGAGCGGTAAATCACCCCGTCAGCAAGCGCGCACCGATTTCCTTGATGAATTTTGCGGCCACCATTGCGGTCATACCGTAAGGGTCGCGATGCGGATTGAGCTCGACAATGTCTGCCCCGACCAACTGACCTTCGAACCGGTGGATCAGGTCGATGACCTCGCGCGTGCTCAGCCCTCCGGGTTCGTGATGCGAGACACCAGGGGCAAAAGCAGGATCCAGCGCATCCAGATCCAGTGACAAATAGACAGGGCCATCAAAGGAAATCTGCAGGTCGGGGCTCCAGTTTCGCATGTCGATCACCTCGACCCCGAATTTATCAGCCTGTTCGCGCTGATGGGCGTTCATGGTGCGGATGCCGACCTGCACCAATCGGTTGATCGGGCAATTCTCCATCACCCGCGCAAAGGGACAGCCATGGCCCAGTGGGCCGATGTCTTGCTGGTCGTACAGATCAGGATGGCTGTCGATATGCAGGATGTTCAACCCTTGGTAACGATCCGCATGGGCTTTGATCAGCGGATAGGCTACGGAATGATCCCCGCCCAGAGACAACAGGCGCGCGCCAGTTGCGATCCGCTTGGCTGCTTCGGCTTCGATCCGGTCAATCGGTTCCTGTCCGCGCATTTCGAACACGTCAAGATCTCCGGCATCGCAAAATCGCATGCTTGCACCCAGATCAGTGCCATCCTCAGCAGTCAGGTTGGCGGCGCCGGAATGCAGCGCCTCGCGGATGCGTCCGGGGGCAAAGGTCGGGCCTTGCAGGAACGAGGAATGCAGATCCAGAGGCACCCCCATCAGGGCTACATCCCCAGGCTTCAGATCGTACTGCATCAAGATCCTCCAAATCGTTTAGACACGATCTGGCCGGGCAAAAGGTACTAGGTCAAGGGGTTAGCGGCGCAGGTAAGTCTGCCAGATCCAGATCACCAGCAACGCACCAAGGATCGCCCCGACAAAGCCAGACATCCAGCCCATTACCGTCGCCAAAAACCGCAGCAGAAGCCCGCCGATCAGAGCCCCAATAATGCCGATCAACATGGTTGTCGGGATATCCGCCTCGATCCGCATCAGTCGGGTGGCCAGAAATCCGGCGGCAGCACCGATGACGATCAGGGCGACAATGGGCATCTCATTTCCTCCAGTGGGTCGGCACAATGATCAGGGCACCAACGGATGAGATCACCGCATCCAGACCCGGAGGACCAAAGCTGATGCCGAACATGATGCGCAAGAAATAGAACAAAAATGCCCCGCCTACACAGATGATGATCGATTGCAAATAGCCGTTATGGGTAAAACCGGTCTGTTCGGACAGGTAGCCCACGATCCCCGCAATCACGACGGTGCCCATCAACACCATGAACATATGGCTCTACTCCGAAGATAACCGAGCGCCAGTTGGTATTGCCCAGCCCCGCAGAAACGTTTCCCTATCCTGCGCGCCTTTGCCTGCCCTTTGCAAGCGCAGCAGTTCAACGGCCCCCTGCCCACAAGCCACATGCAGATCCTGGTTCAGAACCTCACCCGGTGCGCCATGCCCCTCTGCAAGGCGCGACGCCAGCAGCTTGATGCGTTCACCATCCATTTCGGTCCAAGCCCCGGGAAAAGGCGAAAGGCCCCGGATTTTCCGGTCAACCTCGACCGACGGGCGGCTCCAGTCGATGCGCGCCTCAGACTTGTCGATCTTAGCGGCATAGGTCACACCGCTCTCAGGTTGCGGGTCGGGCACCAGGTCCGGCAGCTTGGCAAGTGCGTCGACGATCAACACGGCCCCAAGGATCGAAAGCCGGTCATGCAGTTGCGCGGTGGTTTCTTCGGATTCAATTTCAGTTGCCTGCCGCAGCAAAACCGGACCAGTGTCCAGACCAGCCTCCATCTGCATGATGCAAATCCCGGTCTCGGCATCGCCGGACATGATCGCCCGATGAATCGGCGCAGCCCCGCGCCAACGCGGCAGCAGGCTGGCGTGGATGTTCAGGCACCCATGCTTGGGCGCATCCAGAACGGTTTGCGGTAGGATCAGGCCGTAAGCCACCACAACGGCCACATCCGCGTTCAGCGCGGCAAAGGCGTCTTGCTCCTCGGCTGATTTCAGCGAAACGGGATGGCGCACGAGCAAGCCCAGAGCCTCGGCCCGGGCGTGAACGGGCGTTGGGCGGTCTTTCTTGCCGCGACCAGCGGGGCGCGGAGGCTGACAATAGACAGCAGCAATTTCGTGCCCGGCCTCGACCAGCGCATCCAGCACCGGAACTGAGAAATCCGGGGTTCCCATGAAGATAACGCGCATCTTTACCCCTGCTTTTTGGCTTTGCGCAGCAGTATGTCGCGTTTGACCTTGCTGAGACGGTCGAAAAACATCTTCCCGTTCAGGTGATCGATCTGATGCTGCACGCTGGTAGCGTCGATCCCGACAAAGTCACGACGGTCCACCATACCCTGTTCGTTCAGGAACTTTACGGTCACTGCACGCGGGCGTTTGATCTTGGCCGAAACGCCGGGCAAGTTCGGGCTGGCCTCTTCATGTTCGCGAAGTTCGATCGAGCTGTGCAGGATTTCCGGGTTCGCCAGACGCACGGCCTTGCCACGTTCTGCTGAAGCATCAACCACGGCCAGACGCAGCATCACACCGATCTGTGGCGCGGCCAGACCAACACCGGGCATCGCTTCCATCGTGTCAATCATGTCATCCCACACGGCGCGAATTTCATCGGTGATTTCAGCCACCTCATCCGCTTTGGTGCGCAGACGTTTGTCCGGCCAGGGCAAGCAGGTGCGCACGGTCATGAGCGCGCTTTCTCGCGTTTCAGCTTTTGCATCTTGCGCGTGATCATTTGTCGTTTCAGCGGTTTGAGATAGTCGATGAAGAGCTTGCCGTTCAGATGGTCAATCTCATGCTGCACGCAGGTGGCCCAAAGCCCATCAAAGGTTTCCTGCTGCAGATTGCCGTTTTGATCCATCCAGGTGACATCCACCACCTTAGGGCGGGTCACTTCGGCGTATTGATCGGGGATCGACAGGCAACCTTCCTCATAGACATTGGTTTCATCCGATGATGCGATGACCTCGGGGTTGAACATGATCAGGGGGCGCGGGGTTTCACCTTCTTCTTTGACACAATCCAGAACAATCAACCGATCCAGCACACCGATCTGCGGCGCGGCCAGGCCGATGCCGGGCGCGTCATACATGGTTTCCAGCATGTCATCAGCCAGTTTGCGCAGCTCGTCCGTTAGGTCGCCCACGGGCGCGCAGACCTTCTTCAGGCGGGGATCGGGATGGATCAGGATATTGCGTTTCATGAGGCTGATTTAGGCCATCCCGCCTCGCGCCGCAACGCCCCCCTTGCACCTGCCTGATTTGCGGTTAGCTTTCGTCCAACAGAACGGAGCAGACATGACTTTCAACGACCTGATCGATCGCCGGGGCACCAACAGTTCCAAATGGGATAAGATGGAGATGCTCTATGGTGTCTCACCCGAGGATGGGCTGGCCATGTGGACGGCCGATTCCGACTACCAAACAGCGCCTTGCGTGATCGACGCTTTGCGTAAAGCCGCAGATCAAGGCGTTTTCGGGTATTCGTGGACGCACCCGGATTATCTCGCTTCGATCCAATGGTGGATGAAAAGCCGTCATGACTGGGAAATCGACACGGATTGGATCCTGACGACCCAAGGTCTGGGCAATGCAATCGCGCTGTCGCTGGATGTTTGGACCGAGCCGGGCGATGGCATCGTGATCTTCACCCCGGTCTACCACGAGTTTGCCCATAAAGTGAACAAATCGGGCCGCCGTGTCGTGGAATGCCCGCTGGTGCGTGATGGCGACAGCTATGGGCTTGATTTGGACGACGCGCAGTCGCGGCTGGACGGGTCCGAAACGATGCTGCTGTGGTGTTCGCCGCAAAACCCATCGGGTCGGGTCTGGACGCCAGAGGAACTGTGCGCTGTGGCCGCGTTTGCCGAACGCAACGGCTTGATCCTGGTGTCCGATGAGATCCACCACGATCTGGTTTACCCCGGCACCAAATTTGTGCCGATGGATGTGGCAGCGCCTGATGCACGGCCTTGGACCGTGACCCTGACCGCGGCGTCAAAGACCTTCAACATCGCGGGTCAGCGCACTGGCAACATGATCATCCCCGACCCAAAACTACGCACAGCTATGAAGAACCGGCTTCAGGCGCTGGATTACGATCCCGGTGCATTGGGCGTGGAAATGATCACCGCCGCTTACAGCCCGGAAGGGGCCGAATGGGTGGATGCCCAGGTCGCACATCTGGAAGGCAACAAGCGTTTGTTTGATCAGACCATTGCCGGGATTCCGGGCCTGTGGTCGATGCCTTTGCAGGCAACTTATCTGGCCTGGGTCGATTTCTCGGGCACCGGTATGGATCACGACGAATTTGTCCGCCGCCTGCGTGAGGACGCAAAAATTGCAACCTCCTCAGGCCCCGGTTTCGGAACGGGTGGCGAAACGTTTGAGCGGTTCAACCTCGCCACCCAGCGCGCGCGGGTCGAAGAAGCCTGTACGCGGTTGAAACGGGCCTTCGGTGATTTGCAGTAAGACATGATTTGGCTGGGATTGATTTGCCTGGCCCTGTTGATCGTAGGTGCCAGCCAGCTTGGCTGGCACTTTTTGTGCCTCGCCGATCCGCGCCCGTGGTTACGCCCCGAACTTAACGTTTCGATCCTAACCTGATCGAGAAAACCGCCCGAAGACCGGACATGAGGCCAGATTGCATCGTCGAACGCCTGAATGGCCATCATTGGAGCCTGACTAAAACCGGTACAACGAAAGAAATCAGGCCTTAATCTTCGTGCCCCAACAAAGCAATCGGCGCGTCCGGCACGCGATAGAAATCCAGCGGAGCCCTGTCATGCGCCGCCGTGCTGCGTTTGAATTCATACCGCATCTCACCACCCTCATCTTCGTCCGCGACGATCAGACATTGGTAGAGATGGTTGGCCCCATCATAGATATCGACCAGACCGCGCAAACGCGGCGTAGTTTCAGCCTCAACTGTGAATCCATCCTTCCACAGTTTGAGGATTTTGTAGGTATTGTTGCCCATTTCCACCCTTAGACGGCTGGCTTTCTTCAGCGTGGCGATTCGGGCAGCGTCCAACTCGGCGCGTATTTCCTTTGAAACATAAGTACTCATTAATCCGTTCCCCCGTGAATGACTTCTATTGTGCGGGAAAGGTTGTAAAAATCCAGTGAAGGAGATCACGGAAATCGAAGCCGGTACAAATTGTTGCCCGGATATCCCAACCGCGACTGTGCGCTAACGCAGGGATTTTGCGCGGCCATTCGCATAGGAACGGGTCCTGCTTGGGCTTATCTTTGACGAAACGCTCTTGCGGAGGAAAAGGTATGGGCCTGCTGGTCGACGGAACATGGCACGACACTTGGTATGACACGAAATCGACAGGCGGCGCATTCAAACGCAGCGCGGCGCAATTTCGCAATTGGCTGACAGCCGACGGCAACGCGGGGCCGTCCGGCAAGGGCGGTTTCAAGGCGGAGGCCGGGCGCTATCACCTCTATGTCAGCTATGCCTGCCCATGGGCACATCGCACGCTGATCTTTCGCGAGCTGAAAGGGTTGAGCGATCTGATTTCAGTCTCTGTTGTGTACCCCGACATGTTGGGCAAGGGCTGGACTTTTGAAAAAGACGATCATGGCGCGACGGGCGATGACCTCTATGGGTTCAGCTACGCGCATCAGATCTACACCAAGGCTGACCCCTCCTATTCCGGGCGCGTGACGGTGCCGATCCTGTGGGACAAGCAGCAAGAGACCATTGTCTCGAATGAAAGCTCGGAAATTATCCGCATGTTCAATTCCGCCTTCAACGGGATCACGGGCAACACCGATGACTACTGGCCCGAGGCGATGCGGGACGAAATCGAAGAGGTCAACGCCCGCATCTATTCAGACGTGAACAACGGCGTCTACAAGTCCGGTTTCGCCACTTCACAAGAAGCATATGACGCCGCTGTGGGCCCGCTGTTCGAGACACTGGACTGGCTTGAAGAGCGCCTGTCCCGCAATCGGTATTTGATAGGGGGTCGGATCACCGAGGCTGACTGGCGACTGTTCACAACACTGATCCGTTTTGATCCGGTCTATCACTTGCATTTCAAGTGCAACAAGCGCCGTCTGATCGACTACCCCAACCTTTGGGCCTATACGCGTGAGTTGTATCAGTGGCCGGGTGTCGCGCCCACGGTGAACATGAACCATATCGTGCGCCACTATCACTTTAGCCACAACAGCATCAATCCACACCGGATCATCCCGACGAACCCTGTGCTGGACTATATGGAACCGCACCGACGCGATCAGCGCCCCGCTGCGTAATGTTCAACCATCGCCGCCAGGTCCTCTGGCGGTGTTTCGCTTTGCACATAGGCACAGGCATTCGGGCTGTGGGCAAAGATCGAACCGTCCGAGAAAAAGGTGGTGTTGGTGACAAAGATCACCCGCGCCTCGGGGCGGCGATAGCTTGCGAAATCGGCCACGGCTAATGCGCTGCCGGTTTCCAGAACCAGATCCAGCACGATGATTCCGAAATCCGTGCCGTAAAGCGCCAGAATGGCGGCCTCCTGCGTCTCGACCAGCGTGACCTCGGCGCCTTGCCGTTCCAGATGCCTTTTCCAGACCCGACCAAGGTCGGGGTTACTCTCAACAATCAGAACTTTCATTTGCAACAACCTCGGCACTTGATATGGTGAGTGGTGCCGACCCCCGTGATCCGTGATCTCGTTATTTCCTTAACAAAGTGTTAACAGCGCCCCCACAGCTCCGTGATCTAGCGGATTTGCTTGTAAAAGAGGCGAAAATCCGCTTGAAACGCGCCAAAACCGGTCATTTCCCGCAGAGAGAGCAGATGAGCACATTGGATCACGGTCTGGACCCACGCGCGGTGCGCGACCACGGCGGCGGGCTGGACAGAGCGATCATCAGATATGGCGGTCAACGTGGCGACTGGATTGATCTGTCGACCGGCATCAACCCACATCCCTATGAGATTACAGGACTGACCGCAGGGGATTGGACTGAGCTGCCGGATCATGGTGCTTTTGAACGACTTAGCAATGCCGCGCGCCGGTTCTGGAACGTGCCGGATGGGGCAGCGATCCTTCCCGCACCCGGGGCATCAGCCATTATCGCCCGAATCCCAGCCCTGGCTAAATCCGGCACGGTTCAAATCACGCCACCCACCTATAACGAACACGCGGCCGCCTTTACATCTCAGGGGTGGAGTGTTCAGGCAAACACGCCCGGAGACGCCCGAGTGATCGTGCACCCGAACAATCCCGACGGGCGTATCTGGCTGGAAAGCGATGTCTCTGCCCCGCTGACCGTAATTGATGAAAGCTTTTGCGACGTCACGCCCGACGCCTCTCTGATCCATCTGGCAGACCGCCCCGGCGTGATCGTGTTGAAGAGCTTTGGCAAGTTCTGGGGATTGGCCGGAATGCGACTTGGTTTTGCGATCGGGCGGCCAGATGTGATTGGCCAGCTGAATGCTCTGACTGGCCCCTGGTCGGTGTCAGGCCCTGCCCTGCGGGTCGGAACTCAGGCCCTGTCAGACACCGGCTGGGCGGACTCTATGCGTGCGCGGCTGGCAGATGAGGCATCTCGACTGGATACGCTGCTGACAACCAAAGGTGCCGAGGTCGTTGGCGGCACAAGCCTGTTCCGTCTTTATCAGGTTGATGATGCCGAGAAATGGCGGGATCGGCTTGCTAAGACCCATATCTGGAGCCGCATCTTTCCTTATTCGACCACCTACCTGCGCCTCGGGCTGCCGCCTGCAAACGGGTGGGATCGGCTGGAGGCCGCGCTGTGAGCCTTGGCCTGATGCTGGTCTGTGCCATGTGTCTGGACGCAGCGCTGGGAGAGCCCGACTGGCTATGGTCGCGCGTCAAACACCCGGCAGTGATGATCGGAAATTTGATTGCCTGGCTGGATAATCGCTTAAACCACGGGGCATCACGACGATTGAAAGGTGCGGGCGTGCTTGCCGTACTGGTCGGCGGTGCATGTGGACTTGGATGGGCAATGTCCATGCTGGGGCCTGTGGCCGAGATCCTGCTTTGCACGATCCTGCTGGCACAGAAATCGCTGGTTGAACATGTGCGAGCAGTGGGCGACGGTCTGCTGACCTCAGTGGACGAGGGGCGGGCACAGGTGGCCATGATCGTCTCACGCGATACGCGGGACATGACCGAGGCGCAGGTGGCGCGTTCGGCCATCGAAAGCGCGGCGGAAAACCTCAGCGACGGGGTCATTGCGCCTGCTTTCTGGTTTCTTGTCGCAGGGTTGCCGGGGTTACTGATTTACAAGGCCGTGAATACCGCCGACAGCATGATCGGTTATCGCAATGAAAAGTACAGCGAGTTTGGATGGGCCTCGGCCCGGTTCGATGACCTGCTAAACCTGATCCCTGCCCGCCTGACCTGTGTGCTGATCGTGGCGCTCTCGGGGCAGCGGTCGCGCTGGCGCGAAATTGTGGGGGATGCGCGCCGCCATATCTCGCCCAATGCAGGCTGGCCCGAGGCCGCGATGGCTCGCGCGCTGAACGTCGCCCTGGCAGGGCCACGCAGCTATGATGGAAAGCTGCGGGACCTGGCCTGGGTCAATGGCGACGCGCCGCGCGAGATCGGGGCGGCGGAGGTTTTCCGCGCATGTCACATGTTGTGGAGCGTTTGGGGGCTTGCGCTTGGGCTCGTGTCGGTGTGGGTTGGGGTCAATCTGATTTTCTGACGGGTCTCTTCATGCGTTTACTCTCTGGGCTGATTGCAGCCGCGTTGTTTGCCTCTCCTGCCTTTGCCCAATGTGGGGGTGGGTTCAATTCCTTTGTCAAAGGGCTGAAGACCGAAGCGGTACAACAAGGCTTTGACAAATCCACCGTGAACGCGTTTTTCAAAGGGGTGCAGCAAGACAATGCCGTACTCAGGGCCGACAGGGCGCAAGGGGTGTTTCAGAAACCGTTCATCGAGTTTTCGCGCCGTCTGATTTCAGCCAACCGGATAGAGCGCGGGCAGGCCATGTCGCGCAAATATGATGCGGTCTTTGATCGGATCGAGCGTGAATACGGCATCTCTCGCGGCGTGCTGCTGGCATTCTGGGCGTTCGAGACCGACTATGGGTCATTCCAGGGCGACTTCAACACCCGCAACGCGCTGGTGACTTTGGCGCATGATTGTCGCCGGCCAGAACTCTTCCGCCCACAAATCTTCGCCGCCATCGAACTGTATCAGAACGGCGATTTCGACCCGGCCCGAACAACAGGCGCATGGGCCGGAGAGATTGGAATGGTCCAGATGCTGCCGCGCGACATTTTGGAAAACGGCGTCGACGGTGATGGCGACGGGCATGTCCGCCTGAAAACCTCTGCCGCTGATGCGCTGATGTCCGGGGGCAAAATGCTGTCGCATCTGGGCTGGCGCGCAGGCGAGCCTTGGCTGCAAGAGGTCACGGTGCCCGCACAGATGGACTGGTCCCTGTCCGGCCCCGGCAAACCGCGTTCGGTGGCCGACTGGCAAGCCATGGGCGTGCAGGCGCGCAGCGGGTCGTTGGCCAACTTGCCTGCCTCGCTGATCCTGCCGCAAGGGCGCAATGGTCCGGCCTTTTTGGCCTACCCGAATTTCGACGTCTATTTCGAATGGAATCAGAGCTTTGTCTACGTTCTGACCGCGGCTTATTTTGGTACACGACTGGAAGGGGCACAAATCTATGATGCGGGCAACCCGGCGCAAGGTTTGAATGGCGCGCAAATGAAGCAATTGCAAACCAAACTGCAAGCCAAAGGGTATGACGTGGGCAAGATCGACGGGATTCTTGGGGCCGGCACACGTGCCGCGGTGCAGGCTGAACAGGCCCGCTTGGGCCTGCCTGCAGATGCCTGGCCAACGGTCGACTTGCTGAACCGGCTTTGACTTGGCACGCCGCGTTTAACTGTCGTCGAACACAGGGCGCGGCGCACCGTTGTCGTCCAAAGCGACGAATACGAACTCGGCTTCCGTAACCTTTTTTCCATTCTGCGATTGCCTCGGGCGTGCCCAGACATCCACGTGAACACGAATGGATGTGCGCCCGACATGCGTCAGCGCCGCATACAGTGTCACTTCGTCCCCAACTTTGACCGGTTGCAAGAATTGCATGGCCTCAACGGAAACGGTCGCGGCGCGTCCTTGCGCCACACGCGCCGCCATATTACCCGCCGCCAGATCCATTTGTGACATCAGCCACCCGCCAAAAATATCACCAGCCGGGTTGGTATCCGCGGGCATTGCAATCGTTCGAATGACCAGAACACCTTCGTCCTGCTGACGACCATGTGAGCCGCGTTGCTTTCCTAAAGCGAGCCGGTCGTCGGTGTCTTCTGCCACAGGTTCAATCCCTTCCTAAGCCATAGACTGGCATGGTCCTCCGTTCAGTCTGGCAAGGTTTCCTACCAAAATGAAGAGAGCACCAGCTTTGCGCTCAGGTCGAGCGCCTCAATTTCGAAAAGCTTTAATCAGACCGGACGGGATAGCGATCTCCTTTCTGATCAATCAGAATCAGCCGTTCACCGCTTCGTACATAAAGATCACACCGGCTGAATCCGTTTCGATAGGCGATACAAACGCTGCCGTCCTCGGAGATGGAATAGGTGCCGAAAGCCGAGTCTCCGCTGGCATAGGTATAGGAATAAGCCCCACCAGCCGAGAATTTGGCCTGACCATCATCGTAGAAGGTGATCGTTTGGCCTGCCAAAGCGTCAAGCTCTGCTGATGTCAGAGGAGTGTCCCCGGACTTTAAAGGCCAGTCTGCAGCATAAGCAAAGCTTGCTACGAACAGGGCGGGGATCAGAAATCGTGTCATGCGCCCAAGCTAGCGCGATCCGAACGCAAACGTTGTAAACTTGCAGTGAACGGTCACGCGACCATCTGTTCGGCCTTTTTCAGATCAACCGAGACCAGCTGGCTCACGCCTTGTTCCTGCATCGTGACGCCGAACAATCGGTCCATCCGTGCCATTGTCACTGCGTGGTGGGTGATGATCAGAAAGCGTGTGTCGGTTTGGCGGCACATCTCGTCCAGCAAGTCGCAAAAGCGCGTGACGTTGGCGTCGTCCAGCGGCGCGTCGACCTCGTCCAACACACAGATCGGTGCGGGATTGGCGAGGAAGACACCAAAAATCAGCGCGGTCGCAGTAAGGGTTTGTTCCCCGCCCGACAACAGGCTGAGGGTCGACAGTTTCTTGCCCGGCGGCTGGCACATGATCTCAAGCCCCGCATCGAGCGGATCGTCGCTTTCAACCATGACCAAGTTGGCCTCGCCACCCCCAAACAGGTGCTTGAAAAGCATCGCGAAGTTCGAGTTCACCTGTTCAAACGCGGTCAGCAGACGTTCGCGCCCTTCGCGGTTGAGGCTTGCGATACCGCTGCGCAGGGCCTTGATCGCCTCTTCCAAATCGGCCTTTTCGCTGCTGAGCGTGTCGAACTCTTCCTGAACTTCTTTGCTGTCTTCTTCCGCCCGCAGGTTCACCGCACCCATGGCGTCGCGTTGACGCTTGTGGCGGTTCACCTCAGATTCCAGAACATCCGCCGCAGGCATCTGGTCGGGGTTCACATCCAACTGGTTCAGCAACTGGTTCGGGGTCAGTTGTTGATCCTCAGCGATCCGTTCTGCCGCAGCGACCACACTTTCCTTTGCCGCATCACAGCGCGCCTCAGCCGCCGCGCGGCTTTCGCGCGCTTCCGACGCCAGGCGTTCCGCTTCACGTTCTGCCAGAACAACCTCACGCTGCTGGGCCTCAGCCTCGGCCAGCTTGTCCGCAGCCTCTGCCCGGCGCGCTTCGGCAGCTTCGATCAATTCGTTCAGCTCTTCCCGCGCTTCGGCGATTTCTGCCGGTGCGGCCATGGCCTCGGTCAGTTCCTCTTCCGAACTTTCCTTGCGCTCAGCCAATTCCGAAATCCGCTTTTCAGCGGTTTCCAATCGGTGCCGCCACCCGCTGAGATCCTTAGTGACCTCTTGCGAGCGGCGGGTGCGTGCGTCCCCCTCACGACGCAGCTCATCATGGGTCGAACGGTGGGTCAGCATCGTGATCCGCGCCGCCTCGACAGTTTGTTTGATGTCTTCGACCTCGGCACGTGCACTGTCGAGATCGCCCAAGCCATTCAATGCGCCCTCGGCTTCGCGCAGTTGCGCGCGGGCCGCCATAGCGTCTTCCTTGTGGCGATCTACGGCAAGGGTCAAAGTCTCCAGCTTGCCCTGCGCCAGATTACGATCCGCTTCGGCGCGGCTGAGCAAGCGCGCAGTTTCGGCCATGCGCTGATCCGCAGCACGGCGGGCTTCTCGCGCACGGCGGTCGGCCTCAGTCACATCCGCCAATTGCCGCGACAGCGCCTCATGCGCGGCGCGCGCACCTTCTGCCTGCGCCTCGGTGCGGGCAAGTTCCTGTTTCAACGCTTCCAGCTTGTTGAGCTGCTCTAACCGTAGCGCTGCCGCGCTTGGGGCATCCTCGGCCCACGCCCGGAACCCATCCCAACGCCACAGGTCGCCTGAGCGGGATACAAGCCGCTGCCCCGGTTTCAAAGACGCCTGCAAGCGTGCGCCTTGATCAGCATCTATAACACCGATCTGCGCAATCCGACGGCTGAGACGATCCGGGCCGGAGACGTGCAGCGCCAGCGGTTCAACCCCATCCGGCAAAGGCTGATCCCCGTCATAGCCCGCCACCTGCACCCAGCCAGAGGGGCCATCGCCGTCGACCAGCGGCGCGCGCAGATCATCGGCCAACGCGGCGCCCAGAGCCTTTTCAAAGCCCGGCTCGACGCGCAACAAATCCAGCACTTGACCACCTTCAGCGGTGTCGCGTTCCACCAGCTTGGCCAGCGCCGTGGTTTCGGCCCGGATCGCACCAAGCTCACCTTCGGCCTCAGAACGCTGTGCGCGCGCTTCGGCCTCGCGGGCTTGCGTTTCGTTGCGCAGCTCATCTGCAGCAGCCAGAGCCTCTTCTGCGGCTTCCGCTGCTTCTCGGGCTTCCTCTTCGCCCTCAAGGGCTGCTTCGAACGCTTCGCTGGCGCGGGTCAGGGCTGTCTTGGCCTCATCCACAGCCTGTCGTGCCTTTTCCTCTTCGCCCTCAGACCGGGCCAATGTCTTGCGACTGTCTTCTACCAATCGCTGTGCCGATTGATGCCGTGCAACAAGGCGAGCCATATCTTCGGTCTGTTGCGACAGGTGGTCTTCACGGTCCTGCAGAATCGAGGCTGCTTCGCGTGCGATTTCTGCCGCTTCGGCCACTTTCTCGTCATGACCCTCGGCTGCTTTCGCCAGCTCGCGCGCTTCCCATTCCAGGCGCTCGATCATCTGGCCCGCGTCGCGGTTCAGACCGGTTTCTCGTTCAATATCATTGCCAAGCTGCTGGATACGGTTGGTCAGTGTCTCAATGGTTTGCCGCGCGCGGGTTTCCTGATCCGCAAGCTGATCGCGCTGCACCTGCTGGCGTTGCAAGACAGCCGCAGCAATGGCCTCTTCTTCCCGCAAAGGCGGCAAAGTTTCCTCGATTTCAGCCCGTTTTGCAGCAGCGGCGCGCGCCTCAGCTTCGGCACGAGAGGCTTCGGCGATACGTTCACGCAGCTTATCTTCAGCCTGCTGGCGGGCCATATCGGCCTCTTTCCAGCGCCGATAGAGCAGCATCCCTTCGGCCTGACGCAGTTGCTCGCCAATCTCGCGGTATCGTGCAGCTTGGCGGGCCTGGCGCGCCAGTTGAGCCAATTGCCCACCAAGCTGCTCCAGAACGTCATCGACGCGGGTCAGGTTCGCCTCGGTGCCCTTCAGCTTCAATTCGGCTTCGTGACGACGCTGATACAGACCCGAGATCCCAGCAGCTTCTTCCAGAATGCGGCGGCGCGCGCGGGGTTTGGCGTTGATCAATTCGGCGATGCGGTTCTGCCCGACCAGCGCAGGCGAATGCGCCCCGGTCGAGGCATCGGCGAACAGCATCTGTACATCGCGCGCGCGCACATCCTTGCCGTTGGTTTTGTAAGCGCTGCCAACATCGCGGGTGATGCGCCGCACGATCTCCAACTGATCGCTGTCGTTGAACCCGGATGGCGCGAGGCGTTCCGAGTTGTCCATGGTCAGGACAACCTCGGCAAAATTGCGCGCGGGCCGCGTGGCTGCACCGGCAAAAATCACATCCTCCATCGCACCGCCACGCATGGATTTGGGGCGATTCTCGCCCATCACCCATCGCAAAGCTTCCAGAAGGTTGGACTTGCCGCAGCCATTTGGCCCCACCACACCTGTCAACCCGTCCGCGATGATCAGATCGGTCGGATCAACAAAGCTTTTGAAGCCGGTCAGTTTGAGCTTGCTGAAACGCAATGGCAGCGTGTCCCGTGATTCCTATGAGTTGAAAGTCTGCGCAAGGGATAGGGTCCGAGTCAACGGAGTTGCGCAGGATATGGGATATCATTTTGAGTTATCCACAATATCTTGCCGGAATACCCGAAAATACGCGTATATCAATATGGTGTGCACTCAAAGACCTGATAGCCGTAGTCATCCCCAACGTTTTCGTAGATGCCATAGTCGATGCATTCATAATTGGGCGTAGAAACAGCGGTCAGCAGCAACCGCTCGCCAGCGTCTCGATCGCAGCCCAAAACACCAACCGTTACCGCCGCATCGCCCAGCACATCCAGAATCGGACAACCCGAAACCTGAGCCATCGCAAGGGCAGCCCGGTCTCGGACCGGACCCAGCCGGGGTGCGTATTGCGCGTTGACCCGAACCGCTTCGGCCAGCTCACCGCGCACGCGCACGTCGAATACGCTGCCATTCACCGCCACGCGCGTGGCAGGCACGTCACGAAAATGAGGGGTTCCGGCCGCGCAGGCAGCCAACAGCAGAGGGGCAAGACACCGGATCATGCCGCAGAGTTGCAGGATTTTGGTTAACAGAACCTTTCCGCGCCTCAGGTCCGGAGAACTTCTCCCAACCGGCGAATACCCTCGCGGATTGATGCCTCATCAGAATTTGAAAAGCTAAGTCGAATGGTATTGGCGCCGCTGCCATCCGGGTAGAATGCCTGTCCCGGCACAAAGGCCACTTTCACCGTGTCCAACGCACGCGCCAGCAATTCAGACCCACTAGCCTCAGCAGGCAGCGTGACCCAAATGAACATACCGCCCTCGGGCCGGGTCCACTCAACCCCCTCGGGCATATGCTGTTCCAACGCGTCCAGCATCACATCGCGACGGGTTTGATAAACCACACGCACTTGGGGAATATGGCTGTCAAAACACGCTTGCGCCACGTCATGAACGGCCATTTGGTTTATGGTCGCCGAATGCAGGTCCGCCGCCTGCTTCAACAAAACCAACTGAGATATGATCGGCTTGGGCGCCACGACCCAGCCCATGCGCAGCCCCGGCGACAGGGTTTTTGAGAAACTGCCGCAATAGATTGTCCTACAGTTTTCGATAGACCCTTTCCGAGCCAGCTCCAAAGACAGGATCGGTGGGATCGGATCCCCGTCATAGCGCAACGCCTGATAGGCCCCGTCTTCGATTATGGCGCAATCCAACTCTTCTGCCAGATCCAACAAAACCTCCCTGCCTTGCAGATCCAGAGTTTCGCCGGTTGGGTTGGCAAAATCTGCCGACAGGTAAGCGAATTTCACCGCCCCATCCCCGGCTGCTGCCTTGTATTCCGCGGCCCCGCTGTTGCCGTTCAACCGATCAAACCGGGGTTCATACGCATTGAACGCAGCAAGCGCGCCCAGATAGGTGGGCCATCCAACCAGGGCCGTGTCACCGGGGGACAGAAACAACTTGCCCAGGTAGTCCAGCGCCTGCTGCGACCCTGACGTGATCAGGATGTTGTCGATGTCACACGTCACTCCAATCTCGCGCATATGCTGCCCCAGCCATTCGCGCAGCGGGACATAACCTTCGCTGACCGAATATTGCAGTGCCTGGGCTTGTGTCTCTGGTCCCAGCGCCGCTTGAAACGCCTGCGCAAACGCGTTGGCTGGGAACAACGCTGGATCCGGAATGCCGCCCGCAAACGAAATGATCCCTGGTTGGTCGAGCAGTTTCAACAGCTCTCGGATTTCTGATGCCTTCATCCGGGAAGCCCGGGTGGCAAACAATGTGTTTTGGGACATGAGGCTCCTCCGATCTCAATTCCGGGCAGCCTACGGCGGTCTATTTTAAAGTCAATAATGCTGACCTTTTATTTCAAGCGATTTGAACGGGCATCCTTGAACGCGTCATGCGCTCGTGGTCAAATGACTTGACCAAATCAGGAACTCTGATGCCCTTTCACAAAGTCGAAACCGAAAAACTCTCGCTTGCTGTTGTTCGCCAGATCGAGCTTTTGATCTTGCGTGGCATCCTGCGCCCCGGCGAGCGTTTGCCCCCGGAACGCGATCTGGCCGAGCGGATGGGCGTGTCACGCCCGTCCCTGCGCGATGCGATTTCCGAGCTTCAGGCGCAGGGATTGCTGACCGCCAAAGCCGGGTCCGGTATATATGTGGCCGATGTTCTCGGATCGGCTTTTGCTCCGGCCCTGATCCGATTGTTTGGCAGCCATGACGAAGCGGTCTTTGACTATCTGTCCTTTCGCCGCGACATGGAAGGGTTGGCAGCTGAAAGGGCCGCACGGCAAGGCTCTGACAGCGACCTGAAAGTGGTTCAGGCGGTCTTTGACAAGATGCAGGCGGCCCATGACCGGAACGCAGCGGATGATGAGGCGCGATTGGATGCCGAATTCCACATGGCCATCATCGAAGCCAGCCACAATGTCATCATGCTTCACATGATGCGTTCGATGTACGATCTGTTGGTACAAGGCGTGTTTTATAACCGTCAGACGATGTTCCAACAGCGGGCCACGCGCGAGGCGATTTTGGACCAGCACCGGGCCATAAACGAAGCGTTACAAACGCGAAATCCTTCGGCTGCTCGCACCGCGATCGAACAGCATCTGGATTTTGTGGAGCGTTGCATGGCGGATCAAAGAAAGTCCGACCAGAACGAAGCCATTGCGCAGCAGAGATTGCAACACGAGGCCGGGCGGGAGTGAACGCTACCCCTAGTAGACGGCCGAACGACAAATAGCTGAATTACGCGGCCCCGGTTGCAACGGGGATCAGATGTTGCGGTAAAGGTTTTCCGCTGCTTTCTCCCAAATGATGATCGGGGGCCAGTGTTGTCAAAGCCGGATCGATGAACAACCTGGCACCACGGTCGCGTAACTGTTTATGCAGCATCACATGTTCGCACACCTGATGACCTTTCTCGTCCCGACAAGAATACCGCAAACCTCTCAAGGCTCGGGTTTTGTACAACCCAGCACCACCAAAGGCACTGTCGACCGGGATCAGCGGCGTTTCGGCTGGAATATGGAACTGCCGGTCAAAAACCGCCGACTTCAGCAAAGCCTTGCGCCACTTTAGACGTCCAAACAGCGGTCTGCGCGTGTTTTGAATGCGTTGCCAGACGTCTTCGTCACACCAGCCGGGGCAGCGCAAGGCGTAGATGTCGTAATATGCAGGTTTGGAATTGGCAAAGACACCCTCCCACAAAGGGACAACCCTCTGCGCAGCTGTCAGAACCGCCTGAACATCAAGACAGACATTTGGACCATCCAAGTCCAGAACCAGAGTCAGATCCAGGTCGCTGTCTTTCTCTTCCAGCCTTTTGAGAACAGCATTTCTGGCCATAGTGATACGCTCAATCCGGTCAGGTTGTTTAGAAATCAAACCATCCAGTTGAAGAATTTCGACACGCTGATTCCGATCCGCGTATTCGGACAATACCCGGTCCGTATCGTCCGTGTTGTCGTTGGTCGCAATGGTGACCGAGTAGCGGTGCAGTTGAACAGACAGGCTTTCAATCCTGTTGATCGTGTCAATCAGCGCTGAGCCGCCATTTCTGACCACGCCTAAAATATTCATCGAAACTGCGTCGCCCGACACGTCCTGTCTTTCCCTGTTTTTTCACGCTTGCTGCGGAGCTTTCCTGTCTACCAGTTCCCCAACGGTCGGCAGGATTCGGAGTGTCCTTCAAAACAAGCAGAACTCACCACAAAACAAAAGACCCGAAAGCGAAACGCTCTCGGGTCAACTGTTTCATTTTTCTGTCAGGTCAACCGTCAGTGCAGTTTGGTGCCAACGTCTGCAATCGACGCATCGATCAATTTGTTGGCCTGTGCAGCAGTCATTTGCTTGGCCAGAACCGAACCCGCCGCAGCCACTGCGACCGAAACGGCTTGATCACGCACTTCTTTCACAGCAGACGCTTCAGCCGAAGCAATCTGATCCTGAGCTGCAGCCAGACGGCGTTCAATCGACTTTTCAAGGTCAACCTTCGCCTGTTCCGCTGCCAGAGCCGCGTCTTCCTTGGCCGCTGCAACGATCGCATCAGCCTGTCCCTGAACTTCACGCTGCTTGCGCTCGTAAGAAGCCAGCAAGCTACGTGCTTCTTCATGCAGAGCGCGTGCTTCGTCCAGTTCGGACTTGATGCCTTCGGCACGGTTGTCCAGCGCCCCACCGATCATGCCGGGGACCTTGAAGTAGAACAGGACCGCAATGAAGACGATAAAGCCCAGAAGGACGACAAAGTCTGTGTTGCCAAGCGAGAAGAACGGGCCTTTGGCCGCAAAGGCCGGGCTGGCCGCACCAAATGTCAGGATAAGGGCAAGAGTGTTCCGCATGTCACTTATCCTTTCGTCTGCGCATCTACGGCACCGGCAATGGCATCCGCATCCGCTTCGCCGCCCAGCGCTGTGACCAGTTCAGCCGCCGTGTCCTTGGCAACCACTTGAATGCTTTCCAGCGCACCGGCACGGATTTCAGCAATTGCCTTTTCCGATTCAGCCGCTTTTGCAGCGATTTCCGCGTCCGCCTTTGCAATCGCGTCATCCAGACCAGCCTGAATTTCGGCGCGGGCTTCCGCTGCGATACGCTGTGCCTCAGAACGGGCATCGGCCAGCGCTTTGTTGTAGGCCTCTTCAGCCTCGACCGCCTTGGCCTTCAGATCTTCGGCCGCAGCCAGGTCGTTGGTAATGGTCCCCTGACGTTCAGCCAGGATTGCCGCGATGCGGGGCAGAGCCACGCGGGACAGGACCAGAAAGATGACGACCAGCGTAATGACCAGCCAGAAAATCTGGTTGGGGAACCAATCGAAGCAGAGCTGCGGCATGCCAATGGCAGAGCCATAGGAGTCAACGCACGAGCCAGCTACTTCTTTCGTAATGGGTTCAGTCGCCATGATGTCCTCCGTCGGAACGTTGTCTTTACAACAGGTGGGCCGCTATGGCTTGGACCCACCTGCGCGTAAGGATCAGGTTCCGCAGATCAGACGGCGAACATCAGCAGCAGCGAGACCAGGAATGCGAAGATGCCCAGCGCTTCTGCGAATGCGATACCGATGAAGAGGGTTGCGGTCTGCGAAGCAGCCGCCGAAGGGTTGCGCAGGGCGCCGGCCAGGAAGTTGCCTGCAACGTTGCCCACCCCGATTGCGGCTGCGCCGGAACCGATTGCTGCCAGGCCTGCGCCGATGTGTGCGAGATCGCCTTCCATGATGTGTCTCCTTACGAATTGGAAGTTTCGATGTTTGGGTATCGGACCTTTAGTGCGAAGGATGCAGCGCATCTTTCAGATAAACACAGGTCAGAATGGTGAATACGTAGGCCTGGATGAAGGCCACGAGGACCTCAAGACCGTACATTGCGGTGATCGCCAGAACGGACACAGGCGAGATCACGGCAACTGCGGCAAAGCCCGCAAAAACCTTGATAACCGCGTGGCCTGCCATGACGTTACCGGCAAGACGAATAGAGTGGCTGACAGGGCGCACGAAGTACGAGATCAGCTCGATGATTGCCAGGATCGGACGCAACGCCAGCGGTGCGCTGGACACCCAGAACAGACCCAGAAACGCGGCGCCGTTCTTTACGAAGCCCAGGATGGTCACAGTCAGGAACACGGCCAGCGCCAGCGGGATGGTGACGGCGAAATGAGATGTGGTGGTGAACGACGTCGGGATCAGGCCCAGGAAGTTCGCGCAGACGATGAACATGAAAAGGGTCATGACATAGGGGAAGAACTTAACGCCTTCCTTGCCGCAGATGTCTTCCAGCATCTTGTATACGAAGCCATAGGTCAGCTCTGCGACAGACTGCATCCGCGTCGGCACAATCGCGCGTTTGGACGTGGGCAGAACCAGCAATGCGACAACCGCCAGGATGGCAAAGAACAGCCACAGGGTCACGTTGGTCACAGTGAACATGCCGACCGCACCGTCGCCGAACAACGGTTTCACGATGAACTGATCCATCGGGTGGAAAACCAGGCTGCTGCCTTCTGCTGCGGTGGTCTCAGTTGCCACGTTCAGTCCCTCTTATCCTTCTCGGCAGCCGTCGCCGCCATTTGTTTCTCTTGAACCTCTTTCGCGCTGCGGAGCATAACCTTCACGCCCGCGACAAGGCCCAGCAATGTAAACAGCACCAGAAAAGTCGGGATAGTCCCGAGCAGGCTGTCCAGCCCGTATCCGATGCCAAATCCGATCCCCAGACCGGATACCATTTCGATGACCATCCTCCAGGCAAGTTCGCCACCGGATATGTCACTGTCTGCACGGGGGGCCGGTTCCTTAGCCTTTTTCGCCGCTTCGATCTTAGCCTCCAGCTGCGCCATACGCTGCTTTTGGTCGTCTTCGGTCACGGACGGTTTCCTCGCGCTGTCTTGAGGCATGGTGCTAAGGCGCGAATGGCCCAGAGTCAACGCTGTCGTGAGACCGAAATGACGCAGGTTAAATACCTGTTAAATAACACTTTTATTAGATGCAGATCATTGTGAAAGAGTACCCTGAAACTGGAAGAAGCTTGAAATGTGCTGAATCCGCATATTCAACCAACGAGTTGATTATTCCTGCAACACAGCTTGGCCGCGCAGTTTTGCGCTTTGATCCAGCAACCACGTTCGGAACGCCTGTACCGTTCTGCCGTGCACCGTAGCTGACCCCGAAACCAGCCGGAAACTTCCCTCACGGAATCCGATGGGAAGGCACCGGATCAAACGACCCGCCTGCAGATCGGTCAGCACGCATTACTCGGGTCCAAGATAAACGCCCAACCCACTCAGTGCCGCCGTCAGCGACAGATCCGTCCCCATCCGCCAGCGCACGTAAAGCTTCCAAGCGCAGATCAACACCGGGGTTGGCCGCGTAAAAGCCCGACAGCCGGGGGATGAGCGTGCGTTTTCCCAGCGACAGCTATCAACACCCAATGCTGTAACGCCCTTTTCGCCCTTGCTCCAAACGGTTATGACAGGGCAATGACCGACACGCTCGACACTGTTTTCGCGGCCCTTGCCGACCCAACCCGCCGCGCCATCCTGGCAATGCTGCTTGAGGACGATATGGCCGTTACGGATGTGGCCGAACCCTTCGAGATGTCATTGGCCGCGATTTCAAAGCACCTGGTCATCCTGACCAAAGCCGGATTGATTTCCCAGGAAAAGCGTGGGCGGGTGAAATGGTGCAAGCTGGAACCCGACGCCCTGCGCGCCGCATCGGTTTGGATGCAGGGTTTCGGACAATTCGAACCCGTCAATCTGGACGCGTTCGAACGATTTCTGGAAGTAGAGCTTCCGACACCAGACGAAGCCTAGCGCACGACAAAGACTGACATGCTGGCGTGTTTTGCAAGATAACCGGCGTGGCTTGAGAAGATATAGTCGGTGATCCGGGGGGCATGGGTCCCCACAATGATCAGGTCGGCGCCGATCTCTTCCGCAGCACGGGTCAGGTCGCTGTCCACTTCGGCGGCAACGTCAACCGAGTGTATCTTGCGCACGGCAACCTCGGCCCCGCCCTCGGCGGCCAGTTTTTCCGTAAAAGCGGCCAGTTCCTTGTCGATCTCAGCTTCGGTTTCCGTGGATTCCCCCAAATGGGCGCCGGTAACACTGACCAAAGTGATTTTGGCCCCCTGCCATTTCGCCACCTGCGCGGCAATATCGGCAGCTTTGCGAACCTCGGGCGGTAGATGCCGATCGATCGGCAGCATGATGTGGTTGAACATAACTTCCTCCTCTCACGTGCTTTAAAGTGTATTGAAGAGGTTTTTCACGGGCTTTGATCTGGCTCAACAAATTCTACCTTTGGAATACATCAAAGAGCCGAGGCGTCTGCAAGCAAAGCTCCGGTTAATCAGCGGCCGTTCCCGCGGGCACCGCAGGCGGCGTTTCTTCCTTAAGCAGCATCAACAACGCAATGACGGTCAGCGCAACGCCACCCAAAATCAAACCGGTGGGCACAGCCTTTCCCAGCGCTATCTCCCACAAGATCACCCAACTGGGCACCAGATAGGTGTAAGCCATCACCTTGGCCGAGGGCAGTCGGAGCGATGAAAACTGCACCAGCACAAAACTGGCCGCCGTCGCGAAGAGCGAAATATAGATCAGTCCGATCCAGACGATGGCCGGAAGAGCCGCCCAGTTGGTCGTCATCAGGTCGGACCACCCGAACACGATCAGCAACAAGCACCCGGCAACTTGTGTCCAGAAAGTGAACACTACTGCGGGCTCTCCGCGATTCAGTTTGCGGATCATGGGTGTATAGATTGCGTGAGATACACAACCCCAAAAGTAGATGATCTCACCACGTCCGATTTCGAAGGCGCGGAACATTTGCCAGTCGGCTCGAAAGATTACCCAAAGCGCGCCCACCGCACCAATGGTCAAAGCCAATGCCATGCGCGGGGTGGTGATCTGACGCAATAAAACCCAACCCGCAAGGGCTGTAACAACGGGCGTCAGGGTGAACACCGCAGCGGCGCTGACCGGCGGGGCGGTTTGTAGCCCATAGAACATCAGCACGAAATAGGTCGAAAACAGCCCACCCAACACAAGGTAGCGCCAAGGCGCCTGTACAGCGCTGCGCGGCAGGCCTGTTGTGGCCAGTGCCGCAATACCAATCACTACAGCCGCAATCGCAAATCGCACCGCGTTCAAGGCGGACGGCGCAATTTCGTTGGCGATCATGGATCCCAACGAAAAACTGCCCGCAACAAGCGCCGAAAAGGTCAGCATGGCCAGATGGCCACGCGCCTGAGGGCTCATGGTTTCCAGCCTTTGGCTTCTTCTTTCAGATAACTCAGGAAGGCCTGTACCTTGGTGGTGCGGTGTAAATCCACGTGGGTCACAAGCCACAGGTTTCCGAACCATTCTGGAAGCGGATCCATCACCTCGACCAGATTGTCGTGGCGGGCCGCTTCCCAGCGCGCCATGAAACCTATGCCCGCCCCGGCCATGACAGCCTCGCGCATACAGAAATTATTGGTACAGCGGAAAGTGATGCGATCTGCCGGAACTGTTGCGCGCAGCCATCGGGTAAAAGGCGCGCGACTGCTTTCGTCGTCAGAACTGACGAAATGGTGTTTCCCGAAATCCTCTATACCCGACGGCGTGCCAAACCGTTCGATATACGCTGTGCTGGCATACAGGCCGACTTCTTCCTGTCGGAATGGCTGCACAACGTTGTCCGGCTGATCCGGGGCTGACCCTGCGCGGATCGCCACATGCGCCTCGCCGTATTCCAGACGGAAAAGCCGGTCGCCGGTCAAGTAGCGCACGATGAGATCCGGATGCATCTTTTGAAACGCGGTGAGTGTGGGCACCACCAAGGGTGCAAGTGAACCAAGCGATGTCACCACCAATTCACCTGAAACGTCGTCGCCCCGACCCTTCATGCGGCCAACTAGCTGGTTGAACTGATCCTCGGTGGCCTGTGCGACGCGCAACAGATCGTCGCCTGCCTCGGTCGGCGTGTATCCGCGTGCGTGACGCTGGAACAGTTTTACACCCAGCCGCGCCTCGATCGCATCAATGTGGCGGATCACGGTGGCGTGGTGAACCCCAAGAACCTCGGCTGCGCCGCTGACTGTCCCCATGCGCGCCACCTGATAGGCGGTTCTCACTTCGTCCCAATTATCCATGGCAATGCGTCACTGTGCAATTTCCAACAATAACTGTTGATGTATCCGAGTTTTGTTCACCAACGCAATAATCATATTGGGGACAGTACAAGATTTCCCTGACCCAAAGGACCTGAACAATGCCAAAAACAATCCTTCATATCGATTCCTCTGCACGCCGCGTTGACTCGACGACCCGCGATCTGTCCGACCGTGTGGTCAAGCAACTGGACGCGGAACGCATCATCCGTCGCGATCTGGCAACCCCTCTGCCCCTTTTGACCGAAGACTGGATCGCCGCGAACTTCACCCCTGCGGACCAGCGCGACGATGTACAGCGGGATCGGCTGGCCCTGTCCGATGAGCTGGTGGCCGAATTGCAGGACGCCGACACCATCGTAATTGGTTTGCCGATTTACAATTTTTCGGTTCCGGCCGCCTTCAAGGCATGGATTGACCTGGTTGCCCGCGCAGGCCTGACCTTTGCCTACACTGAAAACGGCCCAAAAGGCTTGTTGGAAGGAAAGCGCGCCATTCTGGCCATCGCGTCGGGTGGTGTGCCCGTCGGCTCCGAGGCGGACTTCGCCACCAACTACGCCCGCCATGTGCTGGGCTTTATCGGCATTCATGACGTGGACGTCATCGCAGCGGATCAGATGGCCGTGAATCCCGAAGCGGCGCTGGAAAGTGCGCATAAGGCAGTTTCAGACCTCGCGGCTTGATCTGCTCTGGTCAATGACCTTTTAAACCTTCAGCCTGCCAATGTGTTGGGATTGGCAGGCTGGACGAAACCCATGAAGAAAATCGGCATTCTCGGCGGGGTGGGCTGGGCCTCGACCGTTGACTACTACCGCGCCATAGCCGAAGGGGCCGGGCGTCACTTCGCGGAACGCGGCCATGGCTCACCTTTACCGATCCCCCCGATGACCATCGAATCTGTCACTCAAGCCAGAACGCGAGCCCTGCGCGGTGTCGCTGGGGATGAGGCCAGCTGGGCGGATTTTGACTCAGTGTTCCGCGAAGCCCTGCTGACCTTGGAACGCGCGGACTGCGATTTCGGCATTATTGCGTCCAACACACCCCATGCACGGCTTCACGCGATCCGTCGGGGCGTATCCATGCCGATCCTCAGTATTTTCGACGCAACCGCCGAAACCACGGCGCGGACCGGGGCACCCAAGGCTTTGGTGCTTGGAACGACTGTAACGATGCAGGCCACCAACTATGCTGAACGTTTGGCCGCCGAAGGCATCACGGCAAATAGTCGCCTGCCCGAGTCCGAAATCTTTGAAATGCAAGCCATGATCGACAGCGACTTCTATGGCGGTGCGTCTGATAACGCTCGGGCACGATTGCTTGACTTCTGTAACAAGCACGCAAGTCCTGGCACCGCGATCTTGCTGGCATGTACCGAGTTGCCATTGGCCTTTCCGGCCCATCTGGACGATCCCGTGTTCGAGGCTGACGGGCACCTGTTCGTCAATCCATCTGCCGCGCATGTCACCGCCGCCCTCAAGGAAGCGCTAACCGGCACTTGAAGTGCTCTTCTTAGGTTCAAGCATACTTTCAGCGTCTGTAGTCGCGTGTGATCACGGCAACCAGGTTACCTCGCACCCGACGCGATCAAAGAAATCCATCAAATCGGCGCGGGACATCGCAACAGTGCGATCATTAACCAATGGGTGCATGTAAACCACATCGGTCTGCCGGGCCGCAGCGTCCATGAAGAACCGCACCTCATTCTGAACGCCGTTGATCATCGCCAACGGGCTAACCGCGCCGGGACGTATGCCAAGGTTTTGCAACAACCGGTCTGCCGAGCCGAAAGACAGGTTACCGACACCCAGCTCCGCACCCAGTGCTTTGAGGTCGATTGCCCGGTTCTGCTCGAGCGTTACCAAATAATTGCGTTTTTTCTTGTCGCGCAAATACAGGTTTTTGACCCTTAATGCGTTTTCACCGGGAACCATGAACTGATCTTCGACCGCCTTCGAGTCTTCGACCGTGCGCAACGGGACATGCGTGTGCAGACGATAGGCCAGCCCCCAGTCATTTAGCTGCGCCAGCAACGCATCAGAGCTCAAAGGTAATGTGTCCTGAAAAGCGGATGAAGCGTCCATCCCGGCCTCCTTGCGAAAGTTTCAAGGGCAGTGCCATAGAACGACCCCGCCTGCAATCAGTGGCCCAGAAGCTCAAGCTTGTCGGCATACGCAAGATCGTTTGTAAGCTGCCTATCCTTTCGACACAGGCAAAGAACGCTGCGCTTTGCTTCAACGAATTCTGAAAAGGCTGTAGTGTTCCGTCATGAAAATCAAGCGCAATACCCCTGACCAGTTGATCCTTTCAAACACGCCTTGGTTCATCGGCATCACACTGGTCCTCTTCATACTCGCCTTTGTATGTGCCGGCCTGTTCATGGCCAGTAAAGGCGGCGAGGGCATTTGGTTCGGCCTTTTCTTCGCAGTCTTCGGGGGTGGCATGGGTCTTGGTGCCTTCTGCACCTTTGTGAGGCGGGTTCAGATTGTACTGGACCGGCAAAAAGACAGTGTTCTGATCCGCCGCCAGTCGGTGTTCGGCTATAAGGCCGTGGAACACAAACTGTCCAACCTGTCTCATGCCGAAGTTGAAAGCACGACGTCCAGAAGCAACAAAAGCACTTCGCGGATGTATCGGACCGTCCTTGTACTGGATAAGGGAATGAGCGCTGGTCGCCACCCTATTGTCGAAGCCTTTGTTAGCGGGTCGGGTTCTCATCGGCTGGCTGAGGCAGTAAACAATTGGCTCCCTGCGTCCAAACAGAACAACCACAACCTAGGCGTAGGTTAACGGGCAAACCCGCTTTCCAGCCACAAACGTTCTTCAGGTGAGACCATTTCAGAGATACATGTGTCATACTTGGCCATGTCATCAGACGTCAGCTTGCCTTCCCACTTGTTGCTGGTGCCCGATGAAAAAAACTGTGCAAAGTCGTGGAACCCACTGGTGAACCCGGGCGTTTGCTCAAGGCGTTTTGCGTTGTTTTTCATCGACCCGAAACTGCCCGCCTCGGCGATGTCCTTGATCAATTGCGGCCCAATCTCGATATCCATGATGCGGGCAAGCCGTGCGACTTGCCCAGGCAGATCGCGGCTGAGTTCGGCGTAATGCAGAAAATGAATGTTGGGCAAATCGCGATAGGCCCAAAAAGACCTGAAGTGATGAACAAAAGATCTGAGGGTCAAGTCATCCGTACCTTTTGAAGAAGCGGGGCGATCCAGAAACATTGCAAAAGCTTCCGAAAGATCTTCTGGGAATAGGTAATCCAGCCAATCGTCCTTCATGTTTTCAACATGCCGGCGCAGTGAGAAATGAACGTCGACGGGATGGCGATGCACAACCAGATACTGCGCATCGGGTGAGAATTTTATTCCATCCAGCGGGGTATGTGTCTTGATGCAGCGCCGATGGGTTTGTGCGTCCAGTGTATTTGCTTGCTCAACACGGTCGCGAAAGCCGCAATCCAGCCAAGGTGAGATCTTGTTGTCGTAAACGCTAGGGTCAGCGGTTTGCGTGATCAGCATTCGCACCAGAGTCTGCGTCCACGTGGTGCCGCATTTTGGCGGAGTGCACACAAAGACATCGTCTGGCCGTATCTCGAACCCGGACCAGATATCGGTGTTTGTCACCTCGCCAACATAGTCGGTTGTCTTTTGAGGAAGATCCTCCCTCATCGCCCCCTCCCCAAGCTTGTTTTGATCAGAGTACATTACACCAGCAGGCTTCACATAGCTTATCTTGACTCACCCGGCCGCAAGGCGTAAATGACCGCCAAACATCCGGAAGCCTTTCGATCTTCCGGTCCCTTGAGTCGTTCAGGGATCGCCCCCCACCAGCGAGTTTCGCCCGTGGGGGAAATTGTGTATTTAACCGGTGTTTCCTACGTAGGAAGTGCCACAATATAACCGGCATAGGAGGCCGAAGGCATGTTTGAAAATCTATCCGAACGCCTCTCTGGCGTCTTTGACCGGCTGACCAAACAGGGCGCTCTGTCCGAAGAAGACGTCAAGACCGCCCTGCGCGAGGTCCGGGTTGCGCTGCTTGAGGCCGACGTCTCGCTGCCAGTAGCCCGCGCTTTCGTCAAAAAGGTTCAGGAACAGGCGACCGGCCAAGCCGTCACCAAATCGATCACCCCTGGCCAGCAGGTCGTGAAGATCGTGCATGACGCGCTGGTCGATACCCTGCGCGGCGAAGAAGACCCCGGCAAGCTGAAGATCGACAACCCGCCTGCCCCGATCCTGATGGTCGGTCTGCAAGGCTCGGGTAAGACGACGACCACCGGTAAGCTGGCTAAGCGCCTGAAAGAGAAAGAGGGTAAGAAGGTCCTGATGGCCTCGCTCGACGTCTATCGCCCGGCCGCGATGGACCAGTTGGCTGTTCTGGGCACTCAGGTCGGCGTCGATACTCTTCCGATTATCCCTGGTCAGAAACCGGTCGATATTGCCAAGCGCGCCAAGCAGCAGGCGACTCTGGGTGGGTACGACGTCTACATGCTCGATACTGCGGGCCGCCTGCACATTGACGAAGTCCTGATGGACGAGGTCGAGCAGGTCCGCAACGCGGTTGACCCGCGCGAGACCCTTCTGGTCGTCGACGGCCTTACCGGTCAGGTCGCCGTTGAAGTGGCCGAAGAGTTCGACGCAAAGGTCGGCATCTCGGGCGTGGTTCTGACCCGCATGGACGGTGACGGACGCGGCGGTGCGGCGCTGTCGATGCGCGCGGTCACCGGCAAGCCGATCCGCTTTGTTGGTCTTGGCGAAAAGATGGACGCGCTCGAAACCTTCGAGCCGGACCGGATCGCCGGTCGTATTCTGGGCATGGGCGACATCGTTGCCTTGGTCGAAAAGGCCCAGGAAACGATGGAGATGGAACAGACCGAGCGCATGATGAAGCGCATGGTCAAAGGTCAGTTCAACATGAACGACCTGAAAATGCAGCTGGAGCAGATGATCCAGATGGGCGGCATGCAGGGCATGATGGGCATGATGCCCGGCATGGGCAAAATGGCCAAGCAGATGGATCAGGCCGGTCTGGACGACAAGATCCTGCGCCAGCAGATCGCCATGATCCAATCCATGACCAAACGCGAACGCGCCAACCCTCAGCTATTGCAGGCGAGCCGTAAGAAACGGATCGCGGCAGGCTCGGGTATGGAGGTCAGCGACCTGAACAAGCTGCTCAAGATGCATCGGCAGATGTCGGACATGATGAAAAAGATGGGCAAGATGGGCAAAGGCAAGATGCTGAAACAAGCCATGAAAGGCATGTTCGGCAAAGGTGGCCCGTCGCCCGAGGAAATGGCCGCAGGCATGGACCCCAAGGCGCTGGAACAAGCGGCCAAGGCGATGGGTGGCAAGATGCCCGGCGGCCTACCCGGATTGGGTGGCGGTATGGGTCTGCCGCAGGGCCTCAGCGGGTTCGGCAAGAAAAAGTAAATGACGGCCCCATCGGCATATCCCTGGGAGGCTCCGGCCACCGGTCCTGCAGCCGCGCTGTCTGCGCGGTTGGGTGCTTTGGTGCCGCGTATCGAGACCACTCGTCTGCTGCTGCGCGCGCCTGAGTTGCGGGATTTCGGGGATTATGCCGAAATTCTGATGTCTGATCGTGCACGCTTTATGGATGGCCCATTTGATCGCAATGGCGCGTGGCAGGATTTCACCCAATACGTGGCAGGATGGATTTTGCGCGGCGCGGGTGTGTGGACAGTTGAGGATAAGGCGACCGGAACTGTCACGGGATTTGTCTCGGTCGCTATGGAGTTCGGCGATCAGGAACACGAACTGGGTTACATGCTGACCGCTGAAGCCGAAGGCCAAGGCATCGCAACCGAAGCAGTGGCTGCCGTGCGTAGCTTTGCGCTCGATACACACGACCTGCCTTCGCTGGTCAGTTATGTCGATCCCGACAACGCGAAATCCGCAGATGTCGCACGGCGCGTGGGTGCAACTCGGGACGCGCAAGCCGAAAGCGTATTCAACGAGCCCGTTCACGTTTACCGTTATGTCTCATCGGACAATGATGGCGGAATGGAGGCATACGCATGACCTCGTTCACTATCCCCACCATCGAGACCGAGCGCCTGATCCTGCGCGCGCCACATCTGGACGATCTGCCTGCGATGACCGCGTTCTTTGCGACTAAGCGCAGCCATATGGTCGGCGGACCCAAGGATGAGCTTGGCAGCTGGGACTCCCTCGTGAAACGCCTTGGACATTGGGCTCTTAAGGGCTTTGGCCTGTGGCACCTGACCGAAAAGTCCAGCGGCGCATTTGTTGGATGGGCCGGTATGATCGATGCCCCCGGCTGGGCCGAGCCCGAGCTGGGCTGGACCCTTATGGCCGAGGCCGAAGGCAAAGGGCTGGGATTTGAGGCGGCGCAGGCGGCACGCGACTATGCAGCGCGGCAACAGGGGCTGAACGGCGTGATCTCGTACATCGCCCATGCCAACGACCGCTCGCGCGCTTTGGCAGAACGCCTTGGAGCCACGCTGGAGCTTGAAAATGCCGAGCTACTGGGCAAACGCGCCCAGATCTGGCGTCACCCGCAGATTGACCTGACCACCGAAAGGACCGGCCAATGACCAACCCCGTGACACAGGCTGCCACGCTGTTGAAAGAGCATCGCGAAAGCATCGATCGACTGGATGCGATCCTTGTCTATACGCTGGGCGAGCGGTTCAAACACACGCAGGCCGTTGGCAAGCTCAAGGCCGAACACGACCTTCCCCCGTCCGATCCTTCGCGTGAAGCGGCACAGATCGCACGGCTAGAAGACCTGGCGAAAGAGGCCGATCTGGACCCCGACTTCGCCAAGGCTTTCCTGAATTTCATCATTCAGGAAGTCATCCGACACCATAAGAAACATCAGAACTAACCGGCGCCTACGCCGGCTCAACAAAAGACACGCCTCCGGCGTGATGCCATTCAAAGGAGATACCACCATGGCAATGAAAATTCGTCTCGCCCGCGGCGGCTCGAAAAAGCGTCCCTTCTATCGCATCGTGGCTGCTGACAGCCGCATGCCCCGCGACGGCCGTTTCATCGAAAAGCTGGGCACCTACAACCCGCTGCTGCCGAAAGACAGCGAAGAGCGCGTGAAAATGAACATGGAGCGCATCCAGTACTGGCTGGATCAGGGCGCTCAGCCCACCGACCGTATTGCACGTATGCTGGAAGCTGCCGGTACCCGTGAAAAAGCCGAGCGTAACAACCCCAACAAGGGCACCCCGGGCAAGAAAGCTCAGGAACGCGCGGAAGAGAAAGCTGCAAAGGCTGCTGAAGCTGCCGAAGCGGCGGCTGCACCGGCTGAAGAAGCGGCTGCAGAAGAATAAGCAGGCAAGCGCGTGCGGGATCAGACTTTCACCGACGATTTTCGCACGCAGTTTGACCTGTTGTTGCGGCTCCGGCGTGATGTGCGCCGGTTCCGCACCGATCACGTGGACGAGGCAGTGCTGTTGCGCTGCCTCGACGCATTTCAACTGGCCCCTTCGGTGGGGCTCAGCGAACCCTGGCGCGTGATCCGCGTAGAAAGCGAAGCGGCGCGATCCGCCGCGCTGAAGAATTTTCAAACCGCCAACGATGATGCGCTGGCGGGGTATTCCGGCGACAAGGCGCAGCTTTACAGCCGCCTGAAACTGTCCGGAATGCAAGAAGCCCCGGTGCAACTGGCCGTCTTTTGCGATGACAGTACCGACAAGGGCCTGGGGCTGGGTGCGGGCACGATGCCCGAGATGCGGCGCTATTCGGTCGTTTCTGCCATAACGCTATTCTGGCTTGCGTTGCGGGCCGAAGGATTGGGGCTGGGTTGGGTATCGATCTTGAACCCTGACCAAATGACTCGTGATCTGAATGTTCCCGCAGACTGGCGCCTGATCGGATATTTCTGTGTTGGCTGGCCGGAACGAGCCTCGGACACGCCAGAACTGGAGCGGGTTGGTTGGGAAAGCCGGGCTGACGGCCTGACAATCGAAACACGGTAAGGCCTTATGTTCGCATTGATTCGACTTCCCATTTTGCTGCTGATCGCCTTTATTGTCGGCGTGTTCTTTGAACGCAGCAATCAACGCGAGGCCTGCGAAGGCCTTGGCGAATGGAGAAACGGGATTTGTTTGACAACAGGCGCGTCCAATGAGTGATCTGATCTGCGTCGGCAGCGTTGCGGGGTCTTACGGCGTACGCGGCGAAGTGCGCCTGAAAAGCTTTTGCGCCGTGCCCGAAGATATCGAACACTACTCTCCGTTGACAGATGAGACCGGCGAACAGCGTTATCCGGTTGTTTTGACGCGCACCATCAAAAACGGGTTTGCGGCACGTCTGGGCGGGGTCGAAACCAAGGAAGAAGCCGATGCGCTGAACGGTCTGCGCCTGTTTGCGCGGCGCGATCAGTTGCCTTCGTTGCCCGATGATGAGTTTTATCACACCGACCTGATCGGGCTTGAGGTCTATGACACCGGCGGTACGCTGCTGGGCAAGGTAAAATCCGTGCAGAACCACGGCGCCGCGGATTTGCTGGAACTGCATGGGCTAGGCTTGAAATCAACGGTCCTGCTGCCCTTTACGCTGCAAGTGGTGCCGACTGTGGATCTGGAGCAAGGCCGCATCGTGGCTGACCCGCCCGAAGGTCTGATCTGATGCGACGCATTTTGCTGCATCTGGGCCTGCACAAGACAGGCATGGCCGCAGCACAATCGTTTCTGCACGAAAACCGCAGATTGATCTGGCCCCGATTTGCCCTGATTCTGCCCTACAAGACCCGCAAGGCCGGGCTGAACGAGGCCGCCACCCGCCATTCTATCTATAGGCTGGACGCAACGCTGGCCGGATTTGGCGGTCAGGTTCAAGCCTTTCTGAATGAACTGGATTTTGGTGAGCGCCGGGGGCTGATCCTGAGCGAGGAGAACTTTCTGGGCCTGCGCCCCAGCAGGAACCGCGACGAGGGGTATGCTGCTGCTCCGGAACTGGCCGAAACGCTGGTCAGCGTGCTGCACCGACGATTTCTGGGCGACGAAGTCGATATCACCATCTACCTGTCACTGCGCCAGCGCGATGCATGGCTGTACAGCCTTTGGGCACACGACCTGCAGCAATCGCGGTTGGTGCAGGACCTGGATAGCTTCCGTGCTGACCTCGCGCACCTGCCTGCATTGCAGGAAACCGCAGACCGGATCAAAGACCGGCTGCCTTCCGTCACCTTTCAAACCGAATGGATGGAGCAATTTCAGGATCATCGCTTTGGCGCAGGTGCATCATTTGTTAGTTTCCTCGACCTGCCACCCGATAAAACATCGCAACTCGTGGGCCCCACACATTCAACCCCCAGCTTTTCTGCCGAGGTGTTGCAAGAAATGCTGGCGCTGAACCGTTCGACACTGGACGAAGCTGCTCTGATCACCCAGAAGAGGGCTCTGATTCAAACCGCCCAGACCGAGCTGGCCCGCCAGATATGACAGACACACCCCAAAAATCCCATGGTCGAAAGGCGATCCGACCGACCTTGAAACCGCGCGAGCTGATGACCTCGACCCCGGATTTGCACGGCGTCTGGAAAGCCAAGATCATCACGCTGTTTCCCACCGCCTTTCCCGGAGTGCTGGGCGAAAGCCTGACCGGCAAGGCATTGCAGGAAGGGTTATGGCAGCTGGAAACCGTGGACTTACGGCAGTTCGGCGTCGGCAAGCACCGCAATGTCGATGACACACCCGCTGGCGGCGGTGCCGGGATGGTGCTGCGTGCAGATGTTCTTGGTGAAGCTATTGAACATACGATGGCGGGTGTACACGGCAATTGGCCGCTTATCTACCTTAGTCCGCGCGGGCGGCGCATGGATCAGCGCATGATGCAGAACCTTGCCCGATGTGACGGCATGACCCTCCTGTGCGGTCGTTTTGAAGGCGTGGACGAGCGCGTATTGGAACATTACGGCGTTCAAGAAGTGTCTCTGGGCGATTTCGTGATGACCGGAGGTGAAATTGCAGCGCAAGCCCTGATCGACGCAACGGTTCGTCTGATCCCCGGCGTTTTAGGCAATCAGGCATCGACCGAGGAGGAGAGTTTTTCCTCGGGTCTGTTGGAGCACCCTCAATATACACGTCCGGCAGACTGGAAAGGTCGCCCGATCCCCGAGGTACTGATGTCTGGCCATCATGGCCGCATTGCGGAATGGCGCCATAAAATGTCAGAAGACATCACGCGTGAAAGACGCCCCGATATCTGGACAGAGTATCTGAAAACCACCTCGGAAACCGGAGACTAAGGGCACACAATGTGGCGAGGATGCCGCAGCTTCAATGTTTGTCGACTTGCCATTTGAAGTTGAACGCACCTCAAAATATTCACCTTTAAGGCCCATAAGAATCGTGGGTTGCTTAAAGTGAGTCTGTCGACATTATGAAAAAGTTATTGCTTGGCGTTGTGCTGGCTGTTTCAGCCTGCACCACAAAGCCGCTTGGGATGTCTGTTCCTACACAAGCTGGCCATAATCTGCACTCGGCGCGGGTGGCGGTCGATTCCTGTTCTCAGGAAGCGGATGAAGGTGGAAACAGCGCCGTCATTGGCGGCTATACGACCAATATCCTTCTTTGGGGGATCATTATCGGGCCTGCGGTTACGGCCCCGTTTCAAGACGAGTTGCGCGTGCAGGGTGAAATTGATCAGGTCGACCGTTGCCTGCGTGAACGCGGCTTTGAACGCCGCGAGCTCAACGCGGGTGAATCCTTCTGGCTGCGCAATGCCTATGGTGAAGAACGTGAGCGGCGGCTGGACCACCTGGTCAGCGGCGGTACGATTGAAACCTACCGGACACCGAACACCTAAGACTTGGCCTTCCATCTGGCCCAGTTTTCCGGTGTGCCGTTAAAGGTGTTGATGTCGACCCTGCCTTGAACACCTGGCACCAGCCCGGTGCCAGTGTACTGCCAGAACCGCCAAACGGTGCGCGGATAGACCTCGCGCGGGTGGCCGGCGACCGACCTCAGCCAGAATTCGGTTTTGGGCAGGCGGCCTATGTCGGTGTCTTCGAAGAAATCAACAGTGGTATAGACAATCGGGCGACGGCCATAGTGCCGTTCCAGAATATCCAGAAACCGCTGCGCTTCGGCCCGGACGGTTCTGCCATCTGGCCGCAGCGTGCAGGTTTTCGAATGGGGCGTCCACTCCATGTCCAGCACGTGTGGAAGGTCAGCCCCTTTGGGAACGTTCTTGATAAACCAGCGCGCCTGCTCGCGCGCTGAACGACAGAAATAATAGTAGTGATAGGCTCCCCAGGGCACTCCGGCGGCCTGCGCGCCGCGTCGATGCTCATCGAACATCGGATCGGCTACATCTCCGCCCTCGGTTGCTTTCATGAAAACAAAACTCACACCCGATGCTTTGGCCGTGCGCCAGTCTATAGGTCCCTGCCAGCGCGACACGTCCAGACCGTGGACAGGGTATAATCCGGGGTGCCGTCCCTCCCAGTCATGGGGGTCGGCGTCGCCAAAATCGGGATAGATTATAGAAGGGGCCGTCCGGTCCACGACCTGCGTGGGTTCTACCGTCTGCGGTTGCGGGCCACTGCGCCCGCAAGATACCAGCATTGCGGCCGCCACCGCCATAAGCAAAGCCAATCGCATCCTTGAAGTCCTGTTCAAAATTCTGCTCTTTCAATTTGCCTCAGAATGCCCGATCTGCGGGCTAAGGCAACGCTGCAATTTGTGACTGGCGGATTCCCACCTGTGCCACGCTGGAAATCTGTGCGATTAGCTCTTGATCCCTGCGCGCAATCCCCTTAAACGACCGCAATCCGGTGCCGCATCATGCGACTCCGGTGTTTTGGTTTGCATCACGGCGTGACGCTCAGCTTTCTTCGGCCGGGACGTGTCAGATCAGACCAGATCCAAGGAACAGTCGATCTGATCTCTGGCGGGCTGCGTGCAGGACCCGGTGAAGACCAAGAGCTCTCAGGCCGTGCCCAAACTTCGTGGACCAACCACGAGCAGATAGGAGTACCTGCGATGGACCTGATCGCACAGCTTGAGGCGGAACAGATTGCCGCCTTGGGGAAAGACATCCCCGATTTCAAAGCCGGTGACACCATCCGTGTCGGCTATAAGGTGACCGAAGGGTCGCGCACCCGTGTGCAGAACTACGAAGGCGTCTGCATCGCGCGCAAGAACGGCGAAGGCATCGCCGGTTCGTTCACCGTTCGCAAAATCTCGTTTGGCGAAGGTGTGGAGCGTGTGTTCCCGCTGTATTCGACCAACATCGACAGCATCACCGTTGTCCGCCGTGGCCGCGTTCGTCGCGCCAAACTGTACTATCTGCGCACCCGTCGCGGTAAATCCGCACGTATCGCAGAAGTCACCAACTACAAGCCCAAGGCTGGCGCCGAAGCGTAAGGAACGGAAAGATGAAAAAAGACATCCATCCCGATTATCACGTCATCGACGTCAAAATGACCGATGGCACAGTGGTTCAAATGAAATCCACCTGGGGCGCAGAAGGCGACCAGCTGGCTCTGGAAATCGACCCTTCCGTGCATCCGGCATGGACCGGTGGCTCGTCGCGCCTGATGGACGCCGGCGGCCGCGTGTCGAAGTTCAAGAAGAAATACGAAGGTCTGGGCTTCTAAGCTTGACTGGATTGAATTGCAAAGGGCCGCACCATTGGGCGGCCTTTTTTCTTGCCTGCGATGTGTCCGAATTCATCCGAAGACGTAGAAGCAAAGCTTGTTGCCGTCTGGGTCCCGCACATAAGCACCGTAGAACCGATCCGGTACGCGCTGCCCGGGCTCGCCTTCATCCGTCGCACCAAGGCTGATGGCCTTGTCATACATTGTGGTAACGGCCTCTTTTGTGTCGGCAGCGAAAGACACCATATTGCCATTCCCTGATGCGCAATCATTGCCATCATACGGCTCGCAAACGGCCAGCATCGGTGCCGCCGGATTATTGCCGATAAATGCAATGCGACCAGCGTCGATCAGAACTTGCGCGCCTTTGTCCTCGAACAGCGAAGTGTAGAATGTCTTGGCGGCGTCCATGTTGGAAACACCAATGGTTACATATCCGATCATATGCGGAACCCCTTCGAATACTGGATGGTTTCCGGGGCATAGTCCGCCAGCCACCGGACGGTTACAAGTCACGAAACCGGCATCGGTCAGATGTCAAATCCAATACGACAGCGCCACCGGCAGAACCAGTATTGTCGCCAGCGTCGAGACCAGAATATAGCCTGCCACATCGGGCCCGTACTCCGGGACATGCTGATCGATGAAAAGATAGGTCGCCACCGAAGATGGCATCAGGCAGCACAGGATCACGGCACCTCGTTCCGGCCCTGTAAATCCGAAAAACCAGATTAATGCACCGGCAATGACAACTGCCATCGCCAAATGTAGCAGCGTCAAAAGGATCGACCGCCCCAGGGTTTTAACCCGCAACGTCGCCAGGGTATGGCCCAGCGTCAGCAGCATCAGCGGGATCGACAGCCCGCCCAGAATATCAAACGACTTCAAAATCGGCTGAGGCAGGCTGGTATCTGTCGCCATAAGGATCAGCGAAAGCGCCACGGCATAGATGATCGGGGACGTGGCCAGCTTCTTGGGCGAAAACTCCCCGGCAGGAATCCACATGCCCAAGGTGAAGATGCTGATCAGCACGACCACCACAAACGCCATGGTATAAGCCATGCCCGCATCACCCAATGCCAGCAGAGTAATCGGCAAACCGATATTGCCGACATTTCCGTGCATCAAAGGCGTCAGAAACGCCCTGACCGGCAGGCGCAGGGCCTTCAGGGCAACAAAACCCAACACGCCAAACCCCGCCACTGCCAAAGCGGCTGCGGTCATCACGTCCAGAAAGGTGCCCACCGCCAGTTTAGTGGTCGACAAGTGCGAGATGATCAGTGTTGGGTAGCCGACTTTTGAAACGATCCCACCGATCACCTTGCTGTCAAAGGGGGCATGAATCAGTGCAAGCCCAAAACCGATCCCGGCACAGATCAAAACCGGCAAAACCACGTTCAAGACGTTCAGGAACAGGTGTTCCAAGCCAAATTCTCCCTGCCAGACCTGCATGTGGACTGTGAATCAGAGCTGTTGCATTGACAAGTGCCCGCCTGTAACCCGCGCAGCACGCAGGGTTTTCCAAAATAGGGTCTGATATTGCCCGAAACCGCCGCTTGAGGTTCTTTTCTTCCCAACCCACACAACATATAGTGGGTGTCAACAACGTGTAGTGAAGCACGGCGGGACTTGGGAATACAAGCATGGCACATATCATTGTGGTCGGGAACGAAAAGGGTGGCGCAGGCAAATCGACCGTGTCGATGCATGTGGCCACCGCGCTGGCCCGATTGGGACACAAGGTCAGCACACTTGATCTGGACCTGCGTCAGCGCAGCCTGGGACGTTATTTTGAGAACCGCAACAACTTCCTCAAAAGCTCGGACCTGACCCTGCCCAGCCCGCGCCATCACGACCTGCCCGAGATCGACGCTGCCACGCTGAAACCTGGTGAGAATATCTATGACCACCGCCTGTCCGCCGCCGTATCACAACTGGAAAGCGACAGCGATTTCATCCTGATCGATTGCCCGGGCTCTCACACCCGGCTCAGTCAGGTGGCACATTCGCTCGCTGATACGCTTGTCACGCCCTTGAACGACAGTTTCATTGATTTCGACCTGCTGGCGCGGATCGATTCGAAGGGTGAGAAAATCCTAGGACCATCGGTTTATTCCGAAATGGTCTGGAACGCGCGGCAGTTGCGGGCGCAGGCCGGGCTGAAGCCGATCGACTGGGTTGTGGTCCGCAACCGGGTCGGCACGCAGCGGATGGTCAACAAGGAAAAGATGCAGCGCGCAATCGAGATGCTGTCGCAGCGCATCGGCTTTCGCGTCGCCTCGGGCTTTTCCGAACGGGTCATCTTCCGCGAGTTGTTCCCACGCGGCCTGACCCTGCTGGACCTCAAGGACATCGGCGTCAAGCAGTTGAACATCTCAAACATCGCCGCCCGCCAGGAACTGCGCGATATGATGAAAGAGCTGAACCTGCCGGGTGTGGAGATTGATTTCTAAGCGGCTACCGTTTTGATTGGTTTGCGCAACCAACCGGCTTTTGGCAGTTGCAATGTTCGTACCAGATCTGGAGTTAGGAAGCCCCTAATTCAGAACACGACGCTCATCGCCGACTCCACGGCGTGAACACCTATTCCGACGACAATTCCTACGAAGATCAGTCCGACAATCGCGTTGATAACGGATAAAATCCGGCTGGCAGATTTCATCGGCTTAAAGTCACCGTAGCCAACCGTGGTTACGTTTATGAACGCATGATAAAGGCTCACTCCGGTGGACCAGCCTTCGATCCTGCCAATCCATTGCCCCAGCGCACATATAGATACCAACAAAAACAGCAAAATCGGCGACAGATATATCAGGTCCTGAAAGAAGACTGACAAGAAGGTGCATATATAGCTGACGTCACAACCCATGGCGAAGCTCTCCTTCTCCGTGTCGCGCGGCCTAGTTGAACACCAGCGTCTTAACAGGAAGCAAAATGGCCTGTGCGCGCAAGACTATGGCGTTCGCTATGCCCATCCCGTCCACAATCCGTGCAACAAAAGCCGAAAACCCGGTGATTTTCCCCGCGTCTATTTCTTTTGCGCGGCTCGTGTAGGCAACGCCAACGCACGCACTTCCTGGCGGGATGTCTTCCAGATGTTTAGGGAAAATTGGCGCAAGGAAAGCTGTAACCGTTCCGGGCCGCGCACGATCCTGTTGGTCAAGCAGAGCATCACCGGGTCGAAACTGCCCCGCAGCAATCGCATTTTGCACGTCGTCCACCACCATTGGGATTATGGTCAGGGGTTTGGACGCACAGGTAATTTCCACTAACATTCCCGGCTTGAGCACACTGACCGAAATCTGACCAAAAGCCGCAATAAGGCGACCCTGCCCTGAGACTTCGGGAACCAGAATTCCTGCAGGGCGCAGAATTGGATTCACGATGTCACCTGGCTTCAACAAAAACTGTGTGACGGTCCCGTCTACTTCGGCAAAAACAGTGGATTTAGAGATTTCGTTTTCGGCCTCAGCCAAAACAGCACGCGCACTTTCAAGCTGCGCAGGAAGCAGAGTAGATTGGCGCAGTTTAGCGCCGTCAAGGGCTGCAACTGCAGCTGCGCGCTGACTTTCGGCACTGGACACAGCGGTTTGCAAACGCTCCAATTCCTGCTCACTTACAACTGTGTCGTTGCGCTCCGCGAGTTCAAGGCGGCGATCCAAATCGCTGGTCGCCTGAGCAAGATTCGCTTCCGCCGAACCAACCCGTGCCTCAGCACCCGCGATCTCGGTTGCTGTCAGTCCCTGCGCTGCCTCGATTTCTTCTATGCGTCGCTGTGCAGTTTCTGCCGCAGCTTCCTGCCGCGTCGTGTCCAACCGGAAGATTGCCTCACCCGCTTTTATCGTATCATTGTTCGCGACATAGACCTCCGAAACCCGGCCCCCGCGATCAGAAAGAATAGTTACCGTGCGAAATGCTGCGGAGACGTTCCGCGTGGACGGATGAAAATAGAAAATCACGGTGATCAAAGTGATTGCCAGGATTGCACAGGCCGTCAAACCCCAACGCAATTCATACCAGACATTGAACAGCGTGATTTCATGGCCCCATCGCTTACCCTGCTTGTAACGCCTGTATAGGTAATCCGGGACGATCGTGATCAGGGCAGAAAAGACCAGCTCAAGCATCCTGGCTCTCCGAGAGATCCACGTCACTCTTGAGCGGGAGTATTTCGTGCAAAGGTACGGCAGCGATTAGAATTGCCGCGATCCAAAACGCATTGTTAAGTGTAAACAGAGAAATCAACCCCAGCACACCAACCAATTGCATTTGAACTTTATGAGCACCTGCTGCCATGCGGTCGGGAATGGCCTGCACGGTAAAGTAGAGTGCGCCGAAACCAAGCAGCACAACAACGAGCAGAATTCCCACCACGATCAGAAAGCCATCCGTCTCGCCCGGTGGTGTCACCCAGAAGGGGAGTCTGGCCATCGCCTCATCAGAAATAGAGCTGCCCAAAAGAACCTCCTGTTTCTCAATGATCTGATGCAAGGACAAACGATTGAAATCAAAAAGATCAATCTTGCCCAAGCCTGTGAAGAACCCTCAACACTTTTTAGCCGCCAGTCTCCATTGCGTAAGAGACGGACGCCAAGCTTCTTCTACCGGTTCAAACAATGAAAAGAGAGAGGGATAAGAATGGCCGCTTCGGGCTTAAAACGAAGTTTCAATCGGCGTGGGATGAACCAACTGGTGAATACACCGTGAACAACTCTTTCGGCTCATTCACGCCGCGCAGCATGTAGCGACCGACCGAGACAAGTTCTTGCTCACAGGGTTGCGCGGCGCGGGCGACGTCGTCCGAGATCAGGATCCTCTGACCCAAAGATCGGTGCATTCCGGCAATACGGGAGGCCTGGTTGACGGCAGCACCGATCACGGTGAAATCCAGCCGTGTCTCGGACCCGATATTGCCGTAGAGAATTTCACCCGAATGCAAGGCCAGCGTATAGTTTGCCACTGGCAGACCCTGCGCCTGACGTCTGGAGTTCAACTCATTCATGCGCGATTGCAACAACGGCACAGCGCTCAGCGCGGCACGGGCATCTTCGTCGATCTCGCCGACATCAAACATGGCCATCACGCCGTCACCCATGAATTTCAGGATATTCCCGCCGTTGTCATGCACCACTCCTACCGCCACGGCCAGATAGTCGTTCAGCATATCGATGATCTCGTTCCCCGGCAGATCCTCGGACAGGGTGGTGAAGCCCTCTAGGTCGAAATTCCAGATTACCGCATCTATTTGTTGCAGCGACCCTCGCCGGATTTCGCCCGACAGAACCCGGCGACCGGCATCTCGGCCCAGATACACTCGCAACAGATCCTTGGTCAGGTTCTGGTTCTTGGCGGATTTAAGCGCCAACCCCAGATGCGGCAGGACGGTATGAATTTGCCTCAAGTCGCTGTCGTCGAACCCGGTTGGTGCGTCGCTGGTCCAAGACATCAGAACGCCATCACTGACCTTTTTTGCGCCGTTGGGGCGGATTTGCTTAACCCCTTCAAAAGACAGGCCCGTAGCATAGTAATCCGTCGCCCCAATTTCCCGCAGATCATTGAGCAAGGGAAAGCGACTAGGCTCGTTATGATCAACCAGCTTGACCCGGATTTCATCCAGATCCTCGTGCAACAGGGCATACAATGGGCTTCGCTGCCAGACTTCACTGGGCGTATCTGTATTCTCGAACCTCTCGGATTCACCACCCGCGCCGTTGTACCAGCTATAGCCGGTGCCGCCGTAAACCGGATGCAGGGTAGATTGCGCCGCGTGAAACCGCATCAAAGGTATGCCCATATCGACAAGCCGGGTGCAAAACCCTTCCAGCAATTCTTCTTGCCCGGCGCCTTCAAGCCCCTTGGCGACCAGCCAATCGATCAGGTCGTGTGCGGGAATCGAAGAAGAGTCCTGAGAAGTCATTTAAATATCCGTATCAAGCATGACCCCCATCTGGGGGCGACACGCATCAATTGCCAGTGGTCAGTCCAAACCAGCCAGTCTTTGCAGCATTTTACGCAGCAGAGCAGCTTCTTCCGCATCGAATAGGCCCGACAGTTTTGCATCATAGGCGGCGGCGACGCCATGCAGATCACGATACACGGTTTGCCCCGTCGGTGTTAGAGTCAGCCATTCCGCCCGCCGATCTCCTTCGTCGCGTGTGCGTTTCAGATACCTTCTCTGTTCCAGCTTGGCGACCGCGCGGCTGATTTTGGTTTTGTGCATTCTGGCGCGCTCGCAAATCTCTTTAGCCGTCATCTCACCGAATAGCCCAAGGTGAAACAGCACCCGCCATTCGGTTCTGAGCATCCCGTAACGGCCTTTATAGACGCTCTGAAACTCCAACGAGGCATGCTCGGCCGCCTGGTTCAGAAGGAAAGGCAGAAAATTCTGCAGATCAAACTCATCATTTTTTTTGGATTCTTCGTGTGTCATGCTTGTTAGTTACAAAATCAACTATTACCCGACAAGCAGCAACGGAGGAAAACACCATGAATCGTCCGAGTGATCCACATATGCTGACGCAGGCTGCAACGCCGGTCGGCACACATGCCGGCTATATGCCCGGCTTTGGAAACGACTTTGAGACCGAGGCCCTGCCCGACGCGCTGCCACAAGGGATGAACAGCCCACAACGGTGCAACTATGGCCTTTACGGAGAGCAGCTGAGCGGCACCGCCTTCACTGCGAACCCGCCCGAACGCACTTGGTGTTATCGCATTCGCCCGTCGGTGAAGCATTCACATCGTTACGAAAAAATCGACCTCCCCTATTGGAAATCGGCACCGTGCATCGACCCCGATGTGATCAGTCTGGGTCAGTATCGCTGGGATCCCGTCCCACATTCTGATGAAGGTCTGAACTGGATGACCGGGATGCGCACGATGACCACGGCGGGGGACGTGAACACGCAAGTGGGCATGGCCTGTCACATCTATCTGGTCACCGAATCCATGGTGGATGACTACTTCTTCTCAGCCGATTCCGAGCTGTTGGTTGTTCCGCAGGAGGGACGCCTGCGTTTTGCGACCGAGCTGGGCATCATCGATCTGGAACCCAAAGAGATCGCGATCATTCCGCGTGGTCTGCTTTACCGGGTCGAGGTTCTGGAAGGCCCCGCGCGCGGTTTTGTCTGCGAAAACTACGGGCAAAAGTTCGAGCTGCCGGGCCGTGGCCCGATTGGCGCAAACTGCATGGCCAACCCGCGCGACTTCAAAGCGCCCGTAGCTGCGTTTGAAGATCGCGAAACCCCGTCGACCGTGACGATCAAATGGTGCGGCCAGTTCCACACCACCAAGATCGGACACAGCCCGCTGGATGTGGTTGCATGGCACGGCAACTATGCGCCCTACAAATATGACTTGCGCAATTATTGCCCGGTTGGCGCGATCCTGTTCGACCATCCCGACCCGTCGATCTTTACGGTTCTGACGGCACCCTCTGGCCAGCCTGGCACGGCCAATATCGACTTTGTTCTGTTCCGCGAACGCTGGATGGTGATGGAGGACACGTTCCGCCCGCCGTGGTACCACAAAAACATCATGTCGGAATTGATGGGCAACATTTACGGTCAGTATGATGCAAAACCACAGGGCTTTGTGCCCGGTGGCACAAGCCTGCACAACATGATGATCCCGCACGGCCCCGACAGGGAAGCCTTTGACAAAGCATCATACTCCAACCTGGGGCCGGACAAGCTGGACAAGACGATGTCGTTCATGTTCGAAACCCGCTTCCCGCAGCATCTGACGCCATTTGCCGCCACCGAAGCGCCGTTGCAGGATGATTATATCGACTGCTGGACATCGCTGGAGAAGAAGTTCGACGGAACGCCGGGTAAGAAATGAGCTTGGATATCTGGTTCACCTATGTGGCAACAGTCCTGCTGCTGATGAGCACACCGGGACCCAGCCAGTTGCTGATGTTGTCAAACTCGGCCACCAACGGGCTTCGGCGCGGGTTGTTCACCGCTGCCGGAGATCTGACGGCGAACTTCCTGCAGATGTTGGCAGCAGGGCTGGGTCTGGCCGCCCTGATTGCCACATCCGCAACCGCGCTGACCGTCATCAAATGGCTTGGTGTGGCCTATTTGGTTTACCTTGGTGTCAAACAGATCCTCAAGGCGCGCGTATCTGAAGCGCAAACCGCGCCCAAGGCAAGTCGCAAATCGCTTTGGATGCAGGGGTTTATTACCTCTGCCGCGAATCCCAAAGCCGTGGTCTTTTTTGCAGCGCTGTTCCCACTGTTCATTGACGGAGCACTGCCTTTCTGGCCGCAATTCACCATTCTTTCGGCCACCTATCTGGTCATGGACGGGATGTTCCTGACCGCATATGGCGGCAGCGCAAGTTGGCTGGCCCGCCGTTTGCAAGGTCCTGCAAAGCTGTGGCTTGACCGCATTGGCGGCAGCTTCATGATCCTGGCTGCTATCTTGTTGGGGCTGAAATCCCTTCGCCCCTCAACTTAACCAACAAAACAGGGACATCGTATGCCTCTAATGACATCCTGGGTGACGTCGGCCAATGACGCGACACACCCGTTCCCACTGAACAACCTGCCTTATGGAGTCTTCTCGACCGAGGGCGACGATCCGCGCTGCGGCGTGGCCATTGGGGACATGATCCTCGACGTCACAGCTGCCGAAGCCGAAGGGTTGATCACCCTGAGCGATGAGCCTCTGTTCGACATGCCGTTCTGGAACCCGTTGATGGAGGAAGGCCCCGCCGTCTGGGCCGCCCTGCGGGAACGTCTGATCAGCCTTCTGGCCGAGGGCTCGGACGAGCAGAGCAAGGTTGAACCACTGCTTGTCAAACAAGACGACGCCGAGATGCACCTGCCCTTCGCGGTCAGCGAATACACCGATTTCTATGCAGGCCGGAACCATGCCTTCAACGTAGGCACCATGTTCCGGGGGCCGGAAAACGCGTTGCCGCCAAACTGGCTGCATATTCCCATTGGGTACAACGGGCGCGCGTCTTCGGTCGTGGTATCGGGCACGGATATCCGCCGCCCATGGGGGCAGCTAAAAGCGCCCGACCAAGAGCTGCCCGCCTTTCTGCCCAGCCGCCGTTTTGACATCGAGCTTGAGATGGGCGCGATTGTCGGCACCCCTTCGGATGGCCCAATCTCGGTGCAAGAGGCGGACGACAATATCTTTGGCTACGTCCTGCTGAACGATTGGTCTGCGCGTGACATCCAGGCCTGGGAATACCAGCCGCTGGGCCCGTTTCAGGCCAAGGCCACCGCAACCTCGATCAGCCCTTGGATTGTCACCAAGGCAACGCTGGAGCCATTCCGCTGTGACACGCCTGCACGTGAGTTCGAGCTACTAGATCACCTGAAAGACTGTGGCCCGATGCTCTATGATATTGATCTGTCGATCACCATGGCACCCGCAGGGCAGCCTGCTACGACAATTGCACAGACCAACTACAACCAGATGTACTATTCCGCCGCGCAGCAACTGGCCCATCACACGACATCCGGCTGTCCGATGAATGCAGGTGATTTGCTGGGCTCGGGCACCATTTCCGGACCAACCAAACCTGAACGCGGTTCGTTGCTGGAACTCAGCTGGGGCGGAAAGGAACCTCTGACGCTGGACGGCGGTGAAACCCGCAGCTTCATCGAAGATGGCGACACGCTGACCTTGACCGGCGCGGCCAAGGGCGATGGTTACACAATCGGCTTCGGTGATTGTGTTGGCACCGTCTTGTCCGCTCTTGAAAACCCATACACACTTTAAGGAACCCATCATGGCCAGAGCATTCGCGTCCCAGGGGGACATGTCGGAGAAAAAGATCAGCTTCACCGAGGTGGGCGAAGGGCTCTATGCCTTTACGGCCGAAGGCGACCCGAACTCGGGCGTCATCATCGGCGATGACAGCGTGATGATTGTCGAGGCGCAGGCGACACCGCGTCTGGCCAACAAGGTGATCGAGTGCGTTCGATCAGTTACAGACAAGCCGATCACGCATGTGGCCCTGACCCACTACCACGCTGTACGCGTTCTGGGCGCAAGCGCGTTTGGCGCTCAGCAAATCCTGATGTCAGACATGGCGCGCGCCATGGTCGTGGAACGCGGGCAAGAGGATTGGGACAGCGAGTTCCAACGCTTCCCACGTTTGTTCGAAGGGCATGAAAGCATCCCCGGTCTGACCTGGCCCACCACCACGTTCAGCGACACAATGACCGTCTATCTGGGAAACCGTCGCGTTGACCTGATGCATCTGGGCCGAGCCCACACTGCCGGGGACATCGTAATTCATGTGCCAGATCAGAACGTGATGTTCACAGGCGACATAGTTGAATATCACTCGGCCTGCTATTGTGGTGACGGGCATTTCAGCGACTGGGGTGACACGCTGGATGCGATCAAATGGTTCGACGTGGATGCAATTGCACCAGGTCGCGGCGACGCGCTGGTTGGTAAGGACATGGTCAATGCGGCCATTGAAAACACCCGCGATTTCGTCAGCAGCACCTACCGCCCGGCCGCCAAGGTGGCTGCACGCGGCGGCAGCCTGAAGGAAGCCTGGGACGCCGTACGCGCCGAGTGTGATCCGAAATTCGCTGACTACGCAATCTACGAACACTGCCTGCCCTTCAACGTCGCCCGCGCCTATGACGAGGCACGCGGCATCGACACACCCCGCATCTGGACCGCCCAGCGCGACCTTGAGATGTGGGAAGCCTTGCAGGGCTAAGGAAAAACGGCTCGGTTTGATCCAGATCGTTTTACGCGTCTGGATAAAATGAAACCATAAGCCAAGGCCTCCGGCGCCTGTCGCCGGGGGCAGGACATGCCGCACATTGGTGCATCTGCTTGGGGGAGCCCATGAACAAGATCTTTGAAACGCCGCTTTACGGCTATGAACGCAGCCCGGACCAAGACAGCCCCACGCCCGTCAGGCACAAGGTCATCGTGATTGGTGCCGGTCCGGTTGGATTGGCCGCCGCGATTGATCTGACCCAACAAGGTGTCGAGGTTGTGGTTCTGGACGAGAATGACAAGGTCAGCTTCGGCAGTCGCGCCATCTGTTTTTCTCAACGTACTTTGGAAATTGCCGACCGCCTGGGATGTGGACGCCACTTGGTCGACAAAGGCGTCATGTGGGATCGTGGCAAGGTCTACTTTGATGATCGTCAGGTCTATGACTTCAACCTGCAACCGGATGAAGGCTATGCCAACCCCGCCTTCATCAACCTGCAGCAATACCACTTTGAAAACTACTTTGTAGAACGTGTACGCGAGCTGCAGGCAGAAGGCGCACCAATTGAAATTCGTGGCCGCAACAGGGTCGAGGCCATTGGCACGCACGAAGATCACGTTCGACTTGAGGTCGAAACCCCCGAAGGTCCCTATACGATTGAGGCCGAGTGGCTGATCGCCTGTGACGGAGCAACCTCTCCCACCCGCCGGATGCTGGGTATCGATTTCGAAGGGCGCGTGTTCGAAGACAACTTCCTGATCGCTGATGTAATCATGGACGCCGATTTCCCATCGGAACGCTGGTTCTGGTTCGACCCACCGTTCAATCGGGGACAATCTGCGCTGCTCCATAAACAGCCTGACAACGTCTGGCGCATCGATCTGCAACTGGGGTGGGATATCGACAAAGAACGCGAAAAGCGCCCCGAGAATGTGATCCCCCGCCTAACGGCGATGCTGGGCGACGACGTGGATTTTCAGCTGGAATGGGTCTCGATTTATACCTTCCAGTGTCGCCGCATGGAAAGCTTCCGCAAGGGGCGTGTTCTGTTTGCGGGCGACAGTGCGCATCAGGTCAGCCCCTTTGGCGCACGCGGGGCAAATTCGGGCCTGCAAGATACCGACAATCTGTGCTGGAAACTGAAGCTTGTGCTCGACGGCAAAGCGCCTGAAAGCCTGCTGGACAGCTACAACGCGGAACGTGTGTACGGGGCAGACGAAAATATCCAGAAATCCAGCCGGTCCACCGATTTCATCACGCCAAAATCCGAGATGTCGCGGGTTCTGCGCGATGCGGTTCTGGATCTAAGCGAAAAGTATGAATTTGCCCGACCACTGGTGAATTCCGGGCGCTTGAGCCAACCCTGCACCTATGACGGGTCTTCGTTGAACTCGGCCGATGCGCTGAACGGCCCAGCCTGCACACGCCCGGGGTCGGCCTGCCCGGATGCCCCGCTGGGCGATGAATTCCTGCTGCCCAAGCTGGCGGGCAAATTTACCTTGCTGACCATTGATGCCGATGCCCCAGACACTCTGGAAGAGGATGGGATTGAGGTCACTCGGCTGGCGTTGTCGGTCAAAGACGATCTGACGCTGGCTCTCAAACGTCGTTACTTGGGTGATGCAACCAGCGCTGTGTATCTGATCCGCCCGGATCAGCACGTGGCCGCTCGGCGGGACAGCTTTGAAGAAAACAGTTTCCGTCATGCGATCCGCAGAGCTTGCGGTAAGGAGTAAGCGCAATGTCAGACTTGATCCTAACCCCCAATTTCGACAACGCCGACGACTTTTACGCCACCCTTTTGGCGGCGCATGAAGGGCTTGAGAAAGCCGACAGCGACGCGCTGAACGCCCGACTGGTGTTGGTACTTGCCAATCACATCGGAGACGGCACCGTTCTGTCTGATGCCATCCGCGCCGCTGCTTTGTCCAACGATTGACAGGATCCCGTGTGAGCGAAGTTGTCCTCTTTGACTATTGGCGGTCTTCGGCCAGTTATCGGGTGCGGATCGCCCTGAACTTGGCCGGGATCGACTATGACTCGGTTGTTGTCGATCTGGTAGGCGGCGAACACAAGAGCACTGAGCATTTGTTACGCAATCCGCAAGGGTTTGTGCCAGTTCTGGAAATTGACGGGCTGCGATTGACGCAATCGTTGGCCATCCTTGAATATCTGGATCAAACCCGAGGTCTTGGCCTTTTGCCATCCGACCCGGTGCAGAAGGCAAAAGCTCAGGCGTTGGCATATGCGATTGCAGTCGATATTCATCCGGTCTGCAACCTCTCGGTTGCGCGACATGCGACCTCGCTCAGCACTGACGCCGACGACATGCCCGGAGATTGGATGCGGCACTTCATCCGGCCCGGCTTGCAAGCCTTTGAGACCATGTTGGGCACGTTTGAACAGGCCCCTTATTGCGTCGGTTCGCAGCCTGGCCTCGCTGACCTCTGCCTGATCCCTCAACTCTACAACGCACGCCGCTGGCAGGTGGACCTGTCGGACATGCCACGTGTTCTGGAGGTTGAAACAGCCTGCGCTAGTCATCCGGCCTTTGTTGCAGCGCACCCTGACGCGCACGCCCCCCAATAACACTGCACAAGCACTGTGTGCTTGTGCGCCTAGTCGTTTTTCCTGTTTGACCTTAGCTTGGATACACCAAAGCTATGAGGTCACCATGCCTGAGATCACCGGCTACCACGCCCATGTCTATTTCGATGCCGACACACAAGCGACGGCACAACAGGTCTGTGAAGAGGCCGCACGCCTATTCCCGGTTCAGATGGGGCGTATGCATGCCCGCAACGTCGGCCCCCACCCACGCTGGAGTTGCCAGTTGGGCTTTGACGCCGATGCATTTGATCAAGTCATGCCATGGCTGATGTTGAACCGGCAGGGCCTGACCGTGTTCACCCACCCCGAAACCGGTAATCATCTGGAAGATCACCGTGATCGCGCGCTCTGGATGGGTGAGATGCTGGATCTGGACCTGTCGATCTTCGACAGGCTTTAACCTAACGCCCGCGCCTGATCCCGCAGGACGAATTTCTGCACCTTGCCGGTTGATGTCTTCGGCAGGGTGCCGAAAACCACGGTCTTTGGTGCTTTGAAATGGGCCATGTTGTCTCGGCAGAAGGCAATTAGGTCTGCCTCTGTAGCGGTGGCATCCGGTTTCAGCTCGACAAACGCACAAGGCGTTTCGCCCCATTTCTCATCCGGTCGCGCGACCACAGCCGCCTCCATTACCGCCGGATGTTTGTAGAGGATACCCTCGACCTCGACGGACGAGATATTCTCGCCACCCGAAATGATGATGTCCTTGGATCGATCCTTGAGTGCGACATAGCCGTCAGGGTGCATGACGCCCAAGTCACCGGACGCAAACCATCCGCCTTTAAAGGCCCCGTCCGTGGCGTCTTGGTTCTTTAGATACCCTTTCATCACCACGTTACCCTGCATGAAAATCTCACCCATGGTTTCACCATCCGCCGGAACAGGTTCCATGGTATCGGGATCAGCCACCATCAGGCCAGACAGCGCCGTGTACCGCACACCCTGGCGTACTTTCAGAGCGGCGCGGTCTTCGGGGCCTTTTTCATTCCATTCGTCTTTCCAGGCACACACGACCGAAGGCCCATACGTTTCGGTCAGGCCATAGACATGCGTGACCTCGACGCCCATCGCCTCCATCGCTTCGATCACAGCTGCAGGCGGCGGTGCACCCGCCGTCATCACCTTGATCTGATGATCAAAGTCTTTCAGCTCATCCGGCGCATGGGCGAGCATGTTCAAAACGATGGGCGCCCCGCAGAAATGCGTGACTTTCTCATCGCGGAAAGCCGCATAGATCGGCTCGGCCCGTACGGCACGCAGACAGACCGACACGCCTGCATTGGCGGCCATGGCCCAAGGGAAACACCAGCCATTGCAATGAAACATCGGAAGGGTCCACAGATAAACTGAATGCTTGGGCATATCCCAATCCAGCAGATCCGACTGCGCATTCAGCGTGGCACCTCGGTGATGATAAACGACACCTTTCGGATTGCCTGTAGTACCCGAAGTGTAGTTCAGCGTGATTGCGTCCCATTCATCCTCGGGCAGAGACCAGCTGAATTCCGGGTCGCCTTCGTTCAGAAGGGCATCGTAGGTCAGGTTGCCCAGCTTTTCACCACCTTCAAAGCCGGGGTCTTCGATGTCTATGATCAGAATGTCATGGTCGACCTGCTTTAACGCTTCTTTCACGACGCCCGAAAACTCTGGATCGACCAGCAGCGCCTTAGCCTCGGCGTGGTTCAAAATGAAGGCAACAATCGGCGCATCCAGGCGCGTGTTGATGGCGTTCAGAACAGCTCCGGCCATTGGAACGCCGAAATGCGCTTCATACATCTCGGGGATGTTCGCTGCGATTATGGAAACGGTATCGCCTTTTCCTATCCCGCGCGCGCTCAACGCGCCCGCCAAACGTCGACACCGGGCATAGGTTTCAGCCCAAGTATACCTGCGTTCACCATACACCACCGAAGGATAATCTGGGTAAACCTGCGCCGTCCGGTCCAAGAAGGTCAGCGGTGACAAGGGTGTGTAGTTTGCCCGGCATTTATCCAAATGACGCTCGTAGATGTTTGTGGCTGTCATCTGCTCATCCTCCCAAATCGCAGTACGCGCGACTTGAACATAAACTTGGTGGCCTGACAAATCCGTAGTAATACGGTGTGCACCCATTCTGGTAATACGGGATGGTGTTATCTGGCCCTACTTACAAAGGGCCTTTCGCGGTGATTTGGAGCATCTTAAACACATGCAGGGGTCTCGCTTGACCATCGACCCCAGAAGCGCATCTCAGTGAAAGGACTTGTCATGGACGGCACGTTCAACGAAAACGATCTTTCCCGCGTGGTCGAAGCCGACCGCGCCCATATCTGGCACCACCTGCTGCAGCATAAACCCTTTGAAACCAATGACCCGCGTATCATTGTCGAAGGCAAAGGTATGCGCGTCTGGGATCAGAAGGGCAAGGAACACCTGGATGCTGTTTCGGGTGGCGTCTGGACTGTGAACGTCGGCTATGGCCGCGAATCAATCTGTAAGGCAGTCTATGACCAGTTGATGAAACTGTGCTATTTCGCCAATACCGCAGGTTCGATCCCCGGCTCCATCTTTGCGGAAAAGCTGATCGAAAAGATGCCCGGCATGAGCCGCGTCTACTACACCAACTCGGGATCCGAAGCGAACGAGAAGGCGTTCAAGATGGTGCGCCAGATCGCGCACAAGAAATACGGCGGCAAGAAAACCAAGATCCTGTATCGCGACCGCGACTATCACGGCTCGACGCTGGCGACCATGTCGGCGGGTGGTCAGGACGAGCGTACCGCGCAATACGGTCCCTTCGCACCTGATTTTGTACGCGTGCCGCACTGCATGGAATATCGCAAGCATGAACTCGACGGTGCACCCGTCGAAAACTTCGGCGAATGGGCAGCAGACCAGATCGAAGAAGTCATCCTGCGCGAAGGCCCTGACACCGTTGGCGCCCTGTGCCTTGAGCCCGTTACCGCCGGTGGTGGTGTGATCGAAGCGCCTGAAGGGTATTGGCAGCGCGTGCAGGAGATCTGCAAAAAGTACGACGTGCTGCTGCATATCGACGAAGTTGTTTGCGGCGTAGGCCGGACTGGGACATGGTTCGGGTACCAGCAGTATGGCATCAAGCCTGACTTCGTAACCATGGCCAAGGGCGTTGCATCGGGCTATGCCGCTATTGCTGTGATGGTCACGACCGAGGAAGTCTTTGACATGTTCAAAGACGACGCGTCGGACCCGATGGGCTATTTCCGCGATATCTCGACCTTTGGCGGTTGCACCGCCGGTCCGGCAGCGGCGATTGAGAATATGCGCATCATCGAAGACGAGAACCTGTTGGGCAACTGCACCGACATGGGCAACCGCATGTTCGACAACCTGCAAGCGCTGATGGAAAAGCACAAGGTTATCGGCGACGTGCGCGGCAAGGGCCTGTTCCTGGGGGCCGAACTGGTCACCGACCGTACGACCAAAGACCCGATGGATGAAAAGCGGGTTCAGGCCGTTGTCGCCGATTGTATGGCGCAAGGCGTGATCATCGGTGCCACCAACCGCTCGATCCCCAGCCGTAACAACACGCTGTGCTTCTCGCCCGCACTGATCGCAACGGCGGATGACATCGACCAGATCACTGACGCCGTTGACGGCGCGTTGGGGCGTGTTTTCGGGTAAGCTGACCAAATATTAAAAAAAGAAAAACCGGCACATCGAGTGTCGGTTTTTTTGTGAATGGTCGAAGTGCGGACAAAGCGGTCATTTTCTTGCGCCGAATCTTGTCATCCGTATGCTCATATTCACGACTGAACAAACGGAGCATTCTCCTAAATGAAGTTTTTCTCCCGCAGATATTTCTGGTCACTCTCAATGGCTTTGGTTTCGTTGACGACTGTACCAAGCCCTTCATTCGCACAAGTTTCGGAGAGTGTAACATCTCAAGTCATCTATGTTCCCTCCTACTCGCGAGTTTTCACGCAGGAAGGGCGCAGCGAACCGCTCGCGTCTACCCTCGTTGTGCACAACATTAGTCTTCAATCAGAGATCAAAGTTGAGCGCGTCGAATATTACGACAGAGCGGGGCAGCTTCTGGAAACCCTCATAAATGAGCCCGTTCAGCTGATGCCATTTGGGTCAATGAATGCGCTTGTACCTATTGGTAGCGTCGGAGACGGCATCGGCGCGAATTTCGTAGTCACATGGTCGGCAGAAGTTCCGGTGTCACCCCCTATCGTAGAAGCAATCATGGTCGGTGGAAGCGGCACTCAAGGGATCTCGTTTACAAGCCGAGGTCAGGTGTTGTCACAAGAACCGTAACACCGACCACTACTTTGCTTCTATGTGACCAGCTCGACCATTAAGCTAATACCTAAGCAACAGTGACTGGTTCTTTGCCACTGCGACTGGAGCTAAGTTTGGGCTCAAAGCCGACATTCTCTACGTTCAAAAAAGGCCGCTCCAATCGGGACGGCCTTGAACTCGCAATCTCTCGAAAGAGGATCAGGCAGTCAGAGCGGCCAGCGTTTGGGCCACTCTCTGCTTTGCATTTTGCCCAAAGCGGTTCGTCAATGCCTCAGGCTGTTCCTGCTATTTCAACATGACGCTGTTCCAGCTCGATTTGCCTCTGCACCGCCACAGGATCAAGATCGCTTTCAGCGGGAGTGTCGATGCCAAAATGGCCGAAATTGTCTTCGCCGCGTACCAGCATTGCCGTATCGAGATCATGTTTGGTCTGACGTACATGCGCCGCAAGATACTGGATATTCAGCCCAATTCGGCGATCCTTGCTTTTGTTCGGCATCGAGGCATGTAGCGTCCAACCATGGTGAAAACTCGCCTCGCCCGGACGCAGCGGACAAAGCTTGGCTTGGCTCTCATCAACTCCAAGAACAGTCTGCCCCTGCAAAAGAACGTTATCGTCGTCTTCCGTTGTTTCATGGCTCATCACACCGTTCGCATGACTTCCCGGGAGCATTCGCATGCAACCGCTTTCCTCGTCCGCTGGCGACAAGGCGAGCCAAGCGGATACCTGGTCGTCATGACTCAGGCCCCAATAAGTCAGATCCTGATGCCAACTGACATGCGAGGTCGAGCCAGGTTCTTTGATGATATAGGTAACATTGTACAAAAGAATGTCGGGCCCGATCAGCGCTTCGATGAGATCAAGCATCAGAGGGTGCGTAGCAAGCTTGTAGGGCGAAGTTAAGATTGTGTGTGCTTTGGACTTGTAATGCATGGACGCACCCAGTTGGCTCTCGGCCCATTCCAGTCCGGCCCGGTGTTCTTGCGCTTCGACTTCAGTCAGGATCGGAACACCACCTACATAACCGTCCCGATTGTAAGCGTTCGCCCAAGTTCTTACCCTTTGGTCTACTCCCATAGTCGCCTCCCACGAAATGACTAAGCAATCGTTAGTGGAAAAACATGACCTGCCAAGCCTGTTTCGGCTCTGGTTTGCGTCGGCGCCAATGAAAATTGAAACATACCGTACCGAATGCGCGCTTGGAGCTTTTCGACCCATGATGCAAAAAAGCCGCCCCAACCGGGACGGCTTTTCTTTCACTGTCTCTTTTCAGAGGATCAGGCGGTCAGAGCGGCCTGAGCTTTGGCGACGATCGCGCCGAACGCTTCCGGTTCGTGCACGGCCAGGTCGGCCAGAACTTTGCGGTCCACTTCGATACCGGCCAGGTTCAGGCCGTTGATGAAGCGGGAATATGTCAGTGCTTCGTCATGCGAACGGACAGCAGCGTTGATACGCTGGATCCACAGCGCGCGGAAGTTGCGCTTGCGGTTCTTACGGTCGCGGGTTGCGTACTGGTTGGCCTTGTCGACGGCCTGACGGGCAACCTTGAAGGTGCTCTTGCGGCGGCCATAGTAACCTTTGGCAGCCTTGATGACCTTCTTGTGACGGGCGTGAGTTACGGTTCCACCTTTAACGCGGGACATCTCTTAATCTCCTCTTAGCGGTCGTAGGGCATGTAGCCCTTGACGATCTTGGCGTCGGGGGCGGACAGTGTGGTGGTGCCACGGGCGTCGCGGATGAATTTCTTGGTCCGCTTGATCATGCCGTGCCGCTTACCGGCCTGGCCTGCCATGACCTTACCGGTCGCAGTCACCTTGAAGCGCTTTTTAGCGCTCGATTTGGTCTTCATCTTAGGCATTTCCGTCTCCTTTTTCGGGTTCGGTTTCAAACGCGACTCGGCATGCCATCTCGGCCGGTCACGCGATCAGACGCGCCATTTACGCAAGTTCCGTCATACTGGCAAGGGGGATTCGACCAGAATCTGCGCTTTGTGCGCGGCTGGTCTGGCACCGGGGCGACATTGGCCGCCCCGGTGGATTGGATCAATGCTCGAACTTGCGGATTTCTCCGCTTTTCAACCGCTCAGCATAAGACGCCAGTTCCTGACGCACGACTTTCATCAGGAAGTAAAGCGCAAAGACGTTCACCACAGCCATCGCAAAGATCGCCGCATCCGAGAAGTCGATGACCGGGCCCAGATTGGCCGCCGCACCGATGACAACGAAGATGCAGAAGATGATCTTGAACACCAGCTCTTTGGTGTGACCTTCGCCGAACAGGTAAGTCCAGGCTTTGAGGCCGTAGTAGGACCAGCTGATCATGGTCGAGAAGGCAAACAGAACCACGGCAATCGCCAGGATGAAGGGGAACCAGCTGAACGCGCTACCGAAGGCGGCGGAGGTCAGGCTGACGCCGGAGTTGCCATCAACGGTGGCAATGGCGTTACCCGCCTCGTTCAGCATGTAGTTGCCCGTCGCCGGGTCAACGATGAGCTGCTGCGTGATGATGATCACCAGCGCCGTCATGGTACAGATCACAACGGTGTCGATGAATGGCTCCAGCAGTGAAACGAACCCTTCGGTGATCGGTTCCTTGGTCCGAACAGCCGAGTGGGCGATGGCAGCCGAGCCCACACCCGCTTCGTTCGAAAACGCAGCACGGCGGAAGCCCTGGATCAGCGCACCGACCATACCGCCCGCAACGCCAAGGCCGGTGAAAGCGCCCGCAAAGATCTGGCCAAAGGCCCATCCGATCTGATCAGCGTGCATGATGATGATGACCAGCGCTGCCAGCACATACATCACGCCCATGAACGGTACGACCTTCTCAGTCACACGCGCGATCGACTTCAGACCACCTACGATTACTGCAAAGACGATGGCCGCAAAGACCAGACCAGTGATCCAACCGGGGTAATCCCCCACGATTCCTGCAATCTGTTGATGTGCCTGATTGGCCTGGAACATATTGCCCCCGCCCAGCGCGCCAAGAATACAGAAGATCGAGAACAGAACCGCGAGGATTTTACCACCGGGCAACCCAAGTTCAGCAAAGCCCTTGGACATATAGTACATCGGACCGCCCGAGACGGTGCCGTCCTCGTATTCGTTGCGGTATTTCACGCCCAGCGTACATTCGGTGAATTTCGACGCCATGCCCAACAGGCCCGCGACAATCATCCAGAACGTCGCTCCCGGCCCGCCGATTCCGATGGCAACCGCCACACCGGCAATATTACCAAGGCCAACCGTTCCGGACAGCGCCGTGGCCAGAGCTTGAAAGTGGCTAACCTCACCGGCGTCATTTGGATCGGAATAGTCGCCTTTGACAAGGCTGATCGAGTGTCCAAAGAAGCGGAACTGCACAAACGCAAAATAAAGCGTAAAGACAGTGGCCGCGATCACCAGCCAGCCGACGATCCACGGAAAACCGGTTCCCGGGAAGGGTGCAAAAATAAAGCTGACAAAGGGCCCGGTTGCATCTGCAAAGGCTTGATTGATCTTATCATCCAGGCCCGGCGCCTCTTGCGCCGAAGCTGCAGTGGCCATGAAGGCGGCAAGCGCCGCAAGGTACAGGTGTTGTAGCGTTTTCATTCTTCTGCCCACCTCAATTTACAACTGTAACCGGAACATCGGCATGCATCACAAGGTTCTGTGTTGAACTGCCGAAGATACGTTTCTTGATGCCGTCCGCTGAAGCCCGGCCCACAACAATCTGAGAGGCTTCGTTTTCAACGGTGATGGCGTTCAACGTTTCCGCCACATCGCCATGGCGCACAACGCCCTGCGCCGCGAAACCAGCTGCCTTGAGGGCGTCAACGGCGGGCGTCACAATACGTGACGTCGCCAACTCGACCTCTTCCTCACGCCGCTTGTGGCGCTGTGCGTTTTCTTCCGGTGTCTGGAATGTATAAGGGGACCATTCAATCACATATGCGACCAGCAATTCACATGATCCGATCAGCTTTGCCAGGTCCGTGGCAAAGGCAATCGCGCGCTCACCGGTCTCTGTCCCGTCGAGTCCTATGACAATCTTTGTTGTCATCTTGTTCCTCCTTTTTTGTTGTTTGGTCCGGGGCCCGTGCCCCCGGCAGGGCAGCCGGAACTTGGAACTTTGGCTGAGACTGCCCCTAGGTCATTTATCAGGAAATTCTACCCACGAATGAAGACCATTGTGCCAAATTCGCCCATACCGGTCAAATTTCGCTTATAAATCAAGTTTTTCACCCGTCGCACAACAGGAAAACGGCAGCTTAAACAGCAGCCGTTTCCTTAGTTCTGATGTCGACTTGGGCCCGAACTACTCGGGATCGGTGCTGTAAATCAGGCGTTCGTCACAGGGGGCGACTCGTAGAATGTTGGTGGTGCCGGGAACATTAAACGGCACACCCGCCGTGACCACAATCTGATCCGCCTCGGATGCAAATCCACCGGCCCGCGCAGCGCGGGCTGCGTTCACCACAGCGCCCTTAAACCGTTGCAGTTCAGGTGTCATCACACAGTTGCAGCCCCAGCTCAGACACAACCGCCGGGCGGTTCCCCGTTGCGAGGTCATGGCGATGATCGGCACGCCCGGACGTTCACGCGCCGTCAGCGAGGCTGTTGTGCCGCTTTGGGTGAAACAGCAGATGGCCTTGATGTCGGTCTTTTCCGCAATCTCGCGCGCGGCAGCGACGATACCATCGGCCACGGTGCTGCCCTTGGCCGTCCGGGATGCCGCGATAATCTGGGTGTAAGTCGGGTCTGCCTCGACCTCGATAGCGACCTTGTTCATGGTTTGCACGGCTTCGACCGGATAGGCCCCCGCCGCCGATTCCGCGCTAAGCATGATGGCGTCCGTGCCTTCATAGATCGCCGTCGCCACATCCGATACCTCGGCGCGGGTTGGCATCGGGCTTTCGATCATGCTTTCCAACATCTGGGTCGCCACGATCACCGGTTTGGCCGCGCCACGGCACCTGCGGACCAGCCGTTTCTGGATCGGCGGCACAGCAGAGACCGGCAGCTCCACGCCGAGATCACCCCGCGCCACCATGATCCCATCTGACGCATCGAGAATATCGTCAAACGCCTCAACCGCAGCGGGCTTTTCAATCTTTGACAGGATCGCAGCACGACCGTCAGCCAGAGACCGGGCCTCGAACACATCCTTGGCACGCTGTACGAAGCTCAGCGCCAGCCAGTCGACACCCAGCTGACAGACAAACTCCAGATCGTCCCGGTCCTTGGCCGACAACGCTGCCAGCGGCAGCACAACATCCGGGACATTCACGCCCTTTCGGTTTGAGATGGTGCCGCCAACTTCGACCGTGCAGTTGGCGAAATCCTGACCGCAGTCCTGAACCGTCAGGCGGATCTTGCCATCATTCACCAACAGGCGCGCACCCGGCTCAAGCGCCGCAAAAATCTCGGGGTGCGGCAGGCATACTCTGTTTATGTCTCCGGCGGCGGGATCAAGATCAAGGCGGAAGGCCGCGCCTTCCTCCAACTCTTCCGCCTCGTTTGCAAAGACGCCAACGCGCAGCTTTGGCCCCTGAAGGTCAGCCAGAATGGCAATCGGGCTGTCCAGATCCTTTTCGACCTGCCGAATAATCTTGTGCCGCTCGCGGATCTCATCATGGCTGCCGTGACTCATGTTCAGTCGAAACACATCGGCCCCGGCCTCATGCAAGGCGCGAATAGTATCGTAGTCACTAGACGCCGGTCCCAGCGTCGCCACGATTTTTACATTTCTCAGGCGTCGCATTGGTCTTGATCTCCTTACGTCGTCTTACTTGCAGATTAGGGTGCAGCAAAATGTTACCGCAAACATTGGCTGAGTGCTTATTGCCCAATTCCCTTTTCAAAGCAACTGCCCTACACCTGCGACAAACTAGATGACAGGCTCATGACGTACACCCCATTTTTTGTTCACGGCGCGGATCGCCCGTCGCGCTGGTTGATTACATGTGATCACGCAACCAATACCGTCCCCCCCGAAATAAACGGCGGCGACCTTGGTTTGCCACGTGAAGATATGGAACGTCACATTGCTTATGATGTTGGAGCATACGAAGTGTCCAAACATCTGGGTGAGATTTTGGATGCACCAGTGGTTGCCGCCAATTTCTCGCGCCTTGTCATTGACCCCAACCGTGGCGAGGACGACCCGACCCTGTTGATGAAGCTCTATGACGGTTCGATCATCCCCGGCAACCGCCACGCGGATGCATCCGAGCGCGAAAGACGCCTGAACATGTGCTATCGCCCTTATCATGATGCGCTGGCGCAGATGGCCGCCCTGCCCCACGCGGTGATTGTCTCGATGCACTCCTTCACCCGCCAACTGCGCGGGCGTGAGCCACGTCCCTGGCACATCGGCGTCTTGCACACCCCAGACGAACGTTTTTCACGCCCCCTGATCGAGCGGCTTCAGGCCGAAGATGATCTGTGTGTCGGCGTCAATGAACCCTATACCGGTGTGCTGCCCGGAGATGCGATTGACAAGCACTGCACCGCTTTTGGCCGCCCCAACGCTTTGATCGAGCTGCGAAATGACCTGATCGGCGACCACGAGGGGCAGCGAGAATGGGCCGAACGGTTGGCGGTTGTCTTGCAGGACGCGCTGGAGTCCAGCGACCTTTGAAGACGCAGGTCGTGCACCTGCGATCCGCACTTCACGCTATTGTGAGCGCACAGTCTGATCCCCATATAATGAACGAAAGGGGATCGTCGTGACACATGAGTTTCTGACAACGTTCTTCGGCTGGATGGCCGCCCTCAATATCGCGGTTCTTCTGTTCACCACTGTCATGGTCCTGATGCTGCAGGATTGGATTGCGGGCATTCACGGCAAGCTGTTTCAGATGGAGCACCCAGACGTGAAACGTGCGTATTTCAGGTATCTTGCCAACTATAAGATCCTGACCCTTATCTTTTGCATTGTGCCATGGTTGGCTTTGAAACTGATGTAGGTGGGGCAGCCCGCTTATTGTAACAAGTCTGCTGGATTGTTAGGTCAAGCACAGCACACCAAACCACCCGGAGCAGCCTTATGGACAAGCAAACCGAAATCGAACTTCAGGCCGCCGCGTTTCGTCGGTTGCAAAAACACCTGATGGAAGACCGCACCGACGTTCAGAATATCGACATGATGAATCTGGCCGGATTCTGCCGCAATTGCCTGTCGCGCTGGTATCAGGAAGCCGCCAATGAAAAAGGCATCGAGATGGGCAAGGATGAAGCCCGCGAAGTGTTTTACGGCATGACCATGGATGAATGGAAAGCCAACTATCAGACCGATGCCAGCCCCGAAAAACAGGCAGCCTTCAAGGTCGCGTTTGAAGAGAATGTAACCAAAAAAGGCTAAGTCCAAAATGAACAAGGCCCGCCAAATCGGCGGGCCTTTTCTTTAGATCGCCGCCTTGCGACTTTCATCCAGATAAATTTCGCGCAGACGTTTGGCAATCGGCCCCGGTGTGCCGTCGCCTAGCACGACTCCGTCAATCTCGACCACCGGCATGACAAAGGCGCTGGCCGAGGTTGTGAACGCCTCATCCGCTTCTTTGGCCTCATCAATGGTGAACAGACGCTCTTCGATTTCCATTTGCGCTTCGGCCGCCATGCGCAGCACAGCCTTACGTGTTATCCCATGCAGGATGTCGTTCGACAGCGGGCGGGTGACAATCTTGCCGCTCTTGACGAAATAGGCGTTGTTGCTGGTGCCTTCCGTCACGTATCCGTCTTCGATCAACCAGGCATCATCACAACCCGCTTTCTTGGCCATCATCTTGCCCATCGACGGATAGAGCAGCTGAACGGTTTTGATATCGCGACGGCCCCAGCGAATGTCGTCGATCGAGATGATTTTGGCGCCTTTCTTCGACGCCGGGCTGTCAGCCAAACCCGGCTTGTTCTGTGTAAACAGAACAAGGCTGGGATTGGTATCTGCCGATGGGAACACAAAATCACGGTCGCCATCGCTGCCGCGCGACACCTGCAGATACACCAGGCCTTCTTCGATGCCATTTAATTCCACCAGCTTGCGGTGTATCTCAAGCAATTCGTCTTTGGTGCAAGGCTCGGCCATCTCCAACTCGTCCAGCGAGCGCTTCAGGCGAACCGCGTGGCCTTCGAAATCGATCAGCTTGCCGTCCAAAATGCTGGTGACTTCGTAAACCGCGTCTGCAAACAGAAAGCCACGGTCAAAGATCGACACCTTGGCTTCGGTCTCGGGCAGGTATTCGCCATTTACGTAAACGGTTCGGGTCATGTTTGTCTCCTCAGCCCCAGAGCGCGGACACCGAAGGGTGCACTCCGGCGTCGTCAAAAATCAGCGGGGTGTCGCGGTCTTCGGCCAACAGAAGCGGGCCGTCAAGGTCTGTCACCATCGCACCCTGCGCCAGCAGTGTCGCAGGAGCCATGGCAAGCGAGCTTCCGACCATGCAACCCACCATGATGTCATAGCCTTGGGCAATCGCGGCTTTGCGCAATTCCAGCGCCTCGGTCAGACCGCCGGTTTTGTCGAGCTTGATGTTGATGACATCATATTTGCCCTTCAGCTTAGGCAGGCTGTTGCGGTCATGGCAGGATTCGTCTGCACAGACCGGTACCGGACGATCCATTCCGATCAGCGCATCGTCGTCTCCGGCCGGCAGGGGCTGTTCAACCAGTGCCACTCCCAGACGCACCAGATGCGGGGCGAGGTCGGCATAAACCTCAGCCGACCAGCCTTCGTTCGCATCTACGATGATCTTGGATTTAGGCGCCCCTGCACGCACGGCTTCAAGCCGGGGCATGTCGTCAGGTGTACCCAGTTTGATCTTCAGCAACGGGCGATGCGCGTTATCGGCAGCCTGTGCCCGCATCGCTTCGGGCGTATCCAGCGACAACGTGTAGGCGGTAATCTCAGGCCCCGGAACCGGCAGACCTGCCAGTTCCCAAACCCGTTTACCGGCGCGTTTGCACTCCAAATCCCACAAGGCGCAATCCACGGCATTTCGCGCAGCGCCAGCGGGCAGCAAGTCCATCAGCGACTGTCGGGTAAATTCCGCAGGCAACCCTGCAATCTCGGCCTCAACAGACTCGAGCGTTTCGTCGTAGCGCGCATAGGGGACACATTCGCCCCAACCCTGATAGGTTCCATCTGATATGCGAACCGTCAGAACTTTTGCTTCGGTCCGCGACCCGCGCGAAATGGTAAACACCTGCGCCAGTCGAAACACATCGCGAGAGACCTCTATCTGCACGCAACCGCTCCTTCATTTCTTTTCTAATGCTCTTACCGGAGGCGGATGACCCCACCTCCGGCATGTTGTTCAGCTCACATCGCTGCCAGCGCGTCCACCAGCTTGCCGGACCCGAAGCGGAACGGGTCGGTTGCAGGCAAGCCCATGTCGGCTTCGATCTTGGCCAGATAGGCAACCGCGTCTTCTTCGGACATATGCTGGGTGTTAACCGAAACGCCGACAACCTGACAATCAGGGTTCGCCACTTTGGCCAGTGCCAGCGCGGTGTCGCGCAGGGTTTCCAGTGACGGTTGCTGATAGGTGGGCAGACCGCGCATGTGTTCGCGGGTCGGTTCGTGACTCAGGATCAGGGCGTCTGGCTGGCCACCATGGATCAACGCCATTGTCACACCGGAATAGGACACGTGGAACAAAGAGCCCTGCCCTTCGATCAGGTCCCAGTGGTCCTCATCATTGTCGGGCGTCAGCCACTCGATTGAGCCCGCCATGAAGTCCGCAATGACCGCGTCAAGCGGCACACCATCGCCGGTGATCAGGATGCCAGTCTGACCGGTCGCCCGGAATGTCGACTTCATACCGCGCTTGCGCATTTCAGCATCGATCGCCATGGCTGTGTACATCTTGCCGACAGAACAGTCGGTACCCACAGCCAGGCAACGCTTACCCTTACGCTTGATCCCGTTGGCAATCGGGTATTCGATTTCGGGCACACGCACGTCGTGCAGCTTTTGACCAGTTGCTTCGGCTACGGCCACCAGATCGGGTTCGTCGCGCAACAGATTGTGCAGGCCAGAGGCAAGGTCAAATCCTTCCTCAAGCGCCATAACCAGAACCTTCTTCCATTCTTGGCTGATAACGCCGCCACGGTTGGCCACGCCAATAACCAGCGTCTTGGCGCCGGCTTCTTTCGCCTCGGTCAAGGTCATATCTGTCAGGCCCAGATCAGCCTTGCAGCCGTCCATGCGATACTGGCCGACGGCGTTTTCTGGACGCCAGTCCTTGATGCCCACAGCCACTTTGGCCGCCAATTGGTCGGGCGCATCGCCCAAAAACAGCAGGTACGGTGTCTCGATCATTGCGGTCACTCCTTTGATTCCGGCTTAAGCTAGAGAAACGGCAAAACGAGCGTTTCGCGTTTTGATCCGCTTGATACGACTAAGGCGCGATATTCTTGCACAAGTTTACTTTGATGCGCAAAAATATTCGAAGTTTTCAAAATGATTAAACTTTAATCACCTTTTCGCAGTTATCCAATACCTCCATTCTGCAGCCGCATTGCCGCAGATGCATAATCGCCCTTGCGCCACGCCGCGCAATTTAATACCTCATTGAGCAGGAAAATCGCAATTTCATTACTCGCACGAGGTCTCGATGAGCTTTCGCATCCAACCTGCCGCACCGGCACGCCCCAACCGTTGTCAGCTGTTTGGCCCCGGGTCGAACACCAAACTGTTCCCTAAGATGGCAGCGTCGGCTGCGGATGTGATCAACCTGGATCTAGAGGACTCGGTTGCGCCTTCGGACAAGGATGCGGCACGCGCCAACGTCATTGAGGCGCTGAACACAGTCGACTGGGGTACCAAATACATGTCCGTCCGGATCAACGGGCTGGACACGCCCTACTGGTACCGTGACGTTGTCGACGTGTTGGAGCAGGCAGGCGACCGTCTGGATCAGATCATGATCCCCAAAGTCGGATGTGCGGCGGATGTCTATGCGGTCGATGCGCTGGTCACAGCGATCGAGCGTGCCAAGGGCCGTACCAAACAAATCAGCTTCGAGGTTATCATCGAGTCTTCTGCTGGTATCGCGCATGTTGAAGAAATTGCAGCCTCATCCCCCCGCCTGCAGGCCATGAGCCTTGGGGCCGCCGATTTCGCAGCCTCGATGGGAATGCAGACCACCGGCATCGGCGGCACGCAAGAAAACTACTACATGCTGCGTGAAGGCGAGAAACACTGGTCTGATCCATGGCACTGGGCGCAAGCTGCCATCGTGGCCGCCTGCCGCACCCATGGCGTGTTGCCGGTGGATGGGCCTTTCGGCGATTTCAGCGATGACGAAGGCTATATCGCGCAGGCTAAACGTTCAGCGACTTTGGGTATGGTTGGGAAATGGGCGATCCATCCCAAGCAGATCGCATTGGCCAATCAGGTCTTCACCCCATCTGACGAAGCCGTTTCCGAGGCCCGCGAAATTCTTGCCGCGATGGAACAGGCCAAGGCAAATGGCGAAGGCGCGACTGTCTATAAGGGGCGCTTGGTCGACATCGCCTCAATCAAGCAGGCGGAAGTCATTGTGGCGCAGGCCGAACTGATTGCGGCAGGCAGTTAAGTCAAAAAAGGGCGCTCAATCGAGCGCCCTTTTTGTGTTATTTCAACGACCAAAAACCTCGTTCGGTGTCCATGTGAAGCGTTCACCCTTCTTTCCTGACTTCATCATCAGGCACGATGTTCCCAGTTTTTGGAAATAGACGATCTTTAATGGATACCAGCCCGCTTTGGGTACTTCTACTTCGGTGCGTTGATTGGCTTCACAGCCCTGAATGCTTGTAACACGGCCAATCTGTTGGCCGCCAACCCAAGCCTCGATCCCGTCATTTGACCAAGTTTCCAACTCGTAAACCCCAGGCGAGTCGAACCGCATATACCCCGTCACCTCGGCGGCAACATTGTAGGCTTGGTCGAAGGTCATGACGTCCTCGCCCTTGCTGGTGTCCCGGTAATCCAACCCACGCAACGGTTTTCCCGGCTTCGCCTGAGACAGCAAGCTTTTGGCCTGGCTCAGATCGCGGATCTTTTTGTGTTGGTTGCCAGTACCATAGTATTTCACATTCAGCCCCGCTTTCGGAGCAGGTTGCGGGCTGGCAGGTTGCAGTTTCAGCGGGGCAGTCAAAGCAGCCCCGGCAACAAGCGACATGGCTACTGCGGTCGCCACTGTTCGAACGAGTTTCATCGTAATCTCCCTGTTTGCGCGCCGTTTTGGCTGGGCCTATCCCCTGGCAACGTCATTACCATGACACTAGGCTGTGAATTTTTACCCTGCAAGAGAGTGAAACTTCACAATTTCAAGGGTTATGCCCTCAAATCCTTGGGTGATCCCATAACCACATACGACGTGATCGACGTAACATGGGGCAGCGTTCCCAACACCTCGGTATGAAAAGTCTTGTAGGACGGCAGGTCGGCGCATTCGACCCGAAGTAGGTATTCGATAGTGCCAGTGATGTTGTGGCATTCGACAACCTCGGGGGCTTGTTGCAAGGCGCGTTCAAACCCCTCCTGCGCGGCTTTTGTGTGTTCACCCAAGCCAACACCGATGTAAGCAACAAAGCCCACACCCATGGCGGCAGGGTCCAGAACGGCGCGATAGCCGGTGATCACCCCAGCCTTTTCAAGCTCTTGAACACGACGCAAGCAAGCCGAGGGAGACAGGCCGATCCGTTCCGCCAGTTCCAGGTTGCTGATGCGCCCGTCGCGCGTTAGTTCACGCAATATCTGGCGGTTAATTTGATCATTCTTCATCATAAGTTGTGTAATTACCGGAAACACGCACAAATAAGCAATTTCATTTTCATGAGCACGATCAATACTACGCGCTATGACCTATGACATCCTTATGGCCCTGATCGTCTTTGCCTTTGTGACCTCGATCACGCCGGGACCCAACAATCTGATGCTGATGGCATCTGGCGCGAACTTCGGTTTTCGACGCTCGATCCCGCATATGCTGGGCATTGGCCTGGGGTTCACGGTCATGGTGCTGCTGGTTGGTGCAGGGTTGGTGCAGGTGTTCGACAGATACCCTATCAGCCACACCGCGTTGAAGATCGTTTCAGTCGTCTATCTTCTGTATCTGGCGTGGAAGATTGCCCATGCCGCGCCAGCCAAGGGATCAGAGGCGTCGGGCATCCCGATGACATTTCTGCAAGCTGCCGCCTTTCAATGGGTGAACCCCAAGGCCTGGGCCATGGCCCTGACGGCCACGACTGCATACGCCCCCAATCAGACGTTGCACGCGATCCTGCTGGTGGCCCTTGTCTTTGGCGCGGTCAATCTGCCCTCGGTCAGCACCTGGACGGTCCTTGGTCAGCAGATGGCACGCCTGCTGACAAATCCGCGCAGGCTGGTTGCTTTCAACTGGACGATGGCCGCGCTGCTTATTGCCTCGCTCTACCCTGTGCTTTGGCCACACTGAGTGATGATGACAAGCATTGGCACTTAGGCTATTCCGCATGGCATCTGACACGCGACGCGGCATGCAAGAAAGGTACCCCTGATGGCCAACCCACTTTACGATGGTTTGTTCGGCGTTCACGCAGGAAAAGACACAACTTTTTTGTATTTGCCTGATGGTAAAACCCTCAGCTATCAAGCGTTTTTGCACACCGCGGCTCAGATCGCCCATGTGACCGTTAAGCTGGGCCTGAAACCCGGTAATCGTGTCGCCGCACAGATTGAAAAATCACCCGAGGCGCTGGCGCTTTTTGCGGCCTGCGCGCAAGCGGGCCTTGTGTTTCTGCCGCTCAACACCGCCTATACTGCGGACGAGCTGACCTATTTCATCGAAAACAGCGGTGCGTCGCTAGTTGTTTGTGACAGCGGCGCCCTAGACAACCTTTCGCCTATTGCAGCCCGACTTGACGCACAGATCGAAACCCTGAACGCCGATGGCTCGGGTTCTCTTTTAGATCAGACAGCAGGGCTGCCCACGCATTTCGAAACCGTTGACCGGGACGAAGAGGATTTGGCCGCCTTCCTCTATACCTCTGGCACCACCGGTCGATCCAAAGGCGCGATGCTGTCCCAGAACAACTTGCTATCCAACGCACAGACATTGGTTGACGAGTGGCGCTTTACTTCTGACGACGTGCTGCTGCACGCCTTACCGATCTTTCACACACATGGGCTGTTTGTGGCGACCAACGTCATGTTGGCGGTAGGTGGCAGCATGATCTGGCTGCCCAAATTCGATCTGGACCAGATCATCGACTGGATGCCGCGCGCCACGTCGATGATGGGCGTTCCAACTTTCTACACCCGCCTGCTGGGAGACACGCGTTTCACCAAGGACCTGTCGGCCCATATGCGGTTGTTCGTGTCCGGCTCGGCGCCTTTGCTGGCAGACACCCATGTGCAGTTCGAGGATCGTACCGGCCACCGTATCCTGGAACGCTATGGCATGACCGAAACCAATATGAACACGTCAAACCCCTATGACGGCGAACGGCGCGCAGGAACCGTTGGCTTCCCGTTGCCCGGGGTCGAGCTCAAGGTCTGCGACACCGATGGCAACACCCTTCCGCAAGGAGAAATCGGTGTCCTAGAGGTACGCGGCCCCAACGTCTTCAAGGGCTATTGGCAGATGCCCGAGAAGACCGCTGCGGAACTGCGCTCAGATGGATTCTTTATCACCGGTGATCTGGGCCGTGTTGATGAGGACGGATACGTTCACATCGTTGGCCGCAACAAAGACCTGATCATCTCGGGCGGGTACAACATTTACCCCAAAGAGATCGAACTGGTTTTGGACGACCAACCCGGTGTGCTGGAAAGCGCGGTGATCGGTGTGCCGCACCCGGACTTCGGCGAAACCGTCCTGGGCGTGATCGTGGCCGAGCCCGGTGCGAGCCCCGATTTGGATCAGATACAGACCTCAGTGTGCAAAAGCCTGGCCCGGTTTAAGCATCCCCGCGAACTGATCCTGATGGACGAACTGCCCCGCAACACCATGGGCAAAGTTCAGAAAAACATCCTGCGTGATCAGTACAAGGACATGTTCACAAACGCCTAAGGCCGAGCGTCTTTACACCCTGCCTTGGGATTTCCATCCAAGGATGCTGAGGCAGGCAAACAAAACTGCCGCCACACAGACAATCGATGGCCCCGCCGGGGTGTCGAAAACGTAAGCTGCTCTCAGCCCAGCAACGGCTGAAAACGCGCCGATCCCGGCGGCAATCAGGGCCATGGACTCGGGTGAACGCGCCAAGTTGCGGGACGCTGCGGCCGGAATGATCAGCATGGCCGCAATCAGCAGAACGCCCACAACCTTGATCGCCACCGCCACGGTGACAGCTAGGGACAGTGTCAGGATCAACTGCTCTCGCTTAGGATCAAAGCCACTGGCATAAGCCAGTTCTTCGTTCAGAGTGGCCGTCAACAGCTGCGACCAGCGCCAGGTGATTAGCGCGACAACCAACGCCGCACCGCCCCAGATCACGATGAGGTCCGAGCGCGATACGGCCAGAATATCCCCGAACAGGTAAGCCATAAGATCAATGCGTACACCGGACAGGAATGAAACGGCGACCAAGCCAAACGCCAGGGCAGAATGCGCCAGGACTCCCAAAAGCGTATCCATCGCATAGCCACGACCAGCCAAAAGGGTCACGGTCAGCGCCATCATCAGTGCCACGGCCAGCGCACCAGTGAAGATTGACATTTGAAAGGTCAGAGACAGCGCCACACCCAGAATTGCGGCATGTGCGGTTGCATCTCCGAAATACGCCATGCGCCGCCACACGACGAAACACCCAAGAGGGGCCGCTGCAAATGCCACACCAACACCGGCGAGCGTCGCGCGGGTCATAAAATCATCAAGCATTATTCCGCCGCTTCTTTAGGGGGGTGGTCATGATCATGTTCATGATCGTGATGGTGGTCATGCTCATGGCGATACAGCGCCAACGCCCCACCGGTGCCTGTACCAAACAACGCACGGTATTCCGGCGCCGACGCAACAACCGCCGGAGAGCCTTCGCAACAGACATGCCCGTTGAGGCATATCACCCTGTCCGAGGCGCTCATGACCACGTGCAATTCATGGCTGATCATCAGGATGGCACATCCGGTTTCACGGCGCACCGCCTCAATCTGCTGATAGAAGCTGGCTGACCCGCGTTGGTCCAGACCCTGGGTCGCCTCGTCCAGCAACAGAATGTCCGGACGGTTGATCAACGCCCGCGCCAGCAGCACCCTTTGGAACTGTCCACCGGACAACTGCGACATCTGGCGGTGCAAAAGATCCGGCACGCCCGCAGTTTCGAGCGCCAAACCGCATTGCGTGCGAGACACGCGGTCGGTCAGGCGCATGAACCGTTCAACGGAAATGGGCAATGTCGGGTCGACATGCAATTTCTGCGGCACATATCCGATTTTCAACCCTGGCTTCAGGGACACTTGCCCAGAAGACGGACGCGTCGCACCGATAATGGCACGCAGCAAGCTGGTTTTTCCCGATCCGTTGGGACCAACGATGGTGACGATTTCACCCGGTTCGACGGCCATGTCCACACGACTCAGCACGGTATGCGCGCCATAGCGCACGCTGAGGTTCTCAACAGTGATAAGGGCCATCTTTACGCCTTTTCGGTGCAGTCAGGGCAGAGACCTTCGGCTTCTACAACCGTTCGTTCGATCTCGAAACCCGCTGCGCGCGCTGCAGCACCCAGAACACCCTTGGCGGGGGCTGATTGCGCTTCGGCCACTGCATCACACTTTCTACAGATCATGAACGCCGGAGAATGCGACTGCCCCGGATGCGAGCACGCCACAAACGCATTCAACCGCTCGATCTTGTGGACAAATCCGTTCTGCACCAGAAAATCCAACGCGCGATAGGCAACGGGCGGCTGCGAACCAAATCCTTCGGCGCGCAACCGATCCAGAATTGCGTAAGCCCCAAGCGCACGGTGTTCTTGCAGCAGCATCTCAAGCACCTTGCGGCGCACTGGTGTAAGACGCAGCCCTTCGGTGCTGCATCGAGCTTCGACCGAGGCCAAGGCTGTTTCGACGCAGGTTTGATGGTCATGTTCCAGAAACCCTACCGGAGCCGAGTCCTTGACCGGCGCAGGGCGCGCATCACTTGTCATGTTATTTCATATCATGTATTGCCACTCGCAACGTTATAAAATCACACAGAGGGTCTGATGTCCAGAAAGCTTCTTCCATTGTCGATCACGGCTGCATTGATGGGTGGAACAGCCCTTGCGGACGCGCCAAACGTTGCGGTTGATATTGCACCAATCCATTCGCTGGTCGCCCGCGTCATGGACGGTGTCGGAACCCCGGACCTGATCGTTGCACCAGGTGCTTCGCCGCATGAATACAACCTCCGCCCTTCCGAGGCCGCAGCGCTGCAAGAGGCCGATCTGGTGTTCTGGATGGGCGAAGATCTGACGCCATGGATGGAGAATGCGATCGATACGCTGGCTGAAGGCGCAACCGTTACATCCATGCTGGAGGCCGACGGTACCGTTCTTCTTGAATTCCGCGAAAACGCTTTGTTCGAAGCGCATGATCACGGCGACGAAGATGACCACGACGACCACGCCGAAGACAAGGATCACGACGATCACGACCATGACGATCACGCCAAAGAAGATGGGCACGATCATGAGGATCATGACGGACATGACGAGCACGATCATGACGATCATGCCAAAGATGACGACCATGATCACGAAGAACATGCGGACCACGATGGGCATGACGAGCACGACCACGAAGATCACGCCAAGGATGACCATGATGATCACGACGACCATGGCCACGAAGGGCACGACCATGGTGACCATGATCCACATGCCTGGCTTTCACCGGCAAACGCAGAAACCTGGCTGAATGTGATCGCGGCGCAGCTGTCTGCGGCGGACCCTGAAAATGCTGGCACCTATTTTGCCAACGCCGCCGCCGCGCGCGAGGAAATGGCTGCACTGTCTGCTGAAGTGGCCGAAACGCTGGACCCTGTACGGGGCGGCAGCTTCATCGTGTTCCACGACGCCTATCAGTATTTTGAAGACGCCTTCGACTTCCCCGCCTCTGGCGCAATCTCACTCAGCGATGCGTCCGACCCCAGCCCAGCACGCATTGCGGAAGTTCAAGGACGTATCCGCGATGAAAGTATCGACTGCGTTTTGGCAGAACCCCAGTTCGATCCGGGGATCGTTGAAAGCGTTATGGGTGGCGTCGAGGCCAAAACCAGCGTGATGGACCCCCTTGGATCCGATCTTCAGCCAGGCGCGGATCTTTATCCTAACGTCATTCGCAACCTTGCGAAATCCTTGGCCGAGTGCCTTTGACTCTATTGCTACAGCCCGACCATGGTCGGGCTCCTTGCAGCCCGGGGTAATGCGTTCAACGAGTGGTCCTGTTACGTGACTGCTTCGCCCCGGGCGCTCAGCCTTGCGGGTCCACCTCTGGTACGAAATCGACCCATTATTTCATCTGTGGCAGTCTGAAACCTGTTCAAACGCGCATCACAGAAAACCCGCGATCTTGTCGAGCGTCGCGCGACTGACCGCGACCCCCGACTGCCGAGATGACAGGCGCTTGGTACGGCGGCCGTCTCCGGGCAGATGCGCAGCCTCCTGCGCACGGATCGCCCCGACCAGTTCGGCAACACCGGTCTCAAACACACCCGACGCCGTTATCGTGGGATCAATCGCGATGAAGAATTGACCTGTCTTCGGCGGGCCGCCCACAGTTCCGGAAAACGGGGACGCGTTGATGCCCAAACTGGCCCCCGTCAGCGCTGCGGCCATGAGCTCTACCATGAGCGCGACGCCGACGCCTTTATATCCACCTGACGGTGCCATAGAGCCCTTCAGACCAACTTCAGGATCGGTTGTTGGGTTGCCATCCGCATCCAACGCCCACCCAACCGGGATTGGTTTGCCTTCGCGCGCATGTTTCATCACTTCGCTTTTGGCTATGGTACTGGCGCTCTGATCGATCAGCAGGGCGGGTTCGCCATCGGGGCCGGGCGCGGCAATGGAAAACGGATTGGTTCCAACCACAGGCTTCGACCCACCGGAAGGCGCGATCGAAGCGGGGGCGTTGGTGAACCCCAGTCCCACCAGCCCGGCCTGGGCCAAACGATAAGTGTGGTAGCCCAAAACGCCACAGTTATAGCTGTTTTTTATGGCCAGCACCGCGACGCCCTGTTCTCGGGCCGCCGGGATCAGGGTCTCGAACCCTGTGTCAATGGCCGAATGCGCAAAGCCGGTTGCGGCGTCAACCGCCACAACACCGGGTTTGGGGCGTGATAGAACGGGAACCGCTAAACCATCGACCTTGCCGCATTGCACATGCTCGCAATAGATCGGGATATAGGCGAGCCCGTGACTTGCAACGCCATCGGCTTCGGTTGCCGCTGTGGCCTGCGCCAGCGGGCGGGCATTTTCTTCGGATGTGCCAGCCGCAACGAGCGCACGGAAAGACAGGTCTTCGATCTCAGCAAGGGTCAGGGTTTGTGTATCGGTCACTTTGGCGTCTCTTCAATCATTGTCAGAAAGCCCGGACCCTGCACCCAGCAGGCGGGATTCCTCGGTTGCGGGGGCATAGGTGCGGTGGGCATAGCGGTTCAGCATGTCCCAATCCTGCGGGTCAGGATAGGCGCGTGTCTCTTGTTCACGTGTTGCGGTCGGTGCACCGCCTCGGGAAACCACGACCGTGTGGGCCGTTTTTGGCAAACTGTCCGGGGCCATGAGCCAATCCTCGCCCACGACATTCTGAACCGTGTCGATCTCAATCGTCAGCGCTTCGTTCAATTTACGCGCGGCGTGGCGCGCAAACGGCAGCATCAAGGCGGGCACTGCGACGTTCCGCATCTCGATTGGACTCGTTTTCAGCAAGTGGGCCGCATCAGACAACAAAGGCCCCGCAGACAAGGGGCACAACGCCTCTTCGCCCTGCCAGAGACGATCAATCTGCCCAGGGCGATGCGTCGCCGGGTCCGAAGCCAGCCCCTGCTCCAACAACGAGGACAAAATCCCGGCCCCATCCAGCCCCTGCGCGCACAGCCAGCGGGCCGCCTTCGACGCCTCCTCGGCCTGGCCCCAGGAATAGCCCGCGCCACGGGTGGCCCGTTTTGCGGTTGCTTCCATCTCGTTGAGCGAAAAATTCATGTTGGTTCCTGCGGGTAGACCCAAAGATCCGCGTTTTCAGAAGTCAGCTCCTCCGGGTACGGCGCACCGGAATACATGCAGATTCGCACCCATCGATCCGAACGGGGGTCAAAATGGGTTGCTCCAAAGAAAGACAGCTTTGCCCGCAGCATGTCGATAGGCAGCACCTTTGACCCAATCGTGTTATCCCGGATTTCACCATAGGGTGCGGATGGGGTCATTTGTACGCGCCGGATCGTGTGGCGATGTTCCGGGTGACGCAACAGAAATTCGGCCACGGGCTTGGTGTCTTCCCACCCGCCCAGCGCGTCATAGACAGCCGCTGCATCCCGCGCCGGAGCCAGAGGTTGTTCATAGTCAGAAATGGGTTCATCAAACCGTTCCCCCATGCGGGGTTCCAGCTTTTCTTCAGAAACATACCACGCCCGCGCGCAATTCTCGCGGACGTCCCAATCCAGATCCAAAGCCCAGGCATATGTTTCCCGGATCAGATCACGAACTGTCCCGATGGACATGGTTCCATCAATTACAAACGCCTGCGAACGGGTGTCTGCCATGCACGAGGCCAGCCCGTCCACCAAATCGCTATAAGGCTCCAGGATCAGCGACGCCAGCAACTCCTGACCTTCCTCGCTCAACGCGGTTTCTGACCAGTCCACCAGTCGATTCCACGGTCGATCTGCGGTCAAATTATCTTGGCGCAGATACTCGGAGATCAACAACAGGTCAGCCTTCAATGCCTCGAGCTTTTTGACCTGTATCGGATGTTCAGACCGCCACCACGAAACCGACAGTCGGCTGCGTTCGAAAACATCGCGGAACCGTGCGATCTCGGCTTCGCTGGCCACGTCCACAGACCGAACCCGCGCAATCGCTTCTTCCCGTACCATGATCCAGTTGTTGAACAGAACAGGGTGGTTGACGATAAACGGCGCCATGCCAAGCCCGGTAGAGTTACCAATCCCCAGCCAGCGGGAAATTTCTGGGTCCAAAGTTGCAGCCTGATCGCCGCCTTGGACGTTCGCCATGTGTTGCACCAGATCCCGCACAAACGCCCGGGTCAGAAAGACCGATAGCATCTCGACCTGAAACGGGGCCTGCGTCTCGGGCCGGTCGGCAACTTTTTCCCGATCCGCCGCGCCAAATTTGCCCGAGCCATATACAGCAGTTGTCCGCATCAGGTACCCAACCTGATAGATCTGCTCTACATCCGGCTGCTGGCCTGCGGCCAAGGATTTCACAACATGGTCCCAAAGGCGGACCGAGCGATTGGCACGAGACAAGGACAGCTCGCTCTCGCTCACCCGCCCGGCCTCTTGCAGGGGTACGTTTTGGGAAAGGCGGTCGATGTCGGCCTCGGTCGGGATGCCGTCGAACAAAGCAAAGGTGGCATCCCACGCTTCGGCAATCACACGATCCGAGCGTTGCTCCGGCGGCAAGTCATGAGCAAAGGCCACCAGCGAATATGTCCGATCCGGCCCTTGAGCGGTATAGACCGCCCGACCAACACCATTGGCGTCAATGTCGAAGAGAGGCCGTGTGAACGACCAGTTTTCCCGTGCCATCCGGCGGGTCAATTGCCGCATGAAACTCAGTCGACACTGATGCAAAGAACCCAACCGCGACAGCCGCATAACTGTGGCCGGGTCTCGTCTTTCGATCTGTGTCTGCGTCTGAGCGTCCATTCAACTACCCCTGAGCACCGAAATTCTCGGCAAAGAACCTGTACCAGTTTTCACCCATGATACCGGCCACTTCTTCATCGTTCAGACCGGTCGCACGCAACCCGGATTCGATGTTTCCAAAATCCCGATTGTCCTGAAACCAAGACGGCATCGGGGGGAATCCGGGGTTACTTGCCGACCCCTCACCATAATCGATCTGCTTCGACCAACGACCGACCCGCATCCATTCGACAACGCTGTCGGGCTGATCCTGGCACAGATCCGTTCCGATCCCGAGATGTTCCGCTCCGTATTTCTCAGCCGTCCGCGCAATCATCTCGCAGAAGCTTTCAAGGGTGCAGTCCGACTTGTCCTTCAGATGATGAGGATAGACCGAAAACCCCAACATCCCACCGTTTTCAGTCACCGCACGGATCACTTCGTCTCGCTTGTTGCGCAGGGCCGGGGCCCAATCAAACGGGTTAGCGTGAGTGATCGCAATCGGACGCTCGGACAGCTCGGCCGCCTCGATCGTGGACCGGTCGGCTGAATGGCTCATGTCAACGACAAGCCCGACCCGGTTCATCTCTTTGATCACCTGACGCCCCATGCGGGTGATCCCGGTGTCTTCGGCTTCGTAGCAGCCTGTCGCCAACAGCGATTGGTTGTTGTAGGTCAGCTGCATAAATCGCGCGCCCAATGTATGCACGATTTCGACCAAGCCGATGTCGTCTTCGATGGGCGATGGGTTCTGAAACCCAAAGAAAACTGCTGTGCGCCCGGTTTCCCGCGCCGTGTCAATGTCGCTGGCCCATTGACCCTTCATGATCAGGTCCGGGTATTGTTCGAACCAGCGGTTCCACTTTTCAAAGTTCAGAACGGTTTCACGGAAATTTTCATGATAGGCGATGGTGACGTGGATCGCGTCCACGCCCCCTTCGCGCAATTGCCGAAAGATCTTTTCGGACCAGTTGGCGTATTGCAGCCCATCGATCCGCATCAGATCGGCTTTCCGGCGCTGATATATGCAGTTTTGACCGTCGTGTAGAATTCGGCCGCCGCCTTGCCCTGTTCACGTGGGCCATAAGAGCTGTCACCACGCCCGCCAAAGGGTACATGATAATCCGTGCCCGCTGTGGGCAGGTTCACCGTCACAACCCCGGTGCGCGCATTGCGCCGGAAATGTGTGGCGCGGGCCAGATTTTGCGTGACGATGCCCGAGGTCAGACCGAAATTGGTATCGTTGACCGTGGCCAAGGCCTCATCATAGCTGTCGACCTTGATGACCGAGGTCAGCGGCGCGAACATCTCTTCCCGGTTGATGCGCATGTCGTTGGTGGTGTTCAGGAACACGCCGGGGCTCATGTAATACCCATCATGCGGCATGTCCAAACGCTGCCCGCCGCAGGCCAGTTCAGCGCCTTCGGATCTACCCAGATCAACATAGGCCAGGTTCTCGGCCAGTTGCTGCGCGCTGACGACAGGGCCCATCTGAGTCCCCTCTTCCAGCGCGTGACCGACTTTCATCGCCTGAGCACCCGATACCAGTTTCTCGACAAACGCGTCATGCACAGCGGCATGAACCACCAGCCGCGATGAGGCGGTACATTTCTGACCGGTTCCTCCAAACGCGCCGCCCAATGCCAGCGAAACGGCAAGGTCGAGATCGGCGTCGTCCATCACGGCCAGCGCATTTTTCGATCCCATCTCCGTCTGAACCTTGGTCAGGTTCTGGATGGCCGCTGCTGCAATGCCCTTGCCCACCGGCACCGATCCGGTGAACGAGATGGCGTTGACCTTCGGGCTTTCCACCAGCCGTTGCCCAATGGACCGACCCGAGCCCATGACAAGACTGAACAGGCCCTTGGGAATATCCTGACGGTTGATGATCTCGGTCAGGGCCACGGCAGAGGCAGGCGTGATGTTGGCGGGTTTCCAGACTACCGCATTGCCATAGCAGAGCGCCGGGGCAATCTTCCACGAAGCCGTCGCGGTCGGGAAGTTCCACGGGCTGATAACGGCGACCACGCCAACCGCCTCGCGGCGCACGTCAATCTCGATATCAGGACGTACGGAATCTGCGTTCTCACCGATCTGACGCAGGCATTCAGCTGCGTAATAGGTAAAGAACTGACCGGCGCGATAGACCTCGCCCTTCCCTTCTGCAAAGGGTTTACCTTCTTCGCGGCTGAGCAAGGTGCCCAGCTCTTCGGCACGGGCCATCAGCTCGTTGCCGATGTTCATCAGCACCGCCTGCTTGCGTTCGAGCCCGTAGGCCGCCCATTCGGCTTGCGCGACACGCGCCTGGTCCAGAGTCACGTCCAGCTGATCCGCACTGGCTTGTGCGAAATGGCCAACAAGGTCGCTCAGGTCTGAAGGATTGCGGTTTTCGATCTCGCTTTCGCCGGCAAGCCATTCGCCAGCAATCAGGTTCAGGTTGGTCACGGTTCGCCCCAAAAAAAATAGAAGTTGGGGCATAATGGACTTCTCACACAATATCAGTCAAATTCAATATAATTGACCAAACTTCAGGAATTTTGAAATTTGACACTAAAAATCGAAATGCTGCGTTGTTTTTGCACGGTCGCGCAAACGGGCAACTTGTCGGAAGCAGCCGACCGGTTGGGGCGCACACAATCTGCTGTCTCGATGACATTGAAACAACTTGAGGACCACTTGGGAAAAAAGCTGTTTGTTGGCGAGCGTAAGAACCACCTATCTGCATTGGGCGAGCAAGTGTTTGAGTTGTCTCTTAAACAAGTCCGCCAGTTTGACCAAACGGTGCAGTCGATCGAAGCTGCTGCTCATGCCGCCAATGGATTGATCCGAATTGCGTCCGTCCCTTCGGTCGCCGCGTTGGTGTTCCCGTCCGTGCTCGAACACATGACACACCGTTTCCCAGGCGTGAAAGTCGAACTAATGGACGCTGATACGCGACAGGTTTTGGATGCGCTTGCCGAGGGCAAAGCTGATATTGGCATAGCGTCAGGCTTTCACCCCGTTAAAGGGGTTAAAGCGCACCTCTTTTTCGAAGATCAGTTCGGTCTTGTCTGCGCCGCTGATCATCCGTTCAACAAAAAGGCGGTTCCGCCCAGTGTAAATGATGTGGTCACACCTTCATTTGTGCGAAACGCCTTGTGCGACCTCATCGAGACGCCTGAGTTCGTTAAGGCGGTTGAAGAGGCGAATGTCACCATTCACAATACGCAGTCCCTGATAACAATGGTTGGAACGGGCAAGTGGGTTACCATCCTTCCGCAAACCGTTGCTCGTATTATCCCTGAAAGCATGGCCTTTCGCACATTGTCCGATCTACCCGACAGGCGACAGGTCTATTTGTATGTGAAGGAAAGGCCTCGGTTCAAAGCCTTGGCAGATGAATGCAGCGCATTCATTCTTGCCAGCAAGCTGACCTGAGGCCCCCCTTTCAATCGCAGCATCTGTTAGCGGTTGTCCCGACCTGCTTCTTGCAAAATCCAATCCCGAAATGCCCTGAGTTGCGGCTGTTTTATCGCGTCAGATGGGTAAACAAGATGGTAGGATCTGGAAGGTGCAAAGTCTTTGGCAAACGGCCGTATCAACTGGCCGGATTGTAATTCAGCCTCGATCAACGGCAGTAACCCAAGGGAAACACCCTGTCCCGACAACACCGCTCGGAGCAGAACACTCGAATCGTCTATAATCACACCGGGAAGGTGGTCGCCGGTTTCCACCCCGTGTGCATCGAACCACTCCAGCCAGTCGACTTGATCCTTCCAGTGCAACAGAGGTAGGCGCAACAAGTTTGCAGGTTCGGTAGGATGGCCCCCCTCTGCGATCAGAGATGGGCTGATGACGGGCGACGTTGGGAAACGCAGCAGCGCCTCTGACGTCAATCCCGGCCAATCTCCGTCCCCCCAGGCCAGCATCATATCGGTCTGACCATCCGAAAACTCCACACCACCCGGGGAATACTGAAGATGCAGGCCTGTTTCCGGGAAACGTTGCCAAAAGCTGAACAGGCGGCGGGACAACCATTGCGACCCAATCAGCGCGCCGACGCCAACCGTTATTGACGATCTATTAGCGGTCTGGCGCGCGTCCTGCACGGCCCGGTCAAGCCGCGCGAACACCGCCTCGCACGCTTCGGAAAACTGCTGCCCTGCTTCGTTCAAAGCAACCGACTGCGCATGGCGTTCAAACAGGGGGCAGCCCAGATGAGCCTCGAGCGATTTGATCTGTGAACTCACGGCTGTGGGCGTCACACCAAGTTCAGTTGCGGCGCGTTTAAAGTTTCCATACCGCGCGGCAATCCAAAAGACACGAACTGCCCCGAGCGGTGGAACGTCACTGCCGCTTTGCCTCATGAGACCAACTTTAAGTTATCCTAGATATAAAGATTCTATATCTGTGCAAAGCTGCCAGTGCAATGCAGGCTAATGCTGAACAACATCCCCGCGATGCAGCACCACTTTGGCAAACCCACCAGAAGAGACCCCAGATGCCACGAGATTTGCCTTTGCAGGCCAAATATTACACTCAGCCGGACTGGTTCGAGGTCGATAAAGAGAAAATCTTCTTCCGAAGCTGGCAATGCGTTTGTCATGTGTCCGAAGTTGCGGAGCCGGGCGATTTCAAGACATTCACCATCGTTGATGAGGATGTCTTTGTCATTCGCGCACAGGATGGTGGCATCAATGCGTATTACAATATCTGCCGCCACCGCGGTCATCCGCTGGTCGAAGGGTCAGGCAAGGGCAAAAGGGTGTTGGTCTGCCCTTATCATGCGTGGACTTATGAAATTAACGGCCGACTGCGCCGCGCGCCGGGTTCTGCGGAAAGCGATGGGTTGACCTGTGACCAGATCAACCTGCGCACTATTCAGGTCGAGGAGTTCTGTGGCTTTGTCTTTGTGAACCTAGACGAAAACGCTGAGCCTATGGGGCCCGGGCTTGAGGAATACCGCGACAACATCCTCAGCTTTCATTCCGACCCAACAAAGCTGAAATTTGTCTGCGAAACTGAAATCGAACATGACAGCAACTGGAAGCTTTCGGTCGAAAACTACAACGAGTGCTACCATTGCCCGACAGTGCATGCGAGCTCGCTGACCCATGGCGTTCTTGAGATGGACGGATACACAACGGTCCCGCACGGGAAGACAATCTGGCATGATGGCAAGGCGCAGACAAAGAACGAAAAGCAGTATGATTATGATCTGAACGCCGGCCCACGCGCAGGTGATTACGGTGCCTACTGGATCTTTCCCAATGTGTCGATGTGCTGTTACCCCGGAGGGTACTTTACGATCCGTCAGTTTTTGCCTGTGGCATGGAACAAGACGATCTATCGGTATCGGTGGTTCTCAAGCGGAGGCATTTCGGATGAAGATGTGATTGAACTGATGCACAAGCACAAGGAAACAACCGGGGCCGAAGACGAAGTTGTTGTCTCCAAGATCCAGAAAGGCATGCAAAGCCGCGCGTTCGAACCGGGGCCTTATGTCATCGGTGACGGCTCTGGTGCGATGAGTGAGGTCGGGCTGCGCCATTTCCACAATTTGTACCGCGAAGCGTTGGGAGAGGCTTGATGAGTGACGTAATCCGTCAGGACTTGGCCGCGCTTTACCGCCTTGCTCATTACTATGGCTGGACCGACCTGACATCGACCCACATTTCAGCGCGTCTTCCAGAGGACCCTGATCATTACCTGTTGAACTCACACGATTTGATGTTCGACGAAATCACGGCTTCGAACCTGACCCGTATGTCTTTCGACGGGCAGGCCGTGGATGACGGGCCGGGCAGCGGTAAGATCGTCAATTTGGCCGGGCACATCATCCATTCGGGCATTCTGTCGGCTCGGCCTGACGTGAATTACGTGATCCACAGCCACACGCGCGCTGGCGTTGCCGTGTCGGCCATGCCCGAAGGGTTGTTGGCTTTGTCCCAACACGCGGGATTTGTACTGGGTACGTTGTCGAGCCATCCCTATCAGGACTCCACAGCGGTTGAGAACGAAGGTACCCTGTTGGCGCGCGACCTTGGTAGCAATTTTGCCATGCTGTTGCAGAACCACGGGCTGTTGGTGGTCGGACGCACGGCGGCAGAGGCCTTTATTTATCACTACTACCTTGAGATGGCCTGCAAAATTCAGGTCGATATTCTGAGTTCAACGGACAAGCCGATCACGATCACAGACGATGCAATGGATGCCTTGCACGACTGGGGGGCGCCGCAAAACGGACCACATGGGGGCGTCCAGTGGCCAGCGCTGATGCGTATGCTGGATCGAAGCGTGCCGGAGTTCCGGTCATGAGTGACAATGACCTGATCATGGCCCAACGCGAAGGTGCCTGTCTGACTGTCACGATCAACAGGCCAGCAAAGGCCAACTCGCTGACACCTCAGATGCTGGTCTCTCTGCGTGACGTTTTCCTTGAAGCCGGCAGTGACACAGCGCTGCGGGCTGTGATCATTACCGGCGCATGCGGGCGTGTTTTCTGCGCTGGCGCGGATCTAAACACACTTTCCATCGACGTGAACGGCCCAGACCCCTGGGACGAAATGGCCGAAGCGCTCAGAGCCATCCCGGTACTGACTCTGGCTGCCATTAATGGGCCTTGCATCGGCGGGGGGATGACACTGGCCCTTTCCTGCGACATCCGGGTTTGTGTGCCCGAAGCACGGTTTTCCTACCCGGTGCTCAAGAACAACGTTTTACCCGGTCAATACGATGTAAACAGGATGCACGCCTTGATTGGCCCGGGTCGGAGCGCAGCAATCCTGTTGGGGGGCGATGCCGTCAGCGCAGAGGATGCAGCCATGTGGGGTCTGGTCGACCGAATGGTGACGCAAGAAGTTTTAACAGACACCTGCCAAACGTTGTGTGCACCGGCCATAGCCTCTGCCGACGGGCATCTGAAAACCCTGAAATCCATGCTCGGAAGGAGTTCCAGATGAAAGGTATCCGAATTGTCGACATGACATCCGTTTTGTCCGGGCCGTTCTGCACCTGGCTAATGGCCAGTCTGGGCGCCGACGTTATCAAGGTGGAAAACCCGACTGGTGACCTTGCCCGCACAACTCCGCCGTTCGAGAATGACATCAGCCTCTATTTTGCGTCCCTGAACCGCAACAAGCGCTCGGTCGTTCTGGACCTGAAGACTGAACAGGGCAAAGAAGCCCTGCACAAGCTGCTGGCCACAGCAGATGTGTTTGTCGAGAACATGCGGCCCGGTGTGCGCGACCGGTTGGGATGCAGCGACGCCGATCTGAAACGGATCAACCCGCGCCTGATCTCGGCCTCGATCAGCGGCTTTGGGCAAACCGGAAGCCTTTCGCACCGCCCGGCCTATGACATCGTGGTCCAAGCAATGAGCGGCATGATGAGTATTAACGGAGAGTTGGACGGAGACCCCACCCGCGTCGGCTTTTCGATTGGGGACATCTCGGCTGCGCTGTTCACCACCATCGGCATTCTGCAACGTCTGTATGCGCGCGACGCACAAGGGAGCCAAAGTACCAGTCACTTGGACGTTTCCATGCTGGCCTGTCAGTGGGTTTGCTTGGAAAATGCCTTTGCGCGTTATCTCAATGCCGGGATCGTTCCAAAACCCATCGGCTCACGCCACCCGTCGATGACACCTTTTGAACCCTATCCGACAGCGGACCGGGATATCGTCATTGGCCTGGGAAGTGACAAGGACTGGCCCCGTTTTTGCGAGGCCATAGGATACCTTGACCTGCTGGACGACCCGCGCTTTCAGGGCGATGAGGTGCGGCTGGCCAATCGCGACGCTCTGGATCAGGTGTTGGGCGCGCATCTGAAACAGCATCCGGCATCTCATTGGATACAGATTTTGATCGACAACAGCATTCCGTGCTCGATGGTCGAGAACATCCAAACGATTGCAGACGATCCTATCGCAGAAGAATACGCCGCCTTTTCCACCGTAAGCTCTGAAGGGAAGGATATGCGTTTTGCGCGCAACCCCATTGCAGATCGCGGCCTTCAGGAAAGCCCGGCACCCCGCCTTGGACAACATACGAACGAAGTTCTGTCAGAACTGGGATATGACGATGCAGCCATCGCAGTTTTGACACGCTGAACTCAAAACTCTCCGACCAAGACAGGACCATTCGAATGCCCGAGTTTCAAACACCTGATGGGATAGCGCTGTACTACGAGGCAACCGGAACAGGTGCCCCGATTGTATTTGTGCACGAATTCGGCGGCGATTACCGCAGTTGGTATCGGCAGGTCTCGGACCTGTCGGAGTCCTTTTGCTGCATCACCTACTCGGCGCGTGGGTTTCATCCCTCTGCGATCCCCTCAGACCGCGCGCAATATGGGCAGGCGCAATCAACCGGTGATCTTTTGGCGTTGTTCGATCATCTGGGTCTGGACGCCGCGCATCTTGTCGGAACCTCGATGGGCAGTTTCACCAGCCTGGACTTTTCCCTGAACCACCCCCAACGCGTCCTGAGCGTGACGCTGGTTGGTAACAGCTCTGGACCCCGCGATCCGGGCGAACAGGAAAACTATCGAAGAACCTGGGTCGGGCACGAAATTCAGCTGCGTAAAGACCGGGGAGGAGACGGAGCCGTCGCGGTGCTGGAAAATGATGCCGCCTATCAAGGCTTTCAGAAAAACGACCCCGATGGTTGGGCGACATATTCTGCAAACCTGCGCGGTCAGTCTGCCGAAGGGGCTGTGCATGTGTTATCTACCCTGCATTGGAACCGGCGTTCCCTTTTTGACGACAGCGCTCGGCTGCAGGCTTTCAAAACGCCTGTCATGCTCGTGACCGGGGATGACGATTATTATCTGGTCGGTGAAACAAATGCATTCTTGAAGGACACCCTTACCAAGGTCAGATGGCATCGTTTTCCGGCGACAGGTCATTTGGTCAATATCGAACGGTCAGACGCGTTCAACCGCCTGCTGGTCGAGTTTATCGAGGAGCCGTCACACGAAAGCTGATCCTTACCGATTGCTGGAATGCGGCCCGATCTGCAGCGGTCTCGTGAAAACCAGGAGGCATTTTGAGGAAGTGCAACGCCCCAAACCGGGCGACTAAATTTGGCGCCAATGCGGACCAAGCTTGACCCAACATACAATTGGAACGACCGTCCTGTGCGACACCTTGCATGAAAGGGCATCCCCATGAGCAGCCATATTCGGCAAGAAGAAAGAACGCAGCGCCGTGATCGTTCGAACATGCTGATCATCATCTCGGACGAGCATCGAAAGGACGCGATGGGATGTGCGGGACACCCTATCGTCAAAACGCCCAATCTTGACGCTTTGGCCGCGCGTGGCACGCATTTTACCAATGCTTACACGCCCTCGCCCATGTGTGTTCCAACCCGCGCGGCGATCGCAACCGGTGATCATGTTCACAAGACCCGGTATTGGGACAGTGCATCGCCCTATGATGGCCGCATCCGAAGCTGGATGCGTCATTTGCGGGATCAAGGGGTGAAGACCGTTTCCATCGGCAAGCTGCACTTTCGTTCGGCCGAAGATGACAACGGTTTCTCGGAAGAACTCCTTCCCATGCATGTTGTGGGCGGCGTCGGATGGACGATTGGCCTCCTCCGCGAAACCCCGCAACCCTACGATGCGGCGGCAGAGTTGGCCGCAGATGTCGGCATTGGGAACAGCACTTATACCGACTATGACCGCGAGATAACCAAAGCTGCCGAAGCGTGGTTGCAGAACACGGCGGACCCGGATCAACCTTGGGCCGCATTTATCTCGCTGGTCAGCCCGCACTATCCGCTGACATGCCCGGAAGAGTTTTACACCATTTATGATCCTGCGCGGATTGACCTACCCGTCGGATACGAGAACCGTTTTCGCCCAGAACACAGAGAGTTACGGAATTTGGCGGGCTTTTTCGACTACGAAAAGTACTTTGACGAACAAAGGATGCGCGAAGCCAAGGCTGCTTATTATGGCCTGACCAGTTTCATGGACGATTGCGTCGGTCGCATTTTGAAGGCGTTAGAGGCAAGCGGTCAGGCCGAAGACACAGTTGTCATCTATGTCTCGGACCACGGGGACATGATGGGTGATCAGGGTTTCTGGACCAAACAAGTGATGTACGAACAATCCGCAGGGGTCCCAATGATCCTTGCATGGCCTGGCGTGCCAAAGGGGCGCAAGGTGGCCACCGGAACCTCGTTGATCGATCTGGCGGCCACTGCGCTCGACGCCACAGCAGTATCCCAAGACGAAATCAGCCGCGCTTTGCCCGGTGTTTCCCTGCGCCAACTGGCCCGTGAGCCTGACGATCCAGACCGCACCATTTTAAGCGAGTACCATGATGGCGGGTCAACCACCGGAACGTTCATGGTGCGGTGGCAGCAATGGAAGTATGTCCATTATGTCGGCCATGATCCGCAGCTTTTCGATCTTGCAACCGACCCGAACGAACTCCGGGATCTTGTCGCCCTGCAATCAGATGGCGCCTTTGCACTGGCTGCTCTTGCCGAAGGTGAACGCCGGTTACGAGAAATTTGCGATCCCGATGCTGTCAACGCACTATGTTTTGCCGATCAAAAAGCGAGGATTGAAGAACTGGGCGGAGAGGAAGCTTGTCGGACGGCTTATTGCTTCAATCACACGCCGACCCCGAGCGAGCAGGAGAAGATGCGTCAAGCAAGCGCCCTGAGAACCTGATTTGGCTTTTTCCGAGGATATTCCGTTTTTGCGGATATTCTTTGCCGAACCAGGGGTTCAACCGGCGTTTGACAGAGCCTGATGGAACTTAATTTGACCGCGTTACGTTTGTGTTATGGGTTTGACGCGTTTAGAATGGTCTGTTGTTAGATATTCTGACGCTGTTTACGTGATTAGGGTTTGCACCTCTGAGCTTCGGGTTACGAGG